>NZ_CP070959.1:1221644-2443288 GCF_023278225.1 Thiomicrospira microaerophila
AACGTCGTTTGAGTTCGGCCAGATCGGCACTTTCGGCAATCAGTTTACCTTTGTCATCCAGCAGTTGATACCAGGGCAATAGGTGGGCAGGCAAACTGACCGCGTTAAAATCATCGAGACCGATTTTGTGCTGTGCGCTGCGATTGAGTGCTTGAATCAGTTGCGGCGTAAACTCGCCTTGCTCGGCACTGATTTGTTTTGAGACCTGATCGGCCACCGCCGGCGCAGGTACAAATTGTTTGCGAAGTTGTTTTGGCAAGGCCTTGATATAAAATACAATTTTTTCTTTAATAAACCCGGGCGTAAGCCATTCAAACTGGCTGTCATTCACCAAATTCAGACCCGCTAATGGAATTTTAAACACCACACCATCTTGTTGTTTGCCTGGCTCAAAACGGTAATCCAGTTGCAATGGGATGCGCTGGCTGAGTTGAATTTGATCTGGAAAATCGCGCTCATACTGACGGTCTAAATCCTGTTTTAATAAATCAGACTCAGTCAGTTTTAATGCCTCTTGTTGCTTTTTATCGGCTTTTTTAATCCAACTTTCTAACGCCGGTTTGTTATATATATGCTCAGGAATCCGTGCAGCGTAAAAGTCTTGCAACACCTGCTCGTCCACCAATAAATCCGGCCGACGCAGTTTACTTTCGTAGCGCTCAATATTTTCAATCAGCTTGAGATTGTGTTGGTAAAAGACGGCACGGGTGTTCACCTCTTGTTGCGCCAAAGCACGAATAAAAATACCACGCGCGTCTTTTGGGTTAATCGGCCCGTAGTTGCAAACACGACGGCTGACTATCGGCAAACCATAGAGGGTAACCGATTCATAGGCCCCGACCTGGCCGATTTTTTTCTGCCAGTGCGGGTCCGCATAACTGCGTTTTATAAGATGCGGCGCACAATCTTCGACCCAGCGCACATCAATTTCGGCATTGGTACGCGCGTAAAGCTTGCTGGTTTCGACCATTTCAGCCGACATCAACCATTTGGGTTTGCGTTTAAACAACACCGAGCTGGGATGAATAAACAGCTTGGTACCGCGTGCACCCAGATAGCCCTGCGCGTCATCACGCATCATAATCTGCCCAAGCAGGCCTGCTAGTAGCGATCGATGCAGATTGATGCTATGCAAATCACTCAGCCGTTCAAGGGTTTGGCCATTTTCAGTGACTTCTTCATACAAATGCAGTTCACCGACTTTTAAGCCAATCGACTTTAAGCTGACTTTAAGCTGGTGAAATAAATCATGCCATTCGCGCAAACGTAAATACGACAGGTAATTGGTTTTACAGAGTTTGCGCAGTTTGTTTTGACTGAGGTGACGCGCTTGGTATTCATAAAACCGCCACAAATTGAGGAAAAACAAAAAGTCTGAGCGCGGGTCTTCCCATTGTTTGTGCTTGGTTCGCGCAGCCTGCATGGTTTGTTCATTAATGTCTCGCGGGTCTTGAATACTGATGGCGGCGGCAATAATCAACACCTCGGCCAATACGTTGTTTTTTTCCGCTTCCAATACCATTTTGGCAATGCGCGGTTCAAGCGGTAAGCGCGCTAAATCACGCCCGGCGGCGGTCAGTTGTTTGTTGTTATCCAACGCGCCAATTTCAATCAGTTGGCGATAACCGTCATTGACGGCTTTTTCTTCCGGCGGCTCAATAAACGGAAAGTTTTGCACCTTGCCGAGTTTAAGCTGCGCCATATTCAATAACACCGACGATAACGAGGTGCGGTGAATTTCCGGGTCGGTAAATTCAGGGCGCGCGTTAAAATCTTCTTCGGAATACAAGCGAATACAAATACCGTCCGCGACCCGTCCACACCGCCCTTTACGCTGATTGGCCGAGGCTTGCGAGATTTTTTCAACCGGCAGTCGCTGGACTTTCGAGCGCACACTATAACGGCTGATGCGCACCAGGCCAGGATCAATTACATAACGAATGCCCGGCACTGTCAGGGAGGTTTCGGCGACGTTGGTGGACAGAATAATTCGGCGCTTGTTGGAGGTTTGGAACACCTTGTTTTGCTCGCTCATCGACAAACGGGCATAAAGCGGAATGACTTCGGTGTTTTTTAAATTCTGTTTGCGTAGTGCCTCGGCGGTTTCTTTGATATCGCGTTCGCCGATTTGAAACACCAGCACATCGCCAAACGGATCATGCGTCGCCAATTCGTCCAACGCCTCGATAATGCCATCGGTTAAATCCTGCTCAATCACCGTGCCGTCGTCCATTTCGACCTGACCCAGCGGGCGATAGCGCACTTCTACCGGATAGGTGCGCCCAGACACCTCGACAATCGGCACCACCCGACCGGGTTGTTTGAAATGCTCGGCAAAGCGTGCGGTATCAATGGTCGCCGAGGTGATAATCACCTTTAAATCCGGGCGTTTGGGCAGCAGCTGTTTAAGTATGCCAAGCAGAAAATCAATATTGACACTGCGCTCGTGCGCCTCGTCGATAATAATCGTATCGTATTGACTGAGAAAACGGTCGTTTTGAATTTCCGCCAATAAAATCCCGTCGGTCATCACTTTGATTAAACTGGTTTCGTGTACCTGATCATGAAAACGGACTTGATAACCGACCAACTCACCCAAGCTCGAACCGAGTTCTTCTGCCAAACGTTCCGCCACACTGCGCGCCGCCAAACGTCGCGGTTGCGTACAACCAATGCGCCCCATCACACCGCGCCCGGCTTCTAAACACAGCTTCGGAATCTGGGTGGTTTTGCCCGAACCGGTTTCCCCGGCAATCACCACCACTTGATGGTTTTTAATCAAATCCAATAACTCATCACGCCGCCCCACTACCGGTAAAGCGGCATCATAATGGATGGTCGGCACCAAGGCTTTGCGTGCTTGCACCTTATCCAACGATTGCTGCAATCTTTCACACCAACGCAACCAGGCCTGCTTGTCTTGCTCGGTGTCTGCACTGAGGTTTAGGCGCTTTAAATCGCGTTTTAATCGAAACTGATCACGACTTTGCGCTTGTGTTATCAACGGGAAAAGTTCAGCTGGGTTTTTAGGAAATGAGGACATGGCTACTTATTGATACAGATCTTTTCGATGGCTAATCTGGGTGGTTAAGATAATTAAATCTTGATCTTGGATTTGACAGATAACTCGATAATTACCCACACGATAACGCCACAAACCACTTAAATGGCCAACTAATGGCTTGCCATAATCGCGTGGATTATCTCGCACTGCGACGGTATTATCTAAATAGTCGAGGATGCGTTTTTGCCAAGTTTTATCAATCTTTTTAAGTGACTTAAGGCTTGTGTCAGTATATTCAATTGTCCAGGCCAAGCGTATTTCTCACATCGGCTGAACTATGAACTTTTTCTTTTCCAAGCTTAACATTGTTAAGCACATCTTGAGCATCATAATAATCTTTAATATCGGCTAAATAGTGTGCTAAAGCTTCTTTGACATAAAACGTTTTAGTACGTCCTGTCTCTCTCGCCAACCTATCTAACTCCTGCTCCATTTCAGCATCCAAGCGCACGGCTAACATTTTAAACACCTCCCAAACGCGTGTTATACATATAAAACAAGTATAACACACTTATATTGATCTACCCCTCTATACCAGTGGTAACAGGGCGAACACATCTATATTAACCAATCTAAAGGCGCAAAACCTATGAAATCAACCTAAAGCGCGGCTTGGATATGGCTGATGGGGAGCATGAGGGTTCGCTCAGTGCCGGGTAATGGTTTAAAGCCGAAATTTTGATAAAACCTACACGCTTGATCATAAATGGCATGCACCAAAGCGGCTTTAACGGCAATTTCATTCGCGACATTCAGGCTTCGAAATAACGCGTCCTTTAGCAGTGCTTTTCCTTGCATCGTTTTATCCATCGCCAACCGCCCCAGCATAATCACCGGAATAGTATCCGGCATATTTCGAGCGTTGGTTTTGCTGACCTCTTGGCGCTCCACACTTCCAGCGGCCAAGGCATAATAACCAACGACTTGATCCGCGCAAGTAATCACAAAGGTTTTACTACCATGATTTTTTTGGTTGCGCATGGCTTCCCTTTTTAACCAATAATCCAACCTGTCATGCCCACAACAAAATGAGCCTAAATCATGTTGGTCACTTAACACCGCCGGTGCGGAAATTAGGCTTGCCAAGGCGATGGTTCCGACAACAGCTTCTTCAGTAGCGCATTGGGTTTTGGCGTCGCCATTAACGCGGTTTCAAACGCATTGTAATCATTCTGATTGAGCAGAAATAAACGCTGATCTAGCAACACATTTTCAGCTTCACGGCACGCCACATTCAGAATGAACGTTGTTCTATCCATACTCAGTATTTCTGCTGCTTTTGAAATCAGTGCTTTTTGCTCTGGTAACACGCGCATATTAATTGGGGCTTTTGCTAACATTCTTCTCTCCTATGCTACACACACCCTACCGTATATCCAATAGATACACACTGTCAAAATTATTCTTAGTAATGATGGCGAAGTTGAGCAATGAGAAGATCATTCTCCACCAGCTTGTAAACAATGCGGTGCTCTTGGTTAATACGGCGCGACCAATAACCGCTTAATGCATGTTTAAGCGGTTCTGGTTTACCTCGCCCTTCAAAAGGCGTTCGTTGAATTTCATGAATCAGATCATTGATTTTCTTAAGGGTCTTTTTGTCTTGCG
This sequence comes from Thiomicrospira microaerophila, assembly GCF_023278225.1. Taxonomy (GTDB): domain Bacteria; phylum Pseudomonadota; class Gammaproteobacteria; order Thiomicrospirales; family Thiomicrospiraceae; genus Thiomicrospira; species Thiomicrospira microaerophila_A. The sequence continues at coordinate 1,226,317 of NZ_CP070959.1, forward strand.
TTTGCCAATATAGATAATCAGACCAAGCATGCTCTGAAAATATTAATCGCATTCAACCAATGTCCGCGCTTGACCCTGTCCATTTTCAAGTTCGTGAATCGAATCCATTAAACGCTTGGCATTTTTCGGGCTACGCAGCAAGTAAGCGGTTTCTTCTAGCGCTTGATAGTCCTCAAGTGACATCAAAACCGCTGCACGATCATTTTTTTTGGTGATCACCATCGCTTCATGGTTATCACACACCTGGTTAATACTTTCTGCTAAATGGTTGCGCGCCCAAGAATAGGTAACAGCTTGCATGGTTATCAATCCCACTTAATAAATGACAATATATTGTACAATATAATCACTAGATAGATTAAACGCATTTAACCGAAACTAACAGGCTATCACCACTACAGCAACCGCAAGCCATTTTCAATGGCTTGTTGGGTGATGGTCTTTATGGGACGCTGTTGTGATTGGGTGACTAAATCCACCGGAATATCTAAAGCCTCTTCAAGCTTAGGGCGCAGTTGTAGTTTGATTTGCAACAAAGGTTCCGGCTCCATATCAGCAATCAAACACAGATCAACATCTCCACCTTTTACAGCGTCATCCATTTGCGATCCAAACAACCACAATTGATAACCCTGCTCTTTTTCAAACACTCTCGAAACGAAATGCTTAATGATTTCAAGCTGAGAAACGCTCAACCTCATTCCGCCACAACCTTCTCTAGGTAAGCTTCAATCGCCTGACCCATCGCTAACAGGCTGTCCACCGCCAACCAGGCCTGGTTTAATATCATGGCTTTTTCTTCATGCTGGTCAGGATAATCATGCGTGAAGCTGTTGCGAATTTCACGCAAGGTTTGCCAAACCTCAATGTCAATTAATCTTTTTTTCGCCATCAACTGCTGGCGTTCTCGCGTGGATAAAACAACTGCCGGTGTTTCGTCCTGATCCACCTGACAAACAAGTTTAAACATCACTTGACCCAGCAGATCTTGATAATCCGAAAACCTTGCACGAAACCCGTCAAGCTGCAGCAAAAGTTGATCATCAAACTTATCAGGGTCAAAACTTTTGATATCGAGCGGCATAATCGCCGCCAGCTGTATTTTAGCTTTGCTTAAACGAACACCTAACTTCTTAGAGCGCTCAAGGTTGCTGACAACGATAACCTTATTCATTTCGCTGCTAACTCATCACCGATAACAGCTTTTAGCTTAGCTAGGTCAAAGCTTTTTTGTTCGGTATCGATGCCCATAGCCTGCATTCTGGCTTCAAGCGCATCGCGTTCGACTTTTAGATCAATCAATCCACTGGTATTTTGTTCCAAGGTGTACATTTGGGTAATGCCGAGGTGATAAAAACGCATCAGTTTCATCGCCTCAACATCATTCGCATCTACTTTTTCTTGCAGTTGGCGCATGGCATTCGTCAAGTGCATTAAACTACGCTTTAATTTCCAGCCATACATCGCCTCAGCCATCCAAGGTTTGTCTTTAAAATATTTGGCAGTAATCCAAAATACCAAAGCCAAGCCCATCATAGCCCCCATGATTTGCAAGGTTAGTGGATTTACCGGATCATCAAACAAACTGTAAAAACCGTAAGAACTAGCAAAGCCAACCACAACAAACAATCCCATAATACGCAAAGTGGCATTACGGGTATTGGTACGATAAACCTTGGGGTCAATCTCTTGAATCTGGAACATAACTTCTCCTATTCAACGGATAGAATTTCAACTTTATAATGTAAGCGTTTGCCGGCCAATGGGTGATTGCCATCTAAATAAACCTTATCGCCAACAATTTTAGTGATACGGAAGTTAATCGGGTTACCATCTGGGTCTTCGGTTTCAACCACATTACCTTCAACTAAATCGACATTATCATCAAAGTTCTCCGGGCTAGCCACCACTAATAAGTCATCAGCTTCATAACCATAGCCTTTTTCCGGCTCAATCGTTACTTTAGCTTCAAACCCGGCTTCTTCACCATCAAGAAAGTCTTCCAAGCCTTCAATAATTTCCTCTTCACCGTGAATATAGACTACAGGCGCAATCCCATAGGTAGAATCCAATAGTTTGCCGTCATCACCCTTTAACTCATAGTGAAACGTGACCTTTGCTCCATTTTTTACGCGCATTGTGCTGCCCTCTGATTTAATATCAATGTTAAAATGATCGCTATTTTAACCCATGTGAGAAAGCGATGCGTCAGATAATCCTCGATACTGAAACCACCGGCATTGACCCCAAACAGGGTCATCGGATTATTGAAATTGGCTGTGTTGAGCTGGTTGAGCGCAAACTAACGAATCAACACTACCATCAATACATTCGCCCTGAGCGCGAAATCGAACAGGAAGCGATTGAGGTTCATGGTATTACCAACGAATTCCTTCAAGACAAGCCGGTGTTTGCAGACGTGGTTGAGGCGTTTATGGCGTTTGTAAGCGGTGCGGAATTAATTATTCACAATGCACCGTTTGACGTAGGGTTTATTAATCACGAACTGTCACAATTACCTAAAAACCCTTGGGGCAAGCTTGAAGATCACTGCAAAATAACCGATAGCTTAAAGATGGCGCGCAAAACCTATCCGGGACAGCGTAATTCTTTAGATGCGTTATGCAAACGCTTAGGAGTCGATAACTCAGGGCGAACCTTGCATGGCGCCTTACTTGACTCGGAAATTTTGGCAGACGTATATTTAATGATGACCGGCGGTCAGGTTAAATTAAGCTTAAGTACAGACAACACGGAAAAGAAAGACAGGATTAGCAAGTCTAATTTAACAAATCGTAAGCCTATTCGTATTATTCATGCCAACCAGCATGAAATCAACGAGCATCACAATTACTTAAATCAACTACTAAAAAATCAAGAGAATCCAAACATTTGGTAGAGCTAGCTGTCAAACTGGTTTCTTGATCAGCTAGCGATAATGTATTTAATTAATTAGCCGCCAAGTGCAATGAAAAATGAGAATACTGCAACAAACGCAAGCAATAGTGGAATCCACGCTTTTTCTTCTTTTCGAGAAAGCCCTATACCACCAGCAACTACGGCTATCGCCGCACCTAACCATGAGATAGGCGGGATAACAAAAGCGAATACGATTGCGACGATACCCGCCACCATACCTAATGTGGTCGCATTGCCCGGTTTATAGGTTTTGGTGTTACGCATGTCATCAGGTCTTGAATGGCTTGAATGCAGCCGTGCCATAATTGCGTTGAGGTCGGCATCTGTCAACTCATCGTTAGAATGAATTTCGTGGTCTTTTAATCCGGTTGTAATTTTACGTTGGCGAATAAGCTCTTTGACTAGGTCATCCCAGGTAGCATCATCCGGTAGGTCATTAATAATCTGCTGCGCGTCTGCTTTTATAGTCATATAAACTCCTCCAAAAAAATTAAACCAAATTCTATGCCAAGACCCATTGTTTTATTACCGTTTTGACATATTTTGGATTATTATAGCCATAACCAAGCGCTTTGGGGATCAAAACAGAGCCAATTTGACATTAAATAAATTAATAGATATCTTCGAGGAGTGTTTGTAGATGGCGATCATGCCAGGTTTACAAATAAACATGGGGCAACAACTTAAGTTGACCCCTCAGTTGCAACAATCAATAAAAATATTACAGTATTCTGCACTGGAAGTTCAGCAGACGATCGAAGCAACGCTTGAAACTAACTTTATGCTTGAAATTGAAGACGAGCTTTTGTCTGATGATACTGACCTTGAAGCCGACAATGAGCTAAATGCACTTGAGGCGGCTGAAAAAGACTATGAGTTCGATGCGGACACACTAAAAGAAATTGATATCAACAATGATCTGTCTCATCATGACGAAGCTTATAGTTCGGAATACTCATCTGAAGAACTCTACAGTGATCGGCAAGTTGGTGCTACAAGCCAAACTTCGCACCAAGATCCCGACGAATACACCGCTGCCGAAAACTATACCGCTGAACAGAAAAGCTTACATGATCATTTAAACTGGCAGGCCGATACCTATGTCTGGCCCTCAGAGTCGGACGAAATCATCGCGTCCTATCTTATTGATGAAATAAATGACGAAGGCTATCTTCAAGCAGAGTTAACCGACATTTTAGAGGCGATTAACGATAATGAATCTCTAGACCTGGATTTAGCGCGACTTGAATCGGTATTAAAATGCATTCAGCAATTTGAACCCTCTGGTGTTGCGGCGAGGAACGTACAAGAATGCTTGTTATTGCAACTAAAAAATCTACCCAACTCACCTTATAAAATAACCGCCATTCAATTATTAAACGAGCATTTTGACTGGTTGTCCTACCATGATCACAAACGCATTATGAAAATGTATGGTTTGGATGAATTGGAGTTAGATCGACTGCTTAAGCTGATTCAATCTCTCAACCCCAGGCCTGGTCGTGAATTTTCTGCTACGCAGCCTGACATAGTTATTCCTGATCTTCGCCTAACTCGCAGTCGTCAAGGCTGGTTAGTCGAATTAAACACCGATGCTTTTCCACGTTTAACGGTTAATGCCAGCTATATTGATATGGCTAATCAACTTGATAATTCTGAACAAGCGAGGAAAATAAAAGAGCAACTGGCTGAGGCTCGCGGCTTAATAAAAAGTGTTCATAGCCGTGGTGAAACCCTGCTTCGTGTTGGGCGTTATATTATTGAAAAGCAATATCGCTTTTTTGAAGAAGGAGAACAGGCAATGCAGCCTTTAGTTCTGCGTGAAGTGGCTGAAGCTTTAGATCTTCACGAGTCAACAATATCAAGGGCAACCAGCCAAAAATATATGCAAACACCTCGCGGTACTTTTGAATTAAAATACTTTTTCTCAAGCGGCATTAGTCAGCATGGTAGTGAAGACCAGTCTGCTGTCGCCATTAAAGCTCACATCAAGGAATTGGTTGACAATGAAGACAGCAGTAAGCCATTAAGCGATAATAAACTCATGCAATTACTTGAAGAAAAAGACATCAATATTGCACGCCGTACAATCGCAAAGTATCGTGAAGCCCTAGGTATTCCTTCGTCAAGCGAGCGCAAAAAAATAAACCGTTTTCGTTAAACTCAATCCTAAAGTCAGTAGATAGGTAACCCACAATGATAGAAAGACCCGCCATAGAACAAAGACAACAGGTTGCCCAACAATGGGAAGCCCAGGCAGAATTTAAAGAGTATATGTCAGCGGTTAACCCGCCTATGCCAAAAATCGGTGTCGAATGTTTTCCAAATAGTCTATATGCCGAAGGCGCAACGCGCGTAATTCCGTTTGACTTATCATCTCAGTTAAAATCAAACTATCCCTGTACCACGCCTAACCTTATGGCTAACTTTATTCGCATTTGCGAAGGGAGCAGTCTGCGTACCGATGAAAAAGCGACCTCTCAAATGTTTTATGTTATTCACGGCAAAGGTCGCACCCAAATGCAACAGGGCACGATTGAGTGGAAACAAGGCGATTTGTTTACCCTGCCCGCCGTTCCGGATGCACTACATAGTGCTACTGAGGATGCCGCGCTTTATTGGGTTTCCGATGCCCCACTGCTAAACTATCTTGGCGTTATACCGAGTGAGCAACGCTTTACGCCCGTGCTTTACACCAAAGAGCGGTTGGAAAAGGAATTAGCCGACGTCCGTGCTCAAGGTGAAGGTAGAAACAGAACCGGAATTTTGCTATCAAATCCAAACTTCCCTCTTACCATGACGCTAACCCATACGCTATGGTCGCTTTATAATGTTTTGCCTAAAGGCATAGTGCAAAAACCTCACCGTCATAATTCTATCGCGATCGACTATTGCGTGTCTGCTGGTAACAACACCTATACGATGATTGGCAAAGAAATTGACGATCAAGGTCAAATTATTGACCCTATAAAAGCCCAATGGGTCGCTGGTTCAGTGTTTATAACCCCCCCGGGCTGGTGGCACTCGCACCACAACGAATCCGACGAAGATGCGATTGTTTTACCAATTCAAGATGCGGGATTGATTATGAACATGCAAATTCTTGACTTTCATCACGTTAAATAGCGAATCTTGATTAGAATATGGATCAGTCATATCGCGTCATGCTTGTCGAGGATGACCCGGAGCAAAGGGCTAACATCCTTGAAGCCCTTGAATCTAAAGATCTGCTTATCGAGGCTTTCGGTTTACGTCCACAAGCGCAGAGCCGACTCGATCAGCAACTTCCAGACTTGCTGATCTCAGATATTATCTTGGGCGATGAAATGGATGGTGGCTTTGATCTTGCTCGGCATTTGCAGACTTATCAACGCCCTATTCCTATTATTTTCTTGTCTGAACGTCAATCTGAATTTGACATAGTAGCCGGCCATGACCTTGGTGCGATTGATTACCTGCCTAAACCCATCAGCCTAGCGGTTTTAAAACGAAAAGTAACCAACCTTCTTCGATTAACTCAAAACGCACCAACCCTGAACAATAAAACTACATTTATTGAAAACCTGATGTTAGACCCTCAGACCTTTAAGGCCAGTTGGCATCAAAAACCATTAAACTTAACAGTAACTGAATTTGAAATGCTTGAGCAGTTCGCAACCCATTCAATAGGTAGTGTTATCAGTTACCAAGACCTTCAAGCTGCAACTCAGGGTGTGGTAGAGCGGAACACCATCAACACCCATATTTGTCGTCTTCGCCAAGCATTTAAAAAAATTACGCCGGATTTTGACTTAATCCATAATGTTTACGGCCGGGGTTATAGCTGGCAATCTCCCAAAAAATAAATGCGTCGTCCTTATCCCACGCCCAGACCCAATTGGATTCGTTTTACGATTAAACGCAGACTCATTTTGTTTTTTCTTTTGTTAATTTTTCTCCCTTTGCTTGCCTATCGACTGGCTCTTGACCTACAACACTTGTTGCTCAGCCATCAAGCCACTTTACATCAACATACCGTTCAAAATTTAGCACTTATTCTTGAAACAAGACCCGAACTATGGGGACAAACTAGTGAAACTGGACAAATTCTTGCCCATCTTGACCTGGATAACAGTGCTATCTGGCTTGTAAATCACCAGGGTCAAACCACCTATGTCATGGGTCACCTTAACACTGAACTGAAAATCGAACGCTCTGTTTTAGAGTGGATTGGCTTTGCCGGTCTGCAACTGGTCAGCAAATTAACAAGCCCGATCCCCTACCCCTACCCACAGACACGCCATCCTGAGCAGGCGGTCATCGAGTTAGCACTTTCGGGAAAAACCGGGCAACAATATCGAACCAATGACCAAGGAAAGGCGGTAAGTCTTATGTCAGCCAGCCCACTTTACAGTCAAAATGCGATTATTGGTGCGGTGGTTTTTGAACAGGGTTTGGAGAAGCTATTTCAGCAAAGCCTAAAAAGTTTTTATCATTTAATTGGGTTAACCACACTCTTTATGACCCTTGTGTTAATGGGCATTCTTTTCTATGCGCAAACCTTATCGAGTCGAATCATCAGACTCAGTGAAGACGTTAAAAACAGCTTTAATGATACAAAAAAGCTACAAATCAATAAACTCGACTACGCAGAAACTATTCAAGATGAAGTTACCGATCTTAGAAAGCGAATTATTGAAATGCTTGAAAAAATAGCCAGTTACGAACGTTATCTTAAACAGCTCCCTCGTACACTTCGGCACGAACTCCACAACCCAATCAATCGACTTAACGCAAATATTGAATTGCTGTTAATGCAGATGCCTGAGCAACCTAAACTTATTCAAGCACAAGCGACACTTAATCAACTTAAACATATTATTGATTTATTGACCGAAGCATCCAGTTTAGAACAAAGCCTCAGCGAGCAAGACTTAAAACCGATCACTTGTCAGCGTTTAGTCGCTTATTTTCAGGGTATAGTGGACAGTCAACCACCAGGCCTGGTGGTTTTAAAAAACCACCTACAACACGATAACCTAACGATCGCAGCCGATGGATTTTTGATGGAACAACTGTTCGATAAATTAATCGATAACGCTTTGGAGTTTAACGATTTTTCAAAACCTATAACGATCACCTTAAGCCAATCTTCAACACATATAGAATTTAAAATTGATAATGCCGGCCCAAAACTTCCAAGTGGCCTGGAACAAGAAATATTTGAAGGGATGATCTCTGTCAGACCTAAACATTTTGGCCAAGCGACTCATTTAGGACTTGGCCTTTATTTAGCGAGATTGATCGCAGACCATCACCATGCAAGGCTAACAGCTCAAAACTGGGATGATCTTCAAGGTGTCAGTATCAAATTGGAAATGGCTTTATTCAACCCGACTACTTAGGTCACGAACTCGGCGAACCCAAGGTGAAATACCGGTAGCCTCTTTCAGCTCTATCGCTTTTTGATTGGCTTCTGCACGGCCTTGGTAGCCGCCGACAACTAATACATAGCTTTTTCTGCCATCTCTAAGCTGCGGAATAATTCTGCCTCCCTGAACACGTTTGTCAGCCATGACCTTTTCTACACCGGAGCGTTCAGGCATTGAAGCCAATTGAAGTAAAAAGTGTTCCGCTGGTTGTTGTAAAAGCCAATTAACATCTAGATCCTGAGGTTTTTTGGCTTCAACCAAACGTACCACCTTCTGCTCAACACGGGGAACTGCTGGAGGTGTTGGTTCAGCAATAACTGATTCAATCTGCATTTCTCTAACCAACGTCCCATCGGAAACCTCCAGCTGGGCCGTATTTGTGTCAACCGATTTCCATTGGCTTAACATACTATCCAGGCGCGCCTGTATTTGATTTTCCAAATCAGTTACAAGCTCATTAATATTTAGGTTATCTTGCACCTGCTGAGTTTGCGTTTGTTGAATCTGTTGAAGTCCATTCAATTGCTGTCCAAGTGAATCAATTCGATCAATAAACTGATCAAATAACTCGGGATCCCCTCCCTTTTCAACCTGCTCTCTTAAGGATACAACCTGCTGTTCCAATAAGGCCATATCTCCAATTATTTCGCTATGAATCGTTGCTAACTGCTGTAAATCACGTTGAACTGCATTATAAGCCACATAAATAACACCCAATACCGTTAGAAGAAGTGAAAGCATAATTACAACACCAAATACCGATGCTTTTTTGGCATGAGTGGCCTGTTGTGCCTGAACGGATGAGCTAGTGGGTTTTGTTTTCGCCTGCTGAACAACGGGTGCGGCGGCTTGAGATAAGGTAACACTCGGCTCTGAAAAGGTTTCAGTTGAAAACGAGTCATCAATAAATGGCTTGGATGTGCGTGTCTTAACTAATGCACTGTAGTCATCGTCATAGTTTATGCTAGGTTCTTTTTTTGAAGGCACGACTTGTTCAGCGGCATTTAACCAATCATTTAATGTGTGAGGCCTGGCTTCATTTGTAGAAGTGCCACGTTGTTTGGATAACTGATTAGCCTGAGCTTCGATCGCTTCAAGTAACTTTGCACGCTCTTGTTCTAGTTCCGATATCGTTTTTGCCATAGGTTTTCTCAATGTTTATAACGCATAATTATTGTTTTATTGTAGAATGATACGCTACAAAAATAAATGGATAATTTAAATGCATTCTATCACTACAGACAAGGTTGTGGATGCTCTACTATTAATGCTTGGCTTTACCAGTGTTGCGGTATTAATAGTCGGTTTAGTCATCTACGGTGTATATTTGTTTTTCAGAAACACTAAGGATGACGACAATAAACGCAACCAACTATAAAAAAGCCGACCTAAAAGTCGGCTTTTTTTAACTCCTTTTTTCATAACCCAGTTTTTTAAGCTTGGCCACTAACTCCAAAACCTGTTGCGAATCTGCCTTGTCTAAATTCTCATAAAGCTGGTAATAACTATCTTTAACTATCTTGTCTAGGGTCGCGATTAAAAAGAAGGTTTCTACATCGGTCATTAGCTGTTTTTGGTCACGCTTTTTTGAACGCCACAAGGCTTCTAAAGCTGGGTTTTGATCGAAAGTAACTAACACTTTATCTAGTAAATCATTAATCGGCGCTATAGTTTCATAAGGCCAGTAAGGGCGTCCCCAACCCTGCTCATAAAAAGCTAAGCGATGATCGATAACCAGTCTTAACGACGGCTCCATTCCCGTCAAACCAATCGGTTCTAATCCATTGATTGCTCTCTCAATACGTTCCGGTGCTAATATTGGTGCATCAGACAACCAACGACCATAAACTACCCAGGTATTATTACGTTCAATATAGTGATATTGCCCAGCTCGGTAAGGCATTACATTCTGCGCAGCAACGATATATTCAAGATTCTGTTGTCTAAGGCTCCGCGTATCCTGCCAAACTTCCCAACCATCGCCATATTCAGAACTGCCTGGACTAACCGCAACCGGTGTGCAGAAAGCGCCATAGTCGTGCCCTTCAACATATTCTTCGACCTTGATCTGATAATCACCTGCCTCAGTAACACGGGTTATTTGACCAATAATAAAAGCATCATCACGAATGTTAACCGATGGGATACCAACAAATACCGTTTGGCCAACAGAAAACGGCTGTGCCACGCTATATTTTGAAAATGAAAAAAAGATAAAAAAGCTGAATAGCGCAATAAAAAGCCTAGATGACATTAATCTTCTCCTAAATTCACGGCCAATACATCACAGTGAGCTTGGTGTAGAACAGCATCGGCTGTCGAACCAATTAGTCTTTGAATGACAGACAAGCCGCGACGACCAATAATAATCAGGTCAGCATTTACAAGTTCGGCCTGTTTAACAATATCTTGCTTAGCAATGCCGACAACAACCTCACAGCAAATTGGATCAATACCAACAGCCTGAACCAACTTGTTTAATTTAGTTTGGGATACCTGGTGTAATTTATCAGCTAAATCATCTCCCCAAATTCCAGGCAAACCGGTGATCGCAATATCTTCAAGTACAGGATAGCTGGGGAGTTCAGTGACATGAATCACCTTAAGCTTTGCAGAATGCAGCTCTGCCATCTCTTTTGCTCTGACTAAAGCTTGTTGACTGTGCGCTGAAAAATCAACGGCTGCCAGTATATTTTGGTAGTGTTGCATAGTCCTTCCTTTTACACATTATCTGTGGATAAGATTGTTAGAAACAATGGGGGTTTCATAAAAACTTCAATAAAGTCTTTAGCCTGATAAGCATTGCTTAATTTATAAGCACACCAATACAAACCAAGTCATCCGATTAACTGACCGATGCCCTCAAATAAACGGGTTGTGGTACTTGTTGGCTCAAATCAGCGGCACTCGCTGCTTTTTGAGCGGCTAGTTCAGCTATTGCAAAAGCAACGGGCACCGCCGTTAACCAGGTTTCAAATTTTTGGATTTGTTCCGGATAGCTAGCTTCAATATCACCAATCCCGTTTTTAAAACTTAACGTGGACAGGCTATCTGCTTTAACTAACGAGGCTGTGGAACTATTAAGTAAGTCGCCTTGTTGGCTAAATTCACAAAACTGAGTGTACACTTCTCCCATCCGTGCATCAAGACAAGCTAACCAGGCCTGCTTACCTAAATGTTTAAAACCTTGGTATGCCAAGGCTTCAAGCGAAGAAATTGCCACAACGGGTTTATCCCAGCCTAATGCTAACCCCTGAATTACGCCCGCAGCAATCCGCAGCCCGGTAAAAGCTCCGGGACCCTCACCAAAAGCCAAAAGATCGAGTTGACTTGAATTCACCCCGGTTTCTTGCATTGCTTTTTCTATCATCGGCAAGATAAGTTCAGCATGTTTTTGTGGCGCTGCACGGTCTTCATGGTAATTAATATCTTTTCCCTGAATACTCACGCTACAGTGAGCCGTCGAAGTCTCAATGGCTAATATATTCATATACTTTTATTTTCCTTAGCTTAAACGCGCTTTACATCAGTTATAGGATGTCAAAGTATAACCGATCACCTTCTAGGAAATGACCATTTGGAAAGGGAATTTGAAAGGATCATAAGTCAACTGCGAATAGCTCGCAGTTGTGAGGTTGAACGCAGCACCTAATGACTAGTATCCGATACTTTCGTGATGTGCTTGAGGAAGGATTTCGGCATCTTGCAACATATACCACATCAAATAATCAACGATCATAGGCACTAGCACCGTATGCTGATTATTGGTTTCTTGCAATAGCTTACGAACGGAAAGTTTTAACTCAGGACGGTTCGAGGTATCCATAATAATATCGATCTTAGCGCCAAAATCACGGATTACCTGTTCATAGTTAGGAAAGTTAGGAATGCCCCTTCGTTCGCAGTCCTTAAGCAACGGATTAGCAAGGTTAGGCTCACTCACTGCAATAATTTTCACTCGACTTTCGTCAATGCCTGAAAACTGCTGGTAGAACTTGCCCCCAATACGACCTAACCCAATCATTAAAACGGTAATTTGTCTCATCGGCTTTACACTCCCTTTATCGGTTAACGATTAACCCAAGGAGTATAAAGGATATTGACTCAATACTAATCGGCAATTGCCATGAAAATATTTTATACACTTTGTGTTTTAATTTATCGAATAACAAGCCTAATCATCGGCTAAAACCGGTTGAGCCCACAAATCATATTCATCAGCAGCAAAGATTTCAACTTCAAGCATGTCGCCCGGCTGCAAGCCATCACCTTCAGGGATAAACACCATGCCGTCAATTTCAGGGGCATCTGCCGCTGAACGTGCAATTGCCCCCTCATCGTCTACCTCATCCACCAATACCATCATCCGCTTGCCAATTTTGGCCTGCATTTTTTTAGCGCTGATTGCTTGCTGAGTTTGCATAAAACGATCATAGCGATCTTGCTTAACCTCATCCGGTACTGGCTCCGCAATCGCGTTCGCTGCCGCACCCTCAACCGGTGAATATTGAAAACAACCTACTCGGTCAAGTTGAGCTTGCTCCAAAAAGTCCAATAAGCGCTGAAATTCCTCTTCGGTTTCACCGGGAAAACCAACAATAAAAGTCGAACGCAAGGTCAAATCCGGCACCTGTTGACGCCATTGCTGAATCCGTTCCAATTGTTTGTCAATATTTCCTGGACGACGCATCGCTTTAAGCACACGCGGATCGGCATGTTGCAAAGGCATATCCAAATAAGGCAAAACCTTACCCTCGGCCATTAAAGGAATCACTTCCTCAACGTTCGGATAGGGATAAACATAATGCAACCTGACCCAAACCCCCATATCGCCCAATGCCTTTACCAGGCCGGTCATCGAGGTTTTAACCGGTTGACCATTCCAAAAATCCAGTTTGTGTTTTACATCAACACCATACGCCGCGGTATCCTGAGAAATAACCAATAACTCCTGAACCCCAGCTTCTACAAGACGTTTGGCTTCATCCAGAACATCGCTCACCGGACGACTCACCAGATCACCACGCATGGATGGAATAATACAAAACGAACAACGGTGGTTACACCCCTCTGAAATTTTTAGATACGCATAGTGACGTGGCGTTAACTTAACACCCTGCGGCGGCACAAGATCAACATAAGGGTTATGCTCAGGCGGCTGAACCACATCATGCACCGCATTCAGCACGGTTTCATAAGCTTGCGGCCCCGAAACTGACAGGACTTGAGGATAGTGTTTTAAGATTTCTTCATCGCGAGCGCCTAAACATCCGGTCACGATGACCTTACCATTCTCACGCAAGGCTTCACCAATCGCATCCAGTGATTCTTGCACGGCAGAATCAATAAAACCACAGGTATTAACAATAACGGTATCTGCATCTTCATACGAATTAGATAGATGATAACCCTCTGTACGCAACTGGGTTAAAATTCGTTCAGAATCCACTGTGGCTTTAGGGCAGCCCAAACTAACGACGCCCACCGTGGGCTGATGTTTACTCATACTAATCTCACATTTTTCAAGCACTAGGCTTGGTTATCTTTTAATGCGCGCATTTTACAACAAATCGGTTTCGTTAAATGCAAGTTTTAAACCTGTCTTAATTGTGGTTAACCAAGATTCGGCCTCACCTATTCAATCGCTCGTCAATCCATAAAGGGCTTGAAGATTTAGGGACATTTAGAAAATCAGAGGAAAAATCAATCTGCTTCATTGTTCGGCCTCCGGTGTTTTCACAGTCGGGTCGGGAAGTTCAAGATCCGCGCGCTCCACCCACTCAGCGGGCAACTCTTTTTGCACGCGCACGCCTAAATCCTTAAACTCCGCTGCTTGTTTAATCAAATTACCTCGGCCTGAATAGAGTTGAGAAAAAGCCTTATCGTAGGCCTCTTTAGCCTTATCCAGTTGTTGACCTACTGTTTGTAAGCTATTGATAAAAGTGTTTAATTTGATATAAAACATCTCAGCCCGTTTAGCCAACTCTGCGCTATGGTTATTCTGTTCGGCAAACCGCCAAAGCTGGCGAACAATTTGCAATGAACTTAACAAAGTTGAAGGCGTTGCAATCAATAAATTAAGCCGCATGGCTTCCTCAAGCAAAGAAGGATCCGCTTTAATCGCCTCGACATAGGCCGACTCAATAGGCATAAATAAAATAACCACCTCAGGCGTCACCAGGCCTGGTAATTTAAAATAATTCTTATCAGACAATTCTTTCATACGCTCGTAAAGCGCTTTAAGATGATCTTTCAATGCCTGCTCACGGAGTGATTCAGTTTCTGCATTCACCATTCGACTATAGGCGCTTAAAGACGTCTTAGCATCAATAATAACATGACGATTACCGGGTAGATAAACCACCACATCCGGTCTTTGACGCCCCTGTTCGCCTTGGATCGAAACCTCCCGCTGAAAATCGCGTGGAGCAACCAGGCCTGCTGATTCCAGCACACGCTCAAGAATCATTTCGCCCCAGTTACCCTGTGCCTTTTTTTGTCCCTGAAGTGCTTGCGTTAATTGGTGCGCTTGATCAGACAAATTTAGATTCATCTTCTGCAAATTCTGTAACTCAAACTTCAAGGCTAACCGCTGTTCACTTTCAACTTGCTGTATCTGCTCTAATTGTTGCTTAAACAGCTTAACATCATGTTGAAACGGCATTAACAACTGATTCAAGCTTTGTTCAGTTTGCTGCTTAAATACTTGATTATTTTGATTAAAAACACCCAGCGCCAATTCAGAAAACGTCTTCTGTAGTTGGCTATGCTGTTGATCAAACCCACGCTGTTTCTCTTCAAGCTGAGTTTGTAACCGGGCATGAGCCACGTCAAGCTCACCAAGGCGTTGCTGGTTGTTTTCCAATTTTTCAGTTAAGGCCTGTGCTTGATTTTGCCAGTGTTCCAACTGAGATTGCGCCAAAATCAAATCCGTTTGTTGTTGATGCAACTGTAATAACCAGGCCTGGTTAGATTGATCTACATCTGCTTTTAATGCTTGATAAAGCCCTTCTTTTTCACGCAAACGCCAAATAACAAAACCCAGCAATAGGCTGGCAAAACAAGCCCAGCCGGCTAAAAGCCATGACAACACACTCACCCTGTGGCCTCACTTTCACCGGTCGCTATTTTTTGCCATTTATCTTGTTGGGTGAACACCACATCCATAGCAACAAAAGGATAGTGTTTGCGAAAGGCCTGATAAAGCTGTTCACGCACATCATCTAAAGCTTCAATACTATCTAATGGACTATCGGCTTCAATTTTAAAATAAATATGCACTAACAAAAACCGACCTGTCATCACCAAACGTAAACGATAGCCCTTATGCAGTGCTGAACTAATCACCGAGTCAATTAAATCACGGATCTTATCCTCAATATCATCCCCGGGATGTTTACCGACAATTTCGTTCCAAGCATCACGCATAATACTCAGCGGCACAATCACAATAAACGCCACCAGTACAATGACCATAATCGGATCAAAATAAGGCACCCAATGCGCCCAATCGGTATCCTGCACAAAATAAGCGGCTAAAAACACCCCAAGCATTGCAGCAGAAATATAACCGTCAACCAACCAGTTCTTTGCGTCCACCAACGCCAACGGGGAATGGGCGCGTTTACCCAAGCTGCCCACAAACCAACCCGAAACAAAACAGCCAACCGTTGCCAACACAGCATAAAAGACTGCCATCCCCAGCACCACTTCTGTGCCCCCGGAATAAAGCGCAGAAAACGCATTAAACAAGGCCAAAGCCAATAGGGTAATGATCATCAAGCCTTTCGCCAGATTAATCATCGGCTCATACATCCAATAACCAAATGGATAGTCATCGTTACTGGGTTTCATCACCAATCTTGACACACGAAGCGTTAACAACGCGATTAACAGATGGATAAACGAATAGAGACCATCCAACATAATCGCGTCAGACGCACTCACAATCGCAAAACCTACCCCAATCACAACCATAAACACATTGCCCCAGACCGAAAAGTCTAGTGCACGTTTTTCAAGTTTATTTAGCAGGACTTGATGACTCGACATCGAAAAATTCACCTATTAGAAAGGTTTAAGTACCACAAGAACTAACAGCGCAAAAGTAATAAACAACGGAATCTCATTCGCCCAGCGGTAATACACCCCTGAATGATCCAAATGCCCTTGCTGCATTTCTTTCATACGCTTCATGGCCCAAAAATGATAGGCAATCAATAAAGCAACCATCAATAATTTAGCATGCAACCAGCCACCGCTAAACCCAAAACCCAACCAAAGCCAAAACCCGGTTATCAAGGTCAACACCATCATAATCGTCATAAAATTCCACAGCTTACGCGCCATAATAGCTAAACGTTCGACCTGCTGACCCGCTTGTTTTCCCTCAACAAAATGAACAAAAATACGTGGCAAATAAAAAATACCCGCCATCCAAGACATCATAAACAAAAGATGGAACACCTTAACCCATAGATACGCCATAAAATCACTCCATTATCATAAATCTGTTACAAAGCCGCTTTTTGAATCGGTATGATACTCCACTGGACACCAAGATTTACATTTAACCAAGGATTTCTAATGAAAATTCAAAAAGACAAAGTGGCACAAATTGAATACACCCTCACCAACGCTTCTGGAGAAGTGATGGATAAATCTGATGGCCAACCTCTTGCCTACTTGCATGGTCACCACAACTTAATCAACGGCTTAGAAGCCGAACTTGAAGGCAAAGCCGCGGGTGACAAATTCACCGTGACCGTACCCGCAGCCGATGCCTATGGCGAAGTAGAAGACTTTATGATCCAGCAGGTTCCAAGTGACCTGTTTCAGGGCGTAGACAAACTTGAAGTCGGCATGCGTTTTGAAGCTCAATCCGACCAAGGCATGCAATCTGTCGAAATCACCGCCATTGAAGGTGACATGGTCACCGTGGATGCCAACCACCCTCTAGCTGGCCAAGATCTAACCTTTGAAGTCGATGTTATCTCCGTTCGTGACGCCACCGAAGAAGAACTCGACCACGGACATGCCCACGGCGTTGGCGGACATCACCACCATTAATAAAATACGCTGATAAAACTAAGGCCTGGCGCATAACCAGGCCTGCTACATCAGCCTCAAACCCATTAGCCCTAAACTATCTACGATTCTTCTTAGTACGCGCTTTACGCTCTTCTGCTCTTTGCGCCTTTAACTCGGCCTTCTGTTGCTCTAGCTGCTGCGCACGTTGCGTTTCTTCCTGCACACCCTCTGGTGATTCAAGCGTGTATTGACCCAGCTTACCTTCCCTAAGCTCGTTAATTAAGATACGGCTCACCTTATCCCAATCCACCGAACCGCCCTTGCCAACACAACCGCGTTTTTTACCAATCGCCACCAACAGATCCTCGTCATGGGGTGGTAACTCCGTTAAACCATAACGCTGCACTAAACGCTCAGGATACTGCTTTAATAAAAACTCAGCCGCAAATAGCGCGATGTCCGGAAACTCGAACGCCGTATCCTTAATACCACCGGTAATCGCCAAACGATAACCTGCTTCAGGCGGGGTTAACTTAGGCCAAAGAAAACCCGGCGTATCGGTAAGATAAATATTATTAGCCAGTTTAATTTTTTGCTGTGATTTCGTCACCCCCGCCTCGTTACCGGTTTTCGCAATCGTCCGGCCAGCCAGCGTATTAATCAAGGTCGATTTACCTACATTCGGAATCCCCATAATCATCGCCCGCGCCGGACGCACCGCCCAATCACGCTCGCCCACCAACTCAGTAGCCAGCTTAAGCAAGGCCTTAATCTGCTCAGGGTTCTGCTGGCTAATCGGAATAGCACGCACCCCCTTTTGCTGCTCAAAATGCGTTACCCAAACCTTCGTCATTTCAGGATCAGCTAAATCAGCCTTGTTAAGCAACTTAATACAAGGTGTATCCCCCCTCAACCCATTCACCAACGGGTTTTCGCTAGAAAACGGAATCCGCGCATCCAGCATTTCAATAATCACATCCACCTGCGGCATTACCTCCGCAATATCTTTACGCGCCTTGTGCATGTGTCCGGGAAACCAATTTATCGCCATACTATTCTCATTGTTTAATTGTTTGAACTCATCTTATGCCAATATTCACGCTTCAAAATGCGCATACCTACGACCAAGGATTTAAAACCTGGATCGGCAAACCGATAAAGTCCTGTTCGTTACGTGTGACCAATACTAAGTCGTATTTAAGAGCCGTCGCGGCAATAATAGAATCGAAGGAAGGTAAACGACGTCCTTGCGACTCCGACATCGCCGTCATTTTAGCCCAGGTCTTCGCCAAAGGGATATCAAACACCTTACTGCGTTCGGCAAAACCGACTTCAATTCGTTCAAGCCAATCATTTAAATGTCGCTTTTTCTTCGAGTCAGCCAAACGTTGAATGCCCTTTTCAATTTCAGCTAAGGTGATAACACTAATATAAAAGTCATCACCATTCTGCGCCTCAAACCAAGACAGAAATCCGGGGTTGGTTTGCGTTTTTGTAAGTTCTGACAAGGCGCACGTATCGAGTAAATACTTCATTCAAAACTTACTCTATCCGGAACAAGATCAAAACGATCACGTTCAACATCAAAATCAACCTTAGGTGCCGATAAAAGCAAGGATTTTAAATCGGTAGTTTTAGGTTTTAACACCACTTCATCACCGCGTTTAAAAATTTCGACAGTGGTCACGTTAAAACGAAACTCTTTCGGAATGCGTACCGCTTGGCTATTACCCGACTGAAAAATTTTGGCTTCCATAGGTTACCCCCCTAAACAATGTATATACATTTTAATATATACAAATGCAAAATATGAACTATTTCTCAACCAAACAAAACAGGCTCAGGTCAAAACTAATCAATGGTTAAGGCTTATCAATCAAATAGTCTTCCGCGTCAATATCATCAGTTTCGACCACGACGGCGATGGATTGTAGGCCGTGGTATTTGACTTGGCTGTGGTCGCCGATATTGAGCGGATGCCAATCAGGCAGCGGTTTATTGAAGTAACGCAAACGATAACCGCAGGAGTCCGGCAACCAATCGAATTCGGCGATGCGTTCTAGCGTTAGCGGCACACAAGTGGGCACATTGACCGAGCGGTTTGCGTAGTCGCCGCACTGCCCTGTTTCGAGGTTTGAAAACCGACACACCACCCGCGTGTACACAATTTCATCGGTATCTTCGTCTTGCAGTTTATGCAGGCAACACAAACCGCAGCCGTCGCACAGGCTTTCCCACTGCGCGGGGGTGAGTTGTTCTAGCGGGGTATCTTCCCAATATTTAGTGGTCGCTTTCGACATCAAAACGCTTTCCAAGGTTCGTTCCAAGCGGCACATTGTACTCGAAACGCTTCGCTGACAAAGCGTTGGCCGCTGGTTGGCGGGCAAACGAAGGCGTAGTTTTCGCCGAATAAGCTGAATCGCAACGCGTAAGCATGTAAATAACCGCGATCTTCTTGTTCGGCCTCGGCTAAAGCTTGATAACGTTGATCACCCGCAATCGGTGCGCCTAAGCTTTTGAGCGCGACACGGATTTGATGAGTTTTGCCGGTATGGGGTTTAATCAAAAACGCACGTTCATTGGGTGCGAGGCTGGCGCTGACAAATTGGGTAATCGCGGGATTGTCCATCGTTTTAGTTAAACGATAACTGCCGCGCCGACTGGGAAGCATATCGCCTTTTATCCAGCCCTGTTTCTTTTTAGGTTTATGACTGCAGACCGCGAGATAATACTTTTCGATTTCACGTTGTTCAAATAACCTTTGAAACGCTTGCGCTGCGGCCAAGGTTTTTGCCAGTATCACCAGGCCTGATGTCATTTTATCTAACCGATGCACCGGATAAAGTTCCGACAAACCGAATTCTTGTTGCGCCAGTACCACCAGGCCTGGTGCTTGCTCCGAATGAAAACTTAACCCCGCTGGTTTATCCAACAACAGAAAATCCGCATTTTCAAAAACTCGGTTCATGCCACCACCTCAAACCAGGCCTGGTGCTTGATTTCGCCATTAAGTACCAGTTGCAGGGTATGTTGTCCGGGATAATAAACCCGCGTAGAAAGCGGTTTAAACGACAAGTGTTTGCTAATTTTTTTATATGCGACCGCATAATCCGCTTCAGCGAGTTTAAACACTTTGCGCAATGGCGCGCCGCTGGGTCTGGGATAATCTACCTGTAGCTCAATGCGTAAACGCCCCAAGGTTTTGTCAGCTTGCAATTCAAACGCATAATGCAACGCCTCGCCGAGTTTTACCTGCGCATCGCTGTGCCAATTCACCAAATCAATGTGTTCGGTTTTCGGCAGACTTAACAAGGCTAAAAACCGAGCATCACGCTGTTTTAAAAAGTTGCGGATCGCGTGTTTGATAATCCAATCCGCCTCTTTACTACTGCCTAACCAGGCCTGGCAGAACGTCAATAATACCTCGGGATGATCTTTACCGATGTCATTGAGATTATTCGCCACACTTTTACGCACATACAAACTCGGATCGTGGATCAAGTTTTGCAAAATCGGCAGAATCGGTGTCGGGTCTTGTTTAAATTGATTTAACGCCTTACCCCAAGGCAAACGCGGACGACAGCCTTCGGAGGCTAAACGGCGTAAATGGTGATTTTCGGAGTGCGACCAGGCCTGCATCTGATTCATCGTTAGCTGCGGCTCGCGTTCAATCCAATCACGTATCGCAAACTCAGCCGAAGAATACTGGGTTAAACCCCCTAACACCCTAAAAGCCAAACCAGCGTCAGCTAAACCCAAATCCGTCACCATCTGCGTTAACACCAAGCCTTGCAGCCCCTCAAAATCGGGTGCCAAATCAACCAAACCCTGCGCAATCTGCTCAGACTTATAAAAACTGCCCAACAAATTGATCGATATTTGGCTAATCGTCTGAATGCGCGCCAGCAACGACTGATCAATAAGTTCAGACATCTGCAAACATTGGTCAGCTTTTTGCTTGTCAATTTTAGGAAAGGTGTCATGCAATCGATTTAACCAACCTGCTAACCAGGCCTGGTTAAATTGGTCTTTTAGCTTTGGTGCCATATTTCGTTTTTTTGGTATTTATGCTAGATTGTCAAATTAAAATCCATGATAACACGATTCACACAAGGATGATTTATGAGCGAACAGAGCCCACAAGAAAAAGTACGAACCTGTTTAAACTACATCGACAACCGACTGGAAACCACCTCGCAACAAACCATCCAAATTGCTGAAATGATGATTGAAGACCTAAAAAGACTAAGTTATCAACAAAGCGAAGCCGTCAAATCAGGTCATGTTGAAGAATACCTCAGTGAACTCAAAGAAATTCAACTGAGCTGGATGCACCAACTGCAAGACATTATTCTAGAGCAAACCAACCGAGACCTAAGTGGACAAGTCATACAGTCGCTACAACAATTTACCGACAAGCTCAACAGTGTTCAGCTCGCCCACCTAGACTTCCCGCTGCCCAGTGCCGTTGCCTCTAAACAAGCTGACGCTTTCGAATACCTTGACCAAGAAGATATCGACGCGCTGTTTGGCGATGAACCCGATGCTCAAAGCCAACAAAACGCGAGCAAAGATTAATGAAACGCAAGCAATTCAATTAAAGGCGCTTCAAGCTCAGGAATATCCCATTCCACCCCTTGATTTAAGCTATAACGAATCAAACCCTCCCGATCCACCACAAACGTGGTGGGAAACGAAAACACCCCCCAATCTTTCGCCAGCTTTCCAGTTGGGTCCAACATAATCGGGTAATCTACCGGAATCTGCTCGACAAAATCACGCAACACCTCTGCAGTTTCCTGAAAATCAACCGAAACAATCTCCAAACCTTGCGCCTGATACTTAGCTAACAAACGATTCATTGAAGGAATTTCGACCACACAGGGGGGACACCAAGTAGCCCAAAAATTCACCAATACCACCCGCCCGCGATACGACTCCAAATCCAAAGGACGCCCTTCAAATGTCAAACCGGATAAGGCTGGTGCCTTTTTAGGCTCAACAAACTGATGTAATCGCGGCAAAGCATGCTGGGCAGCCGCCGCATCAGATTCAATACCCTGTCCACCCTGATCAGAAACAACCAACTCGCTGGGATTGTTTGCAGGCGCAACCGCAATTAATCTTTGCGCAGACTGCTTGATAATAGCCGGCAGCAAGTTCGTCATCATTTGTTCGGTCTCGGTCAACCCATCGCCAAATGGAGCGAAAAAATAATCCTTCACCCCTGGCAACACCCAACTAAAAACCGGCGCACGATGTTGGCCCAGTTGCTCCAAAAGTGTACTCAGATACCAACGATGCACCCCCTGCTCAGGTTGCAAAATCATCATCGGAGATTGCAACTCCGCCACACTCGGCTCCCAATCAGGCGCAACCCCGGCTAAAGGCGTTGAAGCATAAAAATTAGGAAAAAGAAAAATCGAACCTTTAAAATGATTTGACTCCCCCAAGCGCATGGCTTGCCACTGCCTAATCCCCTTTAAACCCAAAGGAGCCATGCGATCACTCGACATCACAAAAAAAGGCTTTTCAGAAGAAACATCTTGATGAATAGCATCCAACACCGCCGCCACAGACTGACCTGAAAGATTACGCACCTCGGTTGAAGTACGGGTCAAAAAAAACGACGCCAACACATCAATCGCCCAAACCTCAATCCCCGCAGCCTGCAATTGCTTTAAAAAATCACGTTCAGCCTCAATCAGCTCCTCATACTGAGAATGAATCCAAACCACCCTAAAATCAGCATTCGGCTCAAGATACTGTTCAACCAGCAACTCACGCTCATCATCAATCGGCAAAACCCATTCCGAAGCCTGGCCCAGCCAAGGTACCCAACACAACAACAAAAACAAACCAAGCCTGCCCAAGTCCATCTCTCCTAAGCATATATTTCTAAAGGTGGAACCTGAGCCAAACGTTTAATTAAATCCGAACGCGTGACGATTCCAAGCAATTTTCCGGCATTAGACATCACCGGCAACGAACCAATATTACATTCGGTCATAATATAAGCCACGCGGCGCACATCGACATTAGGCAAGGTCGTAATAACCTCAGTATTTGCAATATCCCCAACGCTCAACGCATCCTGCATCGACAAACTATTGTCATCCGCCACCATCACATGACGCAACAAAGCCTGAACGGAACACATACCCACAAGATTTTCATTATCCAAAATCGGAATATGATGAATATCGTGAGTTTGCATCAAACTCCAAGCCTCACCCAAAGAAGCACGAGGGGGCAAGCTTAAAATATCCCGAGTCATAATCTCCGAAACCTGCACCACAACATGACGTTCCTTCAAAGTATCAAGCTGTTTTTGATACTGACTCAAACCATAATTAAGCCGACTATGAGGCAAATCTGAAGCCTGAGACGATGCCAAATGCCCGGATTGATCCTTATCCAGCTCCATCATCGTTTGCTCAAACTCTGATTCAGACACGGCATTAATCCGCTTGGGCGACTCAATTTTAGACTCTTGTCGCCCAATCACATTACGCCCTTCAGGACTATAAACAATGAACATGCCCCACCCCGACTAACCCATAAAATAAAATTCAATTCTACAACAAAACACCCAGAGAAACTGAATAAGCACATAAGACTAGAAATTAACACGCAAGCCGATTAACATTACAAAAAACAAACAAAATACTAACGACAACCCAACATCAACTTTAACTAAACAAAATTAACACCCTAACATAAGTCAATAAAATATATGCCTTTTATTAATGCAGACGTCGGAGAATCCTACCACCACTGGACGATTGGACAAGATCAAGCCCTGATTCCACTTGTCGATGCCGTCAACATCGCAACCGGCTTCCATGCCGGAGATCCGCTTACCCTAGAAACCACATTAAAACTAGCCAAACAACAAGGATGCAAAATTGCTGCCCACCCCGGCTATGCAGACCTGATCGGATTTGGCCGCCGCTCGCTTCCATACGAAGCCAACAAGCTTAACGCCGAATTACGCTATCAACTGGGTGCCTTTAAAATAATGGCTGAACACCTAGGACTTAAAGTGGACTATATCAAACCTCACGGCGCGCTCTACCACGACCTCTTAACTAACCAAAATATCTTCAACTGTCTTGTTGACGTTGTTCAATCCCTCTTCCCAACTCGTCCCATTATGGTTGCCGCACTCCCAAGTCCGCACCCACTCGATCCACTGGCAAAACAACGCAACCAACCGCTACTTAAAGAAGGCTTTTTAGATCGACACTACCAACCCAACGGCCAACTCATCCCACGGCAGCAAGCGAATGCATTAATCACCGATACAAAACAAGTGATTGCCCGCTACAAACTCTACCAAACTGAAGGCATCATTCAAACCCAACAGCAAACAGCCCTAACACTAAAAATAGACTCATGGTGTCTTCATGGAGACCAACCCCATGCGCTCGATTTTGCCAAAGCGATAAAAACCGAGTGCAATCAGCATGATTGAATGGCGTTATCAAACAAAATGGCTAACCGAAACCCACCTGCTGATTGACTTTCAGCAAACCAAAACAGAAAACGCACCGCTCAACCTATGTTTAGCCCAATTAGCTGAAAACATGCGAACTCAAGCACCATCACAAATCCGCCAACTAGTTAGCGCCGCCGCGCACATCATGATCGAACTCGATGTATTAACCGATACAACCCAATTTGAACCCTGGTTAAAAGCACAACTGCAAGCCTTTTCGCTACAAACACGCCAACCCAAGCTTTGGAACATACCTGTTCAATACCAAGGCGAGGACCTAAACACGCTTTCCCAACAATTAAACCTAAGTATCGAACAGATCATCAAACTACACAGCCAAACCCTATGGCAAGTTCAAGCACTAGGCTTTGCCCCCGGTTTTGCCTATATGGGCGACGCGCCACCAGCCCTAAGATTGCCAAGACGCGCAACCCCACGAACACAAGTACCCGCCGGCGCGGTTGCCATCGCAGAAAACTACAGCGCCATCTACCCGATTGACTCACCCGGCGGATGGCATATCATCGGCTATACCGACTTCAAAACCCTCGACTGGACTCAAACCCCACCCGGCTGCTTTAACCCCGGTGACCAAATCCAATTCATTGCAGCGAACCCACTCTAAATGCACCAAACCATTCAAATACAAATCGAAAAAACCGGACCCGCCACCAGCATACAAGACCAAGGCCGACGATTAAGCCAACACCTCGCCATCGCCTGTGCCGGAGTCATCGACGACTATGCCTATCGCTGGGCCAATAAACTACTAAACAACCCGCTCAATGCCAGCGTTATTGAAATCACTTCAGGAGGAGAACATTGGACAATCAAACAACCGGGCTGGCTAAGCTATACCGGTGCAGACCTAGACGCGCAGCTCAATCAAACCCCGATCAAACCTTGGCAAACATATTACCTAAACGCTGGAGATCAGCTAAAATTTAACGGCCCCAAACAAGGATTTAGAGCCTACATCGCAACACCCGGAGGATGGCAAGCAAACCACCACTACCAATCAACAAGCTGCGCCCTACGCGAAAAAGCAAGCGGAGGCTGGGGTCATTGGCTAAAAGCAGGTGACCAACTCAACGCAAATCCAGCCCCATCACAACCCCGCGCAAACCAAACAAAAAAGCTGGCAAAACGCTATCAACCGGATTACCAAACGCTCAACCTGCCGATTATCCTATGCCGGCAATCACAAGGTTTTAACCCTAAACAGCTCCAGGCCTGGTTAACACAACCAGCCAAAGTCATGCCCGCCTCAAATCGAATGGGAATACGTCTAACCAGCCCACAAAAACTAGAGTGGCAAGCCCCCACGCCACTATCTGAACCCACCGCCAACGGTGCCATCCAAATTACCCCATCAGGCGAAGCAATTATACTCATGGCCGATCGCCAAACCCTAGGCGGCTACCCCAAAATAGGACACCTTAGCTGGTGGGCGCGCTGTCAAATAGCCCAAGCCAAACCCTTCAGTCAAATACAATGGCAAATCACCGACATAAACCAAGCCCGCAACAAACAAAACGAATGGTACCGTTACTGGAATTCGTCCTCTTAAGTAAGAATAGATAAAATCATCGTCCAATTACATCAAGCTAGTAAGGTGAGTCATTCATGTTTTTAGTGTTTGTGTTATTACTTTTCGTTCAAACATTTCTTGTTTACCAGGTCATTAAGCGTAGAAAAAATTAATCGCCTTATTTAAACGTTTAGTTGAAGGCTCTACTTACTGGCGATAATATCGATCACGAATAGACCGTTGATCAGCTTGTAATTCACAGCTTATTTGAGCGCTAAACTGCGATGTTTGAATCATGCCTGTGACTCCACGCGAAAATTCTCGAGTCGTAGCCACCAAAACAGGGCAATTTCGGCTGTAACTGGTTTCGCAAAAGCTAACTTGCATACCATCAAAACGCACAATCAACGCTGATTGCGCAGTATAAATCGCCCTTTTACGCTGATAGTCAAGATCAATAACTTCCTCATAACCTCGAAGCAATACAAATCCTTTAGGTGTTATTGGATATTGCTCTTTACCCATCGTCATTTGACCTTCACGAATCACGCACTGAAGCTTATCACCAAAACCGGCATGATCCATTGCTTGTTGTTTTTGTCTTGCCAACTCAGCTTCATGTTGACGCTGGCGCTCTTCTCGCTCAGCGCGCAATTGCGCTTGTTTTTGATAAGCTTGATGCTGTTCGGCAGGTGTCATCCGCTCCCAGGTATCCTTATCTATACCCAAAGGATAACTTGCGCAAGCCTGCAAGCCAAATACGCCAACCCACCCTATCAATAAGCCGAGTTTTCTATAGACCATAGCGCGATCCTTACTAGTAACTAAAAATATTAATCCATACCTAGTGCTTGCGTTTTACGCGTTAGGGTATTTCTACCCCACCCCAAAATCGCCGCAGCTTGCTGGCGATGAAAATGACTGGCTTGCATTGCGGCCTCAATCAGCACCTTTTCAAACATAGGCTCTGCTTCGGTATGAAGCCCTTGCTTACCGGAGGCTAAAAAGGCATCCGCCCACAAGCGCAAACCAACCTGCCAATCTTGGCTGGTTTGCGCATCCGAGCTAACCAAGCCTTGCGAACCGGTACGAAGTTCAAGAGGCAGGTCTTCCATATGCACCATTTTATCCGGTGCCATGATGGTTAGCCAAGTACATAGGCTACGGAGTTGGCGCACATTACCAGGCCAGGGTAAACTCGTTAAAAAGCTCACCACCTCTTTTTCAAACTGCTTTTCTTCTAAACCGAGCGACTTAGCTTCTTTGGTCATATAAAACTTAAGCAACAGCGCAATATCTTCTCGACGCTCTCTAAGAGGCGGAATTTTAATACGAATAATATTTAACCGATAAAGCAAGTCTTCACGAAAACGGCCTTCACGAACTAACAACTCCATGTTTTGATGGGTTGCCGCCACAATACGCACGTCAGCCCGAATAGCATTGCGTCCACCAACACGATAAAAACTACCGTCATTTAATACACGCAATAATCGTGTCTGTAGGTCAACCGGCATATCACCTATTTCATCTAAAAACAGCGTACCGCCATTCGCCTGCTCAAATCGCCCAATGCGCTGAGAGTGCGCTCCGGTAAAGGCCCCCTTCTCATGTCCAAATAGTTCTGATTCCAACAACTCGCGCGGAATAGCGGCCGTATTTAAAGCAACAAAAGGTTTGTCCGATCTTGGACTGAGTTCATGCAGTGCTTGGGCTATCAGCTCTTTACCGGTTCCCGTTTCGCCATTCACTAAAACGGTGACATCTAGCTGCGATACTCTACCAATAATTCTAAACACCTCTTGCATCGCAGGTGCCGCACCAATAATATTGAGCGGCTGCTTTGCGCTGGGTTCTTTTCGACTACGTGCAGAACGACCGCCCGATAGTTGGCGCTTAATCGCACGTTCAATTAAACTAATCGCCTCATCTAAATCAAAGGGTTTCGGCAAATATTCAAACGCTTTACTCTGATAAGAACGCACCGCTGTCGTTAAATCAGCATGCGCAGTCATAATAATGACCGGTATGGTTTTATCATATTCATGAACGGCTTCCATAAAAGTAAGTCCGTCCATATCAGGCATACGAATATCACTAACAATCACCGTCGGGGGGAAGCTGTCGATATTTTTTAGCGCAATGGTCGGTGAATCGAATGATTTAATAATAAAAGGCTTGTCTTCCAATGCAGCTTCCAAAACCCAACGAATCGAAGCGTCATCATCAACAATCCAAACAATCGGAGTAGGCTGATCTGTTTTTTTAATTTTTTCGCTCACTTCTCACCTCGTTCAAATGGGATATAAACATGGAAAACGGTATGACCCGGCTCACTTTCTGCAACGATGAGCCCCCCATGTTGACGGATAATATTCTGTGATACCGGTAATCCCAAGCCGGTACCTTCTTTTTTACTGCTCACCATCGGATAAAAAATAGAATCAAAAACCTCTTTAGGAATCCCGGAACCTTCATCGTGAATACTAACTACAGCGACTAGAGGAAAGGTTTGCGTACCCAGCGTAAACTTGCGTTCAACTCGGGTGCGGATGGTAATTAGCCCAGTTAAGCCCTCCATCGCTTGCATAGCATTCTTTATTAAATTGAGAAAAGCTTGGATCATCGCCTCAAAATCCATCCGAATTTCCGGAATCGAAGGGTCATAATCCAACATCACTTGAATAGTCTCCGGAAACTCCGGCTTAGTGACACGCAAAACATGACGTATCACTTCATGAATATTGTGCAGTTCTTTTTCAGCCGTTTGCCGAGGACCGAGCATAGAATCAACCAAGTTCTTTAAGCGCTGAACCTCTTTAGAAATCACATCCAAAAAACTAATCGCTTTCTGGTCTTGCTGAAAGCGTTTTTGTAAAAGCTGCGCCGCGCCATAAATACCCGCCAAAGGGTTTTTAACCTCGTGCGCCAACGTCTTAACTAAAAGATTACCGGCTTCATACTGATGCCAACGTTCATCTTCCTCCACAATACGATGATGTCGTTCGGTATTAAAAATTTCCACTAACCAGCCCGCTCGCCCGTTTACTTCATAACAAGAAAAAGTACAGCTCACCCTTACACGTTGCAAATCCGGTAGCTGGATTTGATACTCATGAATGGTTAAACGCTGTTCGCCAAAACTGGTTAAGTCATCCACCAGGCCTGGTAACAATACTTTCCATGCAACCCCAATAATTCGGCGGGTGCTTACTTGTAATAATTCTGCAGCCGCGATATTCATATAACCAATACGCTGTTCATGATCCACCCAAATCACAGCGGTTGCTAAACCGTCTAATAACTCATCCCAAGCAATATTCTTAGAAGTCAATTTCATGCGCACACTTAAGCCTCGACCATCAACGCACCGGCCATACGAAAGTCGAGCGCATGGTTTTGTCCGCCAACCTCAAGCATCAAGGGGCCATTAAACGGTGCCTTAGACTGCACTTTTAACGCCACACCCATGGCTAAACCTATTGAAGACAAATAACGTAACTCCTCTGGAGAACGGTTTTTAATACGTGCTAGTTTTGCCGACTTACCAATTTCCAATTCAGTTAAAGGCAACAAATTTTGCGGGGTAATTAAGCCATCTGCATCCGGGATTGGAGAACCATGAGGATCATGAGAGGGTTGACCTAGGGCCAACCACATCGCATTGACTAATTTATCACTAACCGCATGTTCAAGAACCTCTGCTTCCTCGTCCACTTCATCCCATAAATAGCCCAGTCGTTCAACCAAATACTGCTCAATTACTCGATGACGACGAATCATTTGCAATGCAACCTGCCGACCTGAATCCGTCAAAGATACCCCATAATAAGGCTCATATTTAACGTAATCTTGATCGGATAACTTCTTAATCATATTAGAGACAGAAGCCTGGGCCACGCCCAAACGACTAGCGATAGCCGAGGTATGAACCCCTTTATCCTGAACATTCGGATCCTCAAGTTTATAGATACACTTTAAATAGTCTTCAATCGCTTTTGACGCTGACATAGCTTCCTCATGGTACAAGTCAAATTAGTAGCTATATTCTGCCCTATTTTGATGCAAAAATCTTGTGATTGGTGCAAAAAAAGCCCCACTAAACGGTGGGGCGAATTAAGGGAAGACAAAGCTAGGCTAGCTTAAAACTGATAACGCACACCAGCAGTAAAGTTACGCCCGGTGATTGGGGCTTCGTTTTTAAAGAAGCTTTGATGTAAGCGACCATTTTCGTTGGTCAGGTTGCGCCCCTGTAAGAACAAACGCAGGTCTTTGATGTTCGCCGGCGTATAGGCTAAGTCAAAGCCAAGTGTGCCAAAGCCATCAGTCGCGTCTTCCGCTTCCGCTGTTTGGGTTTGTTTAAAGTGATAACGATAATCGACGCTCAATTTAACGTCACTCCAACGGGTGTCTGCGCCTAATCCAACGCGTGGCGGGGTCATGCGCGGCAGATTGCCACCGTCACGTAACTCACCACGCAAATAATCACCGCTGGCACGCAGGGTTAATGGTAGTTGAGTCGCAAGGTCGATCGCACCGCTGAGTTCCACACCATAAAAAACCGCATCATCTTGGGCGTTATAGACCAGTAGTTCACCGTCTGGATCATCTTGTCCATTTTTATTTACACGGCGCGCATTGCCGTTGGCATCCGTGTCGTTTAGATAATAGATAAAGTTATCCACCATATTCACAAACGCCGTCGCTTCATAGCGCAGGCTACCTTGTTGGCGCATCAGACTGACTTCGGTATTTAGGTAGGTTTCTTTGGTTAAATCCGGATTGCCGATCTCAAAAGTACCTGCGGCACCGTGGCGGCCAAAGGCATAAAGCTGTTCCGGGCCGGGCGCGGCCTCAGAGCGACTAATGCCGGCACGAAGCTTGTGCTCGCTGTCCAAGTTAAATAACGCACCCAAAGCAATGCCGGTGTTTAAATAAGATTTCGTGCCAGGATTCGAGTCAAAATTAACTTGACCAATTGAAGGGTTATTAAAGGTTACACTGTCATCCTCAACCGGCGATGACGCTTGCGCTTCAGGCTTAAATTGGTCGTAACCCAGTCTAAAGCCGACTTCAAATTGCCCCCAAGAGGTCGGTCTTTCTTGCATACTAAACACACCGATGGCATTGCGTTCGCTTGGACGAATAAAAAAGCTGTCGCCAGCGGCATCGGCTTCAAATTTTGTTTGGTTGTAATCTAAACCCATCACCCCGATCCAATCCGCAATCGGATCATGGGTCAGCTCCAAGCGAAAATCGAATTCTTGTTGTTTAAAAACCGCTTCTGGTACGCTATCTTTTACGCGATTTTCATACTCAAATTCATCTTGCTTATAGTCTGTGTAAGCAAGACTCAGTCGAGCGGTATTAAACCCCGGCATTGGATCATAGAGTTCACCTTTTAAGTCAAAGCGTTTTGACTCCGCCTCAATGCGATCATAGTCATCAGGATCAGCTTCAGGCACCCCATAGTCACTGGTCCACTGACTAAAACCCAGACCCAAAAAACCGCGCTCACCGGCATACACACCCGTAATCGCTAAGTTGCGGCTTTCAAGATCACTGTTTAACAGTTCATTACGTTTGCCCTCGCCATCAATTGTTTGAAAACCCTTGATAGCGAAGTTGTCGGTGTTGCGATAATCGGCATCTAAACGCACCGCCATTTCCCCGGACACCGGCAACTCCAAGGCCACCCCGCTGCGTCGGTCGTGGCCATTAAGCCCATAAGACGCTTGCAGCACACCATTGGCGCGATCACCGATAATCGGACTAAAACGGCCGGATACCACATTCACCACGCCGCCGGTGGCTCCCGAACCATAGAGTAAGGTGGCGGGGCCGCGAATCACTTCGACTGAATCGGCGCGCAGGGTCGAGCTGGCTACGGCATGGTCGGCACCTTCACCGGACACATCACTGACACGCGCCCCGTCTTCTAACACCGCAACGCGTGAACCCTGCAAGCCACGAATAACCGGGCGCCCCACACCCGGGCCAAAGTCCGCATTGCTAATACCAGGTAAACCATCCAGGGCTTCACCAATCGTACCGGCACGACGCTGTTCCATTTGTTCGCCTTCAATCACCGCGACCGGGCGCACCACTTCGCTCTCTGTTTGACTCATAATCGAACCGGTTTGAATCACTGAAATTCTTTCCAAGCTGGTTATCTGATCGGCTTGAACCGCATTAGAAGTAAGCAAAAAAACACCAGGCGCAGCCAGCGACAGAGATACCACTATTTTTTTAAGTTTAAACGTCATTATTCACCCCATACACATAAGACTAAATTAAAGTACACGATTCATTATAAATAAATTTATTACCAGTTCAACATATATTTAGCCTAGACTAAATATTAACCACCTGGACAAACTAAAACGTTGAACTAGTAGAGCTATTTTATTTTTTAGGTTAAACTAACTTTATAAAAAACGAACATAAAATATATTGAGAACAATGCCTTCTATTTGGTTAATCATTTTTCTATTAATACCAGGCCTATCGGTTGCTCAACCGAGTGTTGTTAGCACCACTAGCCTAGTTCACGATCTGGTGAAAAAAATTGGGGGGGATAAGGTAAATGCTCAAGGCCTAATGGCACCGGACATTGACCCTCACTACTATCGCGCAAGTTTTGGTGATATGCGCAAACTTGCTCGTGCGGACTTGGTTTTTTACAATGGTTTAGGACTTGAAGGACGGATGGAAGAAGTATTGAAAAACTTAAGCGCCATTGCCCCTACCTACCCGCTTAGCGATTTCATTGAGCCAAATTTACTCATTAGCGAAAACGCTATTCCAGATCCACATTTTTGGATGGATGTACGCCTATGGCAACAAGCAGCAAAGGGGGTAGCTGAAACCCTAAGCCATTATTGGCCTGAACACCAAGACAGTTTTAACCAGCATCTTAAGGAGTACCTAACAGAACTCGATGCGCTTCACGATTGGATTCAGCAGCAAGTACAAACCCTTCCAGAAAAACAACGGCTGCTCATTACCGCACATGATGCCTTTGGTTATTATGGCGCGGCTTATGGCATTGAAGTGATCGGCTTACAAGGCATTAATACCACCTCAGAAGTGGGTTTAAAAGATCTACGAATGATGAAAGACCTTATTAAACAGCGTTCAGTGAAAGCGGTATTTGTAGAAGCCAGTGTTCCAGATCGCACTATTAAGTCGCTGATTGCTGGAGTTAAAGCTGAGGGCGGTGAGTTAGCACTGGGCGGCAAACTCTACTCGGATGCGCTGGCGGCTGAACATTCCGAAGCAGGCAATTATATCGGTATGATGCGCCAAAACACACAAACTATTGTAAAGGCTTTACAGTGAATTCAATCGAAACTCATAATTTAAGTTTAGGTTATAACCATATAGTTTTAAAAGAAATAAGCCTTTCACTACCCACAGCTGAACGCATAGCAATTATTGGTCCTAACGGCGCCGGCAAGTCAACTTTTCTTAAAGGACTCATTAACCTTTTGCCTATCCGCCAAGGTGAAGTTTCTTTTTTAGGTAAAACAACGAGTCACCCACCAATTGCTTACGTCCCCCAGCGTGAAGAAGTGGATTGGGATTTTCCAATCAATGTCTATGATGTCGTCATGATGGGTCGCCATGGTTATCTCAAATTTTGGCAGCGGCCAAGTCAAGAAGATCATCAAATTGTTAAACAATGCCTTAAACAAGTTAACATGGAATCCTTCTCTGAACGCCAAATTAGTCAACTGTCCGGTGGGCAACAACAGCGGGTATTTATTGCACGCGCACTCGCCCAGCAAGCCCCGATCACACTGATGGACGAACCTTTTGCAGGGGTCGATATGGCAACGGAAAAAGCGTTGGCAACCTTGTTTTCAAACCTTAAATACCAAGGTCAAACCTTAATCTGTGTGCATCATGATTTAAATAGCTTGCGTGACTATTTTGACTGGGTGGTCATGATTAATCACGGACTGGTTGCTTATGGCCCTATTGAACAACAACTTACGCTCGATAACTTACAACAAACCTTTGACGGTCGCTTGCCGATTCTAGAAAAACTGACTCAATCCACAGCAGACTTATGACAACACTCTGGCAAGATGCAAATTTTATATGGGTAGTCACCGGCACAATCCTGCTGGGGATATCGGCTGCCAGCATTGGCGGCATGGCGGTATTACGTCAACGCGCACTGATTGGGGATGTGCTTGCTCACGCGGCTCTGCCCGGCATTATGGTTGCGTTTATTTTGTTTGAATCAACCCAACCAGGCCTGGTGGTTAGCGCGGCACTTTTCAGTAGTTTACTTGGCTACTATGCCATCAATTTTATGACTCAAAAAAGTAAAATCAAAACCGACACTGCGATGGCGATTGTATTATCGCTTTTTTTTGCACTAGGCTTAATGCTGCTTTCCTATATTCAAGCCTCTCCACTGGAAAATAAAACCGGCCTGGATAAGTTACTTTTTGGTCAAGCTGCGGCCATGACAAGCCAAGAGGTCAAGGGTTTAATTACCATCACACTGATTGCTTTGACTTACCTGGTAGTTAGTTTTCAAAAACTGAGATTGATTAGCTTTGATCCGATTTTTGCCAAAAGCTTAGGGCTGAAAGTCAAATTCTATGAACTCAGCTTTGCATTGGTTCTAGTCTTAACCATTGTGGTTGGACTGCAAATTGTCGGTGTAATACTGATGGCTGCGGCCTTATTAATCCCGATCAGCATCGCACGTTTTTGGTCATCCTCCTTGCCTAGACTCCTCTGGATAGCCGCCCTGTTTGCCGCCGTCAGTGCAGTCTTTAGCACTCAACTTTCTATGCATTGGCCTAACATGCCCACAGGGCCTTGGATGGTCGTCATTCTTGGCCTATTTTTTGGGTTATCCTGGATGATTCGACTATTAAGATCCCGTTTTTATTCATCGGTAACAAAATCTCATGTATGAAATCTGGATTTTAATTACCGCCTCTTTAGTCGCTGCCTCTTGCGCGCTGGTCGGTAGTTTGCTGATTTTACGACGCATGGCTTTGCTGGGAGATGCTATCAGTCACTCTGTATTGTTAGGGATTGTTTTGGTTTACCTGTTATTCGATCAAACCTCCTTGGTTTGGATGCTAACAGGCGCAACGTTGATAGGCTTACTCACCGCATGGCTTAGCCAATTTATCCAACAAAAAACCCATCTTGCCCCTGATGCCAGCTTAGGCCTGGTTTTTACTTGGTTTTTTGCTTTAGCTATCGTATTGATTGCGCTTTATGCCGACCATATCCATCTAGACCATGAACACGTTTTATTCGGCGAAATGGCTTTTATTCCTTTTAACCCGCTAATCATAGATGGCGAAAATTGGGGCCCGAAAGCTTTTTGGTTAGCCGCGTTAGTTTTAACGCTCAATCTGACCATTTTAGTTATTGGTTATCAACGCTTTAAGCTGACCAGTTTTCATCCGGCTTTAGCAACCAGCTTAGGCATTCATACCGTATTTTGGCACTATCTGCTGATGACGATGGTCTCCGTCACTGCTGTAGCCTCATTTGATCTTGTTGGTTCTATTCTTGTTATCGCACTGATGGTTATTCCTGCAGCCAGCGCATACCTTATAGCCAAATCCCTTAAACAAATGATGATTTTTGCGCTAATCTACGCACAATCTTCTGTGTTGATCGGTTTTGGGCTTGCTTGGTGGCTAGATACCTCGCTTTCTGCTTCAATGGCTGTAGCAGCAGGCCTGCTCTTTATTGCAAGCTTTCTTTTAAGGATAAAATGGGGCGCACAAAGCCGATGAAAGGCATCCTTACTAAGTCTTTTTTATCATTTTAGTTTATACTTTAATAATGAGATCTGTAAGGCTTTCGCAATGAGATATATTCTTAAACTATTTATAATTTTTCTGCCTTGGTTTTATAGCCACCCCCTTTCTGCAAGCGATAAAAAAACGCTTAACTTTGGTGTATTTAGCTTTTTAGGCGAAGACGCCACACGAGATAAATTTGAACCGATCGTGGACTACTTGAACCAGCAACTTCAAGACGAATACCTAAAACTCCATGTACTGCCGCATGAGCAATTGCTTGATTCCATTAGACTTGGCAAGATTGATATCGTTGCGACCAACCCGACTCATTTTTTACTAGCTAGACAGCAGTTTAATGTATCTGGTGCCATCGCAACCTTAGTTGAATCCCATCAAGGCGAGCCGGTCTATCAACTAGGTGGAGCAATTATTACTCTGTCCGAACGAACTGACCTTAACCGCATCAGCGACCTAAAAAATCGCCGCATCGGCATTCCTTCTAAATTTAATATGGGCGGCTATCGAACTCAAGCCTATGAATTGCACCAAGCCGGCATAAACCTAACCAAAGGAGTTAGTTTTATCGAACTCGGCACCCATCAGGCGGTGGTTGATGCCGTCATTAGCAAACAAATCGATGCCGGCTTCATTCGAGACGGTGTTCTCGAATCACTTATCCAACAACATAGCATTCCGGCTGACTTGATTAAGGTGCTACAACCTCAACCTCATCCCAATTTTAAACACCAGGTGTCCACTCGGCTCTATCCGGAATGGCCTATTTTTGCGCTTCAACATGTTGAGGAGCGAGCAGTTCGTCATCTCGCTTCAGCACTTTTCTCACTTGAACCTGAGCACCCTGCCGCGCAAAAGGCGGGTATTTATGGTTTTACTATACCTGCTGATTATTTTACAGTTGAAGAACTTGCAAGAGCGCTTAGGCTGCCGCCCTTTGACCAAGCGCCTGACTTCACCTTTGCAGATACTTGGCAACGTTGGAGCAATATATATTGGCTTTTACTGGGCGGTGTGCTTGCCAGTATTTTGTTCACTTTTTTTGTGATCGCCGCGTTAAAGCGAGAAAAAGCAGAACATGCACGCTTTGAGCGACTATTATCGACCCTAGGCGAGGGCGTATATGGTGCAGACCGAGATGGAAAATGTATCTTTATCAACCCCGCCGCACTCCAAATGCTAGGTTTAACCGAAAAAAAACAGGTATTAGGCAAAAATCAACATGATATGTTTCATCACCATTATCCGAATGGTAAAGTCTATCCGCAAGATGAATGCCCCATACAAAAAACCACAGAAGACGGTCAAGTGCGCAGGTCAGAAGAATGGTTTTTCCGCGCTGATGGCGAAGGCTTTCCTGTCAGCTTGGTTGTAACCCCCTTATATGAAAAAAACAAAATAAGCGGCTCTGTGATTGCATTTCAAGACATCACAGAATTAAAAAATTTGCAAAAACAATTGGAAAATCAAGCTCGATTTGACTCATTGACCGGTTTACCAAATCGAGGCTATCTGCTAGAAAATATTCAGAATGAATTCAACCGAATAAAACGCCACCACACCAAAGCCATACTAATTATGGCGGATCTGGATAAATTTAAATCGATTAATGATCAATACGGTCATGCTATTGGTGATCAAGTACTCAAAGATTTTGCACATCTGATGTCAAATAATTTAAGAAAAACTGATATTTTTGGTCGTTTTGGCGGTGAGGAGTTTGTAATATTACTTACAGAAACGGACCTTTATCATGGCAAAATACTTGCCGAGCGACTTCGTCATAATGTAAGTGAGCATGTTGTTAAGGTTGATCAACTGCAAATTAAGTTTACCGTGAGTCTTGGAATGGTTGAACTGAATGCTAAAAGCGAAAACATTGAAACTGCACTCACTTATGCCGATAAAGCCCTTTACCAAGCAAAAAATGCTGGGCGCAATCGTATAGAAATTTACAAATCTAACCTATAAAAAAGCCCTGCATTTACAGGGCTTGGCTAATACCGGATAACAAATTGTTTTACGCTGGGCGCATGTGCGGAAATAGAAGCACATCCTTAATACTGGCTGCATCGGTAAATAGCATGACTAAACGATCAATACCGATTCCCTGCCCCGCTGCCGGTGGCATGCCGTGTTCGAGCGCGGTGATAAAATCCGCATCATAATGCATCGCTTCATCATCACCCGATTCTTTCGCACGAACCTGATCCATAAAACGCTCGGCTTGATCTTCGGCATCGTTGAGTTCCGAGAAACCATTCGCCAATTCACGGCCACCGATAAACAATTCAAACCGATCGGTTACAAACGGATTGGCATCGTTACGACGCGCTAAAGGTGAAACTTCTGCCGGGTATTCGGTGATGAAAGTTGGATCCATTAGACGATGCTCAACGGTTTCTTCAAAGATTTCGGTTTGAATTTTGCCTAAACCATAACCAGGCCTGATGTCTATTTTGAGTTTTTCCGCTAACGAAATGCAATATTCAATATCATCCAAATCTTCAGCCTTTACACCCTCGTTATAAAGCGCAATTGAATCTTTCATCGTAATGCGTGCAAACGGCTTGTCAAAATGGAAAACTTGTCCTTGATACGGCACTTCACCCGAACCCAACACCATTTGCGCCAATTCTTTGAACATTTCTTCAGTGTAATCCATCATGTCGATATAATCGGCATAAGCTTCATAAAACTCAACCATGGTGAATTCGGGATTATGGCGGGTCGATAGGCCTTCGTTACGGAAGTTACGATTGATTTCAAATACCTTTTCAAAGCCCCCGACTAACAAACGCTTGAGATAAAGTTCCGGCGCAATACGTAAAAACAACGGCATATCAAGGGCATTATGATGGGTAACAAACGGCTTGGCGGAAGCACCGCCAGGAATCACTTGCATCATCGGTGTTTCAACTTCCATAAAACCTTTACGCACAAAAAACTCACGCATACCGTGAATCACTTTAGAACGAATTTCAAAGGTTTTGCGGCTTTGTTCTGACATAATCAAATCAAGATAGCGCTGACGATAACGCACTTCTTGGTCTTGTAATCCGTGAAACTTGTCAGGCAATGGGCGTAAAGACTTGGTAATCAATTCAATCGACTCTACATGAATAGAGAGTTCATCGGTATTGGTTTTAAACAGATAGCCACTCACCCCGACGATATCGCCTAAGTCCCATTTTTTAAATTGCTCGTTATAAAAGCCTTCCGGTAATTCATCACGCATTACATACGCCTGAATACGGCCAGACATGTCTTGCAGCGTTGCAAAGCTGGCTTTGCCCATGATTCGACGCAACATCATGCGACCCGCGACCTTAACACGCACCGGCTCCATCGCCGCTAACTCTTCTTTGGTTTTATTGCCATATTCGTTTTGTAAATCCATCGCCAATACATCACGACGAAAGGTATTTGGATAGGCCTGACCGGCTTGACGTAAACCGTCTAGTTTGGCACGACGTTCAGCAATAATTTTGTTTTCGTCTAACTCAGGGGCAGTATTTTGTTCTGACATTTTTATTCCTAGCTAAATAAATTACAAACCGGCTTTTAAGCTGGCTTCAATAAACTGATCAAGATCACCGTCTAACACGGCGCTGGTATTTCCGGTTTCAACCCCGGTTCGCAAGTCTTTAATTCGACCGGAATCCAATACATAAGAGCGGATTTGACTGCCCCAGCCGATATCGGACTTCGAATCTTCTAGCGTTTGTTTTTCGCTGTTACGCTTTTGCATCTCCAGCTCATAAAGTTTCGCACGTAGCTGCTTAAAGGCCTCATCTTTGTTTTGATGTTGCGAGCGCCCGTTTTGACATTGCACCACGGTATTGGTTGGCAAGTGGGTGATACGCACGGCAGATTCGGTTTTGTTAACGTGCTGACCACCGGCACCACTGGCGCGATACACATCAATCCGCAAGTCGGCCGGATTAATATCAATCTCGACGTTATCATCGACTTCTGGCGAGATAAATACCGATGCAAACGAGGTATGACGACGATTGCCTGAGTCAAACGGTGATTTTCGCACTAAACGATGCACCCCGGTTTCGGTACGCATCCAGCCATAAGCATAGTCACCCACTACATGAATCGTCGCACCTTTTATGCCGGCGACATCGCCATCCGACACCTCAAGCACGTCGGCTTTAAAGCCCTTGTCTTCAATCCAGCGCAAATACATCCGCAATAACATGCTGGCCCAGTCTTGAGCCTCTGTGCCACCTGAACCAGATTGAATTTCAAGGTAACAGTTATTGGCATCCATCTCACCGGAAAACATGCGTTGAAACTCAAGTTCATCTAGCTTGGCTTGCAGATCCTTCAGCTCGGTTTCCACTTCATCAACCATCGCTTGATCCTGGTCTGCCTCAGCCATTTCAAGTAACTCTTTACAGGCCTCTAGACCACCGGCCAAGTCATCCAGCGTGCCGACAATTTTATCAAGCTGGACCTTTTCTTTGCCTAAGGCTTGCGCACGTTCAGGATTATCCCAAATTTTAGGGTCTTCAAGCTCTCGCCCAACCTCCACTAAACGCTCGGCTTTGCTCTCATAGTCAAAGATACCCCCTAAGCACTTGACTTCGGGCGCTATAATCTTCAATTCGATTGTAAATCGGGTTTAATTCCATATCCATTTCACATCAAAATTTAAACCGCGAATCATAGCACTTTTCGGTTATTTTGTCCTAAAGGATTACGTCTGTCCGGCCGATAACTTAATTGATACGAAGGTAAAATAGATTAAAATTATAATTAAAGCTTCCAAGCCACCAGAAACAGGAGAGTACCATGCCCATTCAATCGATTGATTCAGGTGCGAATGCCTATCAACGCAATACACCCATTGAGACAAATACTAAGTCAAAACAAACTCAAGACAAGCAAGGCCTAAAAGTTGAAATTGGCGGTGTTGAGCAACAAGCTTCAAAAGAAACCTTAAAAATCCAAGCTCAAGCCAGTATTATTCAACACCTATTTGGTGAGGGTGCACCCAAGGATCAAAACGCATTAAAAATCCTGTTTCAAGAAGCCATAGATAAAATTAACCAAGCACTTGAAGCTGATTTGGGACCTAACGCGATTAGTGCCGAAAAATTAGCTGAACAAGGCGGCATGGAATACTGGTCGCCTGAAAATACCGCCGGTCGAATCGTTCAGGGCACCACTGCTTTTTTCGAAGCCTTTAAACAATCCAACCCTAACCTTGAAGGTGAAGCGCTGCTCGATCGTTTCTTGAGCGTCATTGGGGGGGGAATTGAGTCCGGCTTCAAAGATGCCACCGATATGCTAAAAGGCTTTGGCGTTTTCGAAGGCAGTGTCAAAGACAACGCTGAAAAAACCT
Organism: Thiomicrospira microaerophila; assembly: GCF_023278225.1. Taxonomy (GTDB): domain Bacteria; phylum Pseudomonadota; class Gammaproteobacteria; order Thiomicrospirales; family Thiomicrospiraceae; genus Thiomicrospira; species Thiomicrospira microaerophila_A. The sequence goes on from NZ_CP070959.1 coordinate 1,267,874, forward strand.
ATGAGTTGGCGCAAAAAGGATTGCAAGACTTTAGAGAACAGCAAATGGAAAAAATGGGGTTGACATCAAAATCTGAATAAACGGATGGTTACGAAGTAAAAATAAACTGACCTTTTAATGGTCAGTTTATTTCACAATTAACGAATCAATAACATAGACTTGTGACTATGCATCAACATTTTTAGCGTAAAACTACCAAAAAACAGTTTATGCAACGCGCCATGACTAAACGCGCCCATCACCGTTAAATCAATATCATGAGTCGCTTGATAGTTAATTAATGCCGTTTGTGCATCACCACTTAACAAGGCGGTTTTGTAATGCCGCCCTGAACGCTTTAACGCCACTTCCGCTGCCTCTAAAATAGGCTGTCCAATAGATGATTTGTCATTCACATGCACTAGATGAATTTCCATCTCAGCATACAGAGGACTTTCACAAACAAACTTTAAGGCCTGACGTGCCGCATCAGTATCGTTATACGCCAACATAAGACTTTTAGGCTCGACATACGCCCCGTTCACAATATAAATCGGCTTATGCAAAGCACGAATGGTCGCTTCCAACTGCGCGCCTATCGCTTGCTCTTGGTTACCATGGTCTTCACCGCGCAGACCAATCACCAATACACGGATTTCATTCTCAACCCCTTGCAAGGCGTCAGACAAATCACCATGACGTTGTTTGGTGATTATTTCTTTAGATAGCTTATTTTTTAACCGCTGCTTTTGTGTTTCAAGCATTTGCTTGCCTTCAGCAATTAAACGCTTACTTTCAGTTCGCTCTTCTTCAGACAGCTCTAGCATCAAATTTTCGCGCATATTAGGTGTAAAACTAGCAGAACGATCTGTCTTGTCCAATAACAACCCATGTTCAATAGTATGCATTAACTCTAGCGGTGAGTTCACTTTCTGCGCAATCCAAGCGGCGGTATCGACCACGGCATTCGTCATCGTTGAACCATCAATACAGGCCATGACCCACTTTTGTTCTAAGGCTTCCATTTAGTGTCCCCCCATCAGTTTTTCGACTTTTTTCGGATCATTATGCACCGCATACTTATCAACTAGACTGGCGCTGGCCGCATTCAAACCCACCACCTCAACATCAGCGCCTTCACGGCGTAATTTAATCACCACCTTGTCCAAGGCATAAACCGCACTGATATCCCAAAAGTGAGCGCGATGAACGTCAATCACCACCTTGTCCACCGCTTCTTTAAAATCAAAATGGCCAATAAACTTATCGGCTGAGTTAAAAAACACCTGACCGACCACAGTATAGGTTCGCGTATCGCTCGCTTCGTCATACGACTTTTCAATCGCCATAAACTGGGTCATGCGATAGGCCATAAACAAGGCAGCGATCACCACACCTGAGATAACGCCAAACGCCAAGTTATGCGTCCAGACGGTAATAATCACCGTGGCCAGCATCACAATGGTCGCTGAAAACGGGTTGGTGCGCATTTCAGGAATCGAAGTCCAGCTAAAGGTACCAATCGACACCATAATCATAATCGCCACCAAGGCCGCCATCGGCACCAAGGATAAATAGTCCGACACAAACACCACAAAGACTAATAATGCCGCCCCAGCGACAAAGGTTGAAAGCCGCCCTCGTCCACCGGACTTCACGTTAATCACCGATTGACCGATCATCGCACAACCAGCCATACCGCCGGTAAAGCTGGACGCAATATTTGCTACACCCTGACCCTTACATTCACGCGCCTTGTCAGAATCGGTATCGGTCATCTCGTCAATCACCTGTGCGGTCATTAATGACTCTAACAACCCCACAATCGCAATCGCGACCGAATAGGGCAATATAATCCATAGGGTGTCTAAATTAAACGGGACATCCGGAATTAAAAACACTGGAATCGAATCCGGTAAATCGCCCATATCACCAATCGTTCGGACATCAATTCCCATCGCCAACACCAATGCGGTTAACACAATAATCACCACCAAAGGCGAGGGAATCATCTGACCGATTTTGGGGATATATGGAAACAAATAGACAATCAGCAAACCGAATGCCGTAAGAGCATACACATGCCAAGTCACATTGGTTAACTCAGGTAATTGCGACATAAAAATCAAAATCGCCAAGGCGTTTAAAAAACCGACCATCACCGAACGTGAAATAAAACTGGTAAAACGATCCATCCGCAGATAACCTGCCAAAATCTGTAAGATCCCGGCTAACACCCCAGCCGCGAGCAAATACTCCAACCCATGGTCTTTTACCAAGTTAATCATCAACAAGGCGGTCGCGGCCGTCGCGGCTGAAATCATACCCGGACGCCCACCGACAATCGCAATCACCACCGCAATCGTAAACGAGGCATACAAACCGACTTTAGGGTCAACACCGGCGATAATCGAGAAGGCAATCGCTTCGGGAATTAACGCCAAGGCAACAACAATACCGGCTAGCACGTCACCACGGACATTGCCCAACCAGTCTTTCTTTTTTTGAGATAACAACATAGCCTATCCGGAATAATTATAAGTTTTTATCTATAAATCAAATACTTAAAGGGAGGATTTTACAAGATAATGAACTTAACGTGAAAAAGTAAGTTAAAAAATATATTTAGAACTGTGCGAATTATAGAGTAAGGGAATTAGAATTACAAACAGCCTGCCCAGAGAGAACAGGCTTGCTCGAAGTTAAAATTAATTTAAGTGTTTATCAGCAATTGCACGCAAATGATTCACCACCAGGCCTGCTTCTAACGCATAACCCAACGCACGCTGCAACCTTATCGGTGCAGAACGCCCCATAGACTGATGCTGTGGATCACCTTCAAACGCTTTTTTCAAGCCGGCCATTAATTTAACCCGATCTTGCTGATGGTTGGTTAACCAATCCTGGATTTTTAACACATCTTCAGCCACATTATTCATTAACTCAGTATGATGTTGTGCCAACTCAGCTACATTGCCCCCTACTTCTAAACCCGCTATATTAGTGGTTAGGATATATAAGTTCTTGAGAACCAGCTCGAACTCCAAGGCTTCTTCAGTTTCAACAATAAAACTCGGTAAACCCAGTGTTGCTAAGGCTTCAGAAACCAAGGAGGCTTTTGGACCAAAAACCGGTGACGGAATCACCACTTTTGAATCCATGCCTTTTTTCTTTTCAAACCAAACAGAAATCACCGTTGGGCGATCAAATGAATGGGCACGCCAGTCCCTTGGTAACAACTCATTTTGTATAAGTACCACCTTTTGCTTCCACTCATCAGGTACCTCGGTCAACAAAGAATGAATATCCGCCTCACCCACCGCGATCACCACCGCTTCAGGCTTGACCAACCCGACAAGCTTCTGCATGGAATCGCCACGATTCACAGGCACCACACTATAACCCAATTTCAAAAAACCACGTGCAAACACACTGCCTAACTCACCTAAACCCACAACAACAACTGTTTTAATCATTTTTCTTTTCCTGTATTGCTTTAAAATGTAACCATCGATAACCAACAGTTTAAACAGCTTTTATAGGAGACGCAATGGACAAACCTCGCCCGCCTTTTACTTGGCATTACTATGTGATGGCGCTGGGTGCTTTAGCCGCACTGATGGCGCTGACGCTTGGCGCATGGGGTTCTTTAGTTAGTGCGGTTGGATTTGCGGTTTTAGCCCACCCGGTCATCCGTTTTAGTGGCCCGACGCGCGCAGTGTTTTTATTGATCTTTGCCACCATGTATGTTTTTGCATTTCCTGATCCGGAGGTGGTGCGCGCGATGATGACTTCAAATGGATGAAAGCCGCCCCATCTAACCCCAGTCTGTTAAAATGCCAAGCATTAAAATTAAATGTTTGGCGCTAGCATGATAAAACCACCCCGTATTGTTCAACGTTCTTTTAACTCAAACGTTTACGAATCCGCACTTTCATTGGGTCTTACCCCTCTGCAGGCCAAACTGGTCGCTCAGCGGCTTGACTCAAACGAACGTCTAAACGAAACCCTGTTTCCACAACTTAAATATTTACAACATCCCAACCAGCTTAAAAATGCACAACAAGCCGCTGAACTCATCGCGGATGCGATTCAAAGCCAAGGCGTGATTGTGTTAGCAACGGATTACGATACCGACGGGGTAACCTCAGCATGGGTCGCACATCGTGCTCTACTTGATTACTTTAAGGTTGAAAAGTCACGCTTAATTCATCTCATCGGTGAACGTAAAAACGGTTACGGAATCACCGATGAAATGTGTGACCAGATTTTAGCCCTAGAGCAGCCCGTCAATCTTGTCATCTCAGCCGATCAAGGCTCAAGCGATGAACCACGCATCGCCAGACTTGCGCAAGCCGGCATTCGCGTCTGCGTTACAGATCACCATAATATTCCTGAAGACGGACCGCCTGTCAGTGCTAGCTGTACTGTCAATCCACAGCAGAGCGATTGCGAGTATGACAAAACTATTGCAGGCTGCTTCGTTATTTTTTTGGTCATGACGCAAGTGCGTCAGGTTTTGATTCAACGTGGTATCCTTCCCGCTGATAGTCCCAGCTTAAAAGCCCTGACTCGCCATGTCGCATTAGGCACCATTGCAGATAGTGTAAGCTTAAAAAGCCCAAATAATCGAGCTATCGTTCTGGCTGGACTCCAGCAGATTAACCAGTTTGATCAACCGACTTGGCAGGCATTTCGTCAGTTTAACGATAATAATAACTTACCCTACAACGCAGAATTTCTAGCCTTTCATGTTGCGTCACGCATTAACGCCGCAAGTCGCGTCAATGATGTCACCAGCGCGTTTCATTTTCTAAATGCCGATAATCTTGAAGAAGCCAAGCACCACCTTGCTCAGCTTGAAGCTGATAATTTAGAACGTCGGCAACAGCAGGAAGCCATGATGCAACAGGCTTTTGACAAGGCGGCTGAACTTTACCACCCAGAACGCTTCAGCTTAGCGATTGCACTGGAAGGTAATGCCGGAATTCAAGGTATTATTGCCAGTCGAATCGGTGAAAAATATGGCTTGCCAACCGTGGCGATGACTGACTTAAATGATGGCACACTAGCGGGAAGTGGCCGTGGGGTGGTGCCTGAAATCGACCTAATCCAAGCTTTTAATCAAATTGAAAGCCAACAACCGGGTATCTTTATCGCCAAGGGAGGCCATAAAGGTGCTGCCGGATGTCAGATTAAACGAGAAGACTACCTAGCTTTTGCCGAGTTACTTGAACAGGCCGTAAAGCAGCAATTAGGCGATGCGATCCCAAGCCCAGTCATTGAAACCGATGGTCAACTCGATGCAGCGCTACTTGGATTAGACCTCATCTCTCAGCTAGAACAGCTAGAACCCTATGGTCGCGAATGGCCACAGCCACAATTTGAAGGGCGCTTTAAAATTATTGATTTGAAAGTAATTGGAAAAACCCAAACCCACTTGTCACTGACCCTGATACCCGAAAACGCCAATTTTACTGTTAAAGCTGTTTATTTTGGCGCCTTATCTCAGCCTGATTCACCCCTTCCTTTTTTGCACGAAGACTGGATTTATTGCGTATTTCAACCAAAAATCAATCGTTATATGAACAAAGACAGCTTACAACTCATGCTTCAACATGCCTATAAACTCGATTAAGCCTTGAGGTTCAATACCCTGTTTGCAGTATTGAACCCACTCTATGCTGCTATTTTTCGAGCTGTAGAGACGTTAGTAAAGCGCTGATAGATGCAAATCGCCTTATAAACTCCTAACAATTTCTTCTTCAATCTGCTCTTTTGCAATCACCTTATCTTGTAGTTGCGGCTTGGTCAATAAACTCGCAATCTGTGGAGGAATAACAACCTTCCCCTGCTCTGCAATGCGTTTTAATGCATTGACATCCGCCGTTAACTCACCGCCAAAAAGTGTTTTCGCAATGATGGGGGAAAACTTCGTCCACTCTGCTGTAGAGTACACAATGGTTTTTAGCGTGGGGTTTTTGCGTGAAGTTTCATACACCTTAAAACAGGTTGCTGTGTGCGGATCCATCAAATAACCCACATCGTATGCCTGTTTAATATAGGCCTGTCCCTCTTCATCCGAACAAAAATCAGCAGCAAAAATCGCCTGAACCTGGCTCAACTCTTCTTTAGTTAACCGATAATATTTATCTTGATCTAAAGCCAGCATCAGTTGTTTAGTTCGCTCTGCACCAAACAAATCAAACAGGATCCGTTCAATATTTGACGACTTCAAAATATCCATCGCCGGTGAGCTGGTCGGGATGACTTGACTGTCGCGTAAATCATAGACCCCTTCGTTAATAAAACGGGTCAGAACATTATTATTATTCGAAGCAATTAAAATCTGTTCTACCGGTAAACCCATCTTAAGCGCATAATAACCCCCCAGCGCATTACCAAAGTTACCGCTTGGCACATTTAAGTAAACCTTGTCACCGAGTTTAATCGCATCTTGGCGTACCAGTTCCAAGTAGCTGTGAACATGGTAAAGTGTCTGAAAAATAATTCGGCCAAAATTTACCGAGTTGGCGGCTGAGACCTGTATTCCTTTTTTACTCAGGGTTTCACGGAATACCGGCGAGGTCAGTAAACGTTTTAATGCCGATTGCGCATCGTCAAAGTCACCTTTAATACCTATCACTTTTAAATTTTTGCCATCCTCTGTTACCATTTGCAAGCGCTGAACATCGGATGTTCCGCCGTCAGGATACATACAAACGACCTGAACGTTAGGTTTATTGCGGAAGGTGTCTAATGCTGCTGGTCCGGTGTCACCACTGGTCGCGGCCAAAATCAAAAACTGTTCGTTACGAGCCTGCGCGACCGCAGATAAAACTGTACCGAAGGGTTGTAATGCCATGTCTTTGAATGCCCGTGTCGGACCATGAAACAGTTCGCTCACATAAAGGTCTTCATAGACCTTAACAACCGGAACCGGATTATTGCTATCATCAAACGCATCATACAACGACAGTGCTTGGTTAATCACTGCCTCATCAATATCCACTTCGAACTTGTTCAAAATGGCCTTGGCTAGGGTTTTATAGTCTGAATTGATATGGTTGGCTAAAAAATCCGCCCCCAGTTGAGGTAAATATTTTGGTGAGTACAACCCACCAAACGAGGACATAGGATTTAATATGGCTTCAGAGAAGGTCACTTCAAGTGGGAACTGACCATCATTACCGCGGGTTTCAATAAAATTCATCAGACAAACCTTTCAAAACAAAATTAAAGTAAGAGACCTTTGCTGGAGTCGCTGGAACCCATAAAAAATCTCAGTAAATGAGTAAGATTATAGCAGGTTTCGTGTTATTCAATTAACTGCAATAAGATGCTAAAGGATGGCGCCAGCGCCAAAAACGTTTTAAATACCCCGGCTCAAGTAAAAAACCATCCTTTAAATCTAGGTCAATATAGACTGAATGGAGCTGATGAGTGCTTAGTCCTGTCAATAACCCCTCACACCAATTAGACTCTAATAAAGCCAAAACCTCATCCGCATCGGTTTGTTGACTAACATCTAATACGATCAAATGCTGATTGATCGTTTGTGACTCTTCAGCTTCGCTAAACCAGGCCTGGTAATCTTTTGGCAAGGGCGAAAAATGCGCCTGAGTTAAGTGCGCCATACCTTCTAAATAAGCCCCCTGTCCCCAGATTTTAGCCTGAGACCTAGGCACGAGTTGGTGCGTGTCTAGTAAACCCTCGCCCCATAACCAAATACTATTGATTTCAGGCGCTCCGCGTTCACGACGCGCAAGATTAACCGGATGATTATAAAACAACATTTGCGCCTCATTCATCAGCTTACGCCAATGCGAGGCGGCATGTCCTTGTGGAAATAATCCCTGTAAATTGTGAAACGCCGCATCACGCAACGGCGTCGTTTGAATATCTACCACTTGAAGCACCGACAAATACCAAGACGAGGCAGAACCATATACCAGCTCTACCCCATCCTGTTTAAAGTGTAGATTGAATGCCTCTAACAGCGATTTGGATTCCAGCTCTGTCAAGGCTAATTCAGACGGTGGAATCAGTACTAAGGTATCACGATCAGGAATAAGTTGTACCGGATCTACCCTCAGCCAAAACACATCAGTATTGGCTTCGGCTAATTCAACCTGTGCACTGCACACGGCGTGCGGAATGGCAGTCGATTGATGAAACAAATGACTCGCTCGCGCCTCAAATCCACCGGCTTTAATCGGATAACTGTCTGCCCGTTTAAGTAATTTGGCCAAGGACGCATGATTTATGCTCGCTTTTGTTAGTTTTTTGCCTGCTAAGCCTCTTAGCCAAATCGTAACAGCATGACTCATGACATCCATCCTAGTTTAAAATAATCAAGGTCGCCAAACCCAAGAAAGACAAGAAACCGACCACATCGGTAATGGTGGTTAAAATAACCGCACCCGATAAAGCTGGATCTATTTTTAGCTTTTTCAAAACCAGTGGAATCAGTACCCCTGAGATGTTCGCCACACTCATGTTAATAAAAATCGCCAGCGTAATAACTAAAGTAATCATCGGCTCGCCAAACCACAACTGCGCAATCAAGCCTACGACCAAGGCCCAAACAAACCCGTTACTCATGCCGACCCATAACTCCTTGTTATAGATCCAGCGGGTGTTGCTTCCGGCGATTTGTCCTAATGCTAAGCCACGAATAACCACCGTTAAGGTTTGGCTTCCAGCAATACCGCCCATACTCGCCACCACCGGCATTAAAATTGCCAAGGCCACAATCTGGTCTAACACCGCTTCAAACTGGCCAATCACCGAGGCGGCTAAAAACGCGGTCATTAAATTAATCCCCAACCAAACGCCACGGCTTTTCGCACTGCGCATAATGGGTGTAAATACTTCTTCTTCGTCACTCACGCCCGACATGTGTTTTAAAGTGGCATCGGCATCATCTTGTGTAATTTCCAAAACATCTGCCGCGTTTAACTGCCCCACAAGCAAACCGTCACTGTCCACCACCGGCACAAAGTGCAACTCTTTCGAGCGCAACAACGCCGCGGCATCTGCCACCTTCATTTGATCATTTAAAGTAAAAGGGGCATGCATATAGGCATCAACAAGCGCATCTTGTGGATACTTAATTAGATCTACCAGCGACAAGGTGCCTAACAAGCGTTTTTCTTTATCGGTAATCATAATCTCTTGCGATTCATCATCTAGTAAATGATGAATGCGGATATAACGCTGGACTGCCTCTAACGACACCCCCTGTTTTACATTAACAGTTTCTGGATCCATGTAACGACCAACTACACCATCCTCATAGGCATGTAGCACTTCGACTTGGGCACGAATATCTTCATCCAGACTGGAATAAACCTGATCTTTAATGTGATCATCGGTGGCATCTAGAACTTCAGCAATCTCTTGCGCATCGAGACCTTGAACAATTTGCTGAACATCGCTAGCTGTTAAGTTTTCAAGATACTCGGAACGAATATTTTCATCAACTTCTGCCAATACCTCACCTAGGAAAGCCTCAGGAATCAATTCCCAGAGCCAGTGTCGCGTCTTCATAGGAAAAGATTCAAGAATATGAGCTATTTCAAGTACTTCTTGATCAGCAAAAAAGGCAATCAAAGCCGCTTTGTCTTCTTGATCAATTAACTGCTGTAAATAAAGCAATTGATCTTCAGATGTTTGGATTTTTTCTTCATTATTCATAGATGTTCCTTTTGGGAAATAGATTTATCGAATTAATAAAAAAACCGAGCGCTTTTGGCGACTCGGTTTTTTAAAACAGAAAACCAGGCCTGGTTAGAAATCACTTATACGTATTTTAGTAATCTTTCCTTCCACATCTTCCAAGCCTTCTAAAACCGCCATCGCTTTATTAAGTATCGCTTCATTGACGACATTAGTCGTCATGACCACCAAGGCTAAGTTCCCCTCGGTCATTGGATCTTGATGCAGGTGTTCTATACTGATGTCAAAATCCGCTAGAGTTTGTGACAAACGCGCTAAAACTCCAGAGTGATCCTTCACCAAAAACCTCAAGTAAAATGCAGTGTTGATTTGATCAATGTTTAAAATATTCGCGTTTTGTTCAAGCTGATCCGCATGATAGCCTAGTGCGGGCACATGCATTTCATAAGGTGCATCCCAGCCACGCGCTAAGTCAATTATATCGGCCATTACCGCGCTGGCGGTCGCTCCGGCTCCGGCACCCGGACCATAATAAAGCGTTGAGCCCACATGGTTACCGTGCACTAATACCGAGTTCATCACCCCATTTACATCCGCTAGTAACACGGTTTTGGGTACTAGAGTTGGATGAACTCTTAAAGAGTAACCTTCATCGGTACGCGCTGCTATACCCAGATGTTTGATTTCGTAACCAAAGCTATTGGCAAAACGCACGTCATCAGCCGTGATTTGACTAATACCTTCCGTGTAAACACGAGAAAAACTCAATTCAATACCAAACGCCATTGACGCTAAAATGGTGAGTTTGTGCGCAGCATCAATGCCCTCAACGTCATAAGTCGGGTCAGCTTCAGCGTAGCCCAAATCCTGAGCATCTTTTAAAACCTTAGCAAAGTCCGCATCAGGCTTTTTCATTTCAGTCAGGATATAGTTACCCGTGCCGTTGATAATACCGGCTAACCAATCTATTTGATTACCCGCTAAACCTTCACGCAAGGCCTTGATAATTGGAATACCACCCGCGACCGAAGCCTCAAAATAAATCTGAACCCTGTGCTTTTCGGCTAATGCAAACAACTCATTTCCGTAGAGCGCAATCAATGCCTTATTGGCCGTAACGATATGTTTACCATTTTTAATGGCTTGTTCAACTAGGTCACGTGCCAGCGTGGTGCCGCCCATTAACTCGACCACTAGATCGACATTTGGATCATTGACCACACTAAACGGATCTTCTGTCAGCGCGATACCCTTTGTATCGACTGCTCTAGGCTTGGTTAAATCCCGCACTGCTATTGTTTGGACAGTCAGCTTTTTTCCTAGTTTACGACCTAGATCATGTTCGCTTGTCTGTAAAATTTTAACTAGACCGCCACCTACTGTACCTAGCCCTAATAGTCCTAATCTAATCGATTTCAAACCCTACTCCTTTGGTTGAATCAAGCCGTCTTTCTTAAACATATCACGAATGCCGCGAATAGCTTGACGCGTACGATGTTCATTTTCAATCAATCCAAAACGAACATGGCCATCGCCATAATTACCAAAACCTATACCGGGTGCCACGGCCACTTTTGCTTCAATCAAAAGCTTTTTAGAAAATTCAATTGAGCCCATTTCACGGTAAGCCTCAGGGATCGGAGCCCACACAAACATCGTGGCTTTAGGAGGTTCAACTTCCCAACCGATTGCATTTAAACCGCTACATAACACATCACGACGCACACGGTACATATCGCAAATCTCTTGAACACAATCCTGTGGTCCCTCTAAGGCCGTGATCGCCGCAACCTGAATCGGTGTAAAGGTGCCATAGTCCAAATAAGACTTCATACGCTTAAGCGCATGACACAAGGTTGGATTCCCCACCATAAAACCTACACGCCAGCCCGGCATATTGTAACTCTTGGATAGGGTGTAAAACTCGACCGCAATGTCCTTCGCGCCTGGTACCTGCATAATCGATGGCGCTACATAGCCATCAAACACGATATCCGCATAGGCAATATCATGGATAACCCAGATATTGTGGTGTTTAGCAATCTCAATCACCCGCTCAAAAAAATCCAACTCGACCGTTTGCGTTGTCGGATTCCCCGGGAAATTTAACACCAGCATTTTAGGCTTAGGCCAAGAATCCTGAATCGCTTTTTCTAACTCTTCAAAGAAATCGACATTCGGCGACATTTCAACATGGCGAATATCCGCTCCCGCAATCACAAAACCATAGGGATGAATCGGATAGGCCGGGTTAGGAACTAACACCGTATCGCCCTGTTCAACCGTTGCCAAAGCCAAGTGCGCCAAGCCTTCTTTGGAACCGATGGTCACGACCGCTTCTTTATCCGGGTCTAAATCCACATCAAATCGGGTTTTATACCAGTTGCAAATCGCTTTGCGTAAACGCGGAATACCTTGCGATACCGAATAACGATGGGTGCCTTCACGCTGCACCACTTCAATCATTTTGTCGACAATATGTTTTGGGGTATCTTGATCAGGATTACCCATGCCGAAGTCAATAATATCTTCACCACGGCGGCGCGCATCCGCCTTGAGTTCACCTACAATGTTAAATACATAAGGCGGTAAACGTTTAATTCTTTGAAATTCGCTAGTCACGAAAAGGCCTTCAAGATTACTGCAATAATTGCGGGTTAAAAATAGTTTGGTTTATCGCGGAAAAAAGACGACAATTAAACCTGCAAATCATACAGAATCTATTGAATAGGTCAATTGAATTTAAGTTAAATATGACTTTAAATAGCCAATTCCATCATAAAAAAGAGAAACCCTATGAAATTCACACAACATCTTGATCCAAATATTAATTTAATTCGTCACTATGAACCAGGCCTGGTAGAAGTAAACCAAAAGAAGCTTACACAGAGCTGTATTATTACGCAGAAAACACTAAAACCAGAATGGTCTGTGGACTCGATTCAAACACTCAATCAAGACCATATTCAGCAACTGCTTGATTTAAACCCTGAAGTATTGATACTTGGCACAGGAGACACTCAGGTTTTCCCTCCTGCTGAGCTTTTTGGCTACTGTGCTCGTCAAGGCGTCAGTCTGGAAGTAATGAACAATGCTGCTGCATGTCGAACCTACAATGTTCTGACAACCGAGCAACGTGAAGTGGTTGTTGGTTTAATTATTGAAAGCAAGCCATTACAAAATTAACCCTTATGGGCGACCGAAAAATGGCTCAACAGAGATTTTACGGCCATCTTGTCGTAATTCAAAATACAACTTTGGCCTTTCTGCTCGACCAGACTGCCCTAAGTGCGCAATCACATCACCGGCTTTAACCGAATCACCCTGCTTAACTCTTAAAAGCTGGTTATGTGCGTAAATTGATAGAAAATTATCTGCATGACGTATCATAATCATTGCCCCTAACGGACCAGAGGAATGTTCAGCAAATGCAACCTCACCGTCTGCCACCGCCCGAACCAAGGTACCGATTTGTGCATAAACTTCTAGACCCTGGATTCCCTGAGTATCTAATAGGTAGCGGTATTCGCTGGGCGATTCAACAGGCCAAATCCAGTTCAATCGACTGGCATTTAGCTGATTAGCCGCAGACAATTCAGCCACGTTTCGTGGAATAACTAGCTCTTGCCCCGGATAGATCACAAAGGGCGAACGCAGTTCATTGGCTGCGGCTAACTCACTCATTCTCACCCCACAACGCAGTGCAATTTCGCCCAAGGTATCATTGCGTTGAACACGATAAGATGTTCCCTCGCAACGACGATCCGCTGTTACAGCTCGTTCAGACGATTTCGATTGTGTGGTCGAACCGGGTTTTAAATAGTCTCTCGGCGGCTGCCCACAGGCCGTCAAAAATAATAAAACGAAAAGGAATCCAAAAAACTTAACCATTAGAAACTAGCCCAGGGTTTTATAGGCGATATAACCGATTACCAACGCAACGAATAACCAGCCCAACCATTCTACCCATCTACGAATAAGCGGTTCAAAACGCTGCCCGCCAATTTTCATTAACCAGGCAACTAAGAAAAACCGTGCGCCACGACCAATAAATGAGGCAATAATAAACGGAACCAATGCCATCCCGGTGGCACCGGCTGAAATGGTGAACATTTTATAAGGCAAGGGGCTGAAACCGGCGACAAACACAATCCATACCCCATAGGCCTCAAAAAACTCGACAATTTGATGATATTTAGCGTCATAGCCCGCTGACACAATCAACGGCCAGACTGCATCTAACAACAACATACCGATCAAATAACCCAAAACGCCGCCCAAGGTTGAGAAAAACGTAGCAATCCATGCTAAATACATCGCTTTCTCAGGCCGAGCCAAGCTCATAGGCATCAACATCACATCCGGCGGAATCGGAAAAAAAGACGACTCTGCTAAACTCATACCGGCTAAGTAACGCGGAGCATGCCGATGGGCTGCCCAACGTAGGGTCATATCATATAGGGGAGCAAATAATTTCAATCTAACCTTCCTTTGACTAGCGGAACAAAAACCGCTACACCCAGTGTGATTGTTTTTATGCCGGTGGCGGTTTTTTCAACGCCAGTAAGCAACTGTTCTTTTTCACCCACCGGGAGTACCAATCGACCTCCTTCTGCCAATTGTTCCACTAAAGCTTCGGGAATTGAATCGGGAGCGGCTGCGCAGACAATCGCATCATAGGGTGCAAAAGTCGACCACCCCCAATGCCCATCACTCAGCGTAAAACGAATATTACGTACCGCCAGTTGATCTAAACAATACTGAGCACGTAAAGACAAGGGCGCAATGCGCTCCACACTATAAACCTGTTTTGCGACTAGAGATAAGATGGCCGCCTGATAACCTGAACCGGTTCCGACATCCAGTACTCGATTAAGCGAGCGCGACCCTTGCTTAACCCAACTGGTCATTAACGCCACCGTACCCGGCTGAGAAATGGTTTGACCATAACCAATTGGCAAAGACGTATCTTCATAAGCACGATTAGCTAAGGCTTCATCCATAAATAAATGTCGTGGGGTAACTCGAATCGCATTTAGAACCTCAATGTCTAATTGTTTATTACTTAATAAACGACTAACCAAACGATCCCGACTGCGTTGCGAAGTTAGCCCTACCCCTTGCGCAGCCTCATACAGGCTGTTAGGGTAAATGGGTTTCTGGGTTAGATCTAATTCTGCCACTTGGTTGCAACCCAACGACTCATTTTTTCAAGCATCGCGTAATGCGTTAAGTCAATTTGCAAAGGGGTCACCGAAACATAACCTGCTTCGACCGCATGGAAGTCCGTGCCCTCACCGGCATCCGCTGCACAGCCTGCCGGACCAATCCAAAACATAGCCCCTCCACGAGGGTCAACCGCTTTAACTACCGGCTCTGAAGCATGGCGTTTTCCGAGTCGAGTCACCTTAATACCCTTAATTTCAGACAGGGGGATATCGGGTACGTTGATATTAATAATGGTATTCGTATCTAAATCTTGTAAATGAAGATCATCCAGTAAACGAACTAATATTTCTGCAGCGGTTGCAAAATGCTGATCACCACACAAAGAAATCGCAATCGAGGGTTTGCCCAGAAAGCGCCCCTCCGTTGCTGCTGCAACCGTACCGGAATAGAGCACATCATCCCCCATGTTAGCTCCGGCATTAATGCCCGATATAACCATGTCAGCGCGATAAGCCAACGCGCCATTAATACCCAGATGAACACAATCGGTTGGCGTGCCATTGACACTATAAACACCCTCCCCGTGGTCTTGCGTCCTGAGTGGGTCAAGCAAAGTCAATGAGTTGCTCGCAGCGCTTCGATTACGATCCGGCGCAATCATCACTAACTCATCGGCCGCTGAAAAATTCTTCAACGCCTGATAAAGCGTACGAATACCTGGAGCTAAATATCCATCATCATTCGATAACAGGATGCGCATAGGCTATCAATCCTTTAAAATCATATTTATTTGCTATGGAATTATAAAGTGTCTAAGGTTACAGAAGAAGATAAATTACTATTTAAAGAAGCGCTTGTTGGTGTCAGCCCACTTATTAAACAAAAAAAAGTTGAAATCGTTGCAACTAAACCCAAAGCCCCGACAAAACGCGCTATTGAAAATAAATATCAAATACCCCCACAAAAAGCCAAAATTGAGTATACCGATTCAGTCAACGCCCATGAAAACCTCCTTAATTACCGCAAGGGCTTAAGAATCCAAGACTTAAAACGCCTTCGTAAAGGCGAGTTCACTATACAAGGCCGTTTAGACCTTCACGGCTATACAGAAGAAGGCGCAGAACTAAGGTTAAGCCAGTTCATTCACCAAAGTTATTTAAAAAAATATCGCTATCTTTTAGTAGTCCACGGTAAAGGTTATAACTCAGACACCTCATTTCCGGTTCTAAAGAATTTAGTCAATCGGATGCTGAGAAGTTTACCGGAAGTGATCGCCTTCTGTAGTGCCACGCAAAAGGACGGCGGCGTCGGCGCAGTCTATGTTCTGATTAAGGCCCAGTAGCCTGAGCTATTAGCCGTGAGATAAACAACCAGGCCTGGTTTAAGGCCAAATACCAAGCTCTGAAAACAAAAAACCCCAGGTTAAATAATTAACCTAGGGTTTGAAAAGTGGCGCGCCTGAAGAGATTCGAACTCCTGACCGCTCGGTTCGTAGCCGAGTACTCTATCCAGCTGAGCTACAGGCGCTTAACTTGGTGCGTATTATAGAGATATGAGGCTAGGTGTCAAGCGACTATTTAAAAGTTTTTAACTTTTTTTAAAGGTTTTTTAACAAGCCAACACTGCATACACTATAACTCATTGATTTAATTATCTTACTCAGTAATTAACGGATATACACCATTTTCATCATGCACTTCACGCCCTGTCACGGGTGGGTTGAACACACACACCATGCGCATATCCTTGCGGGCGCGAAGATAATGACGCTCATGGCCATTCAGCGCATAAAGCGTACCATCTTCAATCTGAGTAGTGATACCGCTCTCAAGGTCTTCTATCTCACCCTCACCCGCGACGCAATATACCGCCTCTAAATGGTTAGCATAATGAATATAGGTTTCTGTACCGGCAAAAATCGTGGTATCGTGCATCGAAAAGCCCATACCCTCTTTCGCCAATAACAAGCGACGGCTTACCCAGTTGCCGTTTTCGGCTTTAACATCTCTATCGGTTCCGATTACCTCATTTAAACGCTTGATAATCACTATGCCTTCTCCTTTTCAAATTTCTCTACCGCGGCGGCTACCGCTTCACGTAGGATTTCAAACCCCTCGGTTAATTCGGTTTCACTAATCACCAACGGTGCCAAGAACTTTAATACTTGATCCGCCGCACCGGCGGTTTCCATAATCAACCCGCGTTCAAACGCTTGACGCGACACTTCGTTACAGAAGCCCTCGGTTAAAGATTCCATGCCCCAAATCATGCCCAAACCACGTACATCGGTAATATAATGAGGATACTGCGCTTGAATATCCCTAAAGGTTTTCTCGACCTGCGCGCCTTTAGCACGAATAGAGGCACTAAAATCATCATTACGCCATAGCTCAAGCACCGCCGCACCAGCAATAAACGCGTGGCTATTACCACGGAAGGTTCCGGTATGCTCACCCGGTTCCCAAACATCCACTTCTGGCTTCATTAATACAATCGACATTGGCAACCCGGTACCAATCGACTTGGAAACCGTCACGATATCCGGCTTAATGCCCGCGCGCTCAAACGAAAAGAAATCGCCAGTTCGGCCATTACCCACTTGAATCTCATCCATTATCAAAATAATGTCGAGCTCATTACAGACCTTTTCAAGTTTTTTCAACCACTCAACACGCGAGATATTAATCCCGCCCTCGCCCTGAATCGACTCCACAATAATCGCTGCCGGTAAGTCATAGCCCGAACTGCCATCTTTAAGATAATGGCGTAGCATATCTACACTATCCATTTCATGGTCAAAATAACCGTCATACGGCATTTTGGTAACGTTTTGCGGCACACCATAATAGTCATCATGATAAAACTCATTGCCCGTTACCGCCAAAGAGCCTAACGAATGGCCGTGATACGCATTGGTAAATGCCACGACATTTGAACGCTTCTTCAGTTTACGTGCCAATTTAAGCGCGGTTTCCACACCATTAGTCCCCGTTGGGCCAACAAACTGGATTTTGTAATCAAAACCACGCGGTTTCAAAATGATGTTTTGAAACCCTTCGATAAAATCATGCTTGGCAACGGTCGCTTTATCAAGCGCATTGGTAATGCCGTTGCGTTGAATATAGTTAATCAAGGCTTGGTTAACTAAGGGGTGGTTATGTCCATAGTTTAGCGAGCCTGCGCCACCAAAAAAGTCGATAAAGCGTTTGCCCTCAACATCAACAATCGTCGCGCTGGTTGCCGTATCAAACACCGTAGGGAATGAGCGAATATACCCTCTTACATTCGATTCATACTGATCAAAAAGTGAAATATCCATTTAATATGTTCCTTATTGTTATTGTAAAAAAATGGTTTTCGAAGCCAATAAGCTTCAAGCCGAAATCAAACTAATAAATTAACGATGAATTGAAAAACTGACTAAAGGCTCGGCTTCGTGACCGTCACCTAGATGATCAGTTGTAAGGTAATCGGTGATCTGCAGTTCAGCACCCAAGGAGTTAGCCCATTTAAAAAACAAGGCATTCGACGCTTGGTTAGAGGGTGAAATCGTGCATTGCACCTTTCGTATCTGATCAAACCAATCCCGCGCTGCCAAATTTTGTAACAAGCGCATCGCCAAACCTTGCCCACGCATAGCTGGGTCAACCGCGACCTGCCAAACAAATAACACGTCTGGGTTATCGGGTAATCGATAAGCGGTGACAAAACCTACCGCACGATTATTAACCTCAGCGATCGCACAGGTTTGAGAGAAATGATCTGAAAGCAAGAAATAAAGATAACTGGAGTTCACATCCAGCGTTTGCGACTCTTTGACTAATCGCGTTATAGCCGCACCGTCTTTAAGACAAGGGGGTCTGATAGTGATATTCATAACAGTTTTGTGTTTTTAACGCCATCTTGTTAAGCAAGATGAAACACCCAAAAACGCTCCTTCATAATAATTTTATTTAAATTCGGCGGCCTAAGTTAGCCGCGCCAATTAAATTGTTTCGTTTAAACCTTTTTTACCCTAACATAGATCCAACCCTGATTTCAAATCAACTTTTGGTTACATAAAAAATGATGTTTTGTTAATTAACGCAAAATCGGCTAAAATCACGGCCTTTAATTTTCAATTCGAAACGGCATTAAATATCGCATGAACCTCTTTGCTTTGGGTGTGAATCATGAAACCGCTCCGGTTAATATCCGAGAAACCGTATCTTTTACCGCAGATAGGGTGTTTAGCGCACTGCAAGAATTGAAAGATCAACAACTTGTCGCGGAAAGTATTATTTTATCGACGTGCAATCGAACTGAAATTTACTTTACGGTTAAGAACAGCCAAGCACAACCGGTGATTGACTGGCTTCACCAATTCTTTTGTTTAACCAACGAAAGTCTGAAACCCTACATTTATCTGCATCAAGATATTAATGCGGTAACGCATATTATGCGTGTTGCGAGTGGTTTAAATTCACTCGTACTCGGTGAGCCGCAAATCTTGGGGCAAATTAAAGATGCTTACAACCTCGCACACAAAACAGAAAGTGTTCACCATACGCTTGAAAACCTTTTTCAACATGTGTTTCGCACGGCTAAGCAAGTCCGCACCGACACCGCGATAGGTTCAAGCCCGGTTTCAGTTGCTTTTGCCGCCGTATCCTTAGCTAAACAGTTTTTTGGTGATCTATCACAACAAACCGCGTTGCTCATTGGCGCCGGTGAAACTATCGAGCTTGTGGCGCGCCACCTGCATGAAAGCCACATTGGACGCATTGTGATAGCCAATCGTACTTTTAATCGAGCCCATGCTTTAGCTGAACAGCTAGGTGGCTATGCGATTGAACTTGACGAGCTTGAGCAGCACCTGCATGAAGCCGATATGGTGATCGCATCTACTGGGAGCCCTACCCAATTAATTAAACGCGATCAAGTCAAAAAAGCACTCAAAAAACGTCGCCATAGGCCCATGTTTATGGTTGACATTGCGGTTCCGCGTGATATTGAAGCCAGCATTAATGATTTTGAAGATGTTTACCTTTACAGCGTTGATGACCTTCAAGAAATTATTGCTGAAAACAAACGTTCTCGCCAGGATGCGGCCAGTGAAGCAGAAGACATTATCCAGATGCAAGCTGAACGTTTTATGTGTCAATATCAAGCGATTCAATGTGTTAATCCGCTTATTCGTGCCTACCGTCATCAAGCCGACATGATCAAAAAACAAATGCTAGAACAGGCTATGCATCAATTAGCCCTCGGCCAAAAACCTGAAGCAGTCATTCACCGACTCGCTCATCAATTAACCAATAAACTGATTCATACACCCAGCCATCAACTACATGAAGCCGGTATTGCCGGCAAACAAGACTTGATTGAAATGGCTGAACAACTATTATTCGACAAGGAAAGTCGTTAACTTTTAGAGAACTACATGAAAGCCTCCATTCGTCAAAAACTACAAAATCTTGTTGAGCGCCTTGAAGAAGTAGGCGCCCTTCTCTCAGATCCATCGGTCGTGAATGATCAAAATCAATTCCGTAATCTTTCAAAAGAGCATGCGCAATTGACGCCTGTTGTCGAAACCTACCAAAACTTTGAACGTGCCGAGGCCGACCTAGAAGAAGCCAAAGAAATGATCGCTTCGGGCGACCGTGAGTTAAAGGAAATGGCGCAAGAGGAATATCCCAGTTTAGAAAAAGCGATAGAAAGCTACGAACTTGAACTGCAAAAAATGCTGCTTCCACGTGATCCCAATGATGATGCCAATATTTTCTTAGAAATTCGTGCCGGCACCGGTGGTGATGAAGCGGCTATTTTTGCCGGTGATTTGTTTAGGATGTATAGTCGTTATGCCGAAACGCAACGCTGGCAAATTGAAGTACTGAACACCAGCGAAGGTGAACATGGTGGGTACAAAGAAATTATCGCGCGGATTATTGGTGACGGGGCTTACTCCAAACTAAAGTTTGAATCCGGTGCGCATCGGGTGCAACGTGTTCCGGCTACGGAAACCCAAGGCCGGGTGCATACCTCCGCCGCCACAGTCGCGATTATGCCCGAAGCGCCGGATGTTGAACAGGTTGAACTCAATCCGGCAGACTTGAAAGTTGATACCTTCCGTGCCTCGGGTGCCGGTGGTCAGCATGTTAACAAAACCGACTCCGCGATTCGTATTACCCACATCCCAACCGGCACGATTGTTGAATGCCAAGACGAGCGTTCACAACACAAAAACCGTGCGCGAGCCATGTCGCTCTTGGCTGCACGCATTATGGATGCTAAACGCCAAGTGCATGACCAAGCGATAGCGCAAGAGCGCAAAAGTCTGGTCGGCTCCGGTGATCGTTCAGAACGCATTCGAACCTATAACTATCCGCAAGGCCGTTGCACCGACCACCGCATTAACCTAACACTCTACAAGCTAGATGAAATTATGAACGGTGGACTGGCCAGCGTGATTGATCCGTTGACGCAAGAGCATCAAGCCGAACAACTCGCTGCACTCAGTGCGAATGACTAACCAGGCCTGGTTAATTAGCACCGCTATCCAACAAGCGGTGCAGCAACTTACCAACAGTGCTAACGATTGCAACCCTAAACTCGAAGCCGAAATCCTGCTCTGCCATAGCCTCAGGGTCAATCGTGCCTATCTATTAACTTGGCCGGAAAAAGCTTTAACCGAAACGCAGGTGGCAGAATTTTTTGCGCTCGTTGAACGCCGACAAGCCGGTGAACCGATTGCTTACCTGCTAGGTTACAAAGAGTTTTGGGGGCTAGCATTGCAGGTGTCACCCGCCACACTGATACCCCGCGCCGATACCGAAACCTTGATTGAAATCGCTTTACAAAAATTAGCACAATACCCCAAGCCGCAAATTTTAGACATGGGTACCGGCTCAGGCGCCATTGCATTGGCATTGGCTTCAGAACGACCGGATGCCAAAATCACAGCGATTGATGCCTCCCCCGCTGCACTCGCTGTCGCGCAAGCCAATGGTTTAGCGCATCAACTAAAAATTAACTGGCTACTCAGCGATTGGTTTAGCCAGCTTGAAGGTCAAAAGTTTGATTGTATTGTGTCGAACCCGCCTTATATTGAACAACAAGACCTGCATTTAACCCAAGGCGATTTACGCTTTGAACCCGACAGCGCACTCAGCTCAGGATCGGATGGCTTGGATGATTTACGCCTGATTATTTGCCAAGCACCCAGCTATTTAAACCAGCAGGCCTGGTTGTTCGTTGAGCACGGTTACAATCAGGCCGATGCGGTTAAACAGCTCTTTAGGCAAGCCGGTTTTCAATCGATCACCTGCCAAGTTGATTTAGCAGGTCATCCCCGTGTAAGCTATGGTCAAACACCTTAAAAAAACTGCTTGAGAAGCCCTATGATCAAAGAACTCAATGACGACCAACTCAATCGCTATTCCAGACAAATTCTGCTACCGGAAATCGATTATGCCGGTCAGCTAAAACTTGCCCAATCCCATGCGTTAATTATCGGTTTAGGTGGTCTAGGTTCGCCCGCTGCGCTCTATCTTGCTGCGGCAGGTATTGGCAAATTAACTCTAGTGGATTTTGATCAAGTCGATGAATCAAACCTACAACGCCAAGTGATTCATACCGAACAGCGTCTAGGTCAAAACAAAGCGCAATCAGCCGCGCAAACACTGGCGCAAATCAATGCCGCCTGCCAAATCCAAGTCATTGAACGTCAGCTTGATAGCGCTGAAATTAACCAATTATTGCCGCAGATTGATGTAGTACTAGACTGCTCGGATAATTTTGCCACCCGCTTTGCACTCAACCAGGCCTGCTTTAAAGCTAAAAAACCCCTTGTTTCCGGGGCAGCAATTCGCTGGGAAGGTCAACTCACCACCTATGATTTCCGCCAGGATGATTCACCCTGTTATGAGTGCTTATACAAACCCGGAACAGCCAACGACCAAAGCTGTAGCCGCAATGGTGTTATCTCGCCTTTAGTTGGCATGATAGGTTCTATGCAAGCGATGGAAGCGATCAAAGCCTTGGTCGGCTTACCCACATTGGTTGGAAAGTTGCTTTTAGTTGATGGATTAACCATGCAATTTCGTCAATTTAATTTAAAGAGAGACCCTTATTGTGAACACGGCCAAAGTCAAAAATAATCGTAAAAACTCATCAAAAAACCTTCTTAATTCTTTGTTATTGATCGGTTTAGTGATCCCTGCAACCGGCTATTCCAGTTCAAACTTTAGCTACACCCAAGCTCACTTACAAGGCGGATACCTCTACTTTGATAACCCCCTCAACATTACTCATAATGATGGCGTAGACAAATATCGATACCTGCCCCTGCTGAATATCTCTCTCAGTTACCAAAACACCTACGGCATTATTTTTAGCGCCAGCGGAACTCAAGCCAGCGACGATACAAGCTACACTAAGTTCAACTTGCAAAGCCAAAGTGCAAAAATCGGCTATGCTTGGGGGGTTAAGCAGTCTTCTGATGTATATATGATGCTTGGACAGTATTGGAATCAAGCAAAGGCCTGCGGACTACAGACATGCCTTAAAGAAAGCGAACAAAACCAAGGATTGGATTTTGGTGGTCGAACATGGATTGGAAAGAGAGTTGAACTAGCGGGCAATTACCGAGTTAATTACATTTTTGATAGTAAAAGTACAATCAACAGCTTTACGCTACAGTCAGCCTATTGGATAAACCGTCACAGCCAACTAACCCTAAGCCTTAACACCAGCCCGGACATTATGACTGCAACAGCAGGTTTACGATTCAGCTACTAACCGCTATCGACGGCGAGCCATGTATGAAATCATCGGCTCGCTTAATCGAATTTCTTTCATTAAAAATGAAAACTCATCTTTACGCATCACCGGCATTTTTATGCTTTGATGGCGCTCAAAGGCATGACGAATATTTTTCGCTAACTCTTTAATCATTGCCGGATTCATTTCATACCCCTCATTTCTTGTTATACACAACACAAAAAATTTAAAGCACAAAACACGCCAATTTTAATATCTTGTTATCGCCTCATTTACAAAAAACTTTAAACCAATTCAACGAATTAAATAACCTTAGAAAAACGCTGATTGCTTCCGGCTGTTAAGTACGCATCAAACATCATGCATATATTACGAATCAATAACCGACCTTTTGCGGTGATATAAATATCCTTGTCATTGATCGACAATAACCCATCGTGAGCAAAGACACCGAGCATTTTTAGCTCTTTTGCAAAGTATTCGTTAAACCGAATACCCCATTGCTGATTTACCGTTTCAAAATTTAAATGGAAATGACTAATTAACCGAGTAATAACATTACGTCGTAATTCATCATCTTCGGTTAACTGAACGCCACGAAATATCGCTAAATGACCGGCATCTATCGCCGCATAATACTCATCAAGGCTTTTATAATTCTGCGAATAGGTATTGTCGATTAAACCAATTGATGTCGCGCCCATACCCACCAGGTCGCAATCGGCATGAGTCGAGTAACCTTGAAAGTTTCGATAAAGAGTTTCATTACGCTGTGCCACCGCGAGTTCATCATCCGGTTTAGCAAAGTGATCCATTCCAATATAGACATAGCCTGCTTCAAGAAGTCTTTCGGTTGTTGCCTGTAAAATGGCTAACTTTTGATCCGGGCTTGGCATATCTTCTTCACGCATTTTTTTCTGCGTGGGAAACATCGCCGGCATATGAGCATAGTTAAAAATTGAAAAACGATCCGGTTCAACTTCCAGCAACTTATCTAAAGTTTGTAAAAAACTCGTTTGGGTTTGAAAAGGCAAGCCATAAATCAAGTCAACATTCACCGATAAAAAACCTTCAGCACGTGCGGCATTGAGTACCGTAAAGGTTTCTTCTTCTGACTGAATGCGATTAACCGCTTTTTGCACTTTCGGATCAAAATCCTGCACGCCTAAACTCATACGATTAAAACCCAATTCACGGAGTAGTTTAATCGTTTCTGCCGTGGCTTCACGCGGATCAATTTCAATGGAATATTCGCCCTGGTCATCATCATACAGATTAAAGTGTTCGCGTGTTTTAGCCATTAATTGGCGCATTTCATCGTGATTAATAAACGTAGGCGTACCACCGCCCCAATGGAGCTGTTCTACCTTGCGATTGGGATCAAACAACTTGGCTTGCAATTCAATTTCTTTATACAAACGTTCAAGATAAGGTGTGGTCTTTTTACGATCCCTTGTCCACTCTTTGTTACAGGCGCAATAGAAACAAATAGTGTCACAAAATGGAATGTGGAAATACAGGGATAAACCACGTGCTGATGCATTACTGCGCATCGCAGCCGCTTGATAGTCTGCTAGGCCAAATGATTCATCAAACTGAACCGCTGTTGGATAAGAGGTGTAGCGTGGGCCGCTCTGGTTATAGCGCTTAATTAAATCGGCATCAAACTGAATACCCTGTTCCATGATCAATCCTTTTAAATATAATTTCGCGCCATTCTAAACCAACCCACCCTATGGATTGTGAATTTACGTCCAAACTTGCGTTATATCAATTCCAAAAGACCGAGTTGACGAGTTTATGATAAGTAAGGCAGCTACTCAAACTAGTCATTTAACAAGGAACGCAATGCAAGGATCATTTGATCACGCAGATCATAAAGTTCATGAAGCCTATTTATGGCTTGTTGTTTTTCTCCGTGACCATCCAACATCAGCAATTCATGAGCCTTATGATGAACTTCCCGATGTATTTTATCAATCATTTGAAATTCAGGCTGTTGTCCATAATCACGCTGACCTTGGCGATCATACCAACGACCAAAATGACATAAATGCGCATCAAGCTGAGGAGGCCGCTGCATGTCACCATGTAAATAATGTGTTAAGTTATCGACCCAGGCACGATGCTCAACCTCAGCGAATAACAGAGTCAAATCCACTGGTTTAGCTCTCTTATCGGCCCAATTCTGCCAAATGGGATCCGGCTGCCAAGCCTTCTGCCAGATTATAAAATCTTTTGCAGGCATTGGCCTTGCAATACCATAGCCTTGAGCGAGTTGGCAACCCATTAACAGTAACATTTCACCATGCTCAATGGTTTCAACCCCTTCGGCTAACACTTGTCGATGAAACGCACCCGACAGACCGATCACACCATTTACAATAGCCAGATCTTCAGTATCCTGCAGCATATCCCGCACAAAACTCTGATCAATCTTCACCATTTCAGCCGGCAGATGACGTAAATAGGTCAGCGATGAATAACCGGTACCAAAATCGTCCAAAGCAAAGCTATAGCCCAACTCTTGACAACGACGAATAACACTACCGACATGGCCAACATCTTCAATCGCACTGGTTTCCAATACCTCGAACTGCAATAAGCGAGCAGGAACACTTGGGTAATCAGCTGCCAGTGCGATTAATTTATCAACAAAGTCCATTTGCTGTAAAAGGCGAGCACCGATATTGACACTGACAACAAATTCATAACCCTGTTGACACCATTCATTCAGCTGCCTTAACGCATCCGACAACACCCAATAATCGAGTTCCGCACTTAAAGCTTGACCCTCAATCACAGGTAAAAACTCAACTGGGGGTAACAGACCGCGTTCAGGATGTTGCCAACGAATTAAAGCCTCGACTCCTAAAACTACGCCAGATTGCATCCAAACTTTAGGCTGATAATAGAGGACAAACTCACGCTCTGCCAAAGCTTGTTTGATTCTCTGCTGGGAGGCAACATGATCTTTATGCTTTTGATCCAACTCAATATCAAAAAAGTGATAGCGATTTTTACCCTGTTGTTTGGCTTGATACATCGCCAAGTCAGCGTGACGAATTAATTGTTCGGCTTCAGATTGATCTGATGGGTAAAAAGTAACCCCAATGCTGCCAGATATCACTAGCTGATGATCTTGAATATGAATTGGCTGTGCAACCGAGTGCAATAAGCCATGTAATAAACTGTGAGAACACTGAACCGTTTCCAAACCATTCAATAAAATGACAAACTCATCGCCACCAATACGCGACAGGGTATCTGATTTGCGCAATTGAGATTTCATACGACGTGCCAGTTCAACTAACAGTTGATCACCGACTTCATGGCCAAACTGGTCATTAACGGCCTTAAAACCATCCAAGTCCAAAAAAAGCACCGCTAAATGTTCGTTTTTTCGCTCCGCCATCGTCATGGCCTGCTGAAGCCTATCCGCCAATAACACCCGATTAGGCAGATTGGTTAATACATCATAATGAGCAATATGTTCAAGGCGTTTTTCATGTTCTTTAAGATTGGTGATATCGGATTGCAGCGCAACGTAATGGGTGACTTTTCCAGCCATATCATTCACCGCGCTAATGGTCGTCATTTGCACATAAATCTCACCTGTTTTACGTCGGTTCCACAACTCACCATACCAATGACCTTTTGACTCCAAAGATTGCCACATCGCCTGATAAAACTCTTTAGGCTGCTTACCAGAGCTCAGTATTTTTGGGTTTTTTCCCAGTGCCTCTTCGCGACTAAAGCCAGTTATTCGAGTAAATGCATCATTAACCTGTATAATTTTGCCTTCAATATCTGTAATCACTATGCCCTCACGAGCATGGCTAAATACACTGGCGGCCAGTTTTAAACTAGCCTCATTTTTTCTAATAGCGCGAATATGCAAACCAATACCGATTAAAAACAACGTCAATAAAGCGGTAAAACTGAGTAACCAGCCACCATGACGTTGCCACATATCTATTAGGGTAAAATCTGGTGCCGCATCAAACGGTGAAATACGCAAGGCTCTCAATAGCTGCTCGACCGATTGATAATCCGCTGGCCGCGTAAACCCATGAATACCGGCCATTTTTGCGGCTTCACTATTCGGCTCTAAAGAAAATAGACCAATCATAATCCGACGGCTCAATTCTTCAGACACGTGCGGCATCATTACAACCGGCCACTCAGGATAAAGCGGTGTTGAAACCACATAGGGAAAATCCGGATAAGATTGAACCAATACCGGTTTAAGCAGGCCTGGTTTTAAACGACCCTCAGCAAGCATATCTTCAAATACGCCAGTACGAACAAAACCAACATCCACATCACCACGAAGCAAAGCTTCAATTACCGCATCATGAGGCATACCGGTGGTCAATAACTGACGATCCGAGGGAATAGGCAAACCCGCATCGTACAAGGCTTTAACCTGCATTTGGTAACCGCCAAACGAGCCTTTACTCACCGCACCCATTCTTAAATTTGACAAGTCTGCAAGACTAGAGGGCTCTGGATCATCAGCGCGCATTAAAATCACGCCGCCAAAATAAACAAGCTGAAACGCCTTTTCTTGGCGAATAAGCGTGGCAAGCGGACCGGTTAACGGATTTCGGGCGCGAATACGGACATAATGAGCAGAATTGGTAATAATCAGATCAAGTCGATTTTCAGCCACCGCTTGCTCTAAAGCTTCAAAGCCAAAAACCTGAAGCCTGATAGGCACCTGAGCATGCAATTGCAAATGATCAACCAAAGGTTGCCATTGCTGAAGCATTTGATCTTCAGGACGAAAGGACAAGATACCTAGTGTTAAGCCCTCTTGCTCGCTATAAACCGGGAAAATAGACAAAAACAAAAGCAAAAAAGCGCCTAGCTTTCGACCGACCCCATTTTTATAAAGCACGGTTTGCAATCTCATCACCCATCTTTTTATCTCCAAAACTCAAAATGCATAATTATACCAAAATATGAACTATTGGATTAAATGGAATTAATCAATAATCAACTTATCCTAGATTTTGATTTAGGTTTTTTTGAAGGCTTTCCAGTTTTAGCACGTGGTTTTCTTCCGTCTTCCGAATACTTGGTTAAAAACTGTTGTTTGCCAAACTTGCGTCCGGTGCGCTTGCCCTCACCGCCGGCATTACCTGTGCCTGCGGGTTGAAAACTCGGAATTAAATGATGCTTGCCATTGCCAATCAAGTCTTCACGGCCCATCTCTTTGAGCGCTTCACGTAACAACGGCCAGTTCTCTGGATCATGGTAACGCAAAAAGGCTTTGTGCAAGCGGCGCTGTTTAATGCCTTTCGGTGTAAACACCGTTTCATCCGACGCATCACCGCGAATTTTACGCAACGGATTCAGATCAGTATGATACATCGCGGAGGCAATCGCCATTGGACTGGGTAAAAACGCCTGAACCTGATCGGCACGGAAACCGTTCTTTTTTAACCAAATCGCTAGATTCATCATGTCTTCATCAGTGGTACCCGGATGGGCGGCAATAAAATACGGAATCAAATACTGTTTTTTTCCCGCCTCGGCACTGAACTTTTCAAACATCTGTTTAAACCGATCATAGGTGCCGATACCCGGCTTCATCATTTTACTCAGGGGCGCGTCTTCCGTATGTTCCGGTGCGATTTTTAAATAGCCGCCAACATGATGAGTCACCAGTTCCTTAACATACTCTGGGGTTTCAACCGCCAAGTCATAACGTAAGCCGGAGGCGATTAACACCTTTTTAATCCCCGGCAGGTTACGGGCTTTGCGATACAACTCAACGAGCGGCGTTTGGTCGGTATCGAGATAACGGCAAATCGCCGGATGTACACAGGATAAACGCCGACAATTCGCTTCAATTCGCTCGTCTTTACAGGCTAAACGCCACATATTCGCGGTTGGGCCACCCAAATCCGAAATAACGCCGGTAAATCCGCTAACACTGTCTCGAATCTCTTCAACTTCTTTTAGAATCGATTCCTCTGAGCGGTTTTGGATGATCCGTCCTTCGTGTTCGGTAATCGAGCAGAAGGTACAGCCACCAAAACAGCCACGCATAATATTGACGGAGAAACGAATCATTTCCCAGGCCGATATTTTTGCATCACCATAGCTAGGATGCGGCGCACGCGCATAGGGTAAACCAAACACCCCGTCCATTTCCGGTGTGCTTAACGGAATCGGCGGTGGATTAATCCATAAATCACGGTTGCCATGACGTTGCACCAACGCTCGCGCATTGCCCGGATTAGTTTCCAAATGAAACACCCGTGAGGCATGGGCATATAAAACAGGATCATCACGCACCTGTTCAAATGCAGGCATCCGAATCACCGTTTGATCACGCGGGTGGTGGCGTGGAATTTGCAACGCCACTTTCACCACGGTGATACCGTTCTTTTCATCAATCGTTTGATTGGCCGGGCGGGCTGGTGTGTCTTGTTTTTTCGATTCACAGGACTCTTCGGTGACCATTTCATACGGATTAATATGCGGATCGATTTTACCGGGGGTATCGACTTCGGTCGAATCCATCACAATGTACCCCTCCGGCACCCGATCAACCATATAGGCAATGCCACGAATGTCGCGCATTTCTTTGACGCTCTTACCTTCGGCGAAGCGATGCGCAATCTCTACAATCGCCCTTTCAGCATTGCCATAAACCAATAGGTCAGCCTTAGAGTCCAGCAAAATCGAGCGGCGCACCTTATCTGACCAATAATCATAATGCGCAATCCGGCGCAAACTGGCTTCAATTCCACCGATAATCACCGGCACGCTTTTATAGGCTTCACGACAACGCTGCGTATAAACCACCGTAGCGCGATCCGGCCGCTTGCCGTAATCATCATTTGGAGTATAAGCGTCATTATGGCGCAGCTTGCGGTCGGATGTGTAATGGTTCACCATCGAATCCATATTGCCAGCGGTAACCCCAAAAAACAGCGTCGGCTCGCCAAGCTCCTTAAAGGGTTCAACGCTGGTCCAATCAGGTTGGGCAATAATGCCAACGCGAAAGCCTTGCGCTTCCAACATCCGGCCAATCACCGCCATACCAAAACTGGCGTGATCCACATAGGCATCACCGCTGATAATAATGATGTCGCAGGCATCCCAGCCGAGTTCGTACATTTCTTGACGGGTAGTAGGTAAAAACGGCGCGACACCAAATTTGTGTGCCCAGTGTTTGCGATAGGAAAAGATGTTTTTAGCAGGAAGCATGCAGAGGCCTTACGAATCAGAAAATAATAATCGGATTATACCCGATCCTGACCCGCTTATTCAGGACACTGATGATGGAACCAACGTTTTTTCTGCTGCCGACTTGTTTGCACCAGATGCCAGTCTGCCGGAGAAAAATCCAACTGAATCGCGCCTTGACAGGCGGTATTAAGCCAATCTGCACCCTGTCCCTCTACTCGACCTAATACGTCAGGATGCGGAAAATTAAATCGATTGCGGTAACCGGCTGTGAACAGGACTTTTTGCGGATTGACGGCAGATAAAAATTCAGCATAAGTTGAATGACGACTGCCATGATGACCGGCAACCAAAACCTGCGCTCGCAATGCCTCGGCACCATAATACTCAACCAACCTGCGTTCAAACCGACCATTTAGATCACCGGTAATCATTAAACTCTGGCGGCCTGAAGTTACCAGAAGCACACATGAATAATCATTCGACTCGTGCACTGCAAAAGCACCTGGCGACAAGACATTAAACACCACTCCATCCCATGACCAGGCCTGGTTGGCATCACAAGCATAAAATCCGCTTACGCCATAAACGGATTCAAGTCGCTCAGGCTCACCACTTAATTTAGAGCGAATCGGCCAATCATCAATCAACCGGCGTGTACCACCCGCATGGTCATTATCGGCATGACTCACCATTAACAAATCAATCGCCTTCACACCCCGACTTTTTAAATAGGGTGTGATGGCCGTCAGACTAGCATCCATCCGATCTCCAAAGCGCGGCCCAGTATCATAAACCATTAGATGATCAGCGGTTTCAATCACCAAAGCCTGCCCCTGGCCTACGTCAAACAGAGTTAAGCGAAAGTGACCTTCGGGGATAGCCTCATACTGTCTAGGCCAAAGCAGTAAGACTAACAAAACCAAAATAGCCAAAACTTTCTGCCAGACTTGATCTGCTAACAATGCCCAAAACACCAACAAATACATTAACACAACCAGCCAAAGTGCAATCGGAATCAAGCTCATTTCGCTGGCGGGCAAGCTCGCTAAACGCTCTAAAAACCACCAAGGCCAGTACCAGGCCTGGTCGTTCAACCAAGCAAGCTGGGGGGCTATCGAAGGAAAAATCAAACTCAACAAGGCACTAATAAATAGCAGAGGCAAACCAATAAAACTCACAAAAGGCACTGCGATTAAATTCGCCAACACGCTATAAACGGGCACCTGTTGGTGAAACCACCAAAGTGCAGGGATTAAACCCACCGACAACACGAATTGAATCACAATTGCCTGCTGCCAAGCGGGTCTGTTTGCAGACCAAGGTGTTTTAAGCCAAGCAAAAATCAACGCCACCGCCAAAAAAGACAACCAAAACCCCTGTGCCAAAACACTTGGTGGGTGCCACAACACCACTAAAAACGCCGCCAACAATAACACCGACCAGGGCTGAAACTTGCGACGTATCACGACAAACAGCACCCCAACCATCACCATAATCCACGCACGCTGCGTAGGTATGGTAAAACCCGCTAAAAAACCATACAAGGTCACCAACACCACAGCCAAGGCGGCACCAAACCATTGCACCGGATATTGCTCAAATTGCTTAAAGGGTAAACGCCAAACCCCTGCCCCCAAACCATAAACCATTAAAGCAACTAGGGCCATATGCAAACCTGAAATGGCCATTAAATGAATGGTTCCGGTAGCCCGCATGACTTCCCACTCCTCCGCTGAAATCGCTTGTCGATCCGCATAGAGCAAAGCTTGATAAATACCCTTAAACAGCGAAGCGTCTAAAAAAGGAGTTAAAGCTTGGGCAAACGCTTCACGCAGTCGCTGATAGCTATAGGCTCGCTCCAGCAATAAAGGTTCAGCTTCTTGGATACGAACGTATCCACTGGCAGACAAACCCTGCTGATAAGCCCAAGCTTCATAATCAAATCCCGCTGGATTCATCGAACCATGAATCAATTTAATTCGAATCGGTAAAAACCATACTTCATCGACTCTAGGCTGCCAATCACAGCGATAACAACTCAAGCGTATTTTTGGTTTTAAGCCCAACCAGGCCTGGTGGTAATCTGATTGATTCAATTCAGGATGACTCTGCAGGCGCTCAATTTTAAACTCCATTCTAGTCATCGCAACCTGGCCTTTTTGCCAAGGCCGCTCTTCTACTAAACTGACCACGCGGCCTTCTGCCCAAAGGGTTTGATAGGTTTGCTCTTCTGGAATACTAGGGCTAAAAAACACAAACACGCTGAGGATAATCCAGCCTATAATAATGCCGCCGGCAAAATGAAACAGCCAAGGTTTTTTAAATCGATAGCCAAGCAGCATCACTAGAGTAATGGGCAACAAATAGACCACCGACGGCCAACTTGCTGCTTGAAACAACGAAAAAACAACACCAACAAACCCGAGTGAAAATGCAATAAACATGGCAAAAAAACTCTTAAGAAAATGGATGCCCGATCCCAAAAAGCTCTATAACATTCAAGGCTTTAATCGGATAGCGCACTGGTTTCAAGACCCAAACCTTTGGCACTTAAACCGCAATTCGGTGGCTAAGGCCTTTTTTATTGGTCCTTTTTGGGCAGCGATGCCGATGCCTTGGCAAATGTTGACTTCCGCAATCACCGCAATGTTACTTAGGTCTAATTTACCACTAAGTGTTGCGCTTGTGTGGATTAGTAATCCGATTACCATGGGACCTATTTGGTATTTTAATTATCGGATAGGTGCATTACTGCTAGACGAGCATGCCAAAGATAATATTAAATTTGAAATGACTTTAGACTGGCTTGGTCACACTTTTATTGCGATCTGGCAGCCATTATTACTAGGAAGTTTCGTCGTAGGTTTAGCCCTTGGCAGTATCGGATACTTGACTATTCATGTTCTATGGCGCGTACAAGTTAACTTAAGTTGGCGAAAGCGCCTGAATAATCGGCGGTTTAAAAAACTGTTTAAGAAACCTAAAAAACAAGCCTTGATCGACACGATTCACAAGCCGAAAAAAACTGACTCAATTTAAAAAAGTGCAATCGCTCAAGGTAATAAAATTACCAGGCCTGGTAGATAGGCGTTACTCCGTCGGGTAAATCGGCTAACCAACCCAAATTACGCCATTTATGATTAGGATTGTGAAAATCTGAGCCCATAGAAGCATAAAAACCATAGCGCTTGGCACGGTCGGCCATACCCACTGAGGTTGAGGTACGATAAGGTGAGGTAACGACTTCAATCCCTTTACCCCCTGCCGCTGCAAAATCCGTCAACATTAAATTAAGCTTTCGACTGGTCATCGAATACTTTTCAGGATGCGCCATCACCGCTACCCCACCGGCTTCAGTAATCCTTTTAACCCCCTCAGCCAAAGCCGGCCAAGATTCTGCCACGTAAGCCGGACGACCATTCTTTAAAAAACGATCAAAAGCCTGTTGAATGTCTTTAACATAACCCCGCTCAATGAGAACGTCTGCAACATGAGGACGTGCGACCACGCCCTCGCCTACCATCTGTCTGACACGATCAAGCAGGCAAGGATGTCCTCGCTTAATCAGCTTTTGATTGATCATCTCAACGCGCTGCCAACGGGATTCACGAATCGAAGCCAAAAAAGTTTGTAATGCAGCGTTATTAACATCCACATTCAAACCAACGATATGAATACTCCGCCCTTGCCACATGACTGACATTTCAACGCCTGATATCAAATGCAATCCCTTATCAAGCGCATAGTCAAATGCCGCTTCAAAGCCAGCAGTCGTATCGTGATCGGTAATCGCTAACATAGCTAACTGCTTATCCACCGCTAGATCAATGATCGCCATCGGTGACAAGCTTCCATCTGACGCATTGGTATGACAGTGAAAATCAACTTTCATTCTTGAACAATCCCCTTTAGAATGACCTATTCTAAAGCTCGACTAGCTGGATTGCCAGCTAAACCACCCATATTGAGAAGATTGTTAAAATACTATGAAACTTTTATTTGATCTATTTCCGGTTATTCTATTTTTTATCGCCTACAAAATGTATGACATCTACGTCGCCACAGGGGTCGCGATTATTGCCACCATTGGTCAAGTCAGTTATCTATACGCACGTTATAAAAAAGTTGAAAAAATACATTTAATTACGCTAGCGCTCATCGTTGTCCTCGGCGGTGCAACCATCATTCTTCAGGACGAAGCCTTTATTGCTTGGAAGCCTACCGTCGTTAATTGGGGCTTTGCACTGGTATTCCTAGCCAGTCATTATGTATTTGGTAACAAACCGATCGTTCGGCGCATGATGGAATCCATGATTCAACTGCCGGATGCGGTATGGATTCGATTGAGTTACCTATGGATTGGCTTCTTTGTTTTCTCGGGATTAATTAATCTTTGGGTTTACTATAATTTCTCTCTTGATGCCTGGGTCAACTTTAAACTGTTTGGTTTAATGGGGCTCACTCTAGTATTTATCTTGATTCAGGGCGTTTATATTAGCCGCTATACCAAAGACACCGACGATAACGAAACAGAAAGCGAACAGACACAAACCCTTGAAACCGTTAAACCCCAAGAAAAGACGGAGAAGAATTAATGCTTTTTTCAATCTTTGCTTATGATGTCGAAGACAGTCTAGCCTTAAGGCAACAAGCACGCCCTGCACACATCGCGCGCTTAGAGTCGCTTGATCAAGCTGGTCGATTGGTGCTAGCCGGCCCTAACCCGAACCTCGAGGGCGAAGGCTTTAGCGGCAGTTTAATTGTTGCTGAATTTGACAACATCGAACAAGCCGACCAATGGGCCAATGAAGACCCCTATCTAAGTGCCGGCGTATACGACCGAGTGGAAGTCAAACCTTTCAAACAAGTTTTTCCCAAAACTTAATTTTACGGGCTGAATCATGGCTAATGTTGCTTACCTTATTCCTAAACGCCAACAAAAACTGCAATTACAGCAGACTGATCCATTGGAAATGCTGGATGTAGAATTCGTTGAAATTCCTTTACTGGGTTGGACATCGGCAGGCATGCCGATTCAGATGGAAATGGATTATGATACGGTTTCGGTTCCGAAACCCCTAGCACAAAAAGAAACCTTTGCGCTAAGAGTTAAAGGCAACTCGATGATTGACGAGCATATTCAAGACGGCGATATTGTAATTATTGAACGACGCAATTCAGCAGAGAATGGTGAATCGGTGGTCGTGCGTATTAACAATGAAGAAGTAACCATGAAAAAACTTTATGTTGAAGCCAGCGGGGTACGTCTTCAACCGGCGAACCCTGAAATGAAACCGATTATCCTCAAAAACGAAGATATCGAAATCTTAGGTATTGTCCGTGGGATCTTACGTCAATCATGAAACCGACCAGTTCATCTATCGCCCTGCTTGCATGTGGCGGCACCCTTGACAAGGACTATAACCCACTGACGGGCGAATTGGTTTTTAGCCAAAGCTGTTTAGCCGAAATGCTCCAACAGGCCAACCATCAATTAAACATTCGGCTAGAAACGCTGATGCTTAAAGACAGTCTGGAAATGACCGAACAGGATCGTGAAACACTTTACCAGGCCTGCTTAACGTCTACTGAATCAGCCATTATTGTTACCCACGGCACCGACACCATGACCGATTCCGCTGAATACCTTCTGGCACGTACCGAACATTTAAAAACAAAAACGATTGTATTGACCGGTGCAATGCGCCCTTTTAAATTAAGTCAATCCGATGCGATGTTTAATCTTGGCAGTGCTTGCCTGGCCGTTCAATTGGCACAGCCAGGCATCTACATCACCATGAACGGCCAACTTTTTACCGCCGGACAGGTTAAGAAAAATCGCCAGCTTGGCATCTTCTCCGATTAATAGTTAGCTAACTTAGAGACTTCCAATGCCTGTCCTCTTGGCGTACTTTGCAGTTATTGCGATCTGGACCACCACACCCTTAGCGATTCAATGGAGTGGCCAAGCCGATTGGTTTTTTGGTGTCGCAGCACGGTTGATTTTAAGTGCCGTGCTTATCCTGCCTTTTGCATTACTATTCAGCAAACAACGTTTTGCACTTAACCTATCCGCGATCAAAGTCTATGCCGCTGCATCCATAGGTTTACTTGGCGGGATGACTCCGGTTTATTGGGCAGCGCAAACCATGCCCTCCGGCTGGATTGCGCTGATTTGGGGCATGACCCCGATCGCCACAGGTTTACTTATCTATTTTCTACTGGGTCATGAGCGCTTGTCGTTAAGCAAATGGCTAGGCATAGGCTTAAGTCTTCTTGGCCTGGTTGCTTTGTTTGTACCCAACCTTGAACCCAGCGAATCGCGATTACAATTAATGGGCTTGATGCTGGCACTGGTCGGTGTATTTTTTCACTCACTCAGTACCGTACTGGTTAAGAAATCTCAACATAACCTGCCCCCTCTGCATGTAGTGACCGGCGCACTTTGGATTACTGCGGTGGTGTTTTTGATCTTCAAACCTAAGGTACTACTGGACTGGCCGGAACTTGAAACCCATAGCCTAATAGCGATTAGCTATCTGGTAATCATTGGGTCAGTGATTGGTTTTGCACTCTACTATTACGTGCTGAAGCACATGGATGCAATGCGGCTTGGGCTTATTCCTATGATTACCCCAGTTTTTGCACTCATCCTCGGCTATTGGATTAACAATGAGGCATTAAACTGGTCGATATGGCTAGGAGCAGGCCTGGTTGTTTTAGGGCTGGTTTTATTTGAATTAGAGCGTTTTTATCGAAGCCTAAAACATTCTAAGCTAAAAACCAGCTTAACGGCTAAAAAGGACGACGCCCCCGCCCCCTAGTGCCACTAGGCATTCTTTTACCAGTTACTTTGCGAAACAACTTCGACATCACCATCGAAATCATCCGACGAATTAACATTTGAATCATTCTGTTTTGCATACTACCACTCCAAGCCTCTTAGATACTGAAAAATAGCCCTTGCTGATTTAGGCGGCTTTTGTTGCTCGGCTTCTTTTTGAGCATTGCGTATGTGCTGGCGAAGCAAGGTCCGATCCGCTTGCGGAAAATCCTCCAGCAGAGCATTAAGGGCTTCATCTCCCTCTGCCAATAAACGATCACGCCAGCGCTCCAACTTCTGAAAATGCAGGTTTTGCTGCTTAGCCCTTTCTTCCATCTCCTCAATACGCGCACGAATCTCCGCCAATTCTTCTTCATGCTGACGCAACCACTTTCCAATAAATTGTCGCTGACGACGAATGGCAGGCCCGGCATCCATTTTTTTAAACAACAACAAGGCCTCAAGCAGCTCAGAGTGTAAACCCATTTTCTTTAACTGACTTTCACTCAGTTCGCCTAAGTAACTCCCTATATCGGTCACTTCCTGCGCAGCTAGTTTAATATCCGTTCGGCTACTAAACTCCTCCTGTTCCCATTCCGGCACCGGTTTTTTTCGGGTTCCCCGATTTACGTTACGCGGTCTAACCATCCAGCTGCTCTCCTAGTAATTCAATAAATTCCGCTTCGGTCAAAACATTGACCCCCAAAACCTCGGCTTTGGCCAACTTTGAGCCGGCTTTTTCACCGGCAATCAGATAATCCGTCTTAGCAGAAATCGCGCTCGACACCTTAGCGCCTAAGTTTTCAAGTTCAGCTTTAGCCTGCTCGCGTGTCATCTGCTGTAAACTTCCTGTCAAAACACAGGTTTTTCCACTGAATACCGAATCCAACGAACTGATCGGTGTTTCAATCAATGGCCAACTTACCCCGGCAGACAATAAGCCCTCAATCACCTCAAGGTTATGGGCTTGGGCAAAAAACTGTATCAAATGATGCGCTACAATCTCCCCCACATCCGCTACAGACAGCAGTTGTTTTAGGCTTGCCTGCATGAGGGCATCGAGTGTTTTAAAATGCTGTGCCAGATTTTTGGCTGTCACCTCACCGACTTCAGGGATGCCTAAGGCATAAATAAAACGCGGTAACGTCGTTGACTTTGAAGCATCAATCGCATCAATCACCTTTTGCGCCGACTTGCTTGCCATACGCTCTAACTGAAGCAATTCATCACTATTGAGTTTATAAAAATCATCAGGGTGGGCAACCAGGCCTGCTGAAACCAGCTGATCAATCAACTTTTCACCCAAGCCCTGAATATCCATCGCTTTACGCGAAACAAAATGGGCTAAGGCGCGCTTACGCTGTGCAGGGCAAAATAAACCACCAGTGCAACAATAGACCGCCTTATCTAGTTCTTTAACCACATCGGAGCCACATTCAGGACAAGCAACCGGCATTTCAAACAAAGCGGTATTTTCGGGTCGCTGACTCAAAACCGGTGCCACCACTTCAGGAATCACATCACCAGCGCGCCGAACAATCACCGTGTCACCAATACGCACATCCCTGCGCTTGATTTCATCCATATTATGTAAGGTGGCATTAGATACCATAACACCACCGACTAACACCGGCTCTAAACGCGCGACCGGGGTTAATGCGCCGGTTCGTCCGACTTGGACATCAATCGCTAACAATTTGGTCCAAACCTCCTGAGCCGGAAACTTACGTGCAATCGCCCAACGTGGAAACTTTGATGTAAAACCTAAAGCCTGCTGACCCTCAAGCCGATCTAGCTTATAAACAATGCCATCAATCTCATAGGGAAGCGTAGCACGTAAAGCAAATAAATCCTGATAGTAGTTCACCAGGCCTGCTTGATCCTCCACCAGACTAGCCAAAGGATTAATTGGCAAGCCCCAGGTTTTTAGCAAGTCTAACATTTCGCTATAGCAAGCAGGCAGTTTAAAATCATCACTGACTTGACCCCAGCCGTAACAAAAAAAGCTTAAAGGTCGCTGAGCAGTAATCGTCGGATCTAACTGACGCAAACTGCCTGCAGCAGCATTTCGTGGATTAGCAAAAGGTCTATCCCCTCTTTCTAACTGCGCCTGGTTAATTTTATCGAGTGCGGCTTTATGCATAAACACTTCACCACGCACCTCCAAGACGTCAGGCCAGCCTGAGCCACAAAGTTTAAGCGGAATAGCACGAATGGTTCGCACGTTATGCGTTACGTCCTCGCCTAACTCACCATCGCCTCGGGTTGCCGCCTGAACCAATCGTCCCTGCTGATACCGCAAATTAACCGCTAAGCCATCCATTTTGGGCTCAGCAGCATAAACAAGCGGAATCTGCTTAGACAAGCGAGCAGCCACACGCTGATTAAACTCAGCTAATTCTTCATCACTAAATGCATTATCCAGCGATAGCATCGGAACAGTATGGCGCACCTCCTGAAAACCGGACTTTACTTTGCCGCCAACGCGTTGGGTTGGTGATTCGGTTGTGATAAGCTCAGGATGTTCAGTTTCGAGCGCAATAAGCTGTCGATACAATGCATCATACTGAGCATCAGAAATACTGGGTTCGTCTAGAACATAGTAAGCGTAGTTATGCGACTCCAGTTGTTCACGAAGTTGCGCAACCTGCTCGGCAATAGGGATCATAAAGCAGAATGACTAGAGTTTTTTGGATTCATAATCTAAAGCCGCTTCGCGCATCGTTTGAATATCTGATTCACGAAGTAAATGACGTTGCATATCATACATGCGTCCATTTAACCCTTGAGAAATTCGACGTGACGTCATAATTAACTCTTCCATGGCTCCGGGTGCCGGAATATGCGAGGGCAGTTCCAAAATCAAGGCTATACCCGGTGTAGTCATGGTTTCGTCAGGTTCAGCAGGAAACAGACCCGGTTCCATCACATTGGCAACCTTAACCACTACGCGATTACTCACTTTTTTGACGTAAATACCACGCTCGTCATAAACCAAACCCACGCCTTGTAAATGTTTCATCAGTTTATTCACTGACATATCTACCTGTGTAAACAAAACCAGAATGGCATAAATCTCAGGTTCTTGTTGACTGGTTTTTGAACTAGTGGCTTTAGTCTCAACATGGGATTGGCTAGGTGTTTTGTAAGAAGAAGGATAACGATCTTCCACCCACTCAAGATCATCAATTTCAATGACCTTGTGCTTAGGTGTTGTATCAGCTACCGCTTCAACCGGTTTTGCCTGCTCAGTCGGATAAGTATTTTGAGGGATAGGGTCAAATGGATAAACTTCTGGCAAGGGTTCCTCAAATTTAAGCAGTGCTTGACGGCTTTCAAAATCAAGTTCCTCTTGTGTTTTACCAGCCATTGCAGGGTTTTTTGCTGGAGACGGCTGCTCACTATTTGGCTCAGACGAAGCGGAGAAGCCATGAGAAAATTTCTGTTTGAGTTTATCAGTAGGGTTCTGTTTTGCTACCGGCTGCTCTCTATCCTCTGATCTATTACGCTGGTTGCGCTGGCGGCTAAAAAAATATAAACCGACCACAACGATCACTGCGAACACCAGCAAAACCTGCTGTAACTCATTCATAAAACCTAATCTCCTATCATTTCAACGGCCGCATCCAAATCAACACTAACCAAACGCGACACGCCAGGCTCATGCATAGTGACACCCACTAAGTGCTTAGCTAAAGCCATGGTCGTCTTATTGTGAGTAATAAATATGAATTGTACCTTTTCTGATAGGCTTCTGACTAGTCCACAGAAGCGAATAACATTAGAATCATCCAAAGGAGCATCAACTTCATCCAAAATACAAAACGGCGCCGGCTTGAGTTCAAAGATCGCGAAAATCAAAGCCAAAGCAGATAAGGTCTTTTCACCACCCGACAAAAGCTGAATTCGACTGTTACGTTTACCTGGTGGACGGGCCATCACGACTAAGCCGCCTTCAAGCGGGTCTTGCGATGGATCCAACCAGGATAACTGAGCCTCTCCTCCACGAAATAACTGAGGAAAAAGCTGTTTAAACCCTTGGTTAACCTGTTCAAATGTTTCCAGCAACCTTTGACGACTATCTTGATCGATATGGGCAATCGCTTGTTCCAACACATCAATCGACTGAACCAGGTCTTCAAGTTGACGGTTAAGCTCATCAAGCTTGATTTTAACCTGCTCAAACTCCTCAATCGCAGTCATGTTGACCGCACCTAAACGACTTAAATGAAGTTTGACCTGTTTAAGTTCGGCTTCGACTTGTTCAAGTGGCTGTTCATCAAAGCGCAACTGCGCCAATTGATAAAAAGATAAACCCTCACTCTCAACCGTTTTCTGCAATTGATGAATCTGCTGCTGAACCGACTGCAACTGCAGTTGTTGTGTAACCAAGTTTTGTTCAGATTGATGGTGCCATTTTTGGCTTTGCTCTGCCTGCTGTTCAGCCTGCTCAAGTTCACTATTCAACTTTAGCAACACCTGTTTGAACCCATCGCGCTCTGCTTCTAATTTTTGACGTTGTTCCCGCAAACTTGCCAAAGCCTGCTGATCTACCGGTTCAGTTTGTGACAGATGGCGA
This sequence comes from Thiomicrospira microaerophila, assembly GCF_023278225.1. Taxonomy (GTDB): domain Bacteria; phylum Pseudomonadota; class Gammaproteobacteria; order Thiomicrospirales; family Thiomicrospiraceae; genus Thiomicrospira; species Thiomicrospira microaerophila_A. The sequence goes on from NZ_CP070959.1 coordinate 1,310,074, forward strand.
GCGATCAAATCAGCTTGCAGCTGATCTTGCTTAAGCTGCTGCTGCAACTGATTCAGCTGAAAATGCACCTGTTGCTTGAGTTGTTGCTGTTGATGATATTGTTGGTCCAACCTCTGCTGTTGAAGCAAAATAACCTCACGTTCACGTTCAATCGGCTGCAAACGGGCTAGCGTTTGATTGAGCTTTTGGATTAACGCTTCTTCTTGATCATCTAAAGGCTCAAGCTCAGCGTTGATCGCCTCAAGTTCAGCGTCCAAGTCTAGCGCTTGTTGTTCGAGCTTTTGCTGACGTGCTATCAATACATCTAGAGTTTGTTGACTCGCTTGTTGTTGTTTCTGCAAGGCCTGCTGCAAGCCTTGAGCATGTTCAATTTGATCGGTGAGTTTATCTAATTGGCGCTGTTGCTGGTATTGTTTTTCAAGTTGTGACGACAATTCGACTTCTAACTCTAACACGGCTGCTTTTGCCTGTTGAAACTCTTCATATGCAATTTTAAGTTTACTATCCAAGTTATTTATTTCATTGTCTAAAAATGAAATTCTATTTTGACGCTCTAAGCTTCCAGTTAAATTAGACCTTAACGGAGGCCAGCAGAGATACTTTGAAAAAAGTCTACCGCTTTTATCGATTAACCAGGCCTGGTGGTAACCCAGTACATCCAATTCGACCAATTGCTGCTCGATTGACAGGCTTTCGTCACGCACAAATAATTCTGCGGCCAGGTAACGAATTAAACTAGGCTGTTGAATTTGAGCAGCTAAACTCTGAGGATGCACCTCAAAGTCAGGTGGGTTCCAACCAACCAAACACCAATTTTCAGGCCATTGCAAACTATCCCAAAGTCGAGGTGATGGAAGCAACACACCCTGTAACCTAGCCCCTAACCAGGCCTCAACCGCAAGCTGCCATTCATCATCAACCTGAAGTTGTTCGATTAGGGGCTGAGCATCCGCTAAAGCTGGCTGATCTTTCGTTTCACTGTTTGAGACCAGACTTGACTGAAGTCGTGATAAGGCTTGATATTCAGCTCGATATTCTGCCTGCTGGCTCAAGATGGTGTCACGTGACTCAGCCAAGCGATTCAAGTTCTGCCGCCCTTGCTGAATAGTTTGCTCTAAATCCGCTAGGCGTTGCTGACAATCTAAAAGACTCGTGTTCGCTGTTTGGTATTGCGCACCCAGTTCCAATAAGCGTTCGGCTTGATGATCAGATTGGGGCGAAGCGCTATGCTGTTCAATAAGCTGTCGCTGTTCTGTTAAATGAGTTTGCGTTTGTGTCAATGATTGTAATTGCTGTTGAACCTGCTTAAATCGCTGTTCAAGTTGAAGTGCAAGCTGTTGAACTTGCTGTAAAGCCTGCTCCTGCTTGGTTTTTTCTGAACTCAACCCCTCCCAGCGAGAAAGTAAAATCTCAGTTTGATCTTGGGTTTGATCTCTTTGTTCATCGATAGCTTCCAACTCCAACATCAAATCATCTTGTTGCTGACGCAAAGCTGTCAATTGACTTTGGTGCATTTCGGTTTGTTGTAGATTAAGTGTTTGCTGGTCTAACCACTGTTGACTTTGTTTATCACTAAATAAATGCTGTTGTTCAAGCTTCTCAACCTGCTTGTCTAACTGGTGAAACCCTGTCTCGCAGGCCTCCAGTTCTTTAACCAGGCCTGCTTGTTGTTGGCGTAATAATAACCAAGCCTTTTGCGCCTGATCCCACTGGGCTTTCGATTCAGCAAAATGACGTTCTGCTAGTCTTAAATCTGACTGAGTTCGGGTTTGCTGTTGATGCAAACGATGCCATTGCAAGTAATAAAGGGTTTTTTCCAAAGCCTGCTGTCGTTGACGCGCCTGACGATAATCCAGCGCTTTTTCAGCTTGAATAGCCAAATGGTTTTGCTGCTCGTTCAGTGCTTCTTGCAATACATTTAATTGTGCTAAGTTTTCTCGAGTTCGCGTCAAGCGAATCAGGGTTTCTTTTCGACGCGAACGATAGGGACCAATCCCTGCCACCTCTTCTAGATAAATCCGCATGTCCTCAGGTTTGGCCTCAATAATTCGGCTAATGTTCCCCTGACCAATCAGCGCATAGCTACGTGGCCCAAGCCCCGTTCCATTAAAAAGGTCAATAATGTCACGACGACGACAAGGTTGCTGATTGAGGAAGTAGCGCGTGCCCTCCTCTCGGTGATGTACGCGCTTAACAGAAATTTCGCTATAGCTGGCGTAAGCACCCGATGCCTGGCCCGATTCATTGTCAAAAACCAGCTCAACTGAACACTGGCTGACCGCCTTACGCTTGTCGCTGCCATTAAACAGCACATCATTCATGTCACCGCCACGCAGCTCACGAGCTGAACTCTCGCCCATCACCCAACGCACTGCATCGAGGGTATTCGATTTTCCACAACCATTGGGTCCAACAACGCCTACAAGCTCACTGGCAAGCACCAGTTTAGTGGGCTCAACAAACGACTTAAAGCCGGCAATTTTTATTAACTTTAATCGCATCCGCTATATCTTCAAAGCTTTTTGCAAACGTTTTTTAGCGGTAGCAATTAAGTCTTTGTAGTTCAAACCATCGTCTTCTCCATAGGTTGCGTGGGCTAGCGCATACTTAAAATGCTGTGTTGCTAGGCTATCATGTTGTTCAAAGCGCTCAACCAAGCTACGACTTAAGGCCGAAGCACCAGGCGCATCGGTTTCAGGAGACACGATAACAAACAATTTATCGTTAATATAAAACACGCTGTCTGCCTTACGTGTCCCTTCACGTAAGTGCGCGGTAAAGAACACAAGCGCTTCATCCTCAGTTTTGCCCGGCATTTTAGCTTGGGTCAAATGAACCAACGTAATCGAGAATGGACGTTGATAGCGCTCAGCTAAAAAAACCTCCTGTCGAATACAGGCATCCATATGATTACGCCTTAACAAACCGGTTTTGTGATCGGTAATCATTAAGGCATCAAACTTATCATAAACAGACTGAAATTGATCGACATGACCTTTTAATGCATGATAAATTTCATCCACTTCTAGCACAGCTTGGCGGGGGACAGTAAGCGACGCTTCACCATCTAAGCGCAAATTATGAATTTGCTGAGCCAACTCTTTAAGAGGTAAAACCAGCTCATCACGAATAAAACGTGAGGTGTAATACCTCTCGGTAAAAAAGAAAATAAATACAAACGTCAAAAGAAAAAAAGGAATCGTTAGGATAGATACTTCAAAACTTAGCAAGTTAGCCCAGCTAGCCGAGGCACCCAACATAAGCCAAACGATTAACACCGACAAAAGTCCTGTTAGTAGCATCGCTACCAAGACCGCGATAAAAATTGCCATGGCTAATCGCTTGTTCAAGAGACTCACAAAAGAATTTTGTGGCATGTACCTATCATCCATTAAAATTAATGCGTTCATTATAAAATAGCTCAGCGGCTGATAAGCTATAAATTTTAAAGGAGTTCAGGTGAAATTAGACACCCTCATTTTGGGATTGGATCTGGGCACATCCGGTTTGCGTGCTTGTGTGGTTAAACGCAGCACTTGCGCTTCAACCGCTCAGGTTAACGAGACCAGCTTGACTGAGATTCGCATTCCAATGCCCATGCCACAAAAGCAGTCGCAAACCAGTCAACAAGATGCCAGCATTTGGCAGCAGGCGCTGGATAATTGCTTAGATCAATTGGCTGAGCAAGGATGGAGTCAACAGATCCATCACATTATTGCTGACGCCACGTCTTCCACGGTTTTGTTAACCGATACAAAGGGCCAGCCCGTCAGCCCGGCATTAATGTATGATGACAAGCGTGCTTTAGTTCAAGCCGCATTACTCTCTGAACAACTTGCCGAAAACTCCGGTGCATTAGGGGCGAACAGTAGCCTTGCTAAAGCTTTATGGCTTGCGCAAGCCTACGGTAAGAATCATCTGCGGCTCCTACACCAAATAGATTGGCTTAATTTTCAACTATGTGGCCAGTTTACTGCAACCGATGAAAACAACCTGCTTAAACTAGGTTATGACTCGATTAACCAGGCCTGGCCTTCTATAGTTCGAGATAAGATGCCCTATCCGCTGCCCAACGCTGTTTCCCCTGGAAGTCCGATCGGTTTTGTAAGCCCACAATTGATCAAACAATGGGGGTTTACTCCAGATTGCCAAGTGCACGCCGGCACTACCGATAGTATTGCTGCCTTTCTTGCCTCTGGCGCGTCCCGGTTGGGTGATGCGGTTACCGCACTCGGCTCAACCCTGGCGATTAAACTCCTTAGCGACACGCCTATATTTGCCAGTGATTATGGCATCTACAGCCATAAACTGAAGCATCAGTGGTTAATAGGTGGGGCTTCAAATGCAGGTGGAGCCGTTCTTTTGCATTACTTTTCGCTTGAGCAAATCAAATCATTGATACCCAAGCTCGACCTAAGCAAAGCAACCGGACTGCCCTGCTACCCCTTAATTCGACCCGGAGAAAGGTTTCCTATTGCCAACCCCGATTTCAAACCGATTATTCCAGAGAAACAACCCGCCCCCATCCTGTTACAGGCTTTAATTGAAGGCTTGGTCGACATTGAGGTTAAAGCCTATCAAAAACTTGAGCAACTGGGTGCTCCCAAAGTAAAACGACTGTTTGGTGTAGGCGGCGGCAGTCAAAACCAGGCCTGGTCAGACTTGCGCGCGCAACGCTTAACCGCTAAACTCATGACCCCGATAAGCCAGTCCGCTGCATTTGGCGTGACTCGATTAATATAGAGGCCTTTACACTTGTTATTAACAACAATTTTTTGAAATATTCGGGCTAGAATGCACTCACTTTTTTCTTGTGTAAGCTGACTCATGTAAAGTCTCGATCAATTCGGAAGCATAAATAAATGACAATTCAAGCACTTATTCAACAACTTAACCAGGCACCGGTTGATTTTAAAACCGTTATCGCCACAATTGATGCCGAATATAACTTTACTCCATGTGGGTTCAAGAATGGCGAAACCTATAATCAAACGAATACCAATAACGGATCTTGTAAGATATTTAGTTTTGCGAAGTTAAACAACTTGACCGAACAAGCGACCCTGAATGCCTTTGGCGATTTTTACCTGATAGACGTCCTCAAAAACCCGCAGGGTGATGACCATCAAAACATTCGTAACTTTATCCGGTTTGGCTGGAAAGGGATTGAATTTGAGGGACAGGCTTTAACGCTTAAATCAGCTTAGGGATAACCCGAATGTTTCATGAATTTGTGCTGAGATTGCGCAGTGCATTGGTTTCACAAGGAAACTTTCGAAGAAGCGCCGTATCCATGATTACGGCCGACTGAGAAAATATTTCTTGTGGAATCAAGGAGCAAGCAAGGTCGGTGCAAATTTGTGAAATATTCGGGTTTAATGGCTGTAAAAAAACCGGCTCTTGCGCCGGTTTTTTTATCTATTCATTTTTAGCTACTCAATCAACGCAAGCCCAAAACATCTTGCATGTCATACAGGCCATTAGGTTTAGCGCTCAACCATTGACAGGCGCGCACTGCACCATTCGCAAAGGTCATACGACTGGATGCCTTATGCGTAATTTCAACACGCTCCCCAATTCCGGCAAACATCACGGTATGGTCACCGACAATATCTCCGGCACGAACGGTTGCAAAACCAATCGTATTAGGGTCACGCTCGCCTGTATTACCCTCACGACCATAGACTGCACAGGTTTTAAGATCTCGCCCCAGCGTGTCAGCTACTACTTCGGCCATACGTAAAGCAGTGCCGGAGGGCGCATCAATCTTATGACGATGATGCGCTTCAACGACTTCAATATCAAATCCTTCATTAAGCACTTCTGCCGCCATTTTTAGCAACTTTAAGGTTAAGGTCACACCCACGCTCATATTCGGTGCGAATACCACCGGAATTTTAGTCGCCGCCTCGTCAATCGCTGCCAGGCCTGCTGAATCAAAACCGGTTGTACCAATCACGATCGACCTATTAGCCTGCACACATAATGCCAATGCCTGCAGCGTGACCTCAGGGCGGGTAAAGTCAATCAGTACATCAAAATCTTCCAGCACCTCAGCAAGGTTATCGACGACTTTTACCCCCAATGCACCTACACCGGCTAATTCACCGGCGTCCGCCCCCGTTAAGCTTGAACCGGGTCGTTCAATCGCCGCACCCAGTACCAGGCCTGGTGTATTGAATGTGGCCTCAATTAAATGCTTGCCCATTCTTCCCGATGCGCCTAAAACACCAATGCGTAATCCTTCCGTCATAGCTTCTCTCCGAAAATTTAAGAGTTCCACGGCTCTTTTTTATCTTTTGATTTATCATCAGCCTTATCATCTTCTCCTGTAAAAAAGGCTTTAACCGTATCAAAAAATGAATGCGATTTGGGGCTGTGGTGATGGGCTTGCTTACCTTGTAAACTTTCATCAAACGCTTTTAACAAATCCTTCTGCTCGTTAGTCAAATTCACCGGCGTTTCAATATTCACCTGACAAATCAAATCACCTACCCGTGAAGAGCGCACCGACTTGACGCCTTTACCGGACAACTTGAAGCGTTGACCCGACTGAGTGCCAGCCGGAATTTTTAAACGTGCTTTGCCATTTAGGGTTGGCACTTCAATTTCGCCTCCCAGCGTTGCTGTGACAAAAGATACCGGAAACTCACAGAACAACGTATCGCCATCTCGTTCAAAAATAGGATGTGACTTGACCCGCATGCGAACATATAAATTGCCACGCGGCGCGCCTGGCTCACCCATGCCACCTTCACCTTGCAGACGAATACGATCACCATTATCGACTCCGGCCGGAATTTTTACCGACAGGGTTTTATGCTTGGTGACCGTACCACGACCATTACACTTTTTACAGGGTGATTTGATAATTTTTCCACGACCATGACAGGTCGGACAGGTGCGCGCCACCGAGAAAAAACCTTGCTGAATTCTGACTTGACCCTCTCCACCACAGGTCGGACAGGTTTGTGCTGAAGTGCCGGGTTCTGCGCCCGAACCATGACAGGCGTCACAGTCTTCTTGGCGCGGAATACGAATATCGACTTCCGCTCCATTCACCGCATCTTCAAGTGAAATTTCAAGATCATACTGCATGTCATCACCGGCCTGTGGGCCACGACGACCAAAACCACCCCCGAAGATGTCGCCAAAGATATCACCGAATGCATCGCCAAAGCCGCCACCACCACTGAAACCGCCTTGCGAACCATCAACCCCGGCATGACCAAACTGATCATAAGCCGCCCGTTTTTTGGCATCCGACAAGACTTCGTAAGCTTCGGTCGCTTCCTTAAACTTATGGTCCGCATCCGGATCATCGGGGTTTCTATCCGGATGGAACTTCATCGCCAGTTTACGATAGGCTTTTTTAATTTCGGCCTCAGAAGCGGTTTTGGCTACCGAGAGTATTTCGTAATAATCACGTTTGCTCATAATTCGACACATTTATCCTTAAAAAACTCGGATAACTAACCAGCCCTGGTTGTTTATCCGAACTTTTTGGCATTAATAAAAAAGCGGCTCAATATAACATTAAGCCGCTCAAGATGATAACTAGAAATTACTTCTTGTTATCATCCACTTCTTCAAACTCCGCATCAACAATATCGTCATTCGCGTTCTTGTCACCTTGTGAGGTAGATTCGTTAGCGCCTTGTTGTTGCTTCGCCATCATTTTTTCAGTCATTTTTTGTGATGCGGCCGCTAAAGCTTGAACTTTTTCTTCAATCTTCGCCTTATCATCGCCTTTCATCGCTTCTTCAACATCTTTGATTGCCGCTTCAATCGCGTCTTTCTCAGAAGCATCAAGCTCATCACCGGCATCGGCCATCGCTTTACGCGTTGCGTGAATCATCGCGTCCGCCTGGTTACGCGTTTCAACCAGTTCTTTCATTTTGCGGTCTTCTTCCGCATGGGCTTCGGCATCCTTCACCATACGCTCAACTTCTTCATCGGTTAAACCTGAAGAAGCTTTAATCGTAATGTTTTGCTCTTTACCCGTCGCCTTGTCTTTCGCTGACACATTCAAGATACCATTAGCATCAATGTCAAACGTCACTTCAATTTGCGGCATACCACGCTGTGCCGGTGGAATATCTTCCAAATTAAACTGGCCTAACGATTTGTTGCCTGATGACATTTCACGTTCACCTTGCAATACGTGAATCGTTACCGCTGTTTGGTTGTCTTCAGCGGTTGAGAATACCTGCGACTTACGTGTCGGAATCGTGGTGTTTTTCTCAATCAGTTTAGTCATTACGCCGCCCATGGTTTCGATACCCAAAGACAGAGGCGATACGTCCAACAACAACACATCTTTCACATCACCAGACAAAACACCACCCTGAATCGCGGCCCCCATTGCCACCGCTTCATCCGGGTTAACATCACGACGAGGCTCTTTGCCAAAAAATTCTTTTACACGTGCTTGCACCATTGGCACACGGGTTGAACCCCCAACCAAAATAACATCATCAATTTCAGAGGCTGACAGACCGGCATCTTTTAATGCAATCTTACAAGGCTCAATCGAACGCGCCACTAACTCTTCTACCAATGACTCAAACTTCGCACGGGTGATTTTAATATTCATGTGCTTAGGCCCGGTCGCATCGGCGGTGATATATGGCAAGTTAATGTCGGTTTGCTCACGCGATGACAATTCAATTTTTGCTTTTTCAGCGGCTTCACGCAAACGCTGCAAGGCTAACGGATCATTGGTTAAATCCACACCTTGATCTTTTTTGAATTCCGCTACCAAATAGTCCATGATTTGCTTATCAAAGTCTTCACCACCTAAGAAGGTGTCACCGTTAGTTGATAACACTTCAACTTGCTTTTCGCCATCTAAATCCGCGACTTCGATAATCGAAATATCGAACGTACCACCGCCTAGGTCATAGACGGCAATTTTGCTGTCGCCCTTCGCCTTGTCCATACCGTAAGCCAAAGCCGCCGCAGTAGGCTCGTTGATAATACGTTTAACTTCAAGGCCTGCAATCTTACCGGCATCTTTGGTCGCTTGACGTTGCGCATCGTTAAAATAAGCCGGAACCGTAATAACCGCTTCGGTCACTTCATGGCCAAGATAATCTTCGGCGGTTTTTTTCATTTTTTGTAAGGTACGCGCAGATACTTCTTGCGGCGACATTTTTTTGCCATCAACATCCACCCAAGCATCACCATTGTCTGCACCCACAATTGTGTAAGGCACCATGCCGATATCTTTTTTCACTTCCTTGTCTTCAAAACGACGACCAATCAAACGCTTGATTGCAAACAAGGTGTTTTTTGGATTCGTTACCGCCTGACGCTTAGCAGAGTCGCCAACCAAAACTTCGCCATCACTGGTGTAAGCCACGATTGAAGGTGTGGTACGTGCACCTTCTGCGTTTGGAATAACCTTAACGTCTTTGCCTTCCATTACCGCCACACATGAGTTGGTGGTGCCTAGGTCGATACCAATAATCTTTGCCATTTGTTTTTCTCCAATATTTTTAAAAATCTGTTTAACTTGTTATGTTTAATAGGTGCTAATTTCTTTATTTCAACCATCTATTAAAATTTTTTTATGTATTTTGGACTATTGCGCTACGATAACCCTTGCAGGGCGAATTAAACGATCATTTAGTGCATAACCCTTTTGGAAAACTTCAACAACCGCATTGGTTTCATGATTAGGTGATGGAATCATTGTCATGGCTTCATGCTTTTGCGGATCAAACTTTTCGCCTTCAGGGTTGATGCGTTCTACATTAAAGTCCGCCAGAACATCTAACAGCTGCTTAAAAGTCATATCCAAACCTTCACGAATTGAATCAACCGATGCCTCAGGCTTATTCGCTGCATCCAAACCCAGCTCCAAGCTATCCGCCACAGGAACTAAGGCGTTAATTAACTTTTCTATGCCAAATTTGTGGGCATTTTCAATATCGATACGTGTGCGGCGACGCAGGTTTTCCATATCTGCCTGAACGCGCAATAATGAATCCCAATGCTGAGAAGCTTGTTGACGCGCTTCTTCCAACAATTGATGAACATCCTGCTCAACAACCTCTTCGGCCTGCTCTAAAGTTTGCTCTGAGGCTTGCTCAATATCAACCGAATCAAGCTGATCATCCTGCTTTTGATTGTTCTGTTCAGACATAAGTTTATGCTCCAATTTTTGTAAGTTACATAGTGTTTGTCTAATTGATGGGGCTGATTGAAGCCAGTTTCAAGTGATCATACAAAATAAATTTAACACTAATCGCTGCGGGATAAACTCCACCAATTGAAGTCAGCTTGTTATAATTGTCGAAATTTAATCATCACTTAATAGCAAAGAACCTTATGGATAAACATTTCGACCCAACAACGATTGAAGCCAAGTGGTATCAAACTTGGGAAAACGCCGGTTATTTCTCACCCAATACCGACTCAGACAAAGCCCCCTACTGCATTATGATTCCGCCGCCGAACGTGACCGGCAGTTTGCACATGGGACATGCCTTCCAAGACACGATTATGGATACCCTGATTCGCCTCAATCGTATGCAAGGCAAACCGACCCTGTGGCAACCGGGCACCGATCACGCCGGTATCGCCACCCAAATGGTGGTTGAGCGCCAATTGGCCGCCAAAGGCTTGAGTCGCCATGATCTAGGCCGCGACAAGTTTATTGATGAAATCTGGAAATGGAAAGCCGAATCCGGCGGCACTATCACCCAACAATTGCGCCGCTTGGGTGCCTCGCCTGACTGGAGCCGTGAACGCTTTACCATGGACGACGGCTTATCCAACGCGGTGAAGGAAGTATTTGTGCGCTTGCATGAAGAAGGCCTGATTTATCGCGGCAAACGTTTGGTCAACTGGGACCCGGTGCTCCACACCGCCGTGTCAGACTTGGAAGTTATTTCCGAAGAAGAACAAGGCAATATGTGGCATTTGCGTTATCCGCTCACCAACGGTAACGGTCACTTAGTAGTAGCCACAACCCGCCCTGAAACCATGCTGGGCGACCAAGCAGTGGCTGTGCATCCTGAAGACGAGCGTTATAAACACCTGATCGGCCAAACTATTACTTTGCCGTTAGTTGGGCGTGAGATTCCGATTATCGCCGATGACTATGTTGATCCGGCATTTGGAACCGGTTGCGTCAAAATCACCCCGGCGCACGACTTTAACGACTATGAAATGGGCAAACGTCATAACCTGCCGATGTTAAATGTCTTCACCAAAGACGCAGCGATTAACGAAGAAGCACCGGGAAAATATCAAGGCCTCGACCGTTACGAAGCACGTAAACAAATCGTCGCCGATTTGGAAGCGCTGGATCTCGTCGAAAAAATTGAGCCGCATAAGCTGATGGTGCCACGCGGCGACCGTACTCATGCGGTGATCGAGCCGATGCTGACTGACCAATGGTATGTTGCGGTGCAAGAACTGGCGAAACCGGCGATTGACGCGGTGAAAAACGGTGACATCGAATTTGTGCCGAAAAACTGGGAAAACACCTATTTTGAATGGATGAACAATATTCAAGACTGGTGTATTTCGCGCCAAATCTGGTGGGGACACCGTATTCCGGCTTGGTACGACGACCAAGGCGGTGTGTATGTTGGTCGTGATGAAGCCGAAGTGCGTGCCAAACATAATTTGGGTGATCGCCCGTTACATCAGGATGATGATGTGCTTGATACCTGGTTCAGTTCGGCGTTATGGACGTTTTCGACCCTCGGCTGGCCGGAGCAAACGCCGGAACTGGAAAAATTCCACCCGACTTCGGTATTGGTAACCGGCTTCGACATTATTTTCTTCTGGGTCGCGCGGATGATTATGATGACCCTTAAATTCACCGGCCAAGTGCCGTTTAAACAAGTTTATGTGCATGGTTTGGTGCGCGATGCCGAAGGGCAAAAAATGTCCAAGTCGAAAGGCAATGTGCTCGACCCGATTGACTTGATTGACGGCATTGATTTGGAAAGCCTGGTAAATAAACGCACCTACGGCATGATGCAACCGGAAAAAGCCGCCAAAATTGAAAAAGACACCCGCAAACAATTTGCCGACGGTATTCCGGCATTTGGCACCGATGCGATGCGTTTCACCTTTGCCTCGCTCGCCTCGACCGGACGCGATATACGGTTTGACCTCAATCGCTGTGAAGGTTATCGCAACTTCTGCAATAAATTGTGGAACGCCACCCGTTATGTCTTAATGAACACCCAAGGGTTTGATACCGGGGTCGATGAAAGCCAACCGATTGAGTTATCGCTGGCCGACCGTTGGATCGTCTCGCGCCTACAAACGCTAGAAACCGAAGTGGTGCGTCATTTTGAACAATACCGTTTTGATATGGCGGCGAATCTCTTGTATGAATTTACCTGGAACGAATACTGCGATTGGTATTTAGAGCTGTCAAAACCGATTCTTAACAAAGATTCATCCGATGCCGCCAAACGCGGCACACGCCGCACGCTGGTGCGTGTGTTAGAAACCCTGTTGCGCTTATTGCATCCGGTAATGCCTTACATTACCGAAGAAGCTTGGCAAGCGGTCGCGCCGTTAGCCGCTAAACAGGGCAAGACCATCATGTTGCAACCTTACCCAGAAGCGGACGAAAGCAAGATTGACTTGGCTGCCGAAGCCGAACTGGACTGGGTGAAACAATTTATTATGGGTGTGCGGCGTATCCGTTCGGAAATGGATATTGCACCGGGCAAGCCCCTGCCTGTGCTACTCAGCAAAGTATCGGCGCAAGACCAGGCCTGGTTGGATAACAACCGTCTGTTCTTAATGACACTGGCAAAGCTTGAATCGATTGAAGTCTTAGCCAATGAAACCGATGCGCCGGAATCCGCTATGTCACTGGTTGGCGAGATGAATATTCTCATTCCGATGGCAGGCCTGATTGACAAGGATGCGGAGTTAGCACGCTTGGATAAAGAAATCAGCAAACTCAAAGCCGAATTTGAACGTTTGAACGCTAAACTTAGCAATGAAAGTTTTGTCTCGCGCGCACCCGAAGCCGTGGTGGCAAAAGAACGTGCTAAACTAGACGACATTCAAACCGCCCTAAGTAATCTGGAGCAACAGTATGGCAAAATTGAGCAACTCTAAACTTTTGGTCACCTTAGGTTTGGCTTCGTGTTTTAGTTTACCCTTAACGCTAAACATGAAGCTAGCTCACGCTGATCAAGGATACAGCCACTATATTAGCGACCGTGTTGAAGTCCCTATGCGACGAGGTGCTGGCGCAGAATATCGTATTGAACGCATGCTACCAACCGGAGCGCCGATTAAAATTCTGGAAACAACCGGTTCTTGGTCACGGGTTGAGGTCCGCGTTAACAACCGAGATTGGACAGGTTGGGTTCATCAAATCGCAATCCAAAATGAACCACCAGCTAGAACACTTTTGACTGAGCAGCTTGAGCGCAACAATCAACTAACTGAACGGTTTCGTGCTTTAGAAACTGAACATACCGCGCTTAGAACTCAGTTTGATAATGACCGGCAAGAGCTGGAAACGATCAAACAAGCTCATTTTGAGCTGAATAATGCTTATGAAGAACTCAAACTTGTTTCTGGAAATGCGGTCGAAATAGATAATCGTAACCAAGAAATGCGTCAAATGATCAGTGATTTAGAGTCGCAAAATATTATTATGCGTGAACAAATCGCAAAATCCGAAGATACCATCAAGCGCCAATGGTTTTTAACCGGTGCAGGGGTATTGTTATTTGGTTTATTACTGGGTCGTTTTTTCAGAATGCCGCAACGACGCGGCAGCTGGGATAAAATTTAATCATCTTATTGGGCTGGTGAACTGACCAGCCCCCTCTCCTTATTATTTTTTAAAAAAACCTTCATCTGTATTCAATTTTGATGTCATCTCCAAGGCTTACTCTTTAAACCTTGTTATAGCGTTCTTCGTGCGAATCACTTACAACCATATAAAAAGCTTAAATGTGATATTTATTGATTAAATAAACTCATTTTTCCGATTTGTTGAGTGACCTGAATCCGCGATAACCTGTTATGTATTATTTTAAAAAACTAGACTGGAGAGTTTTACGATGAGCAATAAAATCGACAATAAGAAAATTGGCCCTGCTTTTGATCATGGTGAAGGCGATGAAGCACTGAGCAACCTATCTAAAAACGATCATTTTGGCGATGTGTTAGAACGCCGTATCAGTCGTCGTGCCGCATTAAAAGGTGGGTTGAGTGCGGCTATGCTAGGTTTGTTTGGCTCTGGGTTATCAGGTTGTAATGTTTTTGAATCTTCAAGCTCAAGCTCGTCAACTGGCAGCAACCCGAACCTGCTTGGCTTTAGAGCGATCCCTGTTAGTGAATTAGATACGGTTGTCGTTCCTGATGGTTACAAATGGCAATACCTTGCGCCTTGGGGACAATCCATTAGCAATCCAGATGTAGTTTATGATCTTCCTCTTACAGGAGCTCAACAAGCGGACGCTATAGGTTCACACCATGATGGTACCCATTTCTATCCGATTGAAGGCCAAGATCCTTATGAAGGCAGTTCAACAGACGGCCTACTCGTTGTTAACCATGAATATGTTGAACCGCGCTATATGCATGCATCAGCGATAGGACAAAACCTAACAAGAAGCCAGGTACCAACCTATATTAACAATGAAGGCAAGGTAAGCCGTGTGGCTGATGAAGTGTTAACTGAAATGAACGGTCATGGTGTTTCGGTTGTCCGCGTTCAACGCCAACTAAATGGTGACTGGAAAGTGGTTGCTGACTTTAGAAATCGCCGTATTACTGCCCTCACCCCCATGCAGATTTCTGGTCCTGTTCGTGGTACTGACTTTGTTAAAACCAAATACAGTCCAGATGGCACCATGACACGTGGCACGATTAATAATTGTGCTCATGGGGTTACGCCTTGGAATACCTATTTAGCGGCTGAAGAAAACTGGGCAGGTTATTTTAGAAATGGTTCTGAGCGCCCGCGTGAACAAGCACGTTATGGTGTGGGTACCGGTGCGCAATCGCGTTATGGCTGGGAACTGGCGGACCAAGATCCAAACGAAGCTTATTCTCGATTTGATGTTACCCCCAAAGCAGCCACTGCCGAACAAGATTATCGTAACGAACCTAACTGTTTTGGCTGGATCGTTGAAATAGATCCATTCGACCCAAACAGCACCCCAGTCAAGCGTACTCACCTAGGTCGTTTTGCCCATGAGGGTGTTGTATTCCACACACCGAATGAGGGTGAACCTATCGTCCTTTACTCTGGTGACGATGCTAGAAATGAATATATCTATAAATTTGTTTCAGCACAACCTTATTTCAAAGCAACGGCTGGCGGACATTTATTGGATTCGGGTACCCTTTACGTCGCTAAGTTTAATGATGATGGCACTGGCGAATGGCTCCCTCTAGTTTACGGAGTAGGGCCTCTTGTTTCACAACCGATCAATCAAGGCGAAGAGCGCGATTGTCATTGCTTCCAAAGCCAAGCAGATGTGCTTATGAACACACGCCTAGCGGCCGACCTTGTGGGTGCAACCAAAATGGATCGACCTGAATGGGGCGCAGTTGATCCGAACACCCGTCAAGTTTATTTCACACTAACCAATAATACCAGCCGCACCAATGAAGACACGGATAAAGCCAATCCACGTGGACCAAATCCGCATGGACATATTATTCGCTGGACTGAAAACAACAACGACCCAACAGCCACTCGTTTTGCCTGGGATATTTTCTTAATGGCAGGCGATAACTCAGGTGGAGTCACTCAAGGAACGGATGCAGCGGGAAATCCGATGACTGATGCCAGTATGTTTAGCTCTCCGGACGGCTTATGGATTGACAAAGAAAGTCGCGTTTGGATTCAAACCGACCAGAGTGAATCTGTTATGAATACTAATCCCGTTTATTCAATGATGGGTAACAACGCAATGCTAGCGGCTAACCCCTATAACGGTGAAGTTCGTCGTTTCTTAACCGGCCCACTGGGTCAAGAAATTACCGGCGTCATTACCACTCCAGACCAAACCAGTATGTTTATCAGCATTCAACATCCGGGAGCCACCATTTCGGCATCCGATTTTGGTGCGAATAACCTTGCTGGTAAAGGCAACTGGCCTTTTGGTGGCAATAACTACGGACGTTCAGCCAGCGTTGTGATTACCAAAGAAGATGGCGGCATTATTGGCAGCTAATTCAGCTAGAAAGCTTAAAACAAAAAACCCAGCAAATGCTGGGTTTTTTGTTGGTTTTGGCTGAACTCTAGGGTGCCAATAAAGCGGGAATCAACTCTTTAGCTTCAACATAGCCGGGAATCATTGAACCATCATCAACAATCATCGTCGGCGTACCCGTAATACCAAACTGCTGAGCATACATCATGTGCATTTGCACCGGATTCTCGCAACGCTGATTATTAGCTTCCATTCCATTTTTAGCATCATCCATCGCTTTTACCGGATCTTTATCACACCAAACCGAAACCATTTTATGATAGCTAGGTGTATTGGGCCCAGAACGTGGGAACGCAAGATAACGCACGGTAATGCCGTTTTCATTCAAGGCTTTGACTTCATTGTGAAAACGCTTACAGAAAGGACAGTCTATATCGGTAAATACTGTAATAGTCCGTTTTTCTTCTCCCTTCGCTTTAAAGGTGACCATGCTCTGTGGATCAATCTCTGCTAAAACCTTAACTCGGGCCTGATCTTTTGCGATTTCAGTTAAATTTTCCCTGCTATCCAAATCAATCAGATTACCATTGAATAGGTATTTAGCATCTGCTGTAATATAAATCACATTCGGCCCCAAAACCACCTGATAAAGCCCTTCTACTTGACTCTTGGTAATATCTGCACTGGGTGCGGTGGGAATAACCTGATTCAGTTTTTGTTGAATTTTAGCTACTGTGTCATCTGCCAAAGCATTGACACTAAGGCTGGCTGCAACCAGGCCTGGTATAAAGGTTTTAAGAAGTGTTCTAAACATACTATTCCTGTTAAATTTTAAAAGTTAATTTTAGCCACGCGGATGATGCTGTTGGTGAAGATTTTTTAATCGTTCTTTGGCCACATGAGTATATATCTGAGTGGTCGATAGATCACTATGACCTAGCAGCAACTGCACCGTTCGCAAATCTGCCCCATGATTAATCAAGTGAGTTGCAAACGCATGCCGTAAACCGTGAGGCGATAGTTTACCAGTGATGCCTGCGATTTGCGCAAGATTATGTATTCTATGCCATAAGGTTTGTCGCGTCAT
This sequence comes from Thiomicrospira microaerophila, assembly GCF_023278225.1. Classification (GTDB taxonomy): domain Bacteria; phylum Pseudomonadota; class Gammaproteobacteria; order Thiomicrospirales; family Thiomicrospiraceae; genus Thiomicrospira; species Thiomicrospira microaerophila_A. Next base: position 1,327,330 of record NZ_CP070959.1, read on the forward strand.
ACTACGACCAATTCTTGAAACGAATAGAGTTTCAACCCATTTCTCCCCCGTTAAATTCGGTCTTGAATACCTTAAATAACGAGACAGCCAGTCGGTCGCATGCTCACCTAAAGGCACAATTCTTTCCTTATTTCCCTTACCTGTCACCATAACCAGGCCTGCTGATAAATTCATTTGTGTCAAGGGAAGGTTCACCACTTCGGACACCCTCAAACCCGTCGCATACATCAACTCTAGTATTGCCCGATCGCGCAGACCTAAATCTGTTTGGGTATCTGGGGCATTGATTAAATCTAGAATGCTTTGTTCCGACAATACATTCGGAATAGCTGCCGTCACCCTAGGGGATTTGATCAGGTCGCAAGGATTAATCGACAACCACGCCTGCTCTAGCGCAAAGCCATAAAAGCGTTTCAGTGATGACATCATCCTTGCCATAGAACGGTCTGAACGCTTTTGTTGTTGAAGCGTCGTTAAAAAAAGCTGAAGATCTTCCCTTCCAAGACTTAACCAGGCCTGGTTCTCCAAGCCCCCCAAATAAACTGCAAATTGTTTTAGGTCTGTCTTATAAGCCGAGCGCGTATTAGCACTGAGACCTTCAGACAAATAGAGATGTATTAAAAAATTTTCAAGTGCTTGAATAAATGGCATCAGCTTAACCTACGAAATAAAAACCCCGCATTCGCGGGGTTAAAACTCATTTATCAAAACCCGATTAGGCTTTCGATGTTTCAATCTCTTTGGCAATTTTTGGTTTATCTTCCTCATCAGGATCTGATGGGAAATAAGTTTGCCAAATATAGTACATCAGTGGGATGACAAATAGCGTTAAGATGGTTGAAGAAATGACTCCAAAGATCAAGGAAATCGCTAAACCACCAAACACCGGATCAGGAATCATCACTATCGACGCAAAGATAATCGTCAAGGCAGTTAAAATAATCGCTTTAGATCGTACCTTGCCCGCTTCAATCACGGCATCACGTAACGGAATGCCCTCACGTCGATATTCTATGATAAAGTCAATCAACAGTAACGAGTTCCGCACTACGATCCCCGCGAGCGCAATCACCCCAATCATTGAAGTCGCGGTAAAGGCCTGATCCAACCACCAGTGACCCGGGAATACCCCAATCATTGTTAAAGGAATCGCACCCATAACGATAAAGGGCACCATAAATGAACGATAATAGCCGACCAAAATTAAATAGATTAATACCAATGCCACCATAAATGCACTCCCCATGTCACGGAACACATCTAGGGTTAAACGCATTTCACCACCCCACAACAGGGTGTAATCGGTCACATCTTTTGGCTGAGCTTCCAAAAAGCCGAGGTTAGCAGTTTGAAAGGTCACACCTGATTCCGGCAAGGTTACATTATCAAGCATTTTATCCAGCGTTAAAACTGCATAGACCGGGCTAGAGCGTAAAAGTTCACCGCTCACCATAGTCATAGAATGCTGGTCACGCCCCATAATCGGCTTGGCTTGGATTCTTTCTTCAATCGTCGCAATTGCTGATAACGGCACAGCATCACCCGAGAACGAATTGACCCTTAAAGTTAATAACTGTTCAGGAACACTGCGCTCAGAGCGCGGTAAACGTACCACGATATTGACAGGTTCACGCACGTTATCTAAGTGCATATAACCCAATGCATAACCATTAATATAATCTCTTAGCATCTTGCTAACCGACGCTGGGGCAATACCCAACAGGTTCGCTTTTTCACGATCAATTATAATTTCATAGCTAATCGTATCATCAGTGACCGAATTATCGACGTTAATCATGCCGTAAATTTGCTCGAACTTCGCATTAATTTCGTTTGCGGCTTCTCGCAACTTGTCATAATCTGGCCCATAAAGCTCTGCCAATATCTGCGCGGTTACGGGTGGACCTGGCGGCGTTTCATAGATTTTCACCTTCGCCATAGGAAAGTCCTGACGAACTAAGGCAAGCGTTTCATGTAATTGCTGCGCAATTTCATGCGAACTCAGACTGCGCTGCTCTTTTTCTAGCAAATTAACACGTATTTGCGCAAAATTAGAACCTTGCTTAATCAAATCCCCACGCACTAGTGCAGCAAAATCTATTGGAGCAGGCATACCCACATAAACGCTGTAATTCGCCACGTAAGGCGTTTTAGAAAGAATATCACCTACAAAACGCACCACACGATCGGTTGCTTCAGTTGCGGTACCCGTTGGCATATCAACCTGCACCAAAAAGGTATTAGTATTATCAAACGGCAACATTTTGACTTCTACACCCAGCGGATGCAAAGGATTATTCATTCCGTCTTCGCGTACAAATTGCAGTGCCGGTTGAACTAAGGCAGCAAACAATGAGATTAATACCACACCTAAAAATAGATTACGTTTAGTGCGACTTTCAATCATTGGAATAATGATTTTGGCATAACCACGCTGTAACCAATCTTCTTTTTTCGGATGGGGATTCTCAATGCTTTCTGTTTGCTCCATTTTTTGAATGGCTTTTTTGCCTAACCAACGATAAGCCGCATAAGGCACCAGCATATAAGCAATCAACAAGGAAGCAATCATTGCAATCGGCACGTTGAACGGAATCGGTGCCATAAAAGGCCCCATCATACCGGTTACGAACAACATTGGAATAAAAGCAAGAATAACCGCTAGGGTCGCCACGTTAGTAGGATTACCAATTTCGTTAGTCGCGCGTACCAATAAGGTATCAAGATTTTTAGGATCAACGCCATCTTTGATATGGCGATGAATATTCTCAATCACCACGATCGCAGCATCCACCAGTAACCCTAAAGATAAGATCAACGCAAACAAAGTAATGCGGTTAAGGGTTTGTCCAAAAATTAGACCAACAATCAATACTACAAATAAAATAAGCGGTACAGTCAAAGTCACAATCGCAGCTTCACGCCACCCCAGTGAGAACATCAAGATAATCACCACCGCAATAATTGCAATAATCAAGCTATCTACCAACTGGTTAACTGCTTTATCCGCCATTTCCCCATCATCACGCGTCACCACCACCTCGATATCAGCGGGTAACATCGAGATCTTTAACTCTTCAAACTTAGTCAGTACTGCATTAGCCACATGCACTGCATTAGTGCCTGGTTTTTTGGCAATCGAAATCGTAACGGCAGGGAACTCTCCACGCTTATGCGCCTCAGCCGCTGGACCAAAACCAATACGCGTATGAATTTCTTCTTCAAGTGGGCCATCTACAATTTCAGCGATATCACGCAAAAAAATGGGCTGGCCTTTGTCAGCCCCAATAATAATTGACCCGACCTCATCAGCATTACCAAGATAACCGTTAACACGAACCTGGCGAGTTTGATTATTAGAAACCAGGTCACCGACCGGTAAAGACACATTTGAACCCAGTAGCATTTCACTAATGTCATCTAATGAAAGCCCAGTCATTGCAATTTTTTGTGAGTCCAACCAAACATTGACCGCGCGCTTGTGTCCACCGACTACATCGGTAAACGACACACCTGGCACATTACGCAATTGTTCAACGAGTTTAAGACTAACATCGCGCAAGTCAAAACCATCCATGCGCTCAGAGGTCAACGTAAGCGTCATAATTGGCACGTCATCGACGTTGATCGGCTTAATAATCGGCTGCTGAGTAGCTGGTGGCATGCGATCCATATTCTGCATGACCTGGTTATAAACCTTCACCAAGCTGTCTACTTGGTTTTCACCCACCTTAAACTGAACCGTAACTACACCAAAATCGCTAGTAGCATAGCCAAAAGTATTCTCAACCCCAGGCAGCGCATTCATAATCGCTTCAAGCGGCTTCACGACCATGTTATTGACCTCTTCCGGTGTTGCGCCGGCTTTGGGTACCAAAATATTGGCCGCAGGAACCACAATCTGCGGATTATATTCACGAGGCGTGATGTAGAGTGAAAGTAATCCAGCCAACATAATCGCGATCATAATCATCATCGTGATTTTTGAATGGATGAACATTTGGGCAATTTTGCCCGCCATATTTAACTTTAATTCTTTGTCTTCTTGGGCACGCGTGCTCATTATTAAGCTCCTGTAGTTGCCGAATCAAAGATCACGCGATCACCATTTACCAGGGTTTGATTGTTAGAAACCACCACCTGTTCACCGACATCTAAGCCCGCTTGAACCTCAAAATGACCATTTAAGTTTTCGCCAATACGCACCATCCGAAAACTCACCAGATTATCGGCTCCGACCACAAACACGCCTTGAATACCTGCGCGGGTTACTAAGGCTTCAACAGGCAATAAAATCGCCTGACGCTCCCCCCTTACAAAACTAATGCGTGCAAATGTGCCCGAGTTGACATTATTAACTTCAGGCAAGCTCAATTTTGTCGTGTGGCCTCTAGTACGCGGATTAGCAGCCGCCACCAAAGAATAAATCTCACCGGTCATCGCATTCGCCACACCATCTACCTGGATTTGTGCTGTGTCGCCAACATTCAATACCGCATAAAGATCTTGAGAAACTTCAGTTTGCACACTGAGCGAGCGCAAGTTTTCAATCACGACTATTGGATTGCCCGGTGCCGCAAGATCACCTGCTACCGCCATTTTTTGTACAATAACCCCATCAAAAGGTGCGCGAACATTGGCATAGTTCAATTGAAACTCTGCTTGCTCTAGGCCGGCTTTCGCTGCTGCCAAATTCTCCTGTGCAACACTATACTGCAAACGTACTCCGTCAAACTGTTGACGAGAAACGGATTCTTCTCTCAGCAATTGCGAAAAACGATCAAAATCGGCTTTTGCGTTTTCCAGCGCGGCCTGAGCTTGCTGATATCCCGCACGCGCTTGAGAAATTTGACTTTGGATATCTTGAGGATCAATCTCAAATAACAAATCACCTCGCTTGACATGCTGGCCTACCTGAACGGGAATACTGCGAATGTAACCCATTAAGCGCGATGCAATTCTGGCCTGCTGATCTGGCACCACAGAACCTGGCACACTCGCCACAAGAGGCACAGTACCTAAATTAACCATTGCAACTGTAACGGTATGTTCAGTAACCTCATACTGTGGGGTTTCGGCAGTTTTTTGATCTGGCAAACAACCTGCCAAACCGAGGGCGACAGCCAGCACACTTAAACCCATAATTTTATTTGAAAGCTTCATCATGTTCTTTTATCCTTAATTATTAGTTATATCTGATTATGCTGCATACGGCCGATAGCTAACAACACCTGTGCTTTTTGCATATTAACGCTAAACTGAGAACTTACTAATTCCGCACGTGCTTTATCAAGTTGCGTTTGACCTGCCAAAACCTCAGTCATGGTCGCCACACCTGTTTCGTAACGCCGCGTGATTAAAGTCTGAGCCTCTGAAGCATATTCAACCGCAGCCTGACTTGAGGTCACTTTTTTCAACCCATTTTGGTACTCCCGCCAAGCCTGTAACAAGCCCATTCGAACTTTCTGTTCTTCAGCTCGCATTCTAGCTTCTTGTTCGCGTACACTGGCATTCGCTTGATCGACAGCGCGATCGGTCATGCCGAAATCCGTTATTTTCCAAGAGGCGACTGCAGCAATCGTATAAGAGTGCGCGCTAAAACCAATCGTGTCATCATTCCAATCTGAGCGCGCCATTAAATTCAAGCTAGGCATTTTATCGGATTTTGCCAATCGAACTTCAGCTTGACTGGCTTGAACCTGGTGACGCATAGCGATCAATTGAGGATTGGTATCCATAGCCATTCGAATCATTTCGTCTAGGGCTAAATTTGGCAACTCAATGGCAACACGCTCAGCAACATCTATCGGTGCATCCGCAGACCATCCCATAAGGGTTCGCAAACCATCAAAAGCAAGCAACTCCTGATTTTTAGCCTGTTCATGCATCAGTTCAATTTCTGCACGATGTGCTTGTGCACTCAATAATTCAGAACGCACTACCACACCTTGGCGCACCAAATTTTGTGTTGTTTGAATGTAAGCATCAGCCGCCAGTAAAGCTTGTTCAGCAACCTGGATAAAGGCGCGTGCAGCATGAACACCTTCGTAAGCTTCATATACAAAGTAAGTCAACATCTGCTTAACGGCCTGATCTCCTTGCTGCGCAGCATGAAGCATCGCACTCGCTTGCTGCTGAAAACTTTCAACCTTTCCACCGTTGTAAATAGGCAAAAGCATTTCAACCCGAGTATTCAAGTCATTGTGGCTACCTGGTTTATTTAAATCGCGAGGTCGCGTATCAAAGGTAGATGTTGAACCAGGCCCAGGCGCTTCCGCAAAGCCAAAATCACCAAAGGTCGCTTGACGTTGTTGTAATTTCATCCCGAACACATTCAAAGCATTATTAGAATGTGAACCGGTAACCGACAAGGTAAATTGAGGCATGCGGCTTAACTTGGCTTGATCATAAGCGGCACGTGCCTGATCCATTTGTGCGGCAGTAATATCACGCTGAGGATTTTGAGAAAGGGTCGTTTCAACACTGGTTTTAAAATCGACCGTTTGCGCCACAACAAGACCCGGAAGCGTGAAAGACATAGCCAACACTAATGTTTTTAGTTTCATTTAAGCATCCTGTAAAATTCTAAGATAAGGGGGTGATCTAAACAAACCATTCGTTCGCTAGAATATAGCCTTTATTGAACAGCTTAACAAACACATTAAGATATAAGAAAATTCTAATATTATATATTAGAATTTTCTTATATACCAGCTTCCATTTAATATTTCATTTTGAAATTAAACAATTGCCGATAGAATTTTTTTTAACCAAACCAGTTCGCCATGAAAAAAATGTCCTGCGGATTCACGCCAATAGACATCAGGCCGAGGTTGAATGCCGCGCATCCAGTTGGCAACCTTATAGGCAGGCACAACTTCATCTTGACCGCCTTGTATTAAACTCCATTTAACCCTAGACGGAATAACGATCTCATTAAAATCATATAAATTAACCGGAGGTGCGACCGTCACCAACCATTGCGCCTCCAATAGCTGAGCTTGCAGTAAACCAATATAACTGCCAAACGAAAACCCGGCTAAGGCAAGAGGCAATTCACCAAATGAACCCTGCGCCCAATTGACTACCGCTGCTAAGTCTTGCTGCTCACCCTTGCCATGATCATAAAAGCCCTCACTCTGCCCCACCCCCCTAAAGTTAAACGCCACCGTTTGCCAACCCGCCTGAGCATACACCCGCTCCATCGTAGTGACCACCTTGTTATTCATCGAACCATCATACAAAGGATGAGGATGGCACAAGACGACCAGTCCTAAAGGTGCCTTACCCAGGGCCAACTGCCCGATACGACACTCCAACTGGCCTACCGGGCCTTTAACGAAAGTTGCTTGCGTTTTTTGAAACATCACCTATCCTATCAAGCCAAAAAGGAGCGCTTAGTATGCCACAAAAAACACTGATTATTGATGATGCAATACCCTATGCCGAAGCTATTTTTAGCCATTTAGGACAGATCAAACTCATACCAGGTAGAGATATTAACTCAGATACTGTTAAACAAGCCGATGCCATAATCATACGCTCTCGTACCCAGGTTAATGCAGCACTGCTCGATACAAGTCCCGTGCGTTTTGTTGGCAGCACGGTAGTTGGCCTTGATCACATTGACCAGGCCTGGTTATCAAAACAGGGGATTCATTTTTACTCCGCACAAGGCTGCAATGCAAACTCAGTGGCAGAATATGTCATAAATGGTCTTCTCGAAATCGCTGAACAAAAAAACTGGATCCTGCCCGAGATGACACTAGGGATTGTTGGGGTGGGTCACGTTGGCAGGCTAGTCAACCAAAAAGCCAAAATTTTAGGTATTCGCACACTGTTAAATGACCCACCTCGTGCTCGTTGTGAAGGGAAAAACGACTTCTGTTCACTTGAGTCCTTGCTTAAAGAAGCCGATATTATTACCCTACATACCCCCTTAACGAAAACGGGGAGTGATCCAACCTTTCACCTGTTAAACGAAAACAATCTAAAACTTATTAAACCGAATGGGATGATAATCAATGCCGCTCGCGGTGGCATTATTGACGAGCAGGCCTGGTTAAAAATCAACAACTCGGCAAATATAATTGATTGTTGGCAAAACGAGCCAAACATTAGCGCTGAACTCTACTTCAAAGCGGATATTGCTACCGCTCATATTGCTGGCCATTCACTTGAAGCCAAGGTGGCTGGCAGCGAGATGGTTTACCGACAGCTCTGTCAATTCTGGCAAATTGAACCGAAAACTGACTGGAAACAACAGCTGCCGCCCGCTCCCACTGCACTCGAACCCGTTGCAACTGACAACGAGCAGCGAGCTTTATATCAAATCATTAAGCAAACCTATGACTTACGGCTTGATGACCAGGCGATTAGATCACCAGACATTAATCAAGTTCGGGCAGGTTTTGAATTACATCGCCGCCAATATCCAATCCGTCGAGAGTGGGCACTGCACAAATTGAAAAAAACACCTAATAAACGCCTTAATCAGACACTCGAAAAGCTTGGGTTTATGCTATATTAGCTACTGCTAATATTAGCGCATTAACAAGTTCTAATAAATTTTTGTTATTCGAGAACAAAAAAATTGATTTTCTCTTTTAGCCAATAGAGGAGTAATCTAGGTCACGAACTTGCAGAATGCACAATATGTGCTTTGTTTATCACTAAATCAAAATAAAGAGGGTCACTAATGAAAACCATCACTATGCTCAAAGTCGGCTTTTTAGCCGGTATTATTGCACTTATGTCAGGTTGCGGCACCATGAAGGCGGCGGGTAATCTTGAAGAAGGCGCTTGGGGTACATTTAATGAAATCTGGGATCGCTGGGTTGAAAGCGAAGGCGATATAGGTTGGGCGGTAGTTTGGCACCGTAAAGCAGAAGAAGGTGTAGAACTCCAAGATATTCTAGATGCACTGGACAACGTAGCCATGAACACACCAGGGCTAATGGATGTTGGACAACTGCCTTTGTCACAAGAACTTAATGCGCGCGGTGTTGAATCAGGTGTAATCCACGTTGTGTCCTACTGTAACCCTGAAACTGCACGTAAAATGATTGACTTTAGCCCAGCTATGGGTGCATTTTTACCTTGCCGTGTTACCATTGTTGAGCAAGAAGATGGTCTTCACCTATACACCATGAACATGGACATGATGATTAAAATGGGTAAAAAAATGCCTGAAGAGTTAAAAGAATTAACCATGGCGGTTCGTGAAGCTATGTGGGCGATGATGGAAAAAGGCGCAACAGGCGACGTATTCTAAAACCCAGCCATAAAAAATTAAACCGCCTAAATTGATTAGGCGGTTTTTAACACACTACAATCCTCATTCTGCTATACAAAACTCAACCTCACCAACAAGCTTTAGCCTCGCTCCACACATCAAGCAGAAGTTACCTAAGCTTTTAATTTGGCATTAGGCTGAATAATATTACGGTCGCCCAGTTTTTTACGTGTCGCTGCCTGCTCTACCTTCAAAGCCAAAAAATCTTCAAAACGGTAGTTAGAACGAAAGGTCGCTTCAAACGCATTTTTTAAGGTCAACGCCATACAGTCCCCGCTAACTGATTGGGTTTATAACGCCAATAAAAAAGCCCTGACAAACGAAATTGCCAAGGCTTTTTTATAAAAACTATAAACCACTGCTCACCAGCCGCCGAAGCCAGACCGAGGATACCTCTAGTCACTGGATTGAGTTTATTATACACAAAAGCCAACACAACCAGCAAAACCATTCTTGGCTTGAGATTAGGAATTAATTGGGAAAATCTCAAGCACGCATCTTTCCAGACATTACTCAATTCATTTTTTTGAAGTTTTAGTAGATACATAACTCGAGAACCTACCTCCTAGGAGCCTGGTCAATTGATTCAAGCAACAATCTACCAAGAGGCGTAATGTCCTCACCTTGTGCTTTTATCATGCCAGTTTTTTCATCAAACTCGGGCAACTCACCTCTTTTAGGCTTTTTAAAGGTTGTTTTAATCAGCCCCAGATTTCTTAAGTGGGTTTTATGTGATTGAAAAACTGTATTTTTATCAATTTCCTCTCTGGTTGACCCAAAAGTTGCCGTAGCAGGTATTAAAACCGCTTGATGTTTCTTCCAAAAACTTTCAAATTCATCATCACGCCGGTCAAGTAGCTTTGATTTCAAAATTAAAACTTCAACATCATTAAGTTCAGACAATAAAGACATCAAACGCTTATATTCAATGTGCTCCAATTCATCTCTTGTTAGACCATTTTTAAGCATTGAAGCAATGTAATCTATACGTTCAGAAGATAATGCTCTTGAAGCAGCAATAAAGGCATCCTCCATTAAATCTATGGCGTTTTCAGAATTTAGAGATTCAGCAACTCTATGCTGCTTATCTAATTGAATTTTTGACTCCAGAGCAGTCAAAAGCGCCTCAATTCTCTGCAATCGTTTATTCGGTATCACCATGCCAATAATTTCGGCGGCTAATGGGCCTACAAAGGGAATAGCACCCAATGCCCCTTTAGCAAAAATTGAAACCAACTCATTTCTGTCTTTCATCTGCAACCTAGTCAAAAATGTTTTAATGTTGAAATTCTGCCATTCAATGCCTTTTCTAACTCAGCCAAACCTTCCGAGTTGTTCAAGTATTGGATGTAACGATGATGCTTCAAGTCAAAAGGAATATCATGTGCAGATTGAGTAATGGGGATTACGTGTTTGCCAAGCGTGTGTGCAATACCCGCCTCATAAAAAACATTTGGGTTTTTGCCTGTAAAATCACAAATAACGATATAAGACCGGAAGATAAGCGAAAAAACGTCTTGAATAATTGTTGAATGCTCCCAGATATCATCAGCTCTTGAGCATTCAAACCCTTGAATTTCAGCGGCTCTTTTAATCGAAGAATAAACCGCTGTTAATGAGTGTTCAAATGGCATCATTACTGATATTAAATTAGGCTCAATACCTGTATCTGGAATCTGAAAAACTTCAGGTGAGAACACGATTTTGCGCCCATTAACATTTGAACTTGATACACTTTCGCCAAGCGTAGCGCATCGATCAGAAATATATCTTTCAACAATTTTAAGGTTTTCATCATTTGAACCAATCATCTTCCTTAAAAAGGTTAAAGCTAAACCATCATAATCTTCATCATCCCAACTCAAACTTCTTAAAAGTCTTGGATGCTTTTCTACATCATCCAACGTATTAGTTAAAGCACCCAGTTCTCTCCAGTTGGTAGCACCAAATTCAGCTATTGCCGCATTCTTTAATTCAATTAATTTTTCACCAGACAATCGAGATTTCATATATTAAGGCCCCCTGTGTGATTATTTAGTTCTGTTTAATCTGGCTACGCTGCATGGCTTCAATGAATAATAATTCAAGACCAATTTCATCGCTTAATCCAACCATATTTTCAGGGTTCGCAAGCCACTGAGTAAAGTTCAAAGCCTCGTGCTTCCAGACATTTCGTAAATCAACTTTTTGGAGTTTTGATAAATTCATTATTGGCCTTCTTTAGGCGTTTCAGGATAAGAAGTTAATTGTGCAAGATAGGTAGGTAAAAACCACTCTCTAACTAATTCTTCATACATGCTGCTCAAGTTTGTAAGTTTATGCCAAATCACGTTTAGACAATTCTCTCTCAGAATCTCATAATCAGATTCTGGAATATTACCTGAGGTCAAATCAGAATGTAGACGTTGAATTTCATAAAAAGACCACTGCATTGGCTGCCAAAATTCATGACCATGCCAAATATCTTGATGAATACATTCTTCAACAAACTTCAAAATCATATCCAGAAATTGTCTTGGAGTTGTATCGTACTTGGGCGCCCGTAAGATTTCTGTGTGCTGATAATGAAATTTTCCAAAAGCGCCGTACATTTTCGCTCTTTTACCATAGGCTTTTAAAGCAACAAGATTATCTTCTTCATCTAAAATTTCATTTTTCAGTGGAATATAAATTGTCTTTGATTGTTTGGATTTGAAGTCAGGGTCTTCAGGAATCATGACCTTATCAATATAGTCATTTAAACAAACAAAAAATGCTCTTTCAGTCTCCACATCAACTAAAATCAACAGGACAGGTATTGCAAGCCCCATTGATTGCACAGTTAAAATTTCAGGCATCTCAAGATTAAACTTAGCCACCTCTACATCTAAATAATCATCTTTATTTTCTTGTAAATGGCCTTTCGCAACATTTCCTCGAGCATAACAACGTCTCGTTCCGTAATCGATTTTTGACGATGCTTTTAATTGCACAAAAAAGTTTTCTCCAAGAGTTTCGGCGATTGTTTGTGATTCATCGATAAAATCAAACAGTTCAACAACACAGTCAATACCATAATCTGGACCATATTCATGAACAACCCAAGCCACAGGAAGCTTTTCTCTTAAAATTTGAATGGATGCTTCCTCTTTTATTTGGTTAAGATGCCTTTGCTTTCTTCTCTGATTCATCTGAGTAAATCCTCCTGTGACCGAATCAACATTACTATTGTTGATGCAGTCATGTGAAGAACATAAGAAACAATATATTCAGGCACCTCCAGTGTTTCTGAGCCTTGACCATGGCCTCCCAGCTTATTCCTAACCGTTGGTATACTATTTTCAAGCAGAGCTTGTAGGCTCGATAATTTGGCTTGCAGAAATGATGGTACTAATTCATTTTTCAAACATACCGCTATCAGTTTTTTAGCATTATCTGCTTTTCCGTACTGCCAGTTATTTTGTTCACAAATAGATTTCATGACACTTTCAAAAGATTTTAAGCAATCAGCCAAAGCTTCTTTATGTTTTCCATGGCGATAATGCTCATAGGCACCTAAAAACTCTTCTTGCGCCCCTTCATACTCAGAGCTTTGAAGAAGCTTCAATGCTGGTTTTACTGTTTCAACATGAAGAAGCTCTGAATCAACACGAATAATTCGACCTCCATCAAACCTGTAACCAACTCCATTTTCTTTAAACCGATAATTAATTTCCTCAACCTGATTTTCAAAGTTTTGTTCATGGAAATGACCTATGAAAAGCAATCCAAGCTCAAAAATATCTAATATTTTTTCAGAATCGTTAAGTTGAAGTAAGTAATCCTGAACTTCTTTATCCGCATTGACGTTGTAGCGTGCTTTTTCGTATGGAGGGAGCTGTAAATACCCATGTTCTTTTCGAATAATTGTTCTAATTTCATTTAAAACATTGGCTGAGGCAGCGTTATAAGCTGTTCTGACGTAACCGTTAGGAAAAACTTCTTCCAAAATTAAAATAAACTGATTTTTAAGTCTGTCAGGAATTTTGTCATAGACAAACACATCATCTTGAAGCTCTTTTTCTTCTTGTTGTCGAGCAGAAAATAACTTAAATACTGCCATTAGGCTAACGCCTCCTGGGTGATGGTTTGGGCGAGTTGGGCTTGGGTGTGTTGCGCGGCTTGTAGTTGGGTTTTGATTTGATCGCACAGGGTCATGAGTTCATTCACTTTGGCGACGATTCGGCCTTGTTCGGCTAGTGGGGGAAGATACACAACAAAGTTATTCATTGAATTCAAAGAGAGGTTCTTAATCGTACTGCCGGTGGCACTAACGATTGCATAATCTTGAAAATAAGGGGCTTGTAAAACTTTGGATATGAATAACTTATCAATCTCCTCTAATAAATTAAAGTAGCAGGCACTTTTGCCAAGCATAACTTTTTCACCTGCGTAAAAACCGACTTTTCCAAGCGTACCATTTATAGAAACAAGCAGTGTTCGCTCGCAAAGCGGCTTTTTATGCTTTTCATACTCTGATTTATTTACTTTTTTTGTATCTGGTTTAATCTGAATCGCCTCTTCAATTAAGTTATTTCCATTTACAAAAAAGTAATCGCCCTTCTCATCATAACTTGGTGTGCCGTGAATACCATCACCCAAAACTGAAACTAAATCTTTTAATCTAACTGCCACCCATCCTTTCGGTAAATCAAACGGTTTTTCGGCATCGGTGATGGGTGGGAGGGGTTTGGATTTTTTGAGTTTGCCGTTTTTGATGAGTTGGGCTTTTTCGGTGGCGATTTTTTTCAGCAGTTCACTGGCGGGTTCGTCGTTGGGGTCTTGCGGCACGAGTTTGCCCATCACTGCCAGTTGCAGAATAGTTTGTTTAAGCGTGTCAATACTGTGTTCGGTGGTAAACAGCACATCAAAATGTTGTTCGATTAATAACCAGGCCTGGTGAAATCGTGTTTGCTCGGTCATTGCGAGCGAAGCGACGCAGTCTTGTTCGGTAGGCTCGGAGATTGCCGCGGCCTGCGGCCTCGCAATGACGGGCGGCGCAACCAAATTTCCCAATAGCGTTTCCACAAGGGTTTGATGGGTGTCGATATGAGTCAGCGTGTCGTTTTCTAACTGGTCGCATAACGCCATTAGCTCATCGACCTTGGCGACAATTCGTTTTTGTTCTTTTAATGGTGGAACGATAGCAATAGTGCCATTAATAATTCCTTGGTTAATAGATGATTGACCTATTGCATGCTGAGCAACGGATAAAAAATACCCAGACAGACGTTTCTGATTTAACAGTAAGTTATAAAAACTGGAATCTACAAGATCATTAAATCTCAATAGAATAAGGTTTGTTCCATGATAAAGAAGGTTCTCATCCTTTTTAATTGCAGTTTTACCAACATGCAAATCACTGTTGATGTGGGATAGAAGAATGTCTCCTAAAAGAAGCTGGTAATACTCTCGTTTATCATCTGGAATTACTTCAACAAAACCAGTTTTTTCATAATTAATTTCTGATTGCGAAATGGTTTCAATACGAGTTAGAGGAAAATCTGTTTTGAACTGTACCTGCTTCCCTGAAAAACCGTTTGATATTCGATTAAGCAAATCGCCCAACCTAACCCACTCCCACCCCTTTGGCAGTTCAAACGGTTTTTCGTCGTCGGTGATTTCTGGCAGGGGTTTGGATTTCTTGATTTTGCCGTCTTTAATCAGTTCGGCTTTTTCGGCGGCGATTTTTTTCAGCAGTTCACTGGCGGGTTCATCATTCGGGTCTTGCGGCACAAGTAAACCACGCACCGCCATTTCTAAAATCAGCTCTCGTAGTTTTTGAATGCCGAGCAAATTGATTTTGCCGCGTGTGCCACGTCCGGCGGTCGATTTGGCTTCGGTCGCTTGCGTCCAAATATCGAGGTGTTGGGTAATAAGTTTTTCTACTTGGCTCATGGTTAAGCCTTCCCTGCCAAGGCGTTGCCCAAAATCGCTTTTAGTTGATCGCGCAGTTGTTGCAACTCGGTTTGTTGCTGTTGGTAGGTTGCCAGCAGTTGTTTTGGATCGTGAATTTCGGCTTCTTCTTGGTGCGGGTTTTTAATATCGAGGTTGTAGTTACGTTCGATAATCTCATCAATGCTGACGCACCAGGCCTGGTTGGTTTCAACACGGCTGGCAAAACCGTCTGCTTCATTCCCCCACCAGTCGATTTCGGTTTGAAATTCGTCAAACTTCATCGGCTTGGTTTTGCTGTAGTTTTTTACGCCATCGGGATAAGGATGTTCGTAATACCAAACTTTTTCGGTCTTTTGCCCTTTGGTGAAAAACAGGATATTGGTTTTGATGCCGGTATAGGGGTTAAACACGCCATTGGGTAGGCGCACAATTGTATGCAGATTGCATTCGTCTAACAGCAGTTTTTTGATTTTGGTTTTGACGCCTTCACCAAATAGTGTGCCGTCGGGCAAGACCACAGCGGCGCGACCACCGTCTTTTAGCACTTCGATAATCAGTTGTAAAAACAGGTCGGCGGTTTCGCGGGTGCGGTATTCAGTGGGGAAGTTTTGTTCGATGCCGTCTTCTTCGGTGCCACCAAACGGTGGGTTGGTGATAATCACATCGGTATCAGAATCCCAACTGGACAGCGGTTTGCTGAGGGTGTTGTCGTGGCGGATCTGCACCGGCACTTCAATGCCGTGTAACAGCATATTGGTGGTGCAAAGCAGGTGTGGCAGTTGTTTTTTTTCAACACCCCAGATTTGGGTTTGCAGTTGTTGTTGGTCATCAACGGTTTTGACTTGTTTTTTAAGGTGTTCGGTGGCCGAGGCTAAGAAGCCGCCGGTGCCGCAAGCCGGGTCGAAGATTTTTTCGCCGAGTTGTGGGTTGAGGCGATTGACCATAAATTCGGTGACCGCTCGGGGCGTATAAAACTCACCAGCGTTGCCGGCGGCTTGCAGATCTTTGAGGATTTGCTCGTACATATCGCCAAACATGTGGCGTTCTTGCGAGTTTCCAAAGTCGATTTCATTGAGTTTGTTAATCACTTGGCGCAACAGCGTGCCGTTTTTCATGTAGTTAAAGGCATCGCTAAAGGCTTCTTTCACCACAAAGCCGCGTGGGTTGGTGTCCATCGGTGCGGTGAGGTCTTTTAGCGTGGGGAATAAATCGCCGTTGATAAAGTCGAGTAACGCATCGCCGGTTAAACCGTCGGCATCCGCCGCCCAGTTGCGCCAAAGGTATTGTTGCGGAATTGGGGTTTGGTAGTTGTCGAGTTCGAATTCCAACTCTTCTTCTTGCGCGTCGAAAATTTTGAGGAATAACAGCCAAGAAAGCTGACCGAGACGCTGGGCATCGCCGTCCACGCCCGCGTCTTTGCGCATAATGTCTTGAATGGATTTGATTACAGTGGATATGGACATGGTTAATTCTTATTAGGTTTAGTAAAAAAATTGTAGATGTAAATGAAAGTGTTTAGAAGGTATCTTGTAATGGCTGAGGTTGTCGGCATACCAATGAGTTTTTCAGCAATCGCAGGAGATTTTTTATAATAAAAGGCAATAAAACTCCTTCCCCACGCATATTTTTTGAGGCATCCATCTCTAAAATTTCGTAAAACTAAAACTTGTGGATGACTATAATCTTTATAAACAGCTGTAGCTATGAAACAACCCTCACTAAAGTCTTTAACTTTGCCTCCACAATATGGACAGAAGCTCGCTTCAGGTCGCCCTTGGTAAAAATTTATCCTTGGTATCATTTTCATGTGACAGTGCGGACATGATATTTTTCCATCACTCACTGCTTTTTGAAGAGCAAGTTTTTGTTTAGCACTATGGATACATAAAACATCTATCGCTTGTAAGCCTTTTTTACCGAGCTCTGTATCAAACTCTACAGAGTCATTTGTTTCTGGTAAAGCAGCACCTTCCCAGTTTTTAATATGAAAGTAAATATCTTTATCATGCTCATCAGTATTGATAAACCCAAAGCCTTTTTTCTTGTTATAGAACTTAATAGTTCCCCTCATAAGTGCTCCCAAAATATAACTGCTATACTCTATATAATTGTTCTTCTAATTCTATCATTGCTTGTTTATATGCTTGTTTAGAGCCGAAGGCTTTTTTGACGATTTCAAGTGGTCGCCCCATTTCAGTGAATGGCGTGACTTTAAATACGTCTTTGGATTCGATTTCGCTGATACCGGTGTCGGCATATTTATCGAGCAAGGCGTTGAGCACCTGTTGCGCGGTTTCGGAATACTTAGCGAAGTAGTTGCGTTTTTTGACGTTATCAGCGCGTTCTTTTCGGGTCAGCGGTGGTTGGTCAAACGCGACATGACAAATTAGATCAAACGGGTCTAAATCTCGACTGACATCTTCTTCTAGTGCTTGCCAAATCACGCCTTGGGCTTCGAGTTCGTCAATCACCGCTTGTTTGCGGTCAGCCGATTGCCATTTTTTGATGAACTCATCCATCGAGGTGTATTGTTGTTGTACGGTTTTTTTGGTGTAGTCTTTAAAGGATTCGGTGACCAATTTGCCGTCGGCATCATAATACTGCACGCGCTCGGCGAGTTTTTTAACGGTGACACCGGCGACATGGTATTTGATAAAGGGTTGTTTTTCACCGCCGAGTTCACCACCGGTATCGGTTTCATTGCCTTGCCATGAATCATCTGAACTCGAACCGGTTTGATATTCACCTTCCGGCTCATGGATTACGCCATCTTCATTTTCGTTGTTTGTAGCATTCAGTTCGTCTACAAACTCGGGATTATCTTCATCAATAATAACACCAGGCCTGGTGATCATGACTTTTTCAGGCACACCGTCAAAGCGTTCATCCGCAAACAGTTCGGTGGCTTTTTTAAAGTCGAGAATCGTAAACCAGAGTTTGCCGTAACGATCATCGATGCGTGTGCCGCGCCCGATAATTTGTTTGAATTTGGTCATCGACTGGATGCTTTGATCCAGCACCACCAGCTTACAGGTTTTCGCATCGACCCCGGTGGTCATCAGTTCCGAAGTGGTCGCAATCACTGGATAGGCTTTTTTCGGATTAATAAAATTATCGAGTTGGGCTTTACCGGCCTCGTCGTCGCCGGTGATTTTCATCACGTATTTTTCGTTTTTCTTAACTTGTTCAGGGTTGAGATTGATCAAGGCGCGGCGCATGCGTTCGGCGTGGTCGATGTCGTTACAAAACACAATGGTTTTCGCCATCGGGTCGGTGCGCTTGAGATAAGCGGTGATGGTTTCCGCGACCAATTGTGTGCGTTCGTCGATCACCAAATTGCGGTCGAAGTCTTTGGCGTTGTAGATGCGGTCGGGAATGACTTCGCCGTGCTTATCCACTTGGCCTTTGGTCGGTCGCCAACCCAGCGCATCGACATCTAAATCCACCCGCACCACTTTGTAAGGCGCAAGAAAGCCGTCCTCTATGCCTTGTTTAAGCGAATAGCTGTAAACCGGCTCGCCAAAATAGTCGATATTCGATACCTCATCGGTTTCTTTTGGGGTGGCTGTGAGTCCGATTTGGGTGGCTGAATTGAAATATTCTAATATCTCTCGCCAAGCGGAATCTTCCGCCGCACTGCCGCGATGACATTCATCGATTACAATCAGATCAAAGAAGTCCCGCGATACCTGTTTGTAAGCTTTTTGTGATTCTTCAGGCCCTGTGAGAGCTTGATACAAGCCAAGATGAATTTCATAGGCGGGATCAACGGTGCGCTTTTCCACTTTGGTCATGGCGGTATCAAAGGGTTGAAAGTCATTAATGCGGGTTTGATCCACCAAGACGTTACGATCCGCTAAAAACAAAATCCGTTTTTTGGTTTTAGATTTCCATAAGCGCCAAATAATTTGAAACGCGGTATAGGTTTTGCCGGTGCCGGTTGCCATCACCAATAAAATTCGGTTTTGTCCGGCGGAAATCGCTTCGATGGTTTTGTTAATCGCTTGCAGCTGATAATAACGCGGCGATTTGCCGGTGCCGTCATCATGATAAGGTTGAGTGATGATTGGCAGTTGAGCTTCAGTGTAGCCTTTCCAGGCGCAATACTTTTGCCACAGGATTTCTGGTGTTGGGAAATCTTCGAGACTGAGTTCGGTTTCAATCACACCGCTAGAAGTTTTATCGTGAAAAATAAAGCCATCGCCATTGCTGGCAAACACAAACGGCACATCAAGCAGGCCTGCATAATCCAGTGCTTGTTGCATACCTTTACCAATTTCGTGTTTATTGGCTTTGGCTTCGATGACGGCTAAAGGCAGATTGGGCTTGTAATACAGAACAATGTCGGCGGATTTAACAGTTTTACGCGCCGCAACTTGCCCGCGCACCACCACCTTACCATCACGCAGTTTCACTTCTTGACGAATTTGCGTCAGATTATCCCAGCCATTCTGAATCACGGCGGGTAATATGAATTTGGTGATGATGTCAGTTTCTGTCAAAACAGCTTTGTTAGTTGTGCTTATTACCACGATAGACCCACCCAACCTCAGTAAAACAATGAGTAAAATTCATCATTCTACAAGGATTTATAAAAAGGTCTAGATTAATAGCAGGCTTTGCGGCAAGAAGCTTTGATATACCAGTAAGGAGTGCAACAAGAACTGCAACTAAAGTGCATACCAAAAAAATTATACGAATATGGAAATAATAGAAAACAAAGCAATATATTAGTGAAATTTTAAGGAAATCATATAGATAAGATGGTGCCCAGGGCCGGAGTCGAACCGGCACGGGGTTTCCCCCGAGGGATTTTAAGTCCCTTGCGTCTACCAATTTCGCCACCTGGGCAGATGACTTGCTTTGCAGCATGTTTTGAAGCTGTTGTGGCTATGGAGGCTGAGCCCGGAATCGAACCGAGATCCACGGATTTGCAATCCGCTGTATAGCCATTCTACCACTCAGCCATTTTTGGAGCGGGAAACGAGACTCGAACTCGCGACCCCAACCTTGGCAAGGTTGTGCTCTACCAACTGAGCTATTCCCGCGCTGTTGGATGCGTATTATAGGGTTTAGCTTGTAAAGGTCAAGCACTATTTGATGCTGTTATTCATTTAATTTTAATTTTTTTGTAAAAGAGGAGACTTTAAAGGCTTAAGTCATTGTTTTCCATGCTGAGAAGGCATACTGAACCAATGACCAAAGCGTTAATACCGTTGCAATAACGAGCATCACTAAGCCAATTTCAACCCAAGGAACACCAAATAATTGACCACCATAAATCAACAATGCTAGCGCTATAAGCTGAAAAGTGGTTTTATATTTGCCAATCTTTGATACCGCCACCACATCACTCTTATTATGCTCGGCCATCCACTCACGCAATGCCGACACGGCCATTTCACGCATAATAATAATGATAGCTGCCAGAGTGACAATCCAATGTTGGTAATCAACCGCGACTACAATCAAGGCAACTGCAACAATCAATTTATCTGCCACCGGGTCTAAAAATGCGCCAAAGCGACTGGTTGCATTAAATCGCCTAGCTAGATAACCATCTAGCCAATCGGTCATCGCGGCAAACACGAAAATAAGCATCGCAACAAAGCTGGAATAGGTAAATGGTAAATAATACACCAGCACAAAAACCGGAATTAAAAACACTCTTGCCCAAGTCATAGCCATAGGCAATTGTTGCAGGGTCATCATTTTAATTTAACTCAATTTATAATAATTTTTGAATTCTACCACTTATCTTTGCAGATTAAACTGTCAATTTAGTCGCTCCAGCAAATCTCATCGCCAAGCCTAATAACGACCGATTCGATTTTTAGTCGCTGATGCAAGTCAGGGGCATAGCATAGATTTTGCCCAAACAAAACCCCAGCCTCAGCCTGACGGTAAGCTAAAGCACGGCTGACTTCAGTTTGCTTCAGCGCGGTTTTAGGGTCTAAACTAGGGATAGCACAACGAGAACAAGGCTTAGCCAGTATAAATCTTTTTGAACCAATCCTAAGCTGCTGATGGCGATCTTCATCAAACGCTTGGCAGCCACTGACCACCAAATTAGGACGAAAGCGAATCATCTCAATCGGTTTGCTTAAGCGCTGATTGAGATCATCCAGCGAAGCTTGGCTGGTTAATAACAACGGAAAGCCGTCGGCAAACGCCACTTGCTCACCGACTTTAGCATAATTTAAATCAATCTGACGCTGCCCAGAATCTGGAAACCAAACCAAACGCACCGCCTGACCGAGAAAATCAGAAAACCATTGATGCACCGTAAAATCTGCCAACCAAGCTTGGCAGCTATCTTGCCAAATCCCAACCTCAACCACGGAAGCTTGATTGGGGAGTTGAATCGCCAAATCCTTAAAACCAGGCGCACTCACTACCAGGCCTGGTGGTATATTTAAACCCTCAGCCTGTTGAGTTTTAACTCGAATGAGACCCATCTTGGGGTGCTGTCGCTGCGTGACCATTCGGTTATATTGATCAATCAACATCCAACGCCGATCACCTTGAAGCCCAAACGGATCGAGTTCTGTTTGATCGAGCGATTCACCACCACAGGACTTGATGGGGTAACGCCAAATCTCAGATAACCACATCATCTAGGCTTAACACATTGCGCTAACAAGGCCTGCATTACCATCAACCCTTTATCGCGCGCAAGCTTGATATTTGTGTCGGGAATCGAATCCGGATCAGGATGATGTTTTAACGCCTGTTCTAAACTGGCCTCACGAATAAGATGCAACATTGGAAACGGCGAACGATTGGTATAGTTGGCGGGATCATCTTGCTGGGCGTCAGCAAAACAATAATCCGGATGAAAACTGGCGACTTGATACACCCCTTCATAGCCCTCCTGCACCAGCAAACTTTGCGCCCAGTCGGCTAAATCCAAGTAATCAAAAAACCCTTCAAAACCATAAGGTATGATTAATAAGGTGGTTTCGATATTGGGTTGATCATCTAAGCGCTGCAGCTCATCAAGCAAGGCTTGCAATACCTGTTCAGTTTCACTCGTGTCCACCACCGCATAATGCACCCGCCCCGCATCCACTTCACGTTTCGCAAACGGGCAAAAATTTAGCCCGACCACCACCTCCGACACCCAACAACGAGTCGGCTCAATAAATGTTTCAAATGTTTTTGTCGTCACCTTATTCTCCATGATAAAAATCGTAAATACGTTGGGCTATTTTTTGACTGACGCCGGGCACTTTGCTTAGCTCGGATGCAGCAGCATTTTTAACCTGCTCTAAGCCGCCAAAGTGCGTCAGCAAAGCTTTTCGGGTTTTTGGCCCCACGCCTTCAATCTGTTCGAGTGTTGAACGGGTTTGGGCTTTTTGGCGACGCGCTCGGTGACCGGTAATCGCAAATCGATGGGCTTCGTCACGAATATAGTTAATTAAATGCAATGCAATATCATCCGCCTCAAGATCAATCCCTTCATCGTTGGTTGGGGTATAAAGTATTTCCAAACCGGCTTTGCGACCTTCGCCTTTAGCGACTGAAACCAAAGGAATCGACTCTAAATCAAGGCTTTTTAATACCTCAATCGCTTGGTTGAGCTGTCCCTTGCCACCATCTACAATCAACAAATCCGGCAAGACCGCCTGCTCGTTTTTCAAGCGTTGATAACGGCGCATCAGGGCTTGGTGCATCGCCGCATAATCATCGCCCCCGGTAATGCCTTCAATATTAAACTTGCGATATTGCTGGGTTACCGGCACCCCATCGACAAACACCACACAACTGGCGACGGTTTGTTGGCCCATGGTATGACTGATATCAAAACATTCCATCCGCGTCGGTGGTTTCGCCAGCATCAAGGCTTCTTGCAAGGCATACACGCGATCCTGCTGACTCGATTTTTGAGTGATGTGCTGTTTTAAAGCGGTTTCGCCATTGGTAAGCGCCAGTTGCACCAAGCCTTTTGCCGTGGTTTGCATGGCTTGTTTAATCTCAACCTTTTGGCCTTTTTTGTCGGCTAACCACTCCTGTAACCAGGCCTGGTCATCGGGCAGCGGATCCGTGAGCAGTGTTTTGGGAATAGGATGGCTTTCATAATGCTGGGTGATAAAAGCACTTAAAACCTGATTTAAACTTGCCGCCTGATTTTTGGGAAAATAGTTTTCGCTGCCCCACAAGTGACCGCCTCGATACAGCATCAAGGTCACACAACAATGCCCCGCTTGTTCCGTCGCCACCACGACATCCAAATCCTGCGAGCCAGGCTGGTTAATTAAATGCTGACTCTGGATGGTGCGTAACGCTGAAATACGGTCACGCATGATCGCCGCCTGTTCAAATTCAAGTTGCTCGGCCGCCTGTTCCATTTTATGCCCAAGTTCTTCGATCACTTCAAAACTTTTACCTTCAAGAAACTTAATCGTCAGCGCGACATCTTGCGCATAGTCTTGTTGCGAAATCAAACCCACACAGGGCCCCGAGCAACGTTTAATTTGATATTGCAAACAAGGTCGTGACCGATGCTTAAACACACTTTCCGCACACTGACGCACCGGAAAAATCTTTTGCAAAGCCTGAAGGGTTTGATGCACCGCACCCGCATTAGGAAAAGGGCCAAAATAACGACCCACTCGCCGCTTGGCACCGCGATGAAAACTGAGCGCTGGATAGGTTTTTCCGGTAGAAACAAATAAATAAGGATAAGATTTATCATCTCGAAACAACACGTTATACCGCGGATTTAAGCGCTTTATCAGCGTGTTTTCTAAAATCAACGCCTCTGACTCGGTATCGGTGACCGTCACTTCAATCCGCACCACCTGCTCAACCATCGCTTGGGTTTTAATCGCCTGCTGTTTGACAAAATAGCTCGACACTCGGCGCTTAAGGTTTTTTGCCTTACCGACATAGATCACTTCATCAGACTGGTTTATCATCCGATAAACCCCTGGACGCTCGGTTAAACTGGCGAGAAACGCCTTAATATCAAATTCAGACACCTAATTCCTGCAACATTCAATTTTTAAAACCAGTTAAAATGTGCTCACTATTATAAATCCTTAGGAAACATTAAATGGAACAATACAACCCTTGGACCGAAAACCAAATGGTCGATGCCCCCGCCAAAAATCCAAAACAGCCTGCCGCACTGGATCGTCTCGCCGATGCCGCCGATGCTTATGTCAAACAGGAACGCTGGTCACGTCGTTGGACTAATGTGCTAAAAGCGATGGTGGTGATTTACATTTTAGTTTCAATAGTCATGCTAGCCGGGTTTTTTAGCTCAAATGAAAAGGAATCGCTCGGGGTCAGCCATGCTGCAGTGATTAAAATTAACGGTGCCATTATGGCAGGCGGACGGACCAGCGCGGAAGCAATCAATCCGTTATTACGGGAGGCGTTCGAGTCCTCAAGTGCTAAAGCCGTGGTTCTCTATATGAACTCCCCCGGAGGCAGTCCCGTTCAATCAGCATTAATTAATGACGAAATAACAAGACTCAAAACATTGCATGACAAACCGGTTTATGTGGTTGCTGAGGATATCTGTGCATCAGGCTGTTACTATATTGCGGCAGCGGCAGATAAAATTTTTGCCAATAAAGGCTCAATCATAGGCTCAATCGGTGTGCGTTTTGATAGCTTTGGTTTTACTGATTTAATGGATAAGGTCGGCATCGAAAATCGATCGATGACCGCCGGAGAATACAAAAGCTTTATTAACCCGTTTGGAGCTGAAGATCCAGAAGCAAAAAAGTTCTTTCAACAACGTATCTTAGAGCGTACTCACCAACAATTTATTGAAGTAGTTCGTCGTGGTCGTGGCGATCGTTTAAACGAGGTTGAAGGCGTATTTTCAGGCCTGGTTTGGCTGGGTGACGAAGCAATAGAAATAGGCTTAATTGATGGTCTGGGTGATTTGGGGAGTGTTGTCCGTGATGAGATTGGACTAACACGGATTCGAGAGTATGAACAAAAAAGATCATTTATTGAACATATTATGGGTGATTTAGTTTCTGAAACGGCTTTACGCTTGAGCCAATCCTTGACAGGATTGAAGTAATAATACTATCTATTGCAAGCTTATTTGTGGCTTGCAATAGACTCACAAAAACTATGTCAGACTTTTATATCTAAAAGCGTCCCAATCATATCGTCTGCTGTCTTTAATGCCTTAGCATTCACCTCAACCAGTTGGGCATCCATCTTATGCTGTACCAATGCTTGAGCTTTGTCAGGATAATCAGGATTGGCTAATTTGGCACTGGTTTGAGTCAAATTGTTAAAACCGGTTTGCATGCCAGCGTAGGCATTTGTCATCGCAACTGAAGAAATCATAACCCCTCCTTAAAATATAATTTCTATTCTATAGGATCATTACTCAATAACCAAAAACTAAATTATCGCCTATTAGCTAAATGGGGCGTCTCTTCATCTTTTTTAACAAAAGGGTCACGCGCTAAAATATATTCTATAAAAATAGGTTGCAATGGATCACTGCCTCTGTGATCCAATCGAATCGTTAATTGGTCGTTTTGCCAAGTATAACTGGGATAACTCAAACCACCCTCTCTTCCTTTTCTTTGAGTTTGCTGAGGTTGCCCGAGTTCAGTTAGCATCAATCGGGCAATATCTTGTGTGCCGATATCACGATATTGATTCACCAAATGAAGGCCATTGCGACGGTATAAGCGTTTGACCGAAATAATTTGGCCATTTGCATCATATCTAAACACAATATAGTAGCTATCTTTCAACTGTGAAACCGGAAAAAACTTATCCATGTTAGGATGAGAAAAAGTAGCACGTTCTTGACGAAATCCGCCTAGATCATTGAGGTGTTGACGAACACTGGCTTTATCTGCTTCAAACAAATCCAATCCTAAAAATGTGACCTTATCAAGAGGTTCGGCTTGTAAGCAAGCACTGTGAATTGGCAACAGCATCAATAAAAACCATAATAAACGTGATCGCATCATGCTTCCCCAGCCTAAAATATGTTCTTATTATATCGACCGCTACAGATATTCTTTAAGATTTGGTAATTCGGATCTCATTTCAATCACGCAATACTGCTCAGCTTCATTAGGCGGTTCAAAACTCTTCAATTGCTGCTTCATAACCAGCGCATCAGCATCCGAGGGGTCTTTGTTTTCCTCCATTCTCTTCGCGATAAATGACTCGGCTAATGCAGGATTAGGCTGGATCGAAACCACAAGTGACTGGCAGTTTAAATCCTCTGCAAGCTTAATAAATCTTTGTCGGTGGCTTTGTTTTAAAAAGGTTGCATCCGCTACTACACTCAGACCCGCTTGCAGTGCTGATTGGCAAGCCTTGTGTAACTGATCGTAGGTTGCCTGATTCATAACCGTACTATAAAGATTTTTTTTCTGCTGCGCTGATACTCGTTGATACACATTAATTCCAAACAAGCGCTTACGCTCTCGATCTGAACTGACCACCAGCGCACCGGTTTGCCGATGAATTTGTTGCGCATAATAGCTTTTACCCGATCCCGATACACCCTGCATAATATAAAGCACTGGCGTTTCGTTCATCAAGTAGGCGTAAGACTCCGCCAAGTCAATATACCGCATTAAACTGACCATACAATCATTGGCTTCATTTGATAATGGATCGAGCTGTAAATAACGGAGCCCAGTTATCTTAGCTCTCACTAGCGCACGATAGGTCTGATAAAATCGCAGCAATACCAGGCCTGCGTAGTCACCGTTTAGTTGTAAGTAACGGTGCAGAATGGTTTTTGCCAACATCGGCTTCTGTCGATAATCTAAATCAATTAACAAAAAGGCCAAATCACTCAGCGTATCAATCCAACGGAATTGATCGTTAAACTCAATCCCATCAAACAACAAGGGTTTCTGTTGATAAAGGGTGATATTGTCCAAATGTAAATCACCATGACACGCGCGGACATGGCCCTTTTGTTGACGAGCGTCAATGAGTGGAGTTAAAAGCGCGTGCTGATTGACGGTCCATAACTCAAGCTGCTTTAAACGGGTCAATACTTGATCAACATCTATCGTTGGATTTGATGACATTGTTGTTTCAAATAAAGCATAAAGCGAAGGAAAGTTATCCGTCATAGGTTGTAAAACACACTCGGACGAACCTAAAAAACTCCCTGGCTCAATCGGCTCAGCAATCTGATGTAATTGTGCTATCGCAACCACCAAATCATCGACCTGCTGATCAGTTAATGAGTGATGTTGTAAATATCGACTTAATACACAATTGGGATCAAATTGATGCATCTTGACGAGATAATCGACCGCAACCAGGCCTGGTTGCTCAACAAAACTAAATTGTGTATTTTCAGGCGGATTACCATAAACAGTCACCACCTGATGATAAATTTGGGGCGCAGTACGCTGATTTAAAGTTAATTCTAATTGACAGAATTTTTCCCGCTGCCCGGGCGTTGAAAAATCTAAAAAACCAAAATTTACCGGCTTTTTCAATTTATAAACCCAATTCCCGGTTAAAAAAACGGCTGAAATATGGGTTTCGATAACATGAACCGATTCAACCAAATGGGGATAGTTTTGCGGCTGAGTCAGCCAAGTTTGAAGTGCAGAGCATGTCATGGTTGAAAACCCTCAGACCGAGCGACCTTGTCACGCTGCCAATGCTGGATAGCCCACTGCCAAATTTCACCCACCTCGGCAGCGGCCAAGTCATCAGGCGGAGATTGATTCAGAAACTTAAGCATTAGAATTAGATTTTCCTTCAGATTTTGCTTTGTGATTGGTGGACTGTTTGCAGATTTACTATACTTAATTTTTTGAGGGTTAAACACCAGGGGGTGATGACCATATTGAAGCGTAACTCCAGACAAGGCTTTGGTCAGCTCGATTTGAGCAAAGGTGCTCTGGATAAGGTCATAACCGCGAATAACATGGGTAACACCCTGATTTAAATCATCTACCGCACAGACAAGATGATAGGCAAAAAAACCATCACTTCGCTTGAGAATAAAATCCCCTAACTCTGCTTTAGTATCAAGCTGCTGTTGACCTTGAAAGATATCAACAAACATAAGACAGGCATCAGAAAGTTTAAAACGTTCCGAATTCTGAGCTGTAAAGCGCTGATTTTTTTGTCGACAAAATCCATCATAAACCGTTGTATTACAACGCTGCAGCACTTGTTTACGACTGCATGAGCAGGCGTAGGTTAGGTGTTTTGAACGTAACAAATCTAAAGCTGCATGATAGCTTTGCAGTCGATCCGATTGATAAACAACCTCACCATCCCACTCAAAGCCATAATCAACAAGTTGCTCCAGAATTTGATTGGATGCACCAGGCACTACACGTGGCGTATCAATATCATCGACTCTAACCAGCCATTGACCACGATGAGATTTAGCATCCAAAAAACTTGCGGAAGCGGCAATCAATGATCCAAAATGCAATGGACCAGAAGGGGTCGGCGCAAAGCGCCCTACATAACCAGGCACTTAATTATTCAAGCTTAGCGAGTTATGCAATACCTTGTTTTTCGCGAATTTCTTGTTGACGCTTCATTTCAACAGTAAGCGTTGCAGTAGGCCTTGCCTCCATACGAGCTAAACCAATTTCATCGCCACTGATTTTACAATAACCATACTCACCTATCTCAATGTCTTTAAGAGATTGGTCAATCTTAGCAATCAACTTTCGCTCGCGATCACGTGTTCTTAATTCCAACGCAAACTCTTCTTCTTGCGTAGCGCGATCATTAGGGTCTGCAGGCGTTGATGAGTCAGAGCGAAGATGAACCACTGTGGACTCAGCTTCTGCCATCAACTGTTTTTTCCAGGCCAGAAGCTTTAACTTGAAGTGCTCTTTCATGCCCGGACTCATATACTCTTCACCTTCCTGAGGAACATACGCAGGATAATCTTCAATAAAAGTGCTTGACTGTTCCATCTAATTCTCCATACCAAATATTATTTTTATTCATCTAAGCCCACGTTTAAAAGGTGGTTCTAAAATCAACGGAATGTTATAGCAGTTTTTGTTTTAGTTCACAAGATTAAGATAACTTCAAATAGGCTGTTAAAATGTAAAAACCAACACAATTTCATTAATATTCATAGGGTTATAATAGCGTTTAATTAACCATAGAATTGACTTATAGGTCTAAAACTTTTCCGGTAACCTTCAATTAACCCGTATTTTTCAATCGCAGCAAGATGAGCTTTTGTTGGGTAACCTTTATGCTGATCAAATCCATACAGCGGGTATTGTTGATGCAATAGTTCCATTTGCTGGTCACGATAAACTTTCGCTAATATTGAAGCGGCACTAATTGAAAGAACCAAGCCATCTCCCTTGACAATCGCTTGGCAAGGACAATTAAAATCAGGGCAACGATTACCATCTACCCAAACCTCTTCAAAAGGCTGCGTCAATTTTTCGACGGCCTTTTTCATTGCTAATAAAGTGGCTTGAAGGATATTAAGTTGATCAATCTGTTCAGGAGAAACGCCCATGATAGCGTACTCCAAAGCCTGTTCCTTAATTCTCTCAGCAAGTTCGACGCGCTTTAAATGACTTAACTTTTTTGAATCTTTCAGTTCCAACTGACAATTTTTTGGCAAGATAACGGCTGCAGCGACCACCTCACCGATCAACGGACCACGCCCTACTTCATCGACTCCCACAATCCGATCCAACTCAATCCGCGATTGTGTTGGATCGCTAGGGTTAAATAAATCAACCTGTTGCATCGGTTTTTAAAAGTGACGAAGACAAGTCGGCCCAGCCTATTACCGATTGTGCTGCCAGTTCAGCACTT
Organism: Thiomicrospira microaerophila; assembly: GCF_023278225.1. Lineage (GTDB taxonomy): Bacteria > Pseudomonadota > Gammaproteobacteria > Thiomicrospirales > Thiomicrospiraceae > Thiomicrospira > Thiomicrospira microaerophila_A. The sequence goes on from NZ_CP070959.1 coordinate 1,357,328, forward strand.
GGCTGGGTCAAAGCCTGTTTTTGATTAATAAAATGTGAAAGTTGTTGCTGGCGAACATTCGAATCATCGATGAGTTTAAGTAATGCATGACATAAAGCATCCGGTGATGCATCATCCTGAATTAACTCATCAACCACTTGCTTGTTAGCTAATATATTAGGCAACCCAACCCAAGGTATCAGCGCTAAACGCTTCATAATCCAATAAGAAATAGGATGCACTTTAATTGAAATTACCATCGGGCGTAACATTAACGCGGCTTGCAAGGTCGCAGTGCCGGAGGTAATTAATAACTGATCACAGGCTTCCATAACCTCGCTAGCTTGCTGATCGATTAAATGGATTGTTAAACCCTTACCATAATGCTCAATCGCTTGCTCAATACGCCTTTGAGCACGAAGATGAACACAAGGAACAATAAATAACATTTCAGGATGCGAAGCATGTATTAACTGAGCCGTCTGAACATAGATATCAGCCATTCTGTCAATTTCGTTCATTCTCGAACCGGGCAGTAAACCTGTTAAGCATACTTCTGGATCAAGACCAAGTTTTAATCTTGCTTTTAATCTATCTGGCTTATCTGGGACTTGACTTGCTAAAGGGTGACCGACAAAGCTCACCGGAATTTGATAACGCTGATAAATTTCAGGCTCAAACGGAAATAGAACCAGCATACCATCTACTGATTGTTTAATCTTAACCAAACGATTTTGCCGCCAAGCCCAAACCGAAGGACCCACATAATGAATCGTTTTAATTCCAGCGTTTTTAAGTTGTCTTTCTACATAGAAATTAAAATCAGGGGCGTCGATACCAATAAATGCGTCAGGTTTTAACTCTAACAATCGAGCAATAAGCATCTTGCGCAATTTTAGCAGTGACGACAAATGTTTTAAAACCTCGAAAAACCCCATAACGGAAAGGCGTTCCATTTCAAACCAAGAGTCTAGACCTTCAGCCTGCATCAGCTCACCACCAATACCAACGAACCTAGCATCAGGGAAATGACGTTTCAAACCACGCATTAAATCGGCACCGAGTATATCACCAGAACGCTCACCCGCAACGAGAGCAAAAATCGGTGATACTGAGTTATCTACTTGATGAACCATCAATGCCTAGCGAACGATGCCACGATCTGCATTTTGGAGAAAGTGAATAATTCCATTCAGTGTGGATTTATCATCTTGGAATGATTTGATTTCAGCTAATGCTTGCTCAAGACGTAACCCTTTTCGATATAAGCTTCGATAGGCTTTTTTTACCAAAGCAAGCTGCTCAGATGTAAAGCCACGCCGTTTTAATCCCTCAAGATTAACGCCTCGAGGTCGAGCTAAATTACCCGAAACTACAACAAAATTGGGGACATCTTGGTTAACAACGCTTCCCATACCACAAAAACTATGCGCACCAATCGAACAAAATTGATGAACCAAAGTATAACCACCTAAAATGGCATAGTCCTCAACAATAACATGACCCGCTAACGCAGTCGCATTAGCAAAAATAGTGTGATTACCCACTACACAATCATGTGCAATGTGCACGCCTGCCATAACCCAGTTATCATCTCCAATCGTAGTTTCACCACGATCCTGGACTGTACCACGGTTAAGTGTTACGTTTTCACGAAAAGTATTGCCATTACCAATAACAAGACCAGTTGGTTCATCGCGGTACTTTTTATCTTGAGGTGCCGCGCCAACAGAACAAAATGGATAAAAGTGATTGTTTTTTCCAATTTTAGTTGGTCCAGAAATCACTACATGGGGTTCAAGAATACAACCTTGATCGATTTCAACATCCGCGCCAATAACGCAATATGCACCGACTTGAACACCTTCAGCAAGCTTGGCATTAGAATCTATAATTGCAGTAGGATGAATCAATGCTTTATACCTTTCGCTCAGCACACATTAAATCGGCAGACGCAATAATTTTGCCATCAATACGCGTTTCACATTCAAACTTCCAAATACCTCGTTTATTGCCGGTCGTTCTAACCTCAAAATCTAATCGATCACCTGGAACAGCGGGTTGTCTGAAGCGACAATTATCTACCGCTGCCAAATAGTACATGGTATTTCCATCAGGTTTAACCTCCTGAGTTTTAAAGGCAAAAATCCCTGTACACTGTGCCATGGCTTCGATAATCATAACGCCCGGCATAATAGGATTATTAGGAAAATGCCCAGTAAACTGAGGTTCATTAAACGTCACATTTTTATAGCCTTTTAGGTAAACTCCGGCCTCAAACTCAGTAACTCGGTCTACTAACAAAAAGGGATAGCGATGAGGCAGGTATTCAAAAATATCTTTTACATTTAACATGAGGATAGTCCAAATCTGTTAGCTTATTTAGCTTTACCGTCAAAATAAGGCATTAAATTAAGAAGACACAATATAAACCGACTAGTCTTCCGCAGTTTCCAGTTGTTTTAAACGTTGGTTAATTTGCTTTATTTTATCGGAAAACTTAGCGAGGTTTTTAGTATAAATTGCATTTTTTTGCCACTCAGAAAGAGGTACAGCAGGGAAACCACTATAAGTGCCTGATTGATTAATGGAATGAGTAATAACTCCTCTACCCATCAACGTAACACCGTCTGCAATTTCAATATGACCCACCATGCCTGACTGTCCCGCAAAAGTGCAGTTTTTGCCAACGACTGCACTGCCAGCAAAGCCGACTTGACCTGCTATTGCAGTCCCAGCGCCAATTTTGACGTTGTGCGCTATATGCACCTGATTATCAATAATGCAATTATCTTCTATGATCGTATCCTCAATCGCACCGCGATCAATGGTAGTATTGTTTCCAATTGATACTGAATCACCTATTATGACACGGCCTATTTGTGGAATTTTAATCCATTGCCCTTGATGCTTAGCCCAGCCAAATCCGTCACCACCTATAACTGCACCAGATTCAACAATACAGTTTTCACCTATCACACAATCATGCATAATCGTTACATTCGGTGCTAAACGTGTAGAGCGCCCAATGTGAACACCCGACTCCACCACGCATCCGGCACCAATCACAACCTGTTCACCAATCACAACCTGTTCACCAATTACAACATTTGCAGCAATTGACGCTGATGCGCCGACCTGAGCTGAAGCTGCTATCACTGCAGATGCGGCAATGCTTGATTCAGTTTGAACCCTATAAAGCTTTTGCGCAATCAACGCATAAGCTGCATAGGGGTTTGAAACTAGAATAGCATCTGTTGGACAATGCTCAGCATACTCTGGCTTAAGCAATACCGCAGTCGCCTTAGTATTTGCTAAGCCAGTCAAATATTTTTTATCAGAAAGAAAACTTAACTCACCAGCCTGGGCTTTTAGTAAACCTTGAATCCGCTCTATACAGCTATTCTCATCCCCCCGGATAGTGGCAACCAAGCCATGATCAGCAAGCTGTTCAACGATTTGCTTTAATGTATATGCCATCGTAACTAAACCTTTTAAAGATGACTAACGGTTGAAGTTATTGCCTTGCTTTTCAAACTGTTTGGTTAAGTGGTCTAACACAGGCTGCGTTAAATCGATGCGAGGGTTAGTAAAAGCAATACCTTCATATAAAATTAAGTCATAACCTTGGCTCGTACCGATATCTTGAATAGCAAGATTCACTTGGTTTTGTAATTTAGCTAATTCTTCATTACGACGGATATTCAGTAACTCTTGAATATCATTACGTTTACGTTGAATTTCTCGAGCTAACATCGCAATTTCACGTTCAGCGGCCGCTTGCTGTGCTTCACTCATTGCTAAAGCATTACGACGAAGATTGGATTGCTTTTGCTCAAGCTCGTTATTAAGATCTACCAATTCTTTTTGCTGGGGCGAAAACTCTCGTTCAAGTGCACCACTGGCTGATCGCGCTTGAGGAGACTGTTCAAGTAAAAGCCCTACATTCACGACGCCTACTTTCACAGCAGTGTTAGCCATTACTAGATTAACCGTTAACAGCGCCATCAAACCTATCGCTAGTTGGTTTAAATATTTCATATATCTTATCCTTTGATAAAAATAATTATTACATGTTGTTCAGTCACGGTTTAGCAAAGCAATGCCTAAAATGGCATGCCTAAACTAAACTGAAAGGACTGCAATCTGTCGGTTTTTTCATAATGAACAGGGCGAGAGAAACTAAATGCTAAAGGCCCTACAGGGGTTAACCAAGAAAAAGCTAAACCCGTTGCTGATCTAAAATCAGAAACAGAGACTTCCTTCAATTCATCAAAAACATAGCCAGCGTCAAAGAACCAACTTAAACGTAAATTTGAAGAATCTTCAATTAATGGCATAGGGAAAACTATTTCAGCGCCGGCTAAAGTTCTGACGTCAGCACCCTTAGGGCGGTTCACATCGGTATAGTAACCACCCAGCGAATTAGGATCGAAACCTCTAACAGAACCTATCCCACCAGCATAAAATCTTTCAAAAAATGGTAGCGTTTTTGCTTTACCATAACCCGAACCATAAGCTAAAGAGCCATTTAACTTCAATGTAAAGTTTTCCGACAAGGGGGTGTACCAGCTTTCATCTAAAAACACCTTATAAAACGTCATATCCGATGTTCCAGGTACAACAGCCTGCAATGAAATACTGGTTAACTGCCCCTTGGTCGGGAAATAAAACTGATTGCGGCTATCGTAACGCCAACCAGCAGTAAATAATAAATATTCATTATCAGCGCTGTAGTTATCCAAGTGGTCGGTACAAGCTTCAAAAGCCGTCACACATTTAAGTGTCTGTGCCTCAGCGCGTAAACCAAAATTTAAACGTGTCAATTCACTGGTTGGGTATCCCAAATTAACACGAACCCCTAATTTATCCAAGGTGTAGTCGGTAATATTTAATTTAGCCGCATTAATCTTACTGTAATAAATACCCTGCCCTAAACTCACGCCACTGTCTGTAAAATAAGGGTTGGTATAGCCCAAATCAGCCGATTGCATTGAAGAACTTGAATTCAATGTCAAGTTCATTTCATTACCCGTTCCTAAAAAATTCTTCTCGGAGATTCCTAGGTTAAAACTAACACCGTCCAATTGAGAATAACCAATACCAGCTGTAAATGAACCGGTTGGTTGCTCTTCAACCTGAATAATAAGATCTACTTCATCTTCAGATATGCGACGAGTATCAATATTAACTCTTGAAAAATAACCTAAACGGTTTAAGCGGCTAGTCGATTGTCTTACCGCAGCCAAAGAGTAAGGTGCGCTTTCGAACTGACGCATTTCTCGGCGAAGAACATAGTCACGGGTTCGAGTATTGCCTTCCACTTCAATATTACGAACATAAACACGATTACGCGGCTCAATATAAAAATCTAAACTAACCAATCTTGTTTCTTCATTAATGATCGTTCTTGGATCGACTTCAGCGAACGCATAACCCGCTTCACTGAGTTTATCTCGAATCGCATTGATTGCCCTAATAATTTCAGACCTTGAAAATACCTGGCCACTTTCTAACTGTGCTAAATTATTTAACTCTTCTTCAGTTAGTAATAACTGACCGGAAAAACGAATCTCATCAAGTTTATACTGAGGACCTTCAGTCATATTAATTGATATAAACACCTTCGTTTTATCTGTAGAAAGCGATACTTGAGATGAATCAATATTAAACTCAGCAAATCCACGATCCATATAAAATGAGCGTAAGGTTTCTAAATCAGCCTGAAGCTTAGGTCGAGCATACTTATCACCGCTACCAATAATCACATGCTCTTTTGACTGAAGCAACCCTAATAGACGCTGATCACTAAAAGCCTGGTTGCCAACCAAACTAATACGTTCAATACTGGCTGGTTTTCCTTCATCTACCTGAATACTGATCGCAACCCGATTTCTTGGAAGTGATTCCGCAGTGATATCAATCGCAGCAGCATAGTAACCTTGGTTATGATATTGACGTTTTAAATCAACAATCACCCTGTCCATTTCTAAACTATTAAACATCTTGCCCTGACTGATACCTAAGGACAACAAAGCTTGCTTGAGGTCATCGGTTTTTATTAGCTTATTACCCTTAATTTCAACCTCGGCAATCGAAGGCCTCTCAACCAGTTTAATAATCAACTGTCCATTGTCACCCCGATAGAGTGCCAAATCGCTAAAAAAACCTGTCCTATAAAGTGCACGCAAACTTGCACGCTCCTTGTCAGCCGTCATAAGCTCGCCAAGACTAACAGGGAGATAGGTATTCACCGTTTCAAAACCAATACGCTCATTGCCCTCTATCAAAATCTCACTGATAACAAACTCACCAGCTAAGATATTCGATGATAAAAAGGCTAAACTCAATGCCAGTACTGGCTTCTTTAAAGTGCTTTTAAACATATTATCCATTTGTTATTCTAATTACATCGTTACTTAGAGCGAGAACAGTTAAACCAGCTATCATAACCAAACCTATTCGATATGCAACCTCTTCGACACGTTCACTAACGGGTTTACCCCGTAACATTTCATAAAAATAAAACATTAAATGCCCTCCATCAAGCATTGGAATGGGCAATAAATTAAGAATTCCTAAACTTAAACTCAACAGCGCCATTAAGCTTAGAAAACTGATTAAGCCGGTCTGCAAGGCTTTACCGGAAAAATCAGCAATACTTATAGGTCCAGATAAATGTTGCAGTCCGACTTGACCCGTTAACATTTTCTTAAACATAGCTATTGTCATGTTAAATAACCTGACAGTCTGCTGCCATCCATAGTAAGCAGCATCAACTAAGCCATAACGCTCGGTCATTAGGTAGCGTGAATCAAATTGATCGGGGGGTAAAACCGAAGCGCCAAGACGCCCTATCACATCACCATTCTCAAGAGAAACAGATTCCAATTTTACGTCCGTGCTAAATCGAGCATTGTCCCGCTCGTAAACAAGCTCTAGGGTCAGATCAGGTTGTTGTCGTACTTGTTGAACCAAGTCAGCCCAATCTTCAATTTGTATCCCACCAAGTTCTACAACCCTATCACCCGAACGAAGACCTGCGATTTCAGCAGCTGACCCAGAACTCAACTGCCCAATAATAGGCTCTAACCTTGGGGCCTGTGGCACAAAACCCAATCTGGAAAGCCAAGGTGTAGAAAGATCATTAATATCCAATGTCGCTAAGGGTAAATTGACATTATAAAAACGTTCACTTGCTTCGGTCCAATCGGTAAACTCAAGCTCAACATGCATCTGATCATGCACCAAGGACTGCAATATCATTTGCTGCACCTGCTGCCAACTGGATATGGGTTGATCATTCACTTTGTGTAACCACCAGGCCTGCTGATTCGACAGGACGACATCCATTCCGGCTTCACTAAAAGCCTGAGATAAAGGAGTATTGGGTTGGGGAGGTTGAAAAATAGGTTTTGTACTTTGTATGCCAATCATTCCGATAATCGCAAATAACCACCAAGCAAAAAGCAAATTAATCATCGGACCAGCAAGCACAATTGCGAAGCGCTTATAAACTGACTGTTGATTAAATGAGCGGTGTTTCTCATACTCAGCAACCGGCTCGACCCGTTCATCTAAAAACTTAACATAACCCCCTAGAGGAATCATTGCCAAGCGATACTCTGTTTCACCCCGCTGAAAACGATATAGCGGCTTGCCAAAACCAACTGAAAACTGCAGAACCTTCACATTAAACAAACGTGCAACGGCAAAATGCCCCCACTCGTGGATTGTAACCAGTACACCAATTAAAATTGCAAAGCCAATTAATGCCCAAAAAAAACTCATCGTGCCATTAAGTCCTATGCAAAAGCCCAGAAGATCCAATACAAGGGTAGAGCCAGAAGCAAACTGTCAATTCGATCTAAAACGCCACCATGTCCCGGTAAGATTTTACCACTATCTTTTAAGCCTACCTGCCGCTTCATTAAACTTTCAAACAGATCACCATAGACAGAAAGCCCAGCAATCAAAGACAAACCTAATACATAAACGACCAGACCTGGCTGATAATTGATATCAAACACAAACCAAGTAATTAGGGCTACCGACATAGCAAGCAACACACCACCTATGACACCTTCCCAGGTTTTCCCTGGGCTAACATACGGGGCAAGTTTGTGTTTACCAAAACGGCGCCCACTAAAATAAGCGCCAGTATCGACCAACCAAATCATCGCTAAACTTAACAAAAGAAGCCAAACTGAATGAATATCTCTAAGCCAAACAAGCGCCATACCAAAACTAATCATAAACAACAACCCCACCGCCAAATTTACAAGGGGTTGCGAAAAAAGCGGTTTGCCTGCCGTAATCTGAAATCGTGTAACACCATAAACAACAAGCACCAACTGGATTAAAGCCATTAAAACCAGGAAAGAAGATACGCCATAAAACAAACCAAAGGAAAGCAGCAGAACACTCAGCGCTACAAAACTCAACCTATATCCAACCTTTTCAAGACGAGCAAATTGTGTCCACTCCCAAGCCGCAATAGCCACGACCAGCACAACTAGCCCCTGCCAAAGTAAGGGAGGAGCCATAAACAACGCAAATAATGAAACCAATAACAACACGAAAGCTGTAATAATACGCTGTCTTAACATGTCGCCACCTGCTCGCTCGTGCGTCCAAATCGCCTTTCACGCTGCTGGTAAGAAACCATCGCCAACTCCAAATCTTTTTCATTAAAATCGGGCCACAAACGGTCGGTAAAATAAAATTCTGCATAGGCCATTTGCCAAATCATAAAATTGCTAATTCGCTGTTCACCGCCAGTCCGAATCATTAAATCAGGCTCAGGCAGGTCAGCTAAAGCAAGAAAGGGGCTAATTGCATCAGGCGTAAGTTCTGAGATATCAGCTTCAGGGTGTGCATCCTTCCAAGCCTTACAAGCCTCGACAATATCCCAGCGTCCGCCATAATTAGCCGCAATATTTAACGCCAATCCAGTATTATTATTCGTCAAAACTTCAGCATCATTTATATGCTCTTGTATGGCTAAAGAAAACGCACTTCGATCACCAATTACCCTCAAACGAACATTGTTTTCATGCAATTTCGAAACTTCACGTTGTAAAGCATCCAAAAACAAAGACATCAACTTAGTGACTTCATCGGCAGGGCGCTTCCAATTCTCGGTACTGAATGCGTAGAGTGTAAGTGCTTTAACACCAAGCTTTGCTGAATGAGCAACTACCTTCCTAACAGAAGAGCGTGCTTTTTGATGGCCGATATATCTTGGCAAAAAACGCTTTTTGGCCCAACGACCATTGCCATCCATAATAATACCAATATGCTGTGGAATGGGACGCGTAAGATCTAAACTTGACAAATTATACCCTATGGAACTTTGATAACTTTCGATACAAATATTCGAATGCCCGATAAAAATAACGGCCCTAAAGGACCGTTATCAAATGAATAACATTAAGATTATGCCGTAAACACAGGCAAATATCGAATTAAATTTCTAATAAAGAAGCTTCTTTTTCAGCCAACATCTTATCAATTTGACCAACAAACTGATCGGTTAGCTTTTGGATTTCATCGTCCGAACGCCTTGCTTCATCTTCAGTGATCTCTTTGTCTTTCAACAAAGATTTAACATCACCATTGGCGTCACGACGTATATTTCGAACAGCAACACGTGCATTTTCGGCTTCCGAGCGTGCTAACTTAGCAAACTCTTTACGGCGCTCTTCGGTCAACATAGGCATTGGAATACGCATCATATTGCCAGTAGTAACAGGGTTAATACCTAGATCAGACATCATGATTGCCTTCTCAATTTTTTGTAGCATATTAGATTCCCAAGGTTGAACTGTCAGGGTGCGTGCATCCTCAACATTAACATTCGCGACCTGGCTAACAGGTACTTCGGAACCATAATAATCAACTCTAACACTATCCAAAATACTTGGATGCGCGCGTCCTGTACGAATTTTGGCAAAATTTGCATCAAGTGTTTCCACACTTTTTTGCATACGTTGTTTTGCATCTTCACGAATATCTTGTAGCATTATTCTTCTCCTATCGTAACGAGGGTTCCTTCATCCTCACCCTGCAAAATTCTTTCTATAGCACCTTGCTTTAACATATCAAAAACACGAATCGGCATAGCATGATCACGGCACAAAGCAAATGCAGCCAAATCCATAACCTGTAGATTCTGCTGAATTACCTGGGTATAACTTAATCTAGAATAGCGAGTGGCTGTTGGGTCTTTAAACGGGTCCGCATTATAAATACCGTCCACCTTGGTTGCCTTTAAAACCACATCGGCTTTAACCTCAATACCTCGCAATGCCGCTGCAGTGTCAGTGGTGAAAAAAGGATTGCCTGTGCCTCCGGCAAAAATAACTACTTCACCTAAGGCAAGACTTTTTTGAGCTAGATTGGCACTAAAGCCTTCCGAAACACTCGGAACAGCTTGCGCACTCATTACACGGCTGACAAGCTGATGACTTTCAAATACATCACGTAAAGCGATCGCATTCATAATCGTTGCCATCATCCCCATTTGATCGGCTGTACTGCGCTGAATCATATCGGACTGAACTTGAGCACCACGAAATACATTTCCGCCGCCAACCACAATGGCAACCTCAACACCTAAAGCACGTATCGATTTTACCTGCTCAGCAACCTGAGTTAAAACGGACATGTCCCAACCAAAGCCCGCGTTACCCATTAATACTTCACCACTGAACTTCAATAAAATGCGCTTGTATTTCAATTCCACTACAACCTCTTTTTCAAGTTTTTACCGATAAATTAACACCGTTACCCTATCGGTAAAAACTTGCATAAATCAATAAAAATAGGGCGCACAGGATTAATTGAATCCTGTGGCACCCAGCAACAAAGATTAACCTTGAGCCGCTTTAGCTGCTGCTGCAACCTCGTCAGCAAAGTTCAATACTTCTTTTTCAATCCCCTCACCCACTTCTAAACGGATAAAGCGAGAAACAACCGCATTTTGAGACTTAAGTAATTTTTCGACTGTTTGATCAGGATCCTTAACAAAAGGCTGACCTAACAAGGTAATTTCTTCCAAAAACTTACGAATGCGACCTTCAATCATTTTCTCAATGATTTCCATCGGCTTACCACTTTCTTTTGCCTGATCCGTTAAAACATTGCGCTCTTTTTCAAGAATAGCAGGATCAACATCTGCCGAAGAAATCGCCTGAGGCTTAGTAGCAGCAACATGCATTGCCACATCACGGATTAAGGTTTCATCACCATTGCTCATCGCGACAACAACACCAATTTTCTCACCGTGCTGATAGCTACCAATTTCACCGTTATCGGTTTCAACCATTTCAACACGACGAACTTGCATGTTTTCACCAATCTTAGCGACTAATGCACGACGAGTTTCATCAATCGTCTTTCCAGAAGCCATAGTTTGTTTTTCTAGGTCTTCAAGACTGGTAAAGCCATTACTCAAAACAACCTGCGCTACTTCATCAGCAAAACCTTTAAACTCATCGCCCTTAGCAACAAAGTCAGTTTCACAGTTAACTTCAACAATAGCAGCTCTCTTCTTGTCACCAGAAATAGCGATCGCAATCACACCTTCCGCTGCAACGCGACCGGCCTTCTTGTCCGCACCGGCCATACCCTTGACTCGTAAAAACTCAATGGCCGCGTCAATATCCCCCTGAGTTTCATTCAAGGCTTTTTTGCAATCCATCATGCCTGCGCCTGTTCTTTCGCGCAATTCTTTAACCATAGCCGCTGTAACTGACATATTTTGATCCTTAGTTTTTAAATTCATTAGAATAGAAACAACCAGGCCTGGTTTCCCAGGCCTGGTAGCATACAAAATTCCGCTTTAGGCGGTTTGAGCTGTTTCTTCTGCTGCTTCAACAAACTCGTCTGCTACACCCGTTGTTACACTTGCTTTAGCTTCAATGATAGCGTCAGCCATAGATTCAAGGTAAAGCTTAACAGCACGAATCGCATCATCGTTACCAGGGATAATATAATCCACACCATCCGGTGAGTTATTAGTATCCACTACACCGATAACAGGAATACCTAGCTTCTTCGCTTCAAGAATAGCAATATCTTCATTACCCGTATCAATAACAAAAATCGCATCTGGCATAGCACGCATATCTTTGATACCGCCCAAAGATAACTCTAACTTTTCATGCTCACGCGTTAAAGTTAATGCTTCACGCTTAGTGATTTTTTCAAATGTTCCATCTTGTGACATGGCTTCAAGTTCTTTCAAACGCTTAATAGACTGTTTGATCGTTTTAAAGTTAGTCATCATACCACCCAACCAACGGTGGTTAACGTAAGGCATGCCACAACGTTTTGCTTCTTGCGCAACAATATCACGCGCTGCACGCTTAGTTCCAACAAACAACACTTTACCCTTGTTAGCCACAACAGAACCAGCGAAATTCAAAGCATCGTTAAACATAGGAAGCGTTTTTTCCAAGTTAATGATATGAATTTTATTGCGTGCGCCAAAGATATATTGACCCATTTTCGGGTTCCAGTAACGTGTTTGGTGTCCGAAGTGACAACCTGCTTCAAGCATTTGACGCATAGTAACTTTTGCCATGTTTTTCTCCAATTTTGGGTTAGGCCTCCGTTTACCCATCTCAAACGAACCAGACCTGATCTTCACCAGACCGGCACCCCGTTTCAGGTTTCGATAAACGTGTGATTTAATAATATGAAATAACTTGCTTAGTTTAACAAGCGGCGCATTTATACCATAAAGCAGTCAAACAAACAAGCAACCGAACGCAGGCAACCGAATAAAGTTTTTTTACTCTTGTAAAAATTTTGTGTTTGACCAAATTCTGTTAGACTTTAGATTTTAAGATTTACTATTTTTGACCTATGACTATTATTTTAAAATCCCCCACTCAACTTGAAAAAATGCGTATCGCAGGTCAGCTGGCCTCTGAGGTTTTGGATATGTTAACCCCGCTAGTTAAACCTGGCGTCACTACAGAAGAACTAAACCAGCTAGCGCATGATCACATGACAAAAGTACAAGGCACCGTCCCTGCTACACTTAATTATCGTGGTTTTCCAAAATCAATCTGCACCTCAATAAATCAGGTTGTTTGCCACGGGATCCCGAATGATAAAAAACTAAAAAAAGGTGACATCATTAACATTGATGTCACCGTCATTAAAGATGGCTTTCATGGTGACACCAGCCGAATGTTTGAAGTTGGAGAAGTTAAGCCATTTGCTGCCAGACTCTGCAAGGTTGCCTATGAGTGCTTGTGGAAAGGCATTGCCGAAGTTAAACCCGGTGCATCATTGTTTGAAGTTGCGCTGGCGATTGAAAACCACGCACACGCCCATCACTGCTCAGTGGTACATGAATACTGCGGACATGGTATAGGCCAAGACTTCCACGAAGAGCCTCAAGTACTGCACTATGCTTCCAAGGAACTTAAAGACATTATCTTAAAACCTGGCATGACCTTTACCATTGAACCCATGATTAATCTCGGCAAATCGGATGTGAAATTACTGGGTGACAATTGGACGGTTGTTACCAAAGACCGAAGCCTATCTGCCCAATGGGAACATACGCTAGCAGTGACTAAAACCGGTTACGAAATATTCACTCTTAGACCTGGTGAAACCCCTCTTTTTTAAAGGAAAAGCATGTCAAACCAAACTGATTTCCCAAACTTTTTGAGTGCATTAAAACACCAACCAGAAACTGCGGCGAAAACTGGACGAGACATGCTAAAACGCTTCAACCAACACCAATTTGACCAGTTCGACCAAGGAACCCCTGTTGCTGAATTAGTCAAAGAACGTGCCGTTTTTATTGATCAAATACTCAAAAAAATATGGCAACATAGTTTTGACAGTAATAAATTCACTTTACTCGCCGTAGGCGGATACGGTCGAAACGAGCTGCATCCCTACTCAGACATTGACATCCTGATTCTTTGCTCAGAAAACCTAGTAGACAATAGCCTCATCAGTCAATTTATAACATTACTCTGGGATATTGGATTTGAGGTTGGCAGTGCCATACGCACTCTGGATGAATGCATACAGGCAGCACACGATGACATTACAACCGCAACTAATTTACTAGAAGCACGGTGGCTTACCGGTGATTACAATCTTTTTGAACAGCTTCAGTCACTCTGGAAACGCACTGATTTTTGGCCATCACATCGTTTCTTTCAAGGCAAGATGGCTGAACAGCAAGCCCGTCACAAACGATTTCATGACACAGTTTACCAATTAGAACCCAATATCAAAGAAAGCCCTGGAGGTCTTAGGGATATCCAAACCCTTTTCTGGGTCGCCAAACGCCACTTTAATGCCACCTCAATTCACCAACTTGTGCAAAAACGTTTTATTACACCCGAAGAATTTAGAGAACTGGATGCGGCCTATAAATTTTTGAGCCGCGTTAGATTCCTACTCCACCGATTAAAAAAAAGGCGCGAGGATCGACTCTCGTTTGACAACCAACAAGAAGTTGCAGAAAACTTCGGTTATCAAAACACCCCAGAAAAACTTGCGGTAGAGCAATTCATGAACAGCTACTACCGAAATCTGCGCTCAGTTGTCAAGCTCAATGAAATCCTACTTCAGCACTTCAATGAAGAGCTATGCGATATTCAAACGACCACTATTATAAACATAAACCAACGCTTTCAACTGATTGACCAATACCTAGACATACGATCAGAACAGGTTTTCCAATATTTTCCGAGCGCTTTGCTCGAAATATTCATTATTCTTGAAAACGATCCAAACATTGCAGGCATTCGTGCTCGAACCATTCGATTACTTCGAGAAAACTTGCACCTAATTGACGAAGACTTTCGCCGCGACCCCATTAACAAAGCCTTATTTATAGAAATACTTCGTCAACCTAGAGGTATCAATGCGTCATTAAAACGTATGCATAGTTATGGATTGCTTGATGCTTATATTCCGGCTTTTCATAAAATCACCGGCCTTATGCAATTCAATATTTTTCATGCCTACACGGTTGATGAACATACGTTACTGGTTATCCGCCACTTGAGACGCTTTTTTATCAAAGAATATGCATTTGAATTCCCAACCGCACACCAAATTACCAAAAACATCTGCAAACCCGAAGTACTGTTTTTAGCCGCCCTATTCCATGACATCGCCAAAGGGCGAAATGGTGCACATGAAGTGCTAGGCGCTGAAGACGCACAAATATTTTGCCAGCAACATAATCTAAATGAACCTGACACCAAACTGATTGTTTGGTTAGTACGTTACCATTTGGAATTTTCAAGCGTAGCGCAGCGTAAAGACTTAAGCGACCCAGCAGTCATTCAAGCTTTTTCTAATTTTGTCGGCACTCAGGAACGACTGAACTACCTTTACCTGCTTACCGTTGCCGACATCTGCTCCACTTCGGATGATGTTTGGAATGACTGGAAAAATGGACTACTGCTTGACCTTTATAATCAGACCTCTAATGCTTTGGACAAAGCACTAGAGATCCCTAAAACGAAAACAAAAAAAGCACTACTCCACCAAGAAAAAGCTCGTGAACTTTTAGCCAAGAATGGACTTAATGTCAGTGACTACCAAGCGCTTTGGAACTCGCTTAAAAAATCAGCTTTTTTTACCCGTCAAACACCTATTGAGATTTGTCGATTAACCCTGACGCTTTACCAACGTCAACAACAGGATATCAATATCCATATAACAGGCAGAACTCAACGCGGTGCATCCGAACTCATGATCTATATGCTTAACCGCGACTTCTTGTTTGGCCAAATTACCCAAACGCTTGATAACCTCGACTTGAACGTTGTTGAAGCCAAGGTATACTCAACTACAGAAAACATGACACTGGTACTCGTCTACTTCCTAGATCGCGATCAAGAAGCAATTGAAGACCCAATGATCATTCAACTGATCACTGATAAACTGCAGAAAAATCTGCAAAACCCAAACTCGCTACCCTCAACAACCAACCTTCGACGCTCTCGTCAAGTTAAACACTTCAATACGCCTACTGATATTGAATTTCGTGAAATCAATAAATACCAGACAGAAATGTCGATTACCACCAAAGACATATCTGGCCTGCTATCAAGGATCGGCCAAGCTTTCAGAGAGTGTGAAATACGCATGCATGATGCAAAAATAAATACTGTTGGAGAAAAAGCAGAAGATACATTTATTATTAGCAGTATTGACAACAAAGCCTTAGAGCAAAGCGAGTGCGACCACTTAAAACAAATATTAACTGATGCTATAACACGCTAAGCACCTACTTCAAACAACTCAACCGCATTATTATCTAGATCCCTAAAAAACAAAGCTTTTCTACCAGACCTGCTCAAGGTGTAAGCAACCTGCATGGCCTCTAGCTTGACCATAAAAACCTCAAGCTGAGCTACCGCTAATGCAAAATGATTATCTCGCCCACCATGGCTAGGCCTGCTCAAGCCTTGACAAGGGTTGGTTAACTGCATCAGGTGTAGGCTCTGGTGCTGTCCGCCTAATCTTAACCAATAGCCAGGAAAGCCCAAATCTGGTCTTTCCAACTTCTCTAACCCTAGGGCCTCTTGATAAAACTCACAGGCCAAATGTGCATCAGACACTAAAATACTAACATGATCCAAACCTAAAACACCTGACATACCGACTCCTTTTTCTTTAGCCTAATCAATGAAACTGCTATAATTAGAAAATTGTATTTTATATTAACTAGTGGAAAGAAGATTATGTCTGCAGATTTACAACAAATTATCGAAGCGGCGTTTGAACGTCGTGCTGAAATCACGCCAAAAAACGTTGATGCTGAAACCAAACGCGCAATTCAAGAAGCGATTCATTTATTGGATTCAGGCCAAATGCGTGTAGCTGAGCGTCAAGCTGTCGGTAAATGGACTGTTAATGAGTGGTTAAAAAAAGCCGTACTGCTCTCTTTCCGCACCGAAGACAACGTGCTAATGAACTCGTCAGAAACCCGTTACTTTGATAAGGTGCCTTCAAAATTTGCCGACTATTCTCAAGCCGACTTTGAAAAAGCCGGTGTACGTGTAGTGCCCCCTGCGATGGCGCGTCGTGGATCTTACATTGCACCGAGCACAGTGTTAATGCCGTCTTACGTCAATATCGGCGCCTATGTTGATTCCGGCACGATGGTGGATACTTGGGTGACGGTAGGCTCTTGTGCGCAAATCGGTAAAAACGTCCATTTATCAGGTGGCGTGGGTATTGGTGGCGTGTTAGAGCCGCTTCAAGCTGCACCGACTATTATCGAAGACAACTGCTTTATCGGTGCGCGTTCTGAAGTTGTGGAAGGTGTAATTGTTGAAGAAGGTTCGGTGATTTCAATGGGCGTGTACATTGGTCAATCCACCCGCATTTATGATCGTGAAACGGGTGAGATCCATTACGGCCGTGTACCGGCCGGTTCGGTTGTTGTATCCGGTAACCTGCCTTCTAAAGATGGTTCTTACAGTTTATATTGCGCGGTGATTGTGAAGAAAGTCGATGCAAAAACTCTAGGTAAAGTCGGTATCAACGAGCTCCTTCGCGATATTTAATTTGTTCGAAATGGCTTAGGCGTTCTCCGAAACGCCTATTCAACAACTGAGTCACTTTATGATTTTATACGGCATTTCCAATTGCGACACCGTGCGCAAAGCAAGAAAAACACTTGAAGCACTTGGACACGATGTTCATTTTCATGATTTTCGTAAACAGGGACTTACCCCGGAAATCATCCAGGCCTGGTTAGAAAAAGCCGACTATAACAAACTTATCAATAAACGCAGCACCGGCTGGAAATCCTTGACCGATGCACAGCGTTTAGCGGTTGAAAACCAAGACTTAGACTTGGTTTGCCAGCACCCTACCCTAATAAAACGACCGATTTTACAAGCCCAAAATCAGCTTTTAATTGGCTATAACCCTTCTGAGTATCAATCCCTATGAGCCCAACAATTTCGCTTGCACGTCAATTATTACAAATTGATTCTGTGACACCCGATGACAAAGGCTGTCAAACACTCATTGGCGACTTTTTAGCTCCCCTAGGATTTGATTTGGAGCCGATGCCGTTTGGCGAAGTGACCAACCTGTGGGCTCGCAAAGGCGACACCAAACCACTTGTAGTATTTGCGGGTCATACCGATGTTGTGCCAACTGGCCCGATTGAAAAATGGCAATACCCGCCGTTTAGTGCGCAGATTGATGGTGACATGCTCTGCGCACGCGGTTCAGCTGATATGAAAAGCTCAATTGCCTGTTTTATGGTCGCCACCGAACGTTTTTTGCAAGATTACCCTGACCACTTGGGTTCAATCGGTTTTTTGATCACCAGTGATGAAGAAGGCCCTGCTGTCAATGGCACAGTTAAAGTGATTGAAACCCTCGAAGCTCGCCAAGAAAAAATTAACTATTGCTTGGTCGGCGAACCTTCAAGTGATGAAAAACTCGGCGATTCGATTAAAAACGGGCGACGTGGTTCACTGAATGGTCGCTTAACCATCAAAGGTATTCAAGGGCATATTGCCTACCCCCAATTAGCAGACAATCCAGTGCACAAGGCTTTGCCAGCACTGAACGCGCTAACGGGCATCATCTGGGATAACGGCAATGAATATTTTCCGCCAACCAGCTTTCAAATCTCGAATGTTCAGTCCGGCACCGGTGCTACCAATGTAATTCCAGGTGAGATTCAGGTGATGTTTAATTTTCGTTTCTCCACCGAACACACACCGGATTCGTTAAAACAAGGCGTGATCGATTGCTTGAATAGCTTTGATTTAGACTATGAAATTGACTGGAATTTATCTGGCTTACCGTTTGTTACGCCGGCCGAGGGTGAGCTGATTCAGGCCACCGGTGATGCGATTGAAACGATTATGGGTTATCGCCCTACGCTTTCAACCGCAGGCGGCACCTCCGATGGTCGGTTTATCGCACCGACGGGGGCGCAAGTCATTGAGTTTGGCCCCTTAAACGCAACGATTCACAAGCTTAACGAACGGGTTAGTGTTTCAGATTTAAACAAACTCACTGATATTTACTATCAAATTCTTGTCAACTTATTGACCAAGGCGGCTTAAATGGAATTACCATTTTGGGTACAGGTGTTTTTAATTATTGTTCAAGTCGCAGCCGTTGTTTTATTTCTTTGGCTAATTTGGCCACAGGTTAAAAACGAGGAATGGAAAAAGAAATTTATCGATAACAAACAAGCCTTATCAATTTTAATTGTATTTGTACTGGTGTTTATTTTCGTTTATGGAATGACAGCCATATTCAGTTGGCTATACCCCGTTGAGCTAGTTTATTAAACACCAAAACTTCATTACCCCAAAAAATAAAAAAGGAAAAAACCATGAGTGATCAAGACATCAAAACCATTGCTCAGTCAGTCCTTGGCGCTGAACTAAACGAACTAGAATGTCAGGCTTTGTCCGAAATTACCAGCCAACGCTCTTTAAAAAAAGATGAAATACTTTTTCGCGAAGGTGCATCCGATGATCAACTTTATGTACTCGTTACCGGAAAAATTGATGTCATCAAAAACTATGGTCAAAAAGATGAAACCGTAATGGCCACATTAAAACCTGGCGCATTAGCTGGTGAGTTGAGTTTTATCGATGGTGAACCCCACTCAATGACTTTAAAATCGCGTGCTGAAAGTGAAGTTATCATTCTTCATAGAGCCGATTTCGAAAAACTAATCGACACACACCCTACCGCAGTTTACCACGTTATGCGCGCCATCTTGCGCGCTTCACACAAGCTTCAACGTGAACTTAATACACGTTTTATGGAAATGAACCGTTTCGTAACCAATCAGTACATGTAACGACTCAATCCTTGGCTTTCGCGTAGGATTAAAAAACTCGCCCACCTAGGAGCCTGTCGCGCTCCAGGTCGGCTGTAAACCGGTAGAATTCAACTATCTTTCCCCTACTTTCTCGTCAATTAGCCTGCTTAAGACTAATAAAGACCAGTGCCTAAAAGTAGATAACCATCGATTTAGTTCGACAGGCACTTGGCTCTCTTCAGCATTTTATAAATGTATAAACCATAAATCCCAACACTTACCATCATAACTAAAGCAATAGTGCGCCACTCTGAAGCGACATTGGAGGCGAAAACTAAAATAACTGCTAAAGGTGTCACATAACGTAAGCTAAAATTAAACAAAGCCAATAATCGTCCTTTTAACTCAATTTGCGCTTCACGAATGTCAGGACGCATAGCCCAAGCGACAAAAACACCGATAAACAACCCACCCAAAGGTAACATGATACTAGAGGTTATAAAATCGAGCAGCGAGAAGAAATTACGCTCACCAATAATATAAAGTGCTTCCCAGTAGTTAAACGACAACACCGTACCCAAGCCTACAAACCAGACAAGACTACCCAGCAGCCAAGCGGCTTTGGCACGAGAAAATCCCCAATTCTGCTCAAACCAGCTTATTGCAGGCTCAATTAATGAAATAGCTGAGGTTAGGGCTGCCATGACTACCAATAAAAAGAATAGGGTTCCAAACAACCAACCCGCGCCCATTTGACCAAACGCAATGGGTAAAGTTTGGAACAGTAGACCTGGCCCTGCACCCGGTGCTAAATCATTGGCAAATACAATCGAAAACACCACCAGGCCTGCTAGAACCGCTATCAAAGTATCCATAATCACAATGATAATACTTGCTTTTGCAATCGACATGTCTTTGCCAACATAGGCACCATACGCCATCATCGTGCCTAGGCCAATGCTTAGCGTAAAAAAAGCGTGCCCCATCGCGACCATAACTGCCTGCCAGCTCAACTTAGAAAAATCGGCACTAAACATAAACGCCCAACTTTGACCAAACGCACCCGTTGTTGTGGCATAGCCCAACAATACTAATAAAATAAGGAACAAACCTGGCATCATCATGTTAATCGCTTTCTCCAACCCCCCTCTTACTCCGCGCGATACAATTAAAATCGTCAGCAACACCATCAAACTATGCCAAAACAAAAGCGTCCATGGATTCGAAACAGTGTCGTCAAATAAACTTTGTGCTTGTTCAGACTCTATTCCTACAAACAAACCTTGCAAGCTATTGAAAAAATAAGCTAGTGCTAGACCCGCAATCACCGTGTAAAACGATAAGATAAGCAGTCCTGCAAGAACACCATTAAATCCTAGTCCAGCCCACAATCGGGTTGACTTACTCTGATGCGCCAAATTAGCCATCGCTTGCACCGGATTGGCTTGACCGGCTCTACCTAACGCAATTTCCGATAAAAGAATCGGCAGCCCAATAATCGCAATACAAGCCAGATAAACTAATACAAACGCCCCACCGCCATTATCCCCCGCAATATATGGAAACTTCCAAATATTACCTAAACCCACCGCTGATCCCACCGCTGCCATAATAAATACTGTCTGTGATGACCAAGATTGTTTAGAAAGTTTTAAAAGACTCATGGGCTTTTCCTTTATAATTGAGGAAGATTCTTTAGAATAGTTTTTGAATTATAGCAAACAAAGCAAAAATCATGCACATTCAAGCCAATTACCCCATCACCCACCTTAACACTTTTAATATTGTTACCAAAACTCGGTACTACGTCGAGGTCAATCGACAAAGCGATATTACTGTTCTACGCTCAGACCTTAAACTCGCCTCCTTACCTTGGACAATAATGGGGGATGGTAGCAACATACTCTTTACGCATGACATTGAAGGTCTAGTCATTCGTTGCAGTTATGACAAGATTCGTATTGTAAAAGAAGACCAAGACGGTGTTTGGCTCTCTGTTGGAGCCGGGATGAATTGGCATAAACTGGTTGAGTACACAGTTAACAAAGGCTGGTGGGGATTAGAAAACCTAGCATACATACCCGGAACGGTTGGCGCTGCGCCAGTACAAAACATTGGTGCCTACGGAACTGAAGCGCGTGATAGCATTACTCGCATTCAAGCACTTAATCTGTATGACGGAACACGAACTGAATACCGCAATGCTGACTGTCAATTTGGCTATCGTAGTAGTATTTTTAAACACGAGCAACGTAATCGTATGCTCGTTCATCGGATTACCTTTCGGCTGCGTAAACTTCATGCAGGCCAAGCCAACCTCGTTTACGAACCCCTTAAAATTGCGCTGCAAGAGCAGGATAAAACCAGCATTACTCCTCGCGATGTTTTTGATGCAATTATAAAAATTCGTCAAGCTAAACTTCCTGATCCTAAAATTCATGGCAATGCTGGCAGCTTTTTCCAAAACCCGATTGTTTCTGCTGATTATTTTGAGCAAATCAGTGACGAGATTGGGGAAACGATCCCGCATCACAAAATGCTCGATGGACAGGTAAAAATTCCTGCTGCTTGGTTAATTGAAAATGCAGGAGCACACCATCTAAAAGCTGGGCGCGCTGCGGTATCAGAAAAGCATGCGCTGGTATTGGTCAATCTAGGCGGTGCAGCAGGTGAGGATGTGGTTGAACTTTCACGCAAAATTCAAGACGAAGTCATGCACAAATTTGGCATTCATCTTGAACCGGAAGTTAACATTCTATAAAAGCAAAACTCGATAAAGCCATCTTTTCAGAAAAAATAGAGCTCTAAGCTGTTGATTTAAAATATCTAAAGTTTTCAAAATTAGATTAATCAAGTTTGCTAAAAGGCATATAAAATGTTAAAAACAGACACACAATACCCAATGCTTGTGCCTGAACATCAATAATCTCAATTAATTTTAAATCGACCGTAAAGAAACTGTTTAAATTCTTTAACTTTAATATTGAATACAAACGGAGAACTTATGACACGTGAACTGGCTTACAGCATCCTATTATTAATCATTACGCTTATCGCATTTAGTAATTGTTATCTACCCAAAAAAGTAAAAAAATCACCCATACTGACTGACGCCAAATACCTTAACAAAACAGTTGAGCTAAAACAAAAACGCTTCAAACCGACTTGTTATATCGGCCTAGCGCTATTTCTGATTCTATCAGGACTTATAGTCTATTGGGGCTTTTTTGACAACTGAAATATAAACCATAAACCCCTAGTCAAAAGACGTATCCAATTATTTAAAATTTATAATAAATTCGATTGATTGCGTTCGTTAAACACGGCCAACTGCTTGACAGCACTCTGCCAAAGAGGATTATAACGGAGTTTATCGTAACGAATAATAGGTTTACCATGCAACCGAATGAGGCGCGCATGCGACACCACGCATGGGCGATGAACACCGGCATTAAGCACGCGGGAAATTTCAGCTAACTCGTTACACACCAACACCAAATCGCAACCTGCATCAATCGCCAACCTAACCCGCTCCACCGTGTCACCATAAACCGCGGCTGCTTGCATCCCCAAATCATCACTAATAATAGCGCCTTCAAAATGACAAGTTTGGCGCAAAACCTTTTGTAACCAAACTTTTGAAAAACCAACCGGTAAGTCATCTACCGCCGGATAACGCACATGTGCCGGCATCACCGCTTCAAGGCCATGCGCCATCAGTTTAATAAACGGTTGCATATCACGTTGTTCAATTTGCGACCCACTACGCGGATCAATCGCCAGAGTTTCATGGGTGTCGGCGCTGACAAAACCATGCCCGGGAAAGTGCTTTGCCACCGAAGCCATCCCCGCATCACGCATGCCTTGTGTTAGCGCCATCGCCAACTGACCCGTAACCAAAGGGTCAGGCGAAAACGCACGATCCCCAATCACATGACTTTCTCCATAATCCAAATCCACCACCGGTGCAAAACTAAAATCGACACCGCAGGCTAACAACTCGGTCGCCATTAACCAGCCAATTTTTTTTGCTAGGTTTAAACCGTAGGCTTGATCCTGTTGATATGCCTCACCCAGTAGACGCATCGGCGGAATCCGACTAAAGCCCTCGCGAAAACGCTGTACTCGCCCGCCCTCGTGGTCAACCGCAATCAGTAAACGCGGATGGCGGAGGTTATGAATTTGCTCACACAAGCTACGCAACTGCTCAGGTGAAGCATAATTGCGGCTAAATAGAATTACACCGGCAACACGCGGATGCAAAAGATACTCACGCTCATGCGGTAACAAACTAGTGCCAGCAATACCGATCATTACCGAACCCAGTGACATGGCTTTTCCTTGTGTTTGAATCATGACGTTCCTTTTACGCTAAGGTCAATGGCGTTGATGCTTCACGTCGAGTTTATCGCGCGCGGCATCACCGAGTATGTTAATCGCTAACACCACCAACATCAGCGCCAGGCCTGGTACGATCACCAAATGCGGTGCCACTAATAAATAACGTGTTCCTTCCCGAATCATGTTTCCCCATGAGGCATCCGGCGGTTGGACACCTAAGCCCAAAAACGATAAACCCGCTTCTGAAATCACCGCACCGGCAAAACCAAAGGTGGCTTCAACACCTAAAGGCGCGGCAATCAAAGGTAACAAATGGCGTCGCAGAATAGTCGGTTGACTAACGCCTAATGCCCGCGCCGCCAAAATGTGTTCACGATGGCGTAAACTCAACACCTGGGCTCTGGCTAAACGGGCATAACCGACCCAGCCGACCACCACCAACGCAATAATCACGTTTTCAATGCCTGGTCCAAGCACCGCCGCTAAGCCAATCGCTAACAGTAACCCCGGAAATGCGAGAAACACGTCAATCACTTTGACAATAACACGATCAATCCAACCGCCAACATAACCACTGTAGGTACCAATCGTAATGCCAATCAACGCAGAAAAAGTTACCACACCCAGCGCAACAAACAAAGAGGTTTGCGCGCCTAATAGCAAACGCTCAAACAAGGGTCGGCCTAATTCATCGTAGCCCAGCCAGCTTTGCAGGTCGCTGCTCGCCATTAAACGGTCTAAATCAATCTGATTCGCTGAATCACCAACAAAAAACGCAGCCAGCGCCATCAACACCCAAGCCGAAACAATAAATAATGCCAACCCACGCATCAGCATCTTAATTCGCCAACCTGATACGTGGGTCAAGCCAAGCATAGACCAACTCAGTTAGCGCATTCACGCTGATATACGCCACACTAATAATCAAAATACAGCCTTGGACGACCGGATAATCACGCCGCTGAATCGAATCCACGAGTAATTGACCCAGGCCTGGCCAATCGAATACCACCTCGGTAATCACCGCGCCGCCTAACAAAGTACCCAATTGCAAGCCCATAATCGTGACCACCGGCAACATCGCATTACGCAACGCATGCAGCCCATAAACCCGCATTTTATTGAGGCCCTTGGCATGGGCGGTACGAATATAGTCTTCATGAAAAATCTCTAATAAGGATGAACGTAACATTCTGGCTAAAATCGCTGCCAAGGCGGTACCTAGGGTTAAGGCTGGCAACACCCATGCCCAAGGCTGGTCTGCCCCGCTAACCGGTAACCACGCCAAACTAATAGAAAACAATAAAATTAACATCGGCCCCAACCAAAAGTTAGGAATCGATACCCCTACTAATGCAACGCTCATCGCAGCATAATCCGGCCATTGTCCGGCGCGTAATGCGGCCCACATTCCCAACGGAAAAGCGATTAACACCGCGATCAACATCGCCATTAAGGCTAGGTAAGCCGTCATGGGTAAGCGCTCGAGCAATAACTCACTAACCGGTTGTTGAAAAAACAGCGACTGCCCAAAATCAAACTGCAACAGACCTGTAAAATAAATGATGTATTGCTGCCAAAGCGGCTTGTCTAAACCTAATTGCTGGCGTAAGGCTTGCTCATCCGCAGGGCTCGCCCAATCACCCAGCATCACTGAAACCGGATCACCCGGCACCAGATGAATCAATAAAAACACCAATGAACTGACCACCCAAGTCACAAACAACAAGGAACCGAGTTGTCGGAAAAGATAATTGATCACGGCTTAATATCCACCGCTGTGCCCACGGAGACCTGATCAAATAGCGCGATGACATCCTCATTTCGCATCCGAATACAGCCATGTGAACAAGGAAGCCCCATCGGTTCGGAATCGGGTGTGCCATGAATATAAATATAGCGCTGCATGCTATCAACTTGTCCGAGTCGATTTAAACCGCGTTCGCAACCACTTAACCATAGAATACGGCTAAGAATCCAGTCTCGCTGAGGGAAGGTTTGAGCCAGTTCAGGGCGATAGATTTCACCGGTTGGACGCCGACCAACAAATACCGCATTCATAGGTTGGTCATCACCGATTTTAGCGCGGATCAGATGACGACCTACAGGGGTTTGATTCGAGTTTTTTTGTTGACCCACGCCCTTGGCGGCACTGCTAATAGGATATTGAACAATCGGCTTATTAGACTGATAAACCGATAAGCTTTGGGTTTGGATAGAAATTTCAATACGAACTGGGTTTAAAGACTGCACAGACCCAACCTGATTATTCTTTGTAACCGCTGGTAATCGGGTAACGTCGATCACGACCAAACGCGCGCAATGAAATACGCACCCCGGGCGCGGCTTGACGACGTTTATATTCGCTGCGCTGAATTAAACGCACCACCTGTGAAATCAGCTGCTCTGAACCTAAGCCCTGAGCGTGCATTTCAGCGGGGGTTTGGTCAAGTTCGACATAGGCTTTGATAATCGCGTCCAGAATTTCATAATCAGGTAAGGAATCTTGATCCTTCTGGTCCGGACGCAGTTCAGCCGAGGGCGCACGTGTAATCACACGCTCCGGAATCACCTCACTCAAGCCATTACGGTAACGTGCCAACCGATAAACGAGTGTTTTCGGCACGTCTTTTAACGGTGAGAAACCGCCGACCATATCGCCGTACAAGGTACTGTAACCGACAGCGGATTCACTTTTGTTACTGGTCGCTAATACCAGTTTACCCAGCTTATTCGACATCGCCATTAACAAACACCCGCGAATACGGGCTTGCAAGTTTTCCTCGGTTAAGTCGGCAGCCATGCCAACAAATCGAGATTCGAGCGCAGTATCAAACCCCTGATATATCGATTCAATCGGGATAGCCTGAT
Organism: Thiomicrospira microaerophila; assembly: GCF_023278225.1. GTDB lineage: Bacteria > Pseudomonadota > Gammaproteobacteria > Thiomicrospirales > Thiomicrospiraceae > Thiomicrospira > Thiomicrospira microaerophila_A. Next base: position 1,384,329 of record NZ_CP070959.1, read on the forward strand.
ATTTAACACCCATGGTATCCGCTTGCTGTTGCGCGTCTTCAATACTCATTTCAGCGGTATAACGAAACGGCATCATCACGGCTTCCACCTGCTCTGCGCCTAAAGCGTCCACCGCCAGCGCCAAGGTCAAGGCCGAATCAATCCCGCCCGACAAGCCGAGCAACACGCCTTTAAACCCATTTTTATGCACATAATCACGAATACCGAGTTTAATCGCTTCATAAACCCGCGCTTCGCTGCGGAACAATTCAACCTGCTGCCCGCGCATCAACACAATATTGTCTGCTTGCTTAACTAGGGTGACAGGAATTAAATCCGCTTGAAATTCCGCACCCTGTACTTCAATTTCACCATCGGCATCCATCGCAAACGAACCGCCATCAAATACCAACTCATCTTGCCCCCCGACTTGGTTAACATAAAGCAAGGGTAACTTCACTTCATCAACCCGCCGACGCGCGACCTGCAAACGGTCGTGGTGTTTTTCTGCATGAAACGGCGAGGCATTCAGGTTTAAAATCACCTGCGCACCGGCGCGAGCGGCCTGAACGACCGGCCCTGGGCGCCAAATATCCTCACAAATCACTAAACCAAATTGAATGCCTTTATAGGCAACCACACAAGGCTTTTTACCGGATGAGAAATAACGATGTTCATCAAATACCCCATAATTAGGTAAATGCTGTTTCATATAACTGGCTTGAATCAAACCATCTTCAATCCACGCCGCCATATTAAAACGCTCACCCAACGCATCGATCATCGGGTAACCCACGACAATCGCTACGTCTTTTACCCGCTGGGTAAGCTCGGTCAACGCCGTTTGAATCTGCGGATAAAGTCCGTGACGCAACAATAAATCCTCTGGCGGATAGCCCACGATACTTAACTCTGGAAACACCACTAGGTCGGCGGCCATTTCATCGCGTGCTTGTTCAGCCGCACTGACAATACGCTCGACATTTCCGGCAATATCCCCCACTAATGGATCGATTTGCGCCATCACAACTTGAACTGAATTCGACATAGTGGGTTTCCTTTGTTAACTAAAGCTAAATTAACCTTGTAATCGCTGCTTGATGGCCGAGCCTAAATCGGTGGGCGAACGAACCACGGTCACCCCGGCCGCTTCAAGTGCGGCGAACTTGGCTTCCGCTGTACCTTTTCCACCACTGACAATCGCTCCAGCATGTCCCATGCGCTTACCTGCGGGAGCCGTCACCCCCGCAATGTAGGCGACCACGGGTTTGCTGACGTGGGCTTGAATAAACTCAGCCGCGTCTTCTTCTGCCTGGCCGCCAATCTCGCCAACCATAATAATGCCTTCGGTTTGCGGATCCTGCTCAAACAGGGTCAAACAATCAATAAAGTTCATACCATGAATCGGGTCGCCACCAATGCCAACACAGGTGGATTGACCCAAACCATTTTGCGTGGTTTGATGCACGGCTTCATAGGTAAGTGTGCCGGAACGCGACACCACACCGATTTTACCTGGTAAATGAATATGACCGGGCATAATACCAATTTTACATTCGCCCGGTGTGATCAAACCTGGACAGTTGGGGCCGATTAAATAGCTATCAGAGGCATCTAACACCGCACGCACCTTCAACATATCATTCACCGGAATGCCCTCGGTAATACAGGCAATTACTTTAATACCGGCATCAATCGCCTCAATAATCGAATCAGCCGCAAAGGCTGGCGGCACATAAATCATTGATGCCTCAGCACCGGTTTGCGCCACCGCATCTCTCACAGTATTAAATACCGGCAAACCTAAATGCGTTTGCCCGCCTTTACCCGGGGTAACACCACCGACCATTTGGGTACCATAGGCCAACGCCTGTTCAGAATGAAATGTGCCCTGCTTACCGGTGAATCCTTGGCAAATCACGCGGGTGTGTTTGTTAATTAAAATACTCATGCGCGCTCTCCTGCCAATTCCACCACGGTTTTTGCTGCCTGGGCTAAATCATCAGCCGCCACAATCGCCAAGCCACTTTGCGCTAAACGTTCACGGCCTAACTCAACATTCGTACCCTCTAAACGCACGACAACCGGAATTGACAAGCCCACCTCCTTCACAGCTTGGATAATGCCGTCTGCGATAAGATCACAGCGTACAATACCACCAAAAATATTCACCAAAATCGCGTTCACTTCACTGGATGACAAAATCAATTTGAAGGCTTCAGCCACCCGCTCAGGCGTCGTGCCACCGCCGACATCTAAAAAGTTAGCCGGTTGACCGCCATACAATTTAATCAAGTCCATCGTCGCCATCGCCAAGCCTGCGCCATTGACCATACAACCAATATTACCTTCCAGCGCGATATAGTTTAATTGGTGTTCAGACGCCTTCGCCTCACGCGCATCTTCCTGTGAAATATCACGCAACGCAACCAGGCCTGGTTGACGATAAAGCGCATTAGGATCCACATTGACCTTAGCATCCAACGCGACCAATTGATTATCTTCGGTTAAAACCAAAGGGTTGATTTCAATTTGCGCCAAATCCTTGTCAATCGCCAATGTATAAAGCTGGCTTAAAATCACGCCCAATTGCTTAAACGCCTCGGCTTTCAAACCTAATGCAAAACCGGCTTCGCGCGCTTGATAAGGCATCACACCTAACAAAGGGTTGATATCTAGGGTATGAATTTTTTCAGGCTGATGCGCCGCGACCTCTTCGATATCCATGCCGCCGGCGACCGACAACACAAAACGATAACGGCGTGAAACACGATCCACCACTAGGCTTAAATACAGTTCCTGGGCGATATCTAACGTCTGCTCAATCAGCACTTGGCTTATCGGTAAAGCTTTGCCAGCCGTTTGAATCGTCGCCAAAGAAGAACCGAGTAACGCTTGTGCAACAGACTCGGCTTCATCGGGCGTTTTGACCAACTTAACGCCACCCGCCTTACCACGCGCACCAGCATGGATCTGCGCTTTAACCACCCAACCGTTAGATTGGATTTGTTGCAATACGCCCGAGAGCTGCGCTAACGAATCAATTACTTCGCCTTGTGGCACGGCAATGCCGTAATCGCTGAATAAATTTTTAGCCTGATATTCATGTAAATTCATGGAAAAGGGTAAACTCCAAATAGATGTCTTAATAGCTGTTGATGGATTATTGTAAAATGGTTACAAAAGGAATGCACGATAAACTGGCTTAAATAGCTGAAATTGATTTTAATTTAACCAAAGGCGCTTAAAACCATGCAAGCAGTTCTCCTGTTATCGATTGTAATACTAGTGTATTTTGTTTTGCGATTTTTGATCAATATGATTGTCGAGGCAAGGTCACGTTTAAACCAAGACGAAACGATTGATGAGGCTATCGATAGCCAAGCGATGGTGCGATGTGCGCATTGCGGTATTCATCTTCCGCAGTCAGAAGCCTATTATGATGGTCAGCACACCTATTGCAGTGAAGGCCACATGAAAATGGGGCCGAGTAAAAGCTACGATAAGCATAATGATAGAAATAATGGGGGTAACGATGTCATGGAAGATGGCGATTAATTAATTTTTTCTATTGTCGCCTCAAAAATAAACGTTTCACCCGCTAAAGGGTGATTAAAATCAACCTTTATCTTAGCATCGTTGATTCCGACAACCGTTCCAGGGATTTGTTCGCCAGTAGGCGTATCAAACCCCACCACATCGCCAAGCTTGAGCGCCATCCCTTCAGGAAACTCAGTTTTATCCAAATCATAGACATTAGCCGGATCAGGATAGCCAAAGCCATCTTCCGGCGGCACAAAAAATTTACCACTCGTCCCTTGCTCCAAGCCAACTAGCAAACTTTCAAGATTAGGTATCAAGCTACCATCACCCATCGTAAATTCAAACAACTCACCCGGTTCAGTCTTATCTATTTCGGTTTCGTCCATCAAACGCATTGAATATGAAATAGCAATTTGACTGGTTTCAGTCACACGGGCAAGAGGAGAGGATTTCTCTAACATAAAAATAACACCCTAGAATTAAGTTCTACCAAAGAAACGGAAGGGTTCTCTTGGAACGTGTCCACAACGTATATGCCAAGATAGCTCATGACTACAATCCGCCCCCGCTGCGCATTGCGCATGATGGATTGCCATTTCACCGTTTCTATGCGCCTGGCGCAATACATAACTATAGCCCGTTGGACAAAGCTGTTCGGCTTGCACCCTTAACCGACGGTTTTCAAATTTCATCGGCGGCTCATTGCGCATAATACTGATTACAAACTCATCAGCGGCAAGTTCAACCACATCAACGCCAGACACCGCTGATGACTCAGCATTTTTCACCGAATTTTGGCTACAGCCTAACAAAAGCAGGCCTGGTACTAATAACAAAAGGGGTTTAAGATTCATCGTTACTCTCAGACGTTACAAATTTTTTTAGATTTTAACACATTCACTTTGCAACCTTCTTGCTTTAAGATCAAGTAAAATAGGTTATAAGCATTTTTTAAGGGTATATTATGATTATTGATCGTGTTGAAAATGCAGGGCTTTATAAAGGCTTGCACCCCTCTATTGACCAAGCACTGGACTATATTATAAAAACACCAGCTTCTGAGCTAGCACAGCACCCGCCTGGACGAACCTCACTCAGCGACCAAATCGACGCCATTATTGATGAGTACGAAACTCAGTCAAGTGAGGGCAAACACTATGAAGCGCATCAACGCTTTGTTGATGTCCAACTGGTCATTAGTGGGGAAGAATACATGGGCTTTGCGCCCTTAAGCCACCAAACGCCGATTCAAGCTTATGACCCAGATAGGGATTTTGCCCTGTACCAGGTTGCTGGACAAATGGTTAAAGTTAAAGCAGGCATGTTTGTCATTTTCTTTCCAACCGACCTCCATCTACCGAGCATTGGCACTCCAGCAAAACAGGTTCGCAAGCTCGTATTAAAAGCGCGCATAGCCGATTAAAGCTTGGCGTTATTTAACAAAATCTAAAAGGAAGGTATATGAATATTAGTATTTTAGGCACCGGATTTGCTGCTTTAACCGCCATTAAGCATGTTAGAAAAACACTTCCGAATGCACGTATTCAGGTAATTGCCCCGCATAAAACCCTAGTTTATTTGCCAAGTTTAATCTGGATTCCTTCCGGTTTAAGAAAAGCTGACGACCTGCGCATTGATTTACATAATTTTTTTAATCGACAATGTGTTGAATTTATTGAAGCAAATGTCACAGGAATCAGCCTGAATGGCCGTCAGGTTAACACCGACCAAGGTGACTTTGAAAATGATGGATTGATTATTGCAAGTGGTGGACGTTTTATAAAAAAACTTCCCGGCATTGAGCATGTAATCACCCCCTGTGAAGGCATTCCTGCCGCAGAAAGCATTCGAGACCGGCTTGCATCGATGGAAGGCGGTACGATTGCAATTGGGTTTGGTGGCAATCCCAATGAGCCAGCGGCCATGCGCGGTGGTCCGATGTTTGAGTTCTTGTTTGGCATTGATCGCCTGCTGCGCCAACAAAAGCGCCGTGATCAATTCAAACTCATCTTCTTTAACCCCGCAGCTGAACCCGGCAAGCGTCTTGGTGACCAATTTCCAGAAAAGCTCAAAAAAATGCTAGCTAAACAAGATATAGAAACCAAGCTAGGGCATAAAATGCTGGGCTTTCAGGCCAACCAAGTAATGACTGAAGGCGAAACATTTGACGCTGACTTAATCCTGTTTATGCCGGGCATGACGGGACCGGCTTGGCTTGAAAACACCGACCTGCCCAAATCAGCAGGGGGCATGATTGAAGCGGATGAACATGCTCAGGTTAAAGGGTTGGACAGGGTCTATGTTGCAGGTGACGCAGGCAGTTTCCCTGGCCCGGCCTGGCAACCCAAGCAGGCCCATGCCGCTGATATTCAAGCGAAAACCGCTGCTCATAACCTCGGCATTGATTTTACCGGTAACGGGGAAAAAACAAAAATCAAACACGAATTGGTTTGCATTGTCGATACCCTCAGCCATGGTATGCTAATTCGTCGAACGGAGTCAGGTACGCTGATGCTACCGCCTTGTCGATTAATGCACTATGCCAAGCGCTTTTTTGAAGGTTGGTATTTGCGCCAATACCGATAGGTGACTTAAAAGGGTGCTGAGTTTGTTCTGCACCCCACTCAAGCATCTAGACGAATAATCCCACTCTCCCCCGCCATATCACCTAACAGCCAAACCTGTTCAAAGGGGTGTTTTTGCGGAAGAATAATGTGGTGGCACCTAGTTTCAAAATCTTGTCTTTGCCAAGCAGGATGGGTATTTCGGATAACTAACCAAGTATTTTCAGACTCATAATGTTTCTCAGCTTTGTTTGCGAGAAGTCGATTAAGTGCTTCAAGTAAACGGTGATCGGGCGGAGTTAAGGATAAATGTTGTAACTCTAGCTGGGTTTTATCGGATAACTCACGGCCCAATAACTGTTTCGCTTCTTCAGTACTCCCGTATAGGTGCGCAATTTCCAAATCTAATTTATGGTCATTCCAATAACAACTGACATCGGGTTTTTGAGGTTCATTATGCCAAATATGGCGCATTTTGATCGCGTGTTGTTTTTCATAGGCTCGCATAAACAAACGGGCGGCTTGGTGTTCTAAGCGAATTTTTTCAGATAGCCCCATCGTAACAACCCCATCATGGCCTTTAGTTAGCCTTGAAAAAAAGTATTGTTGATTAAATACCAAAGCATATAACCGCCATAGACCACCACCATTACCCAGCTAAGCAGTGTTATCGGCCTCAAGCCTTTTTTTTCAGGCGGTGTTTCGCCCCGCCACTGCATTTTTTTTAACCGCCATTGACGACGCAACATCCATAACAAAAAAATAATAACCGCAAACAGCGTTAAATACTTAAACATAATCAATCACACTGGCGCTAACAATTGACGCACTCGGTCTAATTGTTCTTGGGTATCGACACCGAGTCCTGCATCCATCAGAGCCTGCTCAACCAAAATACGCTCACCATGCCAAAGTACACGCAACTGTTCAAGTTTTTCGACCTTTTCCAACGCACACTCCGGCCAGTTGACATAGCGCTTAACAAACCCAGCACGATAAGCATACAAGCCAATATGACGTTGGTAAGGCCAATAGGCCGGCAGCGTTTTTTCTGGTCCAGCAAACTCGTCTCTTGCCCAAGGCAGTGGTGCACGACTAAAGTTGATCGCAAAATTTTCAACCGTGCGGCTCACTTTTACAATATTCGGATTAAACACCAACGAAACATTGTCTATAGGCTCACAAAGCGTAGCCATAAACACATCATGTCGGTGAAACAAAGCGGAGGCTAATTGCTTAATCAACTCAGGGGGCAACATGGGTTCATCCCCCTGAAGGTTCACCAAAATTTGATTATCTGCAATACGAAGCAAATCTACCACTTCAGCAATCCGCTCTGTTCCCGACTGATGATGGTTACCGGTTAAACAAACCTCCGCACCAAAAGCTTCACAAACCTGTTTGACCTCTTCGGATTCCGTCGCAATAACAATACGATCCGCACCTGACTTAACAGCCTGCTGCCAAGTCCAGTAGATCATCGGTTTACCGTGAATCGGCAACAGGGGTTTACCGTAAAGCCGAGTGGATGCGAGTCGTGCGGGAATAATGACGTTAAACGACATCATCGCCTTATGACTTCATTTTGCGATAATGCTCAGCCTCTTCAGGCGTGATTAAACGCGCCTCATCCTCAAGCATGACAGGAATACCCTCTCTGACCGGGTAGGCTAAATTGGCTGCGGTAGAGATCAACTCTTGCTTAGACTTATCATAAACCAATTTAGTTTTGCTGACAGGACACACCAGTATTTCAAGAAGATGGGGGTTTAAGCTCATGACACTACCTTTTTTAATTTAGCTCGTTATTGGGTTTTAGCCTGCAAACCTTGTTTAATTATTTCCATTAAGGCCTGCTCTAACGCCGGATCGCAAGTGGGCTCGACTTCAAGCACCCACCAGTTACCCTTCGCAAATGACTTGCATTTTACCGCATCTTTGCTGGTCATAAACAAGGGTTTTTCAGGATCTAGACCTGCAAAATCTGACTTTCTAAAAGCATGGTGATCTGGAAAGCTTAATTGCTCCGTCTCAATATTTAATGACATAAGACTTGCATAAAAACGTTCAGGGTGGCCGATACCTGCTACAGCATAGCCTTGTTGGCCCTTAAAAGCGCTAATCGATTGATGAATTTCTGCATTTAAGACGCTCACAAAACGAACAGGTTTAAGTTGCATGCTGCCTACAAAACGCGCTTTAAAGTTTAATTCGTCAGGACGCATTCCATTAAATACTACAAAATCAACCTTGGACAAACGAGAGATAGGTTCACGCAAAGGTCCGGCAGGCAAACAAAGTCCATTACCCAGTCCTTGATTGGGACGGCTTGCATCCAACATCACCAGCTCAATATCCCTTGCCAACTCATAATGCTGTAAGCCATCATCACTGATCACCATATCCACTTGAAAATCTTTCAACAACCTTTCCAAAGCTTGTGCTCGTTTAGGCGCCACCACCACCGGACAACCCAGTTTTTGTGCAAGTAATACTGGCTCATCCCCGACCTCATTCGCTTTAGAATCCTCGGTCACTATTTGCGGCCAGCTACTCGCCTTGCCTCCAACTCCCCTAGCAATCACCCCGACACGATAGCCCGCTAGGGTTAAGCGTTTTACCAACCAAATAATAAAAGGTGTTTTTCCGGTACCGCCAACAACAATATTACCCACCACTATCACCAGGCCTGGTGACTGGGGAGGATGCGTTTCAAACCCTTTTAATCTGGCTTTTGCAATACGACAGACCCACCAAGACAAAGGTTTAAGACACGTTGATCGCCAATCGGCTTGCAACCAAAAGCTCGGCCAACTCACTGGCTAGACTCCATTTAAACACCCCTCTTGTTGAAAATCCCATCACCGATTAAGATAACAGGATGAATTATTTAACCGATTCTAGCATAGCTAAGAGAGTTTTCTTTTGAAACTCATTAAATCCTAAGCATAACAAGGCCCCATATTTATGCGTCGCTACCCCGAACACCTGCCCTACTGGCTTGAAAACCAACGTCTTCCGGCTTTTCCGCCAACCCATTTTGCGTTGGATGAACCCAATGGCTTACTGGCGTTGGGCGGAGACGTCATAACCCCTGAGTGGATGCTGGAAGCCTATCGACAAGGTATATTCCCCTGGTCAGCCGATAACGAACAAATAAGCTGGTGGACGCCCAGCCCTAGAGCAGTTTTAATGACCGATCAGGTCAAATACAGAAAAAGCTTGAAAAAAACCTGGCGGAATAGCGACTTGACGATCAGTTTCGATCAGGCATTTATGCAGGTCGTCAATCAATGCGCAACCATTCAACGCCCTGGTCAACAAGGCACGTGGATTCGCCAAGACATGCAAACCAGCCTCATCCAACTTCATCAACAAGGCCATGCCCACTCGGTAGAGGTCTGGCTGCAAGATGAACTCATCGGAGGGCTCTATGGCTTAAGCCTAGGTAAAATGTTTTTTGGTGAATCCATGTTTGCTAAGGTTAGCAATGCCTCCAAACTGGCCCTGGTTGCACTTTGTCGGCATTTATCTGCTTGGGGGTGGCCGATGATTGATTGTCAGATGGAAACAGCCCATCTAAAAAGCATGGGAGCCACCTGCTTACCTCGTAGCGAATTCGAACAACGACTTCAACAACAAGTTCATACTGCCTGTAACCAGGCCTGGTTATTTAATCCAGCATTAATGAATGCCGATTAATATCCTATTACCTTTGCAATCACTGGCCTAATCAGCATAGAATAATGTTCAGTCTTCCAACTGATTGGAGTTAAGATTTATGATGCCACGCCAAGATTCACGACCTGTTAACCTTAGTCTATGGCATTTTCGTTTTCCGGCAAATGCCTTGTTATCCATCAGCCACCGCATCACTGGTGTACTGCTGGTGGCAAGCCTGATGCTGTGGCTCATAAGTTTGAATCTAATCCTTCTTCAACCCGAACAATTCTCAACCTACCAGGCCTGGTTAAACAACGCTTCAGGCAAGCTTTTTCTCTCTTTGTTTTGGCTTGCTTTAGCCTTTCATTGGCTGGCTGGGCTGCGCCATCTGCTTATTGAGTTTGCCATTAGCCTTAAATTAAAAACATGGCTACGCTCTGAACAAGCCGTTTGGTTTACACTGGGATTATGGATAGCCATCGGCGGTTTTAGCTTGATTAGGATCTGGTTATGAAACTAACAGGGAAACGTGCTTTTGTTTGGCAAAATATCAGTGCTATCTATCTGGCTACTTATACGCCTTATCTTGCTTGGCTTGCACTTACCCAGTCTATCCAAACTATCAACGACCTCTTCACGCCTTCGATTATGATTCCGTCAATTCTAGCCGTGGTGTTGGTTTTGATTCATACATGGGTAGGCCTTCGTGACGTAATGATCGACTATGCGCCAAGAGCTGCACTAAAATGGTTGTTACCAGGCCTGCTACTCCTTTTGTTAGCCCTTGGGCTTAATATTGTATGGCTGGCTTTTAAAGGATTAACCCTATGAAACAATCCCGATTTGACGTCGTGATCTTAGGTGCCGGCGGTGCTGGGCTACGCGCTGCATTACAACTAGCGCAATCCAATATCAAAGTAGCCGTTGTGTCAAAGGTCTTTCCTACTCGCTCTCATACCGTTGCTGCACAGGGTGGAATTAATGCCGCACTTGGCAACGTGACCCCTGATAACTGGCACTGGCATATGTTTGATACCATTAAAGGTAGTGATTATCTTGGGGATCAAGATGCGATCGAATTTATGTGCCGTGAAGCGGTTGAAATTGTTCGCGAACTTGAACACTATGGTGTGCCCTTTTCACGGCTTGATTCAGGAAAAATTTACCAACGCCCATTTGGTGGACAAAGCCAAAACTTTGGCGAACAACAAGCTACCCGCACCTGCGCCGCCGCCGACCGCACCGGCCATGCGATCCTACATAGCCTTTACCAACAAAATCTTCGAGCTGGAACACGCTTTTTCAACGAACAGTTAGCGCTTGATTTAGTCAAAGACCAGCAAGATCAAATTGGTGCCGTCATGGTGCTGGACATTGCATCAGGTGACTACCAGCTCATTCATGCAGATACCTTTTTAATCGCTACCGGTGGCGCAGGTCAACTATTTAGAACCAACACCAATGCAATGATAAATACAGGCGATGGGCTAGGCATGATACTCAGGGCCGGCCTACCCCTGATGGACATGGAGTTTTGGCAATTTCACCCTACCGGTGTTGCAGCCAAGGGAATGCTTATCTCTGAGGGCGCTCGTGGAGAAGGCGGCATTTTACTTAATCGCTTAGGGGAAGCCTTTATGCAGAAATATGCGCCTAAGGTAAAGGATCTTGCTTCCCGCGATGTGGTTTCTCGAGCGATTGCCATTGAAATTCGTGAAGGTCGAGGCTGCGGAGAACACAAGGATTATATTGAACTGGATTTGACCCACCTTGATCCGGAGGTGATCAAAACCCGCTTACCGGGTATTCGAGATATCTGTCTGACCTTTACTGGCAAAGACCCGGTTAACAGTCTTATTCCGATTCATCCAAGTTGCCATTACATGATGGGGGGCATTCCAACCAACCTTCATGGTCAGGTCATCACCAAACAAAACGACCAAATTCAAGCTCTGCCCAACCTCTACGCGATCGGTGAAGCCGCTTGTGTTTCCGTCCATGGTGCCAATCGACTCGGCGGTAACTCTCTGTTGGATATTGTGGTATTTGGTCGTGAGGCGGCTAGGCACATACACCAAAGCCTGATAGAAAAAAACAATCAAAAAAGTGAAACGCCTTTAAAACTGGAAGCGGTTCAAAAACGCATTGACCGCTGGCAGCAGGCCTTAAACTTCAATACGCCTAACGACTCTATTGACCTGATAAAACAAGATCTTCAGCGTACAATGGAACAACATTGCGGGGTTTTTCGTGATGAAGAAACCCTTAAAGCAGGCCTGCCTAAGTTGGACAGCTTGGTTGAACGCTTAAACCAAGTCGGTTTAAAAGATCCTTCAAATGTATTTAATCTTGAGCGGGTTCAAGCGTTTGAGCTTGAAAACCTAATACAACTGGGCTATGCCACCCTTCATAGCGCCCTAGCAAGACAAGAAAGTCGCGGTGCGCACAGTCGCATCGATTTCCCTGAAAGAGATGACCAGGCCTGGTTAAAACATAGCTTATATTTTTCGCACAACCATCAGATTGATAGCAAACCGGTCAATCTTCAACCCTTAACACTAGATGGTTTTATGCCTAAACCTCGCGTTTACTAGGATAGCCCAATGATTTTTACTCTATATCGTTTTAACCCCGAGACCGACAAAGCGCCCTATAATCAAGAATTAATTCTTGACGAAACACAGATAAAACCGGGAATGATGCTACTGGATGCATTAAAACGCCTAAAGCAACAAGACCCCAGTTTGACGTTTCGTAGCTCCTGCCAAGAAGGCGTGTGTGGTTCGGATGGAATGAACGTAAACGGCGAAAACAAACTGGCCTGCATTACGCCCTTAGCAGAGCTTGGTAAAAAAGTCATCTTACGCCCACTACCAGGCCTGCCTGTAATACGTGACCTGGTTGTCGATATGACACAGTTTTACCAACACTATGACCAGGTTGAACCCTACTTACAAACCAGCGAAATAGACTTAAACCAAGAACACCTTCAAACCCCGATGGAGCGAGCCAAGTTAGATGGGAACTACGAATGTATTCTTTGTGGCTGCTGTACCACCAGCTGCCCCTCTTTTTGGTGGAATCCAGATAAATTCGCAGGACCTGCGGCCTTGCTTGCGGCTCACCGATTTATAAGTGACAGCCGCGACATCCAAACGCGACAACGGCTTACACAGCTTGACGACCCCTACACTACCTTTCGCTGTCGCAATATCCAAAACTGTACTGCCAGTTGCCCTAAAGGTTTAGATCCAAGCCAAGCTATTTCTGAAATAAAGCAACAAATTTTAGAAAAAAGCTAAAATGGATGCCGATTATTGGGGAAACAAAGCTTGATAAACATAACCCTGACGAGGACTCGCCATCATATCGGCTACCACTTGACGCCACACTTGATAATGCGCGGTATCTTTATGTGCTTTGGCCTCGGCCTCACTTGAATAGGCTTCGTACAAACGAAACTGTGTCGGGTCATGGCTGTCTTGTAATACATCAAAACGGCGATTTCCCGGTTCTTTAATCGAAGCGCAATGATTGTCATAACAGGCGCTTACAAAAGCTTCGACACACTCTGGTTTAACCGATACCTCAACCCAGGTCACGTGCATATTCACTCCTATCCAAGTTATTGATTTAAAAACTGCGTGAAAACTTGATTCAACTTATCCATCTCCAAAGGTTTGGCTAAAACCTCATTCATGCTATGCGCTAGATAACGCTCTCGGTCTCCACGCAAAACATTGGCCGTCAACGCGATAATGGGGGTAGCCTCTAAACCTGCTTCTGACTCATACTGACGAATTTTCTGAGTCGCTTCTACCCCATCCATCACCGGCATATTAATATCCATCAGCACCAAATCATAAACCCCACTCGCGGCACAATACATATCAACAGCCTGCTGACCATCTTCAGCTAGATCGGGCTTTAATTGAACCTTGCTTAAAATAGCTTTCATAAGCATTTGATTTACTTTGTTATCTTCTACCAATAAAACACGCTTTTCTGGATAGGCTTGCCCAAGGTTTTGCTTTAAGGCGCGCGGTTCGTTAACAGCGGTCTTAGACTGACAAACCTCTGCCTGCCAACTAAAGTAAAAACAACTGCCTTGGCCTAAAACGCTTTCTATTTGAAGCTTGGAGCCCATTAAATCCAGCAATCCTTTGCAAATCGCCAACCCCAAGCCTGTACCGCCAAAATGATGTGTAGTCGTGCTTTCCGCCTGAACAAAAGGCTGCCCTAATAGAGCCAGCTTTTCAGGTGCGATGCCTATCCCTGTATCACGAACTTGTAAACTAAGCAAAACCCTGCCTAGCTGCTCACCGGGTTGGGCTTGTAAAATAACCGAAACCTGTTTATTTTCAGAAAACTTAACCGCATTACTAATTAAATTACTCAAAATTTGCTTTAGCCTGAGCGAATCACCTCTAATCACTTCAGGGATATTTCCCTGCTGAATAAATTCTAGAAAAGTATTCTGCTTGGCTGCCTTGGCTCGAAATAACTCAACAATCGGTGTTACCGCATCAATTAAATGAAAAGGTTTAACATCCAATGTCAGCTTGCCCGCATCCATTTTAGAAAAATCTAAAATATCATTAATGATAGCAACCAAGGTATCTGAACTATGTTTAATAATTGACAAGTAATGCTGTTGCTGAGAAGTTAAATCTGTATCTTCCAATTGATATAAAAACCCCAAAATCCCGTTAAGAGGAGTACGGATTTCATGACTCATGTTCGCTAAAAAACTATCGCGGGATTGCTGCGCCTTTTTTAAATTATAAAGCGCTGTCTGGAGCCTTTGCTCTTGCTCTATTAGCTGTTGATTACCACGACAAGATTGAATTGAGGTCGCCAGTTTATCGCAAACAGGACCTAGTGAACTCAAAGTTAATTCATCAATTGACTGGGCACTGACCAGGGTTAACCAACCTAGATGACTAATCTTAAACGCATATTGAATTAAGCCTGAGTCTAGCTGCCAAGACCTGACAAAACCAGATTCAGAATAACGCTGTTTCTCAGCCGCTAATAAAACCTCCAGCCGCTCAATATAGTCCTGTTTCATGCCTCGTCTTGGTAACGCAAGCATGACACAATCTTGACGGGTATCATAATATGAAATGGCAACACCATTCAGCTTGCGCAAAATCACCTTGAGGCAATCCTGTAACAACTGTTTTTCATCCAGTGTGTTACCGATGGCCATCGCAATTTCATAAAGAACCCTAACACGCGTTTCTACATTGGAGGGCATCATAATATAAGCCTTAAAAGCCCAAAATTCTATAGTACCGCAATGGCGGTTGTTTTGTTATAGAATTCAAGATACCCTTCGCCAGAATTAGCGATTTCCCCTAAAACTAAAGCACCCACTATCGGTAAATGCGGATCAGAATATTGCCTAATCGCATCCAATTCTTCCACAAACGCTTGCTTTAAAAACAAGCCACGTGAAATACAATCAATCGTTAAATGAATCACTGGCGTCTGTGTTGCTTCAGTCGCATAGGCCGCTCGGGTCGTTTGACCTGCAGACTCAACTAAGTCTTGTGCCTTAGCAGACAAAATATCAACAAAATCACCTTGCGACAACTCACCAACACAAACCAAGCCCCCTTCAGGGGTTACCGCAATAGGATCTCGTACCACCTTATCACCATTCAGTTTATTAATACCAAATGGAAAGGCTTGCGCTATACTGAAAAAATTGTCTCGAGTAATCGCCTCTATCGAATGTTGATTAACAACTTCACCATAGACTTCAAAAGCATTTCTGTTATCGATTTGATAAATAATATTTTTATCAACCTGCGTTACCTGATGATCTGGGTGAATCGTCTTCCAACCATGCCCCACCGCAAGTCGGCTCGGCTTATCAATCAATGCTATTAAGGCTGCATCCATCAGTAAGCCATGTTGAGATAGCAAACAAGGTTTTTGAATAAAACTTAAAGAACCCGCTCCGCCACCAATAAAATTAACTTCAGAACCAAAAACTTCGAATAAACCATCAACTAAACCAGAAATACGTTTCGATAACCCGTCAACAAAAACCAGCCCAGTTTGGGCATCCAATTGATCAGCAAACAAAGATTCAATCAGGTCGGCATAATTTAAAGCAGGATCACTTAACCCCTCAACAAGGCCGACCTCCATTTCATAGGGTAAGCCAACCATTAAAAAACCATGGCTATAACTTTTGGTCTGATAAACAATCTCAGGAAAAATGCCTCCCAAGATCGAAATCGTTTGCTGCTTTAGCAACTGATCCAACTCATTCTCATCAAAATTATTGTTATCTGCCGAAAAAATTAATACACTCTTAACTTGTGGATTATCTTTTATCGATGACAATCCATTTTTAAATTCGTTAAAACTTTGCTTTTCGCTAAAAACCAGTGTTGTCGAGGCTTGACTAAGCAACATAAAAACACCCCTTAAAATTAAACAAAATGACCAATAGTCATATAATAGTTATTAATGAGTGAAAATACAACAATAAAAACAAAGAACTAATAATCCATGTTGATCAATAAAGTCGTTTCAGTAAATCAACTCAAATACCAAGCTCGCCGCGGCAACCTTGAAACCGATCTATTGCTCCAAGCCTTTATAGAACATAAGCTATGCCATGAAACTGACTTAGCCACCTTAAGCGCGTTTGAGTCATTACTAAGCCTTGACGACCAAACTTTAATGACCTGCTTGCTACAACCTGCTCTAGCAAAAGCTAAGCATGCCAAAATAATTCAGTTAATCCGTAAAAATTATTTGAATTCAACAAACTAACCTGTGCTATAATCCGCAACAATTTTAATCAAGGATATTCCTCAGACAGGACTTATGGCAAAACAAGACGTTATAGAATTTGAAGGTACAGTTTTAGAAACCTTACCCAACACCATGTTTAAAGTAGAATTAGAAAACGGACATGAAATATTAGCGCACATTTCAGGGCGCATGCGTAAGAATTACATCCGAATCCTTGCTGGTGATAAGGTAAAAGTTGAGCTGACGCCTTACGACCTTACCAAAGGCCGCATTACTTATCGTGGCAAGTAACGCATTATAAGCTTTATAAAAAAACCGGTTTTAAAACCGGTTTTTTTTATTATCTTCTTTACACAATTAAAGCTTGAATGAGTCACCAGGCCTGGTGACTCATTGGTTACTAGCCGCCTTTAAGCGACTGCAACCCCTATTTCTGCAAGTTTAGCCGGTGATTTAATCTCGTAATCGGCCATTTCATCAAACTGTAAATAGCGATAGACATCATCCGCCATGGTATCCAGCATACCGACTTGCGCCATATACTCCTCAACGGTGGGCAATTTACCCATCGCTGCAATCACCGCGGCCAATTCAGCTGAACCCAAATAAACATTAGCCCCATTGCCTAGACGGTTAGGAAAGTTTCGAGTTGAAGTTGAAAACACCGTGGCGCCATCAGCAACTCGCGCTTGGTTACCCATGCATAACGAACACCCTGGCATTTCAGTGCGAGCGCCTGTACGCCCAAATGTGCTGTAATAACCTTCTTCAATCAATTGACGCTCGTCCATTTTGGTAGGCGGTGCAATCCAAAGTTTAGTCGGAACCGAGCCCTTAACCGTTTCTAGCACTTTACCGGCGGCGCGATAGTGACCAATATTGGTCATACACGAACCAATAAACACCTCATCAATTTTCTCACCGGCAACCTCAGACAAGAGTTTTACGTCGTCAGGATCATTAGGGCAAGCCACAATCGGTTCTTTGATTTGATTCAAGTCAATTTCAATAATTTCGGCATACTGGGCATCAGCATCCGCTTCAAGCAATACCGGATTATCAATCCACTTCTGCATCTCATCACGACGACGTAACAAGGTGCGTGCATCTTTATAACCGTTTTCAACCATCCATTCAATCAAGCGAATATTCGATTTTAAAAACTCAATAATCGGTGCTTCACCCAGTTTGACCACACAGCCGTTCGCCGACCGTTCCGCCGAAGCATCCGATAACTCAAACGCCTGCTCCACTTTTAAATCCGGCAAGCCTTCGATTTCCAGTACGCGACCATTAAACACGTTTTTCTTGCCTTTTTTCTCAACCGTGAGCAAACCTTGCTGAATCGCTTGATACGGAATCGCGTTCACCAAGTCACGCAGCGTAATCCCTGGCTGCATCTTGCCTTTAAAACGCACTAATACCGATTCCGGCATATTTAACGGCATCACACCTAAGGTCGCACCAAACGCCACCAAGCCAGACCCCGCTGGGAATGAAATCCCTATCGGGAAACGGGTATGTGAATCGCCACCTGTTCCCACAGCATCCGGCAACAGCATCCTGTTCAACCAAGAATGAATTACACCGTCACCTGGGCGCAAGGAAACACCGCCACGACTGGTAATAAAATCCGGTAGGCTGTGCTGTAATTTAATATCAACCGGCTTGGGATAGGCCGCAGTATGACAGAAGGATTGCAGCACAAAGTCGGCACTAAAGCCTAAACACGCCAACTCTTTCATTTCATCACGGGTCATTGCACCGGTGGTATCTTGCGAACCAACGGTGGACATATGCGGTTCACAGTACATACCAGGACGCACACCGGCGACGCCACAGGCCTGACCAACCATTTTTTGCGCAAGCGTGTAACCATGGGTGGCGGTATCACCATCGGTGGGGCGAATAAACAAATCACTCGGCGCAAGTTCTAATGCACGACGCGTTTTATCGGTTAAATCACGCCCGATAATTAACGGCACACGCCCCCCAGCACGTACTTCATCCGGCATGGTAATCGGGTCAAGCTTAAAGGTCGAAATCACTTCACCCTTATCATTGGTGATCTTGCCTTCAAACGGATAGATATGGATGACGTCGCCCATATTCATTTGCGCCACATCACACTCAATCGGCAAGGAACCCGAGTCTTCAGCGGTATTAAAGAAAATCGGAGCGATTTTTCCACCTAAAACCACGCCACCTTGACGCTTGTTCGGCACATACGGAATATCGTCACCGAACCACCACATAACGGAGTTCATCGCGGATTTACGAGAAGAGCCGGTACCGACCACATCGCCAACATAGGCTACCGGGTGGCCTTTGGCTTTTAGCTCTTCAATAATTTGCGGTACGTTTTCCATTTTTGACGCCAGCATCTCTTTAGCATGTAAAGGAATGTCCGGGCGCGACCAAGCCGCCGTTGCCGGTGATAAGTCATCGGTATTGGTTTCGCCATCGACTTTAAACACCGTCACAGTGATTTTTTCCGCTAAGGGTTTACGATTGGTGAACCACTCAGCATTCGCCCAAGAGTCAATCACTTGTTTTGCATAGGCATTGCTATCGGCTTTTTCTAAAACATCATGATAGGCATCATAAACCAGTAGTGTTTTCGACAGAGCGGCCACCGCGGTTTCAGCCACTGCAGTATTTGAACTGTCCAATAAATCGATTAAAGGCTGAACATTGTAGCCCCCCATCATGGTACCTAGTAAAAACGCAGCTTTTTCCGGGGAAATCGCGTCCACTTTTAATGTTTCTTTTGCCACATCCGCAAGAAAACTGGCTTTAACGTAAGCAGCCTCGTCAACCCCAGGTGGAACACGATGCGTTAACAACTCAACTAACACCTCAACCTCAGCAGGATTAGGTTGTTTTAGTAATTCAATAAGCTCGGCGGTTTGTTGTGCATCCAACGGTAAGGCTGGAACTCCCTGCTGTTCACGTTCAGCAACCAGTTGACGATAAGCTTCTAACATAAATTATGCTCCATTATTATTTCGACTCCAAGAGAGTCCTTAGCTAGTCCTTAATTGCGATATAATATCACGATTTAACATCGTTTATTAACAAGGAAGCCCTATGTCTGACGCTCTTTTTCTTTCAGAACTCACTGCCATTTCTCCGGTTGACGGTCGTTACGGGAGCCGCTTAACCGATTTAAAATCGATTTTCAGCGAGTATGGGCTAATTAAAAACCGAGTGCGTGTTGAAGTGTCCTGGTTGAATATGTTAGCCAACCACCCCGGCATTCCAGAAGTACCGGCTTTTAGTCCTGAAGCGAAAGCCCACTTACAAATCCTTGTTGATAACTTCACCCTTGAGATGGCACAACGGGTAAAAGAAATAGAACGCACCACCAACCATGATGTCAAGGCGGTTGAATACCTCATTAAAGAACACATGGCACCGATAGATGAGTTGAATAAAATCAATGAATTTGTTCACTTTGCCTGCACCTCAGAAGACATCAATAACCTAGCCTACGCGCTGATGCTGAAAGAAGCGCGTGAACAGGTCTTGGTACCGCAAATGCAAAAACTGGTGGATGAAATTGCGCGCCAAGCGATTGAGATGGCCGCGATTCCGATGCTTTCACGTACCCACGGCCAACCGGCTTCGCCGACGACAGTTGGAAAAGAATTTGCCAATGTCGCTTATCGCCTACAGCGCCAGATTAAACAACTGATGCAAGTTCAAGTGATGGGTAAAATCAATGGCGCCACTGGCAACTACAATGCTCACTTATCGGCCTACCCCAGCATTAACTGGTACGAACTGTCTGAACAGTTTGTTCAATCGCTTGGCTTGGCATGGAACCCTTACACCATTCAAATTGAGCCCCATGACTATATTGCTGAGTATTTCCATGCGATTTCACGCTTTAATACCGTGTTAATTGACTTTGACCGCGATGTTTGGGGCTATATTGCGCTCGGCTTCTTCAAACAGAAAACCGTGGCTGGCGAAATCGGTTCTTCGACCATGCCTCACAAGGTCAACCCGATTGATTTTGAAAACTCAGAAGGCAACTTGGGGATGGCTAACGCAATTTTTGAACATCTGGCGCAAAAACTACCGATTTCTCGCTGGCAGCGTGATTTGACCGACTCCACGGTATTGCGCAACCTGGGTGTTGGTGTGGCGCATACCCAAATCGCGCTACAAGCCAGCATGAAAGGCCTAGGTAAGCTTGAAGTTAACGAAGCCAAACTTGCGCAAGACCTTGATGACAACTGGGAAGTATTAGCCGAAGCGATTCAAACCGTTATGCGTCGTTATGGGATTGAAAAACCCTATGAAAAACTCAAGGACTTAACCCGTGGTCGTCGTGTCAACTCACAAATCATGCAAGAGTTTGTTGATCAGTTAGAATTACCGGCTGAGGCCAAGCAGAGCCTAAAAGACATGACTCCAGGCAGCTATATAGGTAACGCCCAACGTCAGGCCGAAACCATCGAATTGGCACTGACTATTTTAAAAGGCCGCTAAACACCCATTTGATTTAACACGCTATTTAACGCTATACGGGTTCCAGCTTATAAGTTAGGAACCCAATTAAACCTGAATAACGCCCTCCTCCTTTTAGGACTCTCCTTATGATTACGTTCAACCAAATTGATAGCCAAACTTTTTTAAAAGACTATTGGCAGAAAAAACCGCTACTGATTAAACAAGCCCTACCCAACTTTATCAGCCCCATTACACCGGAAGAATTGGCCGGGCTCTCGCTTGAGGATGAAGTGGAAAGCAGAATGGTGCTGCAACATGGGACGCAGGATTACGAGCTTCGCACCGGACCTTTTAGCGAACAAGACTATGCAAGCTTGCCGGAAAAAAACTGGACTCTGCTAGTTCAAGGTATGGACCGCTTGATTCCAGAGGTACAACAATTACTCAATCAGTTCGACTTTATCCCACGCTGGCGCATAGACGATATTATGATTAGCTATGCCACAGAGGGCGGCAATGTCGGCCCACACTTTGATCATTATGATGTTTTTTTATTGCAAGCCGCAGGACAGCGTAAATGGATGCTAACCGCGCATAATTGTGAACTCGATAACTACCTTGAAAACACGCCACTGCGCTTAATGCGTGAATTTAACATTGAAGAGGAATATGTCCTGGAAGCCGGTGACATTCTTTATCTCCCACCGAAATGGGGACATCATGGTGTCGCGCTGGATGATGACTGTATGACCTACTCGATTGGCTACCGCAGCTACAAAGGTCAGGAACTTTGGGACAGCTTTGGTGACTATCTATCTGAATCTAGCTTATTCCAAACGATGTACCTAGATCCTAACTGGCAAAATACCCAACCGGGTGAAATTAATAACCAGGCCTGGTTAAACGCTAAACAGTTATTACAAGCGGCATTAAACGATGAACAATCGCTGCAACGCTGGTTTGGACGCTTTGCTACGCAACTGGATCAACAGGCCCACAATGCTCTGCCTGAACCCCTAACCGATGAAGAAGCCGGAGATCTAGAGGCATTTATTGAAGCGATAAAACAAGCCGACTATCTTGAACGCGACCCGATTTGTCGTTTTGCATTCCAACGGATCTGTGAGGAACTGGTGTTAACGATCAATGGTTTTGAATGGCCGACAGAGGGCATTGCTGACGGCGTTATTATGCAGATAGCGAACCATGACCGCATCGACGCCAATACATTACAGCGCTGGAGCAAGCAACGCCCGGTAACTGAATGGCTTTACCAGCTTTGGATCAGACAGTTCCTACAGTTTCCAGACACCACGGAACAAGCAGAGTGCTTTGAAGGCGAAGCCTAAAAACTAAACCCAACAAAAGCCAATCTCACTTACAACTGTAAAACAGTGTCGTGGGTTTGGTGCGCTATCGCCTTGCTTAAAAACAAAAAAGCCCCAAGCTCATATGAACTTGGGGCTTTTAAATGTTGGCGGAGCGGACGGGGCTCGAACCCGCGACCCCCGGCGTGACAGGCCGGTATTCTAACCAACTGAACTACCGCTCCAAATTTTGGTGGGTGCTGAGGGGTTCGAACCCCCGACCCTCGCCTTGTAAGGGCGATGCTCTCCCAGCTGAGCTAAGCACCCGTTGAAACGTTTTAACACTCGCGTGTTTTGCAACTTGTCATTGTCGCAATAAAAAAGCTAGCTATGCTAGCCTTTTAAAATTGGCGGAGCGGACGGGGCTCGAACCCGCGACCCCCGGCGTGACAGGCCGGTATTCTAACCAACTGAACTACCGCTCCAATTTTGGTGGGTGCTGAGGGGTTCGAACCCCCGACCCTCGCCTTGTAAGGGCGATGCTCTCCCAGCTGAGCTAAGCACCCAATTATTCCACTCAATCAAACCTCACAGGCTTGATTGCGAGCGCTTTGTCTTACAACCACTGCGCTTAATTGATGCGCGTATTATAAAGGGATGGGCAGCATTGTCAACAAAATTTAATACTAATTTAAAACATTTTTTCTAAATTAGTTAACCGCATCCTTAAGAGCCTTACCAGCAGCAAATTTCGGTACTTTGGCCGCTGGAATCTGCATTTCAGCGCCAGTTTGTGGATTGCGTCCTGTACGTGCAGCGCGTTCACCAACTTTAAAGGTACCGAAACCGATGATCGCAACCTGGTCACCCTTAGCTAAAGCAGCTGTAACACTTGCAACCGTCGCATCTAACGCACTAGCAGCTTGTACTTTTGTTAAGCCAGCTTTTTCTGCAATCGCGCTTACTAATTCAGATTTATTCATGTTTTTTACTCCGTTGAAAAAAATTTATTGCCATTAGAATGGACTAAGGCATTTATAGCAACCCAGCCCCAACAATGTCAAGAGAAATAGTTTAATTACAGCTATTAATGAGCTTTTTGTTCATCGATAACAACGTTTGTTAACTTCCTGACCCCCAAAGCACTTACCAGGCCATCTTCATAATCTAAGGCTTCAGGCTGCGAAACCAATGCCTCTTTGAGTACCTCATCAAACCAACGAACTGGCTTTATATCAAGCTGATCGGTTATTTCAGTCGAAATATCGGATAAATCTCTAATATTATCATGAGGTATCAAGACCACCTTAATTCCACCGCGCAATGCCGCCAATAACTTCTCTTTAAGCCCACCAATCGGTAAAACCTCACCTCTTAGTGTGATTTCTCCTGTCATGGCAACATCTGCCCTGACAGGAATCTTGGTTAATACCGAGGTGATTGCAGTACACACGGCAATTCCTGCGCTGGGACCATCTTTTTTGGTTGCCCCATCCGGAAAATGAAGATGTAGATCAATTTTTTCATAAAAATCAGCAGGCAAGCCTAAACTGGCCGAACGACTTCTAATCACACTCATCGCGGCCTGAACTGACTCAGACATGACACTGCCTAATTGCCCAGTGCTTTCAAGTTTACCTTTGCCAGGCATTGCGGTCGCTTCAATTTTCAACAAATCCCCACCCACTCTTGTCCATGCAAGACCAGTGACTTGTCCAATTTGAT
The DNA here is from genome assembly GCF_023278225.1 of Thiomicrospira microaerophila. Taxonomy (GTDB): domain Bacteria; phylum Pseudomonadota; class Gammaproteobacteria; order Thiomicrospirales; family Thiomicrospiraceae; genus Thiomicrospira; species Thiomicrospira microaerophila_A. The sequence goes on from NZ_CP070959.1 coordinate 1,408,348, forward strand.
TTTCGAGACTCGCCAATCCAAAACGATATTTAGCAACCCCAAGATAATCCTCTAAATCCTTAGCATCTACCGTGATCGGCACCGCCTTAGACCTGTCCAGTATTTGCTTAACCGCTTTACGGCAAATTTTAGCAATATTTCGGTCAAGATCACGCACCCCGGCTTCACGGGTATAAACTTGAATAATCCTCTTAACAGCTGCTTCTGTTATGGTTAGTTCTTGTAACTTGAGCCCATGATCCTGAAGATTTTTTTCGATTAAATAGCGTAGCGCAATATTTATTTTTTCGGGCTCTGTGTAACCTGAGAGATTAATCACCTCCATTCGATCAAGCAAAGCTTCAGGAATATCCATTGAATTAGAGGTTGCAATAAACATCACATCGGACAAATCATAATCGACTTCCAAGTAGTGATCATTAAACGTTGCGTTTTGTTCAGGATCAAGCACTTCTAACAGCGCACTAGCCGGATCCCCTCGTGAATCAGAGGCCATCTTGTCCACTTCATCAAGAAGAAACAAAGGATTAACCGTACCGGCCTTCGCCATTTTTTGAATGATTTTACCCGGCAACGCACCAATATAGGTTTTTCTGTGTCCACGAATTTCAGCTTCATCACGCACGCCACCTAGGGCCATTCTGACATACTCACGGTTAGTAGCCTCAGCTATAGAACGTGCAAGGGTTGTTTTACCAACGCCTGGAGGACCAACCAAACATAGAATAGATCCCTTGATCTTTTTAACTCTTTGTTGAACGGCCAAATACTCTACTATACGCTCTTTAACCTTTTCCAAACCATAATGTTGTTGATCTAAGACATTCTGAGCCTTGTTAAGATCCTTAGAAACCCGAGACCTTTTCTTCCAAGGCAATTGTAGCAACCAGTCTAAATAATTTCTAATCACATTGGCTTCAGCTGACTGAGCTTGCATTTGCTTTAGTTTCTTGAATTCCACCAGAGCTTTAGATTCAACATCGGCAGGCATTTGGGCTTGCTTGATCTTTTGCTCCAACTGCTCAAACTCATCAACACCATCAGCATCAGTGCGCAGTTCCTTGTGAATAGCTTTGATCTTTTCATTGAGATAAAACTCTCTCTGGGTTCGATCCATCTGGCTTTTAACCCTCATGGTGATCCGTTTCTCGGACTCAATCAGATCAATATCTTCTTCAATGTAGGCAAGTAATTGTTCGAGACGTGCATTAACCGACAACAAGGACAAGAGCGCTTGCTTACGATCCATGGTAAGCGCCATATTGGCACCAATTAAATCTACTAAACGATTAGGCTCTTCCGAACGCTCAATCGACTCTTTAACCTCTGATGGCAATTTCTTGCGCAAATCAGCCAGATAAAGAAACCTATCCCGTAAAAGATTGGACAAGGCACGTGTATCACTATCAGGCCCCAAGTCTTGCTCTAAAGCAGCTATATCTGCCGCTAAAAAACCATCACGGCTATGCAGGTTGACTAGTTCAAAACGCTGCACGCCTTCAACCAGAACTTTAACGGTTCCATCTGGAAGCTTGAGTGTTTGCAAAATATTGGCAAGCGTACCAACGCTATATAAATCGGAGATATCAGGATCATCTTGATCAGCACTTTTTTGTGCAATTAAAAAAAGTTGTCTATCGCGTCTTTGTGCCTCAAACACAGCACTGATTGACTTTGCACGTCCAACAAACAAAGGCATGACAGAGCCAGGAAACACAACCACATCTCGCAGAGGCATGACTAACACATTCATTTTCATCGCGATTTGATTAATATCCATAAACACTCTTCTTTAGAATAAAAAACCCAGACTGGCTGGGCTTTGTCATCAAATATTAAGATTATTCACTCGCTGCTTTAGCAACATCATGATAAACCACCATCGGTGGCTTTTTGCCCTGAATAACCGCTTTGTTAACAACCACTTTCTCAACATTTTTCATGCTAGGTAAATCATACATGGTATCCAACAAAACCTGCTCAAGGATCGAACGTAAACCACGCGCCCCGGTTTTTCTGGCAATAGCAAGTTTAGCGATTTCAGTTAAAGCATCGTTTCTAAACTCTAGCTGCGCACCTTCAAGCTCAAACATTTTTTGAAACTGCTTAACCAGTGCATTTTTGGGTGCGGTTAGAATCTGAACCAAGGCTTTTTCATCTAACTCAGTCAGTGAAGCAATAACGGGCAAACGTCCTACAAACTCAGGAATTAAACCAAACTTTGTTAAGTCCTCTGGTTCAATTTCAGCAAACTTTTGAGTTAGAGTCTTAACCTTATCTTTAGATTTGATATCTGCAGAAAAACCAATCCCTAAATTCTTTTCAGTGCGCTGTTCGATAATCTTGTCTAGCCCTTCAAAAGCGCCCCCCACAATAAACAAAATTTTTGAGGTATCAACATAAATCATTTCCTGATTCGGATGCTTACGTCCTCCCTGTGGTGGAACGGCAGCTTGCGTACCTTCAATCAATTTTAGCAAAGCCTGCTGAACACCTTCACCCGACACATCACGAGTAATCGAAGGGTTTTCAGATTTACGGGTAATTTTATCTATCTCATCAATGTAAATGATGCCACGCTCGGCTTTTGCCGGGTCATTATCGCAACGTTGAAGCAGTTTTAAAACAATACTTTCAACATCCTCGCCAACGTAACCGGCTTCGGTCAGGGTAGTCGCATCGGCAATGGCAAACGGTACGTCAAGTAAACGCGCCATGGTCTGCGCCAATAAGGTTTTACCTGAACCGGTTGGCCCAATCAGCAGAATATTGCTCTTTGTTAACTCAACCTCATCGGAATTGTTTGCGTTTTGCAAACGACGATAATGGTTATAAACCGCAACCGATAAGACTTTTTTCGCTTTTTCTTGACCGATCACATAATCATCAAGAATGGCACTAATCTCATGTGGAGTGGGCAGGTTTTCAAGGTCAAAACTATGCTCAACATCCGCCCCTAATTCTTCCTGCAAAATATCGTTGCATAGTTCAATGCATTCATCACAAATATAAACTGATGGGCCAGCTATAAGCTTACGCACCTCATCTTGACTCTTTCCACAAAAAGAGCAATATAACATTTTTTCTTTCATAGCTTTTATTCCTAGCGGTTGTGCAATACTTGATCGACCAAACCATATTCCATTGCGCGTTGCGCACTCATAAAGTTATCACGATCCGTGTCACGTTCAATAACCTCAATAGGCTGGCCAGTATTTTCAGCCAATGCTCGATTTAGCTTATCTTTAATATACAATATTTCACGTGCATGTATTTCAAAATCACTCGCTTGGCCTTGAAAACCACCTAATGGCTGATGAATCATTACCCGAGAATTAGGCAAAGCAAACCGTTTCCCCTTGGTACCCGCTGCCAACAAAAATGACCCCATACTCGCTGCTTGACCCATAACCATTGTGGAAACATCAGGCTTTATAAAACGCATCGTATCATAAATCGCCATGCCAGCTGTAACACTGCCACCAGGTGAGTTGATGTATAGATGTATATCTTTGTCAGGGTTCTCTGCTTCCAAGAAAAGCATTTGCGCCACGATTAAATTAGCCATATGGTCTTCAACTTGGCCCACCAAAAAAATCACGCGCTCCTTGAGTAAACGTGAATAAATATCATAGGCACGCTCACCTCGACTGGTCTGCTCAACAACCATAGGCACTAAAGCATTTCTAATTACCGAACTATTCATGATCCACCCCTAATTAAATCTACTTTGCATTCTAAATGAATTTTAAAAACAAAAACCCTATGACAGTGACAACCGTTCATAGGGTTTAATAAAGTTGCTAGCTAATAAACTTAAGCGGCTGATGCGCTAACAATCTCATCAAATGCTTTAGTGACCTCATTCACTTTCGCTTCTGACATGATTTTTTTCGCCACAGCAGACTCAACAATCACAGAACGCGCTTCGTTTAGGCGCTGTGGATTCTCTTTGTACCACTGTTTAATCTCTTCCGGCTCTTCATAGGCAGAGGCCTGCTCAGCAATAAATGCATCAAGGTCAGCTTCTGAAGCTTGAATATCATTAGCCTTAATCACATCGCCAATAACCAAGCCTAGCTTAACGCGTTTTTTTGCTTCCTCACTAAAGATGTCAGCCGTTAGACCAGGCATTTGCCCCTTAGGCATGCCCTGCTGTTCTAAACGCTGCATATAGTTTTCCAACATAGTTTCTGCTTCTTGAGCTACTAAAGATTTTGGCACCTCAATATCAACCGCCTTCTCTAAAGCATCGAAAGCGGCCTGGCGGTTTTTAGCATCCAAGGTGCGCTTTAATTCACGCTCCATGTTTTCACGAATTTCTTTACGTAAAGACTCAACCGTACCGTCTTCGATACCAAATGACTTTATAAACTCTTCATCTAACTCAGGTAATTGTTTGGTCTGAACAGAATGGACAGTAATATCAAACTGTGCTGTTTTACCCTTTAGGTGTTCAGCCTGGTACTGTTCTGGGAAAGTAACATCAATCGTTTTAGTTTCACCTTTTTTCATCCCAATAATACCGTCTTCAAAACCTGGAATCATTCGACCAGAACCTAGTTCTAAAGGAACATTTTCTGCTTTACCGCCGTCAAATTCCACACCATCCAATTTTCCAACAAAATCAATAATGACCTGCTCACCCATATTGGCTTTTTTAGCAGCGCCGGCAGGCTTCCAAGCAGAACGTTGCTCTTGAAGTCGTTGAATCATCTTGTCAACGTCTTCTTCTTTAACTTCTGCGCTAAGCTTTTCAACTTCAATGCTGTCAAAAGCAGGCAAAGTAATCTGAGGATAAACATCAAAACGAGCTTCGAACTTTATCTCGCCATTTTCTAGCTTTACATCATCAAACGCTGGGTAACCCGCTGGATTGTAGCCTTCCTTATCCATTGCATCAAAAAAGGCATAATGAAGCGTTTCGCCCAAAAGTTCTTGTTGAACTTGTGGCAAATAACGTTTTTTAACCATATTCATTGGAACTTTGCCTGGACGGAAACCATCCATCTTAACAGTGCGGCGCATTTCATTTAAGCGCTTTTCAACCTTGGCATCAAATTCATTAGATGGAAAACTCACACTCAACTTGTGCTCTAGGCCTTGCTCAGGTTTTACAACAGATACTTGCATACAAATTCTCAAATAGTTATTAAATTCAAATGGCTACCGTGTAGTTTTCAAAAAAACAAACCAACACAGCGATAATAAATAGTCCCAAAATTATACAGATATGGGCAAAAACAACAAGAAAAATCTAAACTTAGGGCACAAATATTAGCGTTTCCTTATTTTTATTTTACCCTACGCACACATTATTAAATAATTTTAAGCTACAATATAAATGTTAATTTATATCATAAACTCAACTTTGGAGAAGTTAAATGATTATCGAACGTGTAGTTTTAATGGTAGCAGGCTCTGTTGTACTGGTTAGCCTTGGTTTAGCCCTTTATGTTTCACAAGCCTGGTTACTTCTAACCGCTTTTGTAGGCTTAAACCTAATTATTTCTGGTGTATTTCGTTTTTGCCCGATGGTAGTGATTCTGAAAAAACTAGGCCTGAAGCACGGCTCACCGTTTGTTAAGCCACAAGCTTAATAAGTTACGTCAAACTAGGCGCTAAGTAACTTAACGCCTAGTCAAATTTTTTGACTATCTCTTCAATTTCTTCCTCTAAAACCAACCACGCCATCTCAAGCTCATCCAACTGACTTTGACAATTGGCTTGTTCGGCCAAAAGTTTATTTAATTGCACCAACTGATCGGCCTGATAGATCGCATCATCCGCCAATAACGCATGAAGCTCATCCATTCGTTGCTGTTTAACCACCAATTGTTTATTCACCTTTTCCAACTGCTTGCGCTGGGTTTGGGTGGCTTGTTGCAGGCGTTTACGTTGCTCTGCGTTTTGTTGGCGCTGTTGCTTTTTATTTAAGCCGGATTCTTCAACCAGGCCTGGTTGCTTTGTTAGGGTATCTGCTTCGGTTTTAGCCAGTTTTTGCTGTTTAAGCAATAACAACCTTTGTTGCAAATAGGCATCCAAATCACCATGAAACAAACTCACCTGCCCTTCATGCACCCACCAATATTGGTCAACAATCCCAGCCAGCATGTGTCGATCATGTGATACCACAATCAACGCACCATCAAAAGCTTGCAGCGCTTCATCCAGCGCATCACGCGCGTCCATGTCCAAATGGTTCGTTGGCTCATCAAGGATAATTAAATTCGGCTTTTGATACACAATCACAGCCAGGGATAAACGCGCCTTCTCGCCACCGGAAAAATGGCGAATCGGTGACAAGGCTTGATCATGGCTGAAACCAAAACCGCCTAAAAAATCGCGCGCCTGCTGCTCGGTGATGGTTTCAAAATTTCGCAACAGGGTTTGAACCGGCGTGGCATCTAAATCCAGAGCCTCCACCTGATGCTGGGCGAAATAGCCAATTTTTAAACCCTTAGCATAAAACAATTTACCGGTTTGCGGTTTTAGCTCTTGAACAATCAACTTTAAAAAAGTAGATTTACCGCTACCATTCACGCCAACCAAACCAATACGGTCGCCAGCACGTAGCACGAGGTTAACCGAATGCAACAAGGGCTTTGAAACTTCATAGCCAAAACCAACTTGTTCTATTTGCAACATCGGATCAGGCAAATGATCCGGATTAAAAAACTCAAAACGAAACGGGTTGGTCGCCTGCAGCGGTGCGATTTCTTCCATCCGTTCCAACGCCTTGACGCGACTTTGCGCTTGCTTGGCTTTGCTTGCCTTCGCTTTAAATCGCGAAATAAAACTTTTCAAATGCTGCATCCGCTGTTTTTGTTTATCCAGCAACGCCTGCTGCTGCATTAACTGCATACTACGTTGGCGCTCATAGCTTTCAAAGTTACCGCTGTAAAACGCAATCCGCTGTTCTTCCAGCAAAGCAATACCTGTGACAACCTGATCCAAAAAATGCCGGTCATGCGAGATGAGCAACACCGCTCCCGAATAAGCCGCTAGCCACTGCTCCAGCCAAGCGACCGCTTCTATATCTAAATGGTTAGTGGGCTCATCCAGCAACAATAAATCCGAACGCTGCATCAGGGCTTTCGCCAGCTTGAGGCGAACTTGCCAACCGCCTGAAAACGCGCGGTATTCGCGGCTTAAATCGGCTTTTTCAAACCCTAAGCCAAATAATAATTGCTCGGCTTTGAGCGGAACTTGATAAGCCTGAATATGATCAAGTTGATCATGCAACGCCACCATCGCGGCTTCGTCATTCTGCTGTTCGGCTTTTTTAAGCTGATTAATCAATTGATAATACAGGGTATCACCGGATAACACATAATCCAGCGCGCTGAGATCACTGTCCAAGTCTTCCTGTTGCACATAGCCAATTTGCCAATTTGCCGGAATCGCGATTTGTCCGGCGTCAAGGGTTTGTTGACCTAAAATCGCTTTAAACAAGGTCGATTTACCGACACCATTACGGCCAATAATCCCTACTTTCTGCCCAGGATGCAAGGTCAAATTAGCATTGTCCAATAGGCATTTAGTCCCGGCAAACAAGGATACTGACTGAATCGCTAACATGCTAGACGGCATCCTTTTGAATGCAACCGTCAACCAGTGTAATCGTTTGGCCGATTTGTGATGCCAGCGCTAAATCATGGGTCACCACCAATAAAGCGGTGTCAAACTGCTCGTTTAACGACAGCATAAGTTCAAACACTTGATCAGCGGACTTTGAATCTAAATTTCCAGTGGGTTCATCGGCCAAAATACAACTGGGTCGGGTGATTAAAGCCCGTGCTATCGCCACTCGCTGACGTTCACCGCCTGACAATTCAGCCGGTTTATGCTGCAAACGATGCCCTAAACCGACCTGCTTTAACAACTCTCTCGCACGTTGTTCAGCGGTTTCCGGCGTCTGACGCGCAATTCGTAATGGCAACATCACATTTTCTAAGGCATTCAGTTCATCGAGTAGATAGTGAAATTGATAAACAAATCCCAAATGTTTATTGCGCAATACGCCACGTTTTGACTCGGACAAACTGGAAAACGACTGACCCGCTAAACGCACTTCACCTACTGTGGGCTTATCCAAACCTGCCAACAAGTGCAAAAGTGTACTTTTACCCGAACCCGAAGCCCCGACAACCGCCATACGTTGACGTGGCGCGAGCTGAAGTTCAATGTCTGTCAAAACCCGCGTTTCCAAGTCACCGTCTTTATAGGTTTTGCCTAGACCACTCGCTTGTAAAATAAAATCACTCATAACGTAAGGCCTCCGCGGGTTGAATTCGTGATGCACGCCAAGCCGGATAGAGCGTCGCCAATAAGGTCAACACAAACGCCAGGCCTGCTACCGCCCAAACATCACTCCACTCCAGCTTGGAAGGCACTTCGCTAATATAATAAACATCCGCCGGGAAAAACTGGAAACCAAACAGCTGCTCGATAAACGGAATAATCACATCAATATTAAGCGATAAAACGACACCGCCGACCACGCCGAGATACGCGCCAATAATGCCGATAACCAAGCCTTGGATAATAAAAATCTTTTGGATACTGAAAGGTGAGGCACCCAGCGTACGCAGTACCGCAATATCTTTCTGTTTGTCGGTGACGACCATCACCATCGTCGAAACAATGTTAAAAGCAGCTACCATGATAATCAGTGCCAACACAATAAACATCATGCGTTTTTCCATTTGAATGGCTTTAAAAAAGTTAGCATGCTGCTGCGTCCAGTCACGGATTAAAAACTGATCATTAAAACTAACAATAAAATCACGACGCACTTCATAAACTCTAAAAAGATCATCGATTTTTAACTGTAAGCCACTTACTGCACCGTCGCGGTAACGGAAAATCGTAGCGGCATCCTCAAGGTGAATCAACGCCATCCCCGAGTCATATTCGTGCATCCCCGCTCTAAACAAGCCGGTTACCGTTAAACGTTTAATACGTGGCAACATCCCAACCGGTGACACTGCACCCTGTGGGGCAATCAAGGTAACCGAATCACCAACCGACACGCCCAAACTATGCGCCAATTCCAATCCCAAAATAACCCCATAACCCTGCGGTTGAAGATCAGACACCTCGCCTGTGACCATAATCGTTTCAATACTCGACACCTCTGATTCGAGTTCTGGCAATATGCCACGAATCATCACGCCTTTCACCCGCTCACCTTGCGACAACATCCCTTGCTCAATAATATTGGGCGCGGCGCCTAATACCCGCGGATGAAGCTTGCTCATTTCATAAAGACCCGACCAATTAGACAAGTTATGATGATTGTCCGACAGGGTTAAGTGGGCGGTCATGCCTAAGATGCGCTCACGCAATTCATGCTGAAAGCCATTCATAATCGACATCACCGTGATTAACGCCATTACACCCAATGAGATACCAATCATTGACGACATAGAAATAAACGAGATAAAGCCATTTCGACGCTTGGCGCGAATATAACGCAGGCCTAATAGCCATTCAAAAGAAAGTTTAAACATAACGGTCTCTAAGTTTTAGGGGTGTCGTCTGCCGGTGCAGACTTAGACACAAAAATCGGTAAGCCATAGTTTTTATGAATTGCCAACATTCGCAAACCAAACACCACGATCATGGCCAACAAAGCAGCCAATTCCGGGCTATCCAAAAAGCGTAAACCCAACACCAATACACTGGCGCCTAAAAAGGATGCCGTGGCATAAATTTCTTTACGGAAAATCAGTGGCACTTCGCCCACTAACACATCACGGATAATACCACCGACCACACCGGTCATAATACCAAACATAATGACAATCGGATCACTGAAACCCAGCTCAAACGCCTTTTGTGCGCCAATCACGGTAAACACCGCCAAACCCAGCGCATCCAACACCAACAGCAGTTTCATCGGAATATCATAATAACGGTTGTAAACATAAACAATGAGTGTCGATATCACAATCACATAGATATAAATCGTTTGCTGAGTCCAAAATACCGGTACATCTAAAATTAAATCGCGCAAGGTACCGCCGCCTACCGCCGTCACCATCGCCAACACCACCGCACCAAACAAGTCTAATTGTTTACGGCTGGCCGCTAATAAGCCGGTAATCGCAAACACCACGGTACCCAATAAATCCAAAAAATGAATGGCCATTAAAAAATTCATAATGCGAAATGCCAACACTCAATCAACTAAAAGCGCCTATTCTATCGCAAACTAAGCATGATAAATTCCCAAGCGCTAAAATTTTCGGGCTAGAATAATCACTTCTCAATTTACCGATGTAAAAGGCAACCCCGGCATGAGCCAGATTTTATCCCTTATTGACCTTAACGCTATTGAACTAAAAGCCAGTCGCTCCCACTGGGGAGCCTTAAATCCAAGCGAACAAGCCTTAGCGATTGTTCGGCAGGCGCAACAATCAGCAGGCCTGGTGGTACTGGTTTGCAAGGACATGGCGCAAGCCAATGAAATGATGGATTTAACCGGGTTTTTTGCCCCTGATGATTTAACACTTTTGCCGTTTCCAGAATGGGAAACCCTACCCTATGATCGTTTTTCGCCGCATCAAGACATCATATCCGAACGACTCAAAACCCTCTATCAGTTGCCGCAAACCCATAAAGGCTTGTTGATTATTCCCGTAGCCAGCCTGCTACAAAAAATCGCCCCTTCACGCTTTATCCAACAACACACATTGCTACTCAAAACAGGGCAAACCCTCGATAGTGCCGCCTTCGCCAGCCAGCTAGAATCGGCAGGTTACCAACGTGTCAGCCAAGTGATGGAACACGGTGAATTTGCTATTCGTGGTGCATTAATTGACTTGTTTCCAATGGGCAGCCGCCAACCCATACGCATTGATTTGTTTGATGACGAAATTGATACGTTGCGATTATTTGACGTGGACAGCCAGCGAACCAATGGTCAGATCGAGCAGGTAGAGCTGCTGCCGGCCAAAGAATATGATTTCACTGAAACCGGTATTAGCCAATTCCGCCAAGCGTTTCGTGATTTTTTTGACGGCCAACACCGTAACAGTGCGCTTTACAAGCAAGTCAGTGACGCTGAAAACGTCGGTGGGCTAGAATACTATTTACCCCTGTTTCATGCTGAAACCGCCACCTTGTTTGATTATCTTCCGACTGACACGCTATTTTTTGACCAGGGTGAATTGGATGAAGCGATTGAACACAACTGGCATGACTTTAACGAACGTTACGAAATTGGACGCCATAACCCTGATTATCCGCTACTCCCCCCTAACCAGCTTATCCTGAGTGCGCCGGAATGCTTGGGCAAACTCAAAAACTTTCATCGTATTAGCCTGCATAGCAACGGTGACGGCAAACGCTTTAATGCACGATTTAACACCCTAACCCTGCCAGATTTACGGGTTGATCACCAGAGTGATTATCCGATGGCAAAACTTAATGCGTTTTTAGATCGCTATCAGGGGCAGATCGCCTTTTGTGCCGAAAGCTTAGGCCGACGCGAGACACTTTTAAACCTGCTTAACAAACAGGGCATCCACCCTAAGGTATTTGACAGTTGGATTGACCTAGCTCAACAACGTGAAACCTGCAGCAAAACGCAACCAGGCCTGGTTGTCGGCCCGCTACAAGATTCGATTCACAGCCAAGACTTTACGTTGATTGCCGAAGCCGCACTGCTCGGTCAAACGGTGGTGCAAAAACGCCGACGCCGAACCAAACACCATGAGTTTGATCAAGCCATTAGCAACCTAGTCGAATTAGAAATCGGCAGCCCGATTGTCCATATTGACCATGGCGTTGGACGCTACCTAGGCTTGGAAAAGTTAGCGCTACAAGGCGATGAACGTGAGTTTTTAATGATAGCCTATGCCGGAAATGACAAACTCTATGTCCCGGTCACCTCGCTCCACCTTATTAGCCGTTATACCGGTGCCAGCCCAGAAAGCGCCCCCCTGCATAAACTCGGCACGGATAAATGGGACAAAGCCAAACGCAAGGCCGCCGAAAAAGTCCGTGATGTAGCGGCTGAATTGCTGGATATTTATGCCCAACGCGAAGCTAAACAAGGTTATAGCTATCAACTTGCTGACGACGCCTATGCCCAATTTTGTGCCGGTTTTCCGTTTGAGGAAACCGACGATCAAATTCAAACCATCGCCGCCGTTGTCGCCGATATGCAATCGAAAAAACCGATGGATCGATTGGTATGCGGTGATGTCGGATTCGGCAAAACCGAAGTAGCGATGCGCGCGGCCTTTGTCGCGGCCTATGATGGCAAACAGGTAGGCATCCTCGTGCCTACCACCCTGCTCGCCCAACAACATTTTGAAAACTTTAAAGACCGCTTTGCCGACTGGCCGATGCGCATCGAAGTCTTATCACGTTTCCAAACCGCCAAACAACAAACACAGGTACTCGCCGATTTAGCCGAAAACAAGGTGGATATTATTATCGGCACCCATAAGCTGATTCAAAAAGACGTGCAATTTAGCAATCTAGGCTTGTTGATTATCGATGAAGAACACCGGTTTGGCGTCAGACAAAAAGAACAACTAAAAAAACTGCGCGCGCAGGTTGATGTACTCACCATGACCGCCACGCCGATACCGCGTACCTTAAACATGGCGATGAATGATATTCGAGATTTATCCATCATTGCCACCCCACCGGCCAAACGCCTATCGGTTCAAACCTTTGTGCAACCCTGGCAACAAGATACCGTACGCGAGGCCTGTTTACGTGAACTGCGTCGTGGCGGACAGGTTTATTTGCTATTTAATCAGGTCGATAAAATCGAACACATGGCTGAGGAAATTCAAGCGCTGATCCCCGAGGCGCGCGTGGGCGTGGCGCATGGCCAAATGCATGAACGCGAACTCGAAAAAATCATGCAAGACTTCTATCATCGCCGATTCAATATTCTGGTCTGTACCACGATTATCGAAACTGGGATTGATGTACCCACCGCCAACACGATTATCATTCACCGCGCCGACAAGTTTGGTTTAGCCCAGCTGCATCAACTGCGTGGTCGCGTTGGGCGCTCCCATCACAAAGCCTATGCCTATATGCTCACGGGTGATAAAGCCAGTATTACCGATGACGCGCAAAAACGCCTAACCGCGATTGCTAAACACGATACGCTGGGAGCGGGTTTTATGCTCGCCAGCCATGACCTTGAAATACGGGGCGCGGGTGAGCTTTTAGGCGAAGGTCAATCCGGTCAAATTCAAGAAATTGGCTTTGGTTTATACAGCGAACTGCTCGACCGCGCGGTACGTGCTTTACGTTCGGGCAAACAACCTGAACTCAATACGGATTTAACCGCAAGCTGTGAAGTAGATTTAGGCTTTGCCGCGCTGATTCCGGAAATCTATTTACCCGATATTCACAGCCGTTTGGTGTTCTACAAACGCATCGCCAGCGCACAGGATGAAAACCAACTGCACGAACTCGAAGTCGAGATGATTGATCGTTTTGGCTTGCTACCGGATCAGGTCAAAAACCTGTTCGCTGTCACCCGCGTGAAACTGATGGCAGAACCGATTGGCGTAAAAAAACTCGATGCTGGCGAGCAAGAAATTCGAATTCAATTTAATGCACGACCGAATATTGATCCGGTCAAACTGATTGGGCTGATTCAAACTCACCCCAAACGCTACCAGCTAAAAGGTCAAACAGAACTCAAGGTTTTCGATACAATGCCAGACATGAACACACGCATTACCACTCTGGAATTTGTATTAAATAGTCTAACAACGAATAAAACGAGCTAGCATCCATGAAAAAACTGTTTTCCAGCCTCATTATATTGCTGTTTTTACAACCAGGCCTGGTCGTTGCGAACCCATCTAACGAGCCCAGAGTACAAATCGAAGTAATCATTTTTCAATCTTTAGCACTAAGAGGCTGGACAGAAGAATATTGGCCTGAGTTTGATGGCATCACCACAACAGCCGATGCAACGTTTTTTGGTGCTTTAGACCAATATGCACGACTGGTGGACGCTGAAAAATTAAGTCTAAAGGATGAAATCAGTAAAATGACTACTGACCGTGGTTATGACGTGCTGGCTCATTTCGCTTGGCAACAACCCTTAAAATCTAGAATAGATGCAATACCATTATTAATTGAGCCGAGCATCCAATTACGACGCGCTGAAAGCAGTCCTCTTTTGGGTAAAATTCGTGTTTACCAAGAGCGATTTATTCATGCCGAGGTCAATATGGAATTAGATCGCCAAATTCCTGTACGAATTCGATCAAGATTTGCTGAACACCAGCAAATTCCAATTGATTGGTTACCGGACAGCTGGCGTTTTAAAATTGAAGAATCGCGACGTATGCGCTTCGGCCAACTTCATTACCTAGACCACCCTATCTTTGGGGTTTTAATAAAAGTTGACCGTGTTGCGAATTAGTTAAACTTAGCCTTTACTCTCAGGCAAAACTAAATTCAGCTCTAATACCTCAAAACCGTTCTCTTCATCTAGAGAGATTTTGAGGTTGTCTTCATCAATTTGCACGTATTTAGCGATCACTGCCAATATTTCTTCACGCATTCTAGGTAAGTAATCCGGTGCTTTTGCTTGCGAACGCTCATGAGCAAGTAGAATTTGCAACCGATCTTTGGCCTTATTTGCAGAACTTTTTCTACGCTGGCCGAGTAAATAATCTAATAACGCCATATCTTACTTCCCAAACCATTTTTTAAACAAACTCTTGTGTTCAACAGATAAAAAACGCTGCGGCTTGTCTTCTCCTAAAAAACGATCCACGATGTCTTTGTAGGCCTCAGAAGCATTTGCGCCCTCTGTCAAAATAACCGGAACTCCAGAGTTTGAGGCTTGAAGCACATCCTCAGATTCAGGCACCACACCCAAGAGCTTGATATTCAACAACTCAACCACATCCTCCATCGCTAGCATCTCACCGGCTTGAACACGATTCGGGTTGTAACGCGTTAAAACTAAATGCTCTACAATTGGGTCATCCCCTTCAATGGCACGTTTAGACTTGGCTTGTAAAATACCTAAAATGCGATCAGAGTCACGCACGGATGATACTTCAGGATTGGTAACAATCACCGCTTCATCTGCAAAGTAGAGCGCTAGTTGCGCGCCTTTTTCAATCCCTGCCGGCGAGTCGCAAATGACATAGTCAAAGCCTTCTGAGCGCAGGTCTTCAATGACTTTACCGACACCCTCAAGTGTTAATGCGTCTTTATCACGCGTTTGCGATGCGGCCAAAATATAAAGATTATCCACCTTTTTATCTTTGATCAAAGCTTGTTTAAGGCTGGCTTCGCCTTGAACCACATTAACAAAGTCGTAAACGACACGGCGTTCACAGCCCATAATCAAGTCAAGATTACGCAAACCGACATCAAAATCAATGACCGCAACCTTAAAGCCTTTTTGTGCTAAACCAGCAGAAAAACTGGCACTCGTTGTGGTTTTACCCACGCCCCCTTTACCGGATGTTACTACGATGACACGTGCCACATGGACTCCTTTAGAAAATATGTATTTTCAAAAAATTACAGTAAATTAAATACCAACCTATCCTGCTGTAAGCAAATCTCGACCCAACCCTGTTTATACTCCGGCTTAATATCCTCCGCCATTTGATATAAACCTGCAATACATACCATTTCAGCATCAAGATGTTGAACAAAAATGCGTGCTTGTCGATTACCGCTACTGCCGGCAAAAAGCTTTCCTTTGGCTTTACCATAAACATGGATATGACCATCAGCGACCACTTCAGCACCCGGATTAATCGAGGATTTAACAATTAAATCCCGGCCTTTGGCGTAAACCTGCTGACCGGAACGCACTGAAGTTTCTACCAACATCGCGCCTTGGTCCGCTTGTTGTGAAGACTGGGGCTGAGTCTTTGATTCTGCGGCTGATTTTTCACCGCCTGCCTTTACCGGCTTAAACACCGCCATTCCGGCATACTCAGCCTGCTCAATTAGCCCAGCTTCCTCAGTACGCACCCCAATCGGCATCATACCGTTTTGATGGAGCAGCTCAACTAACTGTGCCAAAAACGTCGGCGCTAAAGGCGATATTTCCGGTTCAATCACAATTGGCAAGGCTCTAAAAAAATCGGGAGCCTGGGCAACTTTAGTGGTTAAAACTGCTTTTACCTCAGCAAAATCATCACTAAAAATCTTTAACACTGATAAGGATAAAACCGAACCCTTAAGTGAAATCACTTGACTCATTGAATATCTCGTTTAAAAAATGCTAACTATTTTAGCACGCTCGCCTCAAAAGACTGAAAAAACCGGCAAACCTGTTGATCAAAATCTGCGATATTCGCAAAACGATGCCCGCCTCCTTGAGAAAGGATGATTTCTGTAGGTGCTAAATACTCAAGCGCGAGTTTCGCATCTAGGACTTCATCATCAAGTTGTTGCAATAACAAAAGCCTTGATGCCAATGCTTCATTAACACTCGGCACACGATAAGGCGCCAAACGTTTAAAATGCTCCGGCAACCATACAAACTGAGAAGCGGTATGAATCTCAGATTCGACTGCTTCAAGCTGCGTCCAAGGAGGAATAGCCGGATTAATTAATACCGCAGGCAAGTTATATTTTTCAGCAAAATAAATCGCCAAGTAACCACCCAGTGACGAACCAATAAGCCCAAGTTGGTAGTAAGGATTCAGTACACTGATCAACTGCTCAATACAATCCGCTGATAGACGCGCATCTTTAGGCAAACTAGGCGCTAAAACCTGCTGCTGCCCGAACAACTGCTTATAATGGCGTGCTTTGGTACTTAAACCATTTGAACCGTAACCGTGAATATAAATAATAAGTGAAGGACAGCAAGAATCCGCACCGGCTTGGCGCGGAGGATGATATGCAGAAATCATGATAAGAAATTAAGCAAGGTCCATCTCGGCTTTAATTTGTTCAACCCATTCCGATACACGCTGTTCGGTTAACTCAGGTTGTTGATCCTCATCAATTGCCAAACCAACAAAAAATTCACCATCTTCGGTTGCGGCTTTCGATTCATCATATTCATAGCCAGTTGTCGGCCAATAACCCGCAGGCGTGCCTCCATTTTCTAGCACAACATCATGCATCATACCAACTGCATCAATAAAGTACTCGGCATAATCAGCTTGATCACCTAAACCAAAACAAGCCACCGTTTTACCGGTAAAATCAATCGCATTAAAATCTTCCCAAAAGTCATCCCAACTTGACTGACGCTCACCGTAGTACCATGTTGGTTGGCCAAGAATTAACTTCTGATACTTGTCGAAGTCAGATTTTTTTGCACCGGCAATATCATAAACATCCACACGATCAGCGCCTAATTTTTGTTTAATTAAATCCGCAACACGCTCGGTATTGCCGGTATCCGTGCCGTAAAACAAACCAATCTTTTCCATAAACCTTCCTTTTAAGCTAAGTTGGAACACACGCCCTAGATATTAAATCCGTTCAGTTTTAACTGTATCAAATTCTAAAAAGTGCGACAATATTAACACAGGTTACTATTTCATCTTATTTAGCTATTTTATCAAGCCCTATGAAAAAAATTGATTGCTTTCGTTGCCAATATTTTTATGTTACCTGGGAACAGGACAACCCAAGGGGTTGCAAAGCCTTTGGTTTTAAAACATGGAAAATGCCTAGCCAAGTAGTAGAAGAGTCCTCTGGTCAAGCCTGTTTACAATTTCGACCCAAGCCAGATAATAATAACTCTAAACCCAACCAAAAAGGCTGGATCGCTTAGTTTTGTAACAGTCTTTTAAGTGCCTGCCAATTAAACAGTGGGCCTGGATCAGTTTTTCTGCCTGGTGCAATATCACTGTGTCCTAACACCTTACCCGTTAACAATTCAGGATAGGCATCAAACAGCGCTTTAATGCATGATGCCAGTTGCTGATACTGAACAGCCGTATAACAAATATGATCAGCGCCTTCCAACTCAATACCTATTGAAAAATCATTGCACCCTGAGCGCCCTTGATAGTTCGACAGGCCGGCATGCCAAGCCCGGTCATTAAAATTGACAAATTGAATCACCGATCCATCCCTGCGGATAAATAAATGGGCTGATACCCTCAACCCTTGCAAACCTTGATAATAAGGGTGCTGTTTTGGATCAAGCTGATTGGTAAACAACTTCACCACCCCATCTGATCCAAACTGATTAGGAGGTAGGCTGATTCCATGAATAACAATTAAGTCAACAAGCAGGCCTGGTCTTGCATCATAATTTGGACTAGCGATCCAGCTTGCCCCTAATAAACGTCCTGAATTGATGTGAAAAGGCATAACTAAATCCTCGTTATTGGTCGTTTAAGCTATAATTAGATTTTATTACATAACTATTTTTTAAGCTTATTTTTATGAACCATTACTTTGCTGATCTAATACAAAATGTTCGCCAAGGCTTGGCAGAGGATCTTGGCGAAGCCGATTTAACCGCTGAGCTAATTCCAATTGAAACCCAAGCACAGGCTAGTGTGATTGTCCGTGAAGACGCAATAGTCTGCGGTCAGCCTTGGTTTAACGAGGTCTTTAGACAGTTGGACCCAAGCGTTAGAATAAATTGGACCTGTCAGGATGGTGATCCTGTTAAAGCCAACCAACCATTATGTGAAATTGAAGGAGCAGCGCGCTCGATTTTAACCGCTGAAAGAACTGCTCTTAACTTTTTACAAACCCTAAGTGCCACCGCTACCTCTACAGCGCAGTATGTCGCGGCTCTCGCTAGTTCAAAAACCCAGCTTCTTGACACGCGCAAAACCTTACCCGGTCTGCGTTTAGCACAAAAATATGCAGTTAAATGTGGTGGTGGGCACAACCATCGGTTTGGCCTTTATGATGCCATTTTAATTAAAGAGAACCACATTATTGCTTGCGGTGGATTGTCGAAAGCGGTGCAAAGAGCCAAACAACAAAACCCCAATGTTAATGTTGAAGTCGAGACCGAAAACCTCAACGAGCTGAAGCAAGCACTAAATGCAAAAGCCGATATTATTATGCTAGACAACTTTAATATCGACATGATTAAACAAGCCGTTCAAATCAACCAAGGGCAGGCCAAACTCGAAGTATCAGGCAATGTGGAATTAGATCAACTCGCTATTTTGGGAACGACCGGGGTGGACTTTATCTCAACTGGCGCCATTACCAAACATATCAAAGCGATTGATTTATCCATGCGCTTTAAATTTATTTAGGACATCAGGTGCATAGCGTTCTTCAAGAAAATATTTTAATGTCGGTTGTGTTACTTTTAGGCTTATCAGTCCTAACAGTATCAGTTGCTCGTCGTCTCCATTTCCCACCGATCTTAAGCTATATTCTTGTGGGTGTGATCGTTGGCCCCGGCGGTTTTAGCCTGATACAAGATGAAAGCAATATCCGGTTTTTAGCAGAATTTGGCATCGTATTTCTGCTGTTTACAATTGGATTAGAATTTTCAATAGCGCAAATGCGAGCCATGCGCAACATTGTATTTGGCCTAGGAACACTGCAAGTTGTCGTTACTGGACTACTGGCTTATTTAATTGGCTGGTTATTAGGCTTCGATAATCATACCAATATCGTTATTGCGAGCGTTGTGGTGATGTCATCAACCGCAATTGCAATCAAACAGCTTAGTGAACAGGGAGAAATCCAATCTCGGCATGCGCGTAATGCGATAGGTGTGTCTATTTTTCAAGACATCGCCTCAATTCCATTGTTAATTTTATTTAGTGCCCTCGCCTTTAGTCAAGCGGATACCTCGTTAGGTGAAGCCTTAGGCATTTCGTTCTTAAAAGGCGTGTTTGTTGTCATCTTAATGCTGGCTATAGGTCGTTATTTGCTACGCCCATTATTTCATGAGGTAGCGAGTGCCAAGTCAACCGAACTATTTATGCTCACTGTTTTATTAGTGGCTTTGGGCGCAGCGACCTTTACCGAACAAATTGGCTTATCCCTAACGCTCGGTGCCTTTTTAGCCGGTATGATGTTGGGAGAAACCCAATTCCGTCATCAGATTGAATCTGACATACGCCCGTTCCAAGACATACTGTTAGGTCTGTTTTTTATCACCGTCGGAATGATGATCTTTCCAATGCTCATTTGGGACAATTTAGGTATTATTTTGCTGGCTACGCTAGGCATCATTCTTTTAAAAGCTTTCGTAGTTTTTGGCTTAATGCGGTTATTTTTCAAAAACATGGGAAGCGGAGTGGCAATCCGTACAGCGGTCACCTTGGCGCAAGTTGGTGAGTTCGGTCTAGTATTGATTGCACTTGGCTTTTCTTACCAATTACTTGCCGAAGATGCGGGACAACTTTTGCTCTCAGCATCAGTTTTAAGCATGATGCTGGCCCCCTTCTTGGTAAAACTCAATGGTCGCATTGCGCATTGGCTTAGCTTTGATTACGAAAAAGAAAAACGTGACATGGAATCCCATATCGCGCAAGACAACGAATACCTTAAAGACCATGTTATTGTCTGCGGCTTTGGACGAGTGGGACAGATTACAACGCGTTTTTTACGCAATGCTAACCAAGCCTATATCGCGCTTGACCTAGACGCAACACGCTTAAAAGAAGCCCAACTTGCCGGTGAAAATGTCTATTACGGTGATGCGGCAAAGCCCGATATTTTAATCGCTGCCAAAATTGAAAAAGCCAAAGTTATTATTATTACCCACCATGACTTTCACTTAGCCTTAAAAACGCTTCGTTCAGTAAGAGGTATTGATAAAAAAATTCCAGTATTAGTTCGCACTCCTGACGATGCCCATGTTGATGAATTAATAGCCGCAGGTGCTACCGAAGTCATTCCTGATTATTTCGAATCCAGTATTATGCTGGCTTCACACCTACTATTAATGCTAGGTCACCCGCCCAGTCAAGTACTCAGGGAAACACGCCAAGCTCGTGCCGATCGTTATAGCCTACTTTCTAATTTCTACCCGGGGGAACGAGATTTAAGTAGCGGCTCCGCACTTGTTCAGGGTGGCATTATTCATGCTGTTAAGCTTGATGAAACCGCATTTGCAATTGGTAAACGTCTGCAAGAAATCCCTTTCGAAGAATATGGAGTTCATGTCGATGCAGTTAAGCGAGGCTCAGTACGCGGTGAGAATCCAGATGACGGCACACGATTGCGTCCAGACGATACCTTGATTATTTCAGGGTTACCTGAAGCCGTTGAAATTCTTGATCGAATACTTAAAACAGGTAAATAGAATGAGCGATGATAACCAAGCAGGCCTGGTTGCTGAGTTGAATCAAAGATTAACTCAGCTAGAAATTCGTTTGAGCTATCAGGATGAATCGATTGAGGCCATGGAAAGCACCCTAGCCTCACAACATCAATCCATCCAGCAATTAAACCGAAAATTAACCCTACTGGGTGACTATCTAAAAAGCTTAAAAGACGATGCTATTAAACCTTTGAGCGAAGAAACACCCCCTCCGCATTACTGACTGTCGCTATCGCTAGCAATGGTTGCCTGAGCAGGTATCTGCAGCGAAGGATCCTTGGCCATTTCAGTAGGAATTAAAAAGAATACACCACGCTGACCTTTTCTAAACTGTATACCCGCATCACGTCCTTTGTCACTGACAAAGGTTTTAAAACCACGTTTTTCAAGCAAGCCTTGCTCAGTTAATCGAGCCTGTAATTCTTGCGGATGAATCGCCATTTCTCTTGCTAATTTTGCCAAGGTTAAACGTTGCAACCTTGGTTCGGATGAATAGTTTTGAGCTTCACTTGAAGACGTTTCGACCACTGAAGAGGGATCATAGCTTAGGTTTAAACCATATTTTTCAATATAGTTTGGATCCGAATTCTGCTGGGCAGTTAACAAGCTTGATAACCTGTCTTTTAATTGCTCAGATGAAACCGATGAGGCAAAGCCCAAAAACCTTTTTAGCGTTTTAAACAAACCCGATGAAGTCTTTAAGTCCTTACTTATTAAGGACGCTATTTCATCCGATCGAACGATCATTTCAAAACCCTGTTCAGGTTTTATTAATTTGGCTCGGTGATCAACAAGAATAAAATGTTTAAACTCCAGAGGCGTTTTTAAAGAAGATTTAAGCAGTTGACTTAAAACTTGTTTGTTTTTTTCTGCATTTTCAATCGGTGAGTTAATCGAAAAAAAGCTTCGTTTAAATCGATTCCAATAAGCAAACTGCCCCTCATTACTGACCTTTAAACCATTTGAAAAATTTTTGGTTTCAAAAAGATACGCCGTTCCATCGCTGCTCACGACCAAATGGTCAATTTGCGACTCTAAATCACCTTGCTTAAATTTCAGATCATGAAGCAGCACAACGTCGTCGCGATCGGCAAACAACTGCTCAATAAAATTTGAAGCATTAAATTTCCCTCTATCTCCACCACGAATACGCTTTAAATCGACCAATACTCTGCGTTTAATATCTTCTTGTTCAGTGGTTAATTGATCTAAAATCCACTCTAGTTGTTTAATATCATCTGTACGGGGTTCAAACTTTTTAAGTACAGTCATCTCTATCCTTTGTAATTATATTTTATTCTGGTTGCAGCAATTTTCGATCTTGATCCGATAAACGCTCGATAATAATAATCTCATACCCCAAGGCACGATAGTCATTAATTTGTGCTTCACCCGATGCTGACACATCGATAAATTGTGCAAAATCTTGTTCTGCTATCCCTGACCAACCTGCAACTACCGCACAGACATGAACGGTAACCCCTTGCGAACTAGTCATTGTTTCAAACTGCTGAAGTAATGAAGATGTTGGCTCATCTTGTTGAGGCTTTGCAAACTCGGCCAACTCTCGACCATGGCTAACAATTACAATATCTAAATTGGCAAATGCTTGCCTGAGCGCGTCTACCTGCATTTGAACAAAATCTGCGTAGCCAGTCATTGCACTCGCAGATAAGCTCTCAATCTCAAGCACTACACCATTCGGCTCGATTTGATTAGAAACCAAACTTTCAACCATCGGATGCAAAGACATCGAACTGACTGAAGCGCTTATATTAAAACTAAACACCATCAAACAAGCGATGACTATTCGTTTCAGGCTACTAGGCTGGGGCATTTCAGTGACTCCTATTCAATATCCTAGGTTTAAATTTGGGATCAATTTAGTCTCGATGCCATATAACCCTCATAATGTGCGATCAGATTACGATACATCTCAGGCAGTTCAGCGACGACAGAACTTTGAACACAACTCATACCCATAAGCTTTTTCTGCCAAGCTTGTATCTTTGGCAAATCTTGAAGCAAATCTAAATTACAATGCTGTTTTAACAAATCAAAACGCATCAACATCGGCGCATAAGCCGCATCAATTAAGCAGAATGCTTGGCCATTAAAAAAGTCCTGACCCGAATGAACCAACTCAAGGCGAGAAAGTAAGGCTTTAATGGAACCAATCATCATTTCACAAGATACCTGATCCTTTTCATGAATAATACCATGTAATCCTTGCATCCCCATCAACTCGCCCCCAAACGCAATCCAAGCCCGATTTTTTGCCTTAATCAACGGATCTGCAGGGTGTAATGACGGTGGGGTAATTTCATCAATATATTCTTGAATCACCGACGATTCAAATAACACTTCATCATCATTAACTTTTAAAACAGGCACCTTCCCCAAGGGCGAAATAGCATTAAACCATTCCGGTGGATTTTGTAAATCAATATAGGTTATCTTAAAGTCAACTTGCTTGTGCTTTAAGGTAATCACCGCTCTTTGCACATAAGGGCAAAGTTTAAAGCTAATTAACTCAAGCTGCGGAATGGAATCCATCTTAGCCTCTCCTTAAATTTTATTGGCTTGCACTAGCTGTTTAAATTTCTCATACAAACTGTCCTGACTCTCAACATACTCAGGATCTTTGATAATCACATCTAATGGACAAACACTAATACAAGTAGGGTTATCATAATAGCCAACACACTCGGTACACAAGTCCGGATTGATCTCATACACCTTCTCACCCATAGAAATTGCTTGATTAGGGCACTCTGGCTCACACATGTCACAATTTATACAGCCGGAAAGGATTTTTAATGCCATGATCTAAACCACACCCAACTCAGTTTGTTTGGCGGCCGCGTCGCGCCGGGTATCGCCTCCCCAGGATTCATTTCGCATTAGCAAACCAAACTTTAACACATCTTCGCTTAATCCTTTAAAAGGATTTGGAATACGCGCAATCCAACCCGAACCCAGTGCCGCATCGATAGGACGATCATACTTATCTCGCATCTCTTTTAGCACCAGGGTCATGTTACCGGCTGGAGTCATTATCTCAATTGAGTCGCCGACACAAAACTTGTTCTTAACATCAATTTCCAGATAGTCATCATTCGCTTCAATCACTTCACCGACAAAACGTTGACTATCAGATTTAGACACCCCATAGTCATAGTTTTGGTATTCTGAATGTACATGGCGTCGTAAAAAACCTTCGGTGTAGCCTCTGCTTGCTAAGCCTTCCAACTGTAATAACAAATCAGAGTCAAAAGGTTTGCCTTCTGCAGCGTCATCAATTGCTTTTCGATAAACTTGAGCGGTGCGCGCCACATAATAATGCGATTTGGTACGCCCTTCTATTTTCAGTGAATGCACACCGATTTTCACCAAGTCAGGAATCAACTCCACAGCACGCAGGTCTTTAGAGTTCATAATATAAGTACCATGCTCATCTTCATAGGCAGGCATCAATTCACCGGGACGCCCTTGCTCTTCCAACAACCAAACACGATCAGTGGTTTCACCTTCACCCAGAGTAGGGGCAGATTTTTTTTCTACGATAGATTCTGGAGCGGGCCGCCCGGTAGTACCTGTCAAATCCGTAATGCGCTCAATACCTACCACCTCACCAGCCACATTCTCTTTACCTTCATAGGTATTGTAGTTCCAACGACAAGCATTGGTACAGGTTCCCTGGTTTGCATCACGCTTGTTAATATAACCAGATAACAAACAGCGCCCCGAATAGGCGATACATAGTGCGCCATGAACAAAGACTTCCAACTCCATTTGCGGAACTTTTTCTCTAATTTCGCTAATTTCTTGTAAAGAAAGTTCGCGTGATAACACTACACGGGTTATGCCCATTTGATGCCAAAACTTAACTGTTGCCCAGTTAACCGCATTCGATTGCACCGATAAATGAATTTCTTGCTCGGGAAAAGCTTCCCGAACCATCATAATCAGCCCCGGATCCGACATAATTAAGGCATCCGGCTTCATGTTAACAACCGGCTCGATATCTTTCAGGAAGGTTTTTAACTTTGAATTATGGGCGGCAATATTTGTCACCACATAAAACTTTTTGCCAAGCTCATGGGCTCTTGCAATCCCTTTAGCAAGGTTATCATGATCAAATTCATTGTTTCGAACACGCAAGCTATAACGTGGCTGCCCAGCATAAACGGCATCCGCTCCATAAGCGAAAGCATATTCCATATTTTTCATGGTACCCGCGGGCGACAAGAGTTCAGATTTAAAGGTCATTGCGTTAATCTTCCTAATTAATAACCTAGTTATTTTATAGGAAATAGCCCAATTTGTCCTGCCAGATCTTTGTTTTTTCAGCTAAATTAAGCTGCGCGTGAGCCGGACTGGTCGAGGGTAAATCAATCAAAATTCTATCTGTAAAATAACTTGGACATGGCTTCGCTACATGTTTTTTAAACAATTGCGCTGCTTTAGCACCATTAAAAGCCACAACACTGCATTCTGGATGACGATCAAGCAAAGAAATAAAATCATTAACCTTCAAACCATCTGTTTGTATCGCAGCATCAAGGCTACCTTTTCGCTCGCAGTCGGACAGTACATCCCATAACCCAACCTTGCAGAATTTCAACATTTGATAACGCTTTTCATAGTCAGACGACCAAGCTTGATGACATAAGGTCGACATAACCGACCAGAACGCATTTCGAGGGTGGGCATAATAAGCCTGCTGCTTTAACGAAACACGTCCAGGCATAGAACCTAAAATTAAAACCCGCATTTCTGCGGGTTCAATAATGGACAAACCTTGGCAAACCATAAGCAGGCCTGCTTATTACTTATAATTAGCGTTTATAAAAGCTTCAATAACAGCAGATGAGTCCACAAATTGGGTTTCAACAATTGTAAGATTATCAAGTCGAATGAGCGTCACTTTCTCATCTTGCCTAGGTAAATTCTGGGTTAACTGACCCTCTCTATCTAATGCCATTTTAAAAGGATATTTTCGCATAGCAGGCATTGCAAACATCCGCGTAACCAATGCGGGCATCCTTGAAATATCCGCAATATAAACACCTTGGTGTCTAGCAAAATCATTAATTCCTGATTGATCTATCGCCTCTTTAGTCATCTTAGCCCCTTTGTTATGGTGACTAAATATTGCCCATTTAACACTAGAGTCTAACTGGATCACTTCTCCATGCTGATCTTCAAACGTGATTGGCTGTAGGCTTTGAGCCTGCACAAATGGAAATACCATTAAAAACGCCAACCCTGTTAACCATTGCTTAATCATAAACACCTCTTAGTCGATTCCTAAAAAATAAGTAACACATTATTTCAGATTTAAACAATGAAAGCCAATAACGAATGCATTCATAGACAATTAATTTTAA
This sequence comes from Thiomicrospira microaerophila, assembly GCF_023278225.1. Lineage (GTDB taxonomy): Bacteria > Pseudomonadota > Gammaproteobacteria > Thiomicrospirales > Thiomicrospiraceae > Thiomicrospira > Thiomicrospira microaerophila_A. Next base: position 1,434,988 of record NZ_CP070959.1, read on the forward strand.
ACAAAATTTAAACTCAAAGATGATCTAGATCAATTACATACAATATTAATATTATTTAAAAACAACAAGTGATAATATATCACTGCTATTTTAGTAGTTATAATTTAGTATATATTAATAAATTGGAGCAGTTTTATGTTAAAGATACTTGGTTTCATTATTTTGGGATTGTTCAGTTTTAACGCATGGGCCACCCAAATCAACGTGAACAAAGCTGAAGCACAGGTTATGGCTGAGGGCTTTGATGGCATTGGCATGGCAAAGGCAGAAGAGATTATTCGTCACCGTGAACAGCATGGCGATTTTAAAACGCTTAAAGATCTGGAAGATGTCAAAGGAATAGGCCCTAAAACCGTTGAACGCAATGCAGATAAAATAAAATTCAGCGATACTGAATAACAGCATATTAAAAAGCCAGGATAATACCTGGCTTTTTAATTTAATACATAAGGTTAGATAAAACTAATGTTTCTTTTTCGGTGCAATTAAATCCGTAATCGTCCCCTCAGCCATTTCCGCTGCAAATGCGAAGGTTTCGCTTAAGGTCGGATGCGGGTGAATGGTCAAGCCAATGTCCTGCATATCAGCACCCATTTCAATCGCTAACATCGCCTCAGCAATCAACTCACCGGCATTCGGCCCGACAATGCCCGCACCCAATAAACGATGGGTTTTCGCACAGAACAAAGATTTACTCATGCCTTCATCACGACCAAGGCTCAAGCTGCGACCTGAAGCCGCCCAAGGGAACACGCCTTTTTCATATTCAACGCCTTCGGCTTTAAGCTGCTCTTCGGTTTTCCCCGCCCAAGCCACTTCAGGGTCGGTATAAGCAACACTTGGAATACCCATCGGCGTAAAGGCGCTCGGCATGCCGCAAATGACTTCAGCTGCAACCTTACCTTCATGCACCGCTTTATGCGCCAACATCGGTTGACCAACAATATCCCCGATCGCATAGATATGATCGACATTGGTTTTCTGACGCTCATCCACCTCAATAAAGCCCCAATCATTCACCACAACACCGGCTTTTTCAGCATCAATCAGCTTACCGTTTGGTGTACGCCCTACCGCAACCAATACCCGATCAAAGGTATCTTGCGTAGGACAATCCTTGCCTTCAAATGACACCACCAAGCCGCCTTTTGCTGCTTCAACATGCGTCACCTTGGATTTTAAAAACACATTTTCATAACGCTTTTTAATGCGTTTAAGTAACGGACGACTTAAATCCTTGTCTGCACCAGGAATAATGGTGTCACCTAGCTCAACAACAGTCACTTTTGAGCCGAGCGCATCATAAACCTGCGCCATTTCCAGACCGATAATACCGCCGCCAATCACCAATAAACGCTTCGGTATTTCTTCAAGTTCCAGCGCATCAGTAGAATCCATGACACGCGGATCGTCATGCGGAATAAACGGCAATTTAATCACACGCGAACCTGCCGCGATAACGGCCTGCTGGAATGCAATCGTCTGCTCAGAACCATCATCCGCTTTAACACTGATGGTATTAGCCGAGGTAAACTTGCCATAACCGGTGACAACCTCTACTTTGCGTTGTTTAGCAAGTGCGCCCAAGCCTCCGGTCAATTTTTTAATCACACCGTTTTTATAATCGCGCATTTTATCTAGGTCAATCGTTGGCTTGCCGAATGCAATTCCATGATCCGCCATCTCTTGCGTTTCATTTAGAATCACTGACATGTGCAGCAATGCTTTTGATGGAATACAGCCCACATTTAAACACACACCGCCAATCACAGGATAACGCTCAATCAAGATCACTTTTTTACCTAAATCGGCCGCACGAAACGCAGCCGTATAGCCACCCGGCCCACCACCCAAAACCACCACTTCGGCCGTTTTGTCAGCTGCAGGTAAATCACTGGCCGCGACGGGCTGAACCGCTGATGCGGCTTGGGATTGCGAAGCTTGTTGCGCTTTAGGGGCATCAGCCAGTTTCGCAGGGCTTTCATCAGCAATTTCCATTTTGCCAATCACCGTGCCCGCACGAACCTTATCGCCTACTGATACCGTTAATTCAACCAGTTTTCCGGCATAGGGTGAAGGCACTTCCATCGTGGCCTTATCCGACTCTAGCGTTAGCATAGAATCATCTTGCAACACCTCATCACCCGCCGCCACTAATACTTCAATCACATCCACATCAGCAAAGTCGCCAATATCCGGAATACGAATCTCTACAATTTGACTCATAATGACTCCTTGGTTTACAGCAATAATTGACGGATATCCGCCAAATGCTGACCGACAAACTGAGTGAATCGAACGCCTTCAGCCCCATCCACCACACGGTGATCATAAGAAACACTAAACGGCATGATTAAGCGTGGCTGGAAATTCGCACCATCCCAAACCGGCTGAATCGCAGCTTTGGATACGCCCATAATGGCCACTTCAGGCGCATTTACAATCGGCGTAAACTGCGTACCGCCGATACCACCCAAGCTCGAAATACTGAAACATCCACCTGATAAATCTTTTGGTGAAAGCTTACCATCACGTGCTTTAGTACTCAGTTCCATCAGATCACGCGACAAATCATAAATCGACTTTTGATCAACATCACACACTACCGGCACCACCAAACCATTGGGCGTATCAACTGCGATGCCGATATTGTAATAACCTTTGCGAATCAAGCTTTGGCCATCCGGTGACAAGGAGGCATTGAAATTTGGGAAAGCCTTTAACGCGGCCACCACTGCTTTCATAATAAACACCAGCGGTGTTAACTTAACACCGGCTTTTTCTGCCTGGACTTTCATATCTTTGCGGAATTGATCCATATCGGTAATATCACACTCGTCAAACTGAGTGACGTGCGGAATATTCAACCAAGCCGTTGATAGATGTTTACCGGACAGCTTTTTAATACGACTTAGCTCAACCTGCTCAATAGCACCAAACTGTGAAAAATCAATCGTCGGTACCGCTGGAATCCCCGTGCCCGATGTCATCGCACCGGTTGATACCTGTCCACTCATGACCGACTTAACAAAGGCTTCAACGTCTTTTTTTAGAACGCGTCCCTTATTACCCGAACCTTTAACCTTACTTAGATCCACACCCAGCACGCGAGAGAAGGCACGAACAGCGGGCGAAGCGTGACTCAACGCCCCCATAGGCTGATGATTGACCGGCTTAGGTGTGTTTTCTACCGATTTGGCTAAGGGCAAGCCGACATTTGAAGAATGGGTTTCTTCATGCACAGCTAAAGGCTTAGCCGGTTCTACTGGGGCAGGTTTAGTCGGTTCAGGTTGAGCTGCAGATCTCGGAGTACTTTCAGTTGCTGCATCTACTTCGATATCACAAATATAGGTGCCTTGCTTGACCTTATCACCGACCTTGATTTGAATATTGCTGACTTTACCCGTGTGGCTTGCCGGCACTTCCATCGTTGCTTTATCAGACTCAAGGGTTAAAACTGAATCGTCCAGCTGAATCTGATCGCCGTCATTGACTAAAATTTCGATCACATCCACTGCGTCAAAATCGCCAATATCCGGAACTTTAAATTGAATTTTCGCCATAAATATTTTCCTTAAACAGACAACCAGGCCTGCTTTTTGAGCCGACCTGGTTGAATGAAATTATGCATGAACAGGGTAAGGTTTTTCTGCATCCAAACCGTATTTCTCAATAGCTTGCTGCACAGTCTCAGCCTTAATCTTACCTTGCTTAGCAAGGGCCTTCAGCGCTTCAACCACAACATAGTAACGGTTTACTTCAAAGAATTTGCGCAACTGTTCACGCGTATCCGAACGCCCAAATCCATCCGTTCCCAACACATGATAGTCGCCTGGAACATACTCGCGAATGCGATTGGCATAATCACGAATATAATCGGTTGCAGCAATGAATGGCCCTTGCGCACCCGCTAATACTTGGGTCACATAAGGCACTTTAGCCTGTTGGGTAGGGTGCAGTGTATTCCAACGTTCAACCTCAATCCCTTCACGACGTAACAGGTTAAAACTCGGCGCAGACCAGATATCGGCCGCCACATCCCAATCTTGCTCCAATAACTCTGCGGCGGCAATGACCTCACGGAAAATCGTACCTGAGCCCATCAACTGCACGCGGTTTTTCGACTTAGCGCTAGAGGTTTTAAAAGCATAAATCCCTTTCAAGATGCCTTCTTCTGCACCTTGAGGCATTGCTGGGTGGCTATAATTTTCATTCATTGCGGTGATGTAATAGAAAATATCTTCCTTATTTTCAATCATGCGCTTCAAGCCATCTTGAATAATGACGGCCATTTCATAACCAAAAGTTGGGTCATAACTCATGCAGTTTGGCACCGCATCAAACATCACCAAGTTGTGACCATCTTGATGCTGCAAGCCTTCACCTTCAAGCGTTGTGCGACCCGCTGTACCGCCAATTAAGAAACCGCGTGCGCGTGAATCGCCTGCAGCCCAAGCCAAGTCACCAATACGCTGGAAACCAAACATCGAGTAATAAATATAAAAAGGAATCATGCTTACGCCATAATTGGCATAAGCTGTTGCAGCGGCAATCCAAGAAGACATCGCACCGGCTTCGTTAATCCCTTCTTCCAACACCTGACCGTTAGACGATTCTTTGTACCACATTAGCTGATCCGAATCGACCGGCTCATAAAGCTGACCCGCCGGATCATAGATACCCACTTGGCGGAACAAACCTTCCATACCAAAAGTACGGGCTTCGTCTGGAATAATCGGCACAATGCGCTTGCCAAGCTGCTTATCACGTAATAAAACAGATAAGGTTCTGACAAACGCCATGGTCGTAGACATTTCGCGATCAGCCGTGCCATCTAATAGCATTTGAAAGGCACTGAGTTCAGGCACAGGCAAGCTTTCTGAGGTGTCTTGACGACAAGGCAATGCCCCGCCTAATTTAGCGCGATGTTCTTGCATGTATTTCATAATCGGACTATCAGCGTCTGGGCGATAAAATGGTACATCATTTTCCAACTGCTCATCTGAAATCGGTACCGAGAAACGGTCACGGAAATATTTCAAACCATTTACATCAAGCTTTTTCTGTTGGTGCGCGCTGTTCGCAGCTTCACCAAACTCGCCCATACCATAGCCTTTGACAGTGTGCGCCAAAATCACCGAGGGTTGACCCTTGGTTTCAGAAGCGCGTTTGTAAGCATTATAAATCTTACGCGGTGAATGGCCGCCACGGGTTAAGCGGAAGATATCCTGGTCACTCATATCCTTGACTAATTCAAGCAATTCAGGGTATTTACCAAAGAAATGCTCACGCACATAGCCACCATTTTTGGCTTTATAAGCTTGGTACTCACCATCAACCACCTCACCCATGCGCTCAATCAGCTTACCGCTGGTGTCTTTGGCCAACAACGTATCCCAACCGGTACCCCAAAGCACTTTAATCACGTTCCAACCCGCACCACGGAACATACCTTCAAGCTCTTGAATAATCTTGCCATTCCCACGCACAGGCCCATCAAGACGCTGCAGATTACAGTTCACCACAAAAATTAGGTTATCTAAATGCTCACGTTGCGCGAGTTGAATCGCACCGCGTGATTCCGGCTCATCCATTTCACCGTCACCTAAATAAGCCCAAACCTTGCGACCTTCAGTTTTGGCTAAACCGCGTTTATCCATATATTTCATAAAACGCGCTTGGTAAATGGCCATTAATGGCCCAAGCCCCATCGATACGGTTGGGAACTGCCAAAAATCCGGCATTAACCAAGGATGCGGATAAGAAGACAGACCATTCCCATCAACTTCTTGGCGGAAGTTTTTTAATTGATCTTCAGTTAAACGGCCTTCAAGAAAGGCGCGCGAATACATACCCGGTGCGGTATGACCTTGAAAGAACACCATGTCGCCACCGATTTCATGACCCGGCCCCTTGAAGAAATGGTTGAAACCGACTTCATAAAGCGTACAACTTGAAGCATAAGACGCAATATGTCCACCCACGCTAGTTTCACGGTTTGCTTTCACTACCATCGCCATCGCATTCCAACGCAAAATAGAGCGCAGTCGTTGTTCAATGCTTAAATCACCTGGGTAACTTTCTTGTTCTTCCACGGCTATGGTGTTGATATAAGGCGTATTGGCAGAATAAGGAATATCAATGCCGTGAACACGGGCTTTTTCAATCAAGGTAGCGATAATATGATGGGCTTTGTCTGTGCCTTCAAATTGAACTACGGCTTCAAGCGCATCTAACCACTCTTGAATTTCTTGCGGATCTTGATCAATAAACTGATCGCTCATAAAGTGCACCTCTTGGGTATTAACCGAGCACAACACCGGGTCGGCAGCGGCTCTTTTTGTCGTTAAAGAGCTCATTTCATTCAAATTATTGATGAAATAAAAGAATTGAAAAATGAACTCGAAGGTTTAAATCAAAACTAAATTGCGCAAATAATATCACTTTTCACGACAAAAAGCATGAGGAGGGATGTAACTTGACAAGGAAAGGATAATAAAATCTTTAATTTTCAATGACTTGACTTGAAAGCCAAAATTTCTTTAAACAGTCTTCCAATTGAATTAAGGCTTGATGATAAACCTGCTGTTTAAAACTCACTACGTCTTGGACTGGCTGCCAATAATCCACCCATGACCAAGTTTCGAACTCCGGTGTTGAATGGTAAGAGAGGTTAATCGACTCCTCCGGTGCTTCTAAGCCCAACATAAACCAAATCTGCTTCTGACCAATACAAACCGGTTGACTGTAATGACGAATGAGGTGTTTCGGTAGATCATAATGCAACCAATCTTCCGTTCTTCCCAAAACGCGAACATCCGAAGGTGACAGGCCAACCTCCTCTTTAAGCTCACGAAATACCGCTTGCTGGGGCGTTTCATTTTCACGAATACCACCTTGAGGAAACTGCCAAGCATCTTGATATACTCGCTTACCCCAGAACAATTTGCCCTGTTTATTGGCAATAATTATGCCCACATTTAAGCGGTAACCATCCTGATCGATCACAAAATATTCCCAAATAAAATTTTATATTTAATTAATAAGCTAATAATGCCGAAAAAAGGCTTAACTTTCAATTAAAAACCCGTCTAATTTGACAAAAACAAAACGACGGGCTTGTTGAAAACCAACTTCTCTATTAGGATTAGGTTTTTTTAATTCATAATGAGAAGCGTCATGCCTTTAGCAATTTTCGACCTAGACAACACCCTAATCGCGGGTGATAGCGACTACCTTTGGGGCGAGTTTTTAGTTCAAAATCAACTTATTGATGCCAAAGAGTACCAGGAGCAAAATCAGCGTTTTTATCAACAATACAAAGAAGGCACCCTCGACATATACGAATACCAGGCCTTTTCGCTCAAACCCCTTAGTGAGCATCCGATAGAACAACTCCAATCATGGCACAATGAATTCATGAAAATAATGATCGAACCCATTATGTTGCCAAAAGCCCAAGCAGCTATCGAACAGCACAAATCCAAAGGCGACCAATTGCTCATTATCACCGCCACAAATAGCTTTATTACTCGACCGATTGGCCTAAAACTTGGAATCGATCAATTAATTGGCACCGAGCCTGAAAAAGTTAACGGACAATACACTGGACGAGTGGAGGGCATCCCCTCATTTCAACAAGGTAAAATCACACGTCTTAATCAATGGTTAAATCAGAACCCCGTATCCCTTGAAGGCAGCTTTTTCTACTCTGACTCACACAATGATCTACCCCTTCTTGAAATAGTCGCTCATCCGATTGCGGTTGATGCCGATGAAACGCTAAGTCAAGTAGCTCAACAAAGAGGATGGAAACAAGTCAGTTTTCGCTAAGACTCAAAACGCAACTGATAGGGGCGCGACATTTCAGCCAGAAGACCGGGCAAACTAAAGGTTCGCGCCTTTTCAATAAATCGCTGACCATCAATGTACACCTGCACCACAGGCAAGGAAAACACGCCTTTTTGCGAACAGATCTTGGTATGTTTCTGGCAATCAATATAGACCAATTCTAATTGCGCAAACCCATCAGCTAACGCTTGCATCAGCTTTGGCTTAATAATTTGACATACCCCGCAATGCTCCCCACCAAACAACACAACCAGGCCTGGTTGAGTTTCAATAAGTTGTTCTAAAACTTCAAGATTTTCTACTTGCTGCACTCTTCAACACTCCATAACCAAGCCGCACCAATAACGCCGGCTGAATCGCCTAATTTTGGTGACCTCAGTTGAGTCACCACCTCATCACTAAACACCCAGTTTTGCCAACGCCTTGGCACTTCAGAATAAAGCTCTGCTATTTGACTTAATCCGCCCCCTAGCACTATCACCTCTGGATCAAAGACATTAATCACTGATGCCAAACCCTTTGCCAACCAATCATAATAACACTGCATCCATTGCACCGCGCAGGCTTCACCCAGCCTCATTTGTGCCACTATTTCTTTTGCCGTCAAAACACACCCTGTCGCTTGTTGATAGCGTTTTGCTAGGCCGGGCCCTGATAAAAAGGTTTCAATACAATTGTTTTTACCGCAATAGCAGGCCTGCTTAAAATCATTGCGGCCTAACCATGGCATAGGATTATGCCCCCACTCCCCCGCAATCGAATTTGAACCTTGAATAATATTTCCGCGATAAACTAAACCGCCCCCACAGCCAGTACCAATAATGACACCAAAAACAGATTCAGCACCCTTCGCTACGCCCTGAGAAGCTTCCGCCAACGCAAAACAATTCGCATCATTCGCAATCCTTACAGGTCTAGCCAAGGACTGCTCAAGGTCACCTTTTAAATCCTCACCAATCAACCAAGTTGAATTCGCGTTTTTTACCCGCCCTGTTTTTGCCGACAAGGCTCCGGGGATACCCAACCCCAAGGTGGCTTTATAACCCAATGCCATTTCAGATTCAGCTTGCTCAACCAAGTTTACTAAAGCCTGTATCGTCGCCAAATAATCACCTTGAGGTGTCTGAATTCGCCGACGTAACAGCGGCTCGCCATCGGACTGAATGGCGACAATTTCAATCTTTGTACCCCCTAAATCAATACCAAGGCGTACCATTTAAACAACCATCCCATCAAAAGATTGCTGCTCAAGTTGCTTTAACCACTGAATTTCCTGCTCAGAAAAACCCGCTTCTCGTCTGGCATCATAATTAAACGGTCCACGTATATCACCGTGAAAATATACACTTAAAATACGCTGAAACTCATCAAAAGGATTTAATGCACGCTGCTCACACAAATAACGATACCAATAAGTACCCACCGCAACATGCCCAACCTCATCACGTAATAGAATCTTCAAAATTTCAACCCCACGATGATCACCAATAGCCCTCAATTTTTTAATCATAGCCGGCGTTACATCTAGTCCACGCGCCTCTAAGGTTCTGGGCACCATAGCCATGCGCACCAACACATCATGATCGGTTTCATAAGTGGTTAACCAAAGGCCATTATGTGCCGGAAAATCGCCGTAATCATGGCCCATACTATCAAGATGCTCACGAATCATTTGAAAATGGTAGGCCTCCTCACCCGCCACACCTAACCAATCCTGGTAGTATTTAAACGGCATGGTTTGAAAACGATAAATAGCATCCAAGGCCAAGTTAATTGCATTAAATTCGATATGAGCAATAGCATGCATCAATGCGGCATGCCCCTCTTTACTACCCAAACCACGCCTTACTAAATTTCTTGGTGCTACCAAGTCCGGTTTGCTTGGCCGCCCAGGCTCAGCGATACGCATAACGGCATCTAATGGGCTAAATTCAAAATTTTGCTCACTCCAATTAAATAGTAATTGATCAAGCTGTTTTATTTTTAGTGACAAATCGGTGCACAACAAGCACTCATAAACCGAAGAGAATAGGTTGATCTTAGCCATAGTTCTACAAAACATAAGAGGGTTAAATTAACAAAAAAAAAGCCGGCTTGCGCCGGCTTTTCGAGATGCATCACCTACATCATCAATAACAGGGAATTATTGACGATAGTAAACCGCCATTAAGTAGCGAACACCCATGAAGTTCTTAGTGTCAATCGCGTTAAATAGGATAGCCCATTTTTCACGATCTTCAGGCGTCATAACTGAATAAGGTGCTTTTACATACTCCTTACCGTCAGCCGCCGTGAATTTCCACTGAGACTTATACTTCTGCTCCATCGCAGTAAGTTCAGCTTTACACTGATCAAGCGTAGCTTTCTGTTGCACTTCACGCGCAGCAGTGTTACCACCCTTGATACCTGCTTCAATCAGCATTTTTGCATCGCTTACACACTGCTCGTAAACAGAAGAAGCATGAACATTCATCGAGAATGCCGCTACACCTGACAGAAACAAAGCTTTAAGAGTTAATTGTTTCATTGAATACTCCAAAAAGGTTTTGCCTCTCTAGCAAAGCCTATTTTGCCGTTTTTAAACCTAAACTGCAAGCCAAACTTCATAGAATATTACCAAATACTTATAAACTAAACTTATAGCACTGCTGGGCGATTAACCACGTCCGCTTCACGATTAGGCCACTTTAACGAACCCAATATCATGCCGAATATCGCTGCAAAAAAACCAATAAAATGAGCCGGTAAACTGTCTTCAAGTTCAGGAACTAACCATTCAAGCGTTAGCCAAACAATTAAACCAAGCAAGATACCTAAAATGGCGCCGGCTACACTGGCTCGCTTCCAATAAAGCCCTGCAACCAAAGGCACGAAAGCAACCACCAAAGTAACCTTATATGCATTTTCAACCATTTTATGAATAGACGTCTCTTGCTCAAGCGCCCATAGGGTATAAATAGCAACCAATAAAGCAAAAGCTATCACAACACCTCGCGTCAATAACAACAAATAACGATCACTCAAACCCTTAATAAAATCTTTTAAAATGTTCTCAGATATAATCACAGAAGGTGCCAACATGGTTGCTGAAGCCGTTGACATAATGACTGAAAGCAACGCACCATAAAATATGACCTGAGCAAAAATCGGTAAATGCTCTTTAACTAAGTGAGGTAGAACCAATTGAGCATCAATCGACATGAAGGTAGCAACCAGTTCAGGGTTAATTAAATAGGCGGAATAACCCAAAAAGATCGGTACTGCGGCAAAAAACAGGTATATAACACCCCCACTTACTGTTCCCCAAACTGCAATATTTTCATTCTTAGCGGTATTTGCCCGTTGAAAAACATCCTGCTGGGCCAATGAACCTAACCCCATAGTCAAGAGCGCAGACATAAAAGCCAACATGGCTATCGCATTCAAATCGGGCCAGAAATTAAACTTCTCAGCCTGGGCTGCGTGTTCAATCACCGGCATAACACCACCGGTTCCGCCTTCCATCGTTGCAAGATACCAAGCAATAAACAACAAACCTAAAACAATTACAATCATTTGAACAAAGGTCGTCATTGCAACCGACCACATCCCGCCAAACAGTGTATAAATCAACACGACTGCTGTACCTAACAACACCCCGTTAAACACACTAATATAACCATCAGATAACACATTAAATACAATGCCTAATGCCATGATTTGTGCAGATACCCAGCCCAAATAGGAAATCGCAATCGCTACCGATGCAACGACTTCAACCCGACGGTCAAATCGAATTCGATAAAAATCGCCCAATGTTAATAAATTCATCCGGTAGAGTTTGCGCGCCAAAAACAATCCAAATAAAATTAAGCACAATGCAGCCCCAAAAGGATCTGCAATCAGCGCACCCAAATCACCTTCTAAAAACTCGGCGGGAATCCCCAAAACGGTTTCAGCACCAAACCAGGTGGCAAAAACCATTGCGGTTACAACCCAAATCGGTAAACTTCGACCCGCAGACACATAATCACCCAAGTTTTTTACCTTGGTCGCTGCATAAAGTCCAAGGGCAATGGAGGCCAACAGATATAAAAAAGTAAAACTTATTAACATAGTGCAATACCCTCTTAAAAAGGATAGATGAAAAAATTGAAATATAGCAAATAAAACGAAAAGCGAATAGTGATTTTTTGGATCATATAGAAACAAAAAACCCCGTTAAGAAAACTTAACGGGGTTAATATGTATGGTGGGTCGTGTGCGACTCGAACGCACGACCAATTGGTTAAAAGCCAACTGCTCTACCAACTGAGCTAACGACCCTCGTTGATATGCAGCGTATTATATAGAGTTTTCCCTGCTTGGCAAGCCTTTTTAAATGTTTTTTTACTATTTTTTTAAATGTAAATTTAAAAAAACTCAGACAGAATTTTAACTAATTGAAATAAATCACGTTTTAACGATAGCGAGTTGGATCATCTAGACCCGCATCAAAAAAACCTTGGCGACGTAATCGACATGAATCACACACGCCGCAGGCTCGACCTTGATCATCGGCTTGATAACAAGAGATTGTTTTTGAATAGTCAACCCCCAAATCCGTTCCCATTTTTATAATCTGTGCTTTAGTTAAGTTAATGAGTGGTGTCTCAATTTTCATCAACTGGCCTTCAACCGATGACTTGGTGGCCAGATTTGCAAGCGCCTCAAAGGCTGCGATATATTCAGGACGACAATCAGGATAGCCTGAATAATCAACGGCATTAACCCCAATAAAAATAGCCTGAGCCTTAATTACCTCTGCTAAACCTAAGGCATAAGATAAAAATATAGTATTACGTGCAGGCACATAAGTTACCGGAATCGTATCAGTCACACCATCCACCGGCACATCAATCGTCAAATCAGTCAAAGCAGACCCACCAATAGCCGCCATATTCATCTGCATAACACGATGTGTCACCGCGCCATAACTAATCGAAAGCTGCTTTGCTTCTTGTAACTCAACATGATGCCGTTGGCCATAGTCAAAACTAAGCGTATGACATTCGTAACCTAAAGACCTTGCATAGGCCAAGACTGTAACTGAGTCTAAACCACCTGAGAGCAAAACTACTGCTATTTTTTTTTCTTTCATTACGACAGACTTCTAATTAAAACGTTCTAATCGACGCTCTGCGGTCTTCGCTGAACGCGATTCAGGCAACAACTCAATTAACTTACGGTACATTTGCTCCGCTTCATTCAGTTTTTGCAAACCTACCAGACTATCTGCCGCTCTTAACATCGCATCCGAAAACTTGCTACTGGAAGGATGCGTTTCCATTAACTCATTAAATGTAGAATAGGCTTCCGAAAAAGACTGCTTAATCATATAAGCCTCTCCTAACCAATAAAGCGCATCACTGGTTAAACTACTAGAAGGGTAAGTTTCAAGAAAACCTGTAAATAACTCGATAGATTGATCAAACCTACTCTCTCGCAGCGCATTAAAGGCTGAATCATAAAGCGCTCTATCTTCAGCTAAACGCGGAGTTAAAATAACTTCATCAGGCTCATCCATTTGCTGATTCAATGACCTTGGTAAACCTTCCAACGAAGCCCTGTCTTCTTCAGCCAAAACCTTATTCGTTGAGTCATTCAAATTGGATAAACTCTGTGGCTCTGCCGATTTGTTACTATCAGTTTTTTTCTCCAGCGAAGTTAAGCGATGATCCGTGCTCGCTTCAAACTGCTTTAACAAAGTTTGCAAACTGGAGATTAAACGATCCTGTCGGTCTAATCTGTCATGTAGAGCCTGAATTTCTCTTTGCTGCTGATCGATACGCTGCGTATGTTGTAACAAGACAGGGTTATCAGCCATACGCTCAAGTCGATCAACACGTTGCTCCAACGTCTGCGCTTGTAAACTACCAGAAAAGGCTAAAGCCATTATCCCGACAGTTATTAATTTTCTATTGAAAGACTTCATACTCAAATTCACTATTGAAAGCGAAGTTCAACACGACGATTCTTGGACCAAGCCTGCTCATCATGCCCCATAACTGCAGGCTGCTCTTCACCAAAACTTATTAGCGTCATACGTTCCTTAGCAACACCATAAAGCATTAAAACCTCAGCAACTGCTTGAGATCTGCGCTCACCCAATGCTAGGTTATATGAAGGAGAGCCACGTTCATCAGTATGACCTTCAAGGTTGACTACAACACGAGGATTTTTCAACATCTGGTCGGCGTAATAACGCAAAGTTTGCATTGAAGACTCATCTATCGATGATTGGTCATAACCAAAGTAAACAATCGGAAAAAAGTTACCCATCATTTCATCATCTAACAAGCCGCCTACTAAGCCTTCACCATCAATTTGTTCACCACCAAGACCTCGTCCTTGATCAACTCCCATGAATTCTACATCTGATCTACGTGAAGGATGATCAAAAAGTCCTCCCCCCGCTCTACGATCTTCTAGCTGACCCTGTGCCTCATCAATGACTACTTCCGGTGTACTACTACAACCAGCAATAAACCCAACCGCAGCCAAAACCACCAAAGCTTTTCTTAAAAACATCCTACCAATCCTTAATTATATAAAAACAAAATTCAATTATTGCGATATACGTGGACCCCAAGCCGGTTCCCTAACCTGCCCATCGGCTACCCGCAACACCTGTGACGACCGCCCCCTGACAGAAACGATCGCCAACTGCCCCTTTCCATCTCTGTTCATAGCATACACCAGCATATCACTGTTGGGTGCAAAGCTTGGTGACTCACTCAAAAAAGTATTAGTCAGTACTATAAAATCACCATTATACAGGTCTTGTAAACCGATATTAAATCCATTGCTAGCGTGAACCATCGCTAGATAACGACCATTCGGAGATACGACAGGATTAGCATTATATCTACCTTCAAAACTTACTCTGTCTTCTTGTCCTGAATTTAGATCCATCTTAAAAATTTGCGGTTGACCGCGTCGGTCTGAATTGTAATATAACGCCTGTCCATCAGGTGCCCAACTTGGTTCTGTTTCTATGGCCCAATGACGAGTTACTTTTCGAAGTACACGGGTTCTCATATCCATGATGAATATATCTGCGTTACCATCTTTTGATAAGGTTAAAGCTAAGGAGTTTCCATCCGGTGACCAAGCCGGGGCACTGTTGATCCCTGGAAAATCAGCAACGATTTCTCGTTTCGATCCATCTAAATGCTGAACCACTACATTGGAACGTCCTGTTTCAAACGAAACATAAGCTAGTTTAGTACCATCAGGTGACCAAGCAGGAGACATAATTGGCATTCTTGATCGTAATATCGGTCTAGGATTATGTCCATCAGAATCCGAAACTTCTAGCGTATAATGCCGCTGGTCTCCTTGATTACGAACAGTCACATAAGCTAACCGTGTGTTAAAAGCGCCCGGAATACCTGTCAACTCAAAAAAGATATCATCCGACATCTGATGTGCTACTTGTCGCAATTGAGCTCTAGGAATGCTTCGCCAGCGCTTACCTAAAACCTGTTGCCGACGAAGAATATCAACAACCCTGACCTCAACGTCAAATAAACCATCAGGCCTACTTACGATTGATCCCATAATAACGTGGTCTATATCTAACCCCTGCCAGTTTTCGAAAACAAGATTCTCCAGGTTACTGGGTCTTGAGGGCAACTGGTTTTCAGGCAACGGAGCAAACCGACCACTCCGTCTGAGATTATATTGAACAATTTCAGCGATATCTTCCGGAGCCCTCATAGAACCCTGCTGCTGAAATGGAACTACTGCAATAGGTAAAGCGTTTTCAACACCATCGGTTATCTCAATAACCAAACTTGCTTGAATAGGGATAGAAAACAGTGACATACTTGCGACTAACAAAACCGCAAATTTAGACTTAACTTTATCGAACACCTTCATAAACACCTTCTAAATTATGGTTTAAATACAAATCGTATGTTGCGTTCAAATAACTCATCTACTGCCGGCCTTGGCAAAGGTGAAGCTCTGTAAACTGCACGCTCTGCAGCTTGTCTAAATTGCGCTGTGGCCTGGGCATTACAGTTTTCAGTGCGTACACTAACCACCCTTCCATCACGCTCTTGTACAATCGCCAATTCGCATTGCGCTTGATCAGATATATCTGCTGGAGTTCGCCAATTTTCCCTAACCTTTGCTGAAATAGCCGAGATATAGGAGTCGCGTAAACTCAGCAACTCACGCTGCCTCGCAACTTCACGCTGACGAGCTTCTTCTTCGGCAACCAAACGAAGCCGCTCTGCTTCCGCCTGTTGTTGCTCTCGCTGTAACCTTGCAGCAAGCGCTTCAGCCTGCATGCGCTGACTCTCTGCCTCTTGGCGCTTGATTTCTTCTTGAAGTTGCTTTTGACGCTCTGCTTCACGTTGTGCCTGCAACTGAGCTTCACGCTGCAGTGCTTCAAGTTCTCGTAATCTTCTTTCCTCGGCTTGTCGCTGACGCTCTGCTTCTTGAGTGATTCTTGCTGCTTGCTGTTCAGCTAATTGGCGACGTTTTTCGGCCTCTTCAGCAACTCTGGATACACTTCTTTCCGCTTCTTGCCGGCGTCGTTCTGCTTCCTGTGCTAATCGGCTAGCTTCTTCAGCGCGCCGCTGTTCCTCGGCAGCACGCTGACGCTCTGCCTCCATTCGTTGACGTTCAATATCCGCTTGGCGACGCGCTTGCTCTGCTCGTCGCGTTTGCTCTTCCTGCTCACGCCGGGTTTGAGCTAAACGTGCTTCACTGGCTTGAGCCTGCTCAATAAGACGCTGTTGCTCTATACGCTTGGCCTCTTCTTCAGCTTTAATTCTGTCGATTTGCTGCTGTACTAATGTACGATCGACCGCGAAAGTTTCCAAAGGTTGAGTAAGCCTAGCGGATTGATCATTGGTTTCATTCTGTAAGTTACTCACCTTCACTACATGAGTTTCAGATTTAAAAAACTCACTGGTCAGTAAAACGCCAAGTATTAAATGCAGGCTTAAAGCTAATAAAACGGCAATAGGATGGCGTCGAGTAAAAGCAACCATTAGACCCCCTCCGGCTCAGTGAGCAGCGAAACATTAGGTACACCGTTATTTTTTAGCACAACAAATAGATGCACAACTCGACCATAGGGTGCGTCTCGATCACCTTGAATATAAACAGGAAGTGCATCATTTAGTTGAGTGCGTGCTACAACTTCGGCAACTAATTCGGTAATTTCGACCTGTGTTAGAACTCGATCTGGAGCCTCACTGGTTTTATATTGACCATCACGCGTAACCGTAATAACAAAAGGTTTAATGGGTTGAGATGCTTCAGAAGATTCAATAATCTCTGGTGCCTGAGGTAACTGAACAGTTACCGCTTGTTGAACGATTGGAGCCGTGACCATAAAAATAATCAGCAGTACCAATGTTACGTCAATATAGGGCACAACATTAATTTCTGCCATTAAGCGTTTTTTATCACGGGCGGTTCGAAATCCTGCTTGCATCACTTACACCTAGCTTAAAAGGTTATGATTTGTTCGCCAGATGTGCCTGACGCTGTAATATACTCAAAAACTCATCTGCAAAACCTTCGTAATTGCTTAAAACCTTATCTGTTTTATTGGTTAAGCTGTTGTAGAAGATCACGGCAGGAATGGCTGCAAACAACCCAATGCCGGTTGCTAACAACGCCTCTGCAATCCCAGGTGCAACCGCTGACAGTGTTGCACTGGTATTTTCACTCAAACCTTGAAACGCGTGCATCACCCCTATTACAGTTCCAAACAAACCGATGTAAGGAGCAGATGATCCTACCGTTGCTAAATAGGGAAGGCGATTCTCCAAACGCTCTGATTCTTTGCTAAAAACCACCTTCATTGCTCGATGTGAAGCAGACACTAGATCATTGGCTTCTTGAACACCTTGGTTCTTTAGTCGGACAAACTCTTGAAAACCCGCTTCAAAAATAGCTTTTAATCCTTGATTATCGCCTGATTCATTCATCGACAGATCTTTATAAAGACGCGATAAGTCCTCTGACTCCCAAAATTCCTCTAAGAATAAGTCAGCCTGTCGCTTCGCCTGGCGAATCTGATAGCTTTTTGCTAACGCAACCGCCCAAGCTGAAACTGACATAAAAACTAATATAGCCATAACTGCCTGAACCAAAGGGCTTGCCATTAAAACTAAATCTAGCATCGAATGATCGTACATGCCTTATTCCTTTTCACAAAATTCTATTCCGAGATGATGGTATGCGTGTTTTGTTGCCACACGACCACGCGGTGTTCTAATTAAAAACCCTTGCTGAACCAAGAAGGGTTCTAGAACATCTTCTATCGTTCCACGTTCCTCACCCACTGCAGCGGCCATGCTGTCTATTCCAACAGGGCCTCCATCATAGTGACTGATCATGACAGATAAAAGTCTTCTATCCATTTTGTCCAGCCCTAAAGGATCAACGTCAAGCAAATTTAATGCCGCCATCGCAATCTGTTGATCTATAATTCCACGCCCTTCAACTTGAGCATAATCTCTAACTCTTCTGAGTAATCGATTAGCAATACGTGGCGTCCCGCGCGAACGTTTAGCAACCTCGCGCGCGCCCAATTCATCGGTTGAAATCCCCAATATATTGGCAGAACGGGTAACAATTTTTGTCAACTCTTCAATCGTGTAAAACTCAAGTCGTTGTACTATACCAAAACGATCACGTAATGGCGATGTTAGCAACCCAGCTCTCGTTGTTGCCCCAACCAAAGTAAAGGGAGGAACATCAATTTTAACACTGTGCGCTGCGGGTCCGTCGCCAATAACGATGTCAATTTGAAAATCCTCCATTGCAGGATAAAGAATCTCCTCTACAATCGGGCTAAGACGGTGAATTTCATCAACAAATAAGACATCATTCGGCTCTAAGCGGGTGAGAATGGCGGCGAGGTCACCCGGCTTATCCAATACCGGTCCGGATGTCTGCCGCAAGGTCGCGCCCATTTCTTGCGCCACAATATTCGCCAGCGTAGTTTTGCCCAGGCCTGGTGGCCCATAAAGCAATACATGATCCAAATGTTCCCGACGCATTTTTGCCGCATCAATAAACATACTTAATTGTTCACGCACGGCAACCTGGCCGATATAGTCCTGCATAAATTGCGGACGAATTTTCGGCAAGGCGTACAGATCATCATCCTGCTCTTGATTGCCGATAATACGATCGGTTTCAATCATATTCTGACCTGCTGCAAGGCGGCTTTAATAACCTGTTCAAGTGTTAAACCTTCCTGATAAACGGATTTGACTAAAGACTCTGCCTGCACATCCTTATACCCTAAGGACACTAAAGCCGCTTGCGCTGACAAAAGAATAGAATTAGATACCAGGCCTGGTTGTGGAAGTTTTGTGGATTTATCACTCGGACTGATAGAATGCCAACCTTTCAGTTTATCGCGCATTTCAATTAACAAACGCTCTGCAGTTTTTTTGCCAACACCCGGTATTTTAGTCAAGGCCGCTAAATCTGCGTTATGCACGTGTGAGCAAAACTCATCAACACTGTGGGTTGAAAGAATCGCTAAAGCCATTTTTGCGCCAATGCCACTGACTTTAATCAGCTCACGAAACAAAGCGCGTTCAGACTCCGTAGCAAAACCAAACAACAGCATCGCATCCTCACGCACATGCATATGGGTCAAAATTTTTGCTTGCGTGCCCACATCGGTCAAGGCATAAAAACTCGACATAGGTGCTTCAACCTCATACCCTACCCCCTGAACATCCAACACAATTAAAGGGGGTTGCTTGAAGGCAATTGTTCCATGTAAAAAACCTATCATGCTAAAGCCCTGCTCCTTAACTAACTAAAACGTGTACCCTTGGATAAGGCTTCTGGATCAATGCCCAGTGATAAATAACGATCATGACACAATGCACAAGCCAGCGCATCCGCGGCGTCTTCTTGTGGATTTTCTGATAAACGCAACAGCTGCTTAATCATAAAATTAACCGCGTCTTTACTGGCATGACCCTGGCCGACAATCGTGCTTTTGACCTGTGTCGGCGTGTATTCCATAATCGGTAAATCTTTTAAAGAAGCCGCACACAAAATGACACCCCGAGCCTGTCCTAGCTTAATCGCTGAACTTGGATTCTTGTGCACAAATACCTTTTCAATCGCCATCAAAGAGGGTTGATACTGATCAATTAACTGACCAATCGAATTAAAAATGGTTTTAAGTCGCTCAGCCGGTGTTAACTTTTCAACCCGAATCACCCCACTGACCAAATAAACCGGATGATAGCGACCGGACTCAATAATCCCAAAGCCGGTTTTTCTTGATCCAGGATCAATGCCCAAAATCCGCTGCGTAAGTTTCAAACCTAATCCGCTGCCATCAATTGCGCCATAACGTCTTCGCTGATATCCAAGTTAGTATGTACCTTTTGTACATCATCCAAGTCCTCAAGCATATCAATCAGCGCCATGACTTTTTGCGCATCGTCGAAATCTAGCGACACCTTAATATCTGCTTCCATATTCAAGTCGGCTTCCGCCGCGGTGAAGCCAGCTGCGCTAAGACCGTCCAGCACGCGATGCAGATCTTCAGGCGGTGTAACCACATCGATACTACCATCATCACTCACCTGGACATCATCTGCACCGGCTTCAATCGCCGCTTCCATTAACGCATCTTCATCCAGGCCTGGTTCAAAACTAATCAAACCTTGCTTGTTGAACATATAGCCCACTGAACCATCCGTGCCTAGATTACCACCCTTCTTAGAAAAGGCATGGCGCACTTCACCGACAGTACGATTACGATTATCAGTTAAGCAATCCACCATAATCGCCACGCCAGCGGGCGCATAGCCTTCATAACGAATTTCCTCGTAATCTTCTCCCTCCTGATTTCCGGCACCGCGCGCAATCGCCTTATCAATCGTGTCGCGCTTCATGTTCTCACGCAAGGCTTTATCCACTGCAGCGCGTAAACGCGGATTATCTTCAGGGTATGGCCCACCGGCTTTAGCCGCAACCACTAACTCACGAATAAGTTTTGTAAAAATCTTGCCTTTTTTTGCATCTTGACGGGCTTTACGATGTTTAATGTTGGCCCATTTACTATGTCCTGCCATGCTTATCTCACTTTATTTCTAACGTTTTGCCACCAAACCCTGAGCACGTGAAAAATCCAACATACGTTGTAACGACACCAGCGCTTTAAGCCGAACCGCTTCATTAATTTCGATGGTTTGATCCTGTTTTTTCAAGCAATCGGCCACCTTATGTAAGCCATTCATTGCCATCCAAGGACAATGCGCACAACTGATACACTGCGTTGTTTTTGAATCGGTGGGCGCAACAATCAGTTGCTTATTGGGTGCTAGCTGACGCATCTTGTAAAAAATACCATGATCCGTGGCCACAATAAATTGCGTATCCGGCATGGTTTGCACTGCATTAATCAACACCTTGGTTGAACCCACCACATCGGCCAGCGCGACCACCGCCTCTGCGGATTCTGGGTGAACCAATACCTTCGCATTCGGATGTTGTTGTTTAAGTTGCTCAAGCTCGAAAGCCTTAAACTCGTCATGCACGATACAGTGCCCCATCCAGCGCAACATTTCAATGCCGGTTTCTTTTTCAATCCACGCGCCCAAATGTTGATCCGGTGCCCAGATGATTTTCTCACCCTGCGCCTTAAGATGGCTCACTATCTGCAATGCATTACCTGAAGTCACCACCCAATCCGCAATCGCTTTAACCTCCGCACTGGTATTGGCATAGACCACCACCTTATGCTCGGGATGCGCTGCACAAAATCGCGCAAAATCTTCGGCCGGACAACCCACATCTAAAGAACAAGTGGCATTTAAATCCGGCATCAACACGGTTTTTTCAGGGCTTAGCATTTTCGCCGTTTCACCCATAAATCTGACACCGCAAACCACCAAAATATCGGCATCGGACTGAGCACCGAAATTCGCCATTTCTAACGAATCGGCCACCATACCGCCGGTTTCTTCCGCGAGCGCCTGCAACTCAGCATCAACATAATAATGCGCAACTATTTGCGCATTATGCTGTTTTAACAACTGCTTAATTTCAGCCACCAACGCCGTTTTATCTTGTGCCGAAACCAAGGGTGCAGGTTGCGCCGTCGCGGCCAGTTGATTAATCTTTTCAGCCAGCTGCAAGGGTATTTGGGTTGAAGCGGTCATCGAATCAATGGCTCGCTTCGGCGACTTTTTTATTCAAACGAATATTAAGTTCACGCAACTGCGCCATTTCCACCAGGCCTGGTGCCTCGGTTAATAAGCAGGCCGCTGACTGTGTTTTCGGGAAAGCAATCACATCACGAATCGATTCACGGTCGGCCATCAGCATAATCAAACGATCTAAACCAAACGCCATACCCGCATGCGGAGGGCAACCGTATTTCAGCGCATTTAATAAGAAACCAAACTTCTCCGCCGCATCTTCGTCGCTAATACCTAACAATTTAAACACGGCCGCCTGCATATTTGTATCGTGGATACGCACTGAACCACCGCCGACTTCAATACCGTTAATCACCAAGTCATAGGCACGCGCTAACATTTGCCCTGGGTTCTTCGAGGCTAAAATTTCTTCGGTGGTTGCTTTAGGCTGAGTAAATGGATGATGCATCGCCGCAACGCGCGCGGTTTTTTCATCTTCCTCAAACATCGGGAAATCGACTACCCATACTGGCTTCCATTTATCGGTGAACATTTGACGATCTTCACCGATCTTAACTCGCAATGCGCCTAGCGCTTCGTTGACGATTTTGGCTTTATCCGCACCAAAGAACACAATATCACCATCTTTAGCGCCAACACGCTCAAGAATCTGCATGACTTGATCCGGGAAGAATTTCACAATCGGCGACTGTAAGCCATCAATACCGGCGGCAATATCATTTACCTTGATATAGGCCAAACCTTTGGCTCCGTAAATACCAACAAACTTGGTGTAATCGTCGATTTCTTTACGCGACATTTCGCCCGCACCTGGCACACATAAGGCCGCCACACGGCCTTTTGGATCTTTTGCCGGTCCGGCAAATACTTTAAACTCGATGTCTTGCAATAAATCAGCGACATCAACCAACTCTAGCGGAATACGTAAGTCTGGACGATCAATGCCATACTTTTGAATCGCATCGGCATAGGTCATTTGCGGGAAATCATAATCAAACTCGACCCCAATGCCTTCTTTAAATATCGTCTTGGTCAAACCTTCCATCAACCCCATCACCCCATTTTCATCCATAAACGAGGTCTCGATATCTAACTGGGTGAATTCAGGTTGACGATCCGCGCGTAAATCCTCATCACGGAAACAACGGGTAATTTGATAATAACGATCAAAGCCAGACATCATTAACAACTGCTTAAACAATTGCGGCGATTGTGGTAGCGCAAAAAACTTATGTTCATGGGTACGGCTAGGTACCAGATAATCACGCGCACCTTCAGGCGTTGACTTGGTGAGAATAGGAGTCTCCATATCAATAAAGCCGTTATTATCCAAGTAATTACGCATTGAACGAGTTACCGCATAACGCAGCTTGAGGGTTTTTTGCATTTCCTCACGACGCAAGTCAATATAACGGTACTTTAAACGCACTTCCTCACTGATATGCTTGTCATCCAACTGGAAAGGAATCGGCTCTGCCATGCTGAGCACATCCAGCTCTTTCGCCAACATTTCAATTTGACCTGAGGTTAAATTGGCATTCGCCGTGCCTTCCGGACGGGCACGAACAATACCGCTGATACGCAACACACATTCAGAACGCAAATGCTCAGCCTTAGCAAAAATTTCTGCCGTATCCGGATCCACAACCACCTGCACCAAACCTTCGCGGTCACGTAAGTCTATAAAAATAACGCCACCATGGTCACGACGACGATGAACCCAACCCGCAACGCTAACGGTTTGACCAATGAGTGCTTCTGTTACCTGACCACAATAATGTGTACGCATCTTTTTTCCTTCTAATCCAATTATTTAACAATTAAAACATTTAAAAAAATTAATCTTACTTCAATTCGACTTCTGTTTCATTTGGCTTAGGCAGCCAAGGCGGAACCACAACCCCACCGGAAATCACCATCTTAAGTGCATCATCGACGCTCATCTCTAACTCGACCACCTCTTGAACCGGTGCCATAATAAAAAAACCTGAAGTGGGGTTAGGCGTTGTTGGTATAAATAAATTAATCACCTGATCAACACCTGTTTTTGCTTGCGCTTCACCTCGGCTTTTACTCGTTTGAAAAGCCAAAGTCCATAAACCATGACGCGGGTATTGCACCAAATAAACCTTTTGAAAGGTCTGCTCATCGGTACCCACGACCGCTTCAACAATTTGTTTTACCGCTGTATAAATTGAGCGTACCAGCGGGATTTTAGACAAAAACCTTTCCCACCAGTGCAACAGCTTATTGCCGAGAATATTAGCAACCAGCATCCCAGTGAATAAAACGATAACCAAAGAAACTAAAATCCCAAAACCGGGTATATCAAATCCCAAAAGAACCTGTGGGTGATACTGCATGGGTACCAAATGAAGACTACGATCAAATAAACCTACTAAAAAAACAATCGCTTCAAACGTCACCCATAAAGGCAACAAGACCAATAAGCCAGCGATAAAATAACGTTTTAATAGGATCATCATTTCCCCTTTTGAAATTAGTTCGTTATTATACCGAAATCTATTGGAATTACCTTAGCAATACTGAATCCAATAAGATAGAATTCATAACCGAAAAAATGAAAACAACAAGCCGCCCAGCTGCCCACTTCTAATATAACAAAAGCAAATTAACTCAAAACCCATGTCCATCAAGATTCTACCCCCAAAAACCATTTTAATTACAGGCTGCTCAAGTGGCATTGGTTATCATGCGGCCCATGCCCTTAAAAATCTTGGCTACAAAATAATCGCAAGTTGCCGAAAACATGAAGATGTCACTCGTTTACAACAAGAGGGCTTAATTTGCATTCAATGCGACCTAGCCAATGAAGACTCTGTTAACCAGGCCTGGAAAGAAGCACTCGAAATAACACAAGGTTCAATTGATGCACTTTTTAACAACGGCGCATTTGGTTTACCTGGTGCCATAGAGGATCTCAGTAGACAGGCGCTCGAACACCAGTTTGCGACCAATGTGTTTGGTACTCAACAACTCACCAACCTCGTTATTAAACAGATGCGAAAACAAGGCCATGGCCGTATTATCTACAACAGCTCCGTTCTGGGCTTTGCTGCTATGGCTTACCGCGGTGCTTACAACTCCAGCAAGTTCGCGATTGAAGGCCTTGCTGACACCTTAAGAATAGAACTTGCTCAAGACCCTATTCAAATCAGCCTGATTGAACCCGGCCCGATTTTATCCTGCTTTCGAGAAAACGCTCATCAAGAATATCTTAAATGGGTACAGGCTGATCAATCTGCTCATCGAGCTAACTATAAATCAATGGAAACTCGCTTAACAAAAAAAGGAGCTTCCGCACCTTTCACACTCGGCCCCGAGGCAGTAACTAAAGCACTGATTCATGCGCTACAAGCAAAAAACGCCAAAGCCCGCTACCGCGTAACGACACCCACCCATCTTTTTGCAATTTTAAAACGACTACTGCCAAGCAAAGCGCTAGATTGGGTACTAATGAAAGCCGGCGGTGATGGCCGCCGCTAAGAATTGACCAACCAAAACGCAAATAAAATTATGAAATCGAAATTAAAACAATACCAAAAGCGAGTTGAGGAACAGATCAGTCGCCACCTGTCTGAGCGTACAACCGACATGCCTCAACGCCTTCAAAACGCACTCAACTACGCGAGCCTAAGCCCAGGAAAACGCTTGCGACCGGCACTCATCTATGCCGTAACCGAAGGGTTAGCACTCCCACTTAAAAAGGTCGACCCCGCTGCTTGCGCAATTGAACTCATCCATAGCTACTCTCTCGTACACGACGATTTGCCGGCAATGGACGACGACGACCTAAGAAGAGGCCAACCCACCTGCCATAAAAAATTTGACGAAGCCACTGCTATCTTAACGGGGGATTCACAGCTTACGCTGGCCTTTGAAATAATGGCCTGCACATTAGAAATCGCCCCCGAGCAACGCACACAGTCTATTCAAATTTTAGCGAAAGCCGCCGGTGCCCAAGGCATGATCGCCGGCCAAATGAGAGACATCCAAGCCGAAAACAAAACCCTAACGCTTGAGAAACTGATCCAGGTTCATCGACTTAAAACCGGCGCACTGATTGAAGCCGCACTCCTACTGGGAGCAGTGCCTCACCCCGACTACCTACACTACCAGGCCTGGTTATCGAAACTGGGGCACGCATTGGGACTCGCGTTCCAAATCCAAGACGATATTCTAGATATAGAAGGCAACACCGCGACCCTCGGCAAAACCCAGGGTCGCGACCAAGCTCTTAACAAATCAACCTTCCCCCAACTATTAGGCTTAGAAAAAGCAAAGGTCATGCGTGACCAACAAATCCAACTAGCCCACGATTGCCACCAAAAACTTGGATTTAATAGCCTTTTTTTAAAGGATTTGATTAACTTTACCGCCCAACGTGAGCACTAAACACAGGAGTTGGTTATAATAATTAAATTACCCAGATTTAGGAGTTTGCGATGGCACAACAATATATTTTAAAAACGCTGCTTGACTTTGCTTCGGCGCACAGTCTACGAGGCTACCCGGGGGACTGCGCCAAACTTCATGGTCACAACTGGAAAGTAGAAGTTGAAGTTATTGGTGAAAAACTAAATGACATTGGCATGGTCATCGACTTTAAAGAAATTAAACGCCACGCTAAACAAGCTGTCGCTGAACTAGATCACAGCTTTCTAAACGATCATCCGCATTTCCAACGCGTTAACCCAACCGCTGAAAATATTGCGCACTACCTTTTCAATGAAATTGCCAAAAAAATTGAAACCGATCTGGTAAAAATGCACCGCATAACCATCTGGGAAAACGACCGTAACTGCGTAATTTACAGTGAATGATCAAATATTTCTGCTGGCGGTTACGCTATTCGGCCTAGTAATCGGCAGCTTTATCTCCATGTTAAGCTGGCGTATGCCAAGAATCATGGAGCTTGATGGCCGTGAACAACTCAAATCCATCAGTCTTGGCGGCTCAAAGTGCCCGAAATGCCAAAACCCCATTCCTTGGACTCGTCTTATCCCGGTCATAAGCTGGTTGATATCGAAAGGAAAATGTCACCACTGCCATACAGCCATCTCGGCTCGCTACCCGCTGATAGAACTAAGCAGCGGGTTGCTCATGCTCGTCACCTTCGCATTGCTGGGCAACACCCTTGAGGCTTGGCTGACGGCGCTACTGGCTCTTTGGTTACTTACCATCAGCATTATCGATTTTGAACATAAATTGATCCTAGACAACCTTAGCCTGCCCTTAGTTTGGCTTGGGTTACTTATCAACACTCAAGGATTTTTTGCTAGCCCTCAAGATGCTATTTTCGGCGCCGCAGTCGGCTATATGAGCTTATGGACTATTTATCAAATCCACCACCTTTTAACCGGCAGAGAAGGCATGGGATTTGGAGACTTTAAACTGACAGCCGCTTTGGGCGCATGGTTAGGGGTTATGGCTCTGCCACAGGTTATCGTCATCGCAGCTGTAACCAGCCTGGTTATTTCACTAGGCCTTATGCTTATGAAGAAACAAGCGTGGCAACAAGAAATGGCTTTTGGGCCATTTCTTGCACTAGGTGGACTTGTCAGCTTATTTCTAATTCAACTAGGCTGGCAGATTATATAGAGCAAGAAGGAACTTTAATGTTGTAAACTAAAAAAACCTAAGCACCCAGCTTAGATTCAACCAACTCACACACTTTCGATGTTTTTAGATTATTGCTCTTGGCAAAGTTCATAACGTATTCAAACATGCCAGGGTTCTTGATTTCGAGCTCAGTATCTATAATCAAACACTTCTCGCCCTGATAGAGTTCAGGGTGCAATAAATCCGAGTAAACCAAACGGTGTGATTTGCCATAAGAAGCCATCATCGAAGCGACTCGATCTATCCAATCGCTCGGTCTAAACTTACGACCATCTTCGGTCACCCCTTCAATTATGTATTTGCAGTGTACAGCCAAGTTCGTACCACTCTCATTTAGCTAGTTTCAAAATTGGTATAAATTTTAGCATAGATAATCATTTTTTATAGCCCACACTGATTTAAATTAGCAAAATCCTCATTGCTTTAGGCTATAAAACCACTAATTCAAGCGAGTTTTAACACTTGAAAACCTAAAATTCGCTTATAATATTCAGTTAATTTTAAGAATTTAGCAGGATAGCTGACCAACATGACGCAATATCAAACAGACGATCTTCGCATCAATCATATTACAGAAGTACGCCCGCCCATCGAGCTGCATGAAAAACTCGCCATCACCGAACAGGCGGCTAAAACTGTATTTAACACACGTCATCAAATTCATAATATTTTGAATGGTAAAGATGACCGTCTATTAGTTGTCATTGGACCCTGCTCTATCCATGATACGGATGCGGGACGAGACTATGCTCAAAAACTCAAACAACAAATAGATCAGCACAGTGAAGATTTATTAATTGTGATGCGCGTTTACTTTGAAAAACCTCGAACCACAGTAGGTTGGAAAGGACTCATTAACGACCCTGATTTGAATGAAACCTTTCAAATTAACAAAGGTCTTGAACTTGCCCGCGGGTTTTTACTCGATGTCAATCACATGGGGGTTCCTGCCGCTACCGAGTTTCTAGATCTAATCTCACCACAATATATCTCTGATCTGGTTAGCTGGGGAGCCATTGGCGCTAGAACCACTGAAAGTCAAGGCCATAGAGAACTCGCATCGGGTCTATCCTGTCCGGTTGGCTTCAAAAATGGAACCGATGGAAGCTTCCGTATTGCCGTTGATGCAATTCGGGCCGCTAATAAGCCGCATATTTTTCTTTCACTGACTAAATCCGGCCATTCAGCCATCTTTTCAACCACAGGTAACGAAGACTGTCATGTTATTTTGCGCGGGGGTAACTCCGGCCCTAACTATCAACCTGAATTTGTAGCTCAAGCCGTTCAAGAACTTAAAGCCGCTAAGGTTCAAAGTAAATTAATGATCGACTGCAGCCATGCCAATAGCAATAAAGACCACCAAAAGCAAATGCTCGTCGCAGAATCTATTTCTGAACAATTAAAGGCAGGATCAAAAGAGATTATGGGCGCAATGGTTGAGAGCCATCTGGTCGCAGGACGGCAAGATGTTAAACCTGGCCACCCTCTTACCTATGGTCAAAGTATTACTGATGCCTGCATAGATTGGTCAGACAGCCTGACCCTTCTCGAAACACTGGCAGAAGGCGTACGCCAACGTCGACTTCGCCCATAAGGTTAATCAGCCAGTCGATGAAAACTAAGCTCATTACCAAAGAAGGCTTTCAAGCACTGAAGGATGAGCTAGATCATCTTTGGCGTACAGAACGTCCACAGGTTACCAAAATAGTCGCCTGGGCTGCCAGCTTGGGCGATCGTTCTGAAAATGCAGACTATCAATACAATAAACGCCGATTAAGAGAAATTGATCGCCGTGTGCGCTTCCTTCGTAAATGTTTAGAAGAGCTCAAAATTGTAGAATACCACCCTATTCAAGAAGGAAAAGTATTTTTTGGTGCTTGGGTCGAGCTTGAAAATGACGAGGACGAAACCCTGTTATTTCGTATTGTTGGAACAGAAGAAATTTATCGTAAACAACACTATATATCGATAGACTCACCCATGGCTCGAGCCTGCCTACAAAAGCAACAGGGCGAAGAAATAAAAGTAGAACTTCCTAACGGAACGCAATACTGGTATGTCAAATCCATTAGCTATCAAACGCCAAAACAAGTTTCATCCTGAAAAATGGTTATAACCTGTTTTTTTCATGTCCAAGGGAACACCATCAACAAGCAGGCCTGGTTGTTGCGAGATCAGACCTATTTGACTTAACTTAACGCCCTGCTGTTCCGCCAAAACATAAAGTTGGTCAACCTTATCTAAGCTTGCAGTAAAGCAGAGTTCATAGTCATCACCCGCGCATAACGGCTTGAGCGGTTCATCGCCAGCCCATTCCTGCACTGGTTTAGACAAGGGAATGTCAGTCGATTTTAAATTCGCCCCCACCTTAGACGCCACTAGAATATGATTCAAATCAGCCAATAAGCCATCCGAAACATCAATCGCACTGCTTGCTACCCCAACCAACGCACAACCCAAGCCCACTCTTGGAACGGGGCGATTAAGCCTGTTAAGTGAAGATAAGTCTGCCGGATTATCTCCACCCTTCCCGGCTAAAGCTAAAGACAAACCACGGCCCGCTTCACCAATAAAGCCGGTAACAAATATCCCCTCACCCGCCTTTGCCCCCTTTCTTAGCAAGGCTCGACCCTTTGGCACCCAGCCCTGAGCGGTCACGGTAAGGGTCAAAGGGCCACGAGTAGTATCACCACCAATAAGCGGAATGGAATAGGGGCTAGCACAATCAGCCAAACCTTGTGCCAGCCCATTCAACCAGGCCTGGTCAACCTGAGGCAAGGTTAAGGCTAATGAATAGAAAGCTGGCTTAGCCCCCATCGCGGCTAAATCGCTTAAGTTTACCGCCAGCGCTTTCCAGCCAATGTCATAAGAGGCAGAACCCACGGGAAAATGAATCCCTTCAACCAGCGTATCCGTCACAATCACCAACTGCGCATCGGCAACAGGCGTTACCAATGCCCCATCATCTCCGATGAACAAATCATCAAGATCCATATTAGTTGCTTGACTCAACGGCACAAAATATTTCTGAATTAAATCAAATTCCATAAGCCAAAAGTTTTTACTAAATTAGATCGCCCGCTTAAGCGGGCAGGAGCAAGAGAAGAAACGAGAAGACAGGCCCTTAACCAGGAGTTTGGAACTCAAGAGGACGCAGCTGTTTGGCAAGTTTATCCAATACCCCGTTAATATACTTATGACCATCTTCCGCGCCAAAGGTTTTAGCCAGCTCAACCGCTTCGTTTATGATGACCTTATACGGAATCTGCATCTGGCTTTGTAATTCATAAACCGCCATACGTAGAATGGTGCGCTCAACAGGGTTAATCATCTTAATTGATCGATCTAAAAAAGTCGCATAAACAGCGTCTAGCGCCTCAGACTGATCGACCACTTCGCGTATCAACTCACGAAACCAATCTCGGTCACACCCTGATAACCATCCCTCTTCAGCAAACTGCTTTTCGATCAAATACAACTCTTGTTGATTAAGCATCCAGTGATACAACGCCTGTAATGCCAAATGACGAGACTGGGTTCTTGGGCTCAACTTAACGGCTGTGGGTTCAGCCACCTCTTCTGACGGCTGCTTAATCAAATCCGCCAAATTTTCAATATTTTGTTCGTTCATTAAATCTGCTTCAATAGGTTAACCATTTCAATCGCTGACAAGGCGGCTTCGCCACCCTTGTTACCCGCTTTGGTGCCGGCACGCTCAATCGCTTGCTCAATACTATCCACCGTTAACACCCCAAATACCACCGGCATGTTTTGATTAAGCATCACCTGCCCTAAGCCTTTGGCACACTCACCCGCCACATAATCAAAATGCGGCGTACCACCACGAATCACTGCACCCAAGGCCACGACCGCATCATATTTACCACTGGCCGCCATTTTTTGCGCCGCTAACGGAATTTCAAACGCACCTGGCACCAACACCTGTTCAATATTATCTTCCGAGCCACCATGACGCTTGATACTATCCACGGCGCCTGATACCAAATGCTCTACAATAAAACTGTTGAAACGACCTACAACCAAGCCAATTTTCATATCTTTTGCAACTAAATCGCCTGCAATGGTCTTCATAAATCTATCCTATCTGTGTTATTTGTTAATCTTGCTTATCGATATATTCGGTAATTTCTAAACCAAAACCGCTTAAGGCATTCAGTTTCCAATGTGAGCCGATGACACGCAACTTACTCACACCTAAATCCGCTAAAATTTGCGCCCCCAAACCAAAGGTTTTGGCATCATCTTCAACCTGGGTTTCAGGCATTTTAACACCGCGATCCGCCATTTGATAATGCGCAATACGATCCAACAACTCGCCAGCTTCTTCGTTTTTGCGCAACACCACAATTACCCCTGCTCCAGCTTGAGCGATTTGCTGCATCGCCGAACGCAATGGCCAGCCGCACTCTGCTCGTTGCGAGCCCAGCATATCGCACAGGGTATCTTGCATATGCACCCGAACAAGCGTAGACTGAGCCGGATCTATCTGGCCATAAACCATCGCCAGATGTGCCTTATGATCCAACGCATCTTCATAAGCCATCAGCTTAAAATCACCAAACTCGGTGGGGAGTTTGCACTCAGACACCCGCTCAACGGTTTTTTCGTTTCGCAAGCGATATTGAATTAAATCCGCTACCGTTCCCAATTTTAGACCATGTTGCTCGGCAAAGGCTTCCAGATCATCACGACGCGCCATACTACCGTCTTCGTTCATAATCTCAACAATCACCGATGCTGGCTCAAAACCGGCTAAACGCGCCAAATCACAACCGGCTTCAGTATGACCCGCACGGGTGAGCACGCCACCAGGCCTGGCCATCAATGGAAAAATGTGCCCAGGTGTGACGATATCACTTGGCTGCGCATCCGGCTTGACAGCGGCCTGAACCGTCACCGCACGATCACTGGCTGAAATACCGGTTGATACCCCCTCTGCCGCCTCGATTGAAACAGTAAAATTAGTACCATGTGGATCTTGGTTATCATGCACCATCAGCGGAATGCGCAACTGCTGGCAACGCTCTTTAGTCAGCGTCAAACAAATCAATCCTCGACCATAACGCGCCATAAAATTAATGTCTTGCGCGGTCACGGTACTGGCAGGAACAAGCAAATCCCCTTCATTTTCACGGTCTTCGTCATCCATCAAGATAACCATTTTCCCTTGACGATAATCATCAAGAATCTCTTCAATTGAGCTTAATTCCATGTTCTTCCTTAATCCATCTTGGCGATTGAACCCAAGCTTATAAATAACCTGCTTGAGCTAACAAGGTTTCAGTGATCACAGCGGGCTTGGCTTGCTTTTCACCCTCAGCGTTGGGGCCGCTTATTAAACGCTCCAAATAACGCGCTAATAAATCGACCTCTAAATTCAATCGCGAGCCAACTTGCCATTCACGAATTGTGGTTTTTTCACGGGTATGCGGCACAATATTAACATCAAATTCACAACCACTTACCTGATTGACTGTTAAGCTGACTCCATTAATGCACACCGACCCCTTGTGCGCAATATAGCGCGCAATCTCTACCGGCGCTTCAATTAAATAACGCCAAGAACGGGCATCTTGACTAATGGTTTTAACTAGGCCAACACCGTCT
This sequence comes from Thiomicrospira microaerophila, assembly GCF_023278225.1. Taxonomy (GTDB): domain Bacteria; phylum Pseudomonadota; class Gammaproteobacteria; order Thiomicrospirales; family Thiomicrospiraceae; genus Thiomicrospira; species Thiomicrospira microaerophila_A. Next base: position 1,468,302 of record NZ_CP070959.1, read on the forward strand.
ACATGTCCACTGACAAGATGTCCACCCAACCTATCTTGTAACCGCAAAGCCTTTTCTAAATTAACCTTACTGCCGATTTTTAAATCACCCAGTGTCGTCACTTTGAGTGTTTCAGCGGAAACGTCAGCCACAAACTCATTCGCGTTAAACTCAACGGCCGTCAAACAGACACCTTGGGTTGCAATACTGTCGCCCATAGCCACATCGGTCATATCCAACTCACCCACCGCGACGGTTAAACGCCAGTCGCCATTTCGAACATCAATCCGTTTGATATAACCTTGCGCTTGGATAATACCTGTAAACATGCCTACTCCCTGTTTTCAGAAATGTCATTGCCAACAAACGAAAACACAAAATGCCAATCATCACCGACTTGGCTAACGGATTGCGGCTTAAGCGATATACGCTCAGCCATCGAGTTAATCTGCGGTAAAACCAACAAAGGCTTGCCTTTATGTCCCATTAAATGTGGCGCCACAAACCAATGCAACTCATCAACCAGGCCTGCTTCCACAAACGCGCCCGCTACCGAGGCACCCGATTCAATCATCACATCATAAACCTGCTCTTCTTTCGCAAGATAATCTAACACACTTTCAAGGTCTAACCGGTCTTCCTGTGCCTGCACCGCCACAATTTCGATTCCCTTTGCCAATAAGGCCTCGACCAACGATGTGCTATTTTCAACTGTCTGCGGTGCGGTCATTAATAATGTTCGCCCCGGCAAGCTAAGCATCTTAGCCTCCAATGGCATACTCAAGTTCGGATCCAACACCACTCGGATAGGATGACACAGAGCCTGATCCAAACCCATGTCTGCCAACATAGCATCAGGCAAGCGCACATTCATACTTGGATCATCCGCCAATACCGTACCGATACCAGTAATAATTGCGCCATGACGGGCGCGCAATTTATGCACTTCTTGACGCGCGGCATCACCGGTTATCCAAAGACTTTCACCGGAGGCCATCGCGGTTCTGCCATCCACGCTACTGGCCAGTTTCAAGCGCACAAACGGTTTTTGAGTTTGCATAAATTTAATAAATCCTTGATTTAGCACACTGGCTTGATCGGCCATTAGGTTATTCACCACCTCGATCCCAGCCGATTGCAAGCGCACAATACCCCGACCTGAAACCTTCGGGTTAGGGTCTTGCATCGCTAGCACCACTCGGGAAACACCCGCTGCAACCAGCGCATCGGCACAAGGCGGCGTTTTGCCAAAGTGAGAACAGGGTTCAAGCGTAACATAGGCGGTCGCACCGCGAGCAAGCTCCCCAGCTTGGCGTAAAGCGAATACCTCCGCATGAGGCTCACCGGCTTTAGGATGCCAACCTTCACCCACCTGATGACCATCCTTAACGATAACACAGCCAACCGCAGGATTAGGGCGCGTACTATAGCGTCCCTTTTCAGCCAACATCAAAGCGTGTTGCATCCAGTGGGCATCTTGCTCAGGCTGACTTAATTTCAAGGCTTCACGATTCGCCATTAACGCCCACCCTTTGCGGCGGTCGCCTCTACCAGCTTTTCGATCTCTTCGCGAAAGGCATTCACGTCTTGAAACGAGCGATAAACCGAAGCAAAACGCACATAAGCGACCTGATCAACCTCTCTTAGGGCTTGCATAATCCACTCACCAATTTGAGAAGAAGGCACTTCACGCGCACCATCTGCCATCATACTTTTGACAATTTGATTAACAATACTATCAATACGTTCACTCGCTACCGGACGTTTTTCAAGTGCTTTAACGAGACCGCGACGTAATTTATCTTCATCAAACTTTTCACGGTTACCATCGGACTTCACGACACGGGGCAAGGAGAGCTCAACGCTTTCATAGGTTGTAAAACGCTCACCGCACTCCTGACATTCACGTCGACGGCGAACCTGAACACCTTCAGTTGAAAGACGCGAATCAATCACCTTAGTGTCCGGTGCATTACAGAATGGGCAATACATAGAAATGAAATCAGACCACCAAGCCGAACTAAGCCAAACCTGGTGAATCTAAAGCCTTACTTGTAAACAGGGTGCGCAGCGCAAAGTGCACTGACTTTCTGGCGAACCTGAGCAATTACGGTTTCATCCCAGCTTTCCGAAGCCTGATCACAAGCATCCACCACATCACACATCCAACCAGCTAGATCACGACATTCCTGCTCACCAAAACCACGGGTGGTAGCCGCCGCGGTACCGACACGAATACCACTGGTGACAAACGGTGACATAGGATCATTCGGCACAGAGTTTTTGTTAATCGTGATGTGCGCAGCACCCAAGGCCGCATCGACTAGCTTACCGGTTAAGCCTTTTTCAATCAGACTGACAAGGAACAAATGGTTTTTAGTACCACCCGAAACCACATCCAAGCCACGCTCGATAAATACTTCCGCCATCGCCTGAGCGTTTTTAATTACCTGGGCGGCATAGGTTTTGAACTCCGGCTCCATCGCCTCTTTAAATGCCACCGCTTTTGCCGCGATCACGTGCATTAACGGCCCACCTTGTGTCCCCGGGAACACCAATGAATTCAATTTTTTCTCAATCTCAGGATTCGCTTTGGCAAGGATCAAACCACCACGAGGACCGCGTAAGGTTTTGTGGGTTGTGGTAGTGGTAACATCGGCAATTTGCACCGGATTAGGATATAAACCCGCCGCAACCAAGCCTGCCACGTGCGCCATATCAACTAATAAATAAGCACCGACGCTATCGGCAATATCACGGAAACGCTGCCAATCAACAATTTGCGAATAAGCAGAAAAACCGGCCACCACTAACTTAGGCTTGTGTTCTTGAGCTAGACGTTCGACTTCATCATAGTCAATTTCACCGGTGGTAGGGTTTAAGCCATACTGCACCGCATTGTAGATTTTGCCGGAAAAGTTAACCTTAGAACCGTGAGTTAAATGACCACCATGCGCCAAACTCATACCTAATACCGTATCACCCGGCTCTAACAAAGCCATATAAACCGGTGCATTCGCCTGCGAACCTGAGTGAGGCTGGACGTTAGCGTAATCCGCGCCAAACAATTGCTTTGCACGTTCTATCGCCAAAGCTTCAACCACGTCTACATGCTCACAACCGCCATAATAACGCTTATAGGGATAACCCTCTGCATACTTATTGGTTAACACAGAGCCTTGCGCTTCCATAACACGCGGGCTGGTATAGTTTTCAGAAGCGATCAATTCAATGTGATCTTCTTGGCGCTGGGCTTCAGCCGCCATCGCATTAGCGATATCATCATCATAGCCAGCGATTGTCATGGTTTTATCAAACATGCAAGGACTCCATTTGCAAAGGTTAAATTTCAAAGACTGGTAATTTTAACAGCAGTTAATAAAAAGCACCACGTTGATTTCAGGTTAAAAAACTGCCAACGTCTTTATTAAAGCGCTAATTTTAGGTAAAGTGTAACTAAAATTTTTATTTGAAAATCCAATAAACCTTGCAAGCGAGAAACTATGGCTCAATTTGTTTACACCATGAACCGCGTTGGAAAAGTGGTTCCCCCATCAAAATACATTCTAAAAGACATTTCCTTATCGTTTTTTCCCGGCGCGAAAATCGGCGTTTTGGGTTTAAACGGCTCTGGTAAATCAACCCTACTGCGCATTATGGCCGGCATTGATACCGACATCGTCGGCGAAGCGCGCCCACAACCCGGCATTAAGGTAGGCTACCTCCCCCAAGAACCCCAACTTGACGCCAGTAAAGACGTGCGTGGCAATGTTGAAGAAGCCGTGGCAGAGGTTAAACAAGCACTCGCAGAGCTTGATGCTGTCTATGCCGCCTATGCTGAACCGGATGCGGATTTTGACAAGCTGGCGCAAAAACAGGCGCAAATCGAAGACATTATTCAAGCCATGGACGGTCACAACCTTGAGCGCACGCTCGAAATTGCCGCTGATGCCCTGCGTCTTCCGGCTTGGGATGCGGATGTCACTAAACTTTCTGGTGGTGAACGCCGTCGTGTCGCGCTTTGTCGCTTGTTATTGTCCAAACCCGACATGTTGCTGCTTGACGAACCGACCAACCATTTAGATGCCGAATCGATTGCTTGGCTAGAGCGGTTCTTGCTGGAATTCCCCGGCACCGTGGTCGCCATTACCCATGACCGCTACTTCCTCGACAATGCGGCGCAATGGATTCTTGAACTGGATCGTGGTCAAGGGATTCCCTATGAAGGCAACTATTCCTCATGGCTTGAACAAAAAGAGCAGCGATTAGAACAGGAATCCAAACAAGAAGCGGCTCGCCTACGCACGATTAAACACGAACTTGAATGGGTTCGCGCCAACCCCAAAGGCCGTCATGCTAAATCAAAAGCCCGTATGGCACGCTTTGACGAACTGAGCAGCATTGAAACTCAAAAACGCAATGAAACCAATGAAATATTTATCCCTGTGGCCGAGCGCCTAGGTGAAAAAGTCATTGAAGTTTCCAATGTATCTAAGGGTTTTGGTGATCGCTTACTGATTGATGACTTAACCTTCCGCTTGCCACAGGGCGGTATCGTCGGCATTATCGGCCCCAACGGTGCAGGTAAATCGACCCTATTTAAAATGCTGACCGGTCAAGAACAACCCGATAGCGGTGAAATCGTGTTTGGTGAAACCGTAAAACTGTCTTACGTTGACCAAAGTCGTGATGCACTGGACGACAGCAAAACCGTTTGGGAAGAAATTTCCGGTGGCGATGAGAGTTTTATGGTTGGCAATTTTGAGGTCAACTCACGTGCCTATTGCTCACGTTTTAACTTCAAAGGCGGCGACCAACAAAAACGCATTGGTGAACTTTCCGGTGGTGAACGCAACCGTGTTCATCTCGCCAAGACGCTGCGCAAAGGTGGTAATGTGTTGTTGCTTGACGAACCGACTAACGACTTGGACGTTGAAACCCTTCGCGCACTTGAAGAAGCCCTGCTTGAATATGCCGGCTGTGCGGTGGTTATTTCGCATGACCGTTGGTTCTTGGATCGTATCGCAACGCATATGCTCGCTTTTGAAGGCGATTCACACGTAGAATGGTTTGAAGGTAACTTCTCCGACTACGAAGCCGACTATAAACGTCGCAAAGGCGCAGACGCCAATCAGCCACACAGAATTAAATACAAGCCGATTTCTAAAAACTAACCGAGGGGACACTGCATGGCACATTCTGATCAAACGCTGCACTCGCATATTGAAGCGATTGCGAATGCCATGCCCGACCCTATTTTCGTTATGGGTCAGGACGGCACCTATTTAGATATTATTGGCGGCAGCGAACGCAGTTTATATGCCGACGGTCATAGTCTGATTGGCAAGACCTATCAACAGGTTTTGCCGGAAAAAATGGCGATGCGCTTTTTAAATGTGGTGCAAAAAGCGATTAAAACCCAACGTTTACAAGAAATTGAATACCAATTAGCTAACGAAGAGGTTCAAGGCATCGAGCCAATCGGCCCACAAGGTGGCCAATGGTATGAAGCACGGGTTTATCCTCTTAACACCGATGTCTATGGCCAGCCGGCGGTGATTTGGCTGGCGATTAACATCACGCAGCGCAAACACATGGAAGAACAGATTGAACACCTTTCAAAAAACGACGCGCTAACCCACTTTTATAACCGTGATTTTTTCCTTGACTTGGTTAATGAACTTATTAGCCAAGCCAAGCTAAATAACCAACCCCTATCGCTGATTAAAATCGACTTAGATTGCTTTAAAAATATTACCGACGGCTATGGCCACGAACTCGGTGATAAAGCCATTTTAGGCGCGGCCCATGCGATTGAGGCGACGGTTAAAGACCTCGGACATATCGGCCGTTTAAGTTGTGACCAGTTTATGATCGTTTTGCCGGAGGTAAAAGCCGTCGATGCCTTCCGTATTGCCAAGCTGGCACAAGAAAAAATCTCCGGGCACAAGATTCGACTGGATGAGCAGCAGACCACCTGCTTAACCAGTCAAGCTGGCGTGACTGAACTTCGTGACCAACACGAAGACAGTCGCATTTTATTCAACCGAGTGAATGATGCGATAGCGCAACTGCGTACTAGCCGCGAAATCACCAAAATAATCTAAAAAAACAAAAGGATACCATCATGAAAAAACATAATTTTATTGCCATTGGCATCATGTTACTAGCATTGTTTGCACTGCCACTTAAAGCCGCAGATGAAGGCGCTAAAGTGGTCTACCACGTGGATTTTAACGATGTCACCCGTTATTCCGCTACCCTCACCTCGATTAATAACATTATGAATGCCTACGAAAACGAATTAATGGAAGCCGATGTTCATCTGGTTTTAGTCGGACACGGTCTTCGCTTTGCCACCGACGATGGTCTAAAAGGCACGCCCTATGAGCATGATGCCGCGATGCTTGAACGCCGTGATGAACTCAAAGGCCGTTTAGATGCGCTGATGAATTCACGCGGCGTAAAAGTTAAGCTTTGCGATCACACGCGCAATGAAATCAATCTTGATCCCGCTAAAATCTATGATGGCATTGAACTGGTCGGTTCAGGCGTATTCGACATTGCGATTCTGCAAAGCCAAGGTTATGCCTATTTAAAAATACAGTAAGTAATAGCCCAATGTTTTAAGGTGGATACCTAATCCTTTGTATCCACCTTCCCTTACTACTTTAAATTTCTTCACACAGCTCGCTTATGCCAAGCCTGCTCGACCAAGCATACGGCATGATTATAATTGTAAGACCCTAACCCCATTAACGCCACCGCAGCGGTCGCCATCACAGCCGCTTCGCCATAAATATCTTGTTTTTTGCCTTGCCACAAGGCTACTAAATCTGCTGGATCCCAGTGTTCCGGTCGTTGCTGACGTTCAATCAGCGCATTAAGTTTTTGTTCTGATTGCGTATATTTTTGCCAAGCGTACACCGTGCTGAGGGCATCGGGGCGCATTTCCGCCTCACCGCCCTCACCTTTAAACACTAAATTCGTCTTGTAACCCAAAGCTTGAGCCGTTTGCAAGTGTAACTGCTCCACGCCCTTGTGAAAAATACCCTGTACCGCTACTGGCGAGTTCAATGGGTTTAACAACTTCACCGCGGTGTTAAACACAGTGCGCACCCCAATTTCTTCCTTTAAATGCAAAATCTCGCGCAAAGGTTCGGCAAACTGGGTGAGCGGTAAATAAACCAATTGAGGAGTAACCAGCATGGCACGCGCCGCTGGCAGTGAATCAGCAATCGGCACATTTAACTCGGCTAAAAACGCTTGAGCATACTGACGCTGGGCAAACTGCCCTTGATCGCCATGCAACAAAATACCAAACCCCATTTGCGCCAAGAGTTTTAAACTCAATAGATAATAGGGCGGATAGCGCCATTTACCGGCATAGGCCGCCCAATCCAAATGCAAGCCTGCTGGGCAGGCCTGGTTATCCAACCCAAAAGACTGGCGCGCGCCCTTCACAAACCCAATTAATTCATCCGGCGTTTCGCCATTGGCACGCATCAACAACAAAAATGCGCCGAGTTGTTTCTCCGTCACCTCGCCGGCTAAAATCATCGCCAAGGCCTGACTCGCTTCGTCTTGCGTCAGCGGACGGCGGGTTTTGGGTCCTTTACCGAGGATACGTAAGGATTCGGCAAACGGATGATCAGCCATAGCGCACCTCTGCAACAGATTCGGACGCGGTAACGGCACTCGCCGCTACATCAATACACACGCTCGGCTCGACACACTGCACCACCTTACCAATCATCATTAACGCCGGCGCTTGAATCTGCGCCCTAGCCACCTGCTCGGTCGCTTGCGCTAAATCCGTCACCAACACGCGTTGATTGGCACGCGTGCCGTTTTCAATCACCGCCATCGGTGTGCTTGGATCCATGCCATGCTCCATCAACTGACGGGTAATAATTTCGACATTACTTAACCCCATATAAATTACCAGGGTTTGATTGGGATCCACCAAACAATCCCAATCCAAGTCCACAATGCCTTGACGGGTATGGCCGGTCACCAGCTTGACCGATTGCGCATAATCGCGATGGGTTAATGGAATACCGGTAGAGGCGGCAATACCCGATGCGGATGAAATGCCCGGTACCACGGTACAGGCCACGCCATGCTCTCTAAGCAGCGCCTGCTCCTCGGCACCGCGCCCAAAAATATACGGATCGCCGCCCTTCAAGCGCACAACCTTTTTACCCTGCTTCGCCAAATCCACCAGCAATTGATTAATCTGTTCTTGCGGCAGGGTATGGTTCGACATGGATTTGCCAACGTAAATCCGTTCCGCTTCCCGACGGGTCAGGTTAATAATCTCTTCCGATACCAACCTGTCATAAACAATCACATCCGCCGTTTGCAAAATCCGCAAGGCTTTAATCGTCAGTAAATCGGGATCACCCGGGCCTGCACCCACTAAAAACACTTCACCCATCGGTGCTTGATGGCCCGCAAAGGCTTGCGCACAAAGCTGTCTGGCCTCATCCCAACGGCCTTCTAACGCGGTTTGATAAAAGGCACTGTTGAGCAGATTTTGCCAAAAATGTTTGCGCTCGTCTTCTTCGATCAGCGGATTGTATTGCTGACGTAATTGGCGCAACAGTAAAGCGACTTCACCTAAACCTGTTGGTAGGGCCTGCTCTAGCTGTACTCGCAAATGCCGTGCAAAGGTCGGCGAACGTCCGCCGGTAGACACCGCCACGGTGATCGGGCCACGCTGTAAAATACTGGGCAAAATGTAATCACACAACTCGGTTTGGTCAGCGATATTGACCGCAATGCCCATCTCGGTGGCGGCTTGATGCACCGCTTCATTAACCACTTGATCATCGGTGGCAGCCAATACCAATTTGGATCCGGTAATCAAACTGGGTTCAAATGCCGTCGGTTGCCAACTGACCAGGCCTGCTTGGTGCATTCTGGCCATTTCACCTTTTAACTCAGGTGAAATAATTTCCACTTTGGCCCCCGCTTGAATAAACAAATCCGATTTGCGGGCGGCAATCGTGCCGCCACCAATCACACAGACGCGTTCACCCTTGAGTCGCATAAAAATCGGTAAATAATCCATCTCAGCCTCCTTAGGCCATCTACAGGGCAAGCAACGCTTTTAATTCAGGAATACACGAACCGCAATTGGTACCGGCGCAGGTTTTCTCACCGAGTTTCTCTACCGTATCGCAACCCTGCGCCATCGCGGCACGCAAGGTTTTATCCCCCACTTGAAAGCAACTGCAAATAATCGCGCCGACATCTTCTTGCTCAATCGCCATGCCACTGAGCAGACTGTAGCGCTCGTTTTGACTGAGCCTTGGCTGGTCAAACAACCCAGATACCCAATCATAGGGCGCTTGCAAATCAACACGGGGCGCTACAAACAACACCGCTTTTAAACCCCCTTGCGCATCCAGCCAAGCGAAACGCGCCGTGCCTAATGCGCTGTCTTCTAAGCGCAGATCCGCTTCACCCAGTTGCGGATTCGCTGATTTCCAATGCGCTAAATCAAAAGCTTTCTTATCCGCCAAATGCCAAAACACGGCGTTTGCTTTTGGCACTTTCACCCAATAGCCTATGGAATCATCAGGCTGCCAAGCAGTGTCTTTAGTCCAAAAACCAGCGCGATAAGCCGCTGACCAGGCCTGAATAGTGACCACCGCGTGTTTGCTTTCCGGCTGACCCGATAAGGGGTCGGTGTGCGATGGAATCAAACTGTCAACCCGCCCGTGTTTGGCATAGACGCCGGTCCAATGAACCGGTGCAAACACCTGCCCTGTAACCAGGCCTGCATCCAGCTCAACCGGCATCATCACCTGCCCCAATCGCGAGCTAACGTGCGCCAAATCGCCTTGCGCCAAACCCAAGTTTTTCGCATCGTCAGGATGCAGGCTTAAACGCGGCTCATCGCGATGCTGTAATAAACGAGGGGTTTTAGCAGTGCGCGTCATGCTGTGCCATTGATCGCGATAACGCCCAGTATTCAATACAAACGGATAGTCCGGCGAGGGCGTTTCTTTGGGCGATTGAGGTGTAATCGGAATCAATTTGGCACGACGGTTCGCGGTAAAAAACTGGCCGTCTGCAAACAGTCTGGCTTGACCCTTTACTTGAACGTGTGAATGCTTGGCGATAATCGGCCAAGGTGTCGGGGCAAACTGCTGATAGTCCTGTTCACTGAGCGATAACAAACCCGATAAATCAAAGTCACGCCGACTGATCACGCCATCATTCTCAAACGCCGATAACGCGACGTGTTCCATAAAAATCTGATAAGGCGTTTGATAACTAAACGCCTCGGCAAAGCCCATTTTTTGCGCCACTTGGCAAATCCACCACCAATCGGCTTGGGTCAGGCCTGGTGCCGAACGAAACGCGCGTTGGCGTGAAATATGCCGATCCGAATTGGTCACTGTGCCGTCTTTTTCCCCCCAAGAGGCGGCGGGCAATAAAATATTCGCACAACGCGTGGTATCGGTATCCGCCATATTGTCGGACACAATCACCAACTCACAGACTTGCAAGGCTTCACGGACAAAATCCGCATCGGGCATCGACACCACCGGATTGGTGTGCATAATCCAAATCGCCTTAATCTCACCGCGATGCACCGCCTCAAATAGTTCGACCGCTTTCAAACCGTTTTGCTGCGCCATATTCGGTGCGCGCCAGAATCGGGCAACCCGATCAATGGCTTCGGGTTGATTAAAATCCATGTGCGCCGCTAACTGATTCGCCAAACCACCGACTTCGCGCCCACCCATTGCATTCGGCTGACCGGTAATCGAAAAGGGCCCCGCCCCAGCCTTGCCAATCCGACCGGTGGCAAGATGGACATTGATAATCGCATTCGACTTATCAACCCCCGATGTCGATTGATTCACGCCTTGCGAATAAAAACTAACCGTGCGCGGCGTATTAGCAAACCAATCAAAAAACTGGGTTAAATCGGCTTCATCCACGCCACAGGCCTGCGCCAACTGTTTTAAATCATGACCGGCGGTTTGCTCGGCTTGCGCCAAGGACTGTTCAAATCCTTCGGTGTTGTGTTGAATAAAAGCCTTATCCAGCGCATTCTTTTTAGCAAGAAAAGCCAGTAACCCATTGAATAACATGGCATCAGTGCCGGGCTTGATCGCCAAATGCAAATCCGCCAAGTCGCAGGTGGCGGTGCGTCTTGGGTCAATCACCACCACTTTTTTATGTGGTTGATCACGTTTGGCTTGCGCCATGCGTTGATATAAAATCGGATGCGCCCAAGCGGCATTCGAGCCGACCAACACCAGCAAATCGGCTTGCTCTAAATCCTCGTAACTGCAAGGAACCGCGTCGGCACCGAACGCGCGCTTATACCCTACGACCGCAGACGCCATGCACAAGCGTGAATTGGTATCGATATTTGCGGTGCCAATAAAGCCCTTAATCAGTTTATTGGCGACATAATAATCTTCAGTTAACAACTGGCCTGATACATAAAACGCCACCGCATCGGGGCCATGCTGTTCAATCACTCGGCTTAAACCGTCCGCCACCGCTTGGCAGGCCTGCTCAACCGATACGGCTTCGCCGTTGATTTTCGGCTCAAGTAGTCGCCCGGTTAAATCAAGCGTTTCGCCTAACGCACTGCCTTTCACACACAACTTGCCAAAATTGGCCGGATGGCTGGCATCGCCAAGCGCCTGCCAGCTTTCACCCTCAGCTTTCGGCTTCATCAGCACACCACAACCGACCCCGCAATAAGGGCAAGTGGTTTTCACTGGCGCCAATTCAGCAGGCCTGCTGGCTAAGGCTGCGCGACCCATACCGCCTCCTCGCCTGCTGCACCGCGCAGTTCAACAGGAAATACCGCCAACTTAAGCTCTGGTTTTTCTACACACTGACCCGTCACCAAATCGTAATGTTCTTTGTAGAGCGGCGAGGCCACCACTAACTGGCCTTTGATACTGCCAACAATGCCACGCGATATCACACTCGCCTGCCCAATCGGATCGAAATTATCTAACGCATAGACCTTGCCTTTGACATAAAACAGCGCAATCGGTGTATTGCCCAATAAGGCTGGAATACCAGCGTTATCAATTAAATCAGTTACTTGGCATACTTTTTTAAACTCAGACATAACCTTCTCCTACACCACTTCTAATTCAATCGATTCCAACCGTTCTTGCGCGGTCGCCGGGCGCAGTTGCCCGCGTTCGCGCACATACACTTGATTCGGATCACGCAAATCCGCGTTAACAAAGTTATAGAACAACTTGGTTTTTTCCGGATCGACCACCGCGCGTTTCCAATCACAGGCGTAACTGTTCACCAAGGCTTGCATCTGCTGTTCTAGCTGTTCGGCAATGCCTAATGAGTCTTCAATCACCACTTGACGGACATAATCCAAGCCGCCTTCTAAGTTTTCCAACCAGGTCGATGTGCGGTGCAAACGATCAGCGGTTTGGATATAAAACATAATAAAACGGTCGATGTATTTGAACAGGGTGTCACGGTCTAAACCCACCGCGAATAAATCAGCATGGCGCGGCTTCATACCGCCATTGCCACAAACAAACAGGTTCCAGCCGTTTTCCGTGGCAATCACGCCAACGTCTTTCGCTTGCGCTTCAGCACATTCACGGGTACAACCGGACACGCCCATTTTCATTTTGTGTGGTGAACGCACGCCTTTATAACGATTTTCCAAATCAATCGCTAACTGCACCGAATCATCAATGCCATAACGACACCAGGTTGAGCCGACACAGGATTTCACCGTGCGCAAGGCTTTAGCATAGGCTTGGCCGGATTCAAATCCACCGTCAATCAAGCGCGACCAGATGGTCGGTAGATCGCTTAACTGGGCGCCAAACAACACAATCCGCTGACCACCGTTGATCTTGGTATAGAGTTGATAGTCTTTCGCCACCTCACCCAATAAAATCAGCTTGTCCGGGGTTATCTCGCCGCCCGGAACACGCGGAATGACCGAATAGGTGCCGTCCTTTTGCATATTGCCCAAATAACGGTCATTGGTGTCTTGCAGTGGGATGTTCTTTTTGTCAAACGCATAGGCATTCCACACCGAGCCTAAAATCGAGGCCACTGCCGGTTTACAAATATCACAGCCATCGCCTTCGCCATGCGCGGCCAGCAATGCATCAAAGGTTTGATAACCATTCACGCGCACCAAGTGATACAGCTCTTGACGGGTATAGGGGAAATGCTCACAAATCGCTTTCGAGACCGCCACACCGCGTTTTTCCAGTTCAAAATTCATCACACTGGTGACCAATTGGGTGCAACCACCACAACCAGTACAGGCCTGGGTGCAGGCTTTAATATCCGCCAAACAAGTCGCGCCCTCATCTAAGGCGCTAATCAGATCTTGCTTGGATACGTCGTAACAGGAACAAAGTTGGGCAGTTAGCGGCAAAGCATCCGAGCCAAAACCGACCTTTTCACCGGAAAATGACGGCAAAATCAATTGCTCCGGATGCTCGGGTAACGCCATGTCATTCAGTTTCAGTTGCAACAGATTGCCGTAATCTTCAGTATCGCCAACCAGCACCGCACCGAGCAATCTTTTGCCGTCCGCCGACACCACTAGTTTTTTGTAAATTTCTTTGGGACCGTTTTCATAGATATAGGATTTGGCGTCTTCATCCGTGCCATGCGGGTCGCCAATCGAGGCGACATCCACCCCCATCAGTTTTAATTTGGTGGACATATCCGCGCCAACAAATTGCGCCGGCTTGTGATTCAACTGATCGACCACCGCTTGCGCCATCGCATAACCCGGCGCAACCAAACCGTAAATCATGCCATCGTGTAACGCGCATTCGCCAATCGCATAGATATGCGGATCGGAGGTTAAACACTGATCATTAATCACAATCCCGCCGCGTGGTCCTTTAACCAGGCCTGCTAGATCGGCCAATTCATCTCTGGGGCGAATACCGGCGGAAAACAGCACAAAATCGGTTTCCAGCGATTCACCGTCAGCAAACACCAAGCGATGACGTGCCTGCTCACCGTCTTCAATCACTTGGGTGGCTTTGGAGGTATGCACGCCCACCCCGAGTTGTTGGATTTTGCGCTTGAGTACCGCCGCACCGCCTTCATCCAATTGCACCGGCATTAATCGTGGTGCAAATTCGACCACATGGCTTTCTAATCCCAAGTCCACCAAGGCTTTCGCCGCTTCCAAGCCCAATAAACCACCGCCAATCACCACACCGATTTTTGAGGTTTGTGCGGCATCTTTCATTGCCTCCAAATCTTCAATGGTGCGATATACCAAACAGGCTTCACGATCATTCCCCGGAATCGGCGGCACAAACGGATACGAACCGGTGGCCAACACCAACAGGTCGTAGCTGACGACCAGGCCCGTCGTGCCCTCTGGGTATGCTTGAGTGGTCACGGTTTTGGCGTGTTTATCAATCGCCACGACTTTTTGATTCAGACGAATATCTATGCCGTGCTCGGCATAAAAACCCGCCGGCACCAGTGACAAGTCTTCGGCGGTTTTGCCGGAAAAATAGGACGACAAATGCACACGGTCATAGGCCACCCACGATTCTTCACCAAACACGGTAATGTCAAAGTCGTGAAACCCGCTCGATTTCACCAAGCGTTCCAAAAACGCATGACCGACCATGCCATTGCCCACGACGATTAATTTTGTTTTCATGCTGCGGCCCTCTCGTAATATGCTTCGCCAAACAACAACGCACTGCGTTGACTGTTATCAATTTTTATTTGTTGTTGATGCAGTTCAAACAACCAATTGGCGTCTTGGGTATTGCCCAATAAAATCGCCGACTGAATCACGCCATCCACCAGCACCACCTTGCGATACAGCCCTAAACTCGGATCTTGTAAAACCAATTGATCACCCGCTTGATTCGGGTCACCAAACGAAAACACCTCAATCCCAGACACTTTTAATCGCGTCGCACTCAATTGGTGTTCAAACCGACGCGTCGGCAGCTTCATTAAACTCGCTGCCAAAATCGCCGCTTGGCGATAAATCGGGGCAACCAAGCCAAAGGTTTGCTGGTCAAGCTCACAACATTCACCCAGCGCATAAATCCCAGAGTCTGAGGTTTCTAAAGCGTTATTAACCACAATGCCTCTATTCACCAGCAGGCCTGCTTGTTTAGCTAATTCACTATTCGGTTGAATCCCCACCGCCATAATCAAAGCCTTCACCTCAAACGCTTCACCGTGATTTAAGCGGACGGCTTCAATTTGACTTTTGCCTTGAATCTCAGCAAGATGGCGTTGCAACACAAACTCGATGCCCTGCTGCTCCATGGATTTTTGCAACAATCTGCCCGCCATCGCATCAAGCTGTTGACTCAAAATACGGTCGGAACGATGTACCACCATCACCCGATGGCCTTTGCCAGCCAAACCGTAGGCCGCTTCTAAACCCAGCAGACCTGCACCCAACACCATCACCGGGCGCGCATCTGTTACATCCAAATCATTCAGCTGTGCCACATCCTGCAGATCACGAAAACAATGCACCCCGGCTAAATCGACACCGGGCAGTGCAATTCGGCTGGCATTGGAGCCGGTAGCCAACACCAAGCGGTCGTAGCCAAACATCTCGCCTGTTTCCGTGGTAAAGCTTTGCTGAATCGGATCCATCGCGGTGACTTTCACCCCCAAATGCAAGTCAATACCCTGTTGCGCAAACCACTCAGGCGTATGGCTGGTAACACTGGCAAGGGTTTGTTCACCGGTCAATAAATAGGACAACATAATGCGGTTATAACCCGCTGGTGCTTCCGCGCTAAACACCGCAATGTCATACCTCTCAGTGGCACGGTGTTTAACCAACTCGTCCAATAGCCGCATACTGGCCATACCAAGACCGATAATGCAGAGTTTGGGTTTAGCGCTACTCATGGCTAAAGCTCCGTTTTGGCTTGTTTTTCATACAAGAAACTCAACACCTGTTGGCGATAATGGTTGTAGCCGGCATCTTCCGTCAGTACCACGCGATTTCTTGGGCGTGGCAAATTAATTTGAGCGATTTCGCCAATCGTAGCCGCTGGGCCATTGGTCATCATGACAATCCGGTCGGACAACAACACCGCCTCATCGACATCATGGGTGATCATTATCACCGTGTTGTTTAATTCATTCTGAATCTCCATCAAGGAGTCCTGCAGATGCGCACGGGTTAAGGCATCCAGTGCGCCAAAGGGCTCGTCCATCAACAATACTTTGGGTTGCATCGACAAGGCACGTGCAATGCCAACTCGCTGTTTCATGCCGCCAGAAATTTCATCCGGGCGTTTGTGCATCGCATGATCCATGTGAACCAATTTCAGGTTGTGTTCAATCCAATCCTTAATCTCGGCCTTACTGGATTTTTTCATCACCTGCTTGACCGCCAGCTCAACATTTTGATAAGCGGTAAGCCAGGGCAATAACGAATGATTCTGAAACACCACCGCGCGCTCTGGGCCTGGTTCATTGACTTCTCTGCCCTCCAAAATGACCCCGCCTTTTGTGGCCTGATACAGCCCAGCAACAATATTCAACACCGTGGACTTGCCACAGCCTGAATGTCCAATTAATGAAATAAACTCGCCCTTGGCTATTTTTAAATTGATATTTTGAATCGCCACAAACGGCACCGTCGGGGTTGGGAATGCAATTTCAACATCCGTTAATTCTAAATACGCGTCCATTTCTCTCTCCTAAAATTAACGAAGTACGGCTGACTTATCCCAAGACACAAACTTTTGCAGCACCAACATCAGTCGATCCAATAAAAATCCGATAAACCCGATCACCAGTACCGCCACCATAATGCGTGACATGGATTCGGAACTGCCATTTTGGAACTGATCCCAAATAAACTTACCCAGGCCTGGTGATTGTGAGAGCATTTCGGCCGCAATTAACACCATCCAAGCAATCCCTAAAGAAATGCGCAACCCCGTAAAAATCATCGGAATTGCCGAGGGAACCAAGATTTTAGTGACATGCGTCCAAGGGTTTAAATTCAACACTTTTGACACATTCAATAAATCCTTGCTTACGGTTGCGACCCCTACCGCCGTGTTAATAATCGTTGACCAAATCGAACTTAACAGTACGGTAATCGCGGATACAATAAACGCCGTTTGAAACATCGGGCTTTCACTAACATACAATGCACTCACCACCAGCGTAACGAGCGGCAACCAAGCCAAGGGCGACACGGGTTTGAACAACTGAATAACAGGATTCACCGCACGATACAGCCCATCTGACATCCCAATCAGTATGCCAATCGGAATCGCAATCAACGAGCCAATCAAAAATGCGGTAAACACAGTAAACAGCGAAGTCTTAATCTGATCAATAAAAGTCGGTGCGCCAGTGTAAGGTCGAATCGTAGGCACAAAATCAGGATCAGCTTCCATTCTGGCCGCGTTTCTCGCCTCTTGGCGCTGATAAAACGCCTCGGCTTTTTCTTTTTCGGCCTGATGCTCATCTAACAAATTATTAAATTGTTGATACACTTCAACCGGTCCTGGAAAATTGCCTAACGAAGTTTCAATGTTTTTTGCCGCGCCCGACCAAAGCATTAAAAAAACCAGTAACCCGATTAATGGCAAACCCAACTGTTTAAAAATTAAGCTCATTTGAAGCTTAGGATTATGTCCTTTTGCCAAATTGGCATAGGGCTCAAAAAATAACGGGAGTTTCATCTGTCATCCTTTTGGGCGAGCATAGCGCTCACCCGCTTATTTTTATCTATACCTTGTCGGCGCCTTTTAACCCTATCTCAAACTGTTTGAGATAATCATTAGGCTTTAAGCCGTCATAGGTAATGCCGTCAATAAACTCATTGGTTGCCGGTTTAAAGCCGGTTTCTGTTAAAAAATCCGGGAATTCAGACGGCTTAAACTTGCCTTCTCTAATGAGTTCCTTGGCGGCTAATTGATAAATGTCAGGACGGTAAACCTGTTGGGCAACCTGGTGATACCACTCATCCGATTTTTGCTCACTGATTTGCCCCCAACGGCGCATTTGAGTAAGAAACCAAACCGCATCGGAATAAAACGGATAGGTGGCATGATTGCGGAAGAAAATATTAAAATCTGGTTCAGCGCGTTGATCGCCCTTTTCATATTCAAAGGTTCCGGTCATTGAATTGGCAATAACCGCCTCATCCGCACCGACGTATATAGGTCTGGCTAGAATCTTAACGGCTTCTTTACGATTGGCGTTGTTATTTTCATCCAACCAGCGCGCCGCTTTTAACAAGGCTTTTACCAAGCGAATCGTGGTGTTCGGATACTGCTCATAAAAATCTTTGCGCATGCCAAAGACTTTTTCTGGGTTATTGCGCCAGATATTATTATTTGAAATCACCGGCACACCGATATTGCGAAACACCGCCTGCTGGTTCCAAGGCTCGCCAACACAATAACCATGAATGGTTCCGGCATCCATCGTGGCTGGCATTTGTGGCGGCGGTGTCACAGACAACTGTGCCTGCGCATTTATCATACCTGCGGTATCGCCACGCTCTGGTGCATAAAAACCAGGATGGATGCCACCTGCGGCTAACCAATAACGTAATTCATAATTATGGGTTGACACGGGGAACACCATCCCCATTTTGAACGCTTCACCTTGCTTGTTCAGGGTTTCAATGACCGGCTTTAATGCCGCAGCTGAAATTGGATGAATCGGTTTGCCTTCTGCATCAAGTTTCACATAAGGGCGCATCCCCTCCCAAATGCGGTTAGAAACCGTAATCGCATTGCCATTTAAATCCATCGAGAAAGGGGTCATTAATTCGGCATTATTTCCATAACCAATCGTCGCCGCAATTGCTTGACCCGGTAACATATGTGCACCGTCTAAAGCACCGGAAACCACCCCATCAACCAGCACGCGCCAGTTGGCTTGAGCCTCTAAGGTTACATAAAGCCCCTCTTCTTCAAAAAAGCCTTTTTCGTAGGCAATTGCAAGAGGCGCCATATCGGTTAGTTTAATAAAACCAAGCTTTAACTCTTCCTTTTCCGGCCAACCCACTTTTGCTTGTGCCAGATTGATAAAACCTGTCGCTCCACTCATCCCGATGGCACCTGCAATCGCGGTTTTGAGTAGTTGACGACGCGATAAGTTTGTGTTTTTCTGATTTGACATGACGTTAATCCTTTTTTAAACCATAAAAAAAGGCGCCGCATCTTTCTCCCGTTAGCAGGAAGAAGATGGACGCCTTTGTCCGTAACAAAAATTTAAGTATCAAGCCGTCATTGACTTAACTAATGTTTATAAAACATTAAAAATGCCAAAATAAACTAAAATGATATATTTCAATATATTAATAAAAAACATGGATTAATAACCTAGATAAAGCATCAAAAAACCTACAGACACGCACCTCAAACAAGCAAAATGCACCACAAAAACACTACTTCAAAATCAATTTAGCTACATCCACCAAACGCTGACCGTTTTTCATGGCTTGCGCCTGCAAAAACTGATGAGCCTGCTCCTCAGTCAAACCTTTTTGTACAATCAAGATCGACTTAGCACGTTCAATAAAACGCCGATCCAACAAAGCCTGCTTGGCAATCACCAATTCTGCCTCCATCTGCATCAACTGCTTTGATTGTGCTTGAAAGCGTTCCAACAAAATTTTTGACGCCCCCTGGAGTTTTGTCATATTCTCATTAATATCAAATTGTTGATCTGCTAATATGTTTTCAATGGAATGCCCACTCTGATTAAACCGCGAAAACCCTTGCTGCAATCGTTGAGCGCTGACCAATTGCAAGTAACTTGTCAACTCATCCTCTAACGACTGAAAACCATCTATTCGCTTGGTCATTAACTCAAACCAAGCCTCAGCCTTTTCAAAATCGGCCTGTTTATGAAATTTAAAACCTTGTCGCCAAGCATCAAGCTCCTGCCGATAAGGTTGAGACTTTAACTGTAACAACTTTTTAAGCTGCGATTGTGAGGCAAACAATTTGAAAACACTGAACGCATTAGACTGTTGTTCCACTTTTGCATTCAAAATCTCACTAAAATCTGTTTTTTTAACGCCGCCAAGTACAGCAACACCAATTGCACGCTCTTGCCCTGCAGCTTCTTTAGCTTGCATAAAATTAAACAAAGCCAACATCGCACGCGCAATTTCTGCATCAGGCGCCTGTTCAGCAAGATCAAAAACATAGTTAAATATAGTGTGAATTACATGACTAAACTGCTGAATAGCATCAAGAGGATTTACTTGTTTTTTATCAACTGAGTTGCGGAGATTTTCAAGCCCTCCTAAAGCCTGCAATAAGGTGGCTAACCGAAGATACACTCCGCTAGGCAAACAAAATGAAGTATCAAGCTCCTTATCAAGTCGCGCTTTAAACATCGCCTCTTGCTTGTCAAAATCCTGGCGATAAGCCAGCGTTTTAACTAAAAATCGATCAGCACCTCTTGAGGTTAAATAAAGCACGCTGGCACCACGCTCAAGTTGGATAGCATGCACCAATTTTTGCAACAAACGGATAAGTTCGGCGGCTGAAAATAAGAAAGTTAGCGATTGTCTCTCAGCTTCCACACTCATCGCCAATAACTTTGCGGTTGCCTGCTGGTAGGTCATCATTTCTCTAACACTAAACTCAAATTAAAACAAATAAGCAAAAGTTGTGCTAAAGATTAGATTACTATGTTTGATATCTAATAATCCAACAGCGTCCTTACGAGCAAAACCTGCAAGATAAAACTCAGATATCACGGATAAAACTAGGTGTTTGAAAATGCAATCAGTCCATTGCGCAGATCGCTGACGACATCTGAATCGATCATCAGCTCTTGCATACCATCCTGTTTATAATCTTTCATTTCTTGGCCACAATATGCACCAAAACTGACTTCACTTACCACCGAGTTAGCTACTTTTATCATTGCAACCAGTGCACGAACCTTATCGTTATTAATGGATGCACACTCTGGGTTATGATGAAGAAGTATTGCACTTAACATATCAACAGGTAGATGCCATTTTTTACCTAACAAAACGCCAACCGCTGCATGATGCGAGCCATACATCTGTTCTTCTTTTTCTAATATAAGATGAGGTTGAGAATGTGCACTTTGGAAAAGTTTTACATAGTTATCCGCATCTTTAGTCGCAAACATCAAGCAGCCTGAATTGTGGAAAAGTCCAAGCATATAGGCTTCGTCACGCGAAACATCGGAAACCCATTCAGATAGTTCCGCCATACAAAACGCCACATCGACACCATGAGCCATAATATCTTTATAAGCCTGGTTAGAATTAAACATTTTTTCCAGCAAAACAGACGCCACCAGGTTTCTAATATTATTAAAACCAAGATTACTCACTGCGTCAGCAATAGTTTTACATTCGCCTTTAAGCTTCATAGCGGGAGAGTTAGCAACTCGTAGAACCTCACCGGAAAGGGTCGTATTCTTTTCAATGATTGCGGCAATGCTGCGACTACTGGCAAACTTACTTTGCAACTCAGACTCTAATGCAATCAACTCGGCCGGTAACTCAGGAAGCTTAACTCCTCTAATGGCCATCATGGCTTGACGTAACACTTGCTCCATGCTCATTTTATTTCTCTTTTTTTAAAAAGCTAATTCTGTCGACAACCAAAACTGTGTTCGACCATAAGTTTTATCTAAACCCTTCGCAACACCAAGGTTTAAAGGCAACAGCATACGATAACCTATGACAGATTCTAGGGTGATTTGCGCACCTAGTCCAGTATAATTTCTATCCGCTATTTGAGCCTGATCAACAAAAACCTGCCCGTAAATATCTCTCAAACCCAAAGGGTAGACTTGCCAATTTTGTTGCACCCGTGCCAAGGGCATCCGATACTCTATCGCTGCCAAGGCAAATTTATCTGTACTAATGCTCGCCTTAGGGTAACCCCTTAACGGATAATCGGTTCTTGCAAACAATCCTGAAGAAAACGCCCCACGATCTGAACCTAGCTGAAAAGGGTGAGCCGTTGGCTGAGCATAGCCGCCTACCAACCGAGTATGCAACACCTGCGAGTTCATGATATGCCAATAATGCTTCAGATCAAACTGTAATCTGTATCCTGAAAAATCATTCTTTACCCCATCATGACTATCCAACGCTCCATAGCCCTGCCAGCCTGAAGCAGGGCTAATGCTATATCGATAGGTTTGCGTGTTATCCCAATGGGTCACCAAACTCAAATCCGTTCTCTGGGTTGTTGGCAGTGGCGTCACGCGCTCATCACGCCAAGCATCCTTTTCCTGCTCGAACACTAAGCCAAGGTGAAAAGCCAGTTGATCGTCAAAAAAGTTTAACGCATTCAACCTACCAGCAACCAACGTATCTTTTGCCCGCAACAATACCAACTCATCTTTTTTCTGAGGATTATAACCCTCGCGCCAAGAACGCATATATTGCAACAAATAGCGGTTATCCATCTGATAACTCAGCAGGCCAAAAGGCTGCGCTGCAAGATCATCGTAAACCAAGCTTAGCTGATAATGATGGCGCGCCAATGCGTCTTGGCCATCAAGCATAACCCCCACCTGATTTCTCTGCTCAGTCAAACTTAAAATCGGCCACCATGCCCGTGGTCTTAAACTTGAATAGGGCTGATAGGGTTGAATTTCAGATAAGTCCGTCGCCGTTGGCGCCGCCATTGAATCTAACCAGGCCTGCTTGTCAATATTTGGCAGATCTTTTTGCTGTTTAGCTTGATTTTTTGGTGTGATCAAAGCCCAATTATACCCCTCAGCTGAATAGTCCTGGTAAACAAGACTCGCCTCTTGAGTTAACAAAGGATTAAATGCGCCAACCTGTCCTTGAGTTAAGGCTTGGATATGGCGTGTTTTTGTATCCATCTGATATATCTGATAAGCCGACGAATAGTTTGCACTATAAACGACTGACTCACCATCAACCGCATAGCTCGGATCTGCTTGGTTAAAACGATTCTGGGTTAACCAACGCCACTGCAGTGTATTCAAGTCAAATTCAGCCAACTGCCACGATCCAAGAGCGGGCTTTTTCATTGCCACAATCTTCTGGCCTGACGGATGGGCATCAATATGACCCAATACCGTTTGTGGTTCTCCTTGCCATATAACCTGCTGAAGTTGTCCCTTGTCAGACAGCAAATGCAACTCAGAGATTCCTCCCACTTGGCGCCGCGCTAATAGTTGGTGTTCGTTTAACCAAACTGCCTGCCGATAACGCTGCTGCTGGGTGATGCGTTGCCAGCGCGTTTGATCCCATAACCATAAATCAGCATAAACGCGATTCTGACGATTTGGACGTAATTGCGTCATAATGATGCGCCCGGTAGGTGATACCGAAAAGACACCTGGGTAATCCACCTCGGTTAAGAACTCTGGAGAAGCTTCACTTTCAGTCAAGGGCTGCTTAACCAAGCGCGGACGACTATGACCATCCGCTTCAACGCGATACAAGGCATTCTGGTGCACCTGCCCATAATAGGGAGATCCGCCATGCTGAGTCAGTATTCGCTTAGGTTCAACGGGGGTTAAAACAGGAGAATAGCGTTCAGACAACCAGGCCTGGTAACGCGCCCAAACCTGAGGAAAGTCATCACCTAAAACGCGTCTTGCGGTTGGATTCATCCAATAAGGAATCAAATTATAGCTATAACTTTTAAGCCAATCAGCCTGTGCGTCCTCACCATAGGTTTGACGCAAAAACTCATAAAAATACGCGCCGTACAAATAGGCTTGGCCTTGGGGCCAATCACGATTTAAACCTGAAACCCGCCCCAATGATATCAGCCCTCGCTCCACTTCCGCGCGCATCTGCATTGCGTAATAATCACTTTGCGCTCGACCCACAGCTAACTCATGATCGGTTTCCTGATCGATTGCCAAGCCCTCAATTAACCAGAGAGGTTGAAAGTTATGTGGAAAACTGAAAATTTGTCGACCAAAAACGCTCCGCAATGCCGCAGGCAATCCTCGTGCTTGATCAAGATGGAGGGTATGGGTATATTCATGACGAATTAACAGCGACAACCAATCTCGGTAGTCTTCAAGCGAGTTAATTGAATCAGGCGCACTGATATAAATACGGTTCTGGTTAAATGGATAGACCGTTGCCCACCCATTCGCACCATCCACGTCATCGGTCAATACAAGATGGGTTTTATTCGTCGGCGACCAGTCCAATGCTTCGCTAATTTCTAGATGCGCCTGTTCAGCAAGTGCAGCAACATGGGGAAGGTGTTGAATCAGTTCTTCAGGCGCGTGCAAAATAAAATGTTGGGTTTGTTGAGTAAACCAGGCCTGGTTAAACTGCCAACCCACACTCATAGGATGAGTAATCTGATTGGCCGCCATAGTAGATGTAATAGGCAGACTTAATATAAAAAAGGTGACAAACGTGTAAATGTGAGCTTTCATAGCCACTTACTTCGGAAATTCAGGCCAGGGATAACGGTTATTACCCACCACCATAAAATGGGGGTTTAAAATGTTTTCAGTCGGGAAATAACGTAAATCCTCACCTTTTTCATCGACAATACGCCCGCCAGCGGCTTCAACAATCACTTGAGAAGCTGCAGTATCCCAATGCGAAGTCGGACCAAAGCGTGGATAAACATCGGCCTGGCCTTCTGCGACTAAACAGGACTTGATCGCTGAACCACAATGAAGAGTTTTAGAGGGAGCTAACGCTTCAATAAACTCTTCAACTTTTTTACCGTGTCGGCGGCTTACCGTAACGTTAACAGGGGATTTAATCAACTTTCGTACCGCTAAAACATGCTCAAGCCCTTGCTCAACTTTGATCGCTTCTCCGCCTTGGTGCGCCATGTATAACCAATCATACACAGGGACATACACCACCCCTAGCACCGACCGACCTTCAACGACCAATGCGATATTGACACAAAACTCATCGGTTCTTTCAATAAACTCCTTCGTGCCATCTAAGGGGTCAACCAACCAAAAGCATGACCAACCCTGGCGCTCTAAAAAGGGCGTCGCATGAATGTTTTCTTCGCTTACCACGGGAATGTCAGGTGACAAAACAGCTAGTGACTGTCGAATTAATTGATCGGCTTGTTTATCCGCTAGCGTAACTGGAGAGCCGTCTGCTTTTTTTTCAACCTCACAGTCTTTACAGCGATACACCTGCATAATGACCTCGCCGGCCTGCTTTGCAATCTCGGCAACCTTTGGCAACCAGGCCTGGTAATGATCAATGGTCATTAAATTTTTCCTAATTTTTGTAACATTAAAAATAGTGCTGCGTAGGCGCGCCCCTCGCTAAACGAAGCTTGTGCTAACAACGCTGGCCAATCACTTAACTTCCAAGGCACAACTTCAAGCGGCTCAGGCTCGTCGCCTTCAGCCTGCTCCGGCATCAGATCGCGCACCAAAACCAAATGAGTATGATGATCCATATAGCCTGCCGCCAAACAAACCTTATCTAAATAATCTACGCGTTGCGGTCTGTAACCAATTTCCTCAATACACTCACGCTGACAGGCATCTAACCAAGTTTCACCCGGATCAATTTTTCCCTTCGGAAAACCAAGTTCATAGCGCCCCACTCCCGCGCTGTATTCACGAATAAGTAACAAAGTATCCTCATCCAACATCGGCACAATTAATACTGCGCCATCGGGATGACCTATCAAACGCTCATAATCAACTTGCGTTCCATTAGAAAATTCTAGCTTTTGCGCCTGAACCGTAAAGATTCGCGACTTAACCACGATATTTTCCGATAAAATGTTGGGGAGTTTTTTAATTTCCATTTGCGCATAATACGCCAAGCGCGCAAAGGCTTCAACCGAATTAGGAGGAACAATGCATCAACTCCCCTGGGATCAAATCGATACCGTGCTACTCGACATGGATGGCACGCTATTAGATTTACACTTTGATTGGAAATTCTGGTCAGAATACCTTCCCGAAGCCTACGCGCGCCATCATCGCCTACCCCTAGACAATGCAAAACGTTTTGTACGTCAAGCCGTCAAACAACAGACCGGGACATTGAATTGGTATTGTCTAGACTACTGGAGCCGCAGGCTTAATTTGTCGGTGGCGGATCTAAAACATGATCTTAAACACCTGATACGCGAACACCCGGATGTGCTTGAGTTTTTGGCTCAACTTAAACAGCTTAACAAGCAGGTGATTATGGTGACGAATGCACACCGTGATAGCTTGGCGCTAAAACTTGAACGCACGGCCATCGAACCCTACTTTGATCACATTATCTCAGCGCACGACTTCCGTACACCAAAAGAGGACATTCGAATCTGGGATTTTATTCAACAGGTTTCCCCCTATGACCCAAGCAGGACACTTCTGGTTGATGACAATATTCGCGCACTCAATACCGCAAGGCGGTATGGCATTCGTCATCTACTCGCCGCCATTCATGTCAGCCCTTACATGGATAAGGTTGACCCACGTGGCTACCCGCATTTTGAACACTATGCTGAAATCATGCCCATTAAAAAGATTACCCCATGACAACAAAACAAAAACTCGCCCTGCTCTGGCAAAACAAATGGATCAATAATGGTATTTGGCTTATAGGGTTTGTGATTATTTACTTGATGCTACGCCCTCTAATGCAAGGGGATGTGGTCAGAGATACCGCGCCACACTTTAGTGCCACCAGCCTTAGCGGTGAACAGCTTGATCTTTCTGACTTTCAGGGTGAAGCGGTACTTATCCATTTTTGGGCAACCTGGTGCCCGATATGTGAATTTTCGCGCGATGGCATAGAACGCATCGCGCAAGATTACCGTGTAATCAGTGTCGCAACCCAATCAGGCGACAACGCAACCCTCATAGCTTATGCACAACAACATAATATGAATCCAGCGTTGATCGTTAATGACGAGAACGGGCAATTGTTCAACCTGTATGGTGCACGAGCGGTTCCAGCCGACTTTATAATCAACGCTCAAGGTGAGGTAGCATTTGTTGAGGTGGGCTTGAGTTCAAGCTGGGGAATGCGTGCAAGGTTATGGTGGGCTAATCGTTGATACTTCACGACTTAAAAGCCAAGTTCATCAAACCAAAATTGCGTTATGGCGGTGAAATTATCCATAGCGAACGTGATGAGTTTGGCTTGATTCAAGTCGTTGACAGCCCCATTTGCCGCAGCCTTCACTTTGACAGCGCAGTTAAACAAAGCCGCTATTTTTTTCAAGCCCCGTTAAGCCTTGCTTTTGAATATCAACAAGTCATTGAGCAACAACTTTGGCTAAAACAGATTGAAAAGCCTATAAAAAACCTATTAATGCTTGGCGTTGGCGGTGGCTCACTCGCCAGTAAATTGTTTATCAGCCACCCAAAACTAGTCATGACGCTAGTAGACTTAAGACCGGCTGTAATTGATATCGCCCATGACTTTTTCCACCTTCCACTTCATTCACAAATTAAAACCCATGCGATGGATGCCGAAATTTTCATAGCTGAAAACTCAACTCATTATGATGCCATAATCATCGACCTGTTCGACAAGCATGGAATGCCAGAAGCCTTCAGCCAAGCCCCTTTCTTAAACAACCTACACAAAAAACTAAAACCTGGCAGCATCCTTCTTTTCAATCTATGGCAGAGCACACCCGAACCCACACTTAAAGTCATTCAGTTTTTTGAAGCCCTAACCCACCAAAAACAAGGGGAACTTCAACTTTACCCAATTAAGTCTAGCAACAACCTAATTCTTGAGTACACGAGCCTGACAAATTGAACTACATCCAGTGATGATTAAGCAGCTTTCACCTATTCAGCTGTTATTTTTTTATTCAAGTCCACAAGTTCTTTCAAGATAGTTTCATCACCGGTTTTTAACTCTTGAGCAATTTCGAGACTTTTGATTGCCAAATTAAATTCTTTCAATCTTTTATAGTTTTGTGCAAGTTGATAATACGTACCATAATTTTTAGAATTAATCTTCAATGATTCTTTTAAAACCCTTATAGCTTCACCATATTTTTTACGCTCTCTAAAACTAATAGACAACTTAATAAAGTAACTTGTTTTCTTTTCTATAGCAAACTCCAATGAAAATTGAAATTCACTAGTAGCTAAAATATAATTTTTAAGCTGTAAAAAAGAAAGCCCTAAAAAATAATGAAGCTCATCATCTCTAAACGCTATAAGTTCGGCCTGCTTAAGGAAAAAAACAGCATCGGAATATTGATTTAGATGATAACTACAAATTCCGCGATATTTCCAAAAAGCATTGACTGTAGGATATGTTTGAATCAAGCAATCGAACATTATAGAAGACTTAACGTAATCCTTTTTAATAAAAAACTCTAGAACTGCACTCTCCAAATAACCCTCATCATTGAAGCTATTTAAATAACAACCTTCAATTTTTATTTCATAAACTTTATTATAAATCTTGCATCTAATATATTCTTTTAAAACTCCAACCTTATTTAAAAAATACATAACATTGTGTGGCTGCGAAAAAACCTTGTAGATTTTTACGTTACGTTTGTCAATATCCTTAACCTGATATAAATCTACTATATCAT
Source organism: Thiomicrospira microaerophila (assembly GCF_023278225.1). Lineage (GTDB taxonomy): Bacteria > Pseudomonadota > Gammaproteobacteria > Thiomicrospirales > Thiomicrospiraceae > Thiomicrospira > Thiomicrospira microaerophila_A. The sequence continues at coordinate 1,496,816 of NZ_CP070959.1, forward strand.
TTGCACCAATAAAAATATCAACACAATTCGTTGATTGAGTGAGAAAAGGAATCAAATTTTTATATTTAATGTAACTATCATCTCTAGGGTTATTGGGAAGATACTTATTGATATATATTTGAGGCCCAAAAGCAATAACTTTACCTACATTTAAAATCAATCCGATTAATAATGCTGCATAAGCGCCCATACTGGAGCCTATAAATGTTATATTTTCCCTCTCAAACTTGTCAGCATATGATCTTATATAATCTACAAGATCATCGATATCCTTTGATACATTCTCTATATTGCCATGGTACCAACTTTTATTTACATCTCTAATAAATATTTTATTACAATCAAAATCCTCTACAAGCTTATAACCCATAAAGCTTTTTGCATTTACCCCGCTAAAAAAAACAACCAACTTGTCGGAATCTTTATTTTGAATGAATTTAAAGAAATCATTATCGGTGCTTTTATTTTTTTTCATAGTAAAAAGTTCCGTATTGAGCTTTAATTTTAATTTATATACTTAGTTAGATATAAATAATCAATCTATAATATTTTGTACATAAAATATATTTATGATTTTTTCCCACATTATTTTATTATGTATAGGACTTCGCTGATAAGCCTCATCCCAGAAAAATGCAAACAACCCCTCATTTTCACTGATTTGGTTATCAAGCTTATCCAGCTTTTCAAATGTTTTAATAACAAACTCAACACCGTGCAGACGACTATCATTTACTACTGGTTCACCAGATAAATACCTCTTCTCCATTAATGATTCAGGAAAAGACACATCACCTTTTGGATCTATTTGATGTATAAAATTATTCCAAACGCCATATGCATCATAGGATTTCGAGAAAAAAGTTTGTTTTTCTTCTTGGGTCTGCGGTAGAGGAGTGATAGGGTATTCGGTATTTTTTTCTAAAATATCTTGGGACCATCGAGCAGTTCCCTCAGTAAACCATCGTTGTTTAAACATTGTATAGCCATATTGGTACAAATGAAATAACTCATGTGCTGGTGTAACATTTCCTGATACCAGTCGATTTGAAAGCGATATTAGCAATACGCATTCATCTGTATTTTTAACACGGTGTGCTTCGTCAAATGCTAGTCCGTTATTTTTTATATCGGTAATACGAACATGAATTTTATCGACATTGACAGTCTGGAATCTTGGACGTTTAAAAGGATGTTCAAAACCAAGATAATCTAGTGCCTGACGCATCGTTACAAGCTGAAGCATAATATCTTCGACTATATCAGGTATAGCATTATTGTTGATATCCTCTTGGTTTACTATCGCATTGCTGCCTGTTAAGTTGTAAAAAATAATAAATTCATCAACTTCATATGTGTGTTGATAAAGTGAATAGGGATTAGTCGTGTATTGACAGTTTAATGGCTGTCCTCGTTGATCAGCATAAACTGATTGAAAGTTAACCAGTAGAGTAAAAAATATAATGTTAAATAACTTTAGCACTTAAACTATCTTACACTTAAGTATTCTTATAGTAACGTTTATAAGCGACATATCCCGATAAATAATGTTGCACATCATCTATTCGAGTTCTCATTTCGTGATGTCTCAAATAAAAAGAACCCACTATTCTGAAAGGTGTGTCAAAAAACATGGCTATTTCAGGCCAGTAAAATCCTTCAAGTAAGTAGTGCATACGATACTCAAGTGCACGGTGAAACTTATCCATATCGTAAGTTTCGAGCAGATGTTGTTTTTCTGGAATAGCTTCAATTCGTTTAATAAGCTGATAAGAAGCCATTACCAATTCACCTAATGTTGGGTAGTAGGTTTCTCTTTCTAGGATGAAGTTAAGATGTTTGAATACATTTTTTAAACCTAATTCAAAATAGCGGTCGTCCTGAACATATTTCGTGATTTCATTTAAAGCATAGGCTAACCAGTGGTCATGCGCTTTCCAATGGTTTTTTTCACAAAAATAATTGAACGCTTTTATATTAGCATCCAGCCAACGTTGCTCTTTATTTAATTGGTAGTAGCGCATTAATCCAAATGTTGCTTCTCCATCGTAGTAGATCGTTCTATAAGCCTGTTTTACCTCAAGAGTACTGGCATCGAGTACATGAGTGAAACTTCCGTCTGGTTGCTGAATAAATAAAATGGCTTCTGCCAATTGTTCCATAACCTCAGCATAGCGTAGATCATCGGTTAGTTCAGTATATTTAACGAGCATTAATAAACATAGCCCTATGCCGCCTGCTTTTATTTCATCTCCATCAACCAAAAAAGTTAATTTTTTTCCATTCATATTAAGGCTCAGAGTCAATTTATTAATGGCGTATTGAATAGCAAGATCAATGCTCTGTTTAGACACCTTCTCTTCTTCTCCAGCCCATGCATCCAACAATGAATAAACTGCACCTACATGCCTCATTGCGTTGTAACCAGTAAAGGTGCGATTTCCTTGCGGCACAATACCGTAAACAAACCGTCCATTGGGTTGAATTTGTGAAGTTAGAAACCGTCTTGATGCAGAAATGACATATTTAAGGTTTTTTTCATCCAGCTGCTTGATGTTTCTATATCGACCTCCATCTCTAATTTCATAAAATGTATTAGATGATATGAAACAGCCGCATGTTTTAAAGGTATAGAAAAGTGTGGAATCAGTAAACTTAACTGGAGATTTGTTACCGAATTTTTTTTGTACATAGGTCTTAAGTTTTAGTTCATTAAGATCCGACTGCCAGTGCCCCTTGTCCACAGATCCCGTATATAAGATACCATTTGCATTCAACTCCGACTCTAAAAGGGCGTATTCAAAAGATGGATCCAGCGAAATACCTTTAGTATAAAATCCATTTGTGCTTGCTCGAATATCTGCATTCAGTTCAACAAACGTGTGTTCATTTGATTCAACAATCCAATCCAGCCGTAGCCATCGAACAAAAACTTGGCTTAGTTTTTTATCTTCTTTTTTTTCCAAGGTGGTTAACAAGCTCATCCAAGCTTCTTCCGGTGTAGAAGAAGTTATATTGAGCTGCTTGGCTTTTTGTTCGCCAGAACAATAACTAAAAAATAGACTGCAGTTTCCCAATCTTGGGTGCAATCCTATTTTACTTAGGATATTAGCTTGATGATGCTCAATGATTTTTGATAATGGCACCAGCGGATCATCATACAAACAAGGCGACACTAACTTTCTAGCGGCAGTTAAATCAAGGTCATTTTTAACACTATCACCTACAAACTGCTTTTTATTTAGTTTTTTCTGCTGGTGTGCTTTTTTTAGCTGTTTGAATTGTGCGCTTTGTTTTTTCATTTTGAATACCTGAAATAGATTTAACTACTTGTAACTTAAGCAAACTCTCTAGAAGTTGATTTTTCATGCTCATAAATTCGCTGTATAAAGCTTAAAGCGGAAGAAAAATCCTGTCGAGCATAAGCTTGATCAAATGCATAGAGCAACGAAACCAACCTAACATCTCTAGGATTAACACCAGCCAACTCCGTCCTGACTTTTGTCGCATTAGCCACGGTCTGCTCTAACTGTGAAGCCGAAAAGGATACCACCGGCCAATCACATCCTAATAAATCCCACTGCCAATCAGACCCATTATAAATATAAACCTCCCCAGATGAAGAAGCAGCCATAAACTTCGAGACCAAAATAGGAAGAAATAATTGTTTTGGCATTCTTTTAAGATGATAAAGCATAGAAGATAAACCCTCAATCATAAAAGCACAAGCCTGCTTTTCAATTTCTGATGTTGCGTAAACACTTAAAGCATCAATATCTATCAGTTTCAGTCGACTTAAAATATCAGCCCTAGAACGTGTAGAATGCAAACACAAGTCGGTTGGCAGGTTTATTTGCATTAATTGCTGCCGAAGACTCGGCAAGGCTAAACCTCGTTCACGACTACCTAGAAGCTTATAGCCTTCCGGCCAAGAAAGAATCTGCCAAAAAACTTCATGCATTTTGCCATGTGCTAATAGCCTTGGAAAAGGTGGGCTGGCTAGGCTGGCTTGTAAAAGCATTCTTTCATGCTCTGCTTTATTTTCTAAACTCGAGTCATAAATCTTAATCATTAAATGAATCTGACGACCGTCATTAAGTTCAAGACTGACTTTGACATAATTGAGCTTTCCTTGGTAAGCAGGCCTGCACCAGGTGTTAATAATTCTATAAGGACTCGATAGATACTGCTTAACTATTGGATTCAACGCTTCATTTCGCGTATCAGGATTAATAATCGATGACATTAACCCTTTTAACTGAGGTAGCTGATAATTACCTGAAACCCAAGAGAAGCCATGCGTAAACAGCACCTGTATATTAGCCCGGCTCGAATGAATACTAGCAACCTTTAAAAACAAATCACTTAAATAAAACAGAACTTGACGAACAAGAATCAGACTTATAAAAGCAAGCAGTAAGGGAGTTAAACCACTTAACATAAAGTCAAAAACAACCACGGCTAATACAAAAATAAAACCGCCATATAGCCATAGCTTTTGCAAAAAACTATTGTTCGCTGTTACCCATTCTTTGACATGTTGATTGAAAAATATCAATAATGCCCAAATCGACGAATAAAAAATCATCGCGATCAGAATAAGAGGGTAAAAAACTAGGAAGAATAACGCGGATAAAAAACAAAACAAGATAATGGCTAAAGAAAGCGAAATATTGCTATAAAGCTTTCTAGCGACACGACGGTGATTGTTAAACAAACCTGTCTTATTATTTTTTTCCAAAAAACTATCCGCGCCCTCTTTAACCAAAAAGTCGATGGCAATAGAAAGAACCATATGCAATAGCAATGCCATACAAATTATGGCAATTAAAAAGACAACGACTTCATTGAAACTGAGTGCATCAAAAAAACTGATTGATGCCGGTACACTTTGAGTGCTCACAACCACTAATAATTTCCAAGGCAAAACCAAACTTAACAGTAGTAGAGCCTGAGATACAACAAAAAAAACAACAATTAGAATCAAAAGGTAAGCTTTATGCTGAGCAAGGATTAAAGCTGATTCCAAGTAAGACTTTATGCGACTACTCACTCGGCTAGATCGCATATATTTTTTACCAGCTTATGCAAACCCATGCCATTGGAAGATTTAATCAATAGAAGACTTTTATCTTTCAAATTGGCTAAAATCTCAGCTTGCAGCGCAGTGAGTGTTTCGAAATAAAAAACATGATTTTTTTCTCTATTTAGGCATTCATAAACTTGCTTCATCTGCTGACCATACAGATAAATCGTATCCGCACCTGATGATTCAATAACAGGGACTAATTCTAAGTGAAGCTTTACAGAATCCTGCCCTAACTCTAACATGTCACCAAGAATCAAAACCCGACTTGTCGTTTTTTCAGGGAAGGTTTTAAATAGGTCAATGGCTGATATGATCGATAAAGGATTGGCGTTATAGGCCTCATCGACTAATGTAAAAGATTTACTCTGTATCGTTAAATGATGGACTTTACCTCGCCCGTCAACAGCGGAAAAACGATTAAGTTCTTCAAGCGCAAGATTGATATTATTTGAAGCTGCGGGGCTTAACAAAATGCTACTGACCGCAATGCAAGCCATGCTATTTAAAACCATGTGCTTACCCAAGGCCGTCAAATGATAGCTTAAGGGCATGCCATTTAACTCAATATCAACTTGACCAGTCTGCGTTTGATAACCAATCAGTTTGACATCTGCCTCTCCAGACACACCATAACTAAGAATATTGAGTTCAGCTGCTTGCGCATATTGGCTGACGATTTCCCAATGCTGCATGTCTCTATTTAAAACGGCCCAGCCCCCCGGTGCCATTCCTTGAAAAATTCTAGATTTTTTTGTCGCCACGTCTTCGGTCGTTGAATGATATTCAAGGTGAGCAGCACCAATATTGGTAAACACCGCAATATCAGGACGAACAATTTTAGAATTTTTTAGCATGTTACCAATGGCCATTTCCATTACCGCATAATCAGTTGACGGTTTCACACTGGCCAAATTCCAAGCAATTCCAAACGGCAAATTCGCACTTAATTGAGTGGAAACCACTGAGCCATAGACGCTCAACATCTGCGCCAGCATCGCTGTCATGGTAGTTTTTCCTGCTGAGCCAGTCACACCAATCACCGTACCCCGCATCTTTACCCTGGCGGCTGTACCTATCTCAATAACAGCTTGGGTCAAGTTTTTAACCACCAATATCGGTAGATTAAAACCACTAACTTCATCCATCATCGGTGTGGTGCACATTAAGTATTTGACAGGGGTCTTCGCATGTAAGCTTTTTAACACCGTGAGAGGTAAACCACCCTTTTCATCTGAAGAACGAACCGAAACTAGATTATTCGGTTGATGCTGTCCTGCTAAAACAGTTACACCCTCGATTAAACAGTTTGTGGAAACAGTATTCGAATACCATGTCCCAGTCGTTACCTCTGCCAACTCTTCAAAAGTCCAAGGTCGTTCAACCATTATTCGCTCAGTCATCATTCAAAATCCTAGTTCAATGTTTTGTAGTCACGATACAAATTTAACAAACTTTTCCATATCAAATCATTATGCTGTGGATCGCGCTGAAAGGCTTCAGGCCAAAATATCGGTGACAAGTCTTGCTCACGACTTATTTCGCTATCTAATCTATCTAACAAACCTAACACCGCAATCATAAAATCAACACCATAGGCTTTTTGATCACCTATAACCTCTTCACCATCTAAATACTGTCGTGCTAAAAGCTCACTAGGCAAATCCATAAAGCCCTTATTATCAACCGACATTAACAGCCAATTCCAAACATTCAGCGCACCATAAGATGTGCGAAAAAAGGCTTCGAGCTCTGCTGGCGTTTGAGGTAGCTCAACCTGTGGATAGTGCTCGGACGACCTCAATAAATCCTCAGACCAGCGCGCGGTACCTTCTAGGAACCAGGCCTGCTTAAACATCGTATAACCATATTGATATAAATGAAATAACTCATGAGCCGGTGTTAAATTTTTGGCCGAAAGACTATTTGACAAGGTAATAAGCAATACACATTTCCCTGTTTTCAAATCTTGATGCGCTTCATCAAAAGCCAGTCCATTCCCCCTAATATTTGCCATACGAATATAGATTTTTTCTGCGTTGGCTTTGCGGTAGCGCTTGCCATCAAAAGGATGCCTAAACCCCAAAAAGTCTAATGTATCTCGCATCGTAATCAGTTGAATCATAATATTCTCTAACACATCAGGAATCTTATTATTATTGGCATCCTCAAGATCAACAAGCCGACTGTCGCCCTCAGAGTTGTAAAAAATAACAAACTCATCCTGTTCATAGGCATGAGCGTATACCGCATTAGGATTGGTTTTAAGAAAACAGTTTGATGGATAATCTGTTAGAGGCTCTGTTGCATAAACCCCACGCGACATTATTAAGACTAAACAAATTACCCCTACCCATATTACACGTAATAACCCATTCAACATCGCTTGCTACCTATTGATATAGTGTTGAAGATAAGCCACATAGCCTGACAGGTAATGTTCTACATCATCAATCCGCACTCGGAAAGAGTGATGCCGAATAAAAAAACTGCCCACAATCGAATTCGGATGCTTAAAATACATCGCAAATTCCGGCCAAAAATAACCGTTTAAAAGATAATGGGCGCGCTTTTCTAAGGCTTGATAAAATTGCGGCAAATCAATCTGCGCCAACAAGGCCTCAAACTCTGGTTGAGTTTGAATTCGACTAATCATTTTATGCGCGGCCATCATTAATTCTAACAAGGTAGGATAGGTGGTAATCCGATTGGCTACAAAGTCTAGGTGATCCTTAACATTATCAATACCAAACTGATAATACTTTTTCTCTGGACGATAAATGGTTAATTCATTAACACAGTAGCTCAGCCAATGATCATGAATACGCCAATGTTCCTTTGCGATAAAATAGTCGAACGCTTTTTCAACTATTTTTATCCAACGCTCATCTCGAGTTAAACCATACAAGCGCATTAAACCAAACGCGGCTTCACCATCATAATAAATAATCCGAAAAGCTTGCTTTACCGACAAATCAGTTGCATTTAACACATGCAAAAACTGACCTGTACTCTGATCTTGCATGCTCTGAATACCCTTTGCAAGCTTCTCCAGCAAACCAAGGTACTGCTCATCCTCAGTTAACTCGGTATATTTAACCAACGCCAAAAGACAAACGGCATTACCGCCAAGTTTAATTTCATCGGCAACATCCACTAAAAAAGCAACTTCTTGCCCCTTGTCGAGTCGGTAGTTCTTTATCAGTGTTGATGTTAGATAGTCTAAGGAACGATCGATACTGCGTTTGAGGTCAGGGTTTTGTGTCACTTCCCAAGCTTCTAGCATCGAATAGGTTGTACTTGCATGACGTAACGCATTATAACTATTCACACGACGATCAAAACAAGGGTGAATACCATAGACAAACCGCCCGTTTTTTTTAACTTGTTTTGCTAAAAACTGACTTGAATTAGCAATCAGTTTTTCAACTACAGGGGGAGAAAGTTGATCTATTACTCGCCGCCCCGAATCCCGACCTTTAGAAATCAAAGCTTGAACAGGTTGATTAGCTTCAACAAAAATAGCCTGGGTAGTGAAACTAAAAACGGGATGATCGGCTGAAAAATCAAGTGTTAAATGGGGGTAGCGTTGTTTAGCATAACTCGCAAAGTTTTTTTGATTAATCACCGCATGGGGAATGTCTGCGCCGCCGTAAAGCATCGCATTGGCATTAAGCTCTTGTTCAAGAAATAGATGTTCAAAAGAAGCATCGAGTGCAATACCCTTACGAAAATAGTTTCGCTTTGATCCTTCAATATGCTGCTTCAAAGATGACCAGGTATTGGGAAAGACCTGGTCCACCCAATCAATGCGTAACCATTTAGGCGCTATTTTTTTCTTCTCTAATAGCATGCGTGTTTTTTTTACTAAGGATAACCAGGCCTGGTTAACAGACTGATCTACTTGATGCAAAACGACCGCTCGCTCAGACCCATCGGTCACCGACAAAACTAAACAAACCTGCTGATTCAGCCCTTTACAAACAAACACCGTTTCTGGTCGCAGATCCAATTCTGCTTTTGCGGCTACTAATAAATCGGACAAACTCATAGCAATCACCCTTAGTTAACTAGCCTGATTATACTATCCCTAAAAACAATCTATAAAAAAACCGGTGGTTTTAAGGCCACCGGTTTTGACACAAAAATAAGGTTTAACAATAATTAAACACTATTCAAGATCGATCTTCGCCATTAATGACTGCTCAATCTCTTCAAGATTATCATCAAAACCTAATGCATAACCTTCTAGTACCACGACCTGATCAACCGCACCTGGTTGTTTAAGGGTATTAAGCTCAATGACAACGTTATCACCATCAATTTTTACATTGATATTTCCATTCTCAAACAACTGCTGAACACTAGTTTCAGGTCCAAATAAATCACCAAAATGCAAGGTATTATTGCCATTACCAAAATCGGTAACGGTATCAATAAAGGTTTCAGTTTCAGATACATCCGCTAATGACCAAGCAAACACATCATCACCCAACCCGCCGGTTAGGAAATCATTACCTAAGCCACCGCGAAGGATATCGTCACCTTCCGTACCGATTATTTGGTCATTGCCATCAGTACCTGTAATCGTAAGCTTACCTGTAGCATCAATATCAATGCTATAAATATTGCCTTCAACTTCAGCTATTACAGAAACACTAATCAAGCCTTGATCTACTTCGCTTAAGACCTCATCGCTATAGATTGTAAACTCAATGATGTTATTTGTAACATTGACTTTATAAACCCCATCTTGATCAGGTTCAATACCTTGAATCCCGATATGGTTCGGCAGATTTACTTCAATAGAGCTATTGATTAAGTTCAATTCTGAAACATTTAGCGTTACCGCTGTTTGATACCCTAGCAGGTCACCTGATGTGGCTTCAGTAGTAAACACATAAGGCTCAGTAAATAAGCTGGAATCAAGCGCTCCCGTATTCAGATCATAATTAGCATTGTTTGTTAATAGCGCGAGCACATTCCCTACTGCGCTGAACAAACCTAACTTGATACCTAGTGAATCGTACACACTGGTTGCAGCTTTGATCACATACTGATCAACAGTGGCATTGTATTTTGCCTCGATCGCTGCTATAAATTTGCTTGGATCTGTAGGATCTTTTACATCGCCACCGTAGTTGTCGATTTTGACACTAAACTTATTCCCTTCCTGATCAGTTAAGAAATACTTAACATGAGAAATACCATGCTTAAGTGCTTCAACAGTAACATCTATCGGTGCATAAAGTGGAATAGATGCGCCTAAATCAATGTGTAAGCCAATCGGTAGGTTAATGTATTCAATATGACCAGGGTCAACAGGATCCGTTACTACTGGACAAATTTCTACATCTAACGAAGTTGAATCACTCACATTTCCGGCAATATCAGTTTGACGGGCGATGATATCACCATCTTGGTACTCACCCTCAGGTAATACAAAACTATCACCCTGACCCTCTAACCAAGTGACACCAGCATCCAACGAGTACTCCCAGAAGTGGATATCATCGACAAAACCACTAACCTGAACCATACCCTCAGTTGACACAGTGAATGCCGAAGGTGTAATAGTGTAGAAACTGACTTCACCAACTAACGTCTGTTCTGGACTAAACCCGTTAAAACTTTCTACACTTTCATAGATTGCAAAATTAGACGTACTTAATGCTACCGGATCCGCGCCATCAACTGAAACCTCAGTTCTATAACTACCAGGCCCGGATTCATTATGGTGATAAATGGCTAAATCATAATAGCCAGAAGCGGGGGCAGTAAATGCACCAGAGTAATACCCCTGTCCTTCACCCCAACGTGCAGAAGCAACGTCTTGTCCACCAATATTGATCAAGAAGCTATCATCTGCTTGCCCACTAAAGGTATAGACCTTACCTTCTTCTAAGAAAATCAATCCACTAATTAGCGTCGCTGTTCCGGCAGGAATAACAGCAGGAACAGTGTGGCCCGTTGCATTACTACCCCATGAGTCAACTAAGTTTATATTAGTAGGCTCTTGCGCTGGTGCACTCCCTATCACTTGTTTTAGTTGATCGATATTCGCACCAAGACCATTATTAAAAGTGGAACTACCTTGATTTAATTCAGCGAGATCTGTCCATTCACGTTTTAGAAGACCATTAACCAGCGGCAATTCCGCTGTTAGTTCACAATTTGTGATCGTTAAGGTTAATGGATCTACCGTTTGATCTACCGTCACATCAAACATTAAACCAGGTTCACTTGTAATCGAGCCCAATGTTTGCGTTACCTGTACTTGACCAGCTGTGTATTGTCCTTCTGGAAGCTCAAACTGCGTTCCTTCACCAGGAATCCAACTATTTCCGCCGTCTAGGCTGTAATGCCATGATGAACCAAGAACAAGTCCATCAACATTGACAGTACCATCATATGTTATTGCGTCAGATCCACTCAAACCTGTGTCCTTATCAAGACTCAATATAGGTGCAGGAACAGTTGAAACAACATCACCAAGGTTAACAGTTAAGGTTGATGAAACGCTATCACCGTCTGCATCTTTTAATGTATAGGTAAACACATCACTTTGGCCCTGAATATCTGTAGCACCCTCATTAAGTCTATAGGTGTATTCTCCAAGTTCATTAACCGTTAGAACGCCAAATGCACCTTGGATCTGACCATCAACCATACCCTCCCAAACAACAGCATCTTCTGCAGCAGGACCATCCGCACCAAACTGATAGTTAACCACACCCGAAACTTCCGAGGCGACATCTGGCGCAGTCAATTTTGCTTTAAGCTCAAAAGTATTAGACTTATTCTCCAACGTTTTAACAGTAGAAACCGTGTTTCCATTTTGATCTACAAACCCTAAAACCTGGAACTCATAGGTCTTACCATTGACTTCAATCTGCTGAACGGTTGATGGATTTTTAATAGTCACAATATCAGCATCATCCCAAATATTTTTACCTTTGTTCGGTGTTTCATTGTGATCAAACTGAATAACATGGTTTATGGTTGTGGAAACGCCATCAATCATAATATTAAATTGTAATTCCAGATCAACACCTGTGATCTGAGTGCCACTTTGTATTGGGAAGTTGTTATGAGTGAATGAACCAAGAACAAACTCACCACTCACCTCAGTACCCGCTCCAATTAAGTCATTATTATCATCGAATGTATAATTTGACTGATTTTGACTTGTCGCACCCCAGCTAATTACATCATCAATACCAGGATCGGTATTATTAACGGTGTACGAGCCGCTCTGAGGGTTAACCCAACTTGCTTCCAAACCAGTAAGCAAAGTGACAGGCGCGTCTAAATCAAGTGAAACAGTAATAGGTTCGGCAACAGGCATATCATCTTCGATATTTATGACAAATGTACCTGTAATATTCTGTGATGCCTCACCTATTGCAGTTACACCGACACTCATCGACAACACATCTTCAACATCTTGCACCGGGTGGTCAAGAGGTGCCTTAATTTCAGCAGTATAAAAGCCTAACGAATCAATACTGATTGTTATAACTTCGACATCGCCAGCAAAACCTTTTAGCAAATTTGTTCCAGCACCCTGCCAAACAATCGGATTGCCACCAGAACTAAACATTTCGGTTGGTGCAGTCAACTTGAAGCTCAATGAACTTGCCGCTATGCCTGATAAATCAAACTGACCTGAATACTCTTTAGCATCCGTCGTATCAACGGGATCACCCGAATCATCAGGAATGCCATCTGGCAATCCTTCTTCCGAGAGATTAATAACCTTAGTACCAAGGTCAACATCTTGAACTGGATCATTTTTACCAATGATAGTAATAACCGCCGTTGCTTTACTGTCTGTTTGGCTCAAAGGATCTGCAGGGTCATAAATCGAGTTGCCAAATTCATCCTCGATGCGATATGTAAAGGAAACCTTGTGTATTTGGCCTGCTGATAAATAATCAAACGCGCCATTAGTGTCAAATGTAAATGAGCCATCAGCGTTAACAGTTAAAAGCCCGCCCTCAATATTAATCGGTTGACCGACATTGACAGATTCGCCATTTACTTTGATAAGTGTAATTGCATCACCTTCTGGATCAACGTCATTAGCTAGCACACCTTGAGCCGCTGAAATACTTAAAACACCATCCTCTTCCACCATATAACTGGTATTCATACTAGCCGGCCCTGATGCCTGAATGCCCCATACAAAGTAATCCGATGAATCTATTCCACCTGATGAGGGGTCACCATTTGCATACTCAACCGCAGACATACGAATCTGATTAAACGCAAAATTACCTGTATCAATGTTAATGGTAGCTAAACCATTACTGGTTCCCTCTACCGTACCAGAAGCGACAACTTGGCCGTTATAAAGTGCTTCCCACTTAGCAACTTCTTTGGTTCCACTCTCTGTAAATAAATTGGCGAGCTTGATTTCAGCCTGGTTTAAATTGCCATTAAATTCATATAGCAAAGACTCAGACGAATCCGTAGCCGAATCATACTCAAGTTGCTGTGACGGCCAACCAGCAGTGCCGCGTGCCTGATCTTCCACACCCATTTTATTGCTAGCGTCTGTATAAATAGTTCCAATATCCCCGTTTGCTTGATAAGCAGTAACAGTGATTGACTGACCTGTAGAATCAGGATTGCCCCAATCATCAACACCAGAAATATTTCCTATAGTGGCTAAGTAAATCTCACCCTCAGGATCGTCAACTGCTATCGGTGGTTGATTATCAGCATCAGCATCAGCATCCGCATCCGCGTCAGCATCGGCGTCAGCATCGGCGTCAGCATCGGCGTCAGCATCGGCGTCAGCATCGGCGTCAGCATCGGCGTCAGCATCGGCGTCAGCATCGGCGTCAGCATCGGCGTCAGCATCGGCGTCAGCATCGGCGTCCGCATCGGCATCGGCGTCCGCATCGGCATCGGCGTCGGCGTCGGCATCCGCATCGGCATCCGCATCGGCATCCGCATCGGCATCGGCGTCGGCGTCGGCGTCAGCATCGGCGTCAGCATCGGCGTCAGCATCGGCGTCAGCATCGGCGTCAGCATCGGCGTCAGCATCGGCGTCAGCATCAGCATCAGCATCGGCATCAGCATCGGCATCGGCATCGGCATCGGCGTCAGCATCGGCATCGGCGTCAGCATCGGCATCGGCATCCGCATCGGCGTCCGCATCGGCATCGGCATCCGCATCGGCATCGGCGTCGGCGTCGGCGTCGGCATCCGCATCGGCATCCGCATCGGCATCCGCATCGGCATCGGCGTCGGCATCCGCATCGGCATCCGCATCGGCATCCGCATCGGCATCAGCATCAGCATCAGCATCAGCATCAGCATCAGCATCAGCATCGGCGTCCGCATCGGCATCGGCGTCCGCATCGGCATCGGCGTCCGCATCGGCATCGGCGTCCGCATCGGCGTCCGCATCGGCATCGGCATCGGCATCGGCATCGGCATCGGCGTCAGCATCGGCATCGGCATCCGCATCGGCATCAGCATCGGCATCGGCGTCCGCATCGGCATCGGCGTCAGCATCCGCATCGGCATCGGCGTCAGCATCGGCATCGGCATCGGCATCGGCATCGGCATCGGCATCGGCGTCCGCATCGGCATCGGCGTCAGCATCGGCGTCAGCATCCGCATCGGCATCGGCGTCAGCATCGGCGTCAGCATCGGCGTCAACATCGGCATCCGCATCGGCGTCAGCATCGGCGTCAGCATCGGCGTCAGCATCGGCGTCAGCATCGGCATCAGCATCGGCATCCGCATCAGCATCAGCATCGGCATCCGCATCAGTATCGGTATCCGTGTCGGTATCGGTATCGGTATCGGTATCGGTATCAGTATCGGTATCAGTATCGGTATCCGTGTCGGTATCCGTGTCGGTATCCGTGTCCGTGTCCGTGTCCGTGTCCGTGTCCGTGTCCGTATCGGTGTCAGTATCTGTATCCGTGTCAGTGTCAGTATCGGTATCCGTGTCGGTGTCCGTATCGGTATCCGTGTCGGTGTCCGTATCGGTATCCGTATCAGTATCCGTATCCGTATCGGTATCAGTATCCGTATCGGTATCAGTATCCGTATCGGTATCAGTATCCGTATCGGTGTCAGTGTCCGTATCGGTGTCAGTATCCGTATCGGTATCGGTATCTGTGTCAGTATCTGTGTCAGTATCTGTGTCAGTATCTGTGTCAGTATCGGTATCCGTATCAGTATCGGTGTCCGTATCCGTATCCGTATCCGTATCCGTATCCGTGTCCGTGTCCGTGTCCGTGTCCGTGTCCGTGTCCGTGTCCGTATCGGTGTCAGTATCTGTATCCGTGTCAGTGTCAGTATCGGTATCCGTGTCGGTGTCCGTATCGGTATCCGTGTCGGTGTCCGTATCGGTATCCGTATCAGTATCCGTATCCGTGTCGGTATCCGTATCGGTGTCCGTATCCGTGTCGGTATCGGTATCCGTGTCGGTATCGGTATCCGTGTCAGTATCGGTATCCGTATCAGTGTCCGTATCTGTGTCAGTATCTGTGTCAGTATCTGTGTCGGTATCCGTATCCGTATCGGTGTCGGTATCGGTATCGGTATCCGTGTCAGTATCGGTATCCGTGTCAGTATCGGTATCCGTGTCAGTATCGGTATCCGTGTCAGTATCGGTATCCGTATCGGTGTCAGTATCGGTATCCGTATCAGTATCCGTATCGGTGTCAGTATCCGTATCGGTGTCAGTATCCGTATCGGTGTCAGTATCCGTATCGGTATCAGTATCCGTATCGGTGTCAGTATCCGTATCGGTATCAGTATCCGTATCCGTATCGGTATCAGTATCCGTATCGGTATCAGTATCCGTATCGGTATCAGTATCCGTATCGGTGTCAGTGTCCGTATCGGTGTCAGTATCCGTATCGGTATCGGTATCTGTGTCAGTATCTGTGTCAGTATCTGTGTCAGTATCTGTGTCAGTATCGGTATCCGTATCAGTATCGGTGTCCGTATCCGTATCCGTATCCGTATCCGTATCCGTATCCGTGTCCGTGTCCGTGTCCGTGTCCGTGTCCGTGTCCGTGTCCGTGTCCGTATCGGTGTCAGTATCTGTATCCGTGTCAGTGTCAGTATCGGTATCCGTGTCGGTGTCCGTATCGGTATCCGTGTCGGTGTCCGTATCGGTATCCGTATCGGTATCCGTATCCGTGTCGGTATCCGTATCGGTGTCCGTATCCGTGTCGGTGTCCGTATCCGTGTCGGTATCGGTATCCGTGTCGGTATCCGTGTCGGTATCCGTGTCCGTATCGGTGTCCGTATCCGTATCGGTGTCAGTGTCCGTATCGGTGTCAGTGTCCGTATCGGTGTCCGTATCCGTATCGGTGTCAGTGTCCGTATCAGTGTCTGTATCAGTGTCTGTATCAGTGTCCGTATCTGTGTCCGTATCTGTGTCCGTATCTGTGTCCGTATCTGTGTCCGTATCTGTGTCAGTATCGGTATCCGTATCGGTATCCGTGTCGGTATCCGTGTCGGTATCCGTGTCCGTATCCGTGTCAGTGTCAGTATCGGTATCCGTGTCGGTGTCCGTATCGGTATCCGTGTCGGTGTCCGTATCGGTATCCGTATCGGTATCCGTATCCGTGTCGGTATCCGTATCGGTGTCCGTATCCGTGTCGGTATCGGTATCCGTGTCGGTATCGGTATCCGTGTCAGTATCGGTATCCGTATCAGTGTCCGTATCTGTGTCAGTATCTGTGTCAGTATCTGTGTCGGTATCCGTATCCGTATCGGTGTCGGTATCGGTATCGGTATCCGTGTCAGTATCGGTATCCGTGTCAGTATCGGTATCCGTGTCAGTATCGGTATCCGTATCGGTGTCCGTATCTGTGTCAGTATCGGTATCCGTATCAGTATCCGTATCGGTGTCAGTATCCGTATCGGTGTCAGTATCCGTATCGGTATCAGTATCCGTATCGGTGTCAGTATCCGTATCGGTATCAGTATCCGTATCCGTATCGGTATCAGTATCCGTATCGGTATCAGTATCCGTATCGGTATCAGTATCCGTATCGGTGTCAGTGTCCGTATCGGTGTCAGTATCCGTATCGGTATCGGTATCTGTGTCAGTATCTGTGTCAGTATCTGTGTCAGTATCTGTGTCAGTATCGGTATCCGTATCAGTATCGGTGTCCGTATCCGTATCCGTATCCGTATCCGTATCCGTGTCCGTGTCCGTGTCCGTGTCCGTGTCCGTGTCCGTGTCCGTATCGGTGTCAGTATCTGTATCCGTGTCAGTGTCAGTATCGGTATCCGTGTCGGTGTCCGTATCGGTATCCGTGTCGGTGTCCGTATCGGTATCCGTGTCGGTGTCCGTATCGGTATCCGTATCGGTATCCGTATCCGTGTCGGTATCCGTATCGGTGTCCGTATCCGTGTCGGTGTCCGTATCCGTGTCGGTATCGGTATCCGTGTCGGTATCCGTGTCCGTGTCGGTATCCGTGTCCGTATCGGTGTCCGTATCCGTATCGGTGTCAGTGTCCGTATCGGTGTCAGTGTCCGTATCGGTGTCCGTATCCGTATCGGTGTCAGTGTCCGTATCAGTGTCTGTATCAGTGTCTGTATCAGTGTCCGTATCTGTGTCCGTATCTGTGTCCGTATCTGTGTCCGTATCTGTGTCCGTATCTGTGTCAGTATCGGTATCCGTATCGGTATCGGTATCCGTGTCGGTATCCGTGTCGGTATCCGTGTCCGTATCGGTGTCCGTGTCCGTGTCCGTGTCCGTGTCGGTGTCCGTATCGGTATCCGTGTCGGTGTCCGTATCGGTATCCGTATCGGTATCCGTATCCGTGTCGGTATCCGTATCGGTGTCCGTATCCGTGTCGGTATCGGTATCCGTGTCGGTATCGGTATCCGTGTCGGTATCGGTATCCGTGTCAGTATCGGTATCCGTATCAGTGTCCGTATCTGTGTCAGTATCTGTGTCAGTATCTGTGTCGGTATCCGTATCCGTATCGGTGTCGGTATCGGTATCGGTATCCGTGTCAGTATCGGTATCCGTGTCAGTATCGGTATCCGTGTCAGTATCGGTATCCGTATCGGTGTCCGTATCGGTGTCAGTATCGGTATCCGTATCAGTATCCGTATCGGTGTCAGTATCCGTATCGGTGTCAGTATCCGTATCGGTATCAGTATCCGTATCGGTGTCAGTATCCGTATCGGTGTCAGTATCCGTATCGGTATCAGTATCCGTATCGGTATCAGTATCCGTATCGGTATCAGTATCCGTATCGGTGTCAGTGTCCGTATCGGTGTCAGTATCCGTATCGGTATCGGTATCTGTGTCAGTATCTGTGTCAGTATCTGTGTCAGTATCTGTGTCAGTATCGGTATCCGTATCAGTATCGGTGTCCGTATCCGTATCCGTATCCGTATCCGTATCCGTGTCCGTGTCCGTGTCCGTGTCCGTGTCCGTGTCCGTGTCCGTATCGGTGTCAGTATCTGTATCCGTGTCAGTGTCAGTATCGGTATCCGTGTCGGTGTCCGTATCGGTATCCGTGTCGGTGTCCGTATCGGTATCCGTATCGGTATCCGTATCCGTGTCGGTATCCGTATCGGTGTCCGTATCCGTGTCGGTGTCCGTATCCGTGTCGGTATCGGTATCCGTGTCGGTATCCGTGTCCGTGTCGGTATCCGTGTCCGTATCGGTGTCCGTATCCGTATCGGTGTCAGTGTCCGTATCGGTGTCAGTGTCCGTATCGGTGTCCGTATCCGTATCGGTGTCAGTGTCCGTATCAGTGTCTGTATCAGTGTCTGTATCAGTGTCCGTATCTGTGTCCGTATCTGTGTCCGTATCTGTGTCCGTATCTGTGTCCGTATCTGTGTCAGTATCGGTATCCGTATCGGTATCGGTATCCGTGTCGGTATCCGTGTCGGTATCCGTGTCCGTATCGGTGTCCGTGTCCGTGTCCGTGTCCGTGTCGGTGTCCGTATCGGTATCCGTGTCGGTGTCCGTATCGGTATCCGTATCGGTATCCGTATCCGTGTCGGTATCCGTATCGGTGTCCGTATCCGTGTCGGTATCGGTATCCGTGTCGGTATCGGTATCCGTGTCGGTATCGGTATCCGTGTCAGTATCGGTATCCGTATCAGTGTCCGTATCTGTGTCAGTATCTGTGTCAGTATCTGTGTCGGTATCCGTATCCGTATCGGTGTCGGTATCGGTATCGGTATCCGTGTCAGTATCGGTATCCGTGTCAGTATCGGTATCCGTGTCAGTATCGGTATCCGTATCGGTATCCGTATCGGTGTCCGTATCGGTGTCAGTATCGGTATCCGTATCAGTATCCGTATCGGTGTCAGTATCCGTATCGGTGTCAGTATCCGTATCGGTATCAGTATCCGTATCGGTGTCAGTATCCGTATCGGTGTCAGTATCCGTATCGGTATCAGTATCCGTATCGGTATCAGTATCCGTATCGGTATCAGTATCCGTATCGGTGTCAGTGTCCGTATCGGTGTCAGTATCCGTATCGGTATCGGTATCTGTGTCAGTATCTGTGTCAGTATCTGTGTCAGTATCTGTGTCAGTATCGGTATCCGTATCAGTATCGGTGTCCGTATCCGTATCCGTATCCGTATCCGTATCCGTGTCCGTGTCCGTGTCCGTGTCCGTGTCCGTGTCCGTGTCCGTATCGGTGTCAGTATCTGTATCCGTGTCAGTGTCAGTATCGGTATCCGTGTCGGTGTCCGTATCGGTATCCGTGTCGGTATCAGTATCCGTATCGGTGTCAGTATCCGTATCGGTATCAGTATCCGTATCCGTATCGGTATCAGTATCCGTATCGGTATCAGTATCCGTATCGGTATCAGTATCCGTATCGGTGTCAGTGTCCGTATCGGTGTCAGTATCCGTATCGGTATCGGTATCTGTGTCAGTATCTGTGTCAGTATCTGTGTCAGTATCTGTGTCAGTATCGGTATCCGTATCAGTATCGGTGTCCGTATCCGTATCCGTATCCGTATCCGTATCCGTGTCCGTGTCCGTGTCCGTGTCCGTGTCCGTGTCCGTGTCCGTGTCCGTGTCCGTATCGGTGTCAGTATCTGTATCCGTGTCAGTGTCAGTATCGGTATCCGTGTCGGTGTCCGTATCGGTATCCGTGTCGGTGTCCGTATCGGTATCCGTATCAGTATCCGTATCCGTATCGGTATCAGTATCCGTATCGGTATCAGTATCCGTATCGGTATCAGTATCCGTATCGGTGTCAGTGTCCGTATCGGTGTCAGTATCCGTATCGGTATCGGTATCTGTGTCAGTATCTGTGTCAGTATCTGTGTCAGTATCTGTGTCAGTATCGGTATCCGTATCAGTATCGGTGTCCGTATCCGTATCCGTATCCGTATCCGTATCCGTGTCCGTGTCCGTGTCCGTGTCCGTGTCCGTGTCCGTGTCCGTATCGGTGTCAGTATCTGTATCCGTGTCAGTGTCAGTATCGGTATCCGTGTCGGTGTCCGTATCGGTATCCGTGTCGGTGTCCGTATCGGTATCCGTATCGGTATCCGTATCCGTGTCGGTATCCGTATCGGTGTCCGTATCCGTGTCGGTGTCCGTATCCGTGTCGGTATCGGTATCCGTGTCGGTATCCGTGTCGGTATCCGTGTCCGTATCGGTGTCCGTATCCGTATCGGTGTCAGTGTCCGTATCGGTGTCCGTATCGGTATCCGTATCGGTGTCAGTGTCCGTATCAGTGTCTGTATCAGTGTCTGTATCAGTGTCTGTATCAGTGTCTGTATCAGTGTCCGTATCAGTGTCCGTATCTGTGTCCGTATCTGTGTCCGTATCTGTGTCCGTATCTGTGTCCGTATCTGTGTCCGTATCTGTGTCCGTGTCCGTGTCCGTGTCCGTGTCCGTGTCCGTGTCCGTATCGGTGTCAGTATCTGTATCCGTGTCAGTGTCAGTATCGGTATCCGTGTCGGTGTCCGTATCGGTATCCGTGTCGGTGTCCGTATCGGTATCCGTGTCGGTGTCCGTATCGGTATCCGTATCGGTATCCGTATCCGTGTCGGTATCCGTATCGGTGTCAGTATCTGTGTCAGTATCCGTATCTGTGTCAGTATCGGTATCTGTGTCAGTATCGGTATCGGTATCCGTGTCGGTATCGGTATCGGTATCGGTATCCGTATCGGTATCCGTATCGGTATCCGTGTCGGTATCCGTGTCGGTATCCGTGTCGGTATCCGTGTCGGTATCCGTGTCAGTATCGGTATCCGTGTCGGTATCCGTGTCGGTATCCGTGTCGGTGTCGGTGTCAGTGTCCGTATCGGTGTCCGTATCCGTGTCCGTATCGGTGTCGGTGTCAGTGTCCGTATCGGTGTCCGTATCCGTGTCCGTATCGGTGTCGGTGTCAGTGTCCGTATCCGTATCCGTATCCGTGTCCGTATCCGTGTCCGTATCCGTGTCCGTATCCGTGTCAGTATCCGTATCGGTGTCAGTGTCCGTATCGGTGTCAGTGTCCGTATCGGTGTCAGTGTCAGTATCCGTATCTGTATCAGTATCCGTGTCAGTATCGGTGTCCGTATCGGTGTCAGTGTCCGTATCGGTGTCCGTATCCGTATCGGTGTCAGTGTCCGTATCAGTGTCTGTATCAGTGTCTGTATCAGTGTCCGTATCGGTGTCCGTATCTGTGTCCGTATCGGTATCCGTATCGGTATCCGTATCGGTATCCGTATCGGTATCCGTGTCGGTATCCGTGTCGGTATCCGTGTCGGTATCGGTATCCGTGTCAGTATCAGTATCTGTGTCAGCCTCAGCTCCAGCAAATGCTATTTCATTTTGCTCGGATTCAAACTCAGAATCAAAGCTAGCGGGATCGGTATTTTCCTCTACCCTTTCGAGCTGAACAAAGCCACTACCATCGTCACCTGCAGCCCCACCTGCACCAGCCGCAGGCGCGTCTAACTCCTCAAGTAAATCACCGTCACCGTCTAAAATGGCTAACAAATCTGTAACAGCCGCTTCATCAATAAGACCGGCTTCATCAACTGAAAAACCAGGCAACATATCCTCAGCAAGAATAAATGTTGAGTTCGACGGCAACTCTATAAGTTCACCGTTAATATTTATTACTACCGATGACCCGTCCCCAGTAATAATTTCCTGACCCAGAAAAACATCATCACCCGTGTTTAATGCAATAACACCAGATGATGGATCTTGAATTGAAACTTCACCTGAAACCTTTTCAATTTGACCGATTACTGTAGACATGATCATCACTCCCCACCTAAGAAATTTATTCTTAGGTTCTCAATTTTGTTTTTTAAACTGTAAAACTAAGCGTTGATAAAATGGAAAATTCACAAAGCCTAGTACTATTTTTATACAATTTAAACATAACGTGTAAATAAAATATACTAGACCTTAGTACTAGAAAACTCAAAAAAACTGGTGATAAGGAATAAAGAGCTGGGATCAATGTGATAACAAAAACAGACTTCAATAAAATAACCGCTTCTGAGAAAGGAAGTGTTTAAAACAAAAAAGCCCCAAGCTTTAATTTAAAGCATGAGGCTTAGATTATGATGAAATATGACTGTTAAGTTATAAAAACACCTATCCTTCGTTTAGTTGATTATTAACTAACATAGTTAATATATCCAGCGCCTCCTGGCTCTCAAGATTGACTATATTCAACTCATCTAAACGAATCTGAACAAATGTACCATCTGGTGAATTCAAATTAAGCACTGTGTTTTTATCATCATCTTCGCTGATTTCAAACATCTCACCCAAGCCTGTTAACTCAGACAAATCAGACAACAAACTTTCTATATTCAAAGGTTCAAAAACACCTGGAGGAAGAGATCCTACCTCTTCAATAACCTCGGTAAGATTTAATGGAACCAAATCTTCAACTAAACTTGCAACTGGAGTGTTATTTTGACCTCCTCCGCCTGACATCAAACCTTTACCACCCAACAACCCACCTAACAAGCCGGTACTTCCTGTAACAGGTGATAACAAGCCATCATTGCCAACTAGATTACCCAATAACCCACCGCCGCCAGTAACAGGACCTAATAAACCACTATCTCCGGTTAATGGTCCTAATAAACCTTCATCTGAAATAATAGGATCTAACAAAGCATGATTATTTCCTCCTCCAGTAATTAGGCTCTGTCCATCTGTTAAGGCACCTATCAGGCCATCACCACCGGTAATGATACCCAACGCACCTTGATCACCAGCTAAATTACCTAACAAGCCTTCACTACCGGTAATACTTCCCAATATTCCCTCATTACCTGTAAGGGGCGCTAATACACTAGTATCACCTATCACAGCTAGTAAATCCGAATTGGCCCCCTCTTGCGCATCAAGAACGCCTTGACCTCCTGTAAGGTTTCCAACTAGACCTTCACTCCCAGTTATTGGACCTAATAAACCACCATCTTTAACAAGATCACCTAGTAAGCCCTCACTCCCAGTTATTGGACCAAGCAGACCATTATTTCCTGTAAGTTGCGAAAGAGGCCCTTGCTGGGTTAACCCACCTAACAGAGAGTTGCCCTCTTCATCACTTGGATCTGAGGGGGCTTGTTCACCTCCAGATAGTAATCCAGTGCCATTTAATAGACCACCCACCAATCCTTCGCTTCCGGTAACAGGTGATAACAAGCCATCATTGCCAACTAGATTACCCAATAACCCACCGCCGCCAGTAACAGGACCTAATAAACCACTGTCTCCGGTTAATGGTCCTAATAAACCTTCATCTGAAACAACAGCATCAAGAAGTCCCGTAGCTTCACTTGGCTCCGTCGGATTAGTGCCCAGTAAACCAACACCATTTAACAAACCGCCGACCAAACCGTCACTTCCAGTTATAGGAGAGAGCAATCCATTATTTCCAACCAATTGACCTAACAACCCTTCCCCCCCAGTGACTGGACCAAGCAAGCCATTATTTCCTGTTAAGGGTCCTAGTAAACCACTATCAGACAATATTGGGTCTAATAACCCTTCAACTTGACTTGGCTCCGTTGGACCGGTACCCAACAAACCTGTTCCGTTCAACAGGCCTCCAACCAAACCATCACTTCCTGTTATTGGAGATAAAAGACCGCCGTTTCCGACCAACTGTCCCAACAACCCCTCTCCACCGGTAATCGGCCCTAGCAACCCATTATTACCTGTTAATGGACCTAGTAGACCATCATCAGAAATAATTGGATCAAGTAACCCTTGATTACTATCAGCATCGGCATCCGCATCCGCATCCGCATCCGCATCCGCATCCGCATCGGCATCGGCATCCGCATCGGCATCCGCATCGGCATCCGCATCCGCATCGGCATCCGCATCCGCATCGGCATCCGCATCGGCATCGGCATCCGCGTCAGCATCAGCATCAGCATCAGCATCAGCATCAGCATCAGCATCAGCATCAGCATCGGCATCAGCATCAGCATCAGCATCGGCATCCGCATCGGCATCCGCATCCGCATCGGCATCCGCATCGGCATCGGCATCGGCATCCGCGTCAGCATCGGCGTCAGCATCGGCGTCAGCATCGGCGTCAGCATCGGCGTCAGCATCGGCGTCAGCATCGGCGTCAGCATCGGCATCGGCGTCAGCATCAGCATCGGCGTCAGCATCAGCATCAGCATCAGCATCGGCATCGGCATCGGCATCGGCATCGGCATCGGCATCGGCATCCGCATCCGCATCGGCGTCAGCATCCGCATCCGCATCCGCATCCGCATCCGCATCCGCATCCGCATCCGCATCGGCATCCGCATCCGCATCGGCATCCGCATCCGCATCGGCGTCAGCATCCGCATCCGCATCCGCATCGGCATCCGCATCGGCATCAGCATCCGCATCGGCATCAGCATCGGCATCGGCATCAGCATCCGCATCGGCATCAGCATCGGCATCCGCATCCGCATCCGCATCCGCATCCGCATCCGCATCAGCATCAGCATCAGCATCAGCATCAGCATCAGCATCAGTGTCATCTAAAAATGAATCACCCGCCACACCGGCTCTGGCAAGCTGAACCTGCTCCAACTCTGAAGAAAATACCTGAGAGTCAGCTGAATTAATCGTTTCATTTACCCGATCCAAGCCAACAAATGAACTACCGCTATTTCCCGTAGCCCCATCAGCACCCGCAGCAGGCGCCTCAAGTTCGTCAAGTAAATCCCCATCACCCTCAAGCGCAGCCAAAATACTGGATACATCCCCCTCATCTAAACGACCGCTTATTTGTGAACCCGAAAGCAGGTCATCCGTCAGCAAAAAACTTGAGCCCCCCGGTAAAACAACCTGCTCTCCTCCAATTGTTATTACCACTGAAGACCCTTGAGGCGCTGAGACTTCTTGACCAACAAAAAGATTATCACCTACATTTATTGGCACCAGTCCACCCAATTCATCATTAACTGAAACCTGACCCACAACACTCTGAACTTTTCCTATTATCTCTGACATGGCTAATCACTCCCCATTATGACAATTGTGCAAAACATAACCACAAACTATACATGCAACGATTGTATAAAATTTATACTTACTTTTACATCAATTAATGTAAAAATTACTAATGTATTTAAATTAAAACATGGCTAAAATATAAATTCTATTGGACTTAAGTACTAGAACATCTATAATCAACAGAAAGGGACGTTGCACATAGCTTGCATTTTTCAGAAGATATTTGTAACGCATGCACCAACTTAACAAAGGTATTAAAATCATGAAGATGACATCAAAAACTAAGGCTCAAAGATTTAGCCTCAAAAAAACCACTCTATTGGTCTTAGCTGCGTGCTTACCACTTCAAGCATTCGCCAACACTACACCCGAGACACCCTCAATCAACTCCACCCTACCCACAACCATCAAACAAGCTTTAGAACATGATCCAAATGTAAACTTTAAATGGCATGCTTTTTTAGCTTCAGGTCAAGCCGTGCGGGCAAATCAATCTGGGTTTAGACCAAACATCGACTTAAATGCAGATTACGGTTATGAATGGCGAGATTACGGTCCCAACTCAAGCTTTACTGGTGGAAATATAAACCTCCTTCTTACACAAATGTTATTTGACGGCAAGCGGACTAAAAATAGCGTATCGATTGCTGAAAACGAAATGCTTGCTTCTTACTTTGAACTCGTCGACTCGGTAGAACAAACAACCCTTGATGCATTTACGGCCTATAAAGATGTAATGCGCTTTAGAGAGATGGTTCGTTTAGCTCAAGACAACTACCAAACTCACTTAAGAATATTTAATCAAATACGTACCAGCGCCAACACAGGTGCCTTAAGAAGAGTGGATCTTGAACAAGCACAAGGCCGACTTGCTCTTGCAGAAAGTAACCTAATGACTGAGGAATCCAATCTACATGATGTAAGCGCAAGATATTTACGTATAGTCGGTAAAACGCCAAGCAGCGAACTTTACCCATTTGACTTAATGACTCAGACAACACTTCCTGAAACGATAGAAGAGGCATTAGAAACTGCTTACCGAGACAACCCAGCATTTAACACAACCCTAAGAAAAATTGATGCATCAGAAGCTCAAGTAAGTCTGCAGCAATCTGAACGTGCGCCCCAGCTAAACTTAACTGGTCGTTATGGCGCTAGAGACTATGACCTTCAGGGCAACAGCACTACACAAAACGATGCTCGCGTTGCACTTGAACTAAGGTATAACTTTTACAGCGGCGGCAGAACGACTGCCAATATCGCTCGGGCTCTAGATGAAGTGTCTGTGGCAAATAGTCTTCACTATAAAACCTGTGTTGACATGCGCCAATCACTTCAGATCGCTTACAACGATTCGATTAAAATTGCAGAACGCCTACCAAACCTTGAACGCCATCGTTTATCCTCAAATAATGTGCGCGCCGCTTATCAAGCTCAGTTTGAAATTGGTCAAAGAACGCTTTTAGACCTGCTTGATGCTGAAAATGAGTATTTTGAGGCGAGCCGCGCTTACACCAATGCCACTTACGACCTGGAAATTGCGCAAGCAAGAACACTTGCCGGAATGGGACAATTGAGAAGTTCACTTGGAATCATGCGCGACAACCTACCTAATCTTAGTGATCTTGGTGCAGAACCTTATCAATTAAAACCACAACACATCTGTCCTGCACCAAGCTTGCAAGTTGCCGTCGCAGCCCCCATCCTTGATTCTGACGGTGATGGAGTACCTGATCACCTAGACCTGTGCCCTGACACACCACCTGGAGTTAAAGTTGATGAAACAGGCTGTACAATCTACGACGAGGTGAGAATTCATGAACGTGTAGAAATCAACTTCGATAGAGATTCAGATATTGTTAGACAAGAGTACATGGGTGAAGTCGCTAAACTTGCTAAAATTCTTAAACAATATCCAGATACTTTAATCGAAATTGAAGGACACGCTTCTTTAGGTGTATCTGCCGAATACAATGTTCGTCTTTCTCAAAGAAGAGCTAACTCTGTTCGTCAGATATTAATTAACAACTTCGACATTGAGCCTCACCGGATTACAACCGTTGGCTATGGTTTTGGACGTCCTTTAATTAATGCAAGAACAACTGAAGCAAATGCCATAAACCAACGTATTGAGGCGACCATCACTGGAAAAAGTCTTGAAGTCCTTAGATTTGAATAGTAGTATATAAGTTATATAACATTTAAACTAAAGGGTTTTATGTGAGCGCTGAGACAAAGCCAACTAGCAGCTTGCTAGACTGTTTGATGGCTATAAGCAAACAGTTTAATCGCAGCGTCTCACCTGAATCCCTTATCGCAGGACTTCCTCTCGAAAACAATCAACTTAATCCTTCAAACTTTTCTCGAGCTGCGAAAAGAGCAGGACTAGCAAGTAAGGTTGTAACCAAGCACTTTTCTCAAGTAAACGAAGCACTTCTACCTGCCATTATTCTTTTAAAGAACAACCAGGCCTGCCTACTTGAAAAGATTGACCATGAAAAAAAAGAAGTGATAGTCGTCTTACCCGAATTAATAGACACGCCTGTCATTACATCTTTTGAAGATCTCGAACAAAACTATGCCGGCATCATTATTTACTGCCGCCCCGAATTCAAATTTGACAAAACCTCTCCAACACTGAATAAAAAACGCAGCGGACACTGGTTCTGGAGTGTAATAAAAGAAAATCGCCGTGTTTACCGAGACGTTATTATTGCCGCCATAATCATTAACTTATTTGCTGTGGCCATGCCGCTCTTTGTTATGAACGTTTACGATAGGGTTGTACCTAATCATGCAACCGAAACACTCTGGGTTCTAGCCAGTGGTATTACCCTGGTTATTATCGCTGACCTACTGCTTAAACTTATGCGAAGCTGGTTTATAGACCTTGCAGCTAGCCGATCTGACGTAAAACTCTCCGCCAGTATCATGGAAAAAATTCTCGGCATGCAAATGCGAGACAGACCTCAATCCTCTGGTTCCTTTGCCAGTACCATTCAATCTTTTGAATCAGTAAGAAGCTTCACCAGCTCTCTCACCCTAATATCCATGGTCGATTTTCCTTTTATACTGCTTTTTTTACTCATCATTGCTTTAATAAATCCCATACTGACAATTCCCATCATCATCGGCGCGATAATTATTATTCTTTATGCCATGGCAATGCAGTCAAAGATGCAACAACTATCAGAAGAATCCATGCGGGCTTCGGCGATGCGCAATGGTTCACTGGTTGAAAATATCTCAAACTTAGAAACGTTAAAAGCACTCGGGACTCAAAACAAAGCCCAATCAATCTGGGAAAACGCGACCATTTTTCTAACGCGCACCTCAGCCAAAATGCGCTTTATCTCTGCTGCGGTGAGCAATGGTGCTCAATCCATTCAACACCTTGTTGCTGTAGTCGTTGTAATCATCGGCGTTTACTTGATTATAGAAGGTGAAATATCCCAAGGTGGCTTGATTGCAGCCTACCTACTATCTTCTCGAGCTATTTCACCCGTCAGTCAAGCAGCCGGTTTAATCAATCAATATAATAATGCCGCCAGAGCTCTAGAGGCATTAGATACGATTATGCAACGCACAACTGAACGCCCAGAAGATCAAACATGGATTGAACCTGGAATTATTAAAGGCGATATTGAGTTTAAGAATGTCAGCTTTAAATATACCGATGAGAGTAACCTAGCTCTCAACAATGCCAGTTTTAAAATCAAGCCCGGCGAACACCTAGCGATTATTGGAAGAAATGGCTCCGGAAAAACAACCGTAGAAAAACTAATTCTTGGCTTTTATCATGCTGAATCAGGTTCTATTCTGATCGATGGACTAGATATTAAACAAATTGACCCTAATGTTTTACGACGTAATATTGGCTATATTCCTCAAGAGGTAGCGCTTTTTTATGGTAGCTTAAAAGACAACATTTTAGCCTCTAAGCCCGATGCAACCGATGATGAGCTGATTAAAGCCATTAAAATTGCAGGGCTAGAATCGCTCATCAACACCCACCCACACGGCATCAATATGCAAGTAGGAGAACGAGGGCAACTATTATCCGGTGGACAAAGACAGGCTGTTGCACTAGCTAGAGCTGTAATCAATGACCCCCCTATCCTTCTTTTAGATGAACCCACCGCATCATTGGATCACACCAGTGAAGTCTTAATCATGCATAACTTAGCTGAATACGCTAAAAATAAAACCATGCTAATGATCACTCATCGAACCTCCCTCCTTCAACTGGCCGAAAAACTCGTAGTGATTGATGCAGGAAAAGTAGTAGCAAACGGTCCAAAAGCCGAAGTTCTTGAAGCCCTACGTCAAGGTAAAATTGGAGCGGCTAACTAATGAGCAGCTTTGAACAAAAAAGTTTTGAACAATTAGGAAAACTAAACAACGCTGTTGGCAAGAAAGCCTCCCCACTACTTGATCGCGTATTTAATAGATGGTTTGATCAGTCTAACCAAAAAGATTGGGTTACGGATGCTGAATGGGCGAAAATACAACAGGAACCCGTTAATGCAAGAGCCCTACTTTACGGCGTTGTTCTGGTTCTAGTGCTTTTAATCATCTGGGCATTCTTTGCAGAATTAGATGAAATTTCTCGCGGTGAAGGTAAGGTTATACCATCACAACAACTCCAAGTCGTGCAATCTCTCGACGGAGGAATTGTAGAAAAAGTTTTTATTCGTGAAGGCCAAACAGTGAATGCTGGCGATGTTCTAATTCGAATTGATCAAACACGTTTTCTATCCGGACTTATGGAAAACCGCTCCCAATACAATGCGCTATCTGCAGAGGTAGCCAGATTATCTGCACTAGCGGACAGTTCACCATTGATATTTCCTGAAGAACTAGTCAATATCGCTCCAGAAATTGTTTTGCGAGAACGACGACTTTATGAATCAAACCTAGATGAACTGAATCGACAGCTTGATGTTTTTCGTGATCAACTAGAACAAAGAAATCAAGACCTGAAAGAAGCTCAAGCTGCTTTAGAACAACATAGAATGTCTCTAGAACTAGCTAAAAAGGAACTTGCAATAACGCGACCTTTACTAAGAACTGGCGCGGTTTCTGAGCTGGATATATTAAGGCTAGAGCATAATGTAGAGAATACGGAACGTGATATAGCAAGAGCTCAAGCAATTATTCAACGAAGTCGTGCCGCCATTAATGAAGCCAACAGTAAAATTAGAGAGACTAAATCGAGTAATGTTAATCGATGGCGCACGCAATTATCTGAGTCAGCGGCACGATTAAAAACACTGGTTGAAGCAGAAACGGGACTTGCCGACAAAGTGAAACATGCTGAAATACGCTCTCCGGTTAATGGTGTAGTTCAGAGATTATTTACCAACACTATTGGCGGCGTAGTAACGCCAGGTAGAGAGGTGGTTGAAATAATTCCTATTGATGACCAGCTCATCGTTGAAGCTAAAATATCACCCAGAGATATTGCTTTTATTCACCCGGGACAAGCCGCTACGATTAAACTTACTGCTTACGATTTTTTAATCTACGGTGGACTGAATGCAACCGTAGAACATATTAGCCCCGATACCATTACTGATGAACGAGACAATACATTCTATCTTGTTAGACTAAAAACTGAAGAGCGCTTTGAACAGAATAACTTACAAATCATCCCAGGGATGACGGCACAAGTGGACATTATCACTGGTAAAAAAACACTACTTGAGTACCTGCTTAAGCCGGTGACCCGCGCAACATCTAACGCCTTAACAGAAAGGTAATTTATGTCTATCGATAATCTAATTTTTACCCAACATGGCTTTATCAGTCCACGCTGGGAAAAAGCTTTTAACAACCTTAAACTAGTCACTGAACAGACGCCTAATATTGATATTCCCCCAGATTGTTTGATCTGGGTTTTAACAGATAGCCCTAACTGGATAGAAGATTGTAAAAAATACACGACTAACCAACATCGCGTAATGGTATTAACACACCGTCCTAATACCGCAGAACTTAAAAATGCATTACAAGCTGGCGCAAGAGGTTATCTGAATTCACTATCGAATACAGACCTTTTGACCAAAGCGGCTAGCGCAGTTAAGGATGGAGCCATTTGGATTCCAAGCGGATTGGTAGATGAATTAATCCATCTTATTGCGCAACATAACACAAATAGTGGAAAGCAGGACTTTTCAGCACTTCTGACTCCCAGAGAACTTGAAATTGCAAAACTAGTAGGCCAAGGGATGAACAATAAAACCGTAGCGCAAACCTTAAATATTACTGAGCGAACGGTTAAGTCTCACCTAACCCATGTGTTTGAAAAACTGGCAGTAAAAAATCGATTACAACTGAGTCTAACAATGAAAAATTCTATTTAAGAGGGTTTTAGTGTGTTTATCAAACGATCTGAACAGGGTGAAATTCTGGCGATAAGCAAAACGCAGCTAGCAGAATTTAATGAAGAATTAGATGAACAATCTGTAGAAATTAAAAATTTTCTTAAAATTAACCAACCACTAGAACAGTCTCACCTTGTTAATACCGATATTGAATTAGTCAGGGTTATTGAAGACTTAATACATCTATTAACTGATAAAGGCGTCATTCAGTTTACTGATCTTCCCGGACCGGCACAAAGGAAATTATTATCCAGGGAAAACCTAAGGAGCGCTATCAGCGAACTTAGTTTACTCAACACCAATCCAGACGAAGAAACCATTCACCTATAGAACCGTGTCACCATCATCGCTAAACCCAGAAAAATCTGGCTTAGCGAATCCGATTGGCAATTTGGTATTCGACCTTGATTCAATTAAGTCAACGGATAGCAGGACCAGTCATGCCATCAACCCCAACCTGCTTAAAGCTATTGAGCTGGTAGCCTTCCCTAACTCCTGTAGCAATAATGCTCAAACCTATAGAATGTGCAAGTGTGGTAATACCTCTTACAAACTCTAAATTCTCGGTCTTATTGTCTATATCTTGGGTAAACGAAGCCGACAGCTTTAAATAATCTAATCCTAGTTCGTGCAATCCGGTTATTTTTGCAAAACCTTCACCCGCGTTATCAATACCCAACTTACAGCCCGTATGCTGCACCCCCTGACAAAAAATCTTAACCAATTCAATATGATTAATCACTTCACGCTCGTTAAATTCAAGCGACAATCGCGGCATCACTGCCTTGTTTGATTCCATCAACTTAATGAGTGTTAAACTTATTTGAGCATCACGCAGTGTTTCCAGTGAAATATTCATCGCGAGTCTTTCATCTTGTTGATTATGGAGACGAGAAATTAAATGCTCTATCAGCGCCAACTCAAACTTAGCCATTAACTTTAATCGCCTCACCCAGGGAATAAATAAACCCGCACTGACTAATTTACCATCTAACTTTATTCTCATCATGGCTTCAAAATGGATAAGGCTATTATTCAAATCAACTACTGGAAATTGACTAAAGGCCAGCTGTTTTGACTCAAGAATAGAATCCAATGTTTTTTTCCACTGCTCACCACCAGCCAAATCACCAGTTAAAGAAGAGTTGAGGTCACAGTTATTATCAAAGCACAAGGAAATCTGCTGCTCAACTTCAGCCTGTGCTAACAAATCATCTAAACGGGTAAATACATCACCGCGTTTTTCACCTGCTTTAAAGTAATTAGCTGCAATCGGTAGCTTTAGTTTAACGCTATCTTGATATGGAGCTAAATTGCTTTTTAAGTCACTCACTAAAAATTCCAAAAATTGAGTAAAATCAGAGACTTCTTTTATGACTACTGCAAAATCACTGCCATTTAGTCGACCCAAGTAAAAACCATTACAATAGTTTTTACTTGCATCTAAACGATTAATAATCGTATTAACGAGATTAATAATTAATTCATCGGTTTTTTTATGCCCAAGCTCTTGATTAATCAATTGTAATTCAGGTAAGCGGAACATTATAAAACCATAGATTAGTTGGTCATCCTCAGATAACAAATCAGCCTCTAACTGACTATTAAAATAATCTCTATTAGCCGCCCCGGTTAGTGGATCATGCTGATTTTTATAGCGCATATCTTCCAAGCGCTGACTTTCTGTCTCAAGCATCCGTCGAACGTTTTCAGTCAAGTTATTCATCGCTCGCACTACGCGATTAAACTCTAAGGTTTTCGGCTCTTTAGTGGTAATAAAACGTCGCCCTCCCAGTGCTTCAGCTTGAGTCACCACATTATTTAATGGCTTAATAATAAATTTAAGAATATAAGTGGCAATCAAACCTAAAGACAAGGTGACAAGAAAAAACCAAAATAAGTAACGTTGCGTTGTTTTCCATAAGGCCATATAAGCAAAACGTTCGTCGCTCTCTAAATGAAGTGTGCCGAACTGATGCCAACCATCCTGAATAGAAGCGATCCCAGGTGAGACACGTAAATTGAACAGACCCCTAAACCAATCCGGTACCGGAGAGGCCTGTGATGCCTCAAAACGCTTGTCAAGGTAAACCTCACCTTGAGTATCATAAAGTGTTATATAGTGATAATGACCGGTGTCAAACTGAGCCGCCAACATTAACTCTAAGATTACCTTATCTTTTTCAACTTGAGACAAGATCAAAGCCAAAGAATTAACGTTATCAATATTTTTAATATTTAACTGCTCCTCATAAGACTTTACCGTGGTCAAGGTACTAATTGTAAAACTAGTAGCAAACGCTAAAAACATTAAAAACGCGACCGCAATCCAGAGTTGTTTAATTAACGACATGACAATTTATTCCTTTAACGCATAATTAATTTAAAATCAATGAGCAATCCCTTCACGAGCCATGCGATCCAACACAGACCGCCAACGTGAAAGACGCGCAGTTGGGCTTTGATTTGCTCGCTGATTTCCAGCCCAAAGCCCCTGGGCATTAAAACTGAACACAGGGGTTAAATCAGGCCGTTGTGACGCAGGTAAAATCTCTGGAATTAAGCTATCAAGAATTAAAGGTTCTGCATTCGGCGTAGCATAATAGCCTAACACCATATGCGCCTCTATCCGATGCCCCAAACCCTGAGCAATCTTAGCCCTTACATAGATTAAACGTAATTTATCATCAGGCATTCCCATCGCTCTCAGCGTAACGTATTTTGCGATCGCGTAATCTTCACAATCCCCCAATCCTTGACCAAAGGTTTCCAAAGGCGTTGCCCAATAATCCTCTTGACCATAGAGTTGCATATCTGTCATATAGCGAACATTTCTATGAACAAAACGATTTACCTGTGCAATTTTTTCCTGATCCGACAGGTGAGCCGCTTGGCGTATCAACTGCTCCCATTGGCGTGACACCTGTACTTTTTGTGAGCCATATTTAGAAGCCATAAGAGTATGGAACCGTTGAAAATCAACCACAATCATACTGGTCGCAATCGGAGTAACCAGTATAAGAATAGCCAACAATATGGGTCTAAACCCCAAAACTTTAAGCATTCAACCTTCCATTAAAAAAGCCTGTAACTAGCCTAGCTTAGAACACTAGTTTTTGGCAAGACCTAGACTAACTTTTCGATAACAACCAGGCCTGGTGGATTTTTGGGCTGCGTTTGAAATCTTCGGGCAGGGTTTTTCGGGTAATATCTTCGATTTGCCAGCCACTTAACGCATCGGTATCGAGTTTAAATTTCTGCATATTATTGGAAAACACCAACACACCGCCTTCGGCTAGTAATGCGCCGGCCTGTTCAATCAGCTCAACATGATCGCGTTGAATATCCAGCACCCCTTCCATCCGCTTGGAAGTTGAAAATGAAGGCGGATCAAGAAAAATCACATCAAACGGTTCCATTTTAGGTGGATTCTTTAACCAAGCCACCACATCTTCTTGTAGCAGTTGATGATGACGCAAATCAATATTATTGGTCATAAAATTATGCTTGGCCCAATAAAGATAGGTTTTCGACATATCGACACTGAGCGAGTTTTTAGCGCCCGCCACCGCCGCTTGTGCGGTCGCGGTGGCGGTATAACAAAACAGGTTCAGTAAATCCTTGCCCTTCGCGAGCTTCGCTACCAACGCACGGACATCGCGGTGATCTAAAAATAAACCGGTATCTAAGTAATCGGTAAAGTTAACCCGCACCTTGGTGTCGTTTTCGATAATCGTAAAATAATCTTTGCGCTCTTCGAGCTTCTCGTATTGGCTTGTACCTTTTTGTTTTTGGCGAACCTTATACACCACTTTTTCAGCGGTTATGCCAAACACCTCTGGCAAGACCGCCATCGCCTCATACAAACGACGCTTGGCTTTCGCCGCATTTACCGTTTTCGGTGCGGCATACTCATTCACCACCAACCATTCACCGGCTTCAAGCGTATGGTAATAATCAATCGCCAAGGCATATTCTGGCATATCGGCATCATAGACCCTATAGGCAAACACCTTATTACGGTCGGCCCATTTACGCAGGGTTTTTAAGTTCTTGCGTAACCGATTGGCAAACATCTGCGCACCTTCGGTGTTTGCTAAGTCGGCCATCGACATTTCGACTTCTGAAGCTAAATCTGCCCCCGCTTTTAACGCAGGTTGGCGGAAAAATTCTTCTTCTACCTCAAAACGGAATAGCTTACATTCCATTGCACCATTAAAAAATGCATGATCACGTTTGGCTTTTAAACCTAAATAGAGGCCTAATTCCTTGTTACAGGTCAATACGGCCGCTTGCCAGCCAACAAACTGACGTTTTAAGGTTTCACCGATTTGCACATATAGGGCTTTGACTTCATCTTCTTCACCCAAACGTTCGCCGTAAGGAGGGTTAGTCACCACCAGGCCTGGTTGCAACTCCGGTTGGGGATGCGCTTGATTCACGGGCAACATCTGCACTTCAATCACATCCGCATAGCCAGCTTGCTGCACTGCTTGGCGGGCAATTTTTACCGCGCCCGCATGTGCATCTGAACCAAAAATCGGTGGAATATTCACCAGGCCTGCCGCTTCACGCTGTTCGGCATCCTTAACCAAGCCATCCCAAATCTCACGCTGATGACCTAACCAAGATAAAAACCCCATGTTATGGGCTTTCGCCAGGCCTGGTGCCGTATCCGATGCAATCATCGCCGCTTCTATCAAAAACGTGCCCGAGCCACACATCGGATCAACCAGCGCCCCCTCCTGCGCCGCGATCTCCGGCCAGCCGGAACGGATTAAAATCGCTGCCGCCACGTTTTCTTTTAAAGGTGCTTTGACTTGCTGACCTTCACGATAACCACGCTGATGTAAGCTATGACCGGACAAATCTAAACTCAAGGTGAATTGATTACGGTTTAAATGGCCGTGCAGTTGAATATCGGGATACTCGCGATCTACCGCTGGGCGATGGCCAGTGGTATCACGGAAAAAATCGACAATCGCATCTTTGATTTTTAACGCACCAAAATGCGTATGCTCAATCCCCATGCCTTTGCCGGTAAACGAAATCGCAAAACTATGATCTTCAGTCATATGACGCGACCAATCCAACGCGCGAACACTGGCATACAGATCTTCTTGGGTATCCAGCTCGGTTTCCAGTAGGACTAAATACACATGATTGGCCAAACGCGACCATAAACAAGCACGATAACCATCAATTAATCCGCCCTCAAAACTCACGCCACGTGGTTGCGCTTTAACAGACTGCGCACCTAAAGCTTGCAATTCCTCTTTTAATAATTCTGATAGGCCATTGGGTGCAGTCGCAAAAAATTTCATAGGTTTTCTCGATAATAAATAAATTGATATTAATTTTACGCTTTTCTTAATCTAGGTTTCGGTAAAATGTGACTACACTTTTAGAATAAGCGAGATTTGTATGCGATTTGCCCCTCATTCTTACCAAACAGCTTTTATGTCAGCGCTATTCAGCCTTGTGTTGCTCGTTGGCTTTTCCGCACAAGCCTCTCAGAAAGCGCCCACTGTTATACTCACCGAAGCCGATCATCAAGCCTTCCAAGCTTGGGTTGAAGACTTTAAACCCAAAGCCCGTGCCGAAGGGATTTCACAAGCCACCTTGGATAAGGCTTTTAGCGGTGTAAAACTCAATCAACGGGTATTAGAGCTTGATCGTCATCAACCGGAATTTACCCGCACCTTTTGGCAATACCTCGAATCCGCCGTAAGCGACTGGCGTATTCAGCGTGGTAAAGAAATGTACGCTGCCCATCGCGAACTGCTGGACGAGGTAACCAAACAATACGGCATTCCTGGGCGTTTTCTTGTTGCTTTTTGGGGACTTGAAACCAATTACGGCAATTTTACCGGTAGCTTTCCGGTCATTGAATCCTTGGCGACCCTGTCCTATGATCCTCGTCGCAGTGCGTTTTTCACCAAACAACTGATCTACGCGCTGCGCATTCTTGATCAAGGACACATTCCGTTCGAGCAGATGAAAGGCTCTTGGGCTGGTGCAATGGGGCAAACCCAATTTATGCCGGAAAACTATCTACGCTACACCATTGATGCCGACGGCACTGGGCGCAAAGATATGTGGAACAGCCTTGAAGACGTGTTCCACTCTTCAGGCAACTTTCTTAAAAATCTAGGCTGGCAAGCCGAACAAACCTGGGGACGCGAAGTAACACTCCCCAAAAACTTCGACTTTGCACTAGCCGACGGTCGTACCCAGCGTAGTTTAGCCGAATGGCAACAACTAGGAATTCGGCAAACTGACGGCAGCAACCTCCCGACTGCGGATTTCAATGCGGCCCTGCTAATCCCAAGTGATTATCGCGGGCCGGCTTTTTTGGTTTATCACAATTTCAATGTGATAAAACGTTGGAATATGTCGAACAATTACGCTGTAGCCGTCGGACATTTGGCCGATAGAATTATCGATGCACCACCGCTAAGCGCGAAAAAACCGGCGGACGATGCCGCGCTCAGTCGTGCGCAAATTATCGAGATGCAACAACGCTTAAATCAACTCGGTTATGACGTGGGTGGTGCAGACGGCATTCCGGGCGCACGAACACGCAATGGCATCCGTGCGTTTCAAATCGCCAACAATATTCCGGCAGATGGTGCGCCGACGATGAATATATTAAATCGGTTACAACAAACAGCACACTAACCATGAAAGCAAGCAATACAGATAACAAACCTTTGTTTTTTCGTTTTTTACATTCCCCGCTTGGGTTAGGCTATGCGCTTTGGAAAAACCAAGCGCGTAGTCTCAAACTCGACCACAGACTTTGGCGCAAACTCAAACAGTTTAATCAAATCAAACCGCGCTAATCTTCATCAACTTTTTAAATTTAGAGCGAACTATGCCTCCCATAAAAACTCTTGCCTTTTTTATTAGCACCAGCCTTATCGCTGGTTTTTTAACCGGTTGCAAATCCGACCCACAACAAAACCCTACCGATGCCCCGCCCTTTGTACTTGTGTCGCAGGTTATGGAAGTTAATGAAAGCAGCCAGACGTTAATCGGCAGAATTGAAAGCCAAACCCACAGCCAACTCAGCTTTCAACTAGCAGGCCTGGTTAGTGAACGTTTAATCAATATTGGCGATCAGGTGCAAACCGGTCAAACCCTATTTAAACTCGATGCCACCGATTTAGCCCTAAAACAACGAGCAGCACACGCCAATTTAGCCGCGACAGAATCCGAGTTGAAACTGGCACAAACCGAAGCAAAACGTGCTCAAGACCTACTAAACCGTAATTTATTATCCCAACAGGATTTTGATCGCGCACAAAACCAAGTGACAAGCTTACAACAACGTTTAGTTGCATTACAGCGCGAACTTGATCTGGTTAACAGGCAAGTTAGTTACGCGACGTTAACGGCCTCGTCTAACGGCGTCATTCAAGCGATTCATGCTGAACCCGGTCATGTGGTGCAAGCGGGGCAACCCGTTGTTGAAGTGCTAAGCGCCGCACAAGATCTGCTAATCAGCGTGCCAAGTTCTCGAATCGACATCTTGCCCAAACAGGCCATTGCTCGACTGGAAACCGGCGCAAACTACAGGGTAACTTTACGCGAGATCACACCCGCTGCGGATTCCGCCAGCCAAAGCTGGACAGTCCGTTACGCGCTGCCGGATAATAGCTCTGTCAAACTGGGTCAAATCGCCAAACTGGTATTTGAATCCAACTCGACACAACTCAGACTTCCAAAATCAGCGGTGTTTGATCTTGGTCAAGGCAGCGGTGTCTGGCTTTATCAAGACGGTCAGATTCGCTTTAACCCGGTTGAAGTGGTTAAACTCAGCCAAGACTACGCCTATGTTAAATCCGATTTAGCAGCCGGATCGCAAGTCGTCAGTGCAGGTGTACATCTGCTCAAAAACGGCCAACAGGTACAACTACGTCAATTACAGGAACCCACCCTATGATGTCACGTTTTAATCTGTCAGCTTGGGCGGTGCGCGAACGCGCGTTAACGCTTTACTTTATCTTGTTAGTGGCACTTGCCGGGCTTTATGCCTTTGTCAGCTTAGGACGCGCTGAAGACCCCATTTTCACGATTAAAGTCATGACGGTATCCGCTATTTGGGAAGGCGCATCGGCTGAACAAATGCAACAACAAGTGGCAGATCGTCTGGAAAAACGTCTGCAAGAAGTCCCCTATTTTGACCGAGTTGAAACCACCGCCAGGCCTGGTCAAGTGAATATGCAAATTCAGTTTTTAGATCAAACGCCCGCGCATGAAGTCGCCAATGTGTTTTACCAAGTCCGAAAACGCATGTTAGATGAAGCCAGCTATCTACCGCAAGGGGTTAAAGGCCCGTTTGTAAACGATGACTTTTCGGATGTCTATTACAGCCTCTACGCACTGACCGCACCCGAACTGCAAGCGTTTCAGTTAATTGAGCCGGCCGAAGCCATCCGAGACCGCCTACTGCGCGTACCCGGTGTTCAAAAAGTCAACTTAATCGGCGAGCGTCCGCATCAGGTGTTTATCGAGCTGAACACCGATCGTCTGAGCCAAATGGCCATTACACCCCAACAGGTGTTTTCACAAATTGAAGCCTATAACCGCCTGACGCCCTCCGGCCAAATCGACACCCAATCCGCCCGCGTTTATCTGCGAATGGATAGCCAGCTGAATGATTTAACTCGAATCGAAAACCTGCCGCTATCCATCAATCAACAGCATTTTCAGCTGAAAGACATCGCTCAAGTGAGTCGTGGTTATCAAGACCCACCCCAGTATCTCGTGCGCGACCAAGGTCAAGAAGCCCTGATGATTGGGGTGATTATGCAAACCGGCTATAACGGTTTAACGCTGGGCAAAGACCTCGCGGCATTAGAACACCAACTCAGCCAACACTTGCCACTTGGCTTTGAACTCGAAAAAATCACCAACCAAGCCGACGCAATTAGTCAAGCGATTGACGAATTCCAACTCAAATTCTTGGTAGCGCTGGGCGTGGTGATGTTGGTCAGTTTTCTAGCCTTGGGTCTGCGAGCAGGCCTGGTGGTGGCGTTAGCCGTACCCCTAACCCTCGCGATTACGTTTTTTATAATGATGATGACCGGTAAAAACCTCGATCGCATTACACTCGGTGCACTGATTTTAGCCTTAGGATTGTTAGTCGATGATGCCATTATTGCGATTGAAATGATGCTGGTAAAAATCGAAGAAGGTTTGGACAAGGTTAAGGCCGCTTCCTATGCCTGGTCGGTCACCGCCATGCCAATGCTGATTGGCACACTGATTACCGCGGTGGGTTTTGTGCCGATTGGCTTTGCTGCCTCGAATGTCGGCGAATATGCGGGTAATATTTTCTGGGTATTAGCCATTTCATTAATTGCCTCTTGGTTTGTCGCCGTGGTGTTTACGCCTTACTTGGGCGTAAAATTTCTTAAAGATCCAACCAGGCCTGGTTATGAAACCGCCCACGCCGACCCTTATCAAACGCGTGGCTATCGCGTTTTACGTCGCATTATTCAAGCCTGCGTTCACCAGCGTAAAACGGTATTGTTTGCCACCTTTGTTTTGTTTGTGCTGTCGATCATCGGTATGGCTAAGCTGGTTGAAAAACAATTCTTCCCCAGTTCAGACCGCCCTGAATTAATGATTGATATTTATTTACCAGAAGGCACATCGATTGCCGTTACCGACCAATTGACTCAGCGCATGGAAAACTTGATTGCGCAACAGCCTGAAGTCCGCACGCTTTCAAGTTATATCGGCGCTGGCGCACCGCGCTTTTTTATGGCACTTAACCCTGAATTGCCCAATCCGGCGTTTGCCAAGATTATTGCTATTACCGGCGATCGCAATCAACGCGATGCACTGCAGACGCGTTTAAAAAGCTTGATTGATCAAGGCGAATTTTCTGAAGCACGCGTAAGGGTGCATCCCTTGCTATACGGACCGCCGGTGCCTTGGCCGGTGACCTTTCGTGTAATGGGCGAAGATCCACTGGTATTGCGTCAAATAGCCAATCAAGTGCAAGAAATCATGGAGCAACATCCGCAAACGCTGCAACCTCACTTAGAATGGGGACAACGCACGCCGGTTATTCGCCTTGATTTTGACCCTCAAACCCTTGAAAAACACGGTTTTACACCGCTCGATATCCAACAACAATTGCAATTTATGTTGCAAGGCCAAATGATTAGCGAACTGCGCCATCAAACACGTAGCGTTCAACTGCTTGCCCGTGCGCCAGAAGCTACACGCTTGCAACTCGAACAACTGGCTGATTTGCCGCTAACAAATCGTTGGGGTCAAAGCCTGCCGCTTGATGCCTTGGTTAACCTAACGATTGAATACGAAGAGCCTGTTTTAAAACGCCGCAATCGTATTCCCTATATTTCAGTCAATAGTGAAATTCAAGCTGGCGCTCAGCCGCCCGATGTCACGATGCAGCTCTGGCCACAACTCGATCAACTCAACCAAACCTTGCCACTCGGTTATCGCGTAGAGATTGGCGGTTCAGTAGAAGAATCCGGTAAAGCACAGAATTCAATACGCGTGCTCATGCCGGTAATGGTGATCTTAATGTTCACCTTGGTCATGCTGATGATGCGCTCGTTCAGTGGTATGTTTATGGTGATTCTGACCGCACCACTCGGTTTAATTGGTGCGGTGATGGCGCTACTGCTGTTCTCACAACCTTTCGGCTTTGTGGCCACACTCGGCTTGATTGGTTTAGCGGGCATTCTAATGCGAAATACCCTGATTCTGGTCGGACAGATTGACGACAACAAA
Source organism: Thiomicrospira microaerophila (assembly GCF_023278225.1). Taxonomy (GTDB): domain Bacteria; phylum Pseudomonadota; class Gammaproteobacteria; order Thiomicrospirales; family Thiomicrospiraceae; genus Thiomicrospira; species Thiomicrospira microaerophila_A. The sequence goes on from NZ_CP070959.1 coordinate 1,539,525, forward strand.
CGCAATGGCTTAAACGACTATGATGCGGTGGTCGATGCGACCGTACGCCGTGCACGTCCGGTCGTATTAACCGCGTTAGCGGCCGTGCTGGCATTTATACCGCTGACAACCTCAACCTTCTGGGGGCCGCTGGCTTATGTATTGATTGGTGGGATTACTATGGGCACCCTGTTAACCCTACTGTTTTTGCCAGCACTTTATAGCGTCTGGTTTAAGGTTAAAAAGACAGCCTAAATCTATTTCGATTCTTCAGTTGCCTGCGCTTGTTCAGATTTCCCCTCCAAAGCTAATCGAGCACGATCAGCTTTGGAAATATAAGCCGGTTTTTTAACCGGCTGTTTCTTTGCTTTTTGTTGAAGCAGTTTCTTCTTAATTTTTTGATAAATCTTTTTCTTTCGGTTCATAAGCCCTTCAACCATTTTATTCATTAAGCGGCCACAGCGCTATTCTTAACATTAGTTTTTAGAAGATTTAGGCCTTAAAAAAAACTCGTAAATGATCAACATGGCTGCCCCCATCGTGATCGCCATATCGGCAATATTAAACGTCGCATAGTGCCAACTGCCATAATAGAAATCAAGAAAATCGGTGACCTTGCCAAACAACACGCGATCAATCAAATTGCCGATCGCGCCGGCCAAAATTAACTGCAAGCCTAATACTTCAAAGGTCGGTTTAGCTTTGAGTTTAGTTAACCAAAACAGCAAGCCGATGCTAACTCCAATGGCTAAGACTGCAAAAAACCAACGCTGCCAGCCGCCCATATCCGCTAAAAAACTAAAGGCCGCGCCATAGTTATACACCAGCGTCAGGTTAAAATGCGGCATCACCGCCAAGGGCTCACCAAAGGTCAAATAGCTGACCGCCAGATACTTGGTGACTTGATCCAGCAGCAAGACCAGGCCTGCTAACCACAGATAACGCAACCCGGTTTGCGAAACGATAGATTTTAGATTTGGCATCTCATTACCTTGCGTGATAAGTCTTGCAGTTTTGTCTTGGACTATAAAGTTATAACAAAGATTTTCATCTTACGCTTTCGGCTTGCTCTAACTTGTAAGCGGCTAGGTTGTGCTCTAGCGACGCCTCTTTTTTCGAAGAAAAAAGCCGAAGGAGCAAGGGCATAACCTAGTCGCGCAGAAATCAGCGGTTTAAGCCAATATCAAGCAAAATGGCGCAATTCGCCATCGCCAACGACGTTATCAACACAGCGCTGACAAAGCTCTGGATGATCAGCATCGACACCGATATCTTCACGATGATGCCAGCAACGTGGGCATTTTTCGGCCTGCACCGCTTGTGCATCCAGCCACAAGCCGTCTAATTCAGATTCAACGGCGGTGGCGGATTTGTCTGCCAGCGGCAAGACTTGCGCATAGGAGGTAATCAAGACAAAACGTAACTCGTCTTGTAACTTGGCCAATGCGTTATACAGCTCGCCATCGGCATAGAGCTTAACCTGCGCGGTGAGGCTGGCTTTAATTTCTCCGGCATTACGCAACTCTTCCAGGCGCTTAGCGACCGCTGAACGCACCGCAATCATCTGCGCCCAATAAGCCGAGTTCATCTCAGCGCTTTCATCTAACGCCGTTAAACCTTGGTACCAGGTCGCCACAAATACGGTTTTTTCACGTTCGCCCGGAATATACTGCCAAATTTCTTCGGCGGTAAAACTCAAGATCGGTGCAATCCAGCGCGTCATGGCTTCGATAATGTGATACAAGGCAGTTTGTGCCGAACGACGCGCCACGCCGTCGGTTTTGCAGGTGTACTGACGGTCTTTAATCACGTCTAAATAAAACGCGCCCATTTCTACCGAGCAGAAATGCGACACCGCCTGATAAATCTGATGGAAATGATATTGCTCATACGACTCCACAATCTGCTGCTGCAATTGATGCGCATGGCCGACCGCCCATTTATCGAGTGGCAATAAATCCTCATAGGCGACCAAATCCCTAGCCGGATTAAAGCCATTCAAGTTCGCCAACAAGAAACGTGCAGTATTGCGAATACGGCGATAGGCATCAGCGGTGCGGCTGATAATTTCGTCCGACACCGTCATTTCATAGCGGTAATCCGCGGCCGAAATCCACAGACGCAAAATATCCGCCCCCAAGGTGTCGGCGATTTTTTGCGGCGCGACCACATTGCCTTTCGACTTGGACATTTTTTTGCCGTCTTTATCCACGGTAAAGCCGTGGGTTAGCACTTGCTTATAAGGCGCGGCATTATTCATTGCCATGCCGGTCAAGAGTGACGATTGGAACCAACCACGATGCTGATCCGACCCTTCTAAATACAAATCTGCCGGCGCATGCAGTTCATCACGCTGCTGACAAACCGCAAAATGGGTCACGCCAGAATCAAACCAGACATCCAAAATATCCTGTACTTTTTCATAGTCATCGGCTTCATCACCCAGCAACTCGCGGGCATCCAAGTCATACCAGGCATCAATCGACTGCTGTTCGATCCGTTGTGCCACCAATTCCATCAGTTCAGTGGTGCGCGGGTGCATTTCGCCGCTGACTTTATGCACAAAAATACAAATCGGCACACCCCATAAACGCTGGCGCGAAATACACCAATCCGGGCGGCCGTCAATCATGCCTTCAATCCGGTTTTGCCCCCAATCCGGTACCCATTGCACGGTTTTAATCGCCTCCATCGCACTGGCACGCAGACCTTGTTGATCCATGCTAATAAACCATTGCGGCGTGGCACGGAAAATCAACGGTGTTTTGGTGCGCCAGCAATGCGGATAGCTATGGCGAATCGCCTCATGATGCAATAACGCACCGCGCTCACGCAAAACGTCCAACACCGCCTCATCGGCTTTAAGTACATTCAAGCCTTCAAACAAGGGGGTGCCGGCGACGAAATTGCCCGAACCATCGACCGGGCAATCCACCTCTAAATCGTATTTTAAGCCAACAATAAAGTCGTCTTGACCATGCCCCGGTGCGGTATGCACACAGCCGGTACCGGCATCGGTGGTGACATGCTCACCCAAAATCAATGGCACTATGCGCTCATAAAACGGATGCTGCAAACGGATTAAATCAAACTGATCGCCGCGACCATAGGCCACCACACGATAATGCTCGATATCACATTTCGCCATCACATCTTTAATCAAGGCTTCCGCCATAAACAGGCGCTCTTTGCCCTGTTCGGTTTCAACCTGTACCAACGCATATTCAAGTTCAGGGTGAATCGCCACCGCCTGGTTAGCAGGCAGTGTCCAGGGCGTGGTCGTCCAGATCACCACCGAAATCGGGCCTTCACCGGTATGGTCTTCCACGTGATGACAGCGCTCAAAAAACGCGGCTTCGTCAATCACCTTAAAGCGGACATCAATTGCATTGGAGCGTTTTTCATCGTATTCCACTTCCGCTTCCGCGAGTGCCGAACGGCCACCAATCGACCAATAAACCGGCTTGGTGCCTTTGACCAGATGACCTTTTTCAATGATTTTAGCCAGCGCACGCACTTCATTGGCTTCAAAATCAAAGGCCTTGGTTAAATAAGGATTGTTCCAATCCGCCATAATGCCTAAGCGTTGAAAATCCTTCATCTGACCTTCAACCTGGCTTTGTGCATAATCGCGGCAGGCCTGGCGGAATTCACGTTCATTAAGCTTGACGCCGACCTTGCCGTGTTTTTTCTCAACATTCAATTCAATCGGCAAGCCATGACAATCCCAACCCGGCACAAACGGCGCATCAAAGCCGCTCAAGCCTTTAGATTTAACAATCATGTCTTTCAGCACTTTATTGACCGCGTGACCGATATGAATATCACCATTGGCATAGGGCGGGCCATCGTGCAAAATAAATTTTGGCCGCCCCGCCATCGCCTGACGCACGGTTTGATACAGGTCGTCATCCAACCAGGCCTGCACCTGTTTGGGCTCGCGCTGTGGCAAGCCGCCACGCATTGGAAAGTCGGTTTCAGGAAGATTTAGCGTGGATTTATAATCGGTCATGTTCACTTCTCAAAATTGAATGATTTGAATCGGTTAAAAGCTGTCTGGCCTGCTCGGCATCCTGCGCAATTTGCGATTGGAGCGCGGGCAAACCACTGAATTTCATTTCTGGGCGAATAAACGCCTCAAGGCGCACTTCAACGTGGGCGCCGTATACCATTTTCTGCCAGTCAAATAAATGTACTTCAATTGAAGGCCGCTGGCCTTGAACGGTTGGTCGAACCCCAATATTAGCGACACCGGGCCAGGGTTTATCACTCAGACCCTTTACTGTCACCGCAAATACTCCACTCACCGGCATTTGCAAACGCTTGGGGTTTAGGTTCAAGGTCGGAAAACCTATGGTTCGCCCTAGTTTTTGGCCATGAATCACGCGTCCTTCAAACCGAAACGCCTGCCCCATTAAGCGCTGGGCTTCCACCAAATCCGGCGCGGCTAACACTTCACGCACACGCGTACTGCTGACACGATGGCCGTCAATTTTCATGGTAGGCATCGCCTGCACCTCACAACCGGATGCCTGCCCCCAGTTGAGCAAAAACTCAAAATCACCTTGCCGCTGGTGACCAAAACGGAAATCATCACCAATCACTAATTGGCGAACATTTAGGCCTTGCTGCAACACGTTAGAAACAAAATCAGCAGCACTCAGTTGCGCAAAAGCTTGATTAAAACTAACACAGAGCAAATAATCCACGCCATACTCCGCCAGCGCGCGGACTTTTTCGCGCAAATTCATCAATCTAACCGGCGCATTTTCCGGGCTAAAAAACTCAATCGGAAAGGGTTCAAATACCATCACCACACTCGGCAAACCTTGTTTTCTTGCCTGTGTCATAACCTTATCGAGCACGCATTGATGACCCAAATGCACCCCATCAAAATTGCCGATGGTGACCACACTGCCGGCTGCAAATTCAAGCCGAAACCTTGTCAAATTGTGTAACCCACGAATCAGTCGCATAAAGTGCATTTACTAATAGCAAAAGCGCAATTATAACGGATTCCAACAGGGTTGTAACCTTTCGATTCAGCCTAACTCAGAGATAAGGTGTGTGCTGCATAGACTCGGCATAATAGACATCCATCATTTTCTTTTCTTCCGCCAAAAACCCAGCAACCCCCTGCTCAAAAGGATTATTATCCGTCACCAACCCATTCCAGACCTAGCGATCAAATCTGCTATCTGCGAACTAAACGTAATTCCATAAGCACCAGGTCTGGTTTTTAGGCTTTATTAGATCGACTTCATTAATTTGACTAGGTTTCATATTCACGCCCCCTTTGGCAATTCAAAAAACCTATGTTCTTAAAGGATCAAGCAGGTGCTTTAAACCATTGTGATCTAACTCCTGCATTAGCGCCAATAACTGCCCTAACTGACCCGATGGAAAGCCCTCACGCGCAAACCAATTCAAATAATGTCCCGGCAAATCCGCAATCATTCGCCCCTTGTATTTGCCGTAAGGCATAGTCACAGTAACGAGTTTTTTAAATCTTCTGGATTCATCTACGCAAACAGCCGTTTAGCCAAACCCTGCCCTTTATGGGCGCGGCTGGATTCGCGGTGTTGATTCAGGTCGATGGGATTGCCAATTGCCGAACCAAAGCTTTTAAGCAACTTGCCTTGGCAAAAGGTGTCGATAAGGGTTTCATTGAGGTTGAGTTGCTGCATCATTTTTGGCGTATTCTCGGCAATATACCCGCGCTTGCTTGGATGCACCGCACGCCCCAGATAATCAACAAACTCCAAGTAATCAGCATAATCAAACGCAATCACCGGATTTGGGTGGGTATGGTGATGTTTGGGTTCAAATTTTATCAAGGGTGCATTCGGCAAGGTATCAAGCTTATTGAAAAAGCTTTGCGATTCGTCGGATAAATGCTCAAACAAAGGACTTTGGAGCATCGAGGTTTGTGGTTTTTTAATGCCTTGAGTTTGTTCAATACGGCGTTGAATCGAGGTGAAATCCGAATCGTCCAGATTATCTGCGATATTTGCGCGTACTGGGTTTAAATCGACATAGGCCATTACCGATAATATCGCTTGTTGATCTAATAAGGCTTGGCTTTTAAAGCGCCCTTCCCAGAACCGCCCTTTAAATACACAGACCCACTAAACAACTGCATCCAACGCTCTAGCACCTCATCATCCGACCAGGCCTGGGCACGCTCTTTATCAACTCTAACCACCAAATGATAATGATTGCTCATCACCGCAAACGCCGCAATATCCACCGCAAACACCGAAGCCAGCTTCAACATGGTCTGCTCGATCCATTCACGGCGGTGTTCATAGTTTTGACCGGAAATCGAATCCACACCGCACGAAAACGCACGGCGAACGCAACGATTCACCAAATGATACCAAGGGGTATCCGACAGCAAAATCAATTCTTGGCGAGCTCGGGCAATCTATTATGGGTGTCCTTTTAGTTTATTAAATTATTTTCTGGTGTACTTACATTTAGGGAAATTTGAACAGCCTATAAACTTCCTATTTCCTACTTTTGATGTTCTTACCAACAGATCACCACCACATTTAGGGCAGATATGACCGCTTTCATATTTTTCTGAAAGCGATATTCTATGGTGTCTTCTATCTTCTGAATTTGATTTGTATGGCTTTAACTTTAGGTATATTTCATCAATTTCATCATAGTTTAAGACTTCATCTGACTTTGTTAAGATGTATGGCATTAATTTTTCATTCATTACATTTTCAGGCATATCATCTCTGAATACTGCGTGAATGCCGAAAAACACAATAGAAAAAAATAAATCATCTTCAAGTTCTAATAGTTTCGATAACGACTTGATATGACCGTAATTCTGGTGAAGTGGGTTTTGAAAGCGAAATTTTCTACCGTCTATTTCTTGAATCCATTCCTTGTCTCTTTCACCACCATAGATCAAGCCTTTCCGGTTCTTCACCTCAATAACAAATATTCCGAATTTAGACACAATCACCAGGTCAATTTCTGTTGTTCCGTTTTTGCCAGGTATTATTAAATTGTCTAGTTTTTTATACTCGGCATTATTCAAATATACCCTTGATACTAGACTAATAATGAACTCTGCCCACCAGCCTTTTAAAATTGAACTAAATGACATTGAAACACCTTTACTTCATCCATCGGCTGTGAATTTTATAAGCAACTATCCAGTTTGTTTGATTCCGTTCGTATTCTCTTTGGCCATTCCTTGTAGCTGTAGCTCGAACTTTTCAGCCGTTATACTTTGTTTAGGCCGTTTTTTGCAATCATAGTAACCTGAACTGTCAACTAAAAAGACACCCATATTTATCTCGAACCCACTGTCCCAGTGGGAATGCCTATCAGACGCCGACCCTGGCAAGGAAACAAGCTGATTAAAATAAAGACCTACAAATACCACATTGCTTACTAATACGCATCAAACAATCATTATAACCAGGCCTGGTTAAATCATGCATTTTTTAAACTTAAAGGACACCCACTTTTATAAGACCACAAGACCACTAAAATAACACCCATTTTTATTGTTAGTCGTGAGGCTAAAACTGAATCTTCTTAACCTCGCCATTTTCGCAAATCACGGCATATTGCCCTAGTGCGCGTTTGCGGTTGAGTTCGCGCTTTACAGCACGTTTCAATACTTCAAGCATATCCTTAGCATCCAGTTTTATGGTGCTTTCGGATGGTTTAATCTCAGTAGCATCCATCAGCGATTCCTTTTAAAACTTTAAACGAGGCTTGTTTATCCACAAACCCTGAAGCCCCCTAATAAAGCTGATCTTGTTTTTCCGCAGGGCTATCACCAACTTGATTTAGTAAATTTAAGGCATGTTCGCGGCTACCGTTTTTCGCTCGCTGCATTAAATAATCCTCCGTTTTAAGTGAGGCAATTTTTTCAGCTACAGCGTTAACGATAAATTGGTTGATGGATACTTCACCCTTGAGGTTTTCGATTTCTTTTTTGTAATAATCGGGCAGTCTTAACGCATAGTTCATTTTAAAACTCCTTGTTGTTGCAAAAACGCTTTTGGGGTGCAGAGTGTAAAGTTGAACTTACCTTCGATGGCTTTAAAATCTTGGATATTAAAGCTAATCAGGTATTCAGCCTGAGCATTAACCGCAAGCTCTAGCACCATGTCATCCTTGGGGTCTTTAATCAACGGACGCCATAAAAAATAAATGGGTTGGCGATTTGAAATACAGCAAATGTCATCGATAAAACGACGTAAGTCTTGCTCAGAAAACTGAGGCATTCGCTCTCTATTTTTTGGGCGGAGCAATACATCTTCCAACTCCATAATAAAAGGGGTAGAAACACTATGAAGTTGACTAGACTGCTGAAATAACCATTTCACTAGGACATGAGATGCACCTTGATTAGATGTCAACGCAGAAAGCCAAACATTGGTGTCACATACGATCTTCATTAGACAATCCACCCCTTAATATCAAATATAATATCACTACATAAAAAATGTGTCTAATGTAATTGTCGTGACAGTGATACGACTGTTCTGGTCTAATAGCAATGGACACTTTTATTAGAGACAATAGATATTGTCGAGCTAGGAGTGATCATGACTGAAAAGAGAACTTATAAAACCTACAGCGATGAGTTTAAAAAAGAAGCCGTCGCTTTAGTGACTGAGCAAGGATATAGTGTAGCTGAAGCTGCTCAATCCTTAGGGGTTAGAACCAATTTGCTTTACAAGTGGAAAGACAATCTAGAATCGCAAGCCAAAGGGATTGTGCTCGATCCAGATGAGCGAGCTGAACTTAAAAAGCTACGTGCTGAAAACAAGCGTTTAAAGGTCGAAAAAGAAATCTTAAAAAAAGCCTCAGCCCTTCTGGCACAAGACATCCTGTAGGATTTGAACTCATGGAAAAACTGGTTCAGGAGGGCTTAGCAGTTAAGTCTGTCAGCAAGATGCTCAAGCTAAGCCGTTCAGGTTACTATGCTTGGAAAAAACAGCCTAAGAAAGGTATTACGCCCGAAGAACTCGAGCTACAAGGCATGGCCAAGCGGTTATTTAAAGACAGTCGGCAAAGTCTTGGCTCACGTGAGCTCGCTAAAGCCCTACAAAAAAACGGTTTTCCAATTCAGTCGTGAAAAAACGCGTCGACTAATGAAAACACCAGGCTTGGTTGTGACGCAGCGACGGGCCTACAAGGTTACAACAAAACGAAACCTTACACATCGTGTGGCAGAAAACCTGATTAAGATGGACTTTAATCCCACTAGGATTAATCAAGTTTGGGCGGGTGACATCACCTACTTAAAGACCCCTCAAGGTTGGTTGTACTTGAGTATTGTGATGGATCTTTACTCACGCCGTATTATTGGCTGGGCGCTCAGTGAGCGCATGACGGTGGAGTTGGTCATGAAATCGTTACAGCAAGCCTATTGGCTACGTGGACACCCTAAAGGCGTGATTTTTCACAGCGACCGAGGTTCACAATACACCAGCAAGCGTTTTGCGAGATTGTTAGCTAAACAGAAAATGCGTGCGTCGATGGGTGATGTGGGTGCCTGTTGGGATAATGCGGTCGTAGAACGTTTTTTTGGTAGTCTCAAGCATGATTGGCTATTTAAAGTGCATCACGCCAGCGCTGAAAGCATGAAACAGGATGTAGCGAGTTATATGCGCTACTACAACTTAATTAGGCTTCATAGTTCTAATGGTGGTTTATCGCCCATTGACTATGGAAATTGTAAAAAAGATGTGTCCAAAAAAGCTTGACCAGAACAGACAATTTGTTAATCGTAATCAGAACTCCCCACCCTGCCGCATATCATTAAAACTCGGAGCGACCACCAGCAGGGCTTGTAATCTATTTGTCGCCGTAGAACCCTGTTTTGCAAGGGTATTCCCTCACTCAATAGTCTCCCGGCACAGCCCTTGCCGAGCAGAGGGATTTCACCTCCAATCTTCTACCGATTTATCTTGGCGCACTGGATGTCCTAATGGTAACGTGGTATTAGAGATTGAAAGGACACCTAGATTAAAAGGACACCCATAGATTAAAAGGACACCCATATTTGATATCCAAGAAAAATTGACCCAATTGCACCCCATCAAAATTGCCGATGGTGACCACCCTGCCGGCTGCAAATTCAGGCCAAAACCTTTTCAAATTGTGTAACCCACGAATCAGTCGCTTAAAGTGCATTTACTAATATCAAAAACGCAATCATAACCGTTTGAATGCGGGATGTAACCAGATCATTCTTTCGCTTTAAATTGATCCATAAAACGTCGAGGCCTAAAGCCAAGTAAAATCAAGGTTGCAGCATAAGCCAAAATCGCACATAAGATTAAAATCAATAACTCAACAACCCTTTGACCTGCAGTAAATGATAACCAGGCCTGGTGGCCTGGATTAAGCAAAATTAAGACAACCGCCATCACTATTACCGCTGACACAACCTGTAAACTAAACCCGCGCCAAGGCGTTTGCAGACTAAAAACGTCCTGCTTGAGCAAAAAGTAATAAAGCAGGCCTGCATTCAGCATCGCTGAGATTGACGTCGCCAACGCCAAACCAACGTGCGCTAACGGCCCGATTAAAATCAAATTCAAAATGATATTGCTAACCAGCGCCACCACCGCAATTTTTACAGGGGTTTTCATTTCTTTACGTGCATAGAACGCAGGAGCTAAGACTTTAACCAATATAAATCCGAGTAAACCGAGCGAATAAGCCATTAAACTCTGACTCGACATCAGCACATCAAACGCGGTAAATTCGCCATAGAAAAACAGCGTGACTAATAACGGCTGCGCCAGTAAAAACAAGCCTACCATCGCGGGCAAGGCAATCAGCGCGACCAGCTTAAGCGCAAAATCCAAATCCTGTTTAAAGCCTTCCCAATCAGCATTCGCGGCTTTTTTTGATAAACCGGGGAGCACCACGGTGGCCAAGGCCACACCAAACACCCCAAGCGGGAACTCCATTAAACGGTCGGAATAATACAACCAAGATACGCTGCCGGTGACTAAAAACGACGCCAAAATCGTATCGACCAACAAATTAATTTGCGCCACCGATACCCCAAATAATGCGGGTAACATCAAACGTTTAACTTCACCGACACCGGGATCCGATTTAGCCGTAGGCGATGGAAGCAACCCCATCTGCCATAAAAACGGTAAATGAAACATCAGTTGCACAATACCCGCCAGCAACACCCCCCAGGCCAGCGCCATCACGGGCTGCTCCAAATGCGGTGCCAACCAAATAGCGCAGCCTATCAGCACTAAATTTAACCAAACCGGGGTAAAGGCCGGGACAGCAAACTTATTGTAGGTATTCATTAACGCCGACGACAAGGCGACGAGTGAAATCAACATCAGATAAGGAAAGGTGATTTGCAACATGGCTGTGGCCAGTTCAAATTTCTCAGGATCAGCGCGAAAACCCGGCGCAAACACCGACATCCAAAGCGAGGCGCCAAACACACCAAACAGCGTGAGCAACAATAAAATTAAACCCAGCCGAAACGCAATAGCACCGACCAAATGCCGAACGGCTTCAATTCCGCGCTTTTCTTTTGTTTCGGCCAACACCGGCACAAAGGCCTGTGAAAACGCGCCCTCAGCAAATAAGCGCCGAAAAAAGTTAGGTATTTTAAACGCAACAAAAAACGCATCCGCCCCCGCCGAAGCCCCAAAAAACCGTGCAATAACCATATCGCGGACAAAACCCAACACCCGCGAAATCATCGTCATGCCGCCGACGGTGGCGGTGGCTTTAATTATTTTTCTCAAATCGGCTCAACTAAATTAACGAAACTTCGCAGATTTTACCAAACAACCCGCCTTAACGCCGAGCCTTCTGAGCCATTATTGCGATTCTTTAGACACGCTTGTCAAGGTCTGATCCAGCTGCTGCTCGGTTTTCCACGGCATCAAATCCGGTGAATGATGCAGATATTGTAAATAACGTTCAAAGTGATCCAATATGTCGCTAATCAGCTCCTCTTTTTCATAGCCATAGACATCATAGGATTGATCACCGCGCCGCAAAAACACATCTGCGCGGTAGTAATGGCTTTGATCATTGGCTTCGTCTTGCACAATTTCAGGATAAGCAAACCCCGGCATCACGTAATCGCGCAAGCGAACCTCATAAATAAACTCGACCTCATTCGCTTTAAACACTTCAATCCGAGACTTGAAATCCCGGTTATCAAAATAAACCTCAGCTGGCCAACCTCGCTGATTCAATTCTTTTTCAACCTGTGTCATGCTGGGATGCACCACCTGCTGCACAAAAGCCTCCACCTCTTGACGCGAAGGATACTGAATTAAATTTGCCAAGCGTTTTTTCCAGCTACGCGGTTGCGCGGGCTTGCCGGACTGCATGGCGTTGACCAAACTCAATTCCCGCTTGGTTTCTAGCAATAACGCCCGCCACATACCCAGCATCGCAATCAACATGATCACCGCAAATGGCAACGCACTGACAATGGAAGCCGTCTGTAAGGCTCCAAGACCACCGGCAATCAGCAATACAGAAGCCACTAAACCTAACATCAGCGCCCAAAACACCCGCTGCCAGACCGGCGTATTGACCTGACCACCTGATGCCAATGAATCCACTACTAAGGCCCCCGAATCGGCTGAGGTCACAAAAAAAGTGATAATTAAAAACACAGCAATAAACGAAACGACACTGCTCAGCGGCAAGTTTTCAAACAGCATAAACAACGCAATGGTATGATCCGCCAATACCTGCTCTTTTAACTCATCAATTCCCTGCACCATAATCATATGCAACGCGGTATCACCAAACACCGTAAACCACATAAAGGTAAAAAACGTCGGCACCAACATCACACCTAAAACAAATTCACGGATGGTGCGACCCCGGCTGATTTTAGCGATAAACATGCCGACAAACGGCGCCCATGCAATCGTCCAAGCAAAAATAAACAAGGTCCAATTACCAATCCAATCACTGGAGGTATAAGCTTGCAAGCTAAATGTGCGTTCAACGATCGAGCTTAAATAGCTGCCGGTATTTTCTAAAAAGGTTTCCAATAAAAACAGGGTCGGGCCAACAATAAACACAAACAGCATTAACAAAATCGCCAAGGCGATATTTATCAACGACAGGCGCTTAATGCCCTTATCCATACCCGCCACCACCGAAATCGTTGCTAAACCAGTAATCACCGCAATCGTGACCACCTGTGCCGTGGTGCCTACCGGAACGGCTGGCCAGAGATAATTCATTCCGGCATTAATTTGTGAAACCGATAAGCCCAAGGTGGTGGCGATACCAAAAATCGTCGCCAAAATAGCAAAACTATCCACCGTATGGCCAATTGGCCCATAGATACGTTCACCAATCAACGGATAAAGCGTTGAGCGAATCGATAAAGGCAACTGATGCCGAAATGTAAAATAAGCCAAACTTAATCCCACCAAGCCATAGATAGCCCAAATATGAAACCCCCAATGGAAAAATGAAATCACCATCGCTTGTTTGGCGGCATCAACTGTTTCAGGCGTGCCTTCCGGTGGCGCAGCATAATGCAACACCGGCTCAGCCACCCCAAAAAACAACAACGCGATGCCATAACCGGCCGAAAACAACATCGCAAACCAAGCGGTAAAACTGTATTCCGGCTCAGTATAGTCATCACCCAGCTTAATATTGCCCCAACGAGTAAACGCCAAACTGACAATAAAAATCAAAAATAATGCCACGGCTAGCATGTAAAACCAGCCAAAATTGACGGTGATAAGGCTCAAGGTTTGACTAAACACTTCACCGGCTAATTGCGGGTTAGCTAAGGTACCCACAACCAGTAAAACAATCACACTGACCGCCGGAATAAAAACCGGAAGAAGAAGGGTTTTGCTCCAAGTAGAGGTATTAAGTGAATCAGCAGACATGATTTATTTGTTCCATTTTGTTTAAGAATATGGCTACACCTTAACAAAAACAGCCCGCTGATTGCCAGTTTATCCGCTTTTTACCATACAGATACTAAGTGAATCTACAAATAATCATGATAATTCCTTATTATTCAAGCTGTCTTTTGACAGTATTAAACTAAATATTGGAGGTGATAATGAAAGCCGCTGAACTCATGGTACGTTGCTTAGAAAACGAAGAAGTCGAATATATTTTTGGCATTCCTGGTGAAGAAAACCTCGATTTAATGGATGCCCTGCTTGACTCCAACATCGAGTTTATCTTGACACGTCATGAACAAGGCGGCGCATTTATGGCCGATGTTTATGGTCGCCTAACCGGCAAGGCTGGGGTATGCTTATCAACCCTAGGTCCTGGAGCGACCAATCTGGTCACAGGCGTGGCCGATGCAAATATGGATCGCGCGCCTGTGGTGGCGATTGCAGGTCAAGCCGCTACAACAAGGCTACACAAAGAAAGTCATCAAGTGCTTGACCTTGTTAACCTATTCCAACCGATTACTAAATACAGCACTCAAATTCTTAGTCCAGAAATTATTCCTGAAATCATACGCAAGGCTTTTAAAGTAGCGCAAATGGAAAAACCTGGCTGTAGCTTTATCGATTTCCCCGAGAACATCGCCGAAATGCAAGTCGATAAACAACCACTTAAACGCCAAAGTCCAAGCCTTCCAGCACCTAACTTTGACAAGGTACGTCAAGCCGCTGATGTAATCTCTAATGCTCGCCATCCTGTCATTATTGCTGGTAACGGGGTAGTTAGAGCAAAGGCTAGCAATGCGCTGATTGAGTTTGCCAGCAAGCTCAATATTCCCGTTGCCAGCACCTTTATGGCGAAAGGCACCATCCCCTGCCGCCATGAACTGTCCATAGGAACGATTGGCTTACAAGCACATGACTATATTGCCTGTGGTGTAGATCGCGCGGATGTGGTTATTTGCGTCGGTTATGATATTGTCGAATATCATCCTTACTTATGGAACAAAAACCCGAACTGTAAGATTATTCATATCGACACCCAACCGGCTGAGGTTGATGAATATTACATCCTTGAAGCCGGTGTGCTGGGCGATATCGGCAGAAGCCTTGAAAGCATTGCCGCACTCGCGCACCGCCAGGATGACAATGGTATTGGCAATTTAAAACAAATGATTGATTATCAATTTCACCAATACGACGAAGATCAAGCCTTCCCGGTAAAACCACAAAAAATCATCCATGATTTGCGCACCGCACTGGCAGATGAAGATATCGTAATTTGTGATGTCGGCGCCCACAAGATGTGGATGGCGCGAATGTACAACGCGCAAGCGCCAAACACCTGTATTATTTCAAACGGTTTCGCCTCAATGGGGATTGCCCTACCCGGAGCCATTGCGGCCAAACTTGCCAAACCAGAACAAGTGGCTGTGGCCGTCACCGGTGATGCAGGATTTCTAATGAACTGTCAAGAAATTGAAACCGCAGTACGTTTAAAGCTAGCGCTAGTGGTTTTGGTCTGGAATGACCAAGAATATGGTCTGATTAAATGGAAACAATTGAATCAGTTCGGTCGTGAAAGTCATATTCAATTTGCAAATCCTGATTTTGTAAAATTTGCCGAATCCTTTGGTGCCAAAGGTTATCGGATTGAACATACCGATGAATTATTGCCAACCCTAAAACAAGCGATTGCAGACCAGTGTGTAGTGATTATTGATTGCCCGGTAGACTACTCAGAAAACCTTAAGCTAACTCAGCAATTGGGTGAAATGGTTTGCCCTACCTAATGACGATCAAGTGCCGATTGTCTAGGAATCTGAAAATCATTAGAAAACGGTCGGCTGACATCCAGCAACCAGCCGTTTTCAAGTAAATTACGCCCTAAAAGAACCGGATAGCTTAAATGAGATCGGTCGGTTAAAGTAAACTCAAGTTCCATCCACTGACCTTGAATTTGAACCCACAACAAAACCACCGGACGACGAACAGGGTTTGCATTATTGGCTTGTCGAATCTCAGCATAACGAACTAATGGCTGACGCAGTCTGACCCAATCGATAGCAGGCTGCTCTTGCTGCAACCCTTTGATTGAGATTGAAAAATAAACCCAGTCAAGCCCGTCTTGGCTAACAATCTCAATGTCTTGTGCACTCAATGATGAAGTTGTCGCCCCACTATCTACTCTAGCCAATAGATGAGATTCAGTGCTGGCAAAAAATACAGGCTCAACGCCTGCCAATACCTTATCAACACTATACGGCTGCAACAAATAAACCAGCAGCCATAGCAGTAAGCCAAAGGCAAACCCCAAAATAAAGCTAAAACCATGAAAACGAGATGTGATTTTCAAATGCTTTTACCCAGCGTAAACAAAAAACCCCCGCTTTTGTATAAAAACGGGGGTCTCAGCATATCGTTTAAATCAATAGGATAATTTTAAAAATTATGCCATTGCTTTGATACGTGCATTAATACGACTCTTAGAACGAGAAGCCTTGTTCTTAGCAATCAGGCCTTTACGTGCCATACCATCAAGTTTAGACTGTGCTGCACGAAACGCAACATTTGCCTGCTCTTTATCACCCGATTGAATCGCTGCTAAAACTTTTTTAACAGAGGTACGCATTGCAGAACGTTGAGACGCGTTAAGTTGACGACGTTTCTCGGCTTGTTTAGCGCGTTTTAAAGCTTGTACTGAATTGGCCACAATAGCTCTCCAAAATTTATAAAATCTAAAGTAATCTGGGTTTTACACCCTGTCAGATTCACAAGGCAGCCAGTCAATTACCATAGGGTTTGAGTAGGATGCGGAGGATTATACAGACTAAATCACTAATTTCAAGCGTTTATTATTAACAACGCCTATTATTCACGATGGTATGGATGGTTCTGCAACACCGACCAAGCACGATAAATTTGCTCGGCTATTAACACGCGAACTAATGGATGAGGTAAGGTTAACTTTGACAAACTCCAACACCAATCAGCCTGATCAATGATTGATTGATCTAATCCATCGGGTCCCCCAACCACTAGCGCAACATCCTGACCACCCGCCAACCAATCTTCTAAATGTTTTGATAACCCAGTCGTGGTGGGTTGTTGTCCATGCTCATCTAACACAATCAAACGACATGCTTTTGGAATCGCAGCTTGAATTCGCTTGGCTTCTTCCGTTTTATTTTGCTCAACCGAACTGGTTTTACCCCGCTGCGCCATCGGTAACTCAATTAAGTTGAGCGAACAGGATTTTGGCAAACGCTTGGCGTACTCCGCATACCCCTCCTGCACCCACTTAGGCATTTTGTGCCCCACAACGATAAAGTGTATCTGCATAGATTAACCAGGCCTGGTAAGTCTGATTAGTTGCTGGCTTCAGAAGCGTTTTTTGGCTCTGCTGGACGAGACTTCATATCCCACAACTTTTCCAAAGCATAATAAGCACGCGCACTCTCTGTCATCACATGAACAATCAAGTTACCATGATCAATCAATGCCCAATCCGGTTCCGGACCGGTTTCACTGCCCAAACTAGGGTCACCGGCTTCTTTAAAAGCTTGATCAACCATGCTGGCGAGGGCACGAACATGCGTGCTTGATGTTCCGGTTGCTACAATCATACAATCTGTAAAATTAGATAACCCGGTCACATCCAAAACTTGAATGTCACGCGCTTTACCATCATCCAACGTTTTATAAGCGAGGTCTTTTAACTCTGTTAAATCCATTGATTTCCCTTAAATGTAAAGTTTATTCTGTTTAATAGTCTCAATCACCCCTCTCGGGGTTAAAAACTCGATTGGCACACCCTGTTGAACCAAGTGGCGAATTTGTGTAGAGCTCACATCTAATTGCGTGACCTCAACTTCAATAATTTGCCCAGCAGACTGATTTAGCTTTGTCGTTAAACGCTGATGCAACAGCTGCGCTAACTCGCCCTGCTGCGGTAGGCTTTCACCCGGCCGATGCATGACTGCCAAGTTCGCCAAATCCAAAATACCCGATGAATCCCGCCAACTTAAAAAACGGCTAAACGCATCAGAACCCATTAACAACACAAGATCCTGACCAATGTATTGCGTCTTAAGAAAACGCAAGGTATCCACCATAAACGAGGGGCCCTGACGCTCAATTTCGCAGCGTTCAAGTTCAAATCCTGGCTGATGGGCAATGGCTGCCTGCAACATCTGACAACGCAATGCAGAAGAAGTTGAAGGTTGATCACGGTGAACAGGTTGATAACAAGGCACAAAACGAACTTGTGACAAGCCCAGTTGATGCATTGCATCTAAAGCCGGGCGCAAATGCCCATAATGTATCGGATCAAAGGTGCCGCCATAAATGCCGATTTTTTTGCTTACACCCTGAGCAGGCCTGGTTAAACTCACACGTGTCCTTGTCAAAATGTTATGCTTTAAAAAATTGTTCTTGCATTATACCTGAATCGAAAACGATGTTAACCAACAAACTTAAACCAAACCAACTGTCGGATGCCTACCTCGGTTACTACGCTAGTCGATTTGGGCCTGTGACTATCACTATGTCAGGTCAACAATGTATTGGCTGTCAATTTGGTTGGGTTAACAGCCCCTACCCTAAACATTCGACGCCTCTAGCCGCCGATTTGGCAGAACAAATAGGCCAAAACATGCCGTTACCATTAGATCTTTCCTTATCACCCGCAGGAAGCGCTTTCCAGCAAAATGTTTGGCAAGCTTTGTTAAGCATCCCTTTTGGACAGACACGCAGTTACCAAGAGATCGCAAATCAAATTAAACATCCCAAGGCAGTGCGTGCCGTTGCAAATGCGGTGGCCGCCAACCCAATCGCTTGGTTTATTCCCTGTCATAGAGTGATCCGCTCTAACGGTCAGATTGGAGGTTATGCTTGGGGCATCGCTTTAAAAAAACAATTGCTTGCAGCTGAAAAAATTGAGTTTGAAGCCTGTCGGACTAAAGGCATTTAATACTTATGACAAGCAAAATGGATAATAATTTTCACCCGGATTTACTCGCTTGCGTGCTAGAACTCATCCAACAAGATCCGCAAGGCGTTGCTGAGCATCAATTACTCAAAAGCCTAGCTACAAAAGGCTATGAGGTATTCAGTCCCAGCTTAGAACCGCTCGCATTATTCCAAGCGCACTTTTTGCTATTTCATCTACTCTATCGTCAGCGAGAAAGCTGGTACCAACAAGGGCATGGCTGGCTACAAATCGACTGTTTAAATATCCAATTTCATCCCGTAGCTTACGAAGCGGATGCCAAAACTGAAAATGAACTCAAAATTGATGATCCATTAGCACGCTATTATCTTGATTTTGAGCATTATCGCCAAACGCAAACGGAAGAGGTTGTGGCCTTGCTTGAAAACTTTTGGTTACGACTCTCAACGAACCAACCCAATAAGGTCATCGAAGCAAAACGAATATTAAACATCGCCGATGATCAAATACTCAGTATTGAACTGATTGAACGCCAGTTTCGCCAACTTAGCCAAATTCACCACCCTGACCGAGGCGGTAAAAAACACGATTTTCAGCAAATCACACAGGCAAGAGCCGTATTAAAAAGCTCAATTTGACGTGTCCTTCAACCAAATCGCACTAACCATACGACCCGTTTGACCATCACGACGATAAGAGAAGAAATCAGTGGCATCGCCATAGCTGCATCGACCGGACAGGCTTACTCGATCAACCCCCAAATGCTGGAGTTGATCCTGAGCTATGCCTGGCAGATCAGCAAAAAACTTCGACGGTGCCGCAGGGTTTTCAACAAAAAAACGACTTAAGCTTGGGGATTGGGCTAGGAAAGCGTCCACTACCTCCTCCCCGACTTCAAAAACCGCCTGTGAAATCGCAGGGCCAATCCAAGCAATCAGATTTTGAGGCTGCTCAGGAAGTGTCTCTAGTGTTTTGGCAATGATCCCATCCGCCAAACCACGCCAACCGGCATGCACTGCTGCAACCAAGCTGGCAGCTTGATTGGTCAATAAAATAGGTAAACAATCAGCGGTCATCACCGCACAAACTTGATTAGGCTGATCACTCCAGACCGCATCCGCTACACAAGGCTGCAAGCAGGCCTGGTTAAAATGGACAACATGGGTGGTGTGCTGCTGGTTCAACCAAGCCCACTTCAAATCAGCCGCAAAAGCCTGCTGCAAAATAGCACGATTGTGTGCCACTGCCTCGGGCTGATCCTCAACATGGTCAGCCAAATTAAAACTGGCATAAGGCGGCAGACTTACACCGCCTTGGCGCGTGCTAGTCAAAGCTTGAATTTTTTGCCCCACCGACCAATTTGGTTCAATAATCGGGAATATCATCGTCCGTTACCCATTCGACCTCAACATCATAGTCATAATCGATTTCGTCATAGGCATTATTGCGATTAGCAATAAAATCAACCTGATCATCACGCAAAATATCAATCAGCAGTGCCATATCGTCAGGAATAGGCGCTTTCCATTTCATCACCTTGCCAGTTTTAGGATGTGTCAAACTCAACACACCGGCATGCAAAGCTTGGCGCTTAAAGTTTTGTAGCAGCTCAACAAATTCAGGCATCATTTTCTGCGGAATGCGCAAGCGCTGACCATAAACCGGATCACCTAACAAAGGAAAACCCAAATAGGCCATATGAACACGAATTTGGTGGGTACGCCCTGTTTCCAGACTAACCTTAACGTGCGTATGCGCACGAAACTTTTCCATCACGCGATAATGGCTGACCGCCTCTTTACCCCCGGTGACCCGCACCGCCATTTTTTTGCGATCATTAATATGACGGCCAATCGGTTTACTGATCGTGCCGCCAGAAATCATATTGCCCACAACCAACGCATCATATACCCGCTCAACATCATGACGTTGAAGCTGATCCACCAAGTGCGTTTGAGCTTGCAGTGTTTTTGCTACCACCATTAAACCCGAGGTATCTTTATCCAAACGATGAACAATGCCTGCGCGTGGGACTTCTCGCAGTTTAGGCGCATAATATAATAAAGCATTCATCAAGGTGCCATCCGGATTACCGGCACCCGGATGCACCACCAGGCCTGCTGGTTTATTAAGCACTAAAATCGATTCATCTTCATACACCACGTCCAAGGTTATGGACTGTGCCGGGATATCGGTTTCATCTTCAAGCTGTGCATCCAACTCCACCAGTTCACCACCCAAAATAGTATGGCGAGGCTTGGTGACCACCTCACCATCAACCTTGACCAAACCCTGTTTTAACCAGGCCTGTAAACGACTACGCGAAAAGTCTGGAAACGCCTGTGCCAACACGGCATCCAAACGCGAACCCATTTGATCATGTGAAATTTTTGCAGACAAATTTTGACTACTCAAGCGCTATTCCTTAATCTGTGATAACATTCAAAAATAATTTTACTATTGTAACCGAGAAACCATGCTAAGAATTTTTTCAATTATCCTGATACTCAGTATCTCCACCGGATGTTCTTCAATTTTCAAAAAACCTGAATCAGAATGGACGGTTGAAGAGTTTTATCAAAAAGCCAAAGGCGAGTTTGATAGTGGGCAGTGGAAAATGGCCATTGAATATTATGAAAAACTGAAGGCAAACTTTCCTTACGGCGATCATGCAGAGCAAGCTTACCTAGAACTCGCCTATGCTTATTATCGCTACGATGAACCCTTGTCAGCGATTAGAGAACTCGACGAATTCATTCGTATTTACCCTCGTCATCCCGAGCTGGCGTATGCGCATTATCTTAAAGCCGTTGCCTCCGACTCTCTGAATCGTAGTTGGCTTGATAAATACATTACTGACCCTGCACAGCGTGACGCCAAATCAGCACTGGAATCCTATCGAGCTTATCAGCAGGTTATCCAACGCTTCCCGAACAGCCCATACACTCAAGCTTCACAGGCGCGATTAGTTGTTTTAACCAATCAGCTAGCACGACGTGAAATGGAAATTGCTCAGTTCTACTACAAAAGAGGCGCCTATTTGGCTGCAGCTAATCGCGCGACCGCCGTAATTGAACATTACCCAAGATCACAATCCAATATTCCTGCACTTAAACTCATGCTCTCTGCCTACCAAAAACTCGGCATGGAAGAAAATGCCCGTAGCGTTCAGCAGATTCTTGAACTAAATAGCAAAACGTAAAACACCAAAAAAGTGCACCAGTTTCAAATTGGTGCACCACTACGATCACATCACACCCACCACTGACTAAAATAGTTATCAAGCCCTTGTTTTAATTTTTAATTTTCTTAATCGGCTTCTTTATTGTTAATTTATAAAAATTATATATAAGGAATCGCGTCATGGAAGAATTACAAAATCACCTGAATATGCTTTGGATTTTAATGGCAGCGGCCATGGTCTTGTTTATGCAAGCAGGCTTTACCGCAATTGAATCAGGAAAAACCCGAGCCAAAAACACCATCAACGTTGCACTTAAAAACATTATGGATTTTATTGTTTCGATTATTGCTTTTTGGGCACTGGGGTTTGGTTTAATGTTCGGCGCCAGTGCGGCCGGTTGGTTTGGCAACACCGGCTTTTTTCTTCTAGGCGAATTAACCCCTTCAGACTACAGTCTATTTGTCTTTCAAGCCACCTTTGCGGCTACCGCCGCTACCATTATTTCCGGCGCCGTCGCAGAACGCATGAAATTCATGGCCTATGCACTGGTATCGCTCGCCACCGTTATACTCATTTACCCCATTTCAGGTCACTGGATCTGGAATGATGAGGGTTGGTTAGCGAATATGGGAATGCTCGACTTTGCAGGTTCTACGGTGGTGCACTCCTTAGGCGCTTGGGTCGGCTTAGCAGGTATCATCATGCTAGGCGCAAGAATAGGAAAATTCAATCAAGACGGTTCTGCCAATCACCTACAAGGTCACAACCTGGTTCTTGCTGTGCTAGGTGTCATGATCTTATGGTTTGGCTGGTTTGGATTTAATGGCGGCTCACTACTCGAAGTTAATGAGAACCTACCCCGAGTCATTTTAAACACATTACTCTCCGCTTCGTTTGCGGCAGGTGCGGTTCTGATTGCAACACTCATTATCAATGGTCACCTTCGAGTTGAAAAATTACTCACTGCTGTTATAGCAGGCCTGGTAGGGATCACCGCCAGCGCAGATATTATGACGCCTATCGGCGCAATATTTATTGGCATAGGTGCAGGACTCATCGCTTACGCATTCGAATATCTCATGCTGAAATGGCGACTTGATGACCCAATCAATGTGGTTGCCAGCCACGGCGTAGCCGGTGTTTGGGGAACGCTTGCACTTGCAGTATTTGCACCTATAGAAGCGCTCCCTGCCGGATCTGTGCTTGCCCAGCTCTGGATACAGCTGATTGGCGTGGTCAGCGTATTTATCTGGGGATTTGGCCTCGGGTTAGTTTTATTTTGGACACTGAAAAAACTGGATTGGCTAAGAGTTCCACCCGAAGGAGAAATAATGGGATTAAATCGCTATGAACATGGTGCTTCATCAGGGGTTTATGATGTGATGCTGGCAATGAAGCAGATGGTAGAATCAGGTAAATTTGATAAGCGCCTAGAAGTAGAAGCAGGAACTGATGAGGGTGAGCTGGCTCAGGCATTTAATCAGCTCACTGAAGCCGTCGACCAATCAATTGGTGAAGTCAACCGTGTTCTTAGCCGAGTTGCCCAAGGTGACTTTAGCCAACGCATTGAAACAGACCTGCGTGGTGATTTGAATAAAATAAAACAAGCGGTCAATCAATCGGTTACCAGCATTAACACAACTAGCCAATCGCTAGAACAGGTGATGCAAGGCCTCTATAAAGGTGATTTTAGCGTACGCATGAGCGATCAGGTACAGGGACAACTTCGCTATAGCGTTGATCAAGCGCTTGGACGGTTAAGCAATACCATGTCTGAAATCAACCAAATCATGCACGCCATGTCCAACGGCGATTTTAGCCAAAGAATAAACCTTGAACTTGAAGGCGAACTATTACAGGTAAAACAACACGTCAATGATTCTATGGATCATGTCAGCCTAGCGGTAAATGAACTCAACCTAGTCATGAATGCGCAATCTCAAGGCAACTTTAGTCTAAAAATGCGCGGTCAGTATGGAGGTGAACTGGCTTCATTGCAAACTGCACTCGATAAAAGCTCAGATCACCTTATGCATGTTTTAGAAACCATGCTGGTCATTGCAGACGAGGTAAGCTACGCTTCAAACACTGTGGCAGAAGGTAGTTACACCCTCAATGATATGTCGGCCAACCAAGCCACTAGCCTTCAGCAAACACGCTCCACGATGATGAGTATCTCGGACGAGGTCAAACTTACCACAGAACATGCCGCCCAAGCCAATCAACTGGTTACGGAGGTGGATGAATTTAGCCAAAAAAGCCAAGCCAGTATGCAGGCGACTATTGAAACCATTCAGCATATCCAAGCATCGAGTCAAGGCATTCAAGATATTATTGGTACGATTGAAAGCATCGCTTTCCAAACCAACCTGCTAGCATTGAATGCAGCCGTTGAAGCCGCTCGCGCTGGGGAAATGGGGCGAGGATTTGCCGTCGTAGCCAGTGAAGTTCGCTCCCTAGCGCAACGCTCTGCCGAAGCCGCAAAAGACATACGTCAATTAATCGAAAACACGGTCAACCAAATTGAGGCCGGCGCCCAACGTGTCAATCAGACCGGAGACAAACTAAGCCACATGACCCGATCCATCAACCAAGTTGTGCAGATTATTAACCAGGTGGCGCAAGCCGCTAAAAATCAAACCATCAACGTCAACGAGGTGGTCAGTAATCTTAATGTAATTAACGACATGACTCAAAAAACTTCCGAGGTCGCAAAAAGCGCTCAGAGCGCAACAGAAGGCATGCACCACCAAGTAAGCCAACTCCATGAAATCATGCAGTTTTTCGACACAAAAAACAAACTTAAACTATCCAGCTAGCTTAGCTTAACTTAACCAAAGCGCCAATAAACCGGCACCTTGGTTTTTGCCGTTGAAATTATTTGCCACCTGCGCACAAAGGTGACGCTGGAACCGCCTGTGTTTCAACCCACTCCTTGGGCGTAAAGGTATGCAAGGCCAAAGCATGAAATTGCTGCATTTCATCCGCCAACACCTTGTAAACCGCTTGGTGCCGTTTGACACGACTCATATCGTTAAATGCGGATGAAACCAACACTAGCTTAAAGTGTGACTCCGTTGCTGGTCCGGCATGCAGATGACTTTCATTTTCCAACCCCAAATGATCAGGGACAAATGCCTGTCGAACCTTGCCTTCAATAAGTTGCTGCAATGTCATTTTACCGACTCCTTATTCTGATTATGTAATTGCTGTGCTAACAATAAATCAAGTTTTCGATTTAACTCTGCTACCTGTTGATCAATCGTTTGCATACGCTGCTCTTCGCTTAACTCGTGTTCTAGTAAACCCTGCTCAAGACTTTTACGATGCTCTTCTTCCAACACTGAAACCACAATACCGATCATCATGTTAAGGAAAATGAAAGTGGACATAAATATAAAGGTTAAATAATACATCCAACTCCAAGGATAGATTTCCATGGTTTCATACATTACATCGGTCCAGTCTTCAAAGGTCGCAACACGGAAAAGCGTAAGCAACGCGGCTCCTAAATCGCCCCATAAAAAATCATTAATTGAGGCAAACAAGAAACTACCAATCACCGCATATAAATAGAAAATAACAAACATGAGCAATGCCACATAGCCAATCCGCGGAATCGCGATCAACAACGCACTGACCAGTACGCGCATTTCAGGAATAAATGATATTAGTCGTAATACACGGAATAAACGTAACATCCGCGCGATTAACGCATACTCTGAATCATCAATCGGGATAAGACTGATGACCACAATCGTAAAATCAAAGACATTCCAACCCTTTTTAAAGAAATCCCGCAAACGGTCTTCGGCCGCCATGCGCAACAAGATCTCCATTAAAAAGAACAAGGTCACCGCCACATCCATTACGGCAATAACACCCAGCACACCTTGCGGTATATCATAGGTTCTGGCACCAATCACAATCGACGACACCACAATTACGCTGATAACAAACCACTCAAATGCTTTGTTATCGCGAATAAGTTTAAAATTATGCTGAAGCTTGGCCCATGAACCCCTTAACTCTCCACTCATCTCGCTCTCTCTGTTACTATAAAATTAAAAATCCAAATTGGCGCTATTGTACTGAATCCTGATAAGGCTTTTATTGCAAAGCAACAATAAATTAAATTTTTGCTAGAATAGGGTTCATTTTTTTATTTTCAAGAGGACCGAGTTATGTCAACCATCACCGTTATTGAACAAGGAACCTGTGAATTTGACGGCCAATTCTCCATGCTTGAAGCCTTGGACGAACAAGGGTTTGATATGCCCTACAGCTGCCGTGGAGGCAACTGCGGTGCTTGTGAAGTAAAACTTCTATCCGGCCAGGTTGAAGAAATTCAAATGCCGGCCTATGATTGTGACAAGGGCTATATCCTGACATGCAGCGTTATTCCACTCACTGATGTTGAGATTGAAATCCCTTGATTTGCACCAAAACAAATCAACACTCACAAAATAGGTGCGTGTTTAATTCATAAACCTTTAGACAAACTAATAAAATTACAAATATATTTAGTTAACAATCAACAACTTAAAATATTTAAGCCTGTTTTTAAAAAACTGGCACGCTTTACGCTTTAACCAAGCTAACAATCAGTCTTCTGATTTTGCACTTAAAACAACACTATAAAACGAAGGATAAGCTTATGTCAGCACAAGCCATAATTGACCTAATCAAAGAAAATGAAATTAAGTGGGCCGACTTGCGCTTCACAGATACCATCGGTAAAGAGCAACACGTCACAATTCCTGCAGCGGATGTTGATGAAGAACTATTTGAAGACGGTCAAAACTTTGACGGTTCATCAATTCGTGGTTGGAAAGGCATTCAAAGCTCCGACATGGTGTTGATGCCTCAAACCGATGGTTACTACATTGACCCATTTTTCAACGACCCTACTATTGTTATTCGTTGTATGATTGTAGAGCCTTCAACCCTTGAGCCCTATGAAAAAGATCCACGTGGTATCTCTAAAAAGGCCGAAGTATATTTACAATCAACCGGCATCGCTGACACCGCATTTTTTGGGCCTGAACCTGAGTTCTTTATTTTTGACGACGTGCGTTGGGGCGCAGACATGTCAGGTTGTTTCGTTAAAATTGACGGCGAAGAAGCGGCATGGAACTCTGAGAAGGTTTATGAAGGCGGTAACATGGGTCACCGTCCAAAAGTGAAAGGCGGTTATTTCCCAGTTCCACCGGTTGACCAACTTCACGAAGTTCGCGCAGACATCTGTGCGATGGCAGAAGCAATGGGGCTTAAGCTAGAAGCCCATCACCATGAAGTTGCCAACAATGGTCAGTGTGAATTAGCGGTTGCAGGTAACACCTTAACTGCCAAGGCAGACGAGGTTCAAATCCTTAAATATGCCGTTCATAACACCTGTCACGCCCTTAACAAAACAGCCACATTTATGGCTAAACCAGTCGTTGGTGACAACGGTTCAGGGATGCACATCAACCAATCCTTATCTAAAAATGGCAAAAACATTTTTGCAGGTGATGTTTATGCCGGTTTGTCACAAGAAGCCATTTGGTATATCGGCGGTTTGATGAAGCATGCTCGTGCATTGAACGCTTTCACTAACCCAGGCACCAACTCTTACAAGCGCTTGGTACCTGGCTTCGAAGCACCTATTTTATTAGCTTATTCAGGCTCAAACCGTTCAGCATCAATCCGTATTCCTTATGCGCCATCTGAACGCTCTCGTCGTGTTGAATTACGCTTCCCAGACCCAACGGCTAACCCTTACCTAGCGTTTGCGGCCTGCTTAATGGCTGGATTAGACGGTATTATCAATAAAATTGATCCAGGTGCGCCTGCTGAAAAGAACATGTACGACCTGCCTCCGGAAGAAGAAGCAACCTATACTGCATTGTGTGCCTCTTTAGAAGAAGCCCTTGACGAATTGGACAAAGATCGTGAGTTCTTGAAAGCCGGTGGTGTATTCACCGATGACGTGATTGACTCATACATCAAACTAAAAATGGAAGAAGTGACTCGTATGCGTGCGACAACTCACCCTATCGAGTTTGATATGTACTACTCTGCATAAGCGCTATCGGCTTATTCTGAAAACCCGCTTCGGCGGGTTTTTTTATTTTGCAGTTTCACCCAAACCCTTCTCCTTGTTTTTTGTGCAACCCTTACATTCTAGCCTGTGCCATAATTGAATCTCACTTTTGATCTGGATAAAGGCGATGTATCGTTCAAGTCTCCCTACTCTGTTTTTAATACTGCTCAGCTATGGCGCGGCTTTTGCCAACGCAAATGGCTATCCAAATCCCGCTTCTCAGTTTAGCAGCGACCAACAACCGCTCAAGTATCATGCTCAAGGTTATGGCCAACATACCGTGTTACTGCTTGGCGGTGGCCCTGGTTTTAGCAGCTGGAACCTCACCCCACTACAAACACATCTTGCCAAGGATTACCGCGTGCTATTAATGGACATGCGAGGTATCGGTGAAAATCAAGCGGGTCTAAAGCAAACTGAGGGCTTGCTCGACCAATGGGTGCAAGACCTTGAATCCCTGCGGCGCTTTGAACAAGCAGGACAGCTTATTTTAATTGGCCACTCTTGGGGCGCATTGATGGCACAATACTACGCCCGACAACATCCAACACGGGTTGCTCGGCTTATTCTGCTTAACCCCGTTGACCCAGAACGCCTAGCCATGCGCCATCTGGTAGAAAGAATTGATGATCGTCGTCAACAAGCAGGCCTGGTTAATCAGCAACATGATGACTGGGAACACCCCGCCCCGCTTTCTCAAACGGAACTTATTAAGCAACAACTTAACCAGGTACTGCCTACCTATTTTTATGATATTCAACAAGGACAAAACTATGCACGACAGTTCAGCCTGAATGATCTTTCGCTTGAGGTCAATCATGCTATCTGGCCGCAATACCAAGCGAACCCGATTAGTCCTGATTTTCTTCAAACCCTAGCGAAACGGCGCGCCATCGAATTTATAAGCTGCCAACAAGATCTTTTAATGCCTGAAGCCTTAAAAGGCTATAAAGCAATATTACCGGCTATTTCATACCAGCTGTTAGACCAATGTGTTCATTTTCCCTGGGAAGAAACCCCAGACACTTTTTATCATGCCCTTGATTTGGCAATGCAAACCTTAGCACCGGAAGATGATTTCAGTGATCTATCAGAAGCGGATCGTGCTTGGCTACTCGATGACTCAGGCTTAGACCTACTGCTTGATGCACTAGCCGCAACCGAATCCAAAGTGCGCTTTGTTGAACCCTTTAGCCTTGACGAACACTACTCAATGCGCAATCAAATAGACATCACTCCGCACAGCCTAGAAACAGGGTGGGCCGATTTAGTCCAGTGTCACGCTAATCTGGATGCGGTAGCGCAACTCCAAATTGTCTACAATGAAGCACACACACGGAACCTTGCAATACTCAGCCAAGATAAGGTTGACTTTGCCTGGATCGAAGGCGCCAGTATCCAAATGCAAGGGCTTAACAAAGGGGCTGAAATTTGCATCTATGCCGAAACCTTCGCCCTTCAAACAATGGACGGCGGTTATTTCATAGAACGCGGCCCTTTTATGCGGCGCTTTCTAGATGGCTACTTTCCGATGCATGTTGAACTCACCCTTAATTGGCCGGGGCTAAAACTTCAACCACATAAAATACTGCCCTTACCGCAACCAGGCCTGGTAATAAGCCAAACCCACGATGCGCTGAGTATTAACTACTGGTTTCAAGGTCAATTAAAGCCACGTATCGAGTTTAAAACTATCGGACTTGATAACCCCTTGAAGCATCAGTAAATCGTCTTTAAGCCAAATAGTTAATAAATTTGCACCGATCTTACATCTAGCTTGATTCCACAAGAAATATTTCTCAGTCGGTCGTAATCCTAGATACGATGCTTCTTCAAAAACTTCCTTGTGAAACCAGTTTACTGGACAACTTCAGTACAAATTCACCAAACATTCGGGTTAAAATGAACCGATTACTAAGAGTCATAAAAGGTTAGTATTCACCATGTATACTTCTGAACGCGATAAACTTCGACAGCACTATGCCGATATTTGGCAAAAGGCACGAAACAATCAACCACTAGATGCCCTTGAAAAACAAATCGCACTCGTGATTGAGCAGCACCCTGAATACCATAAAATACTTGAAAATCGACAACATATCAAAAACGAATACCTACCAGAAATGGGGGAAACTAATCCGTTTTTACATATGGGAATGCACTTGGGCATTCGTGAACAGGTTGCAACCGACCGACCGAGCGGAATTGCTCAAGTTCACAAAAAATTGAGTTTAAAACTGGGCAGCATGCTCGAAGCCGAACATGCGATGATGGACTGCCTCGCTGAAGCCCTGTGGAATAGTCAAAAATATCAACAGGCACCAGATGAAATGGCCTACAGTGCCTGCTTACAAAAACTGATTAAAGGATAAAACATGTTATTTGACCCATTAAAACGTGCGTTACGCAACGGCCTTTTCCTCTCGATTGCAGTGGGCATTATTGTTGGCTGGCAAGGTGAATCGATTTGGACAGCCTTTACCAGCGCCCTCTTTACCTTTGCCATTATCACCCCCGCCTTTTGGCTTTCTTACAAATGGGCGAATAAACTAGCCGCTAAACATCGTTCACCGGAAGAAAAATAGCAGGCCTGCTTCAAGCAAGTTGCAAATTAGTTTAATCCCACTACAATACCCTCCTAATAGTTAGGTGCGCGGTTTGAATACCGCGTTAAACGGGAAGAGTCGTGCGAAGCCAACATGGCCTCAAATCGAACGCTGCCCCCGCAACGGTGATGGAGAAGACCTTTAAAAACCCACTGATTCAGCCAGGTGCAAGCCACTGAGTTGGGAAGGGAAAGGAAACCGCTCCTCAGCCCGGATACCGGCCTAATGAATTGTGAGCTTCGCTCAAACAACCTATTGCGGTGGGCAATACGGGAGCTTGTAAAATTTTCATTTTGAAATGCCTGAATTTGATTCAGGATAAGTCCGTTTTGCCTTCGTTCATACATTATTTTTATGAATTGAAGGAAATTTTCATGTTACACAACCACAAAAACCTAAACCTAAAACCCCTTATTGTTGCCCTTGCGCTATCACCAGGCCTGGTCACAGCCGAAAATCAATTATCACAAATTGTAGTCACCGCTAACCAAATTGAACAGCCCTTACAAAATGTCACTGCGGACGTGACGATAATTACCGCTGAAGACCTTAGAGCGCAACGTGCCACTTCATTAATCGAAGTGCTCAATACCGTACCGGGGATAAGCTTTACTCAAAGCGGCCCACTCGGCACAGCGACCAGCTTATACATGCGTGGCTCTGATAATCAGCGCACATTAATTTTAATCGATGGCGTAAGGGTTCAAGACCCATCATCCACATCGGGTGCTAACTTGTCTGACTTGATAGTTAGCAACATAGAACGTATTGAAATCATTAAAGGCGCGCAATCCGGCGTTTGGGGTGCGGATGCTGCTGCGGGCGTTATCAACATTATCACCAAACAATCACTCGATACTACATTCAATGTTGAACACGGCGCCTTTAATACAGGTCGAACTGCATTATCCACTGGTTTTAAATTATCCAAGGCCACAGTATTTCTTAATGGCTCTTACCTGAGTTCTGAAGGCTTTACTGCGCAAGCACCGGTAGGTGAAAGAAACTTAAATCAATTTGAAAACAATGGTTATCAAAACACGAACCTTTCTGCGCGCGCGATGATTCCAATAAACGAAAACCAATCTTTAACGCTTTCACATAATTTCACACAAGCACGTTCGGAATATGATGGCTGGAATAATCCAAATGACGTTAAGAGAGCAGACACAAGAACCGACCTAAGCCAGCTCATATATCAAATAGGTTCAACCAAACTATCCGCTGAACAATCTCTTTTTACTACCGAACAACTTGATGATAATACGCCAGACATTGTCAAGGGCGAAACGCAGTCTATCTCATTAAGCCATCAACACGATAATTTATTAATCGGTGCGAACTACAGCCAAAATAAGGCCTCATCAGATAAGTTTTCTTGGGCTACAGGTGATAATGTTCTCTTGAAAGATACGACTCATTCAAAGTCAGTGTTTGCCACTCACTCAAATCAATGGCGCAGCTTCACCTTCAATCAAGCGCTTCGTTATGACGACTACAGTAATTTTGGTTCAGAGATAACAGGTAAACTCGGCGCTAAAATGGCGATTACAGAAAACCAGTCTGTCGCCGTAAATTATGGCACGGCCTATAATGCGCCCAGCTTAGTTCAAATATTAAACCCTTGGGGAACAGGTAACCCTGATTTAAACCCCGAAAAATCGGTCGAAGCCAGCGTAACCTATCAACTACATGGACTAAGTGCGACCTACTTTGACAAGAGTGTTGATGATTTAATCAACTGGCAAGGTGGACAATTTCAAAATGTTAAAGGTAAAACAACCATAAAAGGGGTTGAGGCCGAGTACAAACAGCGCTTCGACTCTTGGCAGTTTGCCGTGAATTACACTCATCTTGACACTGAAAAAGCTAATGGTGAACCTCTAGCACGCCGCCCTGATAATCAAGTCGGTTTAAGCCTTAATTGGTTTGTAACGGATCAACTCGATATAAACCTAAACGGCCAGTATATTGCAAAGCGCAGTGGCAACGCAGACCCCGTTACTGAAAACTACAGTGTTTGGAATGGCGTGATTAACTATGACATCAATAACACGGCATCAGCTTATTTAAAATTAAACAATATCTTTAATACCTACTACCAAACCGTGGCAGGATATGCGACAGCACAACACAGTGCCTATGCTGGCTTAACGGTACAATTTTAAGGTTTTTAAATGACCAAATCCGCCACCCTCATGATTCAAGGCTGCACCTCGGATGCCGGCAAAAGCACCTTGGTCGCAGGTCTATGTCGGGTATTGGTACGGCACGGTTTTAAAGTCGCGCCGTTTAAACCGCAAAACATGGCGCTAAACAGTGCCGTCACCGCCGATGGTGGCGAAATTGGTCGGGCGCAGGCGTTGCAAGCGCAAGCGGCCCATATCGCGCCCACGGTTCACATGAACCCGGTATTACTCAAACCCAGTAGCGATACCGGCGCTCAGGTGATTTTACAAGGTCAGTCCATCGGCAATCTCAACGCGCTCGACTACCATGCTTATAAACCGAAGGCCGCGCAAGCGGTGTTCGATTCTTTTCAAATACTGTCAAACGACTATCCGTTTATTGTGGTCGAAGGTGCAGGCTCACCTGCAGAAATCAACTTACGCCAAGGTGATATTGCCAATATGGGGTTTGCCGAAGCGGTGGATTGTCCGGTGATTCTGATTGCCGACATCGACAAGGGCGGCGTGTTTGCGCACATTGTCGGCACCCTCGCCTGTTTGTCAGTATCTGAAAGGAACCGAATTAAGGGGTTTGTGATTAACCGTTTTCGTGGCGATATGGCGTTATTGCAAGACGGATTAGATTGGTTAGAGCGTGAAACCGGCAAACCGGTTTTAGGTGTATTGCCCTATTTACACGGCTTACACTTGGATGCCGAAGATGCGGTTGGTTCGTTGGAATATAACCACGAAGCACACGAAGGTCACGAAGTTTTAAAAGTGATTGCCCCGTTGTTTCCGCATATTTCTAACCATACCGATCTTGATCCGCTGATTCAGCATCCGCAAATGGATTTTCAATGGGTCAAACATAACGAGTCGATTCCTCCTGCAGACTTGGTGGTGTTGCCTGGTTCCAAAAGTGTCGCATTTGATTTGGATTGGTTACAAAACCACAACCAGGCCTGGTTGCCCTACTTACAAAAACACTTACGTTATGGCGGCAAACTAATCGGCATTTGCGGTGGCTTGCAAATGCTCGGCACACTGATTAACGACCCGAATCGTATTGAGTCTGATCAAACCCAAATACCCGGCCTAGGTTTAATGGATTACAGCACGACGTTCTATCCGCACAAACAACTCATCAATCGCCAAGGTTCATTGCAGCTACCAGGCCTGGTTGAACCGGCCAAGATCAGCGGTTATGAAATCCATCAAGGCCAAACCGACTTTAGCCACTATGCGCCCGCCATTCAATGGCAAAATGGCGACACCGATGGTGCCGTGTCCAACGATAATCAAATTTTTGTCAGCTATTGTCACGGTCTATTCGACCAGCCCGAAGCCCTGCAAACCCTACTTAACTGGGCAGGCCTGGCGGAAACCGAAACCTTCGACCTCAACCAACAACGCGAACAACAACTTAACCGCCTTGCCGACACGCTGGAACAGCATTTAGCGATGGACAAAATACTGGAACTCCTACAGCCATGATAACTTACCGTTTAACCACGCAATTATGGCTGGCTGTTTGCCTGCTCGCTTTTAGCGCAACTGTGTTCGCAGAATGTCCACGCATAATTAGCCAATCACCCTATATCACCCATCAACTCGACTACTTAGGCATTAAACACTGCATTGTTGGTGCCAGCAGATACAACAAAGAACTCGGTGTTACCGATACCGGCGGGCTACTCGACCCAAACCAGCCAGCCATTCAGTCGCTCAAACCCGATTTGTGACTCACCTCCGACTGGACTCCGCAAGATCAATTTGACGCGATTAAAACTGATATTGCCGCCGCACTAAGGCTCGAAAGCTTCGCTTCCATGCAACAAATTGAACACAACCTGCTTGAGATTGCTCAGCAGTTAAACAACCCTACGGCGCTCAAAAAAGCGCAGGATTTTGCACAACAATGGCGACAAGCCGCGAAATCAATCGATGGCAAAGGACGAAAACTATTATTGGTTTCGTCTTGTTCCGGCCTGCCTTATAGCTTTGGATTAGATTCTTGGTTGGCGGATTTATTTAATCACGCCGGATTTGAAGTGGTCGGCCATCAACAACGCATTACCCATCTACCGATCACCGATAACGAAAACCAACTGCAAACACTGATTAATCAGCTGCAACCTGATTTAGTGTTTATTTTTGAACGCAAACTCACCCCGGTCTGCCAAATTATGAGCCTGCCGCAAAACACCCGCATTATCACCCTAGACGGCAGCCACTTTTTACAACCCGCCCCGATTATGCTAGAAGGCCTAAGCGCACTTAAACAGCACCTAAACAACTAAAAATTGAGAATACCGCAGTATGCTCCAAAGTGATAAGAAACTACCAAACCAAATCATCCGGGATTTCAAATTTGGCATAATAATCCTTGTCTTCATCCGATAAATTGTCTTCTGAGCTTGCGAAAGCAATCAGCACGCTGGCATCGCGCAGCGCAACTTTTTCTGCGGCCATGTCTGGAATCATCCAATACTCATCCGCAAAGCGTGCGATACGAATCCGCCCTTTGGCCAGGCCAGCATGGGTTTTGGCATTCACCTGCAGGGTTTTGATTTTGCCTTCATCCGCAAAGTTAAATGGCAGATCACCGACAGCGTCAGTTAAACGATTCGTTTGCAAAATTTGTTTCAGCTCTGCTTGCTTGGCCTTTTCGGCTTGCTGTTGCTGGCGTGCTAGGTTTAATTGACGGTCTTTTTCCGCTTTTAGACGGCTGGCTTCAGCCGCCAAGTCAGCCACGTTTTTATCTGCCGCCTCGGTTTTTTGCCCTTTTTGTTGTTTAGATTGTTGATACTTTTCTTTTTTAATCTGCTTGGCTTTATGTTCATTTACCAAACCCGACTTTTTTAACTGATCAAACAATGATCCGGCCATTCGATTTCCTTTAAACTTCTAGCTAATTCTTGATAGCTGGATTATGCCATTTGAGCGCTGTAAGGTAAAACCTGAAATGACGTTTTTTGCTGTCTTGTTTGCCAAAGATCATAAGCATTTTGCAAACGGAGCCAGTGATCGGCTGTTGGCTTACCAAAAGCCAGCTCTAGCCGAACGGCCATTTCCGGTGTAATGGAACCGTGCGCATTTAAAATCTTAGATAAGGTTTTACGACTGACACCCAAGTGAGATGCAACATCAGTAATCGTTAAACCTAAAGATTCGATAATCAGGTCTTTTAAAATCTCACCAGGATGTGCTGGGTTAAACATGGCCATTAGTGATAGTCCTCATAATTTACAATTTCGACATCTCGCCCATCAAAGCGATAAGTGATTCTCCAGTTACCACTTATACGCACAGACCAAATTCCGCTGCGCTCTCCCTTCAGCGGGGGCATAAAAAGCCCTGGCAAATCCATATCATCTGGGCTTTCAGCTTGATCTAAGTTGGTTAGTATAAGGCGCAGTTTTTTCTCATGCTTTTTCTGAATACCAGAAGTATTGCCGGAGGCGTAAAACTTTTGAAGTCCTTTATGAATAAAACTTTTTATCATGGATAAATTGTAACCTAAAAGGTGTCAAAATACTATCACCTAGTTTAGCTGGTGCCTTATGAAAAGTCGAATCGAGACACGGCTCGAAGCCTAGTGGCTAAACATAGCACCAGGCCTGGTGAGTTTATATAATCACGTTTTAGTTTTATTAAATATCACATCCGCTAAATCCATTGGCAGTGGGAAGACAATGGTGTTGGAGCGGTCACCGGCGATTTCTGTGAGGGTTTGCAGATAACGCAACTGCAGTGCTTGGGGTTGTTGCGATAGAATTTGAGCCGCATCAAGCAGTTTTTGAGAGGCTTGCATTTCGCCCTCGGCATGAATCACTTTGGCGCGTCGCGAACGCTCGGCTTCAGCTTGTTTGGCGATGGCACGAATCATACTTTCATCTAAATCAACATGCTTGATTTCAACATTACTGACCTTGATCCCCCATGCATCGGTTTGTTCATCAAGCGAGGTTTGAATATCGACATTTAATCGATCACGCTCGGCGAGCATTTCATCAAGCTCATGCTGCCCCAATACCGAACGCAAAGTCGTTTGCGATAATTGACTGATGGCTTCGTGAAAGTCTTCAACTTGGATAATGGCTTTATCCGGCTCAATTACACGAAAATAGACCACCGCATTGACATGCACCGATACGTTATCACGAGATATCACATCTTGACTCGGCACATCCAATACAACCGTTCGCAAATCCACTCTTTCCATTTGCTGAATGAATGGAATCACGATAATCATCCCCGGCCCTTTCACTTTGGTAAAACGGCCAAGCATAAAAATGACACCACGCTCGTATTCGCGCAAGATTCGAATCGCGCTGGCAAAAAACAACACCACCAATGCGACCAGGGTTAAAAATGCATAGATACTCATGACACATCCTCCGTTTTGCGATCATTGTCTTCCAGCGGTTCGACTTGCAGAACCAGGTTCTTTAAACCGATCACTTTCACTTGTTGTAGTTTTTTTAGTGGTACGTTCGTCATGGCTTGCCAATGCTCACCATGCATGAGCACCAAGCCCTTATGATCAAAATCATCAATGACACGTCCTTCACTGCCGACTAAGGCCTCCAGTCCACTCACAATTTTTTGCTGGCTAGACTTTAAAGCAAACCAGACTATCATCACCAGCGCTATAAAGCTCAAGAGTGTAAAGCTTAGAATCACCGACAGATCAATTCCATATCCAGGCGCATCGGTATCTATCAACATCACCGAGCCAATCACAAACGCAACCAACCCGCCTAAACCAAGCAAACCAAAGCTTGGCTCAAAAGCTTCAGCGATAATCAAACCTATGCCCAGGATAATCAGCGCCATGCCGACGTAACTTACAGGCATAAGCTGAAACGCATAGACCGCCAGCAATAAAGAAATCGCGCCAAGAATGCCCGGCAAAAACGCGCCTGGATTAAAAAACTCCAAAATGAGGCCATAAATACCAATAACAAGCAAAATATAAGCGATATTGGGATGCGTGATCACACTCAGCAAGCGGCTGCGCCAATCCGGGGCTATTTCCACCACCTGTAGATTAAGGGTATTGAGTTGGCGCACCTGCTGATGCAATGTGACGCTACGGCCATTAAGCTGGGCGAGTAAATCGGCACGACTGGTGGCGATTAAATCAATGACATTTTGCGCTAAGGCTTCATCTGCCGATAAACTCGCAGCTTGGCGCACGGCTTTTTCTGCCCATTCCGTGTTGCGTCCCCGCAACTGGGCTAAACCTTGAATATAGGCGACCGCATCATTGATGGCTTTACGTTTGGATGGGTCTTGCATGGCTTGGTCTAACTCGGCTTGCTTAAGCGCGTCGGTTTCACTCACATCATCCGAAGTGGAATTGGGCCGTGAAGCCGGATTAGGTTTAATATCTGGCGGAGAAAACCCGCCGATTTGCACCGGCGTAGCTGCGCCAAGATTTGTGCCGGGGGCCATGGCGGCAATATGACTGGCATAGAGAATATACGTGCCTGCGCTCGCCGCGCGTGCGCCACTGGGTGACACATAGGTCACAATCGGCGTGTTGGCATTCGCGATATTTTTGATAATCGCCCGCATTGCGCTGTCTAACCCACCCGGCGTATCCATTTTCAGGATAATGAATTCAGCCTGTTGCGCTTCGGCCTTCTGAATACCGCGCTCAATATAATCCTGTGTCGCCGGACCAATGCCGCCTTCAATGCTTAACTGCGCCACCAGGCCTGCTTGTTGCGGTGCATCAACCGCTAGCGCATGATTCAAACCGGAGGATAGCGTTAAAAAGAATGACCAAATCGTCAGCCAATGCGTCACTCGCTTCATGGTTCGCTCCTGGACAAATGCCTTGTCTACTTACTCTACGCTTCTCGACGAAAACTGCAAGTCAAATACGAAGTTAGAGGCTTGGCTAAGGCGTGGGCGTTTGACGATAAAACAAACTCAACTGCTGATAAAGCGCAGGGAAATGCTGGTTAAGATGCCGAGGCGCAGTAAAAAAATTCCGTGCTGACTGCAAAAAACTCGGCGGGATCAGTGGCAACATAAGGGTTCATATTAGTGTAATCTTGATGTTCGATTTGATGGTGAAGTTTTTCAAATGCTTGGCCTTATGCTCATTCACCAAACCCAATTTCTTTGACTGATAAATAATGATCCGGCCACCTTATCCCTTAAAGTCTGTAAAAAATATTTTGGCTATTCAAACCGAAGCAATAAGCGGTCTTGCGACAAAAGCTTGCTATACTAATCAGCATTTAAAATAAAACAGGATCATAACGTGGCGTTAAAACCAACCATATACAAATTTAATATTGCGCTGTCGGATATGAACCGCCATTTATATCAAACCCTTAACTTAACACTGGCGCAACACCCCTCTGAAAACTTGGAGCGCATGATGATGCGTGTACTGGCATACTGTTTAAATGTCGATACCGATCCCAACAACAAACTAGACTTTACTAAAGGCTTAAGCGCCGTTGAGGAGCCGGACCTTTGGGCTAAAACATTGGATGACCAACTGATACTTTGGGTTGATGTGGGTGAACCTAGCCTCGAGCGCATAAAAAAAGCCAGCCGCTTGGCTCGCACCACCAAAATCTACAGTTTCAATTCCAAATCAGACGTTTGGTGGTCACAAAACCAAACCAAGCTACAAAGCCTCAAGGTGGATATTATTCGGTTCAACTGGGATGAAATTCAGGCGCTGGCCAAACGAGTTAGCCGCACGATGGATTTTTCGATCAGCCTAACCGACGATTCGGCCTATATTGCAACCGATAGCGGTGACTGCGAATGTCACTGGACTCAACTTCAAGAAGTATCCAGATGAACAGCCAAGCTAACAACCCACTGCATGGCGTGACGCTTGAGAAAATGCTGGTCGCACTCGTTGACTACTATGGCTGGATTGGCTTGGGCAATCTAATTCGCATCAACTGCTTTAACAAAGACCCCTCGATCAAGTCCAGTCTTAAATTTTTAAGAAAAACGCCTTGGGCGCGCGCGCAGGTTGAAGAACTCTATCTCGACTCCGTCAACAAACCCAATTTTGTTCAACCCAGTTTAGTTAAGTAAGGCTTATCGGCGTTATTGAAAAACACTAGAACCCTGACGAGCTTGTGGGTCTTGGCGATAAAACAAGCTGAGCTGATGGTAAACTGCTGGAAACGCCTTGGCTAGTTGATCTGGGGCAGTAAAAAAGTATTCGGTACAAACTGCAAAAAATTCAGCCGGGGTCGTCGATGCATAAGCATTTAAACATGGGGAAAGTTGGTTTTCGATTTGATAGGTCAGCGTTTCAAAAGCCTGACTAAATACCACCTGCCATTGTGCAGACGACATAGTTTGATGCAACGGCGGTCTGCCATTAGCAGCGCCATTAAGCATATCTAACTTATGTGCAAATTCGTGTATGACCAGATTCCGTCCTGATCCGAACCGCTTTGTTTCCTGTTTAAAACCTTGCCAATCTAAAATAACCGGACCATTAAGCCAAGCTTCACCGCCCAGCACCTGCTGTTGATGTAAAACGACCCCTGAATCATCGATCTCATCGCGTTCAACTACAAATGACGTAGGATAAACAATAATATCCCGCCAGCCTTGGTAGAAGTCCAAATCCAATTCAAGAATTAACAGACAGGCATGGGCCGCAATTTTAATTTTGATTGACTCCGTTAAAACTAACCCTTGTGCGCTGCTGAATCGTTTTTGATTGATAAACAACGTAACCAGCTCTCGCAAATAGGCTTTTTGCACCGAACTCAATTCTTGAAAAATAGGATCTTGCTGCATTAATCTGCGCCATATCGGACGCGCGATGGGATGATGTTTTAATACCTGCTTGATCCGCCAATGCTTATACCCTTTCCAAAACATCAAACATTAGCTATTCTTTTGGCGCTCTATGGCCGGGTTTTGCCATAATCTCGATATAGCATTGTGCAAGCTGATCGGCTTCAGCTTGGCTAATCAGGGTATTAATTTCGGTAACATGAACCGGTTGACTGCTTGTGGCATCCGCACCAAAACGACAATCAAAATCCCAAAAGTCCGCGCCTTTTGGCAAGGCTTTGGCACGTTCACGCTTTAGATATTTGCGGACGTCATGTTTAATGGCTTCGACAACTCTAGCCGTGGCAAGGGTTTCGTGGGTC
The DNA here is from genome assembly GCF_023278225.1 of Thiomicrospira microaerophila. Classification (GTDB taxonomy): domain Bacteria; phylum Pseudomonadota; class Gammaproteobacteria; order Thiomicrospirales; family Thiomicrospiraceae; genus Thiomicrospira; species Thiomicrospira microaerophila_A. The sequence goes on from NZ_CP070959.1 coordinate 1,580,594, forward strand.
AGTGCAAAGGTTTTTTTCATAGGATACTCGTTGGATTCTTGGTTTAGATAAGGACTGGATAACTGAATAACATAGCGAGGATTATAGAGTTTTTTATCGCTCGATTGCGAATAAAATCACCGGTTATCGCATTTATTAACCAAGTCTGCGCTTAATTTTTGTAAACTAGGCGGTTTACTTTTGAGGATGACCAACAAGATGCATACAGACTCGCAAAAATCCGAATTTCATAAAATCCGTATGGCGCGCAAAAAGGCGCAAATTGATGCCGCTATTGCGCGTGCCGACCAGAAAAAAGGCCTGCTGCTGGTGATTACCGGCAATGGCAAAGGCAAATCAACCTCGGCATTTGGCATGGTGGCGCGTGCGCTGGGTCACGGCATGAAGGTCGGAGTCTGTCAGTTTATTAAAAGCCGCACCGACACCGGCGAAGAAGCGTTTTTTAGTCAATTTCCAAACTGTGAATGGCATGTACTGGGGGATGGATTTACCTGGGATACCCAAAACCGCGAACAGGACATCGCCACGTCAAAAAATGGCTGGCAGGTGGCCATGAAGATGCTGACCGACCCAAGTTATGATCTGGTTGTACTGGATGAGCTGACCTACCTACTCAGCTACGACTATCTTGATAAAGATGAGGTGCTTAATGGTCTGAGTCAGAAACCCGACATGCAGCATCTGGTGGTCACTGGGCGCTCAGCGATTGCCGAACTGCGTGAACTTGCGGATACGGTATCTGAAATCAAAGACGAGAAACATGCATATAAAAGCGGTATTCAAGCGCAAAAAGGCATCGATCTGTAAATGACGGCACACGGGGGGCAGTTTTTTTCCGCAGCCCAGCAATTAGGCTGGTCAACAGAACACGCATTGGATCAATTGCTGGACTTTTCGGCCAGTTTAAACCCGCTACAGCCGGATTTTGATTTAAACATCAACCCAGCCTTACTGATGCACTACCCGCCCGAACAGGCTAATCCACTGCAACAGCTGCTGGCAGAAAAACTGCAACTCCACACCGAGCAGATTCGCTTAACCAACGGTATCTCCGCAGCGATTTTTGACTTTTTTAACTGGCTGCGTCCTAAACAAACCCTGTTATATTCGCCGCTTTACGGTGAATATGCACGCGCCGCCAAGTTATTTAGCCCCCACACCCAATTGATACGCCGCGACCTTGATACCAATAGTTTGGTGTTCCCCAGCCAACTGAATGCTGATAGTCTCGTGGTATTGGTCAATCCAGCGACACCGGACGGACGACGGTATCCACGTACACAGCTCATCGCCTTATTACAACATTGCCAAGCACACCAGTCCTGGTTGTGTATTGATGAGTCCTTTTTGCCCTTTATCGGCTGGCAAACCGAGCACAGCCTGCGTGACCAGCTTGCACACTATCCCAAACTGATTATTTTTCAATCGCTGACCAAATACTATGGCTGTGCCGGTATTCGTATCGGCGCAATATTGGCCCACCCTACTCAGCTAGAAAATTGGCCTCAGGCCACTTGGCCGATTGCGACCTTGGATAGCCTTTTAATGACGCAGGCCTTGCAGCAGGCTAATTTTGATGCCCGCACCCAGGCCTGGTTAAAGCAAGACAAGCAGGATTTGATTACGCAATTAAGTGATTGCCGTTTGATTGAAAAAATCTACCCAAGCGAAGCCAATTTTATCTTGCTTAAACTCCATACCCCGGCACAACCGCTTGCTGAGTATTTAGCCCGCCAAGGCCTGCTGATTCGAGCCTGCGATAACTTTGGTTTTAACCAACCTCATATCCGGCTGGCGGTTAAAACACCCGCCGCCCACCAGCGTCTCGCAACCGCACTTGATAACTACCCATGTTAATCTTTGACCCTTTAACGATCCTGCTAATCGCACTCTTGGCGTTGGTAATAGACCGTCTCTTCGGTGAGTTTTTAAACCGAACACATCCAGTGGTATTTATCGGCAAACTCATCAGTCAGTTTGAAAAGTGGTTTTATCTTGATAGTCGGCTGCGTGGTGGGCTATTAGTTATTTGGGTACTGACGCTATGCGGACTGGCATCTTTTACGCTGGTTTACCTACTAAATGCCATGGCAAACAGCCTTCATCCAGCGCTTGCACTGTTGCTCAGTGGGCTGTTCGCCTCCACCCTGTTGGCGCATCGCATGCTCTATGACTCGGTCAACGCCTTACAAAACCATTCACATCCGCAGCAGGCGGTAGCCATGCTGGTCAGCCGTGACACCGCTGATCTTAGTCACTCAGACTGTTACAAAGCCGGAATTGAAAGCTATGCTGAAAACCTCAGTGATGGCCTAGTCGCGCCATTGTTTTATTTGTTACTGTTTGGACTCCCGGGTTTAGTCATCTACAAGGCGATTAACACCTTGGATTCGATGGTCGGTTATCGCACACCCCGTTATGAACGCTTTGGTAAAATCGCGGCAAGACTGGATGATCTCGCCAACTGGATTCCGGCGCGCCTAACCGCTGGCTTGATCCTGTTATTGGGTCGTCAAGCTGCCGCTAAAACCGTCTGGCAGCAAGCGCGAGGCCATGACAGCCCCAATGCCGGTTATCCAATTAGCGCAATGGCTTGGGTGATTAAGGCGCAACTCGGTGGCCCAACCCGTTATTTTGGCGAATTAAAAGCTAAACCCTACTTTGGCCCCGCACAAGCTTCACGCGAGATTGATCTCAAGCATCTGCAAGCTGCGTTGGCACTGCGTAATCGCATCGATGGCAGTTTATTGCTCGTGATAAGTATGATAGGAATCATCAGCTATGCATTTTATTAATTCAAATCCTTTAAAGGCTTGGGTATTTAGCCTGCTGACCCTCGCCTCATCGGCCAGTTTGGCACAACCCGTAGAGCGGATTATTTCTCTTGCACCCAGCCTAACCGAGTTGGTGTTTTCCGCCGGTGCTGGCGATAAACTGGTGGGTGTGGTCAGCTTTTCGGATTACCCGCCTGAGGCGTTAAATCGCGCCCATGTCGGCAGTTACAATGCCCTTAACCTAGAACGCATTATCGAACTCAACCCCGATTTAATTCTCGCTTGGGCATCAGGTAATAAACCGCAAGACATTGCCCGCTTACAAAACATGGGGTTTCGTGTATTGGTGCGAGATACCCAACAACTCGATGACATTCCAAATTTAATTGAAGAAATCGGTAGACTGACCGACCAGACTGACACAGCGCGAACAGAAGCTGAACGCTTACGCCAACAACTCCACTTTTTACGAGCGCAATATCAAGATAAAAGTCTCGTCAAGGTGTTTTACCAAGTGTGGAACCAACCGCTGATTACCGTCAATGGTGAACAATTTATTGGTCAGGCGATGGCACTGTGCGGTGGGGTCAATGTTTTTGCCGACCAAACGGCCCTTGCGCCCCATGTGAGTCGAGAAGCGGTGATTAACGCTAACCCGGATTTGATATTACTCGGTGGCACGGGCGAGGTGCAGCAGGCCTGGTTAAGAAGCTGGCAAGCCTTGAGCTTTTTAACCGCACAACAAAATGGACAGATCATCGCGCTGAATGCCGATCAATACCAACGCCCAACGGCGCGCCTAATTGAGGGCCTAGCGGATTTGTGTCAGCTAATTGACCAAGCTCGAAATCAAGCTCGCCCAACCCGCCAAATTCAGACTGACTAACGCAATCAAACCGAGCATCATCGCCAGTTCAATCAGCTCCGTCATCATGCCGGCCGTGTCGCCATTCATCCCGCCAAGGGTTCTAACAATAACAAAACGAATCCACCACCAAACCAAGCCTAACACGAACAGGCCTGGTTGCAGCACTAACAACAGGAGCACCACCAGTAAGCCCCAAAACACCACCCATTTACGGTTTAAACAACGGAACATGGATTCCGCCATGCCATGTTGACTGGCATAAGACGTGGTGACCATTAACACTAACGAAGCAACCCTTGCTACCAGCGGAATCAGCACCAACCAAACCGCCAAATCCAACGTCAGTAACTCGACCAACAGCACCCATTTGGCTAACAGCAACAAAGCGATGGCTACGCCACCGCCCGTGCCAATTCGGCTGTCCTTCATCACCTCTAACGCGCGTTGCTGATTGCCACAGCCAGCCAACCAGCCATCGGCAAAATCCGCAACACCATCAATATGCAGTGCGCCGGTTTGCCAGACCCAAAATGCCAAAATCAACAAGGCCACCACACTTGTGGGCAAAGCAAATTGCACCAGGCTAAGCAGCCACAAGCCTGCCCCAATCATCAATCCGATGATCGGTAACCAAGCTAAAGCACGCCCCATATCCTGTTCGGTCACCTGGGCAAACTGCGGGGTCGGCCAGCGAGTAAAAAACTGTAAGGCCAACCAAAAAGACTTCAAACCCTGCGCCATAAACCTAGCCCTTGCTATCTAACCTGCGTTCTAACAGAGGCTGCATTAGACATAATTGACTAAACACGCCCTGTTCGGTGTGATGCACCTCAAATCCAATCAAAGTACCATAATCGATTTTCAACTGGAACAACGCCTCATTTGCTAAACCTAATTGCTGCTGCAACACCAAACGCATCGGCCCGCCATGACAAATACACAACACATCCTGCTTTAACGCGACCAAATCCAACCAGGCCTGCTGAATACGGCTTTGCATCGCCGCAAAAGTTTCAGCCTGAGGAATAGCATAGTCAAATGGTTCATCGTAATAGGCTTGCAAGGCTTGGGGATTAAGATCGGCTAAGGCACAGCCATCCCACGCGCCCCAATCGCGCTCTTGCCAGTTGCCATCCAATAGCAAAGGACGCTGCATTTGCGCTGCTAAGTCCTGCGCTAAACCCGCACAGCGCGCTAAAGGTGAGCTCACCAGTCTATCCACCTTCAACGCCAACAAGGCTTGCTGCAGTCGTAATGCACTGTCAGCCTCCGCTAAACAATGGGTGCGCCCAATAAACGGTGTCCCTGAGAACTGTGCCATTAAAGCAGGATGGCGAACCAGATAAATATGTTGCTTTAAAGACATCAGAAGCCTTTAACCAGCAAGTCCGTCATGTGTTGGACATCTACCGGTTGGCTATATAAAAAGCCCTGAATCATCGGACACTGTTCACGTAATAAAAAAGCGCGCTGTGCCGGGGTTTCCACCCCTTCTGCTAAGACCTTTAAGCCCAACTGTTCTGCCATCGCAATCATAGTTCGTGTAATCACAGCGTCTTCTTCATCGTTTGGTAAATCACGAATAAACGACTTATCCATTTTAATTTTCTTCACCGGCAAGCGTTTTAGGTAGGCCAGGGATGAATAACCGGTACCAAAATCATCAATCGCTAAACTAATACCCATCGCTTCCAATGCCATAAATCGCGCATTCATCAGCTCAAAATGGGTCATCAACTCGGTTTCAGTTAACTCAAATTCCAACCATTGCGGCAAGCATTCATTTTTTTGCAAACAGGCATCAAGCCATTCAATAAAATCAGCTTGCTGCAATTGCTTAACACTTAAATTCAATGACAGCTTGCCCGGGTTCAAACCCTGATCTATCCACTGCTTAAACTGCTGAGTAGCCCGATTAATCACCCAGCGGTCGACTTCCCACATAATTCCGGCCTCTTCAGCAATCGGCACAAACTTCGCCGGGGACAAAAGTCCTTGCTGAGGATGGAGCCAACGCACCAAGGCCTCCATACCAACAATCGTGTCATAATAACCATCAATCTGAGGTTGATAATAGACCTCGAACTCGTCACGTTTTAATGCTTGCCTAAGCCCGGCCTGAATCGCCATATGCTCAACCGCTTTATGGGTTAAATCTTCGGTATAAAACTGAAACTGATTTCGCCCTAAATCCTTAGCACGAAACATGGCAGCATCCGCACAGCGCAACAGGTCTTCAGTATTTTGACCATCTTGTGGATACAGGCTAATACCAATGCTGGCCGACAAATAAAACTCATGCTCTGCAATCTTGATAGGCCGAGCAATCACTTGATTAATTTTCTGTGCTAACAAACTAATCTCATGCAGCTGTTCAAATGACTCATACAAAATAACAAACTCATCACCACCCAAACGCGCCAACGTATCTTCACCCTGAATTAAAAAGCTTAAACGCCTTGAAAGCTCACACAGCACTCTATCACCCAGCTCATGCCCCAAGGAGTCATTGATTTTCTTAAACATATCCAAATCAATAAAATAAACCGAGAAATGCTGTTGATGCAAACGACACTTTTCAATCGCATGATGCAATCTATCTTGCAACAAAACACGGTTCGCTAACTGGGTTAAGCTGTCATGATAACGCTGGTGAGTCAGTAAAGCGGCCTGCTTTTCTAACTGCGTTTCCATCATTCGCAAGTTGGTGATGTCTTCATAACTGCCTAACATACCGATCACTTGACCCTGTTCATCACGCAAAGCCACTTTAGATGTCAGCCACACCCGCTGTTCGCCTTGAATATTTAAATCGTGATCTTCACGCGCTAATAAAGCCTTGCCCTGCTCAATTAGCCGCTTATCTTCATCAAAATAAGCCTGCTGCTTCTCTGGTGTCCAAGGTAAATCAAAATCGGTTTTTCCCAGCAGTTCATCAGCACTGAGCTGTGCATCGGTTAAAAATAGCTTATTCGCCCCCAAGTAACGTCCATCTTTATCTTTCCAAAATAGACGCACCGGAACATGGTCAATAATATTTTGTAATAATCTAAGCGTTTCATGATCAGTCATACTGTGCATGAGATATCCTCGAATAACTTTATTTTTTATTATGTGTTTTACATGGATGCATCTTAATATACATCCGGTTTATCCCGCCACACCCGCCTCAGCAAAGGTTGCCATCTGATTATGTAACCAGCAGGCCTGCTGCAATAAAGGCCAAGCAATAGCCGCACCCGAGCCTTCACCCAAACGCAGATCGAGTTGTAATAAAGGCTGAACTTGAAGGGCGTCAAAACAGGCTTGATGCGCAGGTTCAACCGAACGATGACTAAACAGCCACCCGTGTTTGGCCCCGGGCGCGAGCTGTTCCGCGACTAAGGCTGCGGCGGTGGTAATCACGCCATCCACCAACACCGGCAAACCCAATTGCGCACAGCGCAAATACGCCCCGGCTAGCGCCGCGATTTCAAACCCACCCAAACAGGCTAACACCGCTAAAGGATCGCGTGCATCCAACGCTTGATGCTGCGCCATCACTTGCGCGAGCACCTGACGCTTATGCGCTAATCCGATCGCATCCAACCCGGTACCGGCACCGACCAAAGGCGCTAAATCCGACCCCGTTAGCTTAGCAATCAGTAAACTCGCTGCAGCGGTATTGCCAATGCCCATTTCACCACCAATAAAACAATCGACCCCCGCTTGAAAAGCGCGATCAGCCGCCTGTTTGCCGACCTCCAACGCCGCGAGACATTGCGAATCCGTCATGGCTGTACCGGTTAAACTCGATGCCGTGCCTTTAGCTACCTTCGCGATCACCAGGCCTGGTTGGGGTGTAAATTCAGCATTAACGCCCACGTCGACCACCTCAAACGCCATTTGCTGCTGTTTGGCTAACACCGCAATCGCCGCCCCGCCGTTCAAAAAGTTATGTACCATTTGTGCGGTCACTTCGGCTGGAAAAGCCGACACACCGGCTTGTGCTAAGCCATGATCAGCGGCAAATACACTCACCCAAGCCTTGCGCATTTGCGGTTGCTCGGTTCCCTGCATTGCCGCTAAAGCTATGGCCAGCTTTTCTAATCGGCCAAGCGAACCGGCTGGCTTAGTCAATTGCGCCTGACGCAAACGCGCCGACTCCGCCGCCTGCTCATCGAGTAATTTGATCGGCTGCTGTATCCATTTATCTGACATGTTTAATCCTTGTTATCCTTATTACCCTTGCTATCCTTTAACCTTCATCGGAATACCGGCAACCATCAGCGTCACTCGGTCAGCCATAGCGGCAATATGCTGATGCATCCGCCCTAGGGCATCCACATAATCTCGCGAGATCGCCCCCATTGGCACGACCCCCATTGAAACCTCATTGGACACCATATAAAGCTCGCCTTTAAACACCGACAAAGCGGCCATAAACTCATCAATCGCCGCTTGATTAATCGTCGGATACTGACTAAAACAGCTCATCAACCAGAGGGTTAAACAATCTATGATCACCACACCCTCCTGCGGCTGTTGAAGCAGTGCACCGGCTAAGTCAGTTTGAACTTCATAGGTTTGCCAACCAGCAGGCCTGCTCGCTTGATGGTGCGCGATGCGCTGTTGCATTTCAACATCCTGTACCTGCGCCGTGGCGATATAACAAACCGAAGCACACTGCAAGGCTGCAAACTGTTTGGCAAGTTGTTCAGCATAAGCGCTTTTACCCGAACGAGCGCCACCCAAAATCAGATGAATAGCCAAGAATACCTCCAAGCAAAGGGATTGTTTTGTTAGCTTTATGCAATAAAAAACCCGAGCGAAATCGGGCTTTTAACAAAAAGCTAAATGGCATTAATACCAAGTATTAACTTATGTTGATTATAACAGCCAGGCCCCGTGAAAAATAATCGAATAAAACCCAAAGTGGTTTATTTGATTATTTTAGATAGCCTACCCATGTACTTTACCTAAGAAATTAATAAACAATGAAACAACCAGAAGTCATATTTCAAGCCCAAACACTCACCAACTAATTGATGATTAGCTTGATCATAATCGTTAAAACTTTATTTACAGGAGTTTTTGATGAATTTTTCTAGATAAAAAAAGCCCGCATAAGCGGGCTTTTTAAGTGTAATGGCGGAGACGGAGGGATTCGAACCCTCGATAGAGCTACAAACCCTATACTCCCTTAGCAGGGGAGCGCCTTCAGCCTCTCGGCCACGTCTCCAATTAGTGCGCGTATATTACAATTTATTAAACGGGATGTAAAGCCCTTAACTGGAATATACGGGCTAAAACTTAAACTTTATCCAGTTCAAACTTCTGATGCAGATTCTGAACTGCTGCCTCTAATTCAGACTCTTTTATCACCACAGAAATCTTAATCTCAGTAGTCGCAATCATTTGAATATTAATGTTTTGATCCGCCAAGACTTTAAACATGCGACTCGCAATCCCAACATGTGAACGCATACCGACCCCAACCAAAGAGACCTTAGCTATGCTATCGTCAAAAATGACTTCGCGTGCACCTAAATCTTTAGCAATCGTTTCAAGAATTTCATACGCATGGGCACGATCACCACGTGGAACCGTAAAGGTAAAATCGGTGGTTCCATCTTGGCCTTGGTTTTGAATAATCATATCAATTTCGATATTAGCATCGGCAATGGGTCCCAAGAGTGCAAAAGCAATCCCTGGCTTATCGGGTACACCGCGAATCTGCAATTTAGATTCATCACGATTAAACGCAATCCCCGAAATAAGTGGTTTTTCCATGTTATTGTCCTCAGAAGTTATTAATGTGCCGCCGCCTTCAGTTAAAGAGGATAAAACGCGTAACGGAACTTTATATTTACTGGCAAATTCAACTGAACGTATTTGTAATACCTTCGCGCCTAAACTGGCCATTTCAAGCATTTCGTCAAAGGTAATCGTCTCTAGACGACGCGCCTCAGGCACGACACGTGGATCGGTGGTGTAAACCCCATCAACATCAGTGTAAATTTGACACTCATCCGCTTTTAATGCTGCGGCTAGAGCAACCGCGGTGGTATCCGAACCCCCTCGGCCTAAAGTAGAAATATCTCCATTTGCCGTAACCCCTTGGAATCCTGCAACCACGACCACCTTGCCTTGGTTAAGCTGTTCGTGAATTTTATCGGCGTTAATGCTATCAATGCGTGCTTTTGTATGCACCTCATCAGTCTGGATCGGAATTTGCCAACCGGTGTAAGAAATAGCGCCATAACCCTTTTCTTGTAAAGCCATACTCAACAGCGCAATCGTGACTTGCTCACCCGTCGTGAGCAACATATCCATTTCACGCTTAGACGGACGCGCTTGCATTGTCTTAGCCATTTCAGTCAAACGATTGGTTTCGCCAGACATGGCTGACAAAACAACCACGACTTGATGACCTTCATCGACAAATTTTGACACTTTTTTAGCTACATTTTGGATGCGTTCCAACGAGCCAACCGAGGTGCCACCGTATTTTTGGACAATTAAAGCCATATTATCTATGCCCTTTAGTTTTTAAATGTTTACCCTGCCTTTTGTTTCAATTAAGTGGAATCCAAGACAGATTAAACAGAGTTTATTTGGATTCCACCCATGCCTGTACCGACGCAAGCGCCGAAGCAAGATGCTGAGGTTCTTTACCACCTGCCATCGCCATATCAGGGCGACCACCGCCTTTGCCACCCACTTGTTGGGCTACATGATTAACCAACTCACCTGCTTTAAAGCGATCGGTTATGGCTTTACTGACGCCGGCAGCAAGACTGACCTTATCGCCATCTACTGCGGCAAGGATTATAACCGCTGGCTCAAGTTTATCTTTCAACCTGTCCAAGGTTTCACGTAACATTGCACTATCCGCACCGGTCATTTCAGCTGCCAACAAATTAATACCATTTAGCTGTTTAACCTGTTGAAGAATTTCTTCGCCTTGATTAGCCGCTAACTGTGAGTTTAGCTGCTGCAGTTGTTTTTCTAATTCTTTTTGGCTCGACACCAATTGGCTAACCTTATCCACTAAGTGAGCTTTATCGGCTTTGATAACTGAGGCGACTTGTGAAATCACCGACTCTAATTGATAGATGGTTTGCCAAGCACCTTCACCGGTGATCGCTTCAATACGTCTGACTCCAGAAGCAACGCCGCCTTCAGATAGAATGCGGAAGGGGCCAATGTTTCCCGTTGATCTGACATGGGTTCCACCACACAATTCAATAGAGAACTCACCCATATCCACCACACGAACTACATCACCATATTTCTCACCAAACAAAGCCATGGCACCCATTTGTTTGGCTGCATCTATGTCCATTTGCTGGGTACCGACCGGAAGATTAAGCATGATATTGTGATTAACCAACTGTTCAATTTGACGCAACTGCTCGGTCGAAATGGGCTCAAAATGGGCAAAGTCAAAGCGTAATCGATCAGCCGAAACCAAAGAACCTTTTTGCGCCACATGCGTGCCTAATAGCGTGCGCAAAGCAGCATGCAAAAGATGCGTGGCTGAGTGATTACGTTCTGAAGCGCGTCGTGCTTGAACATCAATCCGTGCTTCAACCTGCTGCCCCACCACAAGATGCCCAGCGGTGACCTCGCCTAGATGTAAAAATAAATTGCCTTGCTTTTGGACATCATTAACATGAAAACTGTGCATACCTTCGGTAAGCGAGCCTTTATCACCAACTTGACCGCCCGACTCAGCATAGAAAGGCGTTTTATCCAGAATAACCAGGCCTGCTTGGCCTTCATCTAATCGTTCAATGGATTGACCGTCCTGGTAAATCGCTAAAATCGTCACTTCTGCTGAGTCTTGATCATAGCCGATAAACTGAGTTGAACCTTCAAAGTTAACGCGAACCTGTCCTTGAGACGCAAAATTACTTGCTGCGCGCGCACGTTCACGCTGGGCTTCCATGGCCCGCTCAAATCCTGCTTCATCGATGGTTAATCCTCGCTCACGCGCTATATCTGCCGTCAAATCAAGCGGGAAGCCATAGGTATCATATAGCTTAAATACAGCCTCTCCTGGAATCTCTTTACCGGCCAATTCCGCGATCACCTCTTCAAGCAGACTCATGCCATTTTCTAAGGTTTCAGCGAAGCGCGTTTCTTCCAATAACAAAGCGCGTTCAACTTCAGCTTGTTTGGCTTTTAGTTCCGGATAGGCCACACCCATTTCAGCAACCAAAGGAGCGACTAACTTATGGAAAAACACACCTTTTTGACCTAGTTTATAGCCATGACGAATCGCCCGACGAATAATTCGACGCAGTACATAACCACGCCCTTCGTTTGACGGCAATACGCCATCAACAATAGTGAAGGCGCAGGAACGAATATGGTCTGCAATCACACGCAATGAACTATTCGCTAGATTAGGTTCACCGGTGGCCTCAGACGCCGCTTTAACTAGGCTTTTAAACAAGTCAATATCATAATTATTATGCACACCTTGTAACACTGCAGCTAAACGCTCCAAGCCCATACCTGTATCGACCGAAGGCTTTGGCAAAGGTGTCAGTGTTCCATCCGCTGAACGGTCAAACTGCATAAATACCAAATTCCAAATCTCGATATAACGATCACCGTCTTCATCGGGTGAACCGGGAGGACCTCCCGCTACATCCGCACCATGATCATAGAAAATTTCGGTACAGGGCCCACAAGGTCCGGTATCACCCATAGACCAGAAGTTATCCTTAGCACCACAGCGTGAAAAACGCTGCGCACTCACGCCAAGCTCTTTTAACCAAATATCTGCGGCCTCATCATCTTCTTCAAAGACAGTCACCCATAACTTTTCTTCAGGCAAACCAAGACGTTGGGTTAAAAACTCCCAAGCAAAAGCAATGGCTTCACGCTTGAAATAATCGCCAAAACTAAAATTACCAAGCATTTCGAAGAAAGTGTGATGACGTGCGGTATAACCGACATTTTCAAGGTCATTATGCTTGCCACCAGCACGAATACAACGCTGAACACTAACGGCGCGGTGATAATCACGCTGCTCTAAACCTAAAAAGGTGTCTTTGAATTGCACCATGCCTGCGTTGGTAAAAAGCAGGGTCGGATCTTCAGCCGGTATGACTGGACTGGAATGCACAGGCGTGTGGTTTTTTTCAGCAAAAAAATCGATAAAAGCCTGTCTAAGTTCTGCACTGGTCATCTTAAAATAAACCTAATTAATCAAAATCTGTTAGTTTGACTCAATATTGAGCCCTGTTAAATTCAACAAAATGCTTTGTAACATTGCGAAGCACTAAAGCCTCGACTTTGTAAAAACCTTAAGCGCCTTGCCCGTTCTTTCGCCTCAAGGGGCGCTGTGGTTTCACCATACTTTTTCTCTAACACTGCACGCGCGAGTTCAATCCAAACCTCATCATCAAATGCCAAGGATTCAGCAATTAGAACTCCATTCTCAGAGGCTTGGCTTAAGCCCTGGCGAATTTTCAATGCGCCTTGACCCTTTTCCATGGCTTGACGAACATAGGATTCAATATAACGCGCATCAGATTGCCAGTTCTGCTGTTGACAATAGCTGACCACCTTTTCAACCAGGCCTGGTCGCTGTTCAAGCTCAGGGAACTTTTGGATCAGCTTATTGCTGAGTTCTTTAGCACCATGTTCCCGCATCGCCAGCAGATACTGCGCCCGATTGACCAGTGTTTTAAACAAACCCTGATCTTCATTCTGCTCAAACATTAAACAAATTAATCAGCAATCTCGTCCAAATCGAACTCAGCTTTCGCTGATGATTGGCTACCTGGCTTAGGCATCAGCAAGCCTTTAAGCTGCTGCTGCAAGCTTTGAGAAATTTCAGGATTATCACGTAAATACTGGCGCGCATTATCCTTACCTTGGCCAATTTTTTCGCCATTGTAGCTATACCAGGCTCCCGCTTTATCAATCAGCTTCTGTTGAACACCCAGGTCAACAATCTCTCCTTCACGAGAAATACCCTGACCATAAAGAATATCAAACTCAACTTGCTTGAAAGGGGGGGCGACCTTGTTTTTAACCACCTTAACACGTGTTTCGTTACCTAGAATCTCTTCGCCTTTTTTTATCGCGCCAATACGACGGATATCCAAGCGAACGGAGGCATAAAACTTCAACGCATTACCACCGGTTGTGGTTTCAGGACTACCAAACATCACGCCAATCTTCATACGAATTTGGTTGATAAAAATAACCAGCGTATTGGTACGTTTGATATTCGCAGTGAGTTTACGCAAAGCTTGTGACATCAAACGAGCTTGCAACCCCATATGCGAGTCACCCATATCGCCTTCAATCTCAGCTTTAGGTGTCAGGGCAGCCACCGAGTCAATAACAACGATATCAATACCGCCGGAGCGCACCAGCATGTCAGCAATTTCTAATGCCTGCTCACCCGTATCCGGCTGTGAAACCAATAGATTGTCAACATCAACACCCAGTTTTTCAGCATAACTTGGATCAAGAGCATGCTCTGCATCAATAAAGGCCGCTACACCACCGGCTTTCTGTGCTTCAGCAATAGCATGAAGCGTTAAGGTTGTTTTACCTGAAGACTCCGGGCCATAAATTTCGATAACCCGCCCTTTAGGTAAACCACCGATGCCCAAAGCGATATCCAATCCTAATGAACCTGTTGAGATGGCCTCAATATCACGCGATGCGGTTGAATCACCCATTCGCATAATCGAGCCTTTACCAAATTGCTTCTCGATCTGACCCAATGCCGCCGCCAGCGCTTTTTGTTTATTCTCGTCCATTAGGATTCCTTTTGTTTTACTCACAATTTTTTACAACAAAAAAGCTTTGCCTGAAGGTTCAAGCAAAGCCTTTTTATGAATTTTGGTCAAGGATTATCTCATAATTAAAGATCACATAATAGCGAATTTTAATCTGAAAAGCCCGATATAAGATTCTATTTTCGTGCTTCAAGGATGTCCAAAATCCCCTCTAATGCAACCTGAGTCGTTTGTTTTCGTATCGCCTCACGATCTCCCTCAAAATGCATTAATCGAGTCTTAATATCGGATTGACCTTGACAAGCCCATGCCAACCAGACAGTGCCTACCGGTTTATCCGGTGACCCTCCACCAGGACCCGCAATACCACTACAAGCGACACTCACCTGAGCATGAGATTGCTGCAAAGCACCTAAAACCATCTCGGTAACACACTCTTCGCTGACTGACCCATGGTGTTGAATAGTTGTCTCGTGAACACCCAACATTTCTTTTTTAGACTCATAGCTATAGGTCACATAAGCACGATCGAACCAAGACGAACTTCCGGCTACCGACGTTAAGGCCTCGGCAATCATGCCACCAGTACAAGACTCAGCCGTGACCACCATCATTTTATGCTTTTTTAAGGCCTCTCCTAACTCAGACACCTTCCGTTCATCCATCATCCTTACTCTCCAACGCCTTCAACAAGCTCGTTTCTAATTCTTAAGAAACCCCAAGCAAACAAATTAATTGCCTACTTGAATCGGCTTTAGTTTCCAAATATCGTTATTATATTCTGTCATGGTGCGATCGGTTGAAAAAACACCACTACAGGCCGTGTTCATAATACTCATGCTTGTCCAGCGTTCTTTGTCTTGATAAGCTTGAGCCACTGCTTCCTGTGTATCTACATAACTGCGGAAGTCGGCCAGCGTCATCCATTGATCAGCTGGATTTTTGAGCGAAGCGATAATGCCATCAAAAATACCCGGCTCAAATTGATTAAAATGACCTACCTCTAGCAGTTGCATCACTTTTTGCAAATCAGTATCCTGATCAATAAATTGCTGCGGGTTATAATGCCCTTTTAATGCCTCGACCTCCTCGGTTTTTAAACCAAAAAGGAAAAAGTGCTCATCTGTAACGGCCTCACGAATTTCAACGTTAGCCCCATCCAGTGTGCCTATCGTAATCGCACCATTCATCATAAACTTCATGTTACCGGTACCTGATGCCTCTTTGCCCGCAGTCGAAATTTGCTCAGAAAGATCCGTACCCGGACAAATAATTTCCATAAAAGATACACGGTAGTTTGGAATAAATACGACCTTAAGCTTATCACCTACATCCGGATCATTATTCACCACCTGGCCAATACCATTGATTAGCTTAATAATCATTTTGGCCATCGCATAGCCTGGCGCGGCTTTACCCCCGACCAACACCACTCGATTCGTCCAATTTTTTGTATCTCCCGCCTTAATGCGGTTGTAAAGATGAATCATATGCAGCGCGTTCAACAACTGGCGTTTGTATTCATGAATACGTTTAACCTGAACATCAAACATCGCATCTGCTTGAACCTGAACTCCGGTTTCGTGTTCAATTAAATCTGCTAATCGCTGCTTATTGTCTAGCTTTATGTTCTGCCATTGTTTTCTAAAGGCTTTATCGTTTATAAACTGTTTTAGGTTACTTAGTTCGCTTAGGTTAGTTACCCACTGCTCGCCCAGTTTTTCATCAAGCAATTGGCGTAAGCCCGGATTAGAAGCGGCCATCCAGCGACGCTGAGTCACACCGTTGGTTTTATTGTTGAACTTGTGTGGCCAGAGCTGGTAAAACTCATTAAATAATCCTTCTTTCAATAGTTGTGAATGCAGGGCTGCCACACCATTAACCGAATAACTACCAACAATCGCTAGATAAGCCATGCGAACCATCCCATGCTCATCAAAAATTGACATACTACGCTGACGTTCTAGGTTACCGGGCCACTTTAGCGCCACTTCCGCTAGGAAACGATGATTGATTTCCATAATAATTTCCAAAGGACGCGGAATCAGACGTTGCATTAAATCCTGTGACCATTTCTCTAAAGCTTCAGGCAACAAGGTATGGTTAGTATACGCCATGGTTTGCGTCACAATAGACCAGGCCTGGTCCCAAGCCATATGATAATCATCCAGTAAAATGCGCATCAATTCGGCAACGGCCAAGCTTGGATGGGTGTCGTTGAGCTGAAATACATTGGCTTGCGCAAAACCACTAAAATCTTTACCGTGATATTTAACCCACTGCTCTACCACATCCTGTAAACTCGCTGAAACCAAGAAGTACTGCTGACGCAAACGCAACTCCTTGCCATTTTCACTGCTGTCATTCGGATAAAGCACCATCGTGATATTATTGGCTTCATTTTTTGCTGATACCGCTTCGAAGTAAGAGCCTGCATTAAACTGATCCAGTTTAAATTCCTCCGCTGCACTCGCGTCCCATAGGCGCAAGGTATTAACGGTGCTATTTTTATAACCGGGAATCGGCACATCAAACGGAACAGCCAGCACCTCTTCGGCATTTTCCCAGTGAACAATCAGATGACCGGTATGCGGATCAGTATAAGGACGACAAAATCCACCAAACTTGATGGTTCGAGTATATTCTGGGCGTTGCACCTCCCAAGGATAGGCATTAAAACCTAACCAATGATCAGGTTCTTCTACTTGGTAGCCATTTTGAATACGCTGACGGAACATGCCATACTCATAACGCAAACCATACCCCATGACCGGCAACTGCAAGGTCGCACAACTATCCATAAAGCAGGCCGCTAGTCGCCCTAACCCACCGTTACCCAGTCCCGCATCAATTTCAACCTGCTCGATTTCTTCAATACTTAAACCAAGTTCTTTTAGAGCCGCACCTACTTCACCTTCAATTCCCAGGTTAAGCATGTTATTGACTAGAGAGCGACCAATCAAAAACTCCATTGAAAGATAGTAGGCACGTTTTGTCGCTTGGCAACGATATTGCGACCAGGTATCCTTCCAATGCCCCATCAGTCGATCACGAACCAACATCGCTAGGGCTTTAAGCTGATAATCCCTATCAGAAGTCAGCTCACGACCAAGGTTATTTTCCAAGTAATGAAGGAAATCAGTTTCAAGGCTCGCTTGATCATTTTTCATTCGATCAGCAACGCGTTGTTTAATTTTGTCCATAGAAGGTGCGTGGGATTTTGACATTTATAATTCCTTTGAGTAAAGTTCAACGTAGTTTTTGGCGCTTTTTTGCCAGTTGAGCGGCTGCTCCATCCCCGTTTTTTGTATTTGCTGCCAACTGCGTGGCTTATTAAAAATTGATATCGCGTGCAAAATGGTCGCACGTAACGCATGGGGGTTAGGGTCATATAACATGAAACCCGTCGCCGTTTTATTTTTTATATTCTCTGGGGTGGCATTCACCACCGTATCCGCTAAACCACCGGTATGATGAACGATCGGCAAGGTACCATAAGCCAAGCTGTACATTTGGTTTAAACCGCAGGGTTCAAACCGTGATGGCATCAAGAACATGTCCGCACCTGCTTCTACCTGATGTGCCAAGGGTTCAGAATAGCCAATATGCACAAAGACGCGTTCGGGATATTGCTCTGCCAACAACCGCAATTGATGTTCATAATCCGCTTGACCCGCCCCAACAAATACAAAACGCACATCCTGTTCTTCAAGCAGTGAAGGAAGCACTTGCAAAATTAAATCGATGCCTTTTTGCTCAACCAGCCGACCGACAAAACCAATAAGCGGTTTATCCAGATGCAATTGAGGGTCATGATCGCCAAGCAATGTAAGCAACACCTCTTTATTTCGTTTTTTCTGGCTAACACGGCCTTTTTTTACCGAATAATTATAGGAAATATAACGATCGGTTTCAGGGTTCCATACCTTATCGTCAATACCATTCAAAATACCAACTAGACGCCCCTCAGCCTGACGCTTGGTTAGAATACCTTCAAAACCATAAGCCAACTCCGGATAACAGATTTCTTTAGCATAGGTCGGACTGACGGTGGTCACCCAGTCCGCATAAGCAATACCCGCTTTAAGCATCGAAAGTTGACTGTAAAACTCGACGCCATCCGGGGTCCACCATTCCCAAGGCAGCCAAAGGCTATCAAACAAGCTTTTAGGAAAATAGCCGGCATAAGCCATGTTATGTACCGTAAACAAAGTCCGAGGTGGCTGAGATTCATGTGATAAAAAAGCCGGCACCAATCCGGTTTGCCAATCATTAGCATGAACCACATCCGCCTTCCACTTTAGACCCGCTCGATCCATCGCGATTTCAGCCACTACCCTGGAAAAGACCGCAAAACGTTCACCGTTATCCCACCAGTCGCGACCATCGGGCCCCAAATAAGGGTTTCCTGGTCGATTAAACAACTCAGGAATATCGACTAACAACACATCCGATTTAAAGTCCGGCAATTCAGCCTTTAACAGGCGTACCTGCAAATTACGCCCAGCACCACCAATATTAAATTGACTTAACAAGCTCACTCGACATAACTGATCGGTCATGGCTTGATAAGCAGGCAAAACTAACTTGACCTTATGACCAAGCTTAGCAATGGCATCCGGCAGACTTCCTGCCACATCAGCCAAACCACCGGTTTTGATTAAGGGGTGCGCTTCAGAACTCGCATATAAGACTTTCATAAAAAACAACTCATTTCTTCTTTTTTACAATCTCTATCATTTTGGAAATCACACACTTTCAACTCCAAAACGCCTAGCTATAAGATCAATTAAATTACACTTTTTTTAAGACTAAAAAACCTAAAGGAGGTAAGGTCATTTCAACTGAAACTGGTCGATTCATCCAAGGCTGGGGTTCAGAATGGAGTTGACCGGCATTACCCAAATTACTGCCTCCATAGAGTTCGGAGTCCGAATTAACAATCTCTTGATAACAGCCAGTTTCCGGCAAACCAATTCGGTAACCATAACGAGGAACAGGCGTAAAATTAAAAACACACACCAAGGTTTCATCGTCACTATGTCGTTCAAAACTTAAAATTGATTGTGCATGATCATGGCAATCAATCCAGCTAAAACCTTTGGAATCAAAGTCATATTGATGCAATGCCGCTTGTGCTTTGTAAAGCTGATTCATATCACGCACCAACAATTGCGCACCTCGATGCATGGGTTGATCAACATAATGCCAAGGCAGAGCTTCAGCTTCATTCCACTCATTCCAAGGGGCGAATTCACATCCCATAAACAAAAGTTTTTTACCTGGATTAAGCAATTGATAACCCATTAACAATCGGAAATTGGCCATTTTCTGCCATGTATCGCCCGGCATTTTATTTACCAAGGACCCCTTCATATGCACTACTTCATCGTGCGAAAGCGGCATTACAAAATTCTCACTGTAGGCATAAATCTGGCTAAATGTAAGTTGATTATGATGATAAGGTCGATAAATCGTGTCTTTTTCGAAATAATCGAGTGTGTCATTCATCCAACCCATATTCCATTTCATCGAGAAACCAAGGCCCCCCATCCATGTAGGGCGCGACACCATAGGCCAAGAAGTGGATTCTTCAGCCATCACCAGTGTACCCGGATGCTGACTATGCACCTCGGCATTCAACTGCTGCATAAACGCAATCGCTTCAAGATTTTCGCGTCCACCGTGGATATTTGGGATCCACTCTCCTGCATTCCTCGAATAATCCAAATAGAGCATCGATGCCACCGCATCGACCCTTAAACCATCAAGGTGAAATTCTTTAAGCCAATAAAGGGCATTGGCGATTAAGAAATTGCGCACCTCATTACGACCAAAGTTAAAGATGTAAGTACCCCAGTCCTTATGCTCACCAAGTCGTGGGTCTTCGTGTTCATACAAAGCACTGCCATCAAACCGCGCTAATGCAAAACTATCCTTCGGAAAATGCGCCGGTACCCAATCCAAAAATACGCCAATACCATTTTGATGGCAATGATCAACAAAATAGCGGAAATCATCGGGCGAACCAAAACGGCGAGTTGGCGAATAATAACCGGAGGTTTGATAACCCCAAGAACCATCAAAGGGGTGTTCAGTGATCGGCAGAAGTTCAATATGGGTGTACCCCATCCACTTAACATACTCAACCATTCGGTGCGCGATTTCACGATAATTTAGAAAGTTGCCCTGATCATCTTTTTGCCAAGAACCCAGGTGCACCTCATAAATATTAATCGGCTTATGCGCCCAATCATCGTCTTCTCTTTGTTTTAACCAGGCCTGGTCATGCCATTCATAATGGGTATCAGTAATAATAGATGCCGTATGTGGACGTAACTCCATTGATTTAGCATAAGGATCGGTTTTGGTGAAAACCGATCCTGTTTGATTATTACGTATTTCAAATTTATAGTTATCACCCGGCTGTAAACCGGGGATAAACAATTCCCAAACCCCGGAACTGCCGCGACAACGCATTGGGTGACGTAGGCCATGCCAGCCATTAAAATCTCCCACTACCGAAACCCGCTCAGCTGAAGGAGCCCAAACAGCAAACTGCACCCCTTCAATGCCATCAACCTGCTTTAAAATAGCGCCCATATGCTGATAAATTTGCCAATGATGCCCTTCAGCAAATAAATGCAAGTCCAACTCACCCAACAAAGGTTCAAACGAATAAGGCGAAACCATGCTATGCGTTGAGCCATCCGCCTCAAGCCAGTCCAAACGATAATGTTTCGGTAATGCCTGATATTGTTTTTCAGTGAGGTCAACAACAAAACAAGCCGTGTCTTCTATCCGTCTCATGCGATGAAGACCCTGAAGCTTTACTTCAGTTGCGGTAGGTGACCAGGCACGGATTTGCCAGCCTACCGGCTGAGGGTGAGGCCCCAGTAATTCAAAAGGATCGTGTAAACGCCCTTGCTGCATGCGCTCAATAAGTGTTAGAGTTGGATTAATCATGCTTCTCCTTTTTCAGGCGCTAAACGCTGGCTTGAAACGACCAAGTTTTTTATTCTTTGTTCAAGTCCATCAGGTAAATCATCCCAATCAAATTGCCAACGCCAATTATTTTCTGTCGTTCCCGGCGTATTCATTCGATGTTCTGCATTCAACGCCATAAAATCTTGCATAGGTACAATAACTCTCTCTGCCACCGAGTCCATTCCTGTTGCGATCAAAGGCCAAGGCATGTCACCCACATCTTGGCGCGTTTGCGACAAAATCCAATTTTGAGTGTCCGGATTAAGCGTATTAAACCAACCCAGCGAAGTGTCATTGTCATGCGTTCCCGTGTAAACCACAGAGTTTTCAGTCAATTCATTGGGGGCATGGGGGTTATCAGGCAAACCGCTAAATCCAAACTGCAATACCGACATGCCGGGTAAATCAAATTGATTCTTTAATGCCACGACCTCAGGTGTAATAATACCCAAGTCCTCGGCTACTAAAGGCAAAGGATCAAACTCTTGCTGAAGCCTTTCTAACAAGGCTCCACCTGGAACCTTCACCCATTCACCATTCATCGCCGTTGGTTCAGATGCCGGAATTTCCCAGCTCGCCTCTAACCCCCTAAAGTGATCGATGCGTAACAAATCAAACTGTTCCAGCGCACCTTCAATGCGTAAACGCCACCAGCGAAACCCATCCTGCTGCATTACTTTCCAGTTGTAGTGCGGGTTGCCCCAACGCTGACCTGTCTCAGAAAAATAATCTGGTGGCACACCGGTGACCACCGTGGGTTGCAGATTTTCATCCAATTTAAACTGATCTGGATTAGCCCAAACATCTGCACTGTCATAAGCCACAAAAATCGGCATATCGCCAAACATTTCAATGCCTTTAGCATTGGCGTCAGATTTAAGCTGTTGCCAAATATGCTGGAGATGAAATTGTTGTTTTTTGACTTTAGTCAGCGCAACCTTGTGGTTTTTTGCAAAATCGGCTAAAGCTTTTGCATCACGATAACGATAGGCTTCAGGCCAGTCAAACCAACCCTGGCCATTAAACTCTGCTTTCAAGACAATAAACAAGGCATAGTCTTCTAACCAATGAGGGGGAGAAAGTTGATAGTTTTCAAAGGCCTTAGCGTCAAGCTGCTTTTGCCAACCCGAGGGCAGCAGACGCGGATTCATTGCGAAAGCTGACAGACTCTGGTAAGGGGATAAATCATCATGCGGTGGCGTAAGAGGCAACATTTGCCAAATAGACAGGCCGGATTTCTGCATCCAATCTAAAAACACCCAGGCCTGGTAATCTAATACACCACTGGGTAAGGAAGTAGGATGCAATAACACCCCTGCTGATCGAGCCATGTTTACCTCTCTTTAAGCCATGCCTAAGCAAGACTGATTAATTGCGTCGCATTGTTCCCGCATTTTCCATAAAACCACCGCCTTGTGAAATGGGAATATCCAAATGCGCCGGCGGCGTTAGATCTAATAAATTGTATAGTTTTTGCAAATGTCGGCGGTAGAGTTGGTCAAAATCATTAACGCTTCCTGAAGGATTGTAGTCACCAAACCACCAAAACCAATCCGAGCCTTCGCAAATGGCTAACTGCTCAGTGGCTAAAGCTTGCTGCTCGGCTGAAAGGCTCGCGCTTTTTAGCACCTGGTCATACGCCTGCTTTGCCTCAACCAACAAATCCCAACCCTTGTTCTTGTCTTTTTCACCAATCCAAGTTGAAAACGAACCATATACCCAACTACCGGCTTTTAAAATTGGTAAATGACGTGGTTTAGCACCATTATCCAAGGCTTCGCTAAACGTAGTCATTTGTATTTTGCTATGGTGAGTCAAGCGCTCATACAAAGCGGACAAAAAATGATAGGCATTGTCACGATAATACTCCCAAGCATTTTCACCGTCGAGAATAACCGTCACAACATGCTCTTCAACCTTATCACCCAGAAAATTGGCAATATTATCAAGATGATGCGCAAAGTCATTAGCCGCATCAACAGGATTCCAGTCTTTATACTGAAAACCAATCAAGTCAGACAGTCCATCGTCGCGAAAAAACAACGCACAATCTTTGCTAGCTTGCTGCATAGGTTGATACAAGGCTCGCTTGGAAGCAATATCATGGTGATCCAAATGGGATGCCTCACAACTATGTCGCCAAACGCCCTCACCGGAAGCGCTCCATTTAATGCCAAAAAAGTCCAACATGCCAATCGCCGGTGAACTGACTGCCCCTTCTGACAACCAAACCCCTTTAGGCTTGGCCCCAAAGTGATCAGTAAACACCTGCATTCCTTTCTCCATATGCCAACAGGCGCGATCATAGCCACCAGGATAAGCAGGACTTTCTGGTGCTGGTGCATGAGGCAAAGCATCACGCATCGATTCAAAATCTATCAATAAAGGAACCAACGGATGCCCATAAGGTGTCATGGATAA
This sequence comes from Thiomicrospira microaerophila, assembly GCF_023278225.1. Lineage (GTDB taxonomy): Bacteria > Pseudomonadota > Gammaproteobacteria > Thiomicrospirales > Thiomicrospiraceae > Thiomicrospira > Thiomicrospira microaerophila_A. The sequence continues at coordinate 1,604,398 of NZ_CP070959.1, forward strand.
TTCAACCTGCCCTGACTCCATCAGCTTTCGATAACGAGGAATAATCCCACTCACCGTATCCGCCATCACCTGCATGAGCGTAGCTTGATCTTCAGATGTAAACCCACCGCGTTTGGCTAACAAGCTCTTTAAGCGCTTATCTTTACGGCGAACGCTCGCCCCCATCCATGAAAGGTGATACCAAATTAATAAATCACGGAAATAATCGACACTCAAATACATCAATGTTTGATCATAGTCCTCGCTATCAGGACTAAAAGGACGAATCATCTCCAAAAGATGTTTAAAGTGCGGTAACGGATCAATCATCGTGGGCGCAAAAGCACGTTGGCAAGCTGAAATGATTTCCTTCCGGCCTTCCAACTCCATCGGCAAAGGCAAGGCACCCGCAACCCAATTTAACAGCGTATCCTGCATCGGTCGCTTAGATTCAAACCAGGCGCTCATCTGCGAGGCATAATCATCCAGCTGTTCAAGCAAAACCGGTGCAAAATTTACAACTACCTTGGCTTGAGGGCAATCTTCCAAATGCGCGACCATATCGGCATAATCCTTGATCGCATGCAAATAAACCCAAGGTAAACGATATTCACCATCTAGCCCATCACGATAATGGGGTTGATGCATGTGCCAGCAAAGCACAAGCTTAATTTTTTTGGTTTGATCCACTTTAACGCACAACTCTCTTTGTTTAGAGGGCTCTCTAACAAGCCCTGATTAATGTTTTAACGGGTAAAGTGCATATTTTGACCAAGCATTTCTGGAGTCACTAGCACTAAACCCTTTTCGTCAACGTAAAAACGTTTCGCATCCTCTATTGGGTCTTCACCAATAATGGTGCCAGCCGGAATGACCGTGCCCTTATCAATAATGGCATTTTGAATTCGACAATTTCGCCCCACCTCAACCCGCGGCAGCAATACAGAATCTTTAACCAAAGAAAAACTATGAATAAAGCAGCCGCTTGAAATGACAGAACGCTTGACACGTGCACCAGATAGAATACAGCCTGCAGAAATCATCGAATCAATGGCCTCACCACGACGGCCTTCGTCATCAAACGCAAACTTAGCCGGAGGCATTTGTGCTTGATAGGTCCAAATTGGCCAATCTCGATTATACAGATTTAACTCCGGTGTAATCGAACAAAGGTCCAAACTTGCTTTCCAATAGGACTCAAGTGTACCTACATCACGCCAATAAACCGGTTCCCCTTTTTCATCTTGGAAAGGATAAGCCCGCACATGCCAGTCATTGATAATAGATGGAATAATATCCTTACCAAAGTCGTTTGATGAATTTGGATTATCATGATCTTCAATCAATTTTTGGAACAGGAACTCGGTAGAAAAAATATAAATACCCATTGAAGCGAGTGCCATATCAGGTTTACCGGGTACGGCTTCAGGATCTTTAGGTTTTTCCGTAAACTTAGTGATTCGGTAATCTTGATCTACCGACATCACACCAAAACCGGTTGCCTCCATACGTGGCACCTCAATACACCCAATCGTCACATCAGCGCCTGAATTGGCATGTTCAACCAACATCTTGCTATAATCCATAGAGTAGATATGATCACCGCCCAATACCATAACGTATTCGGGCGTATGACGACGCATAATATCTAAGTTTTGGTAAAGCGCATCAGCCGTGCCTTTGTACCATTCCTTATCAACTCGCTGTTGAGCGGGCAACAATTCAACAAACTCACCCACTTCATAACGCATAAAGCTCCAAGCGCGCTGCACATGACGAATTAGTGAATGCGCCTTGTACTGTGTCAAAACACCAATTTTACGAATACCCGAGTTCACACAGTTGGAAAGCACAAAGTCAATAATGCGATATTTGCCACCAAACGGAACAGCAGGCTTTGCACGCCAGCGCGTCAGATCCTTTAGGCGACTCCCTTCACCGCCGGCCAATACCAACGCAAGAGTTTTACGGGTTAGTTCGGTTGCACTTTTTGTTTCTGTATAGTTCTTCATAAAAATCCTCTTATTGTATTGGTAATTTTTTTAACTGACTAAGCGCAGTGCACGCACTGCTGCGCCTCTGAGTCCCAAGGTTTCGTCCTTGACCAGATACACCGGCATAGATTTAACCAAATTACTCATTCTTCCCTTCGCATGGAGTGCGCTAAGGAATTGTGGCTGCTTCATCCAATGCTCTATTTTTGCTGCAATACCACCGGCAATATAAATTCCTGCTCTTGCGGGCCAAAGCAATGCAAGATTTCCAATATAACCGCCATATATTTCAACAAAACTATCAAGGGTTTTTTTTGCTGTCATATCCCCCTGCTCTGCTAACTGGTGAATCACCGGGGCAGACAACCAGGCCTGGCTATCTTTAACAGGCAGGTCAGCATAAAACGCATAAAGAGCCTCCAGCCCCGCACCCGACAAAATACGTTCTGATGACACATGAGACCAAAGCTGCCAGAGCCAGACTAACAGCGATTGCTGTTCCGGAGTTTGCGGTGAAAAGTCCATATGTCCACCCTCACAGGGCTGCGGCCAAAAACCATCCAAACAGCGCACAACCGGTGCGACCCCTAAACCTGTTCCTGCACCAACCACCAATCGATTACCTCGCCCGTCATATTCTCCTGGATGCAAGGTGATCCATTGATCCGTACTCAGGGCATCGATTCCGAATGCTGCGGCTTGAAAGTCGTTAATCAACTCTAGCTTATTAATGTAACCGGAAGCTTGCAATGCATCGGCATCTACCCGCCAAGGCAAATTAGTTAAGGTCGCTTGGCGGCCAGAAACAGGGCCAGGCAACCCAAAACATGCGGCTTCAAACTGCGTAAAATGATGGTGAGAACAAAAGGTGTGAATAATTGATTCCAGCGAGTCATACGACTGGCTAGGAAACTTGGCTTGTGCCAGCACCTTACCTGGGTTATTAAGGTCAATAGCTTGCAAAAGGGCTTTAGTACCCCCAATATCACCGGCTAACACTAACACATGCACACCCTTTATAGCGAAATTAGTTAATAGACAGTTTAGCAGGTTTTATTTTAAATTTTCCAATTGATCATCGCATAAGTTTGCATAATTGATTTAAAGCAGGCATTGGCTCACTATAACTCCATATCGTTCAGATCTTTTGGTTAAAATAACCAGCTATGATTAAAGGAAAGCGTTTATGAGTCATCACTTAGAGATTGCAAAAAGTGTATTTGAAATCGAAGCCGCTGCGATTGAGAACCTCAGCCTCCTGCTCGATGAACAATTTGAATATGCGATTGATGCCATTTTAAAATCCAAAGGCCGTGTTGTGGTTTGCGGAATGGGTAAATCCGGTTTAATCGGAAAAAAAATGGTCGCCACCTTCGCCAGCACCGGCACTCCGAGTTTTTTTATGCACCCTGGGGAAGCTTTTCACGGTGATCTTGGCATGATTTCGGCTCAAGATGTCTTTCTTGCACTTTCTAACTCAGGTGAGACCGAAGAACTGATCCGTTTACTGCCTTTTTTAAGGGATAACGGCAACTGTATTATCGCAATGAGTGGCAACCCCAGCTCAACCCTAGCAAAAAATGCAAACTACCACTTAAATATTGCCGTACCTAAAGAGGCCTGCCCCCTCCAGTTGGCTCCCACTTCATCAACCACCGCTACCTTGGTGATGGGCGATGCCCTAGCCGTGGCTTTAATGCAGGCGCGTGATTTTAAACCACAAGACTTTGCGCGTTTCCACCCCGGAGGAAGCCTAGGGCGCAAGCTCTTAACGCGAGTCAGAGATGAAATGGCTACCGAAAATCTGCCTATTGTCTCACCGGATGCGCCGATGCTTGAAGTCATTCACACCATGAGCAATGGTCGCTTAGGCTTGTGTATTGTCGGTGAAGGCGAAGGGATTATTACCGATGGCGACTTAAGGAGACAACTTGAAATCAATGCCGCTGAAATCATGAAACTGCGCGCCAAGGATATTATGACGCTGAAACCTAGAAGTATTGATGCCGATGCGATGCTAGCCGATGCGGAGAACCTAATGAATCAGCATAAAATCACATCACTACTGGTCACAGCAAAGGGCAAGCTTGCCGGAGTCATTCAGATTTATAACCTCGCCATCTGATTAGCCCGCTTAATCTGGCCAGGCCTGATTTGTAAGCGGCGCAGGTTGACTAGCCCCAACTGCGTTCAACTCAAGGCTTAGGTTATAGGTTTGGTCATTATTAAACGTTAAGGTGGCACGCCCTGCTCGCCCTTCAAGTATAATTTTACCCTCAATCGGCCGGTTAATCCGGCGAGGGTCACTGGCCGTCAATACACGGTCCGTGTCAAGATTCGCTCCTGTTGAAACCTCAACCCAGCCATAACTAGGATGATAAATCTTGCCATTGTAAATGGCTCTGTCCGCAATAAAGGTTACCTTGAAATCCTGATAACGCAAAACTGACTGAGTTTCTGCCGAGCGATTGGAAACCTGCTTGACCACAAGACTTTGGTAGTTATAAGTAGGCTGTCCATTTTCACGCGCGACCCGAAGCGGCCCACCCACCTCAAGGGTATAGAAACCGTCCATTCGTTTACGATAAGCGATAAAATCAACCCAAAAAAGTGATTGATCGCCAGTGTAAACCTGCTTACCCCATTCTGCCGAGTGAGTATTCCATAAAGGCGTCGGATTACAATAATGATTAAAATCTAGCGTAATAAAAGGGCTATCCTCCTGCCGTTGCTCCGGCTCTTCAATCCTCAACGCCCCATCACAAGTTCCGGCACGAGCGACTTCGACACCGGGTGTAATCGTCAAGGCCTCATCATGCCATAAATGAAAAATTGATTGATGACGATGATGAAACTCAAATGCTTCGGCGAACGCCTGAGCCTCGATCAAACTGTCCATACGAGCTTCAATGGTCTGACCATTGGCAGGATAATCCACCCCATAATCAATTTGACTTTCGGCGGTGTTATCCGTGGTATTCAGTTCGGTTTTGTTTGAATCCAAGCAACCTGCCATCAAAGGCATGCATAGCAAAACCAAGCTGCTCAAAGGTTTAATTAAAGTTCGTTTTAACATAAGCTTATAAACTCTTTTGTCTTTGATTGATTTGAGCAAGCCGCTCCGGCGTACCGACATCACTCCAATCGCCCCGATAAATTTGCCCAGAAACCTGTTGTAATCGCATCGCTTCACGCAAAAGTGGTGCTAAGGCTAAACGCTCGGCTCTGAGTCCAGAAAAAAACTGAGGATGAAAAACACTCATGCCCGAAAAAGTCCACTCCCCCTGAGGTAAAACCAGGCCTGCTTGATTCAAACCAAAATCGCCTTGAGCCTTGTAGCAAGGGGTAGGCACCAGAACGCAATGGGCTTGCAACGGCTTGGGCAGTTTACGAGGTAGGTTTGAAAAATCAAAATCAGTAAACACATCGCCATTGACTAGCCAAAAAGCTTGATCTCCAAGCAAAGGCAAGGCTTGAATGATGCCACCGGCCGTTTCCAATCCGCCATCAGGTTCGGCTGAGTAATGGATTTTTAATCCCCATTTTTCGCCGTTACCGAGTGCTTCCTGAAACTGTTCGCCCAGCCACGCATGGTTAATTACCACCTCCTTCACCCCGGCCTCTGCCAGTTTTTCCAAATGAAAAACGATCATCGGTTTGCCGTTAATCGGAAGCAAAGGCTTTGGCGTAGTATCGGTAAGTGGGCGCAGACGTTCGCCTCTACCTGCCGACAAAATCATCGCTTTCAACGCCATCAAATCCTAACCTCAGCAAACCTAAAGGCCAGCTTTTCTGTCCAATTTACCAATGGTAGCATCTCTGCGTAGCCCGAGCCTGTCTGAATAATATAGTTTAGTGTTCTAGGAATATCATTTAAATATCCGGCTTTAGCATCGCGATGATAGAGGCGAGCAAAAATGCCCGAAGCTTTGAGGTGCCTTTGAATCCCCATCCAATCCATCGCTTGGATAAAGCCTGTCCATTCGCTTTTGGTTAGACTGCCCTGCTGACATAGCATTAAAAAATACTGTCGCTGCCATTCACGCACCTGCTCAACAGGCCAATCGACATAACAATCACGCAATAGAGACACCGCGTCATAGGTCAAAGGGCCCAGAACCGCATCCTGAAAATCCAAAATCCCCGGGTTGTTCTCTCTAGTCAACATAAGATTTCGGCTGTGATAATCACGATGGACATAAACCTGCGGTTGCGCTAGAGCTGAGTCAATTAAATAACGTTGGGTTTCTAACCAGGCCTGCTGCTCAAGCTTTGACATCACTAAATCACAATGAGCTTGCCCCAGCCAATCATTAAAAAGCGCCATTTCTTGACCAAGTAATGCCGGACTATATTTAGGCAAAAGGCTCGCATCCGCCTGAGTTTGTAATTTAACCAACACACGCAATGCATCAGCGTAAAGCGCTTCGGCATTCGCAGGAGTCAAGGCAGCGAGGTAAGTGGTCGAGCCTAAATCAGTCAACAAAAGAAACCCTTGCAACAAATCTTGCTCGGCAACAACTGGAACCTGCAACCCAAGCGAGGCTAACTGCTTCGACACCTGAATAAAAGGCAGGCAATCCTCTTTTTCCGGCGGCGCATCCATAATAATCCAGCTCTGCTCGCCATGCCTATCTCTAAACAGGACTCTAAAATAACGTCGAAAACTCGCATCACTCGAAGCCGCAACCGGTGAATCTAATTCGCCCGATTGAAACCGAGATAGGTTTGCCAACCAGGCCTGCATCTGTAAAAATCTGGAATCCATAATTTGCTTTAGTCAACGCTTGATTAATAAGTCAGGTAAAATACCCCGAATCTTTGCCAATTAGATAGTTTTGTATAGAAAATGTCAATTTTTACCCGGCTCACGCCTCTTTTTGTTTTTTTAATGGGTCTATCGACACTGGCGATGGGGCAAACTCAGAACACTGAAACCACGCCCCCATTGACCTGTGGCATTGATTGGTTATTCCCCCCTTTACCCCTCCCTGACAGTGAATCTAAAACCCAGATTGAGGCGAATCAACTTCGACAACCTGATCAATTTCAGATTCAATTAATCGGCAAGGTTCGGCTAACAGAACCAGGCCTGGTTGTGCTCGCCGACCAAATAGAATACGACCGAGCTCGTCAAGCCATGAGATTAAAAGGCACTATTCAACTACATCATCAAACCCTTCTGCTCAGTAGCGAGTCGGCTTTTTATAATCAGCCAGAGCAAACGGCTCAACTGGATAACCTGTCCTATCAACTTAAACCCAGCGGCTATCATGGTAAAGCTAGCCAACTTAACTTTGATGGTGGGCAGCAAATCAGCCAATTAACTCAAGCTACTTTTACAACCTGCTCGTTAGATAATCCGGCTTGGCAGCTTAATTTTAATCGGCTTGAAATCAATCAAAAGACGCGCCGACTTTATGGTCATCATGGCTTTCTCAGCGTGAAGGGCGTGCCTCTGCTCTATACCCCCTACATTGATGTCCCTTTGGATCAACGCGCCACCGGCTTTTTGTTTCCGACTTTTGGCAGCCATAAACCCGCGGCTTTGTCTCAGTCACAAATGCTCGTTGCTATTCCTTTTTACTGGGTTATCGCAGACAACTATGACGCAACCTTTAATTTTCTTTTTTTACAACAACGCGGCCTACTGCTTGATACCGAATGGCGCTACCTTCAACGCCAGCATCAAGGAGAAGTTCAATTAGCACTGACCCAAGATCAACTTGTAAAAAAACAAGGTTTAGCTTATCTTGACCCACAAGGGCAAGACCAACAAATGGTCGCCAATGACACCCGCTGGCGCGCCAGCATGCAAGGTCAACAAAATTGGAATGCTCAACTGACTAGCCAAGTTCAATGGCACGAAGTATCTGATCCGGACTTCTATAATGATTTTCCACTTGGTCTGAGCCAGACAAGCCTAAACCTCGGCAGTCAATCTCAAGCTCTCGAACGCCAAGTAAGATTCAATTTTCAGCAATCAAACTTAAACGCGCACATTCAACACCATGGCTATCTACCTTTGCGTAACGGTGAACAAACCATTTTAGAAAAAAGCCCTGAAATTGGCATAAATTGGCAACAGAACTGGGGGAGATTAAAAACTGAACTTTATGCAGAGGCAACAGAATTCAAACGTTATTCCGGCTTCAATAACTTTGTCGATGCCGGCTATGTTCGAGCGCAAGCATTAGGCAATGGATTGACTGATGATCCATACCTGCACCAAGGTCAACGTGTTGTTATTCAGCCTCGATTGACCTATCGAATCGACCAACCCTATGGTTTTGCTCAAGCGAATATCCAAGCCAATTACCGACACTATCAATTAACCAATGCCGCTAACAATTCAAATAGCGACAGCCTGGTCATGCAATACGCCCTGAGGGGTGGCTTAGTTTTCGAACGTGATTTGAGCTTTCGCGGCACCGCATTTATTCAAACCCTTGAACCACAAATTCAATGGCTCTATGTTCCCTATCAGGATCAAAGTCACTTAAGTCTGTTTGATACCGGCAATAACAGCCTTGACTTTAGCAACCTATTTCAACTAAACCGATTTAGTGGATTCGATCGGATAGGCGATACCCAACAAATCAGCCTAGCCTTGAGCAACCGTCTTTTTAATCACCAAGGGCAAGCCCTGGGAGAGCTGGCTTTGGGTCAGATTTTTTACCTTAAAGATCGACATGTCAATCTGAGCGAACAACAGATTGATAGCACCCAACGTTCCGATTATTTTGTAAAGTTGTCCAGCCATTTTAAAAAGCTTGACATCGCATCGACCAGCCAATTTGATCCAGACAACTTAAAACTCAACCAAACGCTCAATCGCTTAAAATGGAATGCGTGGCAACCGCTTGATCTGTTAGCGATTCATCAAGGCTTAGCTCTCAATAACCCGGAACAACGTCAACAAAATCTAGCCAGTGGAATTATTTTAAGTCTAAGTTCAGATTGGCAGGTCGCCAGCTACCTTAACTACGACCTCGAAACCAGTAGTTATCGTGAGTTTAGCGCAGGACTGCGTTATGATAGTTGCTGCTGGGCATCAGAACTGATGTTTAAACAAGAACAAATTGCTGATGGGCGTTATAATTATTCGGTTAAATATGTAATTGAGTTCAAAGGACTCAGTTCTATAGGGCAACCTATGACCGATCAAATCCAACAATCTTTAAACTTTTAACTCAAGAAAAAAGACAAACTATGTGGCAAACCTCAAAAAAATTCAGTTTTATTTTACTTAGCCTTAGCTTTGCACTGATATTCACAGCACCACTGCATGCACAAACGCTGCTTGATCGCATTGTTGCGGTGGTCAATGATGAAATTATCCTTCAAAGCGAACTTAACGAAGAAATCCAACAAGCTATGGTTGAGCTTAGACAAAGACAAATCACTATTCCAGATCGCGAAAGTCTGCGCCAACGTGTTCTGGACAACATGATTATGCAAACCTTACAAGAGGAACGGGCGCGCCAGCGTGGGTTGCGCGTCTCCGATGAGGAAGTAAACGAACAACTATTGCAAATGGCAGAAGCTAATAACCTTACCCTACTGCAACTCATTGATGCATTGAACCGCCAAATGCCAAATGGCTTTGCTCAAGTTCGCCAAGAGATTAGCGATCAAATCCTAATTCAAAAGCTAAGAGAAATTGAAGTCATCAGCCAAATATTTGTTACCGAGCAAGAAGTCGCACATTTTATTCAGCGCCGCCAGTTAGAGCAAAACAACTTTCTCTATCACCTTGCCCATATTTTAATCACTCGTCCAGACTCACCTACTCGTGAACAACGCATTGAATTGGAAAACAAGGTTGAAGATATTCATCGACGCCTGCGCCTTGGTGAGGATTTTGCACAACTTGCCGTTCGCTATTCCGAAGGCAGTCAAGCCTTGAATGGAGGCGACTTAGGACGTCTGGAGTTTGACCAAATCCCCTCATTCTTTGCTGATGCAATTGAGCGATTACAGCCTGGCGAAATCAGTCCTATTATCGAAAGCCCTTCCGGCTACCATATCGTTAAACTCCATGCCCTTATCGAAACCGGTAAAGAGCGAGGCATTACGCTTGAGCAAGAAGCTATCCAAGCTATACGCATGCGCAAAGCCAATGAAACATTTGATCTTTGGTTGCGCCGTTTACGTGACGAAGCTTACATTGACATTAAACTCAATGTGGTGAGCCAATGAAACCTGCACGTCTTGCCATCACTTCTGGCGAACCGGCAGGCATTGGGCCTGACCTAGTCATTCAACTGGCTCAACAACACTGGCCGATTCAATGGGTCGTGCTCGGTGACCCAGAGCTTCTGCAACAACGCGCTGAACAGCTAGACCTTCCGCTTGAAATTCTCAGCTACCGACCCGATGCGCCTGAAACGATTTGCCAACCCGGACAAATATTTGTATTACCCATCACCCTCAGACAACCCGCTAGCGCCGGTGTGCTTAATGCTGCCAATGCAGACTATGTTATAGAGATGCTGACACGTGCTACCCAAGGCTGCCTAAACAATGAGTTCTCTGCCTTGATTACTGGACCCGTTCACAAGGGTATTATTAACCAAGCGGGGCTCAAATTTTCCGGACACACCGAATTACTAGCTGAATTAAGCAATACCGAACAAGTGGTCATGATGCTGGCGACGCCTGGTTTAAGAGTTGCGCTGGCTACCACCCATCTACCGCTGATTGATGTCGCATCGGCAATCACCCCCTCTTTGCTCGACAAGGTTATGCGTATCACCTATCAGGCACTTGAACAAGATTTTGCCATTGACTCACCTTGCTTATTGGTTGCCGGTTTAAACCCACATGCCGGCGAAGATGGGCACATGGGGCGTGAAGAAATAGACATTATTCACCCGGTTATTCAACAACTCCAAACCGAGGGGATGGATATCCGAGGTTGCTATCCAGCAGACACCCTCTTTACACCAACCAAGTTGCATCAAGCTGATGCGATACTTGCGATGTATCACGATCAAGGCTTACCGGTTCTCAAGCACATGGGATTTGGAAATGCAGTCAATATCACCCTTGGACTGCCCTTTATCCGCACATCGGTTGATCATGGAACCGCCCTTGAGCTGGCCGGCACCGGAAAAGCAGATACCGGTAGTTTTCATTATGCGATTCAAGTCGCGCTAGAAATGCTGGAGGCGCAACGTGAGCGGACATAAGCACAAAAAACAATTTGGTCAAAACTTTCTGAATAATACCAGCGTCATTCACAATATAGTAGCTGCCATATCGCCACAAGCCAATCAACACTTGGTTGAAATTGGACCCGGTGAAGCCGCACTCACGGAACCCTTGCTAGACCGTGTAGCTAAACTGGATATTATTGAAATTGATCGTGATTTAATAGCGCCCTTGACCCGCCGTTTTCAACACCACTCCGCATTTCACTTACATAATGCCGATGCTCTTAAATTTGACTATCGTCAGCTCACTAGCAGGCCTAGTGAAAAACTAAGAATGGTAGGAAATTTACCCTATAATATTTCAAGCCCGCTGATTTTTCACCTGTTAGATCAGGCTGAAATAATTAGTGATATGCACTTTATGTTGCAAAAAGAGGTGGTTGAGCGCTTAACTGCCACGCCCGGAAACAAGGCTTTTGGCCGCCTTAGCGTGATGGTTCAATATGCCTGTCAGACCGAATATTTATTTACAGTAGGCCCGGAAAACTTTACGCCTGCACCCAAAGTAGACTCAGCAATAGTGCGCCTAATTCCATACGCCAGCCCTCCTTTTAAAGCCGATCAGTTTTCTGATTTTGCAGCTTTGGTTAAACAAGCTTTTAGCCAAAAACGTAAAACCCTGCGTAACACCTTAAAAAATTGGCTTACCGGAGAACAGATTGAGCACTGTAATATTGATCCCGGTTTGCGTGCGGAAGCACTCGAAATTGCAGATTTTGTTCGGCTCTCCAACCTTTTCACCCAGCTCAAAAAGGAACAAGGATAAACTGTGGCGACTTATATTATCGGCGATTTACAAGGCTGCTTTGATCCGCTTCAAGCCCTGTTAGCGCAGATTAATTATCATCCGGCGAAAGACCAGCTCTGGTTTGTCGGTGATATTGTCAATCGAGGCCCCCAATCTCTTGAGTGCTTGCGGTTTGTCAAATCACTCGGTACAACTGGTCAAATGGTTTTGGGCAATCATGACTTTCATCTGATAGCGAGTGCTTTAGGAGTAGAAAAGTACCGTGCCAAATCGGACACCTTAGAACCCATACTGAACGCACCCGATGCGGATGAGCTGATCAATTGGCTACGCCAACAACCGCTATTGGTCAAACACCCACAGTATGCGGCAATCATGGTACATGCAGGCATTCCTCCTCAATGGTCTGTCGAAGAAGCCCTAAAATATTCAAAAGAAGTCGAAACCATATTAAGAGGAGAACAATGGCAAGACTTTATCAAGCATCATCTTTTTGGATCTAAAACACGCGAATGGCACCCATTGATTAGCGGATGGGAACGTCTAAGATATATCGTCAATGCTTTTGCACGAATGCGTTATTGTGACCCGCATGGCAAACTTGACTTCGAACAAAAAGGCGCACCTTCTTCTTCGTTTGGCCGCTACCAACCCTGGTTTACCCACCCCAATCGCCGCAACAAAGACCATCAAATATTTTTTGGCCACTGGTCAACACTAGGTGGTTTAGATGGCTATCAAGTTCATGCTACCGATACTGGCTGTTTATGGGGTGGATTATTGACCGCCTACTGCCTAGAAACCCAACAGCGCCATACATATCAGTGCCCCCAGGCAGCGCAACCTAAAAAATCACGAAGCCCAGCATAGTAAGTTCATGGCCCAGCATACTGAAAAAAACCAGCCGACCAAACCAAGCAAACCAGCAGCTGAAAGCTTATTGCAACGACTTCAACAAGTAGACACAGATCAGTTCAACCTTAAGCAGATTGAAGAAGAATTAATGGGAGAAAAGATTTGGGTCAAAGTATTAACCATTCCGGTGACCATGTTAATCCTGCTAATATTAACTTTTGTAGGTGCATGGTTGAGTGGTAATATCTTTGCCAGTTTTATTGTCAGTGCTGTGCTGATTTACTTTATAGGCAAGCTGTTTGAAGGTTTTGAAAGTCGGTATAAATGGCAAGCGCGCCAAGAAGTAGAAAAACGCATCCTAGAAACAGAGGATGTGGAAGGATTAATCGTCCACTTTAAAGCCTTTCTACCGACTCGTTATAGACACCTGGTTCAATGCCTTAAAAAAGGCAATGCCCGCCATATAGACCAATATATCCAAGCCGTCAATCTACTACAACAAAAACTTGATCACCAAAAGTTCACTCACGCTTGGCACCTAGCGCACCCTGAAACCAAACCTGAAGAACCTGATTTACAAAACAACGACCCAGTTTAGGGCCGGTACTTTCTTTTCCAAGCAGCATAACCTAATATTAGAATAACCCAACTCCACACAGGCCAATTAATCCAGCGTGCATAAGGCGTGATCCCATGATAGGGTTGAATATCACCACGTAAAACACCCATTTCATAAGCAGGTATTTCTGCTTTAATCTGGCCTTTAACATCAATAATCACGGTGTAGCCTGTATTGGTTGCTCTTGCAATTTCTCTGCCCAACTCACGGGCACGCAACTGGGCTTCATGCCTCAATTGGGCCGGCTCAAACGTATGTGCAAACCAGGCATCATTACTAGTGGTTACAAAATAGCGTGCCTGCCTGGCATCCGCTGCTAACTCAGCACCAAACATCATTTCAAAACAAATTGATACACCGGTTGAATGGCCTGCCAATTTCAATAGGGGCTGCGCTGAATGACCCGCCGTAAATTGGGAAAAAGGAAAACCAAACTGATTGGCAAAATAACTGACCAGGCCTGCAAAAGGATAATACTCACCAAACATCACTAGATGACGTTTGTGGTACTGCTGGCTTGAATCACGCAGATTAACCATCGCATTGTAATAAACATCAGAGTCAGCTTCACGAACAATCACGCCAACCAACACATCCTTTTGCTGCGCTGTCGCCTCATTAATCAGATTTCTTAACACAATTCGCGAGGCTTGGTCATAATAACCAGGAATCGCAGTTTCAGGCCAAACGATTAAATCAGCATCCCAATTTTCACGGGTTAAAGCGATATACTCACGCACCATCGGAATAAAGCGCTCTGTTTGCCATTTTAAATCCTGAGCAATATTGCCCTGCACTAGAGCGACGTTGACAGGCTGATCAATCGGCTCAACCCAATCCACTTGTTGCAGCCACCAAGCAGGTAAAATCAGCGCCACCAAAGCTAAAACACCCCAAAAAAAGCGAGCAGTTAACCACAGACTGAGCAGCATCCCCGCCATACTCGCCAATAAAAAGCTAACCCCAAAAACCCCAAAAACCGGCAAATAGCCATCAAGCAAATCACCCAATTGACTTCCGCCAAGTAACAAAAAAGGAAGGCCGCCCAAGATGTGGGCACGCACTAATTCAAACATAACCCAGCTAGCTGGCAATAAAATAACTAAAAAGAAAAAAGATGAATTGGGGGTTCGATTTGAGGGCAACAATAGCCGTGCTAATCCTCCCGCAAAGGCAGGAAAGAGTGACAGCAATAAAACAAACCCTATCACAATCAAAATCGCAGAGATCATACCTGCATCAGAATAGAAATAGACACTCGAAAACAGCCAGCTCACACCTAATCCAAATTGACCCAATCCGAACCAGAGCCCATATTTGAAAGCCTTTAAAGGCGTGTCAGCCTGTCGAGCCCACAACCAAAACAAGCCCAACAAGGAGACCAAAGCCAGAAACGAAAACCCAAACGGCGGAAAAGAAAAAACGCTCGTCAACCCCAGCATAAACGCCAGTACAGCAAAACGATCAGGTTGAAAAACCTGCTTGATAATTGATAATAGCCGCATGATTAGTCGATTAGATCTGTGTTATTCGGCAAAGGTTTGACTAAGAACAAATGCACGCGTCGATTGTCAGCTTTAATCACCCTTAAAAGCAAGCCTTGCAGCTCCAACTCTTCGCCCTTTTGCGGCACATGCCCTAAAACACTGGCCACCAAGCCACCTAGCGTTTCACTGTTTGACTCATTCTCTTGAGACAAATCCACGCCAAATTCTTCAAAAAAGGCACTCAATGGGGTAATGGCCTGCACCTTAAAACAATCACCATTCTGGGGTTTGATATAGTCTTCTTCATCTTCATCATGTTCATCTTCAATGTCACCCACAATTTGTTCCAGTACATCTTCGATAGTAACCAGGCCTGCTAAAGCGGCATATTCATCCACCACTAAGGCCATGTGATTGTGGCTTGATTTGAACTCCCGAAGCAAGACATTCACACGTTTACTTTCAGGGATAAACACAGGGGGACGGTAAATAGCTCGCAAATCTTCAATAGAATTAAGCTTACCCTCAACCATTAAACGCAGTACATCTTTTGCGAGTAAAATGCCGACAATTTCGTCCTTACTCTCTGAGACAACAGGATAGCGTGAGTGCGCGGATTCAGCAATTTCTTTTAGGATTAAAGATAAGGGTTCAGACTCATCAATCACATCCACCTGAGGACGCGGTACCATTATGTCGCGCACTCGAGTCTCAGAGACGCCTAAAACACCTTGAATCATATACAGGGCATCCGTATCAAGCAAACCTTGCTTTTGTGCCTCGTTCAACATCTCCAGTAAATCTTCACGATCTTCGGGTTCGCCTGAAAATAAGCGTGTAATTCGCTCTAACCAAGACGAACCGTTACTACTGTCTGCGTCACTCATGATGCTTTTTAGTCTCCAAAAATTAAAGGGAATTAAATTTAATTTAGTCGTTATAAGGATTGTCAAACCCAAGTCGTTGCATAATTTGCTGCTCTAAAGCTTCCATTTGCTCGGCTTCGCGATCATCAATATGATCGAAACCTTGAAGATGTAGACATCCATGCACAAGCATGTGTGCCCAATGGGCTTCAAGGGATTTGCCCTGGTCTTTTGCTTCTTGTGCTACAACAGGCGCACAAACGACAAGGTCACCAAGATACAGAGGTTCATCCACGTCAAGCTCAAACGGCATGTCAAACTCAAACGACAGGACATTGGTGGGTTTATCCATCCCCCTATAATCACGATTCAGCTGTTGGCTTTCTTCGTTATCCACAATCCGTAGCGTTATTTCAATATCAGTTTCAGCTAAATCCGGCTGCAATGCCTCTGTTAACCAGGCCTGGCAACGTGCCTGGGTTAATATGGCTTGCAAAGTGCTATCCTCAGTTGCCCACTGTAATTCTATTATTCTGTCTGCCATGGCTTAATGCCCCTGTCGCTGTTGGCGAGATTGATTTTCATAAGCCTGAACAATACGTTGCACCAAAGAATGGCGCACAACATCTTGCGCTTGAAAGAAGGTAAAACCGACTTGATCCACTTCTGCAAGCACTTCAATCGCATCTCTTAAACCCGACTTTTGATGCTTGGGCAAATCACACTGAGTAATATCACCCGTGATGACAGACTTAGAACCAAATCCCATCCGAGTTAAAAACATCTTCATCTGTTCAACCGTGGTATTTTGGGCTTCATCCAAAATAATAAATGCCTCATTAAGCGTACGGCCTCGCATAAAGGCTAAGGGGGCAATCTCAATCACATTCTTTTCTATCAAACGCTCCACCGCTTCAAAGCCTAACATATCAAACAAGGCATCATATAGCGGCCGTAAATAGGGATCGACCTTCTGCGTTAAATCACCGGGCAAAAAGCCTAATTTTTCACCCGCCTCAACCGCTGGCCGGGTTAATACGATACGCCTTACCTGTTCTGCCTCCAGAGCCGCTACCGCGCAGGCAACCGCCAAATAGGTTTTGCCGGTTCCTGCCGGCCCAACACCAAAGTTAACATCCTTTTGTTGCACTAGGTTTACATAGTTACTTTGATTAGGGTTGCGCGTTTTAATTGGTTTTCTGCGAATTTTAACAATAGACTGCTTGTAATCCAGTGGCTTGGGGTGATCAAAACCCCGTGTCTGCAAGCTAAGGTGAATATCTTCAGGCAACAAGGTTTTTTGCTTGGCTTGTAGATACAAGTCACGCAATAACTGCTCAGTTTTTACCAAGCGTTCTGCCTGACCGGTGACCCGAAAATTAAATCCTAGTTGGTTAATTTCCACACCAAGGATAAGCTCAAGCTGGCTGATATGTTGATTGTGCCAGCCACAAAGATTTTGCAGCTGTTCGTTGTTTTGTGGCCCCAATTCAAAATGAATGGTTTCAAGAAGACACGTTTGAGATTCAGACAAAATTCTACTACCTAAGAGTTAAGGTTTTCATTTTATAAATAAAATTTTCGAATCACAAGGCATAAAACTGTGAATGTGAACGCCCCGCCTCAGGTTTACCGACCAGTTCACCGCGTAAAGAATTCGATAAAGCCTCGGTAATACGCACATCCACAAAGGTACCGATCATATCCAAGTCACCTTCGAAGTTCACAACACGGTTATTCTCAGTACGCCCAGCCATCTCATTGGCTGACTTACGTGACAAACGCTCAACCAAAATACGCTGTACCGTTCCAACCATCGCCTCACTATAGACCAAGGTTTGCTGATTCAAAAGTTCCTGCAAAGCATATAAACGTTGCTTTTTCACATCCATTGGCACGTCATCCGGCAGGCCTGCCGCAGGGGTTCCGGGTCTTGGACTATAGATAAAACTGAACGAACGGTCATATTTCAAGTCTTCAACCAACTTCATGGTAGCCTGAAAATCCTCTTCGGTTTCACCGGGAAATCCAATAATAAAGTCGCCGGACAAGCTCAAATCAGGACGATGTGCTCGAACCTTTCTTATAATTGATTTGTATTCTAACGCTAAGTGGTTTCGCTTCATCAACGCCAGAATCCGATCCGATCCGGCTTGAATGGGTAGGTGCAAATGAGAAACCAATTCTGGGATCTCAGCAAACGCATTAATAATACTTGAAGTCATCTCATTTGGGTGCGAGGTGGTATAGCGAATTCGATCAATCCCCTCCACTTGGCGTACAGCATGCATTAACACCGCTAGATCTGCAATCTCTCCATCGGCCATTAGCCCACGATAAGCATTCACATTTTGACCTAACAAGTTTATTTCACGCACTCCTTGCGCGGCTAGACTTCGTACTTCAGCAAGCACATCCTCAAATGGACGACTCACCTCTTCGCCACGCGTGTAAGGTACCACGCAAAATGTACAGTATTTGGAACAGCCTTCCATCACTGATACAAAAGCCGAGACACCACTGGATTCAGGTTTAGGAAGATAATCAAATTTCTCAATTTCAGGAAAGGAAATATCAATCACCGCCTTAGCTTTACCCTTGATTGAGCGAGTTCCCAAGGCTTCGTTAATCATTGCGGGCAGCCTGTGCAAGGTTTGAGGTCCAAAAATAACATCGACATAAGGCGCACGCTGGCGAATTACCTTGCCCTCCTGAGATGCAACGCATCCCCCAACGCCAATAACACGATGCGGCTTTTCTGCCTTCCACTTTTTCCACTTGCCCAACTCATCAAACACTTTTTCTTGCGCTTTTTCACGAACTGAACAGGTATTCATTAATAACACATCGGCTTCTTCAGGTGTTTCAACCAAGCGTAAACCGTGGGTATTTTCTAAAAGATGTGCCATCTTTTCTGAATCATATTCATTCATCTGGCAACCATAGGTTTTTACCAGCAAACCTCCGCCCACCAGCGACTTACTCAAGTCGATCACAGGGGATTTCAATTCAGCTATTTGGGGACGATTTGACATGACACACCTTTTAATTAATCCTAATTTAAAACAGCCGGCTAGTTTAGCACAAAACCCAACCTTACTAATAAAATTAGCCACAATGGCTCACTTCATGTTAACGCCATCTCCCCATAGATTAAAAAATTCGTTATAATCCTTGGATATTTTATTAAAACCTCTCTAAACGAGAAATCAATCGCTAACAAACAAGGAAAAGTCTATGAACCTAGATCAAGCGCGTTTTTTTATGGTTGAACAACAAATCCGTCCTTGGGACGTGCTTGACCCTCAAGTGCTTGACCTATTAGAAAACTTGCCCAGACATCAATTTGTAGCTGAAAGCCAACAAAAACTAGCCTACTCTGATATTGAACTACCCATTGGAGAAGGCCAACAGATGCTAGCTCCAAAGATAGAAGCCAAAATTATGCAAGCGATTGATGTTGCTGAATCTGATGAGGTTCTTGAAATAGGTACCGGCAGTGGCTATATGACCGCATTACTCGCCAGTCTGGCCCAATCGGTGACCACGGTTGAACTTTTTGAGTCTTTACAAACCACGGCTAAAACCCGACTAGGTTCGTTTGACAATATTAAATTTTACCTAGGTGATGCCTCTCAGACATGGAATGATTTAAAAGATTATGACGTGATCGTGCTCACAGGCTCTTGCAGCAAGTTGCCTGATAGCTATAAAACCAAACTAAAACTCGGCGGTCGCTTGTTTGCGATAGTTGGACAAAGCCCAGCGATGGAAGCACTACTGGTTACACGCCTGAGCGAGCATGAGTGGCTTGAGGAATCATTATTTGAAACGGTTGCGCCACCACTAGTTAATGCAGAAGCTAAGCAAACATTCAAATTCTAAGCCAAAGGCTTTTCTTTCAATAACGCCAGCTAAAGTTGGCGTTATAACTTCCAGTTTATCCTCTTATAAGTTTTCTCTATAAGCATCTATTAAAAAAACTTGTGATGTAGCAGATTTTCTTTATATAAAATATTTTGCCGATTTCATACTAAATTAAGGATGCTGTTCTATGAAAAGACTTGCTCCGTTATTTGCTGCAGGCCTGCTAGCATTAGGCGCCAAAGCACATGCAACAAATGATGAACTAAGATTTGATCCAGAAGCAATGGCTTGGTTATGCGCGCCCTGTCACGGCACTATGGGTCGTGAATTCTACGAATCTATGCCGGGACTTGCTGGGTTAGACCCCAAGTTTTTTACTGAAACCATGATTGATTATCGAGAAGGTCGTCGTGCTACCACCATCATGGACCGCGTGGCTCGTGGTTTCACGGATGCAGAAATCAAGGCGATGGCACTTTGGTTTGCTGAACAGCCTGCTGAACAGTGGAATCCTAAGGAGCTTGCAAATGAACAATAATCTTCCTACTTTTTCACGCCGTGAACTGATTAAACACTTTGGCTTGGGTGCTGTCGCACTATCCGGATTATTTGGCGCAAGTCATCAAGCCTTTGCTAAAAACGCACAGCATGTCTTGGTTGTCGGCGGTGGTATTGGTGGTGCGACCTTTGCTAAATACTTACGATTCGCTGATTCAGATGTCAAAATTACCGTTATTGAGCCCAACAAGGAATACATTACGTGCCTGCGCACCAATGATGTCATGGTCGATTTGCATACCCTTGATGAATTAACTTTTAGCTATGACACCCTAAGAAATCAGTATGGAATTCAGTTTTTATTTGACAGTGTGACAGATGTCGATTTCGATAAAAAACAAGTACGCACCGCAAAAGGTGAAAAAATCAGCTATGACAAATTGGTGCTCTCACCTGGAATTGACTTTCGTTTTGAAGACCATGAAGGCCTTGACGCTGAAGTAGCCGCTTCTCAGGTACCGCATGCCTACAAAGCAGGCCCGCAAACCCTATTACTTCGTGATCAAGTTCAAAGTATGCCTCAGGGTGGGACCTTTGTGCTTTCCCCACCAGCAGGTGAGTTTCGCTGTCCACCCGGCCCTTATGAGCGGGCGTCAATGTTTGCTGAGTGGATGCAAAAGCATAATCCAACCGGCAAGGTATTGATCCTTGACCCCAAGAACAACCATTCAAAATTTGGTCCTTTCCGTAAAGGCTGGGAGCGTTTGTATGGCTTTGGTAGTGACAATTCAATGATTGAATGGGTCTCATTAGACGAAGGTGGTAAGGTTATAGCAGTTGATCCTAAACGAAAAGTCGTCAAAACCGATCACGGCACAGAAATCAAATATGATGCGTGCAACCTTATACCTAATCAACGTGCAGGAAAAATCGCTCAACACCTTGGGTTAACCGATCAATCTGGATGGTGCCCAATCCAGCGCAATACTTTTGAGTCTGAAATTCAAAAGAACGTCTATGTTTTAGGCGACAGCTCGATCGCCGATGCGATGCCAAAATCTGGTAACGCTGCCAATACTCAAGCAAAAGTAGCGGCTAAAGCAATTGCGGCGGAATTAAAAGGTGAAACCCCAGGCAACGCAATCTTCTCTAACGTCTGCTTCAGCCTAGTCGGATCACGCTACGGTATTAGTATTTCAGCAATTTATGAAGTTCGTGATGGTCTCATTAAACCTAAAGGTAAATCAGCCGGTGTCTCGCCAATTATCGACTCACCTGCGCAGGCCTCGCTTGAAGCCGTTTACCAAAAAAATTGGCACCGCACCTTTGTTAAGGACGTTTTCGGATAAGTAAGGATTAGATGATGACTAAAATTTTAAACATGAAAACAGCTAAAAGCCTAGTTGGTTTATCCGTAGCAACCTTATTGTTTGGTTGCTCTGGTGACCAAAACGAAACTCAAATATCCACTGCGAGCCAGACAAGCTTGACTGAAGCTAGCAGCCAGGTTAGCACACCAGCTAAGGAGGCTTCAATCCAAAAGCCAAGCGTCACAACAAAAGCCAGAGAAGTGATCGCATGGGATAGCGCCCAGCTTAGCGCAACAATTTCAGCCATGCCTAAGGGTGACATTCAGCGCGGAGAACAAGCCCACAATCAACTTATGTGTATTTCCTGCCATGCAGTCACCGGTCAACCCAACTCACGTAATTTTGTGAACTTAAATGCACAACCGGCCAATTATCTTAAAAAGGTTCTTATTGACTACCGTGATGATCGCCGTGCTGAAAGCTACGGTCAAGCTAAAATCATGACCTATATTTCAAAAGATTTAACCGATCAAAACATTTCGGATCTGGCTGTATTTTACGCTTCACAAGATCTGCCAAAAGGTAAGGATGCCGGCTTTTATGCGGATGACCATATAGGCCAACTCGTTCGCATGGGAGATATGTCTCGCGGCATTATGAGTTGCGCGGCCTGTCACGGTGCTGAGGGACAAGGAAACGGAGACCTATTCCCTGCTTTAGGCGGTCAGGAAGCCGACTATGCCGTACGTACGCTAAAAGCTTACCGTTCTGGTTTACGCAATAACGATGTGAATGCGATGATGCAAAATATCGCCAAAAACCTCACTGATGAAGAAATTGAAGGGTTAGCTGCTTATTACGAGAATCTCAATCCTTAAAAATTACAATCCATGCTTATTCATTCGGCAACCAGGCCTGGTTGCCGACTCACTAACCTCGCTTATCAAGATTTTTAAATGCGTTAATCTCTGAACGCAGTGCAAGTTCAGCCGGATAAGGATCAAAAATCCATTGGTCTGATAAATAATCGACCTTAAACTCTACAACCCAATGACGCAACAGCTTCATTAGAGCAATCAATGGAATAATCCCTTCTCGAAACTCTTCTAAACTTTCAAGATATAGGTTTTTCTGATAATCACTGACCTGAGATTTTACATAACCGTATAAATGATCCAATACATTAATCATTGCCGAACGCTGTGTTTTCGAGGCCAGCACCCGCCAAAATAAATCTTGATAACGTTCGGTCGATTCTTCCCAATTTTGACTCGTAGTTTGCGCAACAATAGGCCCCATTTGTCGATACAAAGCTTCATTTTTAGATAAAAGTAAAAACTTATGACGACGATGAAAAACTTGGAAATTTTTTACACTCTGAGGCTGACTGATAAATGTTCGCCAGCGAGCGAGACTAAATAATTGCAGTACAAAATTCTCACGCAACCACGGATCAAACAAACGTCCTTCATCCTCCAGCGCAATATGAGGCATTTTTTGCTGTAGCGCTTGGGTAAACAAGCCTTGACCAATCCCTTTTTCCGAGCCCAACCACTCCCCTGTAGGTTTATAAATTTTAATTCTATCCAAACCACAGGAAGGCGATTTAGCTTTAACTAAGGCACCATCAATCTGTTTTTTTACCAACCGATCAATCATTTTACGGTTATAGTCAACCAAGCCATCGGTATAATCCGTTCCTGAACGACCGCCTAATACGCGAATCTGTTGATCCACCTCACATAAGCGCACTGATTCTCTAGGGGTTCCCATCGCCGCATCTTCAGGACAAAACGGAATTAACTCAACAAACTTTGCTAAACGGTCGGTCAAAAAATCATCTTGAGCGTGGCCACCGTTGTAACGGCATTTGACCCCTAATAAACAGTTGGATACCGCTAAGCGAATTTTGGGCAGGCCTTCGGTTTGGTTTAGCTCAGACAAGATGCCTCCTTATTTAAATTACAATCGATCAAAAATGGAACCACTTTTCGGCATAAAAAATTTCTCATACAGACGCGATGCATAGGTGTTGGTCATACCGGCAATATAATCACAAATAACACGCTTGCGTTCACGTTCAGATTCAGCCTTTTGCACCTTTTTAAGGGTATTTGAAGGCAACAATCTATCGGCGTTCGCATCCAGCGCTTTAAATAACTCCATTACGATCAATTGCCCCTTATACTCCATGCCCTTTACCTCGGGAATGCTAATCACATTTTTAAACACAAATTTCTTCAATAAATCCAACACCACCGCTTGCGCTTCAGGCAAGCAGGCCTGGTAATGCAAAAGTGGATGAGAAAATAACCTATTTTCAGCCACAAATACATGCTCTACCATTAAACCGACCATCTTACTCACTGCATGCTTGCGTGATTTTGAACTCCCACTAAACAAACGCTCGGTCATCACATCATCCCATAAACCGTAGGTTTTAAATAATGGATTGTCCATTACCTCCGCCTGCCAGAGATCACGTGTTACCATTTTCATCGCTACCGCATCCTCTAAATCATGAATACCATAAGCAATATCGTCAGCAAGCTCCATAATGGTGGTATCAAATGCCTTATGACAAGTTTTAGCATGCTTAGGCGTTAACCCCAGTTCTAGCTCGGTAAACTGCATACGATCTTGTTCAGAAAAAGCGTCAAGAACCCAATCAAAAATCGGGCGCTCCTCTTGATAAATACTTTTGGGTGGCGACCAGGCCTGCATATTCCACACCTTGAAATCACTAACTTCAGGTTCAACTAACTGCTGCAAATAAGTCGGATTATGATTAATGACCTCATCATATATAGCAGGATATTTTAACACCCCCAATGTGGCTCGGCGCGATAGGTCAATCCCGTTATCAGGCGTATACTCACCTAACTTAGAGAGAATTCTTAAGGTTTGAGCATTCCCTTCAAATCCACCATGATGACGCATCATATAGTTTAATGCCACCTCCCCGCCATGTCCAAACGGCGGATGTCCCAAATCATGTGCTAAACAGATGGCTTCGATAAGGTAAAAAGAAGGCAACCATTCAACATAAGCTTTATCTTCGCCATCGGTAATAAGTTGCTCGACAATGCCGGATCCTATCTGGGCAACCTCCATCGAATGGGTGAGTCTTGTACGAAAAAAATCAGACTCGTTTAAACCAAAAATTTGAGTTTTAGATTGTAAACGTCTAAAAGATGCGGAGTGAATCACCCTAGCTCGATCGCGTTGATAAACAATGCGTGCAGGGCGAGCGTTATACTGATTAATATATTCACTGTACTTTTGCGTCCATATAGTCTCTTGCTCAATTGCGCCCATCATCACTCTCTCATAAACGTTAATGAATAAAGATCATAGCAAAACTAGCCAAGCTTAACAAAATACTAGATCAAAAAACCCTACGCATCTAGGCAAAATAACGAACTCTTGCATTTAATCAATTTCTAACGAGTATAATTAAAGCTCCATTTTACGATAACTAATAAGGAGCTCTATGTCACTCTCATCGAAAATAAAAAAAAGCGCCCTGCTGATTGGCACTCTTTTCATCAGTCAAAATGCTTTGGCCAATTTTGACAATCTAGAACAAAAAGCCAGCTATGCTATCGGTGTCGACCTTGCAAACAATCTCGAAAGCCAAGGGATTGAACTTGATGTAGACGCCTTCTTACTTGGACTGGGAGATCGTTTAAAAAAACACGAACTAAAACTCAGTGAGCAGCAAATGGCAAAAGCTATTCAAGACTTTACTCAAGCCTTAGAGATGAAGCAAAACGAGCGTTATGCCGCTCTTGCAAAACAAAACCTAGAACGTGGAAAAGCCTTCCTTAACGAAAATAAAACCAAACCGGGGGTCAATCAATTAGAAAGTGGCCTGCAATACCGAGTGGTTGAACAAGGCACTGGTCCCAAAGCAACCGATAGTGATGTAATTATTGCGCATTACCGAGGTCGGCTGATTGATGGTAGTGAATTTGATAGTTCTTACAATCGTGGCGTACCGATAGAATTTAAACTCAATGGAGTGATACCTGGCTGGCAAGAAGCATTAAAACTGATGAATGCGGGCTCGAAATGGGAAATATTTGTACCTGCAGACTTGGCCTATGGTGAACGTGGCGCGGGCAGTGTTATCGGTCCGAACGAAGTGTTGATTTTTGAAATAAACTTTATTACTACCGCAGTACTAGACTAAAAATAAAAAAAGCCGACGCTAAATTTGGCATCGGCTTTGTCATAAGACAATAAAAGCTCTTCAAGAGGAGTTGTTGAAAACAACGATTGCTATATTAATACAACTCACAGCTCATATCAAGAAATTCTAATATAGTTTTATAATGATATTCTTATTTTATGCTTATTAAACAGATCGTCTAGCGAAAACCATTTAATAAGCAAATACACTCTAGTAAGTTTATGCAGTTCGCGCCAATAAAAGATTAACACGTTTTATAAAATCAGCCGGTGAAGCTAACTGGTCTCCTTCGGCCAGCTGAGCTTGCTCTAGTAAGAATAAAGACCACTGTTTAGTTTGCTCTTCATCATCAATCGCAGCCAAACGCACAACTAAAGCATGATCCGGATTTAATTCTAGTATCGGTTTAACCTGTGGCATCGACTGTCCCATTTGCTCCATAAGACGCGCCATATGAGGTGTAATCCCCCCTTCTTCGGCAACAATACACGCTGGAGATTCTGTTAAACGATTCGTCATCTTAACATCCGCTACCTGGTCACCTAACGCCGCTTTAACTTTTTCAGCCAAATCAGTACGTTGTTTTTTCTGATCCTCGGTCAAGCTCGACTCATCCTCAGCCAACTCTTTAATATCGCCTTGCGTAATTGACTTCAGTGACTTACCTTCAAACTCAGTTAAATGTGCAACTAACCATTCGTCAATTCTGTCAGAAAGCAGTAACACCTCAATCCCTTTTTTACGGAAAGCTTCAAGGTGCGGACTACCTAATGCCGCAGTATGCTTATCAGCAACTATGTAATAGATCGCTTCCTGCTCAGGTTTCATTCTAGAAACATAGTCCTCAAGGCGGACACGTTGTGACTTTTCACCAGTATGGGTTGATGCAAACAGCATGAGTTTAGCTAGCTTATCGCGATTGGCAAAGTCTTCAATCAAACCCTCTTTTAGAACCTGTCCGAATTGATCCCAAAAACCTTCGTATTCAGTTCGATCATCCGCCTTCGCCATCTTAGATAACTGATCTAGCACACGTTTAACCGAAGCTGAACGGATTTTATCCACTACCTGATTGCTCTGAAGAATTTCACGAGAAACATTTAATGGTAAATCATTGGAATCAATCACCCCACGGACAAAACGTAAATAAGCAGGCATCAAGTGCTCGGCATCATCCATAATGAACACTCGCTTTACATATAGCTTTAAACCATAACGGCGATCACGATCATATAAATCAAAAGGGGCTTTTTTAGGAAGATAAAGTAACGAGGTATACTCTAACGTTCCTTCAACCTTGTTATGCATCACCGCCAAAGGCTTCTCAAAATCATGCGAGATGGTCTGATAGAAATTATTGTATTCTTCATCCGTCAAGCTTGATTTAGGTTGCGTCCAAATAGCCGTTGCCTTGTTAATTTGCTTCCATTGCTTCTCGGTAACCGTTTCAACATCCTGTTCTTCACTGTCTTTATCAGCTGCAACAGATACCTCTTCAAGCATCTGGATAGGAAAGTTAATATGGTCAGAATAGGTGGTAATAATATTTTTTAACCGATAGTCGCTCAAGAACTCATCCATCTCATCTTTTAAATGCAGAACAATTTCGGTTCCTTTTTTTGCTTTCTCAATGGTTTCTAATGTAAATTCACCTTCACCATTTGACTGCCACTCAACACCTTGATCTATTGCAGCGCCAGCTTTGCGGGTTCTCAGCGTTACCTTATCTGCTACAATAAAAGCTGAATAAAATCCGACACCAAATTGACCGATTAGATGGCTGTCTTTAGCTTGATCCCCTGTCATTTTTTCCAAAAACTTTTTGGTACCCGAGTTTGCAATCGTACCAATATTTTCAATCACCTCATCGCGTGTCATACCTATACCATTGTCACGCAACGTAATGGTTTTAGCTTCCTTATCAAACTCGAGCTGGATAAATAAATCAGACTCGCCTTCACTTAAGTAATCATTTGACACGGTTTCAAAGCGCAACTTATCTAAAGCATCCGAAGCATTTGAAATTAATTCACGCAAAAAAATCTCTTTGTTACTATAAAGGGCATGGATCATTAGCTTAAGTAATTGCTTTACTTCAGTCTGAAAAACATGGGTTTCTTTACTCATACTCATTTAAAAAAGTCTCCTTGGGGTTGTTATTAAACGACCCTCTTTTAATGGCGACAAAGTTATAAATTTCAAGCCCCTGATAAACAAAAAGCCCCAATAAGGGGCTTAAGAATTAAAGAAACAACTAAACAATGACGATTTTAAAACAGCTCTATTTCTTCCTGTTCTTCTTTATCATCGCTCATACGCTTCATCATGCGTTCCTTCATGATTTCAATGGCCTGAACAGATGGAATGTGCTGGTCAAAAATAAGCTCAAACAACTCTTCTTCTTCTCTCATCGTCGTTCCACGACGAACCGCTTGCTTAAACTCGTTCCATTCTTCAACATCTTTCACGCGCATTTCATGCGATACGATTTCGGCCAAACCTGACAAACCATGTGAAACGTGACCCAGACGCTGACTAAGTTTGTCATAAAACTGAAAAGCGATGATGGCCTGTTGCATTTTTTGCGCCAGCTCACCCGTCTGATTCAACAAAAAAGAATGTTGCTTATGGAAAATAATATCATCCGTTTCGACTTCTGACATTTTCTCCGTAGCCGATTGAATTTCTTCGATATGCTGGGTCATAAAGCGGAAGGAGTCAATTAAAGCATTTACTGAATTATCACCCTCAGTAATAGAAAGCTCAATTTGAGCTACAGATAAATTCAAAACCAAAATGGTTTGTTGAACCTCTTTCGCCCCTAGGACGTAATCCGTTTTTTCTAATATGTCCATAGTTATCCGTTATCCCTTAATCTAAGACATTATGCTGCTGAAACAAGATGAGGCTGCTTCTTATCAACAACCGAAAGTTTGTGCGAAGTTAAAGCTTCTGCTATATCAATAATTAGAGCGACCTTACCGTCACCTAGAATGGTCGCGCCTGCTATCCCAGATATTTTCATAAAATTGGTTTCTAAGCTTTTAATAACAACTTGTTGCTGCCCTAATAGATCGTCAACAAAAATACCAGAACGACGTCCGCCCTCTTCAACCACTACCAACAGCCCGTCAGTTAGATCTGTTTTTGCGTCATCAACACCAAATCGCTTGTGTAACCGAACGACCGGAATATATTGATCACGTAGTTTATAGAGTTCAGCTTGACCAGCAATTCCCTTGACAAGGCTTTTATCAACCTGAATCGACTCAACAATAGAGACCAAGGGAAACACATAGGTCTGACTGCCAACAGAGGCTAGCTGACCATCAAGGATGGCTAAGGTTAGTGGCAAGCGTATAGTGAAAATACTTCCCTTTCCACGCTCAGTTTGAACCTCTACACTTCCACCCAACCCTCTGATGTTTCTTCGCACCACATCCATACCGACACCACGACCCGACACATCACTCACAACATCGGCGGTAGAAAAACCAGGATGAAAAATAAGATCAACTAATTCATCTTTTGACAGGTTAGTATCTATGTCAATAATGCCTTTATCGATTGCTTTCTGCTTGAGTTTATCTAGATTTATGCCTGCACCATCATCAGTAATCTGAATCAAAATATTACCCCCCTGATGGAAAGCAGCCATTTTAACCATACCCTTGGCCGGCTTGCCCAACTTAAGGCGTTCATCAGGTGACTCAATGCCATGATCTATTGAATTACGTACAATATGAACAAGCGGATCAGTAAGCTGTTCTAACATGGTTTTATCCAGCTCAGTACCCTCACCCTCCATAATTAAATCTATGTTTTTACCAAGCTTCTGGCTCACATCATGAACAATACGCGGCATCCGATTAAAAGCAAAACTAACAGGCAACATTCGAATATTCATTACGCTTTCTTGTAACTCACGAGTGTGGCGCTCAAGATGAGTTAACCCCTCCTTAAGTTTATCAACCCAGTCAGTACTGTCTGGGCTTTGTTCAGCTTGCTCGCCAAATTGACTTAACATTGACTGGGTGATAACAAGCTCACCAACTAGGTTAACCAGTTGGTCGATTTTACTTAAATTAACACGGATAGATCCATCTTGCTGAGGTGCTTTCTTCTGCAAATCAGGCTTAGCAGCTCGCGCAACGGGTTCAGGTGCACTCGTCTTTTCAACTGGAGACGTTGCTTGTTGTTGAACAGTAGGCGTTGCTCGTTGTTCAACCATCGACTCATTCTCAGCTGAACTCTTTATAGGTTCAATCTTAATTTCTGCACCATCACCATCAATCCACTCAAATACCTCTTTAATATCATCTAGATCGACTTCCATACCTGTTAACGTGAGCGTCCAGCTTATAAATAATTCTTCAGGATTGAATTCATGTAATGCGGGGAGGTTTTTAAGATTTGCCTCTACGTTTAGCTGGCCGAGAGTGCTAAGCTCTCTGAAGATGCGTAACGGCTCATTGCCTGTTTGTAACAGACTTTTTTCAGGTAAAAGTTGAATTATCCAGCCGGTAGGCGCTGATTGATTATCAGAATTTGCAGAAACTTCGTCAGACTGTTTGATGGCTTGACCGCCAAGTATATCTTCAAGTTGACCTTGAACTGCAGATGCACGAACTTCATCAATAGGTTCATGATTCTGCAATCTGGTCAACATATCTCGCAACACATCTACCGCTGCTAACATCACATCAATGGATACCTGCGTCACATCTCTTTTGAAATCCCGCATTTCATCAAGCAAGGTTTCAAGAACATGCGTAAATCCCGCTATTTCTGAAAATCCAAAAGTTCCACTACCGCCCTTAATTGAATGAGCTGCACGAAAAATTTCGTTTATTTTTTCTGAATCAGGACTTCCTGGGGGTAACTCTAGCAGGCCTGCTTCCATAATTTGTAAACCCTCAAAACTCTCTTCCAAATAAGTTTGTCTGAACGTTTCCATCATATCCATAGCTTTATCCCCAGAGAATTTATCTAAAAATTAAAACAACTCTACATCACCTTCAACAGGTTTATGTTCTATTTTGTTGAAGTAATTACATTCTTGATCGACTAATGATTGGTTATGCATAGGATTTAGGCGCCTAACCCGCACCCTACCTGTTATAGGATAATACATGACTTTTCGCGGAAAAACATCCCCAATATCTTGGGATACCACCTTAAAACCTTCTGTATAAATATAATCGAACACAAACCCTATGTTATACCAACCAATATTAGTCATGGAACTCATAATTCGCCCACCACCAAAAATCTTAAACTCGAGTCTTTCACGCTTCGCACCCGCTCTTAGCAAGGTATTTACCATATTTTCCATAGCATAATTGCCGTAGCGGTTGGCATCTGAAAGGGCGCTATCTCGGGTCACGTTTTTGTCGATTGGCAACATGAAATGATTCATTCCTCCAATTCCGGCTAGCGGATCTCTAACACAAGCAGAAATACATGAACCCAATACTGTCTCAATGCGTTCTTCTTCTCGTGTCACGTAAAACTCGCCGGGGAGTATTTTTATTGTTGTTATCCCTTCTGCGGGATCGATGCTTTTCTGCATAACAAAATCAAATTTGATAAAAATTCATAATAACGCTTAGTTTGTCTAAATTCTATAGATGTACCGAGTATAGCGCAAAAAAAACACCTTGATTAAATTCAAGATGTTTTTTCAAGCTGTTTTGCGATATTTTTTTTCTCTAAACGTCGACGTTTGAAAAAAGAAGAAAGTTGCTGACTGCAGTCCTTCGACAGCACGCCGGGAACGACCTCTATTCGGTGGTTAAGCTTCTCAGTATTTACAAGATTAAAAACCGAACCCGCTGCCCCCGTTTTTAGATCATCTGCACCATAGACTAAACGATCTACGCGTGCGTGCACCATTGCCGTAGCGCACATGGCACATGGTTCCAAGGTGACATATAGCGTGGTTTCAGGAATACGGTAATTTTTAGTGGCCTGCCCCGCTGAACGCAGTGCAATCATTTCAGCATGGCCACTTGGATCATGCTGGTTTATCGACTGATTATAACCCACCGAAAGGCATTTCTGCCCCTTAACAATGAGCGCACCAACCGGCACCTCACCTAAACGTTCAGCGTAACTCGCCAAAGCTAAGGCATAATGCATCCAAAACAAATCCTGTTCCAACTGAGAAAAACCTGGTGGGCAAATGATACCGACCAGATCTTCCGGATCACAAAATTCTACTCCCATTCAATGGTTGCTGGGGGTTTGCTAGAAATATCGTAAGTTACTCTAGAAATTCTCGGGATCTCATTGATAATACGATTTGAAACCTTCTCCAAAAAGTCATAAGGCAAATGCGCCCAGCGGGCTGTCATAAAGTCAATCGTTTCTACTGCACGCAAGCTAACAACATAATCATAGCGACGAGCATCCCCAACTACACCGACTGACTTCACTGGTAAAAAGACGGTAAATGCTTGCGATGTTTTGTCGTATAAATCTGCTTTGCGAAGTTCTTCGATAAAAATATGATCTGCCAAACGGAGAATGTCAGCGTACTCTTTTTTAACTTCACCCAATATACGCACACCAAGGCCAGGACCTGGGAATGGATGACGATAGACCATGTCCGCAGGTAAGCCCAACTCAACCCCCAATTTACGCACCTCATCTTTAAATAACTCTCTCAAAGGTTCAAGCAGCTTAAGTTCCATATCTTCCGGCAAGCCACCCACGTTATGGTGTGACTTAATAACTTTAGCTTTACCTGTTTTTGAACCCGCTGATTCGATCACATCAGGATAAATCGTACCCTGCGCTAACCATTTAACATTGGTTAACTTACTCGACTCTTCATCAAATACCTCGATAAAGGTATGGCCAATAATTTTGCGTTTTTTCTCAGGGTCAGACTCACCCACCAACTTATCCATAAAACGTTTTTCTGCATCAACACGGATAACTTTAACCCCCATGTTTTGTGCGAACATCGCCATAACCTGGTCACCTTCTTGGTAACGCAACAGCCCATGATCAACAAACACACAGGTTAACTGGTCGCCAATCGCTTTATGCAATAAAGCCGCCACTACCGATGAATCCACACCGCCGGACAACCCAAGCAAAACCTCATCACTGCCCACTTGCTGACGAATACGTGCGATGGAATCTTCTACAATGTTTGCAGTTGTCCAAAGTTTTTCACAACCGCAAATCTGTGCAACAAAACGTTCTAGAATGCGCAAACCTTGCTTGGTATGGGTAACCTCTGGATGAAACTGGATACCATAGAACTGTTTGTCTTCATTCGCCATCCCAGCGATAGGACAACTCTCAGTACTTGCCATCAACTTAAAGCCCTCAGGCATTAGATCAACGCGATCACCATGAGACATCCAAACATCCAATAAACCATGCCCCTGAGGATTAACATGATCTTCAATATCTCTAAACAGTGAGGTATGGCCATGCGCTCTGACTTGGGCATACCCATACTCATGCTCGTCGGCATGTATAACCTGTCCACCCAACTGCTGAGCCATTGTTTGCATACCATAGCAGATTCCTAAAACTGGAATCCCCAACTCAAAAACCAGGCCTGGTGCTTTAGGCGCATCATCACCAATCACCGTCTCAGGACCACCTGAAAGAATAATGCCCTTAGCATCAAAATCTTGAATAAACTGACTATCGACATCCCAAGGTTCGATTTCGCAATAAACGCCAATTTCACGAATACGACGTGCAATCAACTGGGTGTACTGTGAACCAAAGTCAAGAATAAGAATACGATGATCATGAATGGAATGCTGTGTCATAAAAAATCCAATTTTTAAAATACAAAAAGCAGCGCTTGGCACTGCTTAGGTTAAAACAATGGCCTAAAACTAAACACGGTAGTTAGGCGCTTCCTTGGTAATCATGACATCATGCACATGACTCTCAACCATCCCGGCATTGGTAACACGAACAAATGAAGGTTTAACATTCATTTCTGCAATATCTTTACAACCGGTATAACCCATGCTTGATCGCACACCACCAATTAACTGATGGATAATCGGTGACAATGACCCCTTATAAGGCACACGCCCCTCAATGCCTTCTGGAACCAGCTTATCTTCAGCATTAGAAGACTGAAAATAGCGATCACTTGAGCCTTGCTTTTGTGCCATGGCACCAAGAGAACCCATTCCACGATAGGCCTTATAAGCCCTGCCTTGAAAATATTCCACTTCTCCCGGTGACTCTTCGGTACCAGCAAACATACTCCCTAGCATAATTGAAGAGGCACCGGCAACCAATGCCTTAGCAACATCACCTGAAAAACGAATACCGCCATCAGCAATTAAAGGAACCCCGGTGCCTTGAAGCGCTTTTGCCACGTTAGAAATTGCAGAAATTTGAGGCACCCCGACACCCGCGACAATTCGCGTGGTGCAGATAGAACCCGGACCAATACCAACCTTAACCGCATCCGCTCCGGCTTTAACAAGATCTAACGCCGCTTCAGCAGTCGCAATATTCCCACCAATTACATCAACATCAGGGAAGTTTTGCTTAACCCAAGCAACTCGATCCAACACCCCTTGGGAATGGCCATGAGCGGTATCCACGACGATCACATCAACGCCCGCTTTGATTAACGCATTAACACGCTCTTCTGTATCAGCACCTGTCCCTACTGCAGCACCTACACGTAAACGGCCATTTGAATCTTTAGAAGCCAGTGGGTGTTCGTTTGATTTTAAAATGTCAGTGACCGTAATCATGCCTTTTAAGTCAAACCTATCGTTAACCACTAATACTCGTTCAATTCTGTGCTCATGCAATAAATCCAAAACTGTGTCACGGTCAAACTTCTCAGGTACAGTAACCAGCTTATCTTTCGGCGTCATCATCGCGGTGATAGGCTTGGTTAAATCTGTCACAAAGCGTAAGTCGCGCCCAGTTACCAAACCAACCAGCTTATCGCCATCCATTACTGGAACACTGGAAATATTATTTTCTTCTGTAATTTTCAATACATCCGCCACACAAGCCGAAACCTGAACGGTAATCGGATCCAAAATCACACCATGCTCATATTTCTTAACCTTACTAACCTCAGAAGCTTGCTCATCAATCGTCATATTCTTGTGAACAATACCAATCCCGCCTTCCTGTGCCAATGCTATAGCTAAGCGAGCTTCGGTAACCGTGTCCATTGCGGCCGATACGAAAGGAATATTCAAAGTCACATTTCTGGTTAGCTTAGTTCTTAATGAAACATCTTTAGGTAGCACAGTGGAGTGTGCGGGTACCAATAAAACATCATCAAATGTCAGTGCTTCTTGCAAAATTCTCACTTTAACTACCTCTCTCAATTCTTTTATAGGTGGATTAGATATTTTTTGGCATTAATCAAGTTTTTTTCAAAACAAATAGATTTACAACAATTTCATAAACTTATATGAAAAAAACCTAACAAAACTTTGAAAATAATCTATTTTTAAACCAATTTTACCCTATTATAAAGTTTGACAGCGACGGGGTAAACTTAATAACGTATAGCCAAGCTACGAAAAACAGAAAAAATTCTGTTCGTACTTTAGCTTTTTGGGTTAATCCTATACAATAAATCCTGTGGTTTAACACATAAAAATAAAAGCTCAATTCTATCTGGAGGAATACATGAAAAAATTATTAGTAGGTGCGACTGTTGCAGCTGCATTCTCAATGACCGCGTGCGCACACAACCAATCAACCACCGCTGCAGCTGATGACGGCTATGCCTCATTGGTTGCTGAAGCTCAAGCTAAACAAGAGCAATCAAGAGCGGACGGTAATGTTTGGCAGCAGCGTAACATGAAACTGCCTTATGTAGATCACTATCTTGCCGAAGCTGAAAAAGCGCGTCAAGAGTCTGTACGCTTGGCACAAGAGGCTGTCAAGTCAGCGAATGGTCAGATTGATCAAACAAACTATGGCCGCAACTTAACACCAGGCTGGTACAAAGAAGCCAGATAACCTCTATTTAGTAATACGAAAAGCGCCTTAATTAAGGCGCTTTTTTACTTTACAAATTTCTAATTTTGTAAAGAAGCTCCAAAAGCCTCATCTTGATACTAGGTTTAACCTCGATCGGATGACGGAACTCCAAGACGACTGGTTGAGCGCCTGGGTTATACAGATCATGCTCAGGCCAAGCCATAATATCCTCGTATTCGAAACCGGTATCTATCGCCACAAGCTGCCAAGGTAACTCCTTATCTCGACCAACAGCATGGGCTCCTTGAGAGTCAAAACCAATCATCCACTTTGCCTCGACAATCACCTCTTTTGCCTGCCCAGACTCCATCCAAATTCGAACAAGTTCACCAGCAGCCAACAGCGTCCCATAAGGCAAAAACAAATACTGTGCATTTAAGTTAGATACAGAATAATCCGTCAAGGGGGGGCCCTCAGGAAAGGTGAAAGTACAAAACCCTTTACCACAACAAGACATGAAACAGCCCTTTAAATTCAATAAACATTGGCGTATTATAAATCTATAAATCACTTAATCTAAGGAGATTTTGCATGAGCATAGAATCCATAAACAATACAGGCTCTACTTTTTTCGGCTCAACAACGCCTATAAAAAACATGACCAGCGGACAACAAATCAATAGTGCGGCAGACAATCCTGCTGGGCTCGCCGTTGCTAACAGCCTTCAACAGCAAGCACTTCGTGATTCTGTCGGATTGCGTAATGCGTCTGACGGCATCTCTTTGTTGCAAACTGCTGAAAGCAGCTCTCGCTCGATGACCACCAACATTCAACGCATGATGGAACTATCTCTACAATCTATGAATGGAACCATGAATTCTGCGCAACGCAATGCCCTCAATAGTGAATTTCAGCAAATGATGCAGGCGATAGATCAAACCTCACAAACCACCAAATTTAATGGTATGACCCTACTCAACGGAGAAAATACTGAACTAAAACTTGCCTTGGGCGGATCAGAGTCAAGCCTCAACCTTCCTGAGTTAAGTCTTGCAAGCTTAGGTTTAAGCGGACTCAACCTTAAC
Organism: Thiomicrospira microaerophila; assembly: GCF_023278225.1. Taxonomy (GTDB): domain Bacteria; phylum Pseudomonadota; class Gammaproteobacteria; order Thiomicrospirales; family Thiomicrospiraceae; genus Thiomicrospira; species Thiomicrospira microaerophila_A. Next base: position 1,641,071 of record NZ_CP070959.1, read on the forward strand.
AACTCAAACAACGCAAGTTTGGCACTGGATATACTCCAAAGTGCTAGTCGACTACTAGACGACACTCAAGCATTGTTTGGTGCTCAACAGAATGGCCTGATTAGTGCAGGAACTCAATTGATGAGCCAGCAACAAAACACCCTCGCAAGCTTTAGCCAAATCATGGACACCAATTATGCTGAATCCGCCAGTGATAAAGCACGCGATGATGTATTATTTAAAGCCAGCATGATGATGCAAGCACAAGGTAATCAAGACCGTGCAAACGTTTTACAATTGATCAATTAATTCAAACATGTATTGGTTTTTTACTGGCGCGGCTGCTTGCCTAACCCCTGTTAGAGTATAATTTGAAAAAACTTTGAAGGGGTAATTATGTTTAACAGCATTGGCATATTTGGCAAATATAACGGTTTCCACTCTTGGAAAAGCATCGACAAACTAATTGGTTTTTTTCAAGAGCACCAACGCACAGTCTATCTAGATAAAACATCCTGCGAAGATTTCCCGATAGAGCGTTATGGCGTTGATTTACTTTGCCGCGATGAAATGCATGGCAAGATTGATCTAGCGATTGTTGTTGGCGGAGATGGCACCTTTTTAGATGTCGCCCGCTATGTTGTTGATCAACAAATACCAATACTTGGTGTTAATCTTGGCCGCCTAGGTTTTCTTGCAGATGTCTCGCCAGATACTATGCTTTCGACCATGGGAGACCTATTGAAAGGCACATTTGACTGTGAAGAGCGTAATCTACTTCATGTAGAAATTTATGAACATGATCAATTGGTCTTCAAACATCTTGCATTTAACGATGTCGTTATACACAAACCTGACACACCCAAAATGATTGAATTCGAGACCTTTATAAACAAACGTTTCCTCAAAAGCCAACGTTCTGACGGCATGATTATCTCCACCCCTACCGGCTCCACAGCCTATGCACTGTCGGCAGGTGGCCCAATTGTTCATCCAAGCCTTAATGTTATTACACTGGTGTCAATTAACCCTCACACGATGAGCAATCGACCCTTTGTTATAGATGGCAACAGCGACATTGAATTACGCGCGCATGAAAACTGTAACGGTGTAGCCCGCATCACTTGTGATGGCCAAGTCACCTTTGAAATCAATGCTAAACATCGAACGTGCGTAAAACGCCACCCGCATTTTATAAAACTCATCCACCCATGTGGCCATGACTATTTTCAACTTTTAAGAGCTAAACTACACTGGGGTGAGAAACTTTAATGCTAAAAGAAGTCCAAATACAAAATTTAGCCCTTATTGAAGACCTGTCGCTTCAATTTAACCAAGGCTTTTGTGCACTAACTGGTGAAACAGGAGCGGGCAAATCTATCCTACTGGACGGGCTGGGACTCATATTAGGCCAACGGGCAGATACAGGCTTAGTAAGACATGGCGAAAAAAGAGCAGAAGTAAGCGCGCTATTCGAGATCCATAACCAGCCCAAGGTAATAGAGTGGTTAACTGAACAAGCACTTGAAGATGAAAATCAATGCCTAGTGAGGCGAATTGTCTACGCCGATGGTGGTTCAAAAGCCTTTATCAATGGACGCCCTGTTCCTGCCAGCAGTCTTAAAACACTCGGGGATTTTTTAATTGATATACACGGTCAACATGAGCACCAATCACTGATGTCAAGCCAGAATCAACTCACCCTTGTTGATGCCTATGGCCAACATCAATCTCAAATTGAGCAAGTCAAAAACAGCTTCAAGCAATGGCAAAACTTAACAAAAAAATTTCAGTCATTAAAAAACAATCAAGCTGAACACCAATCAAAACGCGAACTTGCTGAGTTTCAATTAATTGAATTTAACAAGGTACAACCTCAAGCAGAAGAGTTCGATTCACTATCGGCAGAACAACAAACACTAGCACATGCACAAGAGATAAAACAAGCTGGCTTCGCAAGCTATGAAGCACTGGATGGTGATCAAGGTGCAACTCACTATATCAATGAAGCCCTCCAACAACTTGAAAAGCTAGCCGCCTTTAGTCCTGCACTTAATAACCAGCTTAATCAACTAAACAGCTCATTAATAGATCTTCAAGAAGTCGCCAATGACATCCATCATTACACTGAAAGTGTAGAACTTGATCCTGAAAGACTAGAAATCGTTGAGCGTCGCTTAAACCAACTGTATGGTTTAGCAAAAAAATACCAGCTACATCCGGATGAACTCACGCTTAAACATCAACAACTAGAAGATAACCTGAACAACCTAATGCAAGAGTCTTATTCACTGGATGAGCTGCAACTAAAGATTGACCAGGCCTGGTCAATCTATGAGAAACACGCTTTAATACTCAGAAAAGCGCGAATCAAATCGGCAGAAGCACTCTGTATCAGCGTCACCGAGACCATGCAAACCCTAGGCATGCAAAAGAGTGAGTTTAAAATAGAGCTTAATTCATTAGAAAAACCAACATTAACTGGGCTCGATCGCATCGACTTCCTAGTCAGCGCAAACCCAGGCCAACCAGCAAAACTTCTCAGCAAAGTCGCTTCAGGAGGAGAACTTTCAAGGATTAGCCTTGCTATCCAAGTAGCCTGTGGCCAAATTGCTCAAATACCAACTTTAATTTTCGACGAAGTCGACGTAGGAATAGGCGGAGGGGTAGCTGAAATTGTCGGGCAAAAAATGCGACAACTTGGCCAGCACTGCCAAACCCTCTCAATCACCCACCTTGGACAGGTTGCCGCTTATGGAAACCAGCATTTAAAAGTTATTAAGCACACCCACGAAAACAAAACAATCACTGAAGTTAATGAGCTCTCGAATTCGGAGCGCGTGGAAGAAATAGCAAGAATGATTGGTGGACTAGAAATAACCGAACAAACGATTAAGCATGCAGAAGAATTGTTAATGCGAGCTCAAAATCAAATTTAACCTGCGAAGCGCGGGGATCTTCCCCCACGCCAAACAACTTGTAATTATTTCTCTAAACTTCCATAAATGACAAGATTATGGCCAGATAAGTTATAACCGTTTTCTTTGGCTATTTCACGAATTCTTTCCTCAATCACAGGATCAACGAATTCTTTGACATGGCCTGTTTTGACACACACTAAGTGGTCATGATTATCGCCAGTATCTAATTCAAAAATTGAAATATTATTTTCAAAGTTGAGTCTTCTTACAATCCCTGCCTGCTCGAACTGAGTCAGTACACGATACACCGTCGCCAAACCCACCTCTTCACCCTGCTCAAGCAGAATTTTATAAACATCTTCAGCGGTCAAATGATGTTGATCACCCGCACCCTCAAGAATTTCTAATATTTTAAGACGTGGAAGGGTCACTTTCAAACCCACTTTTTTTAATTCAGCACCGCTCATAATAACTCCATTTTAATTATTCTTGTAGACTGACTAAGAACATCTCGATCTATACGTTATAATAAACCAAGTTAATAGATTAACGCCAATTAAAATCCACACTCAACCCAATTAATTTTTACTAACAAAGCCCAAATAAAATTTATGAAAATACGTTCTGTAAAAATAGCCGTCATTTTAACCGGCCTCTTTTTTCTTCAAGCTTGTGGCGGTGTAGCCCCCTACAAGGCTCCCATGATGCAAGGCGTTGTCATTACAGAAGCGATGCTTGAAGATCTTCAAGTTGGACTTCACCGCTCTCAGGTTAGGCAACTCCTCGGACCCGACTATGGCGCCAATCCTTTCAAACCCCACCACTGGGAGTATATCTACACTAGTGCCAATACTGATTTACATTCGGATGCTATTCGACATCTAATTATAGAATTCGACAACGAAGGCTATTTGAAACACTGGGAACGGATACGTTAACTCGACTCTGCTCTCTCTTCTTCGACCTGTTTTCTCCTACGCTCTCTTGGATCGGCCTTTAATGGCCGATAAACCTCAATCCGGTCGCCATCTCTGACAAGGTAATTTAAATTTACAGGCCTACTAAATACACCAACCTGCTCAATAACCAAATCGGGCTGATCATTCAAAAGAGGAGAGGATTCAACCGCTTGTTTTGCCGTGACCCCATAGGGTAGCTGTAATTGATATAAAAATTGCTGTTCGGGCAAGCCATAGGCCACCTCTATAGAAATCAAATTATCCACCGAGCTTCCCCTCCCCATAAATAGCTTTAGCACGCTCAACGAAACTGTCTACTAGCGTATTAGCAATCTGCTCAAATATATTGCCCAATAGCTGGCTCATCAAACCATTTTCAACTTCAAACTCAATCTCAAAACTAACCTTACATGCAGCTTTATCTAAGGCTTTAAAGTACCACTCACCATTCAATGATTTAAACGGTCCATCTACCAATTTCATTTCAATACGCTCTCCCTGAACCAAAGCGTTATTTGTTGTAAACGACTTCTTCAAACCCATTTTTTGAATCAGGATAGTGGCTTTCATAAGCTTTTCGGTATGTTCCAATACTTGAGTTCCGCCACACCAAGGTAAAAAATTAGGATACGCCCCGACATCAGCCACAATATCAAACATCTGCTCAGCAGAATAATTTAACAACACTGTTCTCGAAATTTTCTTCATCTAGACCTTATCCGTAAAGTTGTATTTCCGTTATAATAGCTGAATTATGGCAAAAAACTCAAAAAAACAAAACAACTCGAATCGTATAGCGGACAATAAAAAAGCCCATTTTGACTATTTTATTGAACAGAGAATTGAAGCAGGCCTGGTGCTTGAAGGCTGGGAAATTAAAAGCCTACGCGCTGGTAAAGGGCGAATTACGGAAAGCTATATTCTCCTAAAAAACAACGAAGCCTGGTTATTTGGAGCCCACATACACCCGCTCATTACTGCTTCTACACATACAGAACACGACCCTCTGCGGACAAGAAAATTACTTTTACATCGAAGAGAAATTGACCGCCTAATGGGGCAAGTTGATCAAAAGGGATACACCGTTGTAGCGCTAAGCCTCTACTGGAGCAAAGGACACGTAAAAGCCGAAATTGGTTTAGCAAAGGGCAAAAAACTACATGATAAGCGTGAAACTGAAAAACAACGAGACTGGAACCGCGATAAACATCGCATTTTAAAATCTAACCGCTAAAACAACAGACTGAGCAAGCAGGCCTGCTTGCTTGCTCAGTAACTGAAAAACTCTTGATAAAAAAACCCCAATACAATATAAAAAAGCATATAATTACAAGTTATCCAAATCGGGGCTGCATTGGTTTCGACGGGGAGAACGAAGTTTAAGATGCATGTCGTGCCTGAATGATGCACGTAAATCTTAATTCAAATTGTTATAGTTGCAAACGACGATAACTACGCTCTAGCGGCTTAATCCCGCTGGTGCGGCACAGGGCAGTTGTTCGTGGCTCCTGATGCCGTATCGACTTACACGGAATCGTATTTACCGCGTGTTTGGGTAGGTAAATATTAAAACAGACAAACTCGTTTTATGTGGTCCCTGCTAGTCGGGCAACATTAAAATTAAATTAGTAGACTAAATAAACATGTAGACTCTTTGATGGAGGCTTTCCGGACGGCGGTTCGACCCCGCCCAGCTCCACCAAACAATAAAAAAGCCGCTTCATAGCGGTTTTTTTGTGCCTGAAATAAATATAAATCAATAACTTAATATTTCAATACGTTTCATTACGAATCAAAAAAAGCTCTCCCCAAAACGCCCTTGGATCCATCTGCTGTCATCACACTGATCTCAGCACCGAAACAACTACGCCCCAAATCACCAGATCTGAACCTTCACGCACAGGAATAGGATCATAACGATCATTCTCAGGCATTAGCCAGGTACCCGTTGATTTAACCGATAAACGTTTAACCGTCATTTCACCATCTATCGCTGCAATTACGATCTTGCCGTCTTTAGGTTCGGCACTGCGATCGACCGCGAGCAAATCACCCGGATAAATTCCGGCTTTTTTCATCGAATCGCCCTGCACCTTAACCAAAAAGGTAGTTTCCGGTTTTTTAATAAAATGGGTATTTAAATCAATAGTTTGCTCTAGATTATCATCTGCCGGTGAGGGAAAACCTGCCACCACCTTATGCGAGTAGAGACCCATCTCATAGTGAGTGGAAAAGTCGGGGCGAAAGGCTTGAGCATTACTAAACTGAGGCAACTCAATAACCTCTTGTTGATTAGCTGCTTTTTCTAACCAAGTCTTAATCATCGCCACTTTCGACTCCGGCACGCGCATGACTTTAGTCTGTTCACCGAACTTTCCTGATCCCATCTTACGGCCTGCCCCTTCGCGTTTGCCACCATGAGTCAATATTTTCTTATGTTTATCCACACTCACCCCTGTTACCAAACCGTTAAAACCTCGTCTATTCTCGTAGTATAGCGCGGAGAACACAAATCTCGGCGCATTTGCCAAGGTTTTTTTGCCCTCAAACCCTCGGCAGCAAACTGCATAGTGCCTCGCCCCATCTGTTGATTCACCTGATCCACCACCTTCATCAAAGCATCGGATTTTGGATTAGCTGAAAACCTAGGGTTGGGCGCAAATACATCGAGCTGCATCGCGCCTTTAGGATGAATATCGCTTAAACATACGCCCGCTTTATGATAAGCCAGGCCTGGTTGCCAAATACGATTTAGCGCACGTTTAGCCATCGTTAATAATAGCCCTGTATGATTGGTTGGATAAACCAATCCGTAGGTGTGTTGATTTTGATAGAAGGGCTTAGCTACCTGGAAGGGATTGGTGCGAATAAACACTGAAATATACTGACACAATCCATCCTGGGCGCGAAGCTTCTGCGCTGCGCGGGCGGTATAACTGGCTACAGCCTGCGCCAAAGACTCAAAATCGGTTACCGGCTGACCAAACGACCGTGAAGTTAAAATCTGTTGTTTTGTCGGTGTACTCTCTTCTAGCGACAAGCAGGCCTGGCCATTTAACTCTAACACCAATCGCTCCATCACAACCGAAAAACGCTTGCGTAGGCTTTTGAGATTCGAATACTTTAAATCCAAAGCGGTTTCAATTTTCATCTCGTTTAATTGCAGCGCCAACTTTTTGCCAATCCCCCAAACATCCCCTACCGAAACCTGGCGCAATAAATGATTAACCACAGGCTCAGACAAGGCAGTCAGATCCAACACACCTTGATAACCTTGATGCTTCTTTGCTAAGTGATTCGCCAGCTTAGCCAAGGTTTTTGAGGTTGCAATGCCAACGGCGACCGGCAACCCCAAACCCTGTTTAATCGTCTGTTGAATTCGATGACCATAGTCTGTCAAATTCCACTTCTGCATACCGCTTAGATCCAAAAAAGATTCATCAATCGAATAGATTTCTTGCGCAGATGCAAACTCACCCAACAAACGATGCATACGCGAACTCATATCTCCATACAATTCATAGTTAGAACTAAATACCGCCGTATCAAACCGCTTAAGCATTTTTTCAACTTTGAAATAGGGTTGAAACATCATACTTGAAGGCTTCGCTGCCTGATAGCCACCTGAGCCATAATGGATAGGAAAACGCTTCGCCAAATCCTTAGCGATTTGATTCGCTGCCACAATACAACCATCATTATTTGACAGCACGACCACGGGTCGGTTTTCCAACTTGGGATTAAAAGCAATTTCACAAGAGGCGTAAAAACTGTTAGCATCCACTAGCGCATATATCGGCATGTTTTTCCTTCCAATCAACCAGAAAGAAATTGTAACACTTTTCAAAATAAAACAATATAGCTAAACCAAACAGCGAACCTGTAAGGAACGAGACGGCTTAAGCAGAAACTTGACCAGAATTTTATAGCTATCCAGTTCAATTTGGTGCGGCTCATGACGCCCTTCAAGTAAATCAGCCAAAGCCTCGTCACTGTCGGCACTTCCCATCCAGCACCATTTATAAATTAAATGAACCTGTTGCAATTTAGTCCGCTGCTCTTTCACCAAAACAGGCCCCGGCCAAGGCCAAACCTGCTGTTTAAGCGGCAACAAAGCCGTAGCCAGCCTAAGATTATACTGTGCGGGGGATTCTTGACCGATACAGCCGCCTTTGCAGCGTTTTAACTGATACGCAAAACAAGCCCCGGATGCCCTTTTATCTAAACCGCTTAATCGCTGACAAAGCTGATATTCAGCTACCCGCTTTTCTAAAGCCTTTATCGCCAACGCCTTCGAACGATACAGGCCATAACAGTTAACTAGGTCATCCGCCGTTAAACACGCCGTACTGACTAAGCGCAACTGATCGTAACCCTGCGGGTCTTGAATTACTTGAAAATGCCAAAGCTTGGTTAGTTTTTTTAATTGCCGATTATATTTGGGACTCAGCTGCTTAACCAACTTCGACTCCAACAACTGAGCGCCTAGATCACCGGCACATTCAATCCAATCCAAATGATAGACTTCACTGGCGATCTGCAAGTCTTTGGCTAGCGCCTGACCCTGAGTAAAATGACTTAAAATTCGACTGCGCAACGTAACGGACTTACCAATATAAATCACATCCCCTGCTTGATTATAAAAACGATACACTCCAGGGGAGTCGGGGCAATCCTGCATTACTTCAGGGTCAAGATTAGCAGGCAAACTATAGGTTTTTAACTGCGCTTTACACTGCGCGATCAACGCATCTTCACCCTTATCCTGCAAAACCTGCTGGATAAACAACCACAAAATCTCGGCATCGCCCATCGCACGATGACGCGGATACCCAAACCAACCAAAGCGTTCAATTAACTGGTCTAATCCATGACGCTTATATTGCGGATAAAGTGCCCGCGATAACTTGACGGTGCACACAACCGGCAATTTTAAATCTAAACCCAATCGCTTAAACGCTGCCTTAATAAAGCCAAAATCAAAACGGGCGTTATGGGCAACAAACAGCTTATTGTGAAACTTAGTCGCGAGCGTTGCCGCCACCTCTTCAAAGCAAGGCGCATCAGCCACCATCGCATTGCTAATACCTGTTAAGCCTGTAATCCAAGGCGGGATTACGCGAGAGGGTTTAATAAGCGTTTGATAACGCTCAACCACCTCACCCTGACAAACATGAATCAATGCAATTTCCGTGATTTCATCCAGATTGAGTTTGCCACCGGTGGTTTCGATATCCACAAATACCCAGTCATCAAAACCGGCCTGAGACAGGGCCTTCCAGACACTACCCAGCATAGCCACCGGCCAACCCTAAGCTGAGCATGGCAATAGCACTGGCTTGCCAACGCAAACGCCAAAACCAAGGTATGCTTTTTTGTAAGGCCAACCAATACCAATCCAAACTGAGCATAACCCCAAACCCAAGAGCTAACCCCCAAAACGAAAAACCTGAAGTTGGCCATAGCCACATTAACCAGGCCCAGAGCGCTATCACATTCGACATGGCAAGCAGTCGAAATGCCAAGGCGTGAGACGAGCTGCTGCTTTGCTGATTCAAAGCAAGCCCCCAATGAATCCCAGCGATAAAACTTAGAATCACAACCCCATAAGCTAGCAACGCATCCGTCACTGAAAAAGGCAACACAACCAGCCAAGGTGCTAAACCTAAGCTCACTAAAGCACCATACAAAAATGGCAAGGTACCTAAATAGGTTAATAATTGCGCAAGCCTAATAGCAGACATCATTTCATCCTTAACGAACACGATAATGGGTAGAAGGTTGCCGATCACCGAGAAGCGACGTCTCCACCTGCTTCCAATAATGAAAAAACCGTTTAGGCCTAAACTCCCCCAACGCTACCAGGCCTGGTGGAGTTTGCAAACTCAGCGGATTAAACTGCTGCTGAACCTGCTCAATCAAATGCTGCAACAAGGGATCCTGGGCTCGTTGAACAACCAGCTCAATTTCTTGACCCACCACCAGCGTTTGCAAAGCGCTCAAGGTATCCGCCTGATAAACTTCGCAGCCCTGCTGCGCCAGCTCGGTAACAGATTCAAACAGAAAAACCTGTCGCTTAAACGACCAGGCCTGGCTATTCAAATAAGACTGATCCCAAATAAAAACCCAACGATCTTCTGGGCGGATCATCTTAGGTCTGTGCAAAGATTCATCATGCAACCAAAAAACGCGTTTCATCCTAAGCCCCTGTTTGAAGATTTGGAAATAACTGTCTACTCAAAGACTCATAGCTCATGTTAAAACACTGATTCGTTTGATGCTGAACGTCCAACTGATCACCTGCAAACCGCTGAACATTCTCTAAGTTAAAAATATAGGGTTTGGCACTAAAAGTCGAAGCAACCCACTGCCAAGAATAATTATTTGAAGCAATATCCCCATCTAAAAGATGACTTAAAAACCACTTCGCACCGGCTTGCCACTTAACCCGACGCCAATGTACGACATAGGCGGCTAGGTAAAGACGTGCATGATTATGCAAATAACCTTCGGACAGCAGCCGCTGAATCATTTGATCGATAATTCGAACACCCGTTTGCGCCTGTTGAATATCTAGCGGTAATTCATCGGCATAGACTTGGGCACTGAATCCAGTTTTATAAGATTCGCGATCCTGCCAAACCTGACAAGGGTCAGCTTGATGCACTCGCTGAAAATAATCTCGCCAAGCACACTGCTGAACAAATCTTGCCCGCACATCACTGGGATAGCTAGCGGCTAAATCCTTCACCAAATCAGAAATCGAGATTAGACCATGACGTATATAAGGCGACAAACCAGAAACATGCCCCGTTAAATGATTGCGATCATGACGATAAGCCTCCAGATCAAGCTGCGCAATTTTCTGTTTTGCTGATCTAGCGCCGCCTTGAATAGAACTGACTTGCATATCCTGAACACCAGTAGTGGCTTGAAGATAAACAATCAATGAAGCACGATCTGGAAAATCGGTGGTCATTCGTTGCATCGTCATCATCTCGGCTTATACTGAGTTGGGCAATATCCGCGAGACACCGCTGGATCACGAAGGGCAAGATGTTTGGTTTTTCGCCCCGTTACACGCGCACGCCAAAGACGAAAACTGGAAGGTTTCAGTTCGCGACGCATCAGTTTAATGACCTGAGCCTCCGTTAAACCATAATTCAGCGTAATCGCTTCAAAGGGTGTACGATCCTCCCACGCCATTTCAATCACACGATGTTTTGCTTCTAAATCTAACATTATGTCGCACACCTATACAATATCTATATATAAATAATACAACACAATTCAGAAAATACAAAGCAAAAAGCCGGGAAAACCCGGCTTTTAAACAAAACAACGCTTAGCTAATACAAACTAACGTTGTCGCAATATGACACTATTTACATTCACAGGATAAGGCTCCTCAACCACAATACGTTGCACCTGCTGAGGCGCAGCCTTTAAATCACCATTTAATACTTGATAAACCCGATCCGCAATATAACCTTGAGCACTTGACACAAGGGTTTGATCTTCCAAACTAATCAAACGCGCATTGACCACATAACCACCACCCTGTGCCGAAACCGTTCCTGCAAGGGCATAGTGAACATTTAACTCAGTTTTTAACTTTGACACATCACGTGTAATAAGATGATCAGAACGCTGTCCGACCTCAATCGCATCCATCGCTTTGAAATCAACAACTTTGAATCCTCGTACATGCAACTGATGCATCATCTGCTCACTTAACATCAAACCAAATTTAGATGATTGGCTAAGATTGTCTAGGTTCACAAAACTGGTTACCGCAACACGGCTATCTTGTACGTTTTTAATATCACGGTTTTGAACCAGTTGATCCATCAGAAAACGCGACAACTCATTTAAATGACCCGCTGCCGTCTTGCCTTCAGATGCAGCATAATAAATCTGTGGATTTTTAGAAAACTGGGCATAATTATTTTCAATATTGACATATTGATTTGGACTAAATACGGTATAACCAGACGGTGCATAACCCATATAATGGTTTTCAGCCAAAGCCGGCACCGCAAACAAACACGCCGCAATAAACGTAACTAATTTTTTTGACATAATGACTCCTGAAAAATTGGCGAATTAAAGCCGCTCAATGCGCGTCGGCAGGTTGACAAGTTTCCGCACTCGAGCGGATCGTAACCGGATAGCTACAGGCTACACAACCCGGTAAATACTGAATAACCTCAACCGAGTTAGGACAACGAGGAACATACACTGTATCAAGTTGCACCTTTTGGCCTGATGGCTCACAATCCAAACAGTCACTTGAATAAATGACGCGTTGATTTTCATTCGTCACCATCTGAGTTGAACTACATCCAACACCAAATACGGACGCTGCCAATGTTGAAACGATCAAAATCTTTCTGACCACTCTACTCTCCCTTTACTGAGTAATTAATGCTTTTATATTTTCTTGTAAAACTGCGACATTTTATCAATAAATATATTAACTTAACTAAGTTAATTTAGTAGAAGACTGACAAACCCACCATTGCCACAATTCCAACACTGGTTACATAAAACAGCATAGGGAGCAAGGTATATCTGATAATCTGCCCCTCACGGCCAACTAGATTGACGACTGAAGCGGCAGCAACCACATTGACGACACAAATCATATTACCGGCATTAGCCCCTAGCATTTGCAAAGCTAAAATCCAGTGAGTTGGCAAGCCCGTTGCCAAAGCCGTTGACTCCTGAAACTGAGCAAACATCATATTTGAAAAAGTAGCCGAACCTGCAATAAAACTACCCAACGCCCCGACAAAGGGAGCAGCCAAAGGCCACCCCCCTTCAAAGGTAGCGGCCGCCAACACCGCCAACTCCATTGGCATCGACATTAAATCTGCCGAGTTCACGCCGGAATTTAAAAAAATCCTAACCATCGGTACCGACGCAGCCAAAGCAATAATGGTTGGTAACATTACCTTGACCGACCGCCCCCAAGCTAAGCCCGCTTGTCTAATGGGAACCCGGTGCAAAACCAGTGTGATCAAGGCTACCAGAATAAATAAAGTACCCGGTAAATACAAAGGTACCCACTTCGCCGAAATATCCGTGGACAACAATTGATTAAATTCCAGGCTTACGCTAGTTAACCAAGCCTTAAAGGGTAAAAACTCTAATCGACTAAGCACCAATAGCAGTGCAACCAAAATATAAGGCGACCAGGCTTGAAACAGAGACAAGGCTTTAGATTCGGTCGACTTTACCTTTAAAGATGACATAGCCGGAGTTTTTTCACAGCCGTCAATCTTTACCAGGCCTGGTAAAACCTCATCCAAACTTTGCGCATCAGCCGCGGACTTATCGGTTTTGAACAGCCAAACTTCCTTGGGCATTAAAAATCCTTTTTTAGCCGCCAGCACCGTTATCGCCAACCCCACCAAACCACCCAAAATAGCCGGAAACTCAGGGCCTAGCGTTTTAGCTACCAACAAAGCCGTCAAGGTATACGAAAACCCGGCCAGCAATGCAAACTTCCAAGCCGCCAAACCTTCACGCCAGCTTTTATTCTCACCAAAAAACCGCGTTAAGATCAACACCATGATAAGTGGTAAAAAACTAGCCACGAATAAATCAATCGTGCTCGCGGTAGTGGCTATCTGCATGATTTCTGCGTGAGTAGGATCAGCTAACCCCTGCCCCATGCCTACAATCACCGGCGTACCTACCGCGCCATAGGAGACCGCGCCGCTATCCGCAATCAATGCCAACACGACGGCCGCCATAGCCGGAAACCCTAAAGCCAGTAACAGAGGGGCAACAATCGCCGCCGGTGTACCAAAACCACTTGCTCCCTCTAAAAAAGCGACAAATAACCAGCCGACGATCACCGTTTGCACCCGACGATCAGGCGATATTTGCGTAAAACCTCCTCGAATAACTTCAACTGCACCGCTGACTTTAAGCGTATTGAGTAACACAATCGCGCCAAACACAATCAATAAAATCGACGCCGCGATCACCCAACCTTCAAGCACCGAGGCCGCAATTTGTACCATCGGTACCTGCCAAATCAACCAAGCCAACAGAGCAACCAAAATTAAGCTAAAACTCATCGCCCGACTGGCTGGCAAACGCAAAATAACCAAAAACAACAACACGGCCAACACAGGCATGGCAGCGGTCAACAATTGAAAAAAACTCATGATAAGCCTGCTAAAAAAATAAAGTATACTGAATTATAGCAAAATAACCTGGCGATGATTTCATTGACAAACCGTCTCAGCAGGTTATAATTTACGGTTTTTTTAAATCTGAGAGGGCAAATATATGCCAGTATCTGAACAACCTTTAGTTGGCGTTATTATGGGCTCAAAAAGTGATTGGCCGACCATGCAGCATGCCGTTGACATGTTAGTGCAGTTTGACGTTCCGCACGAAGTTAAAGTGGTGTCAGCTCACCGCACTCCAGATTTAATGTTTGACTATGCCGAAACTGCCGAATCCAGAGGCTTACAGGTAATCATTGCCGGTGCTGGCGGTGCAGCGCATCTGCCCGGCATGGTGGCCGCCAAAACCCTGATCCCCGTGCTAGGTGTACCGGTGAAATCTCGCGCCCTGAATGGTCAAGATTCATTGTTATCTATCGTACAGATGCCAGGCGGCATTCCGGTTGGCACGCTTGCGATTGGCGACGCAGGCGCAAAAAATGCGGGTATTCTCGCTGCACAAATCATCGGCAACCAAAATACCTCTGTCCGTGAAGCTGTGCGCGCTTGGCGGCAAGCTCAAACCGACTTCGTGCTAGAAAACCCGGATCCCTCGATAGACTAGGTTCACTGGCTAAACCTTCTTAGCATTTGGAGCGCGATGCATGACAAAGTTTAAACGTAATATTGGCATCCTTGGCGCTGGTCAACTCGGACGAATGCTGGCACTGGCCGGCACCCCCCTAGGTTGTCAGTTTGGGTTTTATGGTTCAGACCCAACCGAGCCTGCCGCCATTCTTGGCCACTTCTTCAACGCTAATAGCCAGCCGCTTGATCCGTTAGTTGAATTTGCCGAAGTCATTAGCTATGAAAGTGAAAATACCTCGGTGGAACTGGTCAAAAAAATAGCGCAACATACACCGGTTTACCCCAGTGCCACCTCACTCTACTATTCGCAAGATCGCGGACGTGAAAAAAGCCTGTTTGACCAACTTAACATTCCCTGCGCGCCTTATCGTCTGATAGACAATCTTGATGAACTGGAACAGGCTGTCGATCAACTTGGCTTGCCTGCGGTACTCAAAACAACAACCGAAGGCTATGATGGCAAGGGGCAAGCAGTCATCAAATCGAAAGATCAGATGCAGCAGGCCTGGTTAGCAATTGGCGAGCGCCCAGCGATCTTGGAAGGATTTATTCAATTCAAACGTGAATTGTCAATTATTGCGGTGCGCAATGCCGATAACCAGCATGTTTTCTATCCGCTGGTTGAAAACCAACACCGCGATGGCATTTTGCGTTTAACGCTTGCTCCAGCAGAAGCCATCAGCGAGCCGCTTCAACGTCAAGCCGAAAACTATATGCAAGCATTGCTGGATGAAATGGATCATATTGGCGTTCTAACGCTTGAGCTATTTGAAACAGAGCAGGGGTTAGTGGTTAATGAAATGGCACCGCGTGTGCACAACTCAGGACACTGGACAATAGAAGGTGCTGAAACCTCTCAATTTGAGAACCATATTCGCGCTATCAGCGGCATGCCATTGGGCTCAACCTCGCCACGCCAGTCTCATGCCGCGATGATTAATATCATTGGCGAAATCGGTGAGGTTGAAAAAGTATTAAGTCTTCCGAATGCTCACCTTCACCTATACGACAAAGCAGAACGAAAAGCCAGAAAACTTGGGCATATTACGCTACTCGCCAACAGTCAAGCGGAACGAGAAAAGCAACTGGAACAATTGAAAGACTGGCTGATTTAAAAGCCTATTAAGCAACCAGGCCTGGTTGCTTAATTCTTGCTGCCTATCGAACTAATACTCAAATAATTGATGAATTTGAGCAAGTCCAACTATAACGAAGTGACCTGAAAGCTAAGCTGATCTTCAGACAAATCAATGGTCACCTCACCGCCCTGTTGCAGCTCACCAAACAGCAGTTTTTCAGCCAAAGGCTGTTTAATTTGTTCTTGAATCAAACGATTCATCGGACGTGCACCCATTTGTGGGTCAAACCCTTTTTTCGCCAGCCAATCTCGCGCCGCTGCTGTCAAAACAAGAGTTACCTTTTTCTCTAACAAGCTTTGCTCAAGAGCATAAATAAATTTATTAACTACCGAACCCATCGAGGTTTCAGATAGGCGATTAAACTGAATAACAGCATCCAATCGATTTCTGAACTCCGGCTTAAACTGCTTTTTGAGCTCGGCATTAAAATCCATTGTATGATCCTGCTCGGTAAAGCCTATACTGGCACGACTCATCTGTTCTGCACCGACATTCGAAGTCATAATCAAAATCACATTTCTGAAATCGACCTTGCGACCATTGTTATCGGTCAAGGTACCGTGATCCATCACCTGCAATAAAAGGTTATAAACATCCGGGTGCGCCTTTTCAATTTCGTCTAGCAACACCACCGAATGTGGCTGTCGATTGACTGCCTCAGTCAATAACCCGCCTTGATCAAAACCAACATAACCCGGTGGGGCACCGATTAAACGCGATACCGTATGCCGCTCCATGTACTCTGACATATCAAAACGCACCAACTCAACACCCAAATGCTTTGCCAATTGCTGTGTGAGTTCGGTTTTCCCTACCCCGGTTGGACCCGCAAACAAAAAACTGCCTGTCGGTTTATCCGCATGTGCCAGACCAGAACGAGCCAACTTAATCGCCGACACCACCTGGGTGATCGCATGATCTTGACCAAACACAACGCGTTGTAAACTGGCTTCAAGATCAAACAATTTATCTTTTTCTTTTTGTGTAATATTTGCAATCGGAATACGGGCAATATTTGCCACTACCTGCTGAACTTCAGCAACACCAATCTGTTTTCGACGGCGACTAGCAGGCATTAAACGTTGCTTAGCGCCTGCTTCGTCAATCACATCAATCGCTTTATCCGGTAAATGTCGATCAGTAATATAGCGCTCTGCCAATTCAGCGGCTGCTTTTAAAGCCGGTTGAGTATATTTAACCTCATGATGAGACTCAAACTGCTCCTTCAAGCCTTTTAAAATCTCAAACGTCTCATTCACCGTCGGCTCTCGGACTTCTACCTTCTGAAAGCGTCGTGCTAACGCACGGTCTTTTTCAAAAATACCCCGATATTCCTCATAGGTCGTCGCGCCGATACAACGCAATTTGCCATTGGCTAAGGCCGGTTTCATTAAATTAGACGCATCCATTGCGCCCCCCTGAACCGCACCCGCACCAATAATAGTATGAATTTCATCTATAAACAAAATAGCATGTGGCTGCTTAGCTAATTCATTAAGCAAGGCTTTAAAACGTTTTTCGAAATCACCTCGGTAACGGGTTCCTGCCAATAACGCACCCATATCTAAACTATAGACCACGGCATCAGCTAAACTCTCAGGCACATCACCATGCACAATTTTATGCGCTAAGCCTTCGGCAATCGATGTTTTACCCACCCCGGGTTCACCGACTAACAAGGGATTATTTTTACGACGACGACTTAAAATCTCCAGCGTACGATTCAACTCCCACTGGCGACCAATCATCGGGTCAATTCGTCCCTCTAAAGCCTGCTGATTAAGATTGACACTAAATTGGGTCAACGCCTCTGCCGACTCTGATTGAGATGTGTTTGGCTCGCTCTGCTCAGTAGACTGGTAAAAATCTTCTTCTTGAGAAGAGACCACCCCATGCGAAAGATAACTGAGCACATCCACTCGATGAATCCCCTGAGACTGTAAAATAAACACAGCGTGTGAATCCGGCTCGGCAAACATCGCGGCTAAAAGATGCACCCCCTGAACCTCGTTATAGCCATTCGATTGCACCATATATATCGCCCGCTCAATCACACGTTGAAAACTCATTGAGGGATGAATTTCTTGCCGGTCCGAATTAACAACGACCGGCTCCGTTTCCAAAAACTGCTCCAGCTCGGCTTCAATCTGCTCCAACTTGGCTCCACAAGCCAGCACCACCTCTTGAATATCAGGCAAACTCAATAGTTCAAGCAATAGGTGCTCAAGGGTCACAAACTCATGTTCATACTCATGCGCCATTCCAAACGCATTACTCAGTGACATCTGCACAGATTTACTTAACATAGACTTTTCTCAATCAGATTATTCGGCTTCGATTTGACACATTAGCGGATGTTGATTTTGGCGGGCATATTGATTCACTTGATAAGCCTTGGTTTCAGCCACCTCTCGGCTATAAACACCACATATCCCTTTACCTTGATGATGTACCGCCAACATCACCTGCACAGCCTTATCTTCATCCATAGCAAAAAACTTAATCAAGACCTCAACCACAAACTCCATCGGGGTGAAATCATCATTCAGCAATACCACCTTGTAACGTTTAGGCGGTTTAGCTTTCTGCTTAACAGGGTCAAGAACTAGATTATCACTGGTTTGATCAAAATGAGACATAATTTTTTTATTTCAAGATTTTTGAATAATTAAGCAGCAATCAGGCGTGCGTAAAGATGACCTGCCAAACCGCGTTCATCGGATGGCAAACCTTTGTTTTGAATTTTAATAAACTCGTTTTGGTTATAATTGACAGGCACCACCAAGGTCAATGCACCGACCGGTGAATCAAATTGCACAGTTCCTCCGGGGATAAGCAAACTCTTAGGCACCTTTACCTCACCATACAGATCTGCGCCCTGCAACTTCCAACTCAAGCTTTCTTGGTTAATTTTAAAACTAACCAGATAATCCCCCGGCTGCCCACCGAATAAACCCTGGTAGCCCTTGCCTTTCAAACGGAAGGTCTTGCCATCAAAAGCTTCTCGGGTAAATTTCATCTTCACTTTAAGACCGGGAATATAAAAATGCCCCTGTTGCAGCAAGCGTATGGCATAACGTAGGGTTAGAGGATAACATATTACACGATCTTTACCATTAATGGGGGCACGAGACCATTTGCTGTGCGCTTGGTAATCCTGACGTTGAAAGCCCTCATTATGAGTGGTCTGTGTTTCTTGATGCGACCCATAGCGTGAATGGGAAGAACCCGTTGTAAATCGACTGAACGCTCGGCAATAAGCCTCTCTATGCTTACTAAGAACCTCATAAGCCTCAGAGATTTCTTGAAACTTAAGTGTGGCGTTCGGCATTTTAGAAACATCAGGATGATAACGACGCGCCAACCTGCGATAGGTCAGCTTAATCGTTTTTTCGCAGGCCTGGTTATGCAACCCCAAAACTGCAAAATAATCTTTATTGGCATCAAAGTGTTGAGTGAACATGCTTTGAAAAGATTCCCTAGTTAGTCAAAAAATTCTGTCGCAAACTTTAAGCAATATAAATGCCAGAATTAAGCCATCATCAAAAATGTCTATTCGTCTAAAATTAAGATACAATTTGTACTATGCCAAAAATACTCTTATTTAACAAGCCTTTCGATGTGCTTTGTCAATTTACAGACGAGTTAGGACGACCTACACTCGCCGACTACATCCATCAACCCGAGTTTTATGCAGCGGGTCGCTTAGATCGTGACAGCGAAGGATTGCTGTTATTGACTGATAATGGGCGATTACAACAACAGATCACTGATCCTAAGTTCAAGCTTGCCAAAACCTATTTAGTTCAAGTCGAAGGTGAAGTCGATACCCTTGCACTCAAACAACTGAGTCAAGGTGTTAGGCTTAAAGATGGCCTAACCCTTCCCGCTGAAGCTAAAAGAATCGAGCAACCCGACTGGCTATGGCCTAGGAATCCACCAATCCGAGAACGAAAAACCATCCCAACCAGTTGGTTAGCCTTAACCATTCGAGAAGGCAAAAACCGCCAAGTAAGGCGCATGACTGCTGCGGTTGGCTTCCCAACCCTGCGTTTGATACGAAGCCAAATCGGTCCATTTCAATTAGGCGCATTACAACCGGGCGAAAGCCAAATGCTGACTACGAATCTGTTAAAATAAACGATCAAATAACTGCTTAAAGAAACTATGAATCAAAATACCAAAGTAATTGTCGGCCTGTCAGGTGGCGTTGACTCCTCAGTGACCGCGCTGCTGCTCAAACAACAGGGCTACCAAGTTGAAGGCCTGTTTATGAAAAACTGGGAAGGTGACGACACCGATGACTACTGCCCAGCCGCCGAAGATTTAAAGGATGTCTTCAGCATTTGTGAGCAACTGGATATCCCTTTGCATGTCGAAAACTTTTCTAAAGATTACTGGGATCGGGTTTTTGAACACTTTCTTGCTGAATACCAAGCAGGTCGCACCCCTAACCCAGATATTTTGTGCAATAAAGAAATTAAGTTTAAAGCCTTTTTAGACCATGCGCTTAATCTAGGTGCGGATAAAATTGCCACCGGGCATTATGCACGTGTTGCCCAAACTGCCACCGGCGAATACCAACTCCTTAAAGGCCTAGACTCCAATAAAGATCAAAGCTATTTTCTCTACACGCTACAACAAAAAGCACTCAGTAAAACCCTGTTTCCTGTTGGCGAATTGCATAAACCGGAAGTACGCTCTCTCGCAGAACAAGCAGGCCTGGTAGTGCACAACAAAAAAGACAGTACCGGTATTTGTTTTATCGGTGAACGCAAGTTTAAAGACTTTTTGCAGCGTTACCTGCCGGCTCAACCCGGCGATATCATCAAACCCGATGGCCGCATTATTGGGCAGCATGAAGGCCTGATGTACTATACGCTCGGTCAACGAAAAGGTTTAGGGATTGGTGGCGGGCATGGTGATTCTGATGCCCCTTGGTTTGTCGCTGATAAAAACTTGGCAACCAATCAACTGATTGCCGTTCAAGGTGAAGCCCATAGCTTATTACACCATCGTGCCTTAATTGCGCATCAATGTGACTGGACTAAGGGTCAAGCACCGGCAATTGACCTAGCTTTAAAAGCCAAAATACGCTATCGCCAACAAGAGCAGCCTTGTCAAATCAAAAAACTCGGCAAGGATAAAATATGGGTTGAATTCGATCAACCTCAAAAAGCCATTACCCCTGGCCAGTCGATTGTTTTTTATCAAGACCAGGTGTGCTTAGGCGGAGCTGTAATTGCGCAACGAGCACATAGCCTTGCTGAATTAACTGAAAAAATATAAAGGAAGCCCATGTCAAACTATACAGATCAAGATCGTGCGCTGGCGCTAATTGGCATTTATCAAGCGTCTAAACTGGTATTTGATCTCGCCACCACCGGCAAACTCGATGAAAGCGCCTTCAAAACTACGATTAACTCGTTGTTTGCAGAAAACCCAACGAGCACATTAGATGTCTATGGCGATGATGCGATGAACATCCAACTAGGTGTTCGCACCCTGCTTTCACAAATGGGATCAAGCGACGCGCCCGAAATTCGCAACCTAGAAATTACACGCTATGCACTTAGCCTTATACTGCTCGAACGCAGCGTAATAAAAGAGGATGGTGCACTAGATAAAATTGCCCGCACCCTTGAAACAGCTAAAACCCAGCGCGCTCACTTTGGCGATTGGCATGAAAATGTCATAGCTTCAATTGCTCGCGCTTATACAGAAAATGTCAGCAATTTAAATCCACGCATTATGGTCAAAGGCCAACACGGTCACCTGCAAAACCCACATAATGCTAATAAAATTCGCGCACTACTACTTGCGGGCATCCGTTCTGCCCTGCTGTGGCGTCAAGTCGGCGGCTCTCGCTGGGGCTTGATTTGGAGCCGTAAAAAATACTTGCGAAGCGCACAAGCGCTAAATCGAACCCCACCCAGAGATCCAAATGAGTCACTCTTCCGCAAACACTGATCCTTAAAATCATAAAAAGCCTGACCCCAATGGGTCAGGGTCAGGGTCAGGGTCAGCGCTGAATCAACCCGTTAAATCAACCATTTGGCTTCAACCAATGATGAAGTTTATCAGAAAGAACTTGAGGGTTAATGGGTTTGGCAACATAATCATTCATACCACTCGCATAACAGCGCTCTTCATCCCCTTGCATCGCATTAGCGGTTAAAGCAATTACCGGAATGGTTTTATTAATGCTGTCAGAGTCGCGTAATTCTTTGGTAGCGGTATAGCCATCTTTAATCGGCATTTGGCAATCCATTAATACCAAATCAAAAGGCTGCTCAGCAAGAAGCTCCAAAGCCTGTTGGCCGTTATTGGCCACCTCCGGGCTTAACCCAAGTCGCTTTAATAAAGCCAGCGCTAATTTTTGGTTTACCAGATTATCTTCAACGAGCAGTACCTTGGCTTGTTCGAATAGAATCTCAGTCCGAAGCTCTGGCTGAGTAGATTGTTGCAACATAGTAGCGGACTGGCTAGAAGGATGAATCCAATGCGATAGATTAGCGTATTTTACCGGCTTAATACGCACCTTAACGCCCAGTCTATTCATCTGCTCACGCCACTCACTGGCTTGCTTGTGGCCGACCATCAAACTCACGCTACTATGGTGAGCCTTAATGTCATTAATCAGACTCAGTGGCCGATCATAGCAACGAATAATTTCGCCCATGTCCAACCAAACCGGTATCGCTGGATCAAGCTGGGCTTCATTTAAAGTCATCAAACTAAAAGGCATGACTTCGATATTGAGTTGTGCGAACTGCTTGATATACAAATCACGCAACAAATTATCCTTCATGACCCATGCCAACCTAACCGGCTTCAGCATGGGCCGCAAACAAGGTTCAGCAACCGCCCCTGTCAATGGCAAAGAAAAATAAAACCGTGAGCCCTTACCTAATTGACTCTCAACAGCGATCTGCCCGCCTAACAACTCAACTAGTTGGCGCGAAATCGCCAAGCCTAATCCCGTGCCGCCAAAACCTCGGGTTGATGAACTATCAACCTGACTAAACGCACCAAATAATTTCGCCTGGCCTTCTTCCGAAATACCCATTCCTGAATCAATAACTTCAAATTGAATTACTTCAGCAGCCAGGCTAGTCACATTTAAATATACCGCACCCTTTGTTGTAAACTTAATACCATTACCAAGCAGGTTAATTAAAATCTGACGCAGACGAACCGGATCTGTTTTAATCCTAGCGGGCATACTAGGGGCGATGAAATAACCCAAACTTATATCCTTCGCCTGCGCACTGGGAGCGACCATATCTATCACCCCATCAAGCAGCGCAATCAAGTCCACCGTCTCTAGAGCGATTTCTAACTTACCGGCCTCTATTTTTGAAAAATCTAAGATATCGTTGATAATGCCTAACAACGAATCCGCGCTCGACTTAACCGTGAGAGTTAACTCCCTCTGCTCTGGGGTAAGAGAGGTATCTAATAGCAACCCGGTCATGCCAATTACCCCATTCATTGGCGTGCGGATCTCATGGCTCATATTGGCTAAAAACTCAGACTTCATTTTGGCGGATTGAACGGCCTGATCGCGGGCTTTTTCAATTTCTATTTGCGCCTTTTTACGCTCGGTGACATCACGAATCACCCCGGTAAACAAACGTTTATTTCCTTCCCAAACCTCACTGACGGCTAGATCAATTGGAATCACCTTCCCACTTTTGGTTAAAGCTTCCACATGCCGAGTAAAACCAATGACCTTCGGATGGCCTTCGCTGATATAACGTTTAATATACTCATCATGATATGTTTTATCAGGTTCAGGCACAATCACCTTAATGTTTTGACCCACCAATTCATCAACACGATAACCCAGCACCTGCAGCACCGAATGATTAGCTTCTAACACTCGGCCTTTTTCATCAATCACGATAATAGCATCGACCACCGAATCCATTATCGACTGGGTTTTTTGTTGCTGGCGTTTGGCTTCGGCAGTGGTTTGCTTGTTACGTCGCAAGACCAAGCCAAGCATCAATAAGGCTACCACTGCCATCACTACCATTGACACAAAGGTACGCATGGCTGAGGCTTCATTCTTAATATGCAATGAAGAAACAGGCCTGGTGACCTCTAATACACCGCGTACATCGCCTAATTTCCAATCTGTTTTAGGCGTACCAGGGTAGCTATTATGACAAGCCACACAAGACTCGGTTAAAATATCGGCCACCGCATAACGTAACACCCGAGTCCCATCTTCAAGCGTTTCATGACGGATAAAATAAGCTTCTGGGTTATCGCGCAAATAGGCCATGGCATCACGTTCAAACTCATCGTGTAAACCGCCACCTTTTCGCCAGCTAAAGGGTAGATCACTGTATAGGCGCACATTGTAATTACTATCGAATGATAACTTATCGCCAAAATCAATCGCAAAGGTTGCTGGCAGCGGCACCGTACCCGGAATATTCAAATAATCATGGGTAATCGGCACATTATGCTGACGAACAGCGGGGACGATAGTATCCGCATAGAAGTTCCTAAACTGCGCCACCGAACCAGAAAAATTACGGGCATCTTCCAATGCGACTTGATTTAAATGGCGCTCCGACGTATTGATATGCAACCAAAAAACTAATGATATTCCGACTACTAACAACAGCGCAATAATGGGTGCTAAATAGTCAACTATCCATAAATAAAACCTTTTCACAGCGCACCTTCCCTGTTATTCCAGCGTTTTAACCAGGCCAGCAACTCGCCCTCAGGCATCGGACGTGCAATCGCATAACCCTGTGCGATGTCACAGCCCAACGCCATCAAAAACTCACCATGTTCCGCTGTCTCAACACCTTCTGCAATGACAACACGTTGAAATGCTTCAGACAAGCCAATCACGCCTTTCAGAATAGCCAAATCGTCTGCATCGACTAACATGTCGCGAACAAAGCTTTGATCAATTTTTAAAGTTTGCACCGGCAAACGCTTTAAGTAACTTAACGAAGAGTAACCTATACCAAAATCATCCAGTGAAAAAGTTACCCCCACTTCCGTGAGTTGTTTGATGATATGCGTCATGCCGGCAATATCATGCAAAGCACTGGTTTCAATAATCTCTAACTCAAGGTCACCTGGTTTAAGGCTTGGATGCTGAGCCAGCTTCTGCTTAACCTTATCGACAAAGTCATCCTGCGCCAACTGGACTGCATCCACATTAACGCTAATCGGTAGCTCAATCCCCTGTGCACGCCAGGCTTCTATTTGCATCATCGCTTGGCTCATTACCCAATCACCCAAAACCACCATCAGAGGATGGTTCATCAAAAACGGCAAAAAATCAACTGGCGAACGAAACCCTTCGGTGGGGTCATTCCAACGAATCAACGCTTCAACGCCAATCACCTTAGATAATCGCATATTCACCTTAGGTTGATAATAGAGCTCAAATTCATTAAGGGTAATCGCTCGTGCAATACGATCAACCATTTCATGATAATCACGTTGGCTTTTGTCTTCTTCCGCATCAAACAAATGGAAGCGATTTTTACCTGACAACTTAGCCTGATACATCGCCTGGTCAGCCTGTCTTAAAAGCTGATCTGCATCAATTGAATCAAATTGAGGGAAGAAGCTCACGCCGATACTGGCTGAAACCCGTAAGTACTGACCCTGATATTCAACAGGTTCAGACGCAGCTTTCAGTAAACGATTTAACAAAGGAATACACAGATCCTGATCTGGAATATCAACCAACAACGCAACAAACTCATCCCCACCGATTCGAGCCAGCGTATCAATTTCGCGCAGAACATGCTTCATTCGATCAGATAACTGAATCAGTAACTGGTCACCGACGTCATGACCAAAGCGGTCGTTAATATCTTTAAAGCCATCAAGATCCAAATAAACCGCGCCAACCATCATTTCACGACGTGCTGCATGTGCCATCGCTTGTTTTAATCGGTCAGCCAACAACACACGGTTAGGTAAACCCGTTAAAGAATCATAGTGCGCAATATATTCCAATTGAGATTGATGCGCTTTCTGCATACTAATATCAGAAAATAAACCGACATAACGCAGCACCCGCCCCTGATCGTCTTTTATTCGGCTCAGGGTCAAAATCTCTGGGAAGACCTCACCATTTTTACGACGGTTCCAAATCTCACCGCGCCAATGCCCCGTGTTAACCAAGCACGACCAGAGCTCTTCATAAAATGCTTTTGAGTGCTTGTCAGACTTTAAAAAACGAGGGTTCTTGCCTATCGCCTCTGCGCGTGAGTAACCGGTAATCTCAACAAAAGCACTATTTACGTCTTCGATTAATCCTTGATGGTCCGTAATCATAATGCCTTCATTCGCATGCTCAAAAACGCTGGCGGCCTGATTGAGGTAAGACTCGGTTTTTTCTCTTTGCTTTACGTTTACCATCAAATCGGCAAACAAAACCAATAACTCTTGCTCCAGAGCCCCCACTTTACGTTGTGAAGGCGCAACAATATCAATCCCAACAAAACCTAAACACTGATCAGCTAAAAGAAGCGGTACCGCAATCAAGCTCTGGATATTTTGCGCCATTAAAGTCTGACGAACGACGGGGTTAGCAATACTTGATAAATCATCAATAATTAAGGACTCACCTCGGGTATGAACCTCTACCCAATCTTCAAACAAGTCCATATGCAAATTCTGTAAATGTTGTATCTGAGGCTCTACACCAACCTCACACCATTCAAAGCTATTCGATGCCTGCTTGGCAACAAAGTCATAATCAAATACATAGACACGATCAACGGCAAAAAACTTACCAATTTCCGACAAAGCATTTTTGATTTCAGTCTCAATCTCAGTCAGTGAAACATTAATAAACGCAGTCGCCAGCTTCTGTAGCAACCGCCGATACTCAGTTTGCCGAAACAGGGTCGCTTCTGCACGTTTTCGTTCAATCACACTGCCCAGCACACTGGCTAGGGTTTTCAACATCATCAGCTGATTGGTATCCCAGACTTTTTCCTTGCTGACACTATCAAGACCAATAAAGCCAATCAACTTACCTTCACGCCCATGCATACCAACGCAAGCAAGCGACTGAATACCTTGTAATTCAAACTCTGTTTTCTCCAGCACGGCTTGCTCAGGCAAATCAACGACCCTAGCAATCATAATTTGATTATGCTCAAACAGCTGTTGTTGAAACCAGGGTAAAGCCGACATTTCAAGTTGCTGAATGCGTTGCCTTTGGCTTTCAACCCCCGATGAGCACCATTCATGTGTATTCGACATGTACAGGCCGTCATCGGTAAACTGAAATAAATAACAACGCTCCGCAACTAATAATCGACCCAAAGCCTCTAATGCATGACTAACTGCAAGATCAAAGGACTCTTCAAAAGAAGCACTAGCTAGTGCATTCGCTGTTTGTAGGGCAACTTTCTCAAAATCTAACTGATGCTCTAAACGAAATAACGCTTCGTTACGCATGATCTCCGAAGCAATCGGCTCGACAAAAATTTCAAGCAATGCGCCTGCTAAACGAGTAATATCCTTTGCCAGCGGTTGATGACCTGATGCCACAATAATTCCCAGCAGCCGCCCATCCTTACTGAACAAAGGTGAGCCGACATAGGCATTCAGATTCATTTCAACTAGCAGCTTATCTTCAGGAAACATTTTTTGAATATCATCAGGATAAACCTTAACACCATGCTCCAACACCTGTTCACAAGGTGAGCCCTTAAGGGCATAGCGAAAAGGCAATAAGGGCTGGCCGTCGGCCCAACCGGTGATAACTTCAACAGAATGCGTTTTTGGCTCATAACGCCCAACAAAAGCGATATCCGTTCGCAATAAATCGTTAATATAATGACAAGCGGCCTGATAGTACTCGCTACCAACCAGATTCACCAAATCGTGATTTAAACGAGTTAGCGCTCGTTTAACC
This sequence comes from Thiomicrospira microaerophila, assembly GCF_023278225.1. GTDB lineage: Bacteria > Pseudomonadota > Gammaproteobacteria > Thiomicrospirales > Thiomicrospiraceae > Thiomicrospira > Thiomicrospira microaerophila_A. The sequence continues at coordinate 1,668,821 of NZ_CP070959.1, forward strand.
AACTGTTTTTCAATCAAGTTTCTAACACGCGCCTGCAAGATTGGCAAAACAAAAGGTTTGGAGATAAAATCATCCGCCCCTAACTTTAACCCGCTGATCTGAGTTTCCGCACGATCATCCGCCGTTAGCAAAACGACCGCTAAATGTTTACCCCAAGCCTCGGAACGTAAACGCTGGAGTGTTTCCAGACCGTCAATACCCGGCATCATCACATCCAGCAAAATCAAATCCGGCTGGAGACTTTCAGCCAATTTAAGTGCCTGATATCCAGAAGTAGCAATATGCAAACTGTAGTCTTGTGACAAGGCACTCGACAACATTTTCAAGTTGGTTGGATGGTCATCGACCAGTAAAATTTTAGCTTTAGATAACATGACGGAGTGCAGACATTTTTGAAACCAACATATTACAAGCCAAGGTACAGTAACCAGGCCTGCTATTGGAATAGGATAGGCATTGATCCGTTTTATTTAAAACTATGAGTAAGCAAAAATAAAACGGCATGGGAATGAAATTCATTAATGCTGGAAATACTTTTTTATTACCGCCACAATTTCTTTAGTATCAATCTTACCAATAAACGCATCAGCGCCCAAATCTGTTGCTTGACGCTTGGAATCGCTTACCGTCATCGAAGAATGAACCACCACTGGAATTTTTAACCCCATTTTCTCTTTTATCGTGCGAATCACAGTATGACCCGATACATTAGGCATTTCAAGATCAGTAATTACCAAGCCCACCTTATCACGATTTTCCTCGACCTGAAGAAAATCAATAATACCGGCCCCATCTTCATAAACCTTATGCTCGATCCCCAAGTTTTCCAAAACCGCTTTAACATAACCACGAATACTAGCTTGATCATCAGCAAACAAAATGATCTTCTCAAAGGTCTGTCCCAAAGAAGCTACCTGCGCTTCTTTTTCTAAATCCGTGCCTGATATTTCAGCAATCATCTGCTCGACATCCATTACCAAACACAACTGGTCTTCAATTCGAGTTTGAGAAACAATTTTTCGCGCATTCTTATCGGTTTGTTGAATTTCTTTCCAATCTTTTTCAGCCACACCATGAATATAAGCCACTAACAAACCAATCGTTTGATGGTTTACTTCACAAACTATAATGACACTGCGATCGGTAGCCTGTTGTTTTTCATAACCAAACCACTGCGCCGTATCATAAACACTAATATATTCACCGCGCACCGAAATGACGCCCTTAAAGAACTCAGCCGCACTGGTACTAGACATGGTGATCGGATATTCAGAGGCGTTTAAAACTTCTTTGATTTTAAAAATATTCATTGCATAAAATGCATTACGACTAAAATCAGCATCATGCTCGTTAACCAGCTTAAAAATCATTAAACTCATCGAGTTATTTTTACTTAAATTTGCTGTTTTATCTATCGTATTTAAATCCATGACGAACTGCTCCTCAATCCGATCGCTAAAATTCCGCCCACTCTTCGTGAGCATCAACCTTCTTTTCCACCTTGTTTACTTTAGACGCTGATTTTATCACGACTGGTTGTGATTTGGCTTGCGCCTCCGGTTCTGCTAAGCGAACCCTAGCCCTATCCACCTTGTCATTATGACCCAATTGGGCAACGGATGCTTCACTTATTTTGAAGCGTGACATCAATAGGGTTAACTGATCAGAAACCAATTGCATCTGCTCTACAGACTGGCGTGTTTGCTTCACCAAATCCGCATTTTGCTGGGTCACCCCCTCAATATGTCCAACGGATTGATTCACTTCCAAAACCCCTTGGGCTTGCTGTGCTGAAGACTCGGTAATGGATGACACAATCTGTTGCATTTTACTGGTTTCATTAGTAATCCGCTCTAGGAAACCATTAACATGATCCACTTTTGCAACCCCTTGTTCAACCGAATGCACGGCCTTATCAATCAGGCCGCCAATGTTTTTGGCTGCATCGGCTGACTTACCGGCAAGGGTTCTCACCTCACCCGCTACTACCGCAAAACCTCGACCATGATCCCCGGCTCGAGCCGCCTCCACCGCCGCATTCAAGGCTAACAAGTTTGTTTGAAACGAAATCGAATCAATCAAGGAAGTAATATCCTGAATTTGAGAGGACACGGCCTTAATACCCTGCATCGCCTTCTGAGTCTCGCCCATCGACGCATTAGTATCATGCAACAAACGCGTTTGTTCCTGTGCAATCTGATGCGCACGCTCTGTTGAAGCTGCATTCGATGCCACCAACTTTGAAGTGTGACTCATTGCAGAACGCGTCTCTTCAAGTGAAGTAGCTTGTTGACGCGTACGATCATCTAAAGCCACCGCACCTTCTGCCAACTGACTAACCGAATCAACAATCGCCACCACTGATCGGTTTACTGTAGCAATCGTTTGACCTAAATCCAACATAGATTGATTAATCGCTTGCTGAGCTTCAAGCATTGCAAACTTATAGTCGCCCTCAATCGCCTGGGTAAAATCACCATTAGCAATACGTCGCGAAGCAGATACCACCTCTGAAAAACCCTGGGAAAGGTTATTAATAGAGTCGTTAATCGCTGACACCAAAACCGCCAACTCACCACGCGCGGAAACCTCAACCACCTCTGAAAAATCTGAATCTTTGATCTTCGCCATTACCCGATTCACTTCATCAAAAATAGAGGACAAACTTTGGGTTAAATCATTCATCTTGTTTTGGATTGTACCCTGAACCCGTGGATCCATCTTAACGTTCAAATCTCCTTGATAAAGCGACGTAACCACCCTTTCGAGCTCACCCATCGTAAACCTTACCGATTCCACCGAACCATTTAAACCTTGCGCAAAATAAGCCAAATCTCCATGATAATCACCTGGATTAAGTTGCTGCTCAAAATTGCCCTTAGACACCGCTTCTAAAACACGATTAGACTCACCAACAAGTTGGTCAACTAACCCTAACACCTGGTTAATCGCCTGCGCTGACTGCGCAATTTCATCTTGTCCTTTAATTTCCAATCGCTTAGACAAATCACCTTGAGCTTCAATCTCAGCGGCGATTTCACGCATCTGCACAAGCGGTCTTAACTTAATTGAAACAAAAACATAGGTCGCCACCACCGCGATAATCAACCAGCCAATAATCGCCAACAAGCCAACCAACGTGGCGCGATTGGCAAGTTTATAAGCCTCTGTTTCATCAACAAAGGTCGTCAATACTCCAATCCTTTGACCCTGGTAATCCTGAAGGGGCGAGCCCACCACGCTGTAGGTTTTAGCATTAAAGTCCAGTGAGGCTTTTGCAAGTTGACCAACTCTATCGCCAGCAAGCTCAATAATCGCTTCAGCTTGGTCATGCGCTGCGATAATATCGCCGGACATAGCGGTAAATACCCAGTATTCAGCACCCGTTAAACGACTAAGTTGTGCAAAAGTTTGATGAGGGTCAGTATAAAAGTGAAGCGCTGCAAAGGTTTTTCCACGTTGCGTTAACGGGAAAGCAAAGTGATTTTGTAACACACCGTTGTAAACCTCCAAACCGCTTTTAATCAAGGTCTGGTCCATTGCTTGCTGCACCACAGAAAGGCCTAGATTACGTCCTATCTCCTCTTTATTACGGGAGTAGAGAATTACCCCCTGCCGGTCCACAACCCTAAGCCCGGTTATAATTTCACTGGCCGCTAGACGATTTTCATAAGTAAAAGCATGGCGACCAATTTCATCAATATTACGCTTAAGCACCGCCTCTAATAACAAAGGATTGCGTGTAGCCTGGGTTAAATTCTCACTCAAGCGCAATGTCGCATTGGCACTCATTCTGGCAACCAGGCCTGCTTGAGATTGTGCACGCTCTTGATAAATTTGATGACCCGCACGCTGTTCTTCAAAATAATTGAGTGTAAAAAGAATAGCCGCCGTCACCAGAACAGCCCCCACTGCAAAAGCAGCAAGTTGGTTTTTAAGACTTTGAAACATAGATAACCCCATTAAAAATCCGCTTTTTATTTTGACTTTTGACTTTTGACTTTTGCTGTATCGATTAAAACTATTCAAACGGACTGCCAGTTCTTAACCACTCAGGATAACCTAATCTAAAATAATATACATTTGTAAAGCCCCAGTTCAGCAAATCCTTAGCAAGATGCGCTGCTCTATGACAGGCTTCCGCATTACAGTAGGCAACAATCGGTGCATCTTTTGAACCAACATAATCTAAAACAGTTTGAGGGTTGTAAATGGGCTTACCACGTTCCATATGTAATGCGCCCGGAATACGTCCCGCCTCCCAATCAGCGACTGACCGGGGATCAACAAAAAAAGCACCCTGTAACCAAAGCTGCCTTGCCTCATCGGCCGTTACACTCGTTGCCCCTTGCACACTGACTGGCGAAGGGTTACCAGCATAAAGCTGCTGACCATAAAACAAACTCAAGATAGCAAACAACGCCAAAACAAAATAACGTTTACCCAATGCTTGTCTCATCTGAAACCTCCATTTTTAATGACTTTTAAAAAGCGGAATAAATATATAATATTTTTACAATCGATAACGCTAGTTTAATCTCTAATCTTGAGCCAGCGCAATAAGGATTTTTTATCCACAAACAGATTCATCCGCTTTTCAAGTTTATAAGCCTTAGTATTGAATCAAACAATCCACAAGCGTATTATTAAAACATAACGCTAAAAACCAAGGGAAATACAACCCAATGAAACGGCAAAACGGCTCCATATTAATGCTCATGATGCTAATACTGGTCGTTGGTGGTGCAACAGTTATGTATAGCCTACTTAACCAAAGTCCTGAAAAACTTCGGCTAGGCCAAAGCGAAAAACAGAGTGTCCAAATTGATCTGCTTAAAAACCGGCTTATCTTATTTGCAAACCACATAGATTTGTTTTGCAACAACAGTGCTCTTACATCAGAACCAACCGCGCGATACCTGCCTTTAGCCGACCCAGCATCCTTTAGCGAAATGCCTTTGGCATTTGGTGATCTCATTAATATTGAAAACATCGTTTATGAAGTTGAGGATTACAATCAAAGCACTCTAGTTTTTGAGGAGACAAAGTGTAACGATAGCGACACCAATAACAATTTATTTAACTTCTGCCTCATAGACTCGACAGACCCAGCTAATAACCCAAACTATGCTATACATTTAAACTGGATTAACTCTGAATCTATGCCCATCAAAATTTTTAGAACTGAAATATGCCCTTAATTTTCAATCGGTCAACAGAGAACCTACAATGAATACAAAAAATAAAAACAACGGATTTACCCTGGTTGAAATCGCCATAGTAATAGGTATTGTCGGCATTATTATGGTCGGCATGTTCTCAGGCATGGGAGCCTTAAGAGAAACTATCAAATTCAAACAAGACCAGAGAATGCTGACCGATGTAAAACAAGCCCTGCTAACCTTTGTCAGCGTCAATGGCTACCTACCCTGCCCGGACACCACCGGCAATGGCCTTGAAAATAGAGACCCCTTGCAAAAAAACTGTATTAACACCTCAGGCAACCTGCCTTTTATTGACCTGGAAACTCACCAAACCAATGCCTATGGCTTGCCTTTTAGCTACATTGTTAACCAAGAAGCGAATACCGGTAACGCTTTCTCAGCCAGCAATAGTGCAAGCTTCTTCTCTAGTGGCAATTGCCTTGATTTAGATACCGTTAATAATATTAATGCGCCCTGTTTTAAATTTAGCACGCCCCCTATCCCAACCGAATCAGGCAATGGTAACTATAGAATTCAAAGCGATTTAGATGCCAATTCACCTATCATTTTTGCCGATCAAATTCCGTTAATTGTCCTCTCTCATGGACAAAACGCCTGCCCTGGCGAGTCAGTTTTTGAACAACACAACTGTTCGCCAAACGGTAATAATGGCACTTTTTACCAAGCGCAACAGCAAAGAAACTTTTTTGATGATGTAATGATTTGGATCTCAGCTCAAGAAATTAAAGCCACCCTTTCTTCAGCCTTAGCCAGCCAAAGAACACCTAGAAGAGTCGAATATGATTTTGCTGAAATGTCGATTGAAGAAATCAATGAATTTATTAAAAGTGCGGATGTTCGTTATGTAGCTGGAAGGGGCGGAGAAAATGCTTGGACAGCAAGAGACAAAGCCGGAATGGTCGATGAGTCAGGTGACAGCGTTGACTCGTTGCTTAGCGTTAATACTGCCAATGAACAAATCCTGTTAGTACCCATCCCTGATGATTTTGAACAATATAAAATAAGCGTTAAAGCCCGCTTAACCCAAGAACAACATGGATCAAATCAGATTTGGAATGAAGGCGGCTTTGCGGTATTTTTTGATACTTATCTTGAAAACGATGACCCTAGCCTAAGAAATAACTCCAGAATCCAAAAGGGTTATGTATATCAATTTGACCGAGGTCACACTAATGAGTTCAGCCGCCAACTTATACGCCCCTGGAACCTACTGGATGTAGCTAACTACAATAATGCTGAACAGGCGGTAGACTTTTACTATCCCAGATTTCCTGAACCGGCAGACACAGAACCTAAGACCCAAGATCGTATTGATTATGAATATGAGCGACAATTTGTACCCGATAGGAATATGGATCCTGATTGGTGGATACAGGTTTATTTAACGGAAATTATCGTAACAGGCAAGGACACGGATAGACAATCCAATATCCGAATTGTCGGATGGAATGATGATGGCGCTGGCGGGGGTGACTGGTCAAGGTTAGTCGCGCAATTTGACTACCCGTGGCCCAATGCTACTAGTGTCAGAAATGCTGTACAAACTAGCAAAGGCGTAACGATTCAACACCTGATTATTGATGAAACCAAACAGCTTTACACAGGTTTAAGAACCTGGAACCGTTCGCCAACGGAGTTTCACTACCTAGTGATTGAAGAAGTCTTAGATTAATTTCTAAACTTATCATAAATGGATATAAACAATGCAGATAAAACACGATTCAAACTTGAAAGGATTCACATTATTAGAGATCGCGCTGATTATTGCGATACTCGGCATTGTGATGGTAGGGGTGCTTTTAGGTATCGGCGGAGTGCGTGAAAGCGCAAAATACGTTGAAGACCAACAAAAATTAGCCGACATTAAAAGTGCTCTACTTCGTTTTGTAACGATCAATGGCTACCTGCCCTGTCCCGACACCAGTGACCCAATCACTGAAGCGGCAGAGGTTGGTTTTGAGAACAGAGGTGGCGATAATCAATGTCAAGCAACATCTGGCACCTTGCCCTTTATCGACCTTGGCACTCACCGTTTTAATGCTTATAACCAAGCGTTTAGTTACCATATTAACCAACAAGCCACTGATGAAACACTTATTGGTGACGCAAATCAAAGCGCTAGCTACTTCGGACGACCTAATGACTTTGGTTGCGTTGGAAATTGTTTTAACAGAAATACACCACCCAACGCGCTTAACCTTGGTAGTGGCAATATAAACATCGATGACGCAACATCAACGCTTATGGAACGCCTCCCTGTGGTGGTTATTTCTCATGGAAAAAATGGATGCGTCAGCCATCCGGATGCCAATTATATTGCACCGACAGATCCTACTTTTGAAATCAGAAATTGCCACTACAACTCACCAACTTACTATCAAGTCCCTCAACTTAAAGATCATTTCGACGATGTATTAATTGGAATTTCAGCGCTAGAGATCAAGCAAGCGGCGGGACTTTTTAGCCAAGCATCCACACCCCCGATACCTAACCTACCGAATACGCCACAAAAATTAACCAAATCCGACCTGGGCAGCTTAACAAGTATCGGTCAAGCCGGCGGTAATAGAACCAGTGCTTATACCGGAAACAATAGCGATAACCGGGTTGAAATTGGAAACAACCTAACAGGGAGTTCTCCGGTCAATCTTGCCGGTGGTAATAATGCGCTTTACATAGGTAACCAGCAAAACAGTTCAATCAGTGCTGGCGAAGGTGATAATCAAATTGTTTTAGAGAAGGATGCAAAAAACCCAATTACGCTAGGTGATGGCGATAACCAAGTAACAATTATGGGTAATCTTGATACAACCCTAACACTTGGTAACGGTGATAATGAAATATGGATAGAAGGACAGGTCAGCAATAACGGGAAAATCCTGCTTGGCTCCGGTTCCAATCTTGTCTTTGTTGGTAGCCATATCTTATCCACAGATACCCCAGGCGTTTTAAATACAGGGAATCCTAATGAAAACTTTTTTGTTTCAGGAAAAACCAGCTTGACTCAAACTGAAAAAAATAAAATTCAAAATTTCACTTTCTACTGTACATCCCCTACTGAAAGTGGAAGTTACATGAACTGCTAATAGATTCAAGCGAAATTGAGTTAAATTAACTTAACGATCAAGCCACTTATTTAATAAAAAACAAAGAGCTAAGCATGAAAAATCATCTCAGAATACGCGGATTTACCTTAATTGAGATCGCACTCGTCATAGCCATTATTGGCATTATTGCAGCGGGTATCATTGCCAGCATCGGCGGGGTTAAGGATAGCCAAGACTTTGTAGCAGACCAACAAAAACTAAAAGATATCAAATCCGCGCTACTCGAACATGTGACTCGAGAAAAGCACATGCCATGCCCCGATACAACTGGAGACGGTATAGAAAATAGAGTCGGGGCATTTTGTACGGCTACCGAGGGATTTCTGCCTCACGCCACTCTCCGCACCCATGCTGTTAACAGCTTTAGTCAACCCTTTTTCTATGCGGTAAATCGGTTTGCAAATCTTGAAGTAATTCCCCAAAACGCATTGCACAGTGCCAGTTACTTTACATCAGCCGGAGCTTGCGACCCGAACGAAACCATTAACCAGGAAGACCCACCTTGCTTTAACCTACAAACCCGCCCCATTCAAGGCCAGCCAGGAGATGGCAACTTTAATATTTGTAATGAACGCGTTCAAACCTGCTTAAACGATACCACTGAATTAGCGGCTCGTGATATACCGGCCGTTGTGGTCAGTTTTGGTAAAAACAGTCAACAGACATGGGGCAACGCGATTAATGGCATACCCGATTGCCCAAGCACGCTTCAGGCTCAAGAACGTCAAAACTGTCGAAACCTAGATGGGCTTTTTCACCAGGCTCAACAATCTTCTAATTTAAATGACTTTTTTGACGATAGCTTAATATGGGTATCGTCATTAGAAATCAAAAGACAAATTCCAAACCTACAGCTAGTATTAGCCGAAGCCCCTGCAGGAGGCGAACCCGAAACCCCGGACCCAGAAACGCCAACCCCTGAAGATCCTCCACCACCTTTTGGATTAGACCCTTTTCCCGATATAAAACCCAATAACTATAATTCAATTCAAGACTGCTCCGGATTACTCGGCTGCTTACTTGGTTTTCTAGTAAACACCGTTGACTTTTTAATTGGAACAAGTCTAAGTTCGATACTTCCTAGCAGTTGGCAAAATACCGACAGTGCAAAAATAAACGGTCAAACCGACAACAATTCTAATCATATTATGGTCAGAGGTGACCTTAACTCAGCCACCTCAGGTCCTTTTTGGAATAGGGTCACTATCGATACTAATTTACAAGAAGGTAATAACAGTTTAGTGATACTGCGTGATTTAAACTCCAATGTGTTTTCTGGCTCAGGAAATGACTACTACCACATCGAACGAAACCTAAACGCTAATATTACTGCTGCTGGGGGTAACAATGAAGTTTATGTTAAAGGCAATGTTATCAATAACCCAACAATACAAACAGGCAATGGCAGCGACCTTGTATTCATTAATGGCAATCTTGATGGACAAATAATCACCGGTGGAGGTGACGATGAAGTCAGAATTTATGGCACGCTCTCTAATCGTGCTAGCATTAATGGCGGCTCGGGTAACAACACCCTTTATCTGAATATGCCTCAGGAAGACTATTCAACGGTTGAAAGTCAAATATCAAACTTTAACAGAATCTATTTTAATGATGGAACTTCAATTATAAACTGAATGGTGGGCCCTCACGGACTTGAACCGTGGACCTAACGATTATGAGTCGTTTGCTCTAACCAACTGAGCTAAGGGCCCCATTTGAAGGGTTTTGCTTTAACTACCAGGCCTGGCAGTTAAAGCGGTGCTATTATAACGGAATTTATCTAAATTTAAAGCTTATTGATCCAAGAAACTACGCAAACGCTCTGCACGACTTGGATGACGTAGTTTACGTAACGCTTTCGCTTCAATTTGACGAATACGCTCGCGTGTGACATCAAACTGCTTGCCGACTTCTTCCAAGGTATGATCGGTATTCATTCCTAAACCAAAACGCATTCTTAATACCTTGGCCTCTCTTGGCGTTAAGGTACTCAACATTTCACGAACCGTTTCGCTCATGCCTTCTAAATCCGCAGAGTCAGAAGGTGATAGGATATTTGAATCCTCGATAAAATCACCGAGTGATGAGTCTTCATCATCACCCACCGGGGTTTCCATCGAAATTGGTTCTTTGGCGATTTTCATCACCTTGCGAATTTTATCTTCCGGCATTTCCATTTCTTCCGCCAACTCTTCAGGCGTTGGTTCACGCCCCATTTTTTGCAATAGTTGACGTTGAATGCGGTTAAGCTTGTTGATGGTTTCAATCATATGTACCGGAATACGTATCGTACGCGCCTGATCCGCGATAGAGCGTGTAATTGCTTGTCGAATCCACCAGGTTGCATAGGTAGAGAACTTATAGCCACGACGGTATTCAAACTTGTCCACCGCTTTCATCAAACCAATATTGCCTTCCTGAATCAGATCAAGGAATTGCAAACCACGGTTGGTGTATTTTTTAGCAATCGAAATAACCAAACGTAAGTTAGCTTCAATCATTTCACGTTTAGCGGCACGGGTTAAAGTTTCTGATTTACTGAGGTCTTTATAAACTTTTTTGTAGTAGCTGATCGCCATTTTTTCAGACTTTTCAATCAGCGCTAAACGTTTTTGTGCACGCTTCACGTCAAGGCGCACATCTTCAAGAGCTGAAGCTTTATTTGGGAACTGTTCGATAAGACGATCAATCAATTGCTTATCCGTCTCGGCTTCAACAAACAGTTTAATAAATTCCGTCCGAGAAACGCCTACCTTACGAACAATCGCATCAACAATGACACGTTCTTGATCGCGGATAGCAGAAATTTTGACTTTAATTTCTCTGATAATACCATTGGTAAACAACGGAACCAAACGCACCGTTGCTAAATGCTCAACCACTAGTGCGCGTTTTTTCTTCGCTTTAGGGTCACCGGAGCCAAATTCGTCTTCAGCCTTCACCGCATCACGATGCAGCTTTTCCAGCTTGGTTAAAAAAGCTTCTAATTCAACCGGGTCAATCGTGTCGTCTTTAGGTTCAGTCTCAGTATCTGCATTTAGATCTTCTACGGCAAGATCAACCAAGTCTTCAGGACGAACAAACCCTTGGATAATGTCTGCAACCTTACCCTCACCATCCTCCATCTTGCTAAATCCACGGAGGATTTGCTCGGCACAGACAGGAAACTTGGACAAAGAATCCAGCATGTCACGAATATTCGACTCAATGCGCTTGGCAATATCAATTTCACCTTTTCGGGTCAATAATTCAACTGAACCCATTTCACGCATATACATCCGCACAGGATCGGTTGTTCGCCCAAACTCTGAATCCACTTCTGATAAGGCCAGTAAAGCAGCTTCAGCAGCAGCCTCATCAAAGGCACCGCCTTCTTTAGTCAGCAACTCGTCTTCTTCAGGCGGTGTATCAAAGAGTTGAATTCCAAAATCAGTCAGAATCGTTATAACCTGACCAAGCTGATCCTCTTCAATATCATCTGGCAATACATCATTCACGTCCGCATAAGTCAAATAACCCAAATCTTTTGCACGCTCAATCAAATCAATTAACTGCTGCTTTCTTTCTACTTTTGTCATGTTTGCCTCAAATAACCCTTAAAGATGTCTTACCTGATCGGTCAAAACCGAACTCCTAATTATATCAAACTATTAGCTCTTCTTTTCTATAAAATCTTGCAAGGCCTTTAATCCATCGCGTTGAAGGCCTTGCAGAAGTAAATTTCGCTTCTCTAATTCATCTAGCAAACGATTTGTCGTTTCTTGAAAATACTGCTTAAGATGTTCTTCGCTCTCAGGCAGTGTGCGTGAACGAATAAAGTCATATTCCTGACCATAATTTGATTGCTTAAGCCAATCCACCGCTCTATTTAGGTCATAATGCTCGACCAACTGGTTTATCAAACCTAACAACATCTTGTCATCTTTTCGTGGCGACGGCTTCAGTGATCTTGCGAGCACCTGCTGCATCACCGCTGCCCATGCAGGTCGATTGAGCAATACACATGCCAGATGCTTAGATAAAGTCATGACCTGCTGTACTTCTGACGCGGGATTCGGCTTAGTCGCGACAGTGGATTTAAATTGCGCAAAACCACTCCGCACACCCATTTGTTTTTCTAAACGCCATGCTGGCAAATCAACCGCCTCAGCGATCGCTTCAACCATAAGATACTGATACAATCCTTGCGCGGTCATAATATAAGGCTGGGCTAAAGCAACCAATTGCTGACGCCCCTCTCGGCTATCCTTCTGGTTAGTTAATTGGTTTTGTAGCCCTTGCACCCAAAAAACAGAAAGACTTAACGCTTGATCGACACGATACTGAAACCCTTCCTTACCTTCCTTGCGCACCGTTGAGTCTGGGTCTTCGCCTTGAGCTAAAAACAAAAACTTAACCGAACGGGTTTCCCCCATCAGTGGAATTGCCAACTCCAGCGCCTTCCAGGCCGCCTTTAAACCCGCTTGATCACCATCAAAACAAAACACAATTTCATCGGTCTGCTTAAATAATAGGTTTAAATGCTCTGAAGTGGTGGCCGTACCCAAGGTGGCTACTGCATTGTGCACCCCAAACTGCGCCAAGGCGACCACATCCATATAGCCTTCAACCACAACAATATTGTTGAAGGCTTGTCGAGATTGGCGCAGCTCATACAAGCCATAGAGAGTATGACTCTTATGAAAAATAGGTGTTTCCGGTGAATTCAGGTATTTAGGTTGATCTTGATCTGAAAGCACACGACCGCCGAATGCAATTACACGTCCCCGCCCGTCTCGAATCGGAAACATAATACGATGACGAAAACGGTCATAAAGCTTCGAAGGTTCTTTTTCAACCAACAAGCCCAGTTCAACCAATTGCTGCGTTAAACGCTGATCCGCATCCAGACCGGGTATTAAGCTATCCCAACCCGGCGGCGCGAAGCCAATAATAAAACGTTTGGCAATCTCGGAACTTAAACCCCGTTGACGCAAATAGGCTTTTGCTTGCTCTGAAGCAGGATGATCACGCAACTGATGTCGATAAAATTTCGCTGCCAGCTGCATAACCTCATAATGATCTTGTGCTTTCTTTATTTGCTGTTGTTGTTTAGCGGTCACTTTTTGACGTGGCACCTCCACACCAAGCTGAGCCGCTAAAGACTCTACCGCCTCAACAAACGAAAGCCCTTCATACTCCATAATAAACGTTATCGCATCGCCATGAGCACCACAGCCAAAGCAATGATAAAACTGCTTTTGCGGATTGACGTTAAAGGAGGGAGTTTTTTCTTGATGAAAGGGGCAACACGCTTTAAAGGTTATGCCCGCTTTTTTTAACGGCACCCGCTGGTTAATCACCGACACTATATCGGCGCGTGCTAAAAGTGAGTCGATAAAGTCGCGTGGAATCGCCCCTTTTAACTCCATAGCTTCCTCATCAAAATCATGAATATGAAAAAACACAAAAACCCATTAACCAGAGGTTAACGGGTTTTACTGAATATAAGCCGCAATAATAAAACTCGGTATTTAACCGATTGCTGCCTTGATGATTTGACTAACTTGCGCCATATCAGCACGACCTTGCATCTGGGGCTTAAGTAACGCCATTACTTTACCCATATCCTGCATCGTTTTGGCTTCAACCTGAGCAACAGCATCTGCGACCATTTGGGCGATTTCTGTTTCGGTCAAAGGCTGGGGCATAAAATCTTGAATAATCGCCATCTCAGCCATTTCATTGTCAGCAAGATCTTGGCGTCCTGCTTCATTGAACTGATTAATTGAATCCCTGCGCTGTTTGACTGCTTTATCAAGCACTGCAAGAATTTGAGCATCATCCAAGGTTATTTGCTGATCAATCTCTTGTTGCTTAATGGCTGCAAGAAGCGTACGCACTACTAGCAAGCGAGATTTTTCACCCGCTTTCATGCAGCGTTTCATTTCTTCAGTCAGTTTTGACTTATATTCACTCATCCATTTATTCCAAATGAATTAACGAGAAGTTAAACGACGACGCTCACGCGACAAACGCTTTGCTAAACGCTTAACCGCAGCAGCTTTCATGCGTTTTTTAGCCCAGGTTGGCTTCTCATAGTACTCACGCTTACGTGACTCAGTTAATACACCTGCTTTTTCACAAGCACGTTTGAAACGACGTAGGGCTACATCAAATGGTTCGGTATCTCTTACTTTTACAATTGGCATAAAGCTCTTCTTCTTTGATTTAATTGAAAATTCTGTCTAAACTGACACTGAAAATTTTTCAGCAACAGCAATAAAGAGCAAGATTATAATTTTGCTTGGCCGCTTTTGCAAATAAATTTAAGAATTTTTGTTAAAATCTTCTCTTATTTTTAAAGCTCGGACAGATCACCATGAAAAACATTCCCCACGCCTTTTGTGTACTCGCGATTGAAAGCTCTTGTGATGAGAGTGCGGTGGCTGTCTATAACAGTCAAAAAGGCTTGTTGGCACACAACCTATTTAGCCAGGTTGAACTTCATGCAGAATATGGCGGTGTTGTTCCTGAGTTAGCTTCGCGCGACCATATACGTAAAATCACACCACTCATTACACAAACGCTTGATCAAGCCGGTCGCCCTCAGATCAATGGGATTGCCTACACCGCAGGCCCAGGATTAATTGGCGCACTCTTGTCAGGCGGCGCGATTGCTAGAAGTTTAGCCTTTGCTTGGCAAGTTCCCGCGATTGGTGTACACCACATGGAAGGCCATCTGCTGGCACCGATGCTTGAAGAAAATCCGCCCAAGTTTCCGTTTATCGCACTTTTGGTATCAGGCGGTCACAGCATGATTATTCGTGTTGATGGCATAGGGCGCTACAAACTGCTGGGCGACACACTTGATGATGCTGCGGGTGAGGCATTTGATAAAACAGCCAAGATGATGGGGCTAGGTTATCCAGGCGGCCCTAGGGTTTCTAAATTAGCTCTCCAAGGTGATGAAAACCGCTACCGTTTTCCTCGTCCTATGATTGACCGCCCCGGATTAGACATGAGCTTTAGCGGCTTGAAAACCTTTAGCCTGAATACTTGGCAAAAGGCGCAAGCCGAAGGCGATGACAATGACCAAACTCGTGCTGATATTTGTCGTGCATTTGAATTAGCCGTGGCTGACACACTGATGATCAAATGTAAACGTGCACTCGACCAAGAAGGCCTTAATCGGATTGTTGTATCAGGCGGGGTCAGCGCTAACCGTGAAATTCGTGCCAAGCTGGATCAACTAATGGCTAAACGCAAAGGCGAGGCGTTTTACCCAAGACTGGATTTCTGCACCGACAACGCCGCGATGATTGCCTACGCCGGTGCGCAGCGTTTAATGGCTGGAGAATCTAATGACCTCAACTTTGCCGCCAAAGCGCGCTGGTCTTTGGAAGACCTCAGCCCAATCTGACCAGCAGGCCTGGTTATTCAGGCTTTTTCGCTTTAATAAGGCTCTCTTCACCACGCAGGAGTCGACCAATATTGCTTCGATGACGCCAAAAAAGCACTGTCGTCATTAAAGCGGTCACCAATACCCAGCTCAACTCACCGACAATAAAATATAAATAAATCGGAGCCAGCAGCGTTGCGATCAAGGCAGATAAGGAAGATATTTTTAACACCTTAGCGACAAACAACCAAGTCGCTACAGTTGCTAGACCTGCCCAAAAGTTTAATGCAAGCAAGATCCCCAGCATCGTCGCCACCCCTTTACCGCCTTTAAACTGAAAAAACAGCGGATAAAGATGACCTAAAAACGCCGCCAAACCAACCAACACAATCCACAAGGGGTCAAAGCCTAAAGCATGTGCCAACAATACCGGCACCAGGCCTTTTAACATATCACCCGCTAGGGTAATACCCGCCGCCAGCTTACCTCTTTCACCGCCGATACGCAGAACATTCGTCGCACCCGGGTTGCCAGACCCCGCCTCGCGCGGATCACCCAACCCCATCAATTTGCAAACAATAATCGCTGACGACACTGAACCTAAAAGATAGGCGGCCACAACCAGGCCTGGTTGTAATAATAATTCGCTCATTCGGTTACTTTCCTCTAAAATGTTGCAAGATTTTAGCATTGAAACCTGACTGGGAGCCCAATATTTT
The DNA here is from genome assembly GCF_023278225.1 of Thiomicrospira microaerophila. Lineage (GTDB taxonomy): Bacteria > Pseudomonadota > Gammaproteobacteria > Thiomicrospirales > Thiomicrospiraceae > Thiomicrospira > Thiomicrospira microaerophila_A. The sequence goes on from NZ_CP070959.1 coordinate 1,685,256, forward strand.
ATGTCACAGGATTGTATTTACATTGAAGGACTCAGGATTGATTGTAAAATCGGCGTCCATACTTGGGAAAAGATTCAAAATCAACCCATTCTGCTTGATCTCGAGCTCTACCAATCGATACAAGCAGCGGCAGTTTCCGATGACTTGAAAGATACGCTCGATTATTTCAGCCTGAGCCAACAACTGGATACCCTCTGCCAACAGAACACTTATAATCTGATTGAAACCCTTGCTGAACAAATATGCAGCCATATTTTTGCTCACTACCCCAGCGTAGAAACCGTTAAACTTAAACTCAATAAACCTCAGGCCCTACCCAAAGCCCAAGCAACGGGTATCAAAATCAGAAGACAACGAACCGGATAGCCTTTTTCTAACAACCAATCTGCTCAATTCGGTTACAATAGCGGCGTTTTTAATACAAAGTACGCATCCTTCATGAAACCGAATAAAGCCCTACCCGTCCCGCCGAATGACGCTCAAGCACTAAGCCAACAACTCACTGATAAAATTAAACGCCATCTTAGCCGCCATGCTCAGCTGAGTTTTGCCGATTATATGCGTTTTGCACTTTACACACCGAACCTAGGTTACTACACCAATGGTTTAGCAAAAATTGGCGCTCAGGGTGACTTTATTACCGCACCGGAAATTTCACCGATCTTTTCACGCTGTTTGGCTCGCCAAGCGCAACAGGTGTTAAGCCAACTGAGTTCACCTAGTATTGTTGAATTTGGTGCCGGACGAGGCGTAATGGCGCGAGATATACTGCTAGAACTGGACGCCATTGACCAAGAGATTCAACACTATTATATTATTGAATTGAGTGCCGATTTAAAACAGATTCAGCAACAAACCCTATCAACCTTGCCTGAAACACTGCGCAACAAAGTCATTTGGTTAGAACAGCTTCCTAGCCACCCAATTCAAGCGGTGGTGTTAGCCAATGAAGTTTTAGATGCCATGCCGGTTGAACGAATCAAGCTAGAGCCTGCCCGCCAATCACAAGCCTTTGTTGTTTGGGATGAAACTCAACAAGCGTTCGACTGGGACTACCAACCCATTATTGAACCCAGATTGCAAAAAATAGCCAACCGAATTCTCAACCAAATTGGTCAACCCGATGAACGCGGTTACCACACTGAACTCAATTTTAATATTAAACCTTGGCTCAACGCCATCACTGATTTCTTACAAGCAGGCCTGGTACTTCTGATCGACTATGGTTACCCGCGCCATGAATACTACCAACCGGCGCGCCACATGGGTACCCTACGCTGCCACTATCAGCAACTGGCTCATGCCAACCCTTTCTTTTACCCAGGGTTGCAAGATATTACTGCGCATGTTGATTTTACCTCTGTGGCGGAAGCGGCGTATGCCGCCAATTTTAAGGTGGCAGGCTATACCACTCAAGCCAATTTTTTAATGGCCAGCGGATTAATTGAAATGGCCGCAGATCCCAACGCACCGGTCACTGAGCAGTTAAAGGTGGCTCAACAAATTAAAACCCTCACCCTGCCGAGTGAAATGGGCGAGAACTTTAAAGTCATGGCCTTAACCAAAAACCATGATCAAGCCTTGATTGGCTTTAAATTACGTGACCTGCGCCATCAACTTTAACCCGATATAAATAGACCAACAAATCTAACCAGGCCTGGTAATAGTCAAACAAGAGGTAATTAAAACATGGATATATTTCACGCTATTGTTCTCGGTATTATTGAAGGCCTCACCGAGTTTTTACCGATTTCATCGACCGGCCACCTGATTGTCGCCGCCGAACTCATGGGCTTAAACCAAGACGACCACAATACGGCCTTTAAAATCATTATCCAATTAGCGGCGATTTTGGCGGTATTTGCCACCTATGCCGAACGCTTTCATCCCAGCCAGTATCGGCTGTGGATCAAGGTATTTATCGCGTTTCTACCCATCGCCTCGATAGGGTTTCTATTTGCCGATTCGATTGAAGCCCTGTTTAATGTCGCCACGGTAGCCTGGATGTTTATTATCGGTGGGGTGATCTTTTTAGTGGTCGAGCATTTTTACAAAGAAAGCCAGCATACCGTGCGTAATCTCGATCAACTGACCTATAAACAAACCCTATGGATTGGTTTTGCACAAATTTTTGCGCTGATCCCCGGCACCAGTCGCGCCGGTGCGACCATTATTGGTGGCATGCTGACCGGGCTAGATCGCAAAACCTCGGCAGAGTTTTCTTTCTTACTGGCGCTGCCAGTGCTAACGGCGACCTCCGGTTATTCCCTGCTCAAGCATTATGACGCCTTTGCACAAACCAGCTTCACGCCTTTAATAATCGGTTTCATAGTTTCCTTTCTGGTCGCCTGGCTATCGATTAAATTATTTTTAAAATTTTTACAACACTTCACCTTTCGTGCCTTCGGCATCTACCGTATTCTGCTTGGCAGTGCGTTATTAATTTGGTTTGTTTAGCGCGTCACAAAAGAGTAATAAAAATAATTTATGCCTAGCTTGACACTTCACACCCAGATGTTTAAACTAAGTCCCAGTTTTTATCAATGGAGATCCTTTAGTGGACAGTAGTTCTGGTGACAGTTGTTGCTTACAACCTATTTTAAATAAATCCGCTTAGGTCTCGCATTCCGTTCGTTTGCTTGTCACCTGTGCGGTAACAAGCAAATCAAATCTTCGTCTTCCGACAATCTTTGTTTTGCTCAAAATTAAAATATTTAGTGCTCAAATGGCTAAGCTGTAGCTTTAGGCTAAAACATTTTCAACCTAAGTCTGCACAGGCTCCTAGCGTCGCACAGCCAGATTGTGATCTTGTCACAATTCGGTGCGATTGCGTTTGCTCGCACGCAAGCAAAACACCTCATCCACAAATACACCACTAAAGTCTCCCAAAACCATGGAGACCGTGTTATGACAACACTTTTCAAACTAAAAAAACTTACCCTAGCAACGCTGCTTGCTGCTCCAGTCACGGCTTTCGCCGGATCACCGATGAACGTTGATGATGCGGGCATCCTAGATCACAAGTCTTGCCATGTTGAAGCTTGGGCAGACAGTTATGCTAAAGAGAATCAAGTTTGGGTTGCACCGGCTTGTAACTTTAATGGTCATTGGGAACTAGGCTTTGCGCTAGGACGCGCTAACTTTGATGATGCGGCCGACTTTAACCTGTACGGCCTGAATGCCAAAACCCTGCTAACCGAGCAAGACGGCTGGGCCGTCGCACTCAGCTTGGGCGTGGTCTTTGCCGACAAAATTGAACATGATCAAGCCCTTTATACATTGATCGCACCGATCAGCTTTAACCTATTGGATGATCAATTAGATCTCCATCTAAATCTTGGATTCAGCCGTGACCAAACCCTAGAGAAAGACTTTGCACTTTGGGGTATCGGTGCTGAATACCATTTCACCGATTCTGTGCGCGGTTATGCTGAAGCCTTTGGCAATACCGAAACGGGTAACCACGAAACACGCGGTTATCAATTCGGTGCAGCCTTTAATGTCACTGACAAATGGCAACTGGATATCAGCTATGGCGACAGCTTAAAAGACGCCAATAATGAAACCAACCATGTCCGCTTAGGTTTTGTCTACGAAACCGCAAGCTGGTTGAAATAACAGGAGCAAACCTTGTCTTACCCCCCTGAAACCAAGCCAAATCACTGAACATAATCCTGTCCAGTGGTTTGGCAACAATAACCAAGCTATTGGAGAAGATTATGATCCGCGAAGAACTTTTGTACCAAATTAATGACCTGTTTAAGATAGACAATCAAAAAGGTCTCCTCAGACTCGTTAGAAATACGCCAAGCAATGACCTTGCTGAAGCACTCGATACGGCCGATCAAGCATTCCAGTTAAAACTACTGCGCTGCCTGCCAAGTGGACCTAAGGCTTTGTTATTTAGCCACCTGAATACCGAGTTACAAGATAAGCTAATTATGGCAATGACACTTGAGGAAGCCACAGAACTCCTTACACATATGCCATCGGATGACCGGGTTGATATATATAACAGAATGCCACAGAACTATCGCATCAAAGTGATGCAGGGCATGGCGCAACGCGAGCGTGATGATATTTTAAAAATGGCCTCTTTTGCAGAAGGCACAACTGGCGCGATGACTACCAGTGATTATGTATCCATATCATCAGGCATTACCGTTAGGGAAGCCCTTCAAAAAGTTAGATTACAAGCGCCAAACAAGGAAACAATTTACACCATTTATGTAACAAATTCAGAGCGCCAACTAGAGGGAACGCTATCATTACGTGATTTAATTATGGCCGCTGAGGATCAAACCGTTGATAGCATTATGCGTACTGAAATTGTGTTTGCTAAAGCTGAATGGCCTCGCGAACAAACAGCAAACCTGATTAGCCGTTATGACCTTTTGGCTATTCCAGTGATTAACGGTGGCAATAGACTCATTGGCATTGTCACGGTTGATGATGCGATGGATGTGAGCGAAGAAGAAGCGACCGAGGATTTCCACAAGGGTGGGGGCACCATGGCACTGAAAAACATTTCGATGAAAGATGCCACGGTGAGCTTGCTTTATCGTAAGCGCGTATTTTGGCTGGTACTATTGGTGTTTGGCAATATCTTTTCCGGTGCAGGCATTGCCCACTTTGAAGATGCCATTTTAGCTTATGTGGCCCTGGTGTTCTTCTTGCCGCTACTCATTGACAGTGGCGGTAATGCCGGCGCCCAGTCTTCGACCTTAATGGTACGCGCACTGGCAACCGGTGATGTAATTCTCAAAGACTGGTTCTCGATGCTGGGACGTGAGTTTAGTGTTGCACTATTGCTTGGTGTAACTATTGGCTTGGCGGTCGCCACCCTCGGTATTTTCCGTGGTGGTTATGAGATTGCCTTGGTGGTCTCCATGTCGATGGTAGCGATCGTCATTGTGGGCAGTGTGATTGGCATGAGTTTACCCTTCATCCTATCACGCTTTAAACTCGACCCGGCAGCGGCATCCGTCCCTTTGATCACTACGATTGCCGATGGCGTCGGTGTCATTATCTTTTTCTCGATTGCGGTGATGATGTTGGATATGCCTGCTGATGTTTAATATATAACTTTTAACCTATAACCCCATTGACCACCAGGCCTGGTGGTCAATATTTGACAAAGGGGGCTTGGTGTTTTCATCAAGCCCCCTTTGTCAAATGCCTGTCATATTCTTAAATGATAATAATAATAAGGAGTATCGCTATGATTAAAGCCTATGAATACCTTGATTTAATGCTATTTGTTAGCACATTACTAAATCTATCTGTTGCGTTTGCACTGGGTAGCATTATTGGCTATGAACGCCAAGTTCGCCAGCGTACTGCTGGCTTACGCACCAATATTCTAGTCGCAGTCGGGGCGGCGATGTTTGTCGATATGGCCGCACGATTGCACGGCATTTATGGTGGCCACCATGGAGCCGTTCATGTCATTGCTTATGTGGTGTCCGGCATCGGCTTCTTGGGTGCGGGTGTCATTATGCGTGAAGAAGGCAATATTCGTGGCATTAACACCGCAGCCACGCTATGGGGTTCAGCTGCGGTCGGTGCCGCCGCTGGAGCCGGTTTAATTTTAGAAGCCTGCTTAGGTGCACTGTTTGTGCTTTCGGCCAATACGGTGATGCGCCCGATAGTGAACCACATTAACCGCCAACCTTTGGATACCCTTGAAACCGAGGTCACCAGCACATTGGTGGTAATTGCACCAAAAGAACACCAAAACGAAGCGTTTGAACTAATGGAAATTATTTTGGAAAAAGCCAAGTACCCCTTCCAGGATGTCGAAATTAATGCCTTTGGTGAACATGAAGTCGAAATTGAAGCCAAACTGGTTTCTCAGTCGATTGATGGCGATGACTTTGAAAAAGTGGTTGATCGCTTACGCCGCTCCCCCTTTACAACCCAGGTATTCTGGTCTGCCAGTACCTCTGAATAGTTTGTGAAGCGATTTTTAGCGTGCCCTAAATTGTTGTCTGTTATACTTTGAGCGTAAATCAAAAATTTCAATTTTATAAAGGGCACCTATGACCTACCCTTGGGATTATGATCCGGACTATAACAATCAGTCCCTCTACTTGGATCGACTTAACGATTTAAATAAGCTATTGGCGGAACGCAAATTCGATGCAGTTCGTCAATGCATTGCCGAAATTGAAGTCCAAGACACCGCGGAACTTCTTGAAGGCATGCCTAAGCAAACCAAGGCCTTATTCTTTCGCACCCTACCTCGTAAAACGGCCACCGAAGTCTTTGCCTATCTTAACCATGAGCTCAAAGAAGATTTAATCAACAACCTGAGTGACGAAGATGCACTTCATCTCGTCAAAAACATGGAACCGGACGACCGTGCCGCCTTCCTCGACGAACTCCCAGCGGAGATAGTACAAGAGCTTACCGCACGCTTGCCACGTGATAAATTACTCGAAGTTAAATTATTGTTAGGTTATCCGGCTGAAAGTGTGGGTCGTTTAATGCGGCCTGACTATGTTGCGATTAAGCAGAACTGGACCGTTCAACAGGCACTTACCTACCTACGCACCATTCGCAAGGATACCGGGCGCTTAAGCACTTTATTTGTTTTAGATGAAGATAACAAGCTTGCCGACTCTATTCATATTCGTGAGTTGGCACTGGCCGTTGACCCAAACACCCCCATCTCTGACTTAATGGATCACCGCGTGATTTACATTCACGCACGTGAAGACCAAGAAAAAGCGGTTGAGACCATGCAGCACTACGATCTCAACGCGCTGCCGGTTGTGGATGGTGACCAGGTGCTTGTCGGCGTGGTGACAATTGATGACGTTCTAGACATCGCAGAAGCCGAAACCACTGAAGACTTCCATAAAATGGGCTCGGTCGGTGTCATTAACTTCAACCTAAATACGGCCAGCCCGGTTCTGCTTTACCGTAAGCGTGTTGGCTGGCTGCTTTTGCTGGTATTTGTAAATATTTTTGCGGGTCTGGCGATTGCAAATTTTGAAGATATGATTGAAGCGGTCGTCGCACTGGTATTCTTCCTTCCGCTAATTATTGGTAGTTCGGGGAACGCCGGCTCACAGGCCGCAACACTAATGGTTCGCTCACTCGCTACCGGCGATGTAGAACTCAAAGACTGGGGAAGACTCTTGTTTAAAGAAATTTCTGTCGCAGCGGCATTGGGCATTACGATGGCACTGGCGATTGCGATGATAGGGTTTTGGCGTGGGGGAATGGACTTAGCTTGGGTGGTTGGTCTCTCGATGATTGCTGTAGTTTTGGTCGGCAGTTTAATGGGGATGAGTCTACCATTTTTACTCAGCAAACTCCACATTGACCCTGCAACCGCCAGTGCGCCCCTTATTACATCCATGGCCGACATTGTCGGTATCATGATCTATTTTAGTATCGCAGTTATGATTCTACAGATTTAACCAAACCATAAAAAATGCGCCTTAAAGGCGCATTTTTATTTTTACGATTAGCGGTTCAACCTAAGCAAAAGGATCATGCAAAATCAAGGTTTCTGCACGATCTGGCCCAGTAGATAAAATAGCAACCGGGACACCAACTTGCTGCTCTAGATACTGAATATAATCACGTGCTTGAACAGGTAACTTTTCCCATGAGTCAATACCTACCGTTGAAGACTGCCAACCAGGTAAGGTCTCATAAATCGGCGTACAGAGCGCATACTCATCCGCACTCGCTGGCGGTAAATCAATGCGTTTGCCTTGGTATTCATAACCAACACAGACCTGAACCTCGGCAAGATCGTCCATAACGTCAAGCTTAGTTAGACACATCCCAGTTAAACTGTTAATCTGCGCAGCACGACGCATTGCTACTGCATCAAACCAACCACAGCGGCGTTGACGCCCCGTTGTCGCACCAAATTCATGTCCACGTTGCCCAAGCTCTTTACCTATCGCATCACCTTCATCTTCAGCAACACTATAAATCAACTCGGTTGGGAAGGGTCCACCACCAACACGAGTAGTATAGGCTTTGGTAATCCCTAAAACATAATCCAAGTGGCAAGGACCAATACCCGCTCCGGAAGCCGCGCCTCCTGCTGTAGTATTTGAAGAAGTCACGTAGGGATAGGTACCATGATCGATATCAAGCAATGTGCCTTGGGCACCTTCAAATAAAAGATTTTTACCCTCACGGTTATAACCATCAATCAACGCGGGTATGTCTGCAAGCATAGGTACTACAAGTTCAGCATACTTTTTGCACTTCAGCCAAAGCGTTTCGAAATCAACAGGCTGAACCTTATAGTATTGAGTCAAAAAGTAATTGTGATAGTCTAGCGTTTCGGCAAGTTTTTTCTTAAACTGTTCAAGGTTTTTAAGGTCACCAGCACGAAGTCCACGACGCGCCACCTTATCTTCATAAGCAGGACCAATGCCTCTTCCGGTTGTACCTATCGCTTTGTTACCACGGGCAATTTCTCTTGCTTGATCCAAGGCAACGTGATAATCCAATATTAATGGACAGGCCTCACTAATCTTAAGTCGAGATTTAACACTAACGCCATTCGCTTCAAGTTGATCCACTTCTTTTTGTAAGGCATCAGGAGCCAGCACCACACCATTACCGATGAAACACTCAACCTCTTCTCTGAGTATTCCTGACGGGATTAAATGAAGAACGGTTTTCTTACCATCAATCACTAGGGTATGGCCTGCATTATGTCCGCCTTGAAAGCGAACCACCGCAGCAACACGATCCGTCAATAAATCAACAATTTTACCCTTACCCTCATCACCCCATTGAGAGCCAATCACTACAAGATTACGTTTAGACATAATTTTCTTCTTTTTAGACTTAGTTAGTTTGTATGATCCAGTCGCCATTCTGCTCGACTAATTTAGCCGATCCTGGAGGTATATCCTCACTACCATAACAACGAACAACCTGGATACCATCGGTACGCAAGGAAGTAATTTTTGCATACAAAGCCGGATTTTGACTAATCGGGGCATAGACACAAGTCAATGTCGATGCGCGTTCAGGTAAATGATCAAGAAGATTACGTAAATCAAGACTAAAACCTGTCGCTGGATGCGCCTCACCAAACGCAGCGCACACTTCGTCATAACGCCCGCCCTTAGCTAACAACACAGGCGTTTCACCAACGCTGTAACAGGCAAAAATCACACCGGTATGATATTGAAATCCTCGTAGATCACTCAGGTCTAAGTGAGAAGCTAACTGTTGGGTGTGAATAAGATATTGAACAAGCGTTTCTACATCAGCTAGCGCACTATCTATTTCAGCCGTCACACCTGACAAGGCCTGCTTAGCCAGGTCGATGACCTTTTCGGCATCACCGCACAACTCAGGCAGTATTGAAAACGCAGTGTATAATTTTTCAGATAATCCAACCTGACGACTTAACCAGGCCTGGTACTCAGGCATCGCCTTACGCTTAAGAATATCGACCAAATCATCTTGCTGTGCTTGATCAAAGGCAGCTTGCGCCATCAGCTCTTGAACAATACCAACATGACCAAGACTAATTTTCAAATTTGGTAAGGCCAAATAACGTGCACAACCGAGCATCAGATCGATAATTTCTATATCGCTTTCCACACCCTTATGACCAAATAATTCAGCACCAAGCTGAATCGGACTGCGAGAGCCTTTAGCCTTATTATTGCGTGATTTTAACACTTCACCCACATAACAAAGACGCAATAATCCAGCAGGTTTGATGCGATTACTCACAATACGCGCCACTTGAGGCGTCATATCAGCGCGTACCCCCATCATACGACCGGTTTCATAGTCAGTAAATCGACAAGTATCTAATGCCAACTTGCGACCTGTACCGGTTAGCAATGAATCGGTAAATTCGGCAATCGGAGGCAAAACTTGCAAATAACCCGATAATTTCAACTCGTTAAGTAAACCTTGACGATAGTACTCAAGCTTTTCGGCTTGCTGCGGAAGAAGGTCTTCAATACCTTCAGGTGTGAACCATATGTCTTGTTGCATTACATTTATCTTTTTGTCAAAGGGTCATGGACTAAGCCCACAACCAGAGGATTATCAGACCAATTAACACACTGCCCAAACCTGTTAACCTTAAATGATTTTCAGGCAACTGGGCTGCACGTAACATGATCCTCTGCCAAAACTTTGGAAACAGAAACGGCAAAAGGCCTTCAAAAATAAAGACCAGAGCTATCGCAGTAATTAGAGCCGCTTCCAACATTTTTCACCACCAAAATACATCATAAAAAAGGTGGGTTGCCCCACCTTCTAACCATTATCTTGGGTTAAAGTGTTTAAAGAAATCAGTATTTGGATCAAGAATAATCATATCTGATTTGCTTGAAAAAGATTGCTGATATGCATTCAAACTTTGATAAAAAGAGAAAAACTCTTTATCAATGCCGTACGCGTCAGCGAAAACTCTTGCTGCTTGTGCGTCGCCTTGGCCTCGTGTTTCTTCAGCTTCACGGAAGGCATTAGCAATAATGACCGTACGTTGTCTGTCGGCATCTGCCCTTAAACGCTCTGCTGCCTCAGCACCCAGTGAACGTAAGTCGGCAGCGACACGTTGACGCTCCGCTTCCATACGACGATAAACCGATTCACTGATATCACGAGGTAGATCAATACGCTTTAAGCGAACATCAACAATTTCAATGCCAAACTGCTCGGCTTCACGCCCAGCTTGACGAGTAATGATTTGTGCCACTTCAACACGGTCACCCGAAATAACATCTTCTACGGTACGACTACCAAACTGCGAGCGAAGTCCGTCCTTAATGATCTGAGACAAACGCTGGTTAGCTAGGTTGTAATCCCCACTCATCGAGGTGTAAAACCTTTCGGCATTTCGTACTCGCCATTTTACATAGGAGTCAACTTCCAAGTTTTTTAACTCACCGGTTAGGTAGCGTTCAGGGGTTGCATCCATCGTTTGAATACGCTGATCAAACATTCTGACATTGTTAATAAATGGTGTTTTGACATGCAGGCCTGGTTGTAGATCTGTCTTAACAATTTCCCCTAAACGAAAGACCACACCGGTTTCTGATTCTTTTACCACAAACAATGAGTTACTGCCGATAAACAATACCGCAGCGATAAAAATACCTAATAACGCTTTCATATTAACGTAACTCCCTATTTCTCAAGTAGTCGCGGATATTAGTCGGTGACCCATCCGTATTTGAAGCGCTCGTTGAGCTTGAGCCAGTATTGACTCTTGATCCAGTCGCTGATGGCTGTGGAGTTTGGCCTAGGTTAGCATTAAAAGGCACACTGGCTTGACCACCCGTCATCATTTTATCAAGCGGCAGATACATAAGATTATTGGCATTCTCTGAACCCATTAATACCTTGCTGGTATTTGACAATACATTAGTCATAGCATCTAGGTACAAACGTTCACGCATGATTTCTGGAGCATTCTGATACTCGGTAACCACGCTTGTAAAGCGACTGGCCTGACCTTGTGCCTGGGCAACAACTTGATCACGGTAAGCGCGTGCTTCTTCAACAATACGGGCTGCTTGACCACGTGCCTCAGGTAAAATACGGTTAGCGTACGCTTCCGCTTCATTAATCAGACGCTCTCTATCCTCACGAGCTTTAACCACATCCGCAAATGCAGCTTGAACCTGCTCAGGCGGCTGGGCATCTTGAAGGTTGGCAGTAGTAATAAACAAACCAGCCTGATAGGCATCTAGATTACGTTGAGTTAACTCTCTGACCATTGCTACGACTTCGTTACGCCCTTGTGTTAAAACATAGTCCATCGTATTCTTGCCAACAATTTCACGAATTGCACTTTCAGAAGCCATTCTGAGAGTTGCATCAGGGTCACGAACATTATATAAATAATCTGCCGCTGAACTAACACGATACTGAACCGCAATACGAATATCAACAATATTTTCATCGCGCGTTAACATCAAAGACTCTGCAAGCACACTACCGGACCGGTTTTGAGCATCTGATCGATACCCTATCTCAGCAGTACGAATACGGTCAACATTCACTTTTTGCACGGATTCAATAGGATAAGGAATATGCCAATGCGGCCCCGGCCCGGTCTCTTGAACAAATGCGCCAAAACGAGTAACCACACCTCTCTCTGCAGTATCTACAATATAGATACCGGACAAAAGCCAAACAACAAGAACGATTAAAAAAATCGCACCTATGCCTTTATTACCGATACCACCATTAAACTTATTGCCTGCTCCGCCAAACATTTCTTGAGCTTTTTTCAGCAACTCATCTAAATCCTGGTCATTGCGTTTTTTAGGGCCTTTAGGGGCACTTGGGCCATCATTGCGCCCTGAGTTACCGCCCGAGTTGCTACCCCAAGGGTCTTGCCCAGGTTTTCCCGGTTCATTCCAAGCCATATTTATCTCCAAATAATAAGGTCGAACTATTTTAGGGGCTTAAACAAAAATTGTCATCCCTATTAACCTATTTTATAGGTTGATTAGAAGTTTAACTGCAAACAAATTGTGCAGTTAAGTGAAAAAACTGAAATACTACGCTCTCTCCAAACATAACAAGTCAGGCCAAAGCTGAACTTGTTGCCATTGCTGTTGTGTTAGCGTCATATTAATGTAAATTTGACCCTGATCATCGCATGTTTCGCGATCTACTTTGCCAAGCTGGTAGAGTTTAGCACGTTGTTGCCCTGAAGCCGCAGGTAAACCTACTCTAACTTTAACAAACTGCCCTTTGAAAAAGGAAGCCAAAGCATCTTGCAAAAGTTCCATACCTAGGTTGAGTTTGGCTGAAACCCAAACTCGCTGCGGAACTCCATGCTCATCACAATCTATTTTAGGATCAACAGCCGGATCAAGCTGGTCAATTTTATTAAAAACCAATAATTGAGGAACCTCCTGCGCCCCTACCTCAGCAATAACCTTTTGAACTTCGATAATTTTTTCTTCTCGTAACGGATCATTGGCATCAACAAGATGAATTAAAAGATTTGCCTCACTGGTTTCTTCAAGAGTGGAGCGAAAAGCCGCTACCAGATCATGCGGAATGTGACGAATGAACCCAACAGTATCGGCTAAGATGACCTTACCCGCACCAGGTAAATGGATACTTCGCAGGGTGGCATCCAAGGTAGCAAACAGCCGATCTTCTGCATAGACTTCTGCGGTTGTAAGCTGGTTAAAAAGAGTGGATTTACCGGCGTTGGTGTAACCAACAATCGTCACAGTCGGCACATCCGACTTCTTGCGACTGCGACGCCCAAGTGCGCGTTGTTGCCGAACTTTGTCAATACGTTTTAATAACTGCTTAATTCGATCTTGGAGTAATCTTCGGTCAGTTTCAAGCTGGGTTTCGCCTGGGCCTCTTAAACCAATTCCCCCTTTTTGACGCTCAAGATGCGTCCAACCTCTAACTAAACGCGTTGACATATGACGAAGCTGAGCCAGCTCTACCTGTAACTTACCTTCATGTGATCGCGCCCGCTGAGCGAAAATATCAAGAATCAAACCCACTCGATCGATAACCCTGCACTGCACCAATCTTTCCAAGTTTCGTTCTTGGCCTGGCGATAAGGCATGGTTAACAATGACAACATCAGCTTCATACAGCTTAACCGCATCGGCAATTTCTTGCGCCTTACCCGAACCGACAAAAAACTTTGCATCGGGACTGCTGCGTTTGGTTGTAATCAAAGCCACAATTTGAGCACCGGCAGAATCAACTAACTCATGAAATTCATTTAGGTCTTCACGATTTGCTTCATCATCAAAATCTACATGCACCAACACTGCTGTATCGAGAGCCTTACGCTCTATGCGACCAAATAATTCCATAATTTCGCTTTTAGGTTAGTTATCTTCAGCTGCTTTGTCTGTTTCTGCGGCTCCGAATTCAAATGCTTTGGGATCACGCATAGGGACGATGGTTGAAATCGCATGCTTATAAACCATCTGGGTCACATTACTACGCAACAAAACCACGAATTGATCAAAAGAATCAACACGGCCTTGAAGCTTGACGCCATTCACAAGATAAATAGAGACGTTAATGCGCTCCTTACGCAGTGCATTTAGATAGGGGTCTTGAATTGGTAGCGCCTTGGTTGGCTTGGCCTTTTCCATTTTACTTTCCTTATTATTTTAATGGTATTTTTATCAATAATTGCGGGGCAAACCCTGATCGTTAAAAAAGCATAACATAGCCCATGACTGGATGCTTAATATTTTTTAGTTAGCTGCAAATTAGCTTCTAGCTTGTTCAACTGCTGCTCAAGTGTTGAGGTGATCGAGTCAATCTCCAACAACCCCTGCTCTTTTCTAAGCCAAGTTAACTGTCGTTTTGCCAGTTGCCGAGTGGCGACTAGGGATTTTTCATATGCGGTTTGAAGATCGTACTGCCCAGCCAAGTAATCCCATACTTGACGATAACCGACGCAACGAATAGACGGCAAATCAGCTTGTAAATCTCCACGTGCATAGAGCAACGCGACCTCATCAACAAAGCCTTCTTCAAACATCTTCTTTAATCTAAATTCAATTCGCTGATGGAGTTGAGCGCGGTCTTGCGGAATTAAACCAACTTTGATCAAGTTTACCGGCCAATCTACCGCTGATTGCTGAGCTTGCAACGAACTCAAACTTTGCCCTGTCAGCCTAAAGATTTCCAACGCCCGAATCAGTCTTTGCGGATCATTGGCGTGAATACGTGCAGCCGCTTCAGGATCGACCTCAAACAATTGCTTGTGTAAGGCTTGTGGATCACACTGATAGGCTTTTGTTAACTCATTTCGGATCTGAACATCGGCACTCGGCAAATCTGCCAGCCCCTGCTGCAAAGCATGAAAGTACATCATTGTACCGCCCACCAACAGCGGAATGCGTTCACGCTGATGAATTTGATTCACCAAGGACTTACAGTCTTTTACAAAGTCTGCAGCCGAATAACGCTGAGAGGGATCGAGGATATCAATCAGGTGATGAGGTGCATGCACCAACTCCTGTGCACTCGGCTTAGCCGTACCTATATCCATCTCTCTATAAATCAAAGCTGAATCAACACTGATTATCTCTACTGGGTAGGAGTCTGCTAACGCCAAAGCTAAGGCTGTTTTACCGCTGGCGGTCGGCCCCATAATCGCTACAACGGTTTGTGCTTCAATAAGTCTATTAATATCGTGCATTATTATTGGCCCCGCATAAAAAGACTGTCCAACTGCTTCATACTAAGCTGAATCCAGGTTGGACGACCATGATTGCACTGTGACGAAGAGGGGGTTTGCTCCATATCTCGTAACAAGGCATTCATCTCGTTAAGCGTAAGCTGACGATGCGCACGCACCGAACCGTGACAGGCCATGGTTGATAAGAGTTGATTAATTCGCTGTTCAATACGTTCGGATTGTTCTGTATGCATCCAATCCGACAACACATCCTGAACAAGCTGTGCAATATCTGCCTTAGCTAATAGGCTCGGCACCGCATTCACTCTCAATTGTTGTGGGCCTAAGGCCTCTAGCTCAAACCCAAGCGTTGACCACCAGGTCTGGTTATCTTCCCAGATCTTGATTGCGGTTAAATCAAGCGTTATAGAAATAGGAACCAACAGTGGCTGAGAAATCAAACGCTGTGTTTGCCATTGAAGCTTCATGCGCTCATACACAATTCGTTCATGTGCTGCGTGCATATCCACTAAAATCAAACCCTGCTGATTCTCAGCCAAAATATAAATGCCATGTAACTGCATTTTAGCGAAGCCAAGAGGGGGAACTTCAGTGTTAGAAGCTAGATTTTTAGAGGTTAATGTTTGTTCTGATATATAGCCTGTGGGATCAGATTCCATTGCTTTCGGCGTTTCGAGTTGAATAGGCTGTTGAAATTGCAAACTATGAACATAACCCGTTGGATATTTTGAATCCTTAATAGGATTAGATAGATAATTTGTGGTGTCCATGGGCTGTGGGGCTTGTGCTGAAGGTGTCGATTCTGCGTGGATCATTGGCTGGCGAACCACATCACGCACTGAGCGACGGATAAAATCATAAACTCCACGACTTTCAGCAAAGCGCACCTCATACTTTGAAGGATGCACATTGACATCCACCTGGTCAAAAGGTAGGGTTAAAAACAACACATAAGCTGGATGACGCCCATGATACAAGACATCTGCATAAGCCTGTTTAAGAGCGTGAAACAACAAGCGATCCCGAACAATGCGCCCATTAACAAAAATATACTGCATGTCGTTTTGCGCACGATTAAAGGTTGGCAGCCCAACCCATCCCTCTAACCGAATGTTTGTGGATTGGAACTCAATATGCAAGCTTTGCTCAACAAAACTCTCACCCATTAAGCGTGTTAATCTCTTTAATTGTTCTGAACGAGAACTTGCCTGATCGACTTGGCGCACTAGTTTGTGGTTATGAAGGAGCTTAATACCCACATCCATTCGACTTAACATCGCGCGCTTAACCAACTCATCAATATGAGTAAACTCGGTTCTGGCAGAACGTAAAAATTTTTTTCTTGCAGGTGTATTGTAAAATAAATCCTGCACCAGCACGCGTGTTCCTGATTTCGCCGCAATGGGTTCCGGCTCTGACCAAAGACCGCCCCCATCGGCTTTAATACGCCAAGCACAATCAGAGTCTGCTTGGCGGCTCACTATCTCGAACCGTGAAACCGAGCTGATACTTGCTAAGGCTTCACCACGAAAACCCAAGCTTGCCACTGCGGCCAAGTCTTCATAGTTTTCAATTTTGCTCGTAGCATGCCGACTAACCGCAAGAGGCAGTTGATCCTTAACAATACCTTGACCATTATCGGTGACTTGAATCGATTTTTCGCCACCCTCTTCAACCGCTATGATTATTTCGGTCGCGCCCGAATCAAGCGCGTTTTCCAACAACTCCTTAACCACCGACACAGGTCTCTCGACCACTTCACCAGCAGCAATTTGATTGGCAAGGGCATCCGGGAGTTGTTTAATGGCACGGAAAGGCAAAAGAGGTTGTGACATACTGGGCTAACTGAATACCTGGGTAAATAAAAGACTATTTTAACAAATAGTCTTTTGTTATTTAGCACAAGTTATTAGGATTCATCCTAATTGGCCGCCACGGTCAACAAGCTCTGCTTGACTGGTATTTTAATTTGACGCCCAACAAAGAGTTGATTTGCATTAGTGAGATTGTTAATTCTCATTAGCTCTTGCACTGTGACTTTATTTTTCAGTGCAATTTCAGACAGGGTATCGCCCCGCTTAACAACATAGGTTTTTTCATATTGGACCATCATTTTGTCAGTGACAGGAACTCTTAGCTTTCTGCCGACAAAAAGTTGATTTGGATTTCTCAAATTATTCAAGCGCATAAGCTCTCGAGTCGTAACGCCGTAGTTCTCAGCCAAAACCGATAATGTGTCGCCCGGCTGGACTTCAATATTCACATATAGCGTCTCACCCCAGCGCGGTGAATGACCCGCTTGCTCCACAAACCTAACCAAACCCTGCGTCACACTGCGAGAAAAAGCCTGATGAAATGCAGGATCCTGTAAACGTTTTTCCTCATGAGGATTCGATATAAATGCGGCTTCGATCAACATGGATGGCATATCAATAGAACGAAGTACTGCAAACTCTGCAGACTGAACCGTATCACGATGCAAAGTTAAGTTATTCTGCTGCATTTCGGCCAACACGGTACTGCCAAGTTTACGGCTGGCACGCAGATTGGCTTCACGCGTTAAATCTGTTAACACGGTAGCGACATCCATATCACGTCCCGCCAACTGCATCACTCCCAGTGCCTCGTTTTCTTGCTGTGCCAATTTTCTTGCCATCACACTACTTGCACCGCGGTTTGAGAGCACATAGATTGATCCACCTCTTGGCATGCCTGAAGGATACGCATCGGCGTGAACAGAAATAAAAATATCTGCCTTGTGCCTGCGGGCAATTTCAATGCGCTCATTTAAGCCCAGAAACACATCCCTATCACGTGTCAACACGGCACGCATTCCCGGTTGACGATCAATTTCCTGCTTCAATCTTAAGGATAAGGCCAACACCACATCTTTTTCATAAGTTCCACCTGGGCCAATCGCTCCTACATCTCGTCCACCGTGTCCTGGATCAATCGCAATAACATATTCTTTAGACGCTGAAAAATCACGATTAGCATCTAACATTGACTGGGTTGTTGAATTGCTTTCAACCCTTGGCAAAGCAACTTGCGCAGCAGGAGCCTTGGCAATCTGGACAGCCTGATTTGTTTGCGAAGACTCAAGTTTCTGGGGTTGGCTCAAAGTAGGTTCAGGCTGAGGTTGTGCTTGAGCTAAACTATTTTTATTCGATTGTTCAACAGGTTTGAAAGCGGGCTTCGGGATTGAAGCAAATTGAACTTGAGTTAAATCAATCACCAACCTTTCTGGACGATTCGCGGTTTTATCAAGCGTAAAATAACGAAACTGGAAACTATCATGTAGATCAAGCACTACCCGAGTTCGAGCTTCATTAGTCGATAATCTTATGCCCGCCAAACGCGGATCTTGAAAAAATTGATTACGAAATGACACCGCATTCTGAGCATGATGAAAATCAACCACAATGCGATCTGGATTACTTAAACGCATCACTTCATAGCTTTTGTTATTTTTAACCTCAAACACGACACGTGTTTGATCAGGGGTCTGGCCCAAACGAATGCTGCTTAATTCAGTGACACTTGCTATCGCGACTTGACTTACCAGAATTAGAACTATGGCTAATAAGCTACGAAACAAGGCTAGATAAGGTTTATTGATATACATAATTGATTACCACTTTTGCATCATGCTGAGCCTTATTGTAGAACAATAGCGCACCATGTGGCAATAATTTTATTTAATCACAATAACTTGCAAATATTTTCTCGAAACATTCTAGGTAATTTAAATACACCTATCCAACTATAAAAAAGAAACTATAAATGTGAATAAATGTCTATCCATTGCCGCTTTAACGCTTCAGAGCATGCCTCAATGCTTAAGATTCGTCCAGTTGCAGATGACCGAATTTCAATATTGATATCGGCGGGAATTAAAAAACCTTTAGCCTTATCTGGCCATTCTATTAATGCGATATAAGCACCATCTAGTAAGTCACGCAAACCTAAAAACTCCAGTTCTTCAGGATCACTCAAACGATATAAATCTAAATGATGAATACTGAAATAATCTGCTGCATAAGACTCAATCAAGGTATAGGTGGGGCTTTTAACGCGCTGACCCGGCAAAAAATGCTGAACAAAAGCCCGTGAAAAACAGGTTTTCCCCATACCTAAATCACCACGCAGATAAATCACCAGGCCTGGCTCCATCAAGGCAAGACTTTGAACAACATGAGCGCACTTCTGCCCAAATAAAATGGTAGAGGATTCATCCGCTAGGTTATAAGATTTGCTAAAATCATGATTATGAATCATCAAACACCTCTCCAAAATTATTCCAGACTAAGCTTACAGATTAAAAACTGGGCTAAAGACTTAGGTTTTGCCGATTGTGGTATCAGCGCTATAGACTTAACCGCCTATGAAGACAATTATTTTAACTGGCTTGATCAGGAGTTTCACGGGGAAATGCATTATATGTCGGCTCATGGCACAAAACGAACCCGGCCCAATGAGTTAATACCCGGCACTCAGAGTATTATTAGCTTACGCATGAACTACTTGGACACCCAAGCTGAACATCCCATTAAACAACTGCATAAAACTGACCACGCTTACGTATCACGTTACGCACTTGGGCGCGATTATCACAAGGTCATCCGCAACAAACTAAAAACCCTAATTAAACAGATTAAACAACAAAACCCGGATTGCAACTGTAGGGCATTTGTAGACTCCGCACCTGTACTTGAACGCCCGATCGCCGAACAAGCAGGCCTGGGCTTTATTGGCAAAAACAGCCTTATCATTCATCCTAGAGCAGGTTCTTGGTTTTTTCTTGCCGAAATTTATACTGATTTAACGCTTGAGCATGATGCCCCCTTTGTTAAACAAGGCTGCGGTCCCTGCCGAGCTTGTATTCTTGAGTGCCCCACTCAGGCGATTGTAGCCGATGGACAGGTCGATGCACGACGCTGTATTTCCTACTTAACGATCGAATACAAAGGGGTGATTCCGCTTGAGTTTAGAAGCGCAATGGGTAATCGTATCTACGGCTGTGATGATTGTCAGTTAGTATGCCCTTGGAACCACTTCACTGAACCGACACAAGAAGCGGATTTTGCACCAAGATCACAGTTGGATCGTGCCACATTGCTGACGCTGTTTGATTGTGATGAAACGTCATTTAACCGAGAGTTTGAGGGTTCACCGATTAGACGGATTGGCCATGAAGCCTGGATAAGAAATATTGCAATTGCTCTGGGTAATAGCCCAGCATCTAATGATGTACTTAGTGCTTTAAAGTCAAAACTGGGCGTTTTTTCTGAAATGGTAGAAGAACATCTTGTCTGGGCTATCACAGAACAACAACAAAAACTTGAAACCCAACCGAGTTCAAGCTCTGGTGCATGGGTTGAAATCGATATAAAGAACGTAAAACCTATCGTTGCAAAAAAGTATTATCTACCAAACTACTCGCATTAGCGCGCATTTGAAAACATCACATCGGTATCTACCAGCACTATCACATTGTCTTGATAATGAGCAACGCCTTGAATGTAGGCGGATCGGCCCTCTCGGTTCTCAGCCATAAGGTCAACACAGGATTCAGGTATATCCTTTACCTCTATCACACGATCTACCATTAAGCCAACCGAGGTATCATCATCAATTTCAATAATCACAATCCTGGAGTCATCATCGGTTTTTTTCGCTGGAAGGTTATAAACACCACGACCATCCACAACAGTGACAATGACGCCACGCACATTAATCACACCAATCACGTTTCGACTTGCACCAGGAACCTCACGTATCTGCCCTACACGAAGCACTTCACGAACTTTTTTAACATTGATGCCATAAACTTCCGAGTCTAGCTGGAACAATACGCAACGTACAGTTACACTTGAAAAACCTTCATCATCGTTTTCACTCATACGGATGGAAGAAATTTGATTCATCATTGTTATTTAAACCTCTCAATTAGACCGGGCAGATCGAGAATCAATGCAATATTACCATTTCCGGTAATCGTAGCGCCTGCATAACCCTGAATGTTCTGCAACATCACCCCCAAGGGTTTAATCACAACCTCTTCCTGACCATTCACCTGCTCAACCACCAATCCAACTCGTTGATTGCCAATTGAAACTATGACGATCTTATCGCCTTTGCGCTGTTCATCAGTGCACCCAGGCCTTAGCCATTCAGTTAAGAAAAACAAAGGCAGGCTTTTCTTTCTCAAACGCACCATAGTTTGACCGTCAATGGTATTGGTCTTATTGGCATCATAATCAAAAATTTCTTGTACGCTCGTTAAAGGGATAGCATAGCTATCACGACCAAACGAAACCATAAGGGTCGGCAAGATAGCCAAGGTTAAAGGCACACGAATCCTAATTCTTGTTCCCTGCCCTAAAGCTGAGTCAATATCAATACTGCCATTGAGTTTAGTGATCATGTTTTTAACCACATCCATCCCAACACCACGACCGGAAAGATCACTCACCTGTTCAGCAGTTGAAAAGCCAGCACCCATAATCAACATAAACGCCTGCTTATCATCTAATTGATTGGCCGATGCCTCATCCATCATGCCTTTTTCCACCGCTTTACGTCGCAATAAATCAGGATCCATTCCCTTTCCATCATCAGTAATCGACAATAAAATGTGGTCACCTTCTTGCTCAGCAGCTAATACAATACGTCCAGTTTTAGGCTTTCCGGCCTCTTCTCGCACTGAAGGCATCTCGATACCATGGTCAACCGAATTACGAACCAAATGAACCAACGGATCGGCCAATGCCTCAACCAATCCTTTATCAAGATCTGTTTCCTCACCCACTAACTCAAGATCTATATCCTTACCCAATTTGCGAGCCAAATCGCGAACAACACGAGGAAAGCGACCAAAAACTTTTTTGACCGGCTGCATTCTGGTCTTCATCACTGACGCCTGTAAGTCGGTCGTCACATGATCAAGATTACCCACTGCATTGGATATATCCTCGAGGCTGGCTTCAGCGGAACGTAAAGTTAATAAACGATTGCGCACTAAAACTAATTCGCCGACTAAGTTCATAATAGCATCCAGATGACGAGTATCAACACGAACGGTTGACTCGCCTGCGGCTTTAGAGTTTGCTGGAGAAGATGGAGGTGGGGTAGCTTTTTTAGCCACAACAGCAGACTTGGCCGCTTTTAGCACCGGCTCCGCATCAGGAACTTTTGCGTTAGATTCACCACCTAGCAGCTGGTCTCTCTGGTTAAGGAGGGCTTCGAATTCATCATCACTGATTTCACCATCCGGATCGACGCCGGAGGGTAACTGTAACCTCGCTTCAGGAACCGCTTTAACATCAGCGCCAGCCAATTGATCACGCTGATTAAGTAAAGCCTCAAATTCGTCATCACTAATTTCACCGTCCGGATCAACGCCTTCAGGTAATTGCAGTTTTACTTCAGTTTGTGATAGTTTGCCGCCTTCAATCAATTCATCACGCTGGTTGAGTAAGGCTTCAAACTCATCATCACTAATCTCGCCATCAGGATCCACCCCTTCAGGCAAACTTAAACTAACAACTGGACCAGACGCCTCTGACAAGACTGGTTCAAAAGAAGCTTCTTGCGAACCACCTTTAACGATAGCATCTAATTCTGAAAGTAATAAGTGATCAATCTCATCGAAATCACGCACACCGTCGTTTAACTCATTAACAATGCGGCTAATTTGATCAAAGGCACGCAAAATAACATCTGCAACCTCTGCGTCATAGGCTACGTCCTGGTTTCGAATCTTATCAAAAACATTTTCAGCGCGGTGACAGACCTCAACAAGAGGAGAAACACCAAGAAATCCGGCCCCACCTTTTACGGTATGAAATCCACGAAAAATGGTATTAAGTAGATTGACATCATCTGGCGCATTTTCCAAATCAACCAATTGTTCATTCAGCTGATCAAGTAACTCGGTTGCCTCGACTAAAAAGTCTTGTAATATTTCTTCATCCACGCTGATACCCTCATGGCAAATCGATTCATAATATGAATGGATTAAGCAAGCTATATGCCATCAACAAAGCAACCTTTGTCAAACCTTAAAAACCAAGATCAGCGAGCAGATCATCCACTTCATCTTGGCTATGTGCACCTTTATTTTTTTCTTGCTTAGTCGCAGCTGGGCCAACCCCTTTCATATCTTCTTTTTGCTGGTCATGGTTCCGTGGGGGTAAATTCTCTAAGCTCTGACCGGATCGTTGAATTAGATCTAGCAAACTATGCTCAAATGCCCCCATAACAACCAACATCCGTTTTAAGACCTGACCCGTTAGGTCTTGGAAAGACTGCGCCTGCATAATTTCATTACATTGCTGACTAATAAGGGTTAAGGCTTCATCTAACTTATTTGCCTGACCTTCGGTTAGCTCTGTCCTCAGAATATCTAGTTGATCCAGAGTTTGTCCAATCGATTCAGCCGCAGTGAGGGTAGTATCAACTGCTTGTTCAGTGGAAGATAGCACATACTGAATACGTTCATTGAGATCGGGTAAATCATGTTTTACCTGATGCATTAATTCAATATCATCAACTTGTTTCAATGATTCATGAAGATTACGGGTCATTTGTCCAAGTGACTGATACAGCGCATCCTCCTTTACAGCTGTGATTTTTTTAAATAAAAAGTCCACCTGTTGATCATCGCCTAGTTGTAATGCCTGCAATAAATCCACTAAGTCCTGCTGGTTTAACTCTTTAGATATCGACATGGAACAATCCTTAGGTTTTAATTTTATTCAATCAGCCGCTTCACTAAGCACCACGTCGTTGAAATATCTTCTGAATTTTTTCATTTAGGGTTGCTGCTGTAAACGGTTTTACAATATAACCATCAACGCCAGCTTGAGCCGCCTCAAGGATTTGACTACGCTTTGCTTCGGCAGTAATCAATAGAAAAGGCGTATCCTTAAGTTTTGCATCTGCACGAACATTTTTTAACAACTGCAATCCTGTCATTTGTGGCATATTCCAATCACTAACTATGAAGTCATACTTTCCAGTTTGAACCATAGGCCAAGCTGTAGCGCCGTCATCGGCTTCATCGAAATGACTAAACCCTAATTCTTTTAGTAGGTTTTTTACAATTCGTCGCATAGTAGAAAAATCATCTACTACTAGGATTTTCATATCTCGATTAATACTCATAAACTTGTTCCTAAACTACCATAACTTAAACTTAAATATTCTATCACGCCCTAAAGCCAATCGGACAATCTTGCTCTTAATCGCTTAATGGCTTGGCTATGAATTTGACTTACTCGTGACTCAGAAACATCTAAAACTTGACCAATTTCTTTTAGGTTTAATTCTTCATCATAATAAAGGGCCATCACTAAACGCTCTCTTTCGGGAAGCTGATCAATCAATTCAGTTAGCTTAAGCTTGAACCCACTGTCGGCTAGAATGGCTAAAGGTGTCGGTCCATGCCCTTCCAACTGATCTTCGGACAACAGATCCGAGTCGGGCTCATCGATTGACATTAATTGTGCTGAGTTGGTATCTAATAAAATATGATGATAGTCTTCAAGACTAATCCCCATCTGCTCAGCAACTTCACTATCTCTTGCCTCTCTTCCTAAACGCGACTCTACTTGATGAATTGCCTCACTGACTTCTCTGGACTTACGATGAACCGACCGAGGAGTCCAATCGCCTTTGCGTATCTCATCCAACATGGCTCCGCGAATGCGGATACCTGCATAGGTTTCAAAACTTGCGCCTTGATCAGCACTGTATTTCTGGATCGCTTCAATAAGCCCAATAACACCCGCCTGAATTAAATCATCTACAAACACACTGTCGGGCAGGCGTCCCTTTAAATGATAAGCAATTTTCTTTACCAGCGGAAGGTGGCGTTCAACATCTGAGGTCGCGTTCTGCGCTGTACCTTGCACCTGATTGTATAAACTTGCCCCATTCATCAAATAATGACTCCGTTAATCTTTGGCTCTTTTAAACAGTTTCTCAACAAAAGACTGTAAATATCCATTTTTACCCGATGGTACTGGCCAGGTTTGCAATTTTTTAGCCATCGCAGCAAAAGCTTGAGCCGATGGACTGGTTGGGTGACACAAGGTTACAGGAGTTTGCTTTTGCACTGCGTCTCTCAGCGCATTATCGAACGGAACCGATCCAAAATACTCAACACGTACCTGAAGAAACTGTTCACAGACACGTGAAAACTTCTCATAGAGCCTTTGACTATGTGCAGGTGATCGACTCATATTTGAAACCAGTCTAAAACGCGATATTTTGTAATCCCGACTCAATACCTTAATTAAAGCATAGGCATCAGTAATTGAAGCAGGTTCATCACAGACTACCACCACAACTTCTTGAGCCGCACGACAATAGCTCACCACGCTATCGGCAATACCTGCCGCCGTATCAACAATTAAAATATCCAAATTATCAGATAAGGCTGAGAAAGCATTAATAATGCCAGCGTTCTCGAGTGCACTCAGTTGAGACATGCGTTTTACCCCTGATGCTGCAGGAATAATACGAATTCCAGCTGGTCCCTCAACAATCACTTCTGCCAAGGTTTTTTCCCCGTCCAAAACATGAGAAAGGTTGTAACGCGTTTGTAAACCCAGCATGATATCAACATTAGCTAAGCTCATATCAGCGTCCATCAACAGAACACGCCCACCTAACTGGCTTAGTGAGATAGCAAGGTTAACTGAAAGATTGGTTTTTCCAACCCCACCTTTTCCGCTGGCAACCGTTACAATTCTAACGGGCTTAGCTTTTGGTATCGCAGAAGAAAGGGTTTCTTTCAGAGTTTTCTTCGGTTCAACCGGTTTTTCAGGTTCACGCATGGCTCTTAGGCCTGCTGCTTGATCATTGACCATTCACCAGCTCCTTTGCCATGCCTATACGATACAATTGTTCATCCACATAAACAGGGTTTTGTTGACCCAGCATTACAACACGATCAACTAAATCTACAGCTGTCATTTTTTGCAAATCTTCCGGTACCCTTTGTCCAACCGATACATAAGCCATAGGCAACTCAGCTTCCACCAGTACGCTAACTACATTCCCTAGCTGTAATGCTTCATCAAGCTTGGTAAGGATACAACCCTTCAAAACAACCCGTCCAAATGAATTAACAATATCACGCATAACATTTAACTGGGTAGCGGCAGATAGTACTAAGTAATTACGAACCTTATCAGCTCCGGCGTGGCCAGATGTCAATTGTTGGGACAATTGAAGATCGCGCTGACTCATACCTGCGGTATCTATTAATACTAAACGCTTCATATTCAAGGCATCCAACAACGCAAAGAGTTCCGCTTGAGTATTGGCAACATATACAGGAACGCCGATCAAATCAGCAAAGGTTCTTAACTGCTCTTGTGCACCAATCTTATAACAGTCTGTTGTAATCAAGGCCAATTCAGCGGCTCCATACCTCATCACAAATCGACTGGCTATTTTCGCAATCGTGGTGGTTTTTCCAACCCCAGTTGGCCCTACCAGTGCTACAATACCCCCGGATTCAATAATATCCCTATCCACTTTAGGAATCATAGTTTCGATTTCTTGAAGTATAAAAGACCAGGCCTGGTCAGGTTCTTGCTGCTGACCTACATTTTTTACCAGCGTTTGACTTATCTCCCAACTTAATCCTAATTTCATTAAGCGCTTCATTAATTCAACTTTTGTTGGCTCAGCGAGCTCATTTTGCCCCCAAGCCAATCCCGAAAGTTGCTGTTCCAACAGGCGCTTAACTGCTTGAATTTCGTTTGACATTCGGTCAAGCTCGGCATGATAGCCATTGACGTTTTGTGTATGAACAGGGTCTTTAAATGGCGGTTTGACTTGGTGTTCTGTAGCAGTTTGCTGGGAAAGATCAATTGAAACAACGACCTCAACCCCTTCAGCAGAACTGCGAGAAGACATAATTATTGCATCAGGACCCTGTTCAGCTCGAACAAGCGCCATCGCCTGGCGCATTGTCGGGGCAACATATCGTTTTATTTTCAAAACATACTCCTATCCGCTAGCCGTTACCAACATTGGCAACCACACTTATTTGCCTGTTCTCAGGTACTTCAGAGTAAGCCAAGATATGCAGGTTAGCGAGACTGTATTTAAATAGTCTCGCTAATTGAGCACGTATCTGAGGCGCTACCAATAAAACCGGAGATTGCCCCGTCATTTCAAGCTGCTGCGCTTGCTCTTTTAAAGTACCGTGCAAACGCTCTGCCAAACCTGGGTCTATCGCCAATTGTCCATCAGGCGCCCCTTGTGTTGCCTGAATTAACAACTGCTCTAGCGAAGGCTCTAGCGTAATCACTTTAAGCTCACCATGGATACCTACAATATCTTGCACAATTGAGCGACCTAATGCGGCTCTAACATGCATAACCAATTGAGCTGGATCACGTGTTTGAGAGGCTTTTTCGGATAATGTCTCAATAATCGTACGCATATCACGAAGAGAGACTTTTTCATCCAACAAACTCTGCAATACTTTTACTAGCGCCGCTAAAGACAGTTGATCAGGAATCAATTCATCCACCAATTTAGGCGACGTTTTCTTTAGCTTATCTAATAACTGTTGCGTTTCGTCAAAGCCTAATAACTCCGGTGAGTAATCTTGTATTACTTGACTAACATGGGTTGCAATGACCGTACTTGAATCCACGACGGTGTAACCGAGAGCTTGTGCCTGATCTCGATCACTTATAGCAATCCATACAGCATCTAAGCCAAAAGTAGGGTCTTTTGTCGGTGTACCAGCGACATCGCCATAAACACTGCCTGGATTAATTGCTAAATCTCGATCCGGCATCACTTCACCTTCACCTGATGGCACTCCCATTAGCATGATTCTATACTGATTTGGTTTTAAGTCCAAATTATCCCGTATATGCACTGGAGGAACAAGAAAACCCAACTCTTGTGAAACCTTACGCCTTACGCCTCGAATACGCTCCAAAAGCTGACCATTTTGACTGGTATCGACCATTGGAATTAACCGGTACCCTACCTCTAGACCGAGAACATCTACCTGTTGGACATCGTCCCAACTCAAATCAGACGGTTTAGCGGCTTCTTGCATGTCAGGCTCAACACGTTCTTTATCTTTGACTGCTTGCTTTTGTTGTGTCTTATAGATGTAATATGAACCTAACCCAGCCAAAATAGCAAAAGATAGAAAAGCCAAATTTGGCATACCAGGAATAACGCCCATTACACCAACAATCGCCGCTGTAACTCCCAAAGCTTGGGGGCTGGAGAACATTTGACTCTCTAGTTGCTGCCCCATGTCTTCTTGATCACCCGAAACACGGGTAACAATTATTGCTGTCGCCGAAGATAAAAGCAAGGCTGGTATTTGAGCGACCAGACCATCCCCTATCGTTAGCAGCGTATAAATTTCAACCGCTTCACCAAAACTTAAGCCGTGCTGCCCGACGCCAATTGCAAAGCCACCGACGATGTTAATAAGCAAAATGATAATACCGGCAATAGCATCGCCTCTAACAAACTTACTGGCACCATCCATTGAGCCATAAAAATCTGCTTCAGCAGTAATTTCTTTACGTCTTGCCTGAGCTTGATCTTGTGTAATTAAACCCGCATTAAGATCAGCATCAATCGCCATCTGCTTACCGGGCATCGAATCCAGTGTAAAGCGCGCACTGACCTCAGCCACACGGCCCGCACCCTTGGTTACCACAACAAAATTAATAATCACCAATATGGCAAACACGACCAAGCCAACGGCATAATTACCGCCTATAACAAACTCTCCAAACGCTTCGATAACCTTACCGGCAGCATCACCGCCCTGGTGACCTTCAAGCAAGATCACGCGGGTTGAGGCAATATTAAGTGAAAGTCTAAACAATGTTGCAATAAGAATAACCGTTGGAAATACCGCAAAATCTAATACTCTTTTGGCATAGACGGTGACCATTAAAATGACGAGTGACAAAACAATATTAAAAGTAAAAAAGATATCCAGCAAAATAGCAGGCATAGGAATCGTGATCATCCCTAACAAAGCCAAAATGGCAATAGGCGCACCTAAACCGCGCTTAAACCATTGAATGGCGACCTGATAAAATTGCTTAAAATCCATAACTATGAAGTGGCTTCTTTACTTTAGGGTTCTGTTTTTAAATTAGAGGGTATTTCTAGTCTCGAAACATCCAGTTTTTGTTTTTTGTTATCTTTCAACCCAAACACATAGGCCAATACCGCCGCGACAGCTTTAAATAGCGCGTGAGGAATCGGCTGTTCAGGCTCTGAATTATAGTACAAAGCCCTCGCCAATTGCGGGGCTTCTACAATCGGAATATTATTTTCGAGTGCGGATGTTCTAATTTGTGCTGCCATAAAATCAACACCTAGCGCCAAAACAATCGGCGCATCCATCGTATCTGGTGCATATTTAAGCGCTACCGAATAATGAGTCGGGTTAGTAATCACCACATCAGCTTCAGGCACTCGCTGCATCATACGTCGTTGTGACATCTCCCTTTGAATTTGTCGAATACGCGCTTTGACTTCTGGATTCCCCTCCTGCTGTTTATACTCCTCCTTGACTTCTTGTTTGGTCATCTTGAGCTGATTCATATGCTGATAAATTTGGAAAGGAACATCAATCATCGCAATCACAATCAAAGCCAAACTGACTAAAATAAAGGCCTCTACTATAATCTTGGCTGCATGCGCCAAGGCCACATGCAAAGACTGGCTTCCTATCGATACCACCTCGCCAAAGGCATACCATAGAAAAGCAATGGCTACGGCTAACACCAAGCCAAACTTACCCAAGGCTTTAAGCAACTCCATCAATGCTTGCATCGACACCATGCGCTTTAAGCCTTTCAGCGGATTTAGCTTACTAAACTTGGGCGCCATCGCCTGTGAACTAAAGTTAAAGCCCCCTAGCAAAGATGAGCCAACAATCGCAACAAACACCATTAGTAAAAAAAACGGCATCAGCATCATAATCGATGCAACGACTAACCCCAGCATTTTATCGAGCATCTTATTGAAATCATAGGCATGATCACGATCAAGACTTAAGCCCTGAACCATAATCATTTCAAACGAAGCAATCATTTGCGGCCCCCAAAAATACAAAAACAAAGCGGCCGAAATAACCATTAAAAAAGTGGTCAGTTCTTTGGAACGGGCAACCTGTCCTTTTTCTCGAGCTTCTCGAAGCTTTTTCTCGGAGGGGTCTTCGGTTTTTTCTTGACCGTCTTCGCTTTCTGCCATCTGTCAATCCCTAAGGGTTTAATGCCAACATATTGATTCGATCAAAAGCACGCGTCAACAGCTCTTCAAGGTGAGGCAGAAGCATCGGTGTAGTAAAAATCAACATCACCAGGCCTGCTAACAATGTGACAGGAAAACCAACAGCAAATATATTTAGCGCAGGCGCCGCTCGCGTAATTACACCAAAAGAAATATTGATCAGCAATAAAGCAGTAATTGCCGGCAATGCAATTAAGACCCCTGCACTAAACATATACCCACCAAACTCCACAACAACTCGAAGGCTTTCTGCAGTTAAAAAATGAGTGCCTACCGGTAAAAAATAAAAACTATCCACCACAGCATAGATCACCATGATGTGGCCGTCTAGCGCGAGAAAAAGTAAAGTCGCCATAATGGTAAAATATTGCGATACAACTGGCGCATTAACACCGGTTGCCGGATCAACCATCGATGCAAAAGCCAAACCCATTGCCATTGCGATCATATGACCCGCCATTACAAAAGCTTGAAAAACAACCAAAAAGATAACCCCCATGGCCAAGCCAATCAGAATTTGCTGAAGCATATAAAGCAAACCCTGCCATGTAAATGGATCAACGGGTGGAGGTAAAGGTAAGAGGGGTGCTACCGCAAGCGTAATAACCAACGTGAGTATAAGACGAGATCTAACAGGCACACCTTTCATACCAAACAAAGGTATGATCGAGAGCATGGTACCTATACGAACAAAAGGCCAAAAATACAAGCCTATCAACTGTAAGTACTCGTGATAGGTAAATGTCACAGCTAGCCTATTAAGTTTGGAATATTCATATACAGCTCAATAGTAAAGGACAAGAGTGTCGTCAGCATCCATGGTCCGGCAAGAATCAATGCGATTCCAACCACCGCAAGTTTAGGGATAAAGCTCAAGGTCATTTCGTTAATCTGAGTCGCTGCCTGGAACATACCAATTAACAATCCCACCACTAGCGCGGGAATCAATAAGGGCGCAGCTAACATCGCGACCACTTCTAACATGCCTTGCCCCAAGCTTAATACCTGACCCGGACTCATCTAAATGCCTCCACCGACAACTACAAAACTATTAGCCAATGTACCAACAACCAGAGCCCAACCATCAATTAACACAAATAACATTAATTTAAATGGCAAAGAAATAATCATCGGGGATAACATCATCATCCCCATCGACATTAATAAACTGGCGACCACTAGGTCTATAATTAAAAACGGAATAAAAATCATAAAACCGATTTGAAAGGCGGTTTTCAGCTCACTAGTCATAAAGGCAGGCACCAATATTCTTAAAGGCACCTCAGTTGGCTCAGTTAATTCGACATCTGCCATCGCCGCAAACATCGCCAAATCACTCTCTCGTGTTTGTTCGATCATAAACTGATGCATTGGCACCATCGCTGTCTCAACCGCCTGTCTAAAATCCATCTGCTCCTCTAAATAAGGATCAATGGCCGTTTGATAGATTCTATCCAACACAGGTGACATAATAAACAGAGTTAAAAACAAAGCTAAACCAATTAACACCTGTGTTGAGGGGGTTTGCATCGTTCCCAAAGCTTGTCTTAACAAAGCTAACACGACAATAATACGCAAAAAAGAGGTCGTTGCTATCAAGGCTGCCGGTAATAAGGTTAAGCCTGTCATAAGCAGCAAAATCTGCAGCGTCAAGGTGTAGTCTTGATTACCATCAGCATCTGTTTCCACTGTAAACGCCGGAATACCTGGCATTGCATAGGACGATATAGGCATTAAAACCAAGACTAAAAAAGCAAAAAATCTAAGATTGATCACTGGACTTTCTTTGCATAATAGCGTCTTGAAGACGTTTAGTAAAACTAACTGTCTGATGGGTTGATACCGTGTTCACTTGCTGTTCAGAGGCTAAATCAACCGGCTGTTCAAGTTTGTGCAATGTTGATATTTTGCTGCTTGTTACCCCAATCAGCAACTGATCATCACCTACTTGGATTAACATTATTCGTTCACGCTGACCGACAGATACCGCACCTAAGACCATTAACTTTCCATCTGCCACACTAGCAAACCGCCCAAAACGCCTCAAGAGCCAGGCGCCAAAAAAAATGATCAGCAACACAAGCAACAGCGAAACCATGATTTGTGCTAAATAATCACCGGGTCTAACCAATCCTGCTCCACTTATGGCGGTCTGTTCGTCAGCCAAGGCACTGGACATGGTTGCCAGCAAAGTCAAACCAAAATAAACGAACGAACGAACCAGTTTCATCTGAGCTTCTTTATTCGTTCTTGTGGACTAATTACGTCTGTTAAACGTACGCCGAACTTATCATTGACAACCACTACTTCACCATGAGCGATTAGGGTTCCATTTACCAATAAATCTAATGGCTCTCCGGCCAATCGATCCATTTCAATGACTGAACCTTGCGTATAGGACAATAAACTTCTAATCGGCACCCGAGTCCGCCCAATCTCCAACTGAAGCGTTACAGGAATATCTAACAACACATCAAGGTCAACTCTATTCCCATCACCCTTGGAATAATTTAACTCTTCAAATGCAGCCGTTTTAGCATCCAACTTCTCATCACTTGCCGACTTAGACTCGACTTCTGCTTGTTCATTAAGCGCTGCCGCCCATGGATCTTCTTCAGCTTCTGAGCCTTCTGCTGACTCAGCATCAGCCTGTTCTTTTAACGCATCACCCCATGCGTCTAATTCATCTTGCTCACTCATTAAACCAATCCTTTGTATTTTCAATTATCCGGTCTGAATATGCCGGATGACGGACAATTTCTTGAACTTTAATTGCTTTTTTATCATTGCTAATCCCAACTTTTCCTCGCGCAATCGGGATATCCTCAACCTTAAGTGAAACCATTTTTGGCATTTCAATCGGAATAATATCGCCTTTCTCCATCTTAAGTACGTCCTGCATAAACATGGACACTTCGGTCAAGCTAGCACTTAAAGATACTTCGATATTTTTTGCCTCTTCCCTTAAAGTCTTTGACCAATGAGTATCACCATCACCCTGTAAGTTTTGCATACCCTCTTCAAGTTTTTCCCTCACCGGTTCAAGCATTGCATAGGGCATAACAATATCAATACGACCTTCTACACCTTCAAATCTCACATTTATTGGGCTGATAACAATCATATCCGTTGCGTCAACAATCGCGGCAAACTTTGGATTCATTTCAGAGTGCATATACTCAATTTCAATATCCATCACCGGTGCCCAAGCTTTTCTGAGTGTCTGATTCGCAATATCCAAAATGCTACGAATCATGCTCATCTCAACCGGTGTGTAATCCCTGCCCTCGATCTTAAAAGGTAATAAACCTGTTCCGCCAAAATATATGTCAACGGCGGTGAAAATAAGTTTTGAATCCAAAGTAAACAAAGAAACCCCATTAAGGGGCTCAATCCGATAGATATTTAAACTCGTTGGGACAAAAAGATTACGAAGATAATCAATCATTTTAATTATTTTAACTTCGCCGGCAGCCACCTCAACGGTTGAAAGAATCATCTCATTGAAATGGCGTTGAAAACTTCTCGCAAAGCGTTCATTAATAATGTCCAACGCAGGAAGACGCCCACGAATAATACGCTCTTGATTGGTAAAATCAAAGGTTTTGGCAATCGAAGAATCCGCTAAATCATCATTTTCAGCTTCAACATCACCATCACCCATGCCTCTTAAAAGCGCATCGACCTCGTCTTGACTGAGGATATCATCCATTTACAAACTCGATCACTGGGTCACAAACCGGGTTATAAAAATATTGGCGATTAAATCAGGAAAAATGCCATTTTGTTCCGCGACCGTTTTGACCGCCTCTAAAACACGCTGCCTTACCACCTCCTGACCATCATCCGCACTGATTTCTGTATAGGTGACTTGTCTTAAAAGCATTTGAATATCATTCTGTAATATTGGACGCAGATGCTCCATATCTTCGATAACTTCAGGATAGCGAGACATAATATTTAAATCTACTGCAATAAATCTTGCTCGACCTTCTCCACGGAAATTGACCACAAATTTCATTTCCAAGTAAGAAGGTGGTGTTCCTGCCTTAGGTTGAGGATATTGTTTAAACGTCGGAGAGTATTGCATTACCTGCTGTTCTTCTGACTTTGGTTTATCACTATCTCCGGAGGTAAGCAACAACATGGTCATCACGCCAACCCCTACAAGCAACAATACAATAACGACAAGTAGTGCAATAATTAGCCCTTTACCACCACCTTTTTTTTCTTCCTGTTCCACTTTTTCATCTTTTGCCATGACTAACCTCTACTCTTTAAACTTAAATAATTCTATTCAACTTTGAATTCAATTTTCTTATTCTAAACCAAAGTATCCATTAATTCAGTCCGTGTTTAATTATTTTACGCATAAAAAAACCCCAATTGGTAAGACATTCTAAAAAAGAATACCAATTGGGGTCGTTTAAGAAAAAAACTTTACTTTAAAACCGCACTCAAACTTTTTTGAACTGTTTCCAATTGTGCGAGTGAATCTGCAATGACATGTAGCGACTCACTAACTCTTTCAGCTTGCAATTGAGTCGTTTCAACACGCTCTTGTCCATTTTCCATAACCTGAACTGCACTTCTAGCACGCTGTTGTAGACCTTCAATAATAGCCTGTATTTCAGTTGTTGCTTGCTGTGTTTTCCCAGCAAGAATACGCACCTCATCAGCTACAACCGCAAATCCCCGTCCGTGCTCGCCTGCCCTAGCAGCCTCAATCGCAGCATTCAACGCCAACAGGTTTGTTTGCTCTGCTATATCACGTATCAAAACAAGCACAGTTCCAATGTTACTACTATCGGATTCAAGCTGCTTAATCACACCGGTAGCACGCGTCACCTCATCGGTTAATCCACCCACCTCAGTAATCACCTTTTGAACTGACTGAATACCTGCCTGCGAACCTTTGCCCATGTCTTTGACAGCTAATTCAACCTGATCAGATAAGTTTACAATTTCAGTCATATCGCTTTTGTTAGTCGCACCTGCAGAGGCCAACTGCTGATTCACCAACTCTTCTTGAGCAGACTCAAGAGCCTGGTTTAATTGATTAATCTGCTGCTGTTGAGTCTGAGATTTTTCTCGATAGTTTTCCAATTCCTGTTGACGTTGATCCAGCGTCTGCTGCGTCTGTTTTAATAAATTATTAAGTGCACGTATCAGTTTTGGATCTGTGTTCTGAGTAGCCAAAGCCTGATCAAAACGCTTTTCCTCAGACAGGGTTTTTAACTCATCAACTAATTCACCCTGATCACAAACTCCTGACTTATTACACCAAATCAGATACACCAAAGCACTAGCGATCACTGCTGTTACGCCTGCAGCTATAATAATATAACCAACCAACGAACCGACTCCAATCTCAGAACTAGCAAAAGCAAGCCCGGGTAATGTACTAATAGCCAAAGCCACTAGCTTAGTATTTGTTTTCATCTTCCTCTCCTAAACATAAAAATCAATTAAATTATCTGACTGCAACTCAGGCTTTAGCTCTTCGTCTTTTATTTCTTCATTGGCACCTAAATGCCTCTGGTTATTAGAATCCTGCTCTGCTTTACCCTCGCCAAACAAACCTTCTTCGCTCACTTTAATATCTTCGAAAGCAATTCCGGCCTCGGATAACATTTCCCTGAGCCTCGGAATGGCTGCCTCCAACGCTTCTCGTGTAAGTGCATGCTGAGCGGTCATCGAAACACTCAACAATTGATCACGATCAAGCTGAAGTCTCAATTGAATTGGGCCTAACTTTTCAGGGTTTAAACTAATTTGAGCCTGCTGCATTTGCTGGTTAGCCATAAATAAAATGCGCTTACCTATCGCTTGAGCCCACTTTTCGTGATTGATTGGATATTGCACTGAAGCCAAAGCTGGCCCGGTAGCTGATCTCTCGGCTTTTGGCTGAGCCTCTGAGGTTGAACTCCAAGCGTCCCTTGATAAATCTAGCTTAATATCCGACTCCCTAATAGACCGCTGTTGATCAATCACCTGCTCTTGACGTATCAGTTGCTGAGCAAAAGATTGGAGCTGTGCCGTTTGATTTTGCTGCATTTGTGTTGGTCGTTCAGAACCAGAACCAAACTCACTTCCAGCCCCCGTCATCGTATTTTGCTGACCACCTGCAACACTCGACAAAAATGTGTCAAACCTTCCGCTTGCACTGACTGGCGTGGTCAGGCCAACAATATTAGTGCTCTTTTGCGCCCAAAAATCCTGTGCATAGGGCACCCTAACCCCCGGCCCTGTTAACCCCCAAATATCTGTTTCTGGAAGCTGATAGAAGTTAAAATTTAGAAAACCAGAATCTTGCTGGGAAGATGCTTCTTGCTTTAAACCTTCAGTTTGAGCATGTTCAATTCGTTGAATATCAGATAGACGGGGATTATCCGTGTCTTCATCATTGTTTAGCCATACATCTGAAGCGACAAGCAGGCCTGGTTGTTCGATATTAACTTCAAACCGCTCTTGCTCCATTTTGCTGAATGACTCTTCAGTTTGAAGCTTAGTCTCACTCGCTAGGGGTTCTTTAGTTTTAGCTTGTTGTGTTGGTTTTAACTCCACTTGTGCTTGGTTTGATTCAGCTAAAACCTTAGCGACTGGCTTAACCAGTTCAAGGTCTTCACTATTTTGATTGGCTTCAGCCAAACTGCTTAAATCTTCAGACCCTATAGCTTTAGCTTCAAACTGTTCAGTTTCCTTCAACAGGATGCCAGGGTCTGACGCGACTTTACCCAATTGATAATCTTTGAAATCTGATTCTTCAGGCAAAATCTGATTTGTGATCACTAAACGGCTTTGCTCACTTATTTGTTGTGTTGGTTTTAACTCCACTTGTGCTTGGTTTGATTCAGCTAAAACCTTAGCGACTGGCTTAACCAGTTCAAGGTCTTCACTATTTTGATTGACTTCAGCCAAACTCTCTAGACTCGAAATCGTTTTAGACTCTTCACTAACGTGGGTAGCATGGGTAATTTGCTTAGTGTTGAGACTAGTATTCGCTTTTATAGCCTCTGTTGCAAAACCTTGTGAAACAAGCCAAGCAGCAAGGCTCTTTTGCGGCGACCCCGCTTGGGTAGATGATTCATCTAAGAATAGAGGTGAAAATGGAGTATATTCAGGCGTAGGATTTTCTATGAGTGAGGTTGAGTTCAAATACGACCTAGCAAACCCCTCATGCTTTTCCAGCATCGAAGGCTGCATTTGGGCTGCAAGGTGATGAGTAAAAATTTCTGACCAGGCGTTTATAGGCGAGTTTAACACCATATGATTAATCAAGCCCTGCATGCTAAAGCTAGGCTTTGGTTCCAATCGACCCGCAGTGTCAAAAACTGAATTTAACAAATCCATTACTCTTCTACTTAATTTTTATTAAATAAAATATTACTTTGAATTTGTTAAAGCAATTGCCGTGCCGAAAATACAATACTAACGTTTAAAGTTTTGTGATGCTAACTCATCAAGCATTTTTTGTTCTGCCCGCTCTGTCTGCTGGTATTCCTTACGCAACAAGTTTTGATAAACCTTATCTAAGGCTTGCAAACGCATCCGCTTTTCTGTCCATTGTTGCTGAGCTTGCTCAAGCATAGCTTCTATTGATTTCAACTGAGTTTGCTGCCCCTCAATGGCTAAATTCAATTTATTAATAAAGGCCTGGGTCGTTTGCAACTGTATCGGCAACATCTGACCGCTTGTGGTCAGTCTTGCCATATATTCATTACGATAGTTTTTTAGGTCGCTAAGCTGTTGCTCAGTAAAAGTTCGGTTAGCTCTAATTTCTTTTAATGTCAACTGAGCCTTATCAACATCCTGCTCTGCAAGTTCGACAAGCACTTTTATACGCTGCGCTCGACTCATGACAAAATCAACTCAACGCTTTTTTTAGGGCCATAAAGCTCTGAGGAAAATCAAAACGTTCATCAATAGCTTGACTTAAAAAGCTCAGTAAATGGGGCTGCTTTTGAATTGCCAAATCTATATCAGGGTTTGAACCCTTGCGATAAGCCCCTACACTAATCAGATCCTGGTTTTGTTGATAAAGCGAATAGAGTTTCTTGAATCTTTGAGCTTGTAAATACTGTTCTTTTTCAATCAATTCAATCATAACACGACTAATTGAAGATTCGATATCAATGGCTGGATAACGGCCTGAATCAGCAATCGCTCTAGATAAAACAATATGCCCATCCAATACACCGCGTGCAGAATCCACAACCGGATCAGATTGATCATCACCCTCAGCCAACACAGTATAAATAGCTGTTATCGATCCAGTACCCTTAGCGCCATTACCTGCACGCTCTACCAGCTGCGGCAACTTAGCAAATACCGAGGGTGGATACCCCTTACTTGCCGGCGGTTCGCCTATAGCAAGCGCTATTTCACGCTGCGCTTGAGCAAAGCGGGTTAACGAATCCATTAACAACAAGACATTAAGACCCTTATCCCTAAAAAACTCAGCGATCGCCGTTGCCAACATCGCCCCATGCATTCGCATTAAAGGTGGGTCATCCGCTGGGGTTGCTACCACTACAGCACGTTTTAGCCCTTCTTCACCTAAGTTTTGGCGGACAAAATCATTTACCTCGCGCCCACGCTCTCCAATTAAGCCGACAACGACCACGTCAGCACTGGTAAAACGGGTCATCATCCCCAATAGCACACTTTTACCGACACCAGTCCCAGCCATTAACCCCATTCGTTGACCTTGACCAATTGTTAACAAACTATTAATTGCTTTAACACCAACATCTAAAGGCTTTACGATAGGCTGTCTATTTAAAGGATTGATACGATTACCTGTCAAAGAGACAAGCTCATCCGAAGTCAAAGCCCCCTTCTCATCTAAAGGCTGACCACGACCATCAATCACACGCCCCAACATAGAAAAGCCGACAGGAACCTTCACTCCGCCGCTAATAGGGATCACTCGTGCATTTGGTGCCAAACCGTGAGTTTCACCAACTGGCATTAAAAACAAACGATCATTATGAAAACCAACCACCTCTGCAACTACTTCAGTTCCAGAGGGATGTAACACCTTACAGCGTGCACCGATAGGAGCATAGGTACCCACCACCTCTAGTGTCATGCCAATCATTCTTACCAAACGCCCCTCAACAACCAGGCCTGGTACTGATGGCAAATGATTACTCAGCTCCTTCAACGCATCTGCTAAACCATTATTAAGCTGCTCCTGAAAAAACATCAAACTTCTGAATTGCTAGAGTGAGAGGGATCGGGATGGGTAAAAGAGTCGACATCATTATCTAACTTTAAAGCTGAAGTCTTAGCTAAAACAAGGGCTTCTGTTTCGAGTAACAACTCATCCAAGCGTGCTCGCCATTGATGATGAACAATAGAATTAAGCTTCTTAACACGGCATTCACCAACTTGAAGCTTGGAATTGGCTTTGATCACCCAGCCTTTTGAAGACTCTGCTTGATAAAACCTTACTAATTCGAGATCCTCTGGATTGAGTTCCACTTCAATTTCCGCCTGATCATCAGGCAAAAGCTGAACCGCCTGCTCAATAAAATGCAGAACTTTTTGTTTATCGATTGTAACTGCCTCTTCGGTGATGCGCTCAGCCAGTTTCATAGCTACAGTAACCAATTGCTGATAAATATCAGAAGAAATCAAGCTGTAAGGATGCCGAAGTGAGTTGAATGCCGCCTCTAAACGTTCAACTTTTGGTTTTAATGTTTCAAGTGCTTGCTGCTCAGCCCGCTCAATACCCACTGTTTGCCCGGTTTCAAAGCCCGCTAAATACCCTTCTTCATAGCCTTGCTGCTTAGCTTCTTCGTAAGCCTCGCGCTTCAGAATAGCTGTTTGCTTAGCCAGCTTTGGCTGTATTTCTTGTTTAATCTTTTCTAATACATCAGCCCGCACTGATTCTAACTGCTTCTTAGCATCTGATGCTAAATCAACAAATTGCCATTTATGTATATCAGGCGACTTGACTTCTCCAGCCTGCATGACGCGGGAAATCGGCTTCGAATTTTCTTCTGAAGCCTTACTGGTCTTGGACATGAACTATATAAACTCCTCGCCACCACCCGGCATCATGACCTTACCTTCATCGGCAAGACGGCGCACCACCTGGATAACACTGCGCTGAGCCTCTTCAACCTCGCTTAATTTGACTGGGCCACCTGACTCTAAATCATCACGCATAATATCGGCTTGACGTTGAGACATATTGCCCAAGAACTTTTCTTTAAGTTCATTATCCGCACCTTTAATTGCCAAAATAAGGACATCATTAGGCACGTCAGCGAGTATGGCTTGAATACCTCGATTATCGATACCAATAATATCGTCAAATACAAACATCTTATCTTGGATTGATTTGCTAATATCTTCATGCTCAACCGCAATCTCATCCAAAATTTTAGTATCCATGCCGCCGCCCACATAGTTGAGAATTTCAGCAGCACGCTTATCACCACCTATCGAAGCCAACTTGCCGCCCTTGCCATCGCCTGTTCCCGCTTCCAATACTCTATTTAAATCAAACAAAGCCCTTGGCTGAATAGTACTTAAAGTCGCAATACGATAAACCACCTCTGCCTGGAAACGCGCGGGAATACCTCGGAGAATCTCAGCTGCCATATCAGGATCAAAATAAGAAAGAATAATTGCAACAACCTGTGGGTGCTCATTACGCAGCATATTTGAAATGGTACTTGGATGCATCCATTTCATCGCTTCCAGACCTTTCACTTGATCACCAAGCATCGCTGCATCCAGCAAATAGCCACCACCTTCACCCAGAGCATCGGTCATAAGACTCTGAGCATATTCATTAGCATCAACGCCAAGAGCATCTTCACCCACCAAATTCAAAAAAGATTTAAGAACATGGTTAACGCTCTTATGACTAACATTTTCAACTCCTGTCATCGCAGTGCCTAATTGCTGAACCTCTCTGGGGTTTAAATGTTTAAGCACTGAACTTGCTGCGTCTTTACCGACTGCCATTAATAAAATTGCAGCCTTGTCATACCCCGATAAAGCGGGGGCATCATCAAGCTCTTCTAAAATTGATTCAGCCACCATCGCCCTCCTGCATCCACTGCTTAATAATCATAGAGGCGAGTTTCGGGTCACTCTGTACGAGCGTTTTTACTTTTTCAAACAACTCGGCTTCCTCAGAGTTAGATGCCCCTTTCGCCTCTTCAGAAACCTGTGCCTGCAACTCTTCATTCATCTGATCTAAAGCCTTAGCGATCTCATCGCCATCCCGAAGCTCGTCTTTGTCCTCTTCGACATCTTCTGGATATTCAAGATAAACCTCGTCCTTTTTAGTTAAATCTCTTAATATAGGACGCACAACAGCAAAGAAAATAATCAAAATTGCCAATGCAGCAAGCAGTTGTTTCATAATATCCCAGAACCAAGGCTCTTGCCAGAAGGGGGTTGCCTCAAAAAAATCATCATCCGGCTCAACAAAAGAAGCATTAATTAACGTTAAGGTGTCGCCTCTTAGTTCATCCAAGCCGACTGTATCAATAATTAGACGGCGGTAATTTTGTAGCTCATCCTCAGTTAACGCTTGCCGTTGCAAAACGCCATCAACCAAAGTGAGTCTATCGTCAAGCACTACCGCTACAGATAAACGACGAATAGAACCTACCGATGTTTTAATATGACTAATAGTACGATCGATTTCAAAGTTCCTTGTGCGACGCTCAGACATGCTTTTTAAATTAGGATCGTCCTGAGCGCCAGTATAACCCTCCTCAGGAGCCAAGCCAGCCCTTGGTGGCTGATTTGTCAAAGCTCCGGGGATGCCCATGGGCCCTTGATTTCGATTTAATTCTCTGATCTCCTGCTCTGATCTAATAGCTGAAGGATCTGGTTCAAACAACTCTCGCGTTTGTTCTTGCTGGGTAAAATCAATCTCAGCAGTCACTTGAGCTCGAACTTTACTTGCCCCCCCTACAACTGGAGCGATTAAACTGACAACACGATTGGTAAGGGTCTCCTCAACCGTTCGAGTATATTCCAACTGACGCATATTCATTTGCAATTGAGCAGTCTGGTTATTATTTGACAACAGATTGCCCAACTGATCTACCACGGTAACGTCGCGCGGGTTTAGATTTGGAATACTCGCCGCAACCAGGTGAACAATCGCAGAAACGGCTTGCTCATCCAATGTTCGACCTGAACGCAATTTGATGACCACTGATGCGGTAGGTGCCTCTTGCTTACGGACAAACACCGAACGTTTTGGCAAACCCAACATGACTCTGGCCGATTCAACCTGGTTTAGAGAAGCCACTGATTTTGCTAACTCACCTTCAAGCGCACGATGATATTGTGTTGTCTCTCTAAACTGAGATATACCAAATCCCTGCTCTCTATCAAGCAACTGATAACCTGTTTCAGCTTGGCGCGGATAACCGTCTGATGCCAATTGAAGCCTCAGAGCATGAACCCGATCTGCAGGCACCATTAGAGAACCACTATTGATATCCAGCTTATAATCTACCCGTTGAGCATCGAGAATCTGCGCTACTTCATTCATTTCAGCGGTACTCATACTGCCGAAAAGTAAGGTATATTGAGTGGATTGAGACCAAAGGAGAATGCCTATGGCTAATGCGACAGATGCCGACAAACCGATAATAATAGCAATTTGCCGGGCAACCGGAAGGGAGGTAAGATTTTCTACCAGAGTCGATAAAGGTGAAGTGCCAGTACGCGTATTTAATTTATCATTTATTGACGCAGATTCAGCCATACCACACTCAGTTTGAATTAATTAAAATAGCCGATTACCCTAAATTATTTTAAATTTAGTCCTATATCGGCATATTCATGACGTCCTTATAGGCCTCCACAAGCTTATTTCTGACTTGAGTCATCGCCTGAAAAGATAAACTGGCTTTCTGAGCCTGCAACATCACCTCAGTTAAATCCGCACCCTCATCTCCACGCTCAAAAGACTCCCTCATCTCGCGCGCTTTGTGCTGCTGATTGTTAACACCTTCAACAGATTGCTTCAACAAATCTGCAAAGCCCTGAGCGCTGGATTGACCCGTTTGCTCCGTAGCTGTAACAGCTAAAGGCTTGTTTTGCGCTTCTGCCGTAAGAGCGCGCATCTGAAGCATTAATGATTGTGTATCAATTTTATCCATCAGGGAGTACTCAAGTAAAACCTAGCGATTTAAATTATCGCATAATTTAAAAAAATAATCGACGTAATCGATCTATAAACCTATCTAAAACTTAGTTAAAAACTAGAAGCATGGCCTGTGCCAAAAGCTAAAAACTAACAATGAGTATTACACATCTATTCCCTGGTCTTTTAACTTAGCTAATTTATAACGCAATGTTCTAGGGCTTAGGTTTAGATCCTCCGCAGTTTTTTGCCGATGTCCATTATTTCTCTTGAGAACCGATAAAATTAACTCTGTCTCTCTGGCTTTTAAGTCTAATGTCACATCGTCCGAAGACGTTAGTTCACCTGATTCAATAACCCGCTGCTCTTTAATTTGCCCATTAAAAACCTCAACCGATGCCTCATTAGAGGCTAACCCATCATCAAATATAATATTAGAAGCGCTAATTTCATCGCCCGTTATCATCACCAATGCACGTTGAATTACATTGTCTAACTCACGAATATTACCAGGCCAATCATGTGATATTAGTCTTGCCATCGCACACTCCGTTAGCTCAGGTCTTGCGCAACTTGAAACAGAATGTCTAATTAACAACTTATTGGCAATATGCTGTATATCCTTCGGGCGCTGTCTTAATGCCGGCAAATGCAAGGGAAACACATTTAATCGATAAAATAAATCCTCACGAAAACGCCCCTCTGCAATCGCCTGCTTCATATTAATATTGGAAGCACTAATTACTCTAATATCTAGCGAAATCGTTTGCAACGAACCTATGCGTTCAACCTCTCTTTCTTGTAAAACCCTCAGCAACTTGGCTTGAAGATCTACTCGCATCTCACCAATCTCATCTAAAAAAATCGTGCCTTTATTTGCCTGCTCAAACTTGCCCGGCATAGACTTTAACGCCCCAGTAAATGCACCCTTTTCATAGCCAAATAACACTGCCTCAAGCATAT
Organism: Thiomicrospira microaerophila; assembly: GCF_023278225.1. Classification (GTDB taxonomy): domain Bacteria; phylum Pseudomonadota; class Gammaproteobacteria; order Thiomicrospirales; family Thiomicrospiraceae; genus Thiomicrospira; species Thiomicrospira microaerophila_A. The sequence continues at coordinate 1,729,832 of NZ_CP070959.1, forward strand.
TATCAGGAATAGCGGCGCAATTTATCGCAACGAATGCTTGATCCTTACGATCCGACTGCTGGTGTATGTATCGAGCCAACACCTCTTTACCCGTACCACTTTCACCCGTTATCATGACATTTGCTGTCGACTTGGCAACACGATTTGCCATATTTTTAATTTGTACACTGGCTGAATCAGCCACCACAAAGTCATCGTCCAAAGAAGCATCGCGGTTAAAATAAGCCCGTGCCTTTTGAACCAAAACATCTGCTTCAAAAGGTTTCACCATATAGTCTACCGCACCTGATTTCATCGCATCCACAGCCTGCTCAATAGTTCCATAAGCAGTCATCAACACAATCGGTAAATAAGGCTTTAGGGCACGAATACGTTTCATTAAACTGTAGCCATCCATACCATCCATACGGATGTCAGAGAAAACCATTGCGATATCATCATCTAACGCAACTAGCGCCTCTTCTGCAGAGCTTACCGCTGTCACTTCAAGTTCATTTAAAGTTAAAATATCAACAAGCGCTTCTTGCAAAGCTGGATCATCTTCAACAACTAAAATTTTAGCTACACTCACAGATCTCTTTCTCCGTTTTACATAATGGCAATCTTATGCCAAATTGAGCACCTTTTCCAAGCTGCGACTTAAGCCATACTTCGCCACCATGCGCTTCAGCAATAGTGCGAACTACCGCCAATCCCAAGCCTGTTCCTTTAGCTCTGCTGGTGAAAAAAGGTTCAAAAATCTTCTCCTGAACATCCAGCGCAATACCAGGACCTTGATCACTAACAATTAGATCAACCCATTTCTCATTGTATAACGCAACAGAAACTCTAATACTAGCTTTAAGTCTAACCACATCAATTGCATTAATAACCAAGTTTTGCAATGCAGTAATCATCGAATCACGATCCCCTCGAACCCATATCTCAGTAAAAATGTGTTCTAAAAACAACTGACTTTCAGTCGAATTAACCTGTTGCTCGAGAGAAGAACAAAGATCTTCCAACAGGGCGCCTACTTCAATCCGTGTTTGTCCTGTGCTCCCTCCTTTCGCATACTGCAACATATCCTTGACCAGACCTTCAAGATGCTTGAGGTTTAAAAGTACCTTATGAGTAAACTTTGCGCGCTTATCCGGCTCAATGTTTGGACTTGAAAGCTGAGACACATATAAAAGGGCGGCGGCCAACGGCGTACGAATTTGGTGGGCAAGTGAAGCAGCCATTTCCCCCATAGAACGCAAACGTTGATGTCGATTAACATGATCTTGTAACTGACGAGCAGCAGTCACATCTTGAATTAACAAAATAGTACCAAGCGCCTGATCAAGAGTGACTTGAGATAACTGATACACCGTACCACTTCGAGACACAAACTCTTCAGCATCATTGCGACTAACAAATACTCGCTCAACCACCTTTGCCCAAAGATCACCTAGAGCATGGGAACCAAGAATATCTGCAGCACTTGGATTCATTTCAATAATTTGATTATCAGTATTTAAAACAATTACACCGGCAGGTAGTAAAGTCAGCAGGCGCTCCAATCTGTCTGCAACACGGTGTTTTTCATGGTCACTTTTTGCAAGTTGCGCTTGCAAATGAACCACCTGATCCTGAAGTGCCTCGTAGGCTTGTGTTAACTGGTTAGACGTTTGATTAAACAGTACAAAGGCTTTCTCTAACTCCGCCAGCCGGTCTTTTTCATTTTGCTGGAGCATGTTTTTTCCATTTAATCGAAATATGTGATTAATATTAGACTAATACTAACCCATAACCCAGCACTCAAACAAGTTTAGCTGTCAATGAATTATACAATTATTGATGGTTAAGCATCGATTAAATGAAAGCCAAAGCTAAGGGTAAGAATAAAGACGATCAGTAAAACGACCATGACGTGGCGAGGAAGAACCAGAAGAAGAATGACTATAAAAATATTGATCAAGTTGATCCTGGATCGAATCAACTTGAATTTGAAGTTTGGAGACTGTGCTTGCCTGCCTTTCTGAAGCCTGGTTTTGGGAAGCCTGCTGAGCACGCATCTCATTGACCTGTTTTTCAAACTGAGTCAGCTTATCTTCGAACACATTGACTCTTGCTGAGATGCTAGTCGCATAAGCAACGTTTGCCATACCGAACATCATTATAAAGGCAAAAAACCGGAGTTTAGAAAACACAATCCAACCCTCTTCATACAATATACCTAACGATAGTTTGCAGCATCATAACAATTAAATCCAATTGTGCAAACTTCCAGTGGCTCTAAAATTCGTTGTTTATTTTGACCTGTGTAAACAAATACATCTTCAAAAAAATCACGGTCAACAAACACTTCTAAAACCGTTTCGTAGTTATTATCGGCCATTGGCGTAATACTTACAATACGCGCTCCTCTCACCACCGCATTAACTCGCGCTCTAAAACTATCATTTTGTGCTGTCAAGGTTGCGACTGAAGTGTTACTGTCAATTTTTATACCATAAATTTGTTCCGCTAGTGCACGATACGCATCAAGCTTTGATGCACGTATAGCCATCAATCGACGCTGACCATCGGTAAAGCCCTCAAAATTATTTTCAGCGCCATAACCAACACCCGTTATCTTAATGCGCTCTTGACTTCTACGCTCTTTAACAACGACATGAGTAGTCAAGGGCTGAGAATGATTCTGCCTAACGACCTCACCCTTAGCTTGCTTGGCAATTATTGCATCGGCTAATCGTTGAATATCGTCATCACTCAAGCTTGCTGCAGGAGTGGTTTTCGACTTATCAGTTTGAATCAAATAACCTCCATTACGATCATAGCCACTGTCAGAGGCTTTAAACTCAGGCTGAGACTCACACCCCAGCAACGCTAAAGAACCTAATAACCCGACCATTACTAAATACTTTTTCATCTCTACTACTCCAATGCTTCATAAATAATTGCAAAAATGTTTATTAATACTTAATCAGGGATAAATACCACCATGACCTGATTGATACATTAGCCCTGATGCAGGCGGGGCTTGATAACGGTATTCTGTCGACTTTGAACTAGGTTTTTCCTCTGAAACGGCTTCACTAGAAATTTGTTTTGACTGGCCTTCGCTCATTGTCAACTGCTTCTCTAACAGCGTTTTTTCCATTGATTTCACCGCTTGTAAAACAGAAGCTTGTTGCGTCTGTACACTCGTAACTCGGTTATTAACCTCAACGATTCTTCTTTGCGCTACAGCAAGATTTCTTGTCAAACTATCTATTTTTACCTCTAGATTCGAGGAGACCGCAGCGGTATTGTTCGCTGTTGAGACCGGAATATCAGCATCAATCGGCGCAGCACCTCTCAAAACCATATTATTCGGCTGCTGCTGTGACATTACATCTGCACTCAACTGTTCAACCTGAAAACTCACTGCATCCAACTTACGATTCAATTCACGAAGAGATCGCTCATTGGCCTGTGCAGCAACCCGGGTAATTTCCAGTTCTTCTTTGGCTTCAACTAACAAGGACTCCAGTCCTGAATCGCCTTTAGACCCAAATGCGGCCCAGGATGCCATCACAATTGCAATAACCACCAACACGCTCAGCCCAGAGCCAAAACCAATGACCATTTTCTTGATTGAATCCATCTCTTCCACCGTAAGTTCGTCTGATTTATGTGCACCCTGCTGCGCACGTCTTGCAATAATTTCGTCTGTGTTGTCCTGCATCTGCCGGCTAATGGGTGGCTCTCCCCCGGAAAGGGGAATGGATGCTAACTGATCGGAACCAGCTTGCACACTCTCATCATCTAAGCCTAACATATCATTAAGCGCCAGATCCTCTTCTGCTGTAAGCGCCGGATCAATTACAATATCTTCTTCACGCTCGCTCAAATCCTCTCGCATAGTTTCGGGGGGATTATCTTCGATCAGCTTTTCATTGACTTTTAACTCAGGCTCTTGCGCCGTCTCAGCATCCTCTTTGCCAAAATCGAACTCAGCTTCATCCAACAGCGCATCAATGCTATCTAAGTCATTAGGATCAATTGTTTTATTCGCTTCAGCCACTACGCTTCTATAGCCTCAGAAATTATAGACCCTTAGGGTCTTGAACGATTTCATCCAACATCGTTTGCCTTAAACGACCTTGATCTAAAAAAAATAGACTTGGTAAAAAGTGATATCTTCCGGACTGATCCACCACTAAATGCCCTACATCGGTAGGCACTTGAAAGGGTAAAGACGATTCAGCACGTTTAACCAAGGTTGCCACAAGATTTGCTAAAGCATGAAATAGGCCAATCTCTAGAGCTTCTGCATTATTTTTCAACCCCGAGGTTAATTGCTGAGTAAAATGCGCAGGAAGCAATGCATAGGTTTGCTGCCAAGAAGTCTGACTATTTACAAAAACTTTTATATCAGGTAAATCACTTGGTAACCATAAAAAATCAATATCCCTACCATAAAAATTAAGCAGCGGCTTAACCTGAAGCGCCTGCTGCTGACTTAAAACTGCAACCAGTAAGGTTTTATCCCTTCTAACATAGGTTTCGACTTCAAGGTTACGCCCAAGTGTGCGCTGAAGCCAACTGGATCTGACATCGGACTGACTTGCCCCCAGCACTGACCCGAGACTTTTATCCACCCCCGCCTCCAACTGAAATTGGTCTAATGCTTCAGTAGAAACGCCCTGCTGAAGATACCAAGCTTTAATTTCACCCATTAATGTTTTTGAAAAATCCGAACCATCAGTCAGCCAAATAATACGATTAAAATCCAGTTTCTCTAGCATGGGTATAAGGGTCTGATAAAAAACAACCGCATGTGATGAGGGTGAAAGGAGATAAGGCCGTGTTATCTCCATACTGCTAAAACTAATCGTTGGAACCTGCAAATTGTATTGATTAAAAGCTTCTGCTTTTTGTCGCTCAAGTGGACCTATAACCAGGTCTGGATTAAACAACTTAACCAAACGAACCAATTCAGACATATCTTGATAAAGATCCGTATCCAAAAAATGCAAGCGACGTCCTTCAAAAGCCTGATTAAACACTTCAACTATTGCACTTGATGCTTGAGCTAAACCCGTTGACATTGGGAGCAACACAACAATATCACGCGCATCCGCTACTGAGCTAAAACCAGACTCAAACTGAGGAATAGGTTCAAGCCGACCCTGTTGATGAATCAGCGCTTCATATCGAGATTTAAATTGATCCGGCACCGTCTTTTGAGCAAGTTGATACATATTGACCAGGAACAATCCCTGCTCTCCATTTCGAAGAGCTATTTCGGTTCTTAGCAAAAGAATCTCAAAATCTAGTAAAGCTATCTTTTGTTGCGAATTCGAACCTTGATCGGCAAAGCTTGCCGAATTTATGCCCCAGATCGAAACAAGAACAAAAGCAAACAAAACTATATGCTTAGACACTAAACGCTCCTTGATTCGGTCAGTCATAAACACTACTCTACAAGGACTTCTCCAATAATTCATAAACATCTTTGGACTGTACATTAGCCATTAAAGAAATCAACTCGCTACGCATCAGGTCTTGGCGCTTGGCATCAAAACGCCGCCACTGCATTAAAGGCACCAACATTCTTGCAGCTACCTGAGGATTTATCTCATCTAACTTCAATACCTGCTCAGCTAACCAAGCATAGGCCGCGCCATCTTTACGGTGAAACGCCAAAATATTTTGTCGACAGAACACACCTATCACGCTGCGGACTCGATTGGGATTACTATAACTAAACTTAGGGTGTGCAGTCAGCGTTTGCACTGTTTCAAAAACCCCTTCTCGATGAGAAGCTGCTTGAATAGAAAACCATTTATCAAGAACCAGTGGTTCATCTTGATACTTATCGTAAAAATGCGCTAAGGCAGAATCCGTTTGTGGCGAGGTTAAATTTGACAAACACTGAAGCGCGGCCTGTATATCTGTCATATTCGACTGCTGGTCATACTGTTGTTTAATCCGTGTGATTATCTGATCCGTTGCCAAGGACGACAAGTAACTTAGTGCCGTATTTTTCATTAAACGTTGAGCAATCTGCTGCTTGTCATAGCGATACGCCTGATCTGCCAGACACTTCTGATAAACCTCAAACAACAGTGTTTCATACTTTTGCGCTAAACTTTTTTTCATTTGCTGATGCACCGAAACCAATGCTTCAATATCCACTGCATCATACTGCTCAATCAGATAATTTAAATCGGGCAGTGTTAATGAATAAGCCAATAAAGCGAGATCGGCTTGATCACTATTCAAAGCTTGAGATACCAGGGTTTCAAATAAATCTGCGTAAGCTGCTCCCAACTGATAGGCTTGCTGAGCTTGAAAACGCGCTATATTGGCCATTAATTCCATTAACGCTAAACGTTGTGCAGACTCCCAGCGATTAAAACTATCCGTGTCATGGCAAGCCAAAAAAGCCAATTGCTTCTCAGAATACTGATACTCCATAATAATAGGGGCTGAAAAACCCCTTAAAAGTGAAAGTTGAGGTTTATCACTCACCCCATTAAACTCAAAGACTTGATTTTCCTGGCTAATTTTCAAAACATAATCCTGTCCTTCAAGCTTAACGGCTGACGAATAGTCAGCCGCCACCTCAGGATAGAGGGTTTCACCCTGATCATTTAAAAAGCCAATTTTAAATGGAATTAAAAAAGGGGAAAACGAATTATCAGCTTTTAAATATTGTTGAAATCCTATTTTAATACTGGCATTCACAGCATTATATTCAGCCTTTACTTTTAGGTGAGGGGTGCCAGCTTGAACATACCAGGCCTGCATTTGATCAAGATCAACCTGATTCGCATCCGCCATGGCTTGCCGGAAATCTTCGACAGTCACCGCCTGACCATCATGACGTGCAAAATAAAGATCCATCCCCTTTCTAAAGCCGTCTTTACCTAAAAGCGTTTGATATAATCGCACCACCTCAGCACCTTTTTCATAAACCGTTAAGGTGTAGAAATTATTCATTTCGATATAGGATTGCGGCTGAATCGGGTGGGACATCGGGCCTGCATCCTCAGCAAACTGATGACTCCTAAGCCTTCTAACATCCTCGATACGTTTAACGGCTGGCGATAAGCGATCGGCCGTAAACTCCTGATCTCTAAAAACAGTTAGGCCTTCTTTTAAAGTTAATTGAAACCAATCACGGCAGGTGACACGGTTTCCTGTCCAATTATGAAAATACTCATGCGCAATCACCGCCTCAACGCCTTCATAGTCGACGTCAGTGGCAGTCTGTGGGTCTGCTAACACATATTTTGAATTAAAGATATTGAGGCCTTTGTTCTCCATCGCCCCCATATTAAAGTCATCCACCGCAACAATCATATAAGTATCGAGATCATAAGTTAACCCAAAACGCTGCTCATCCCAGCGCATTGCATGAATCAAAGAATCCATCGCATGGCGGCAATGAGGCAAATGATGTGGATCGGTATAAATGCACAGCTTAATCGTTCTATTATCCGCGGTAAAATACTGGTCTTCCAGTGAAACCAAGTCGCCGGCTATCAACGCAAACAAATAACAGGGTTTTTTAAAAGGATCATGCCAAATCGCAAAATGACGCCCATCGGCGAGCTCACCCGATTCAATCAAATTACCGTTTGACAACAAAACTGGATAGGCTTGCTTATCGGCAATAATTTTCGTTTGATAGACGGATAGTACATCAGGACGATCAAAAAAATAGGTAATGCGCCTAAATCCTTCCGCTTCACATTGTGTACAAAAATTGCCGGATGATAGATACAAACCCTCAAGCGCGGTATTGGCCTGTGGATTAATTTCTGTAACCACCTCCAACTCAAACTCATCACCTTCTGGACTTAAAAATAAATGTTCCTGTGTGACTTGAAAGCCAGCTTCAGACAAAAGCTGCCCATTAAGCCTAACCGACTTAAGTACTAAACCTTCACCATTCAACTTCAACTTGTTTTCTGATTCAGATACAGACCTGCTAGCCAAGCGTTTTATTAGCATTCGGTTGGTCACTAGCGTTGAGCTGGCCGACAACTCAAATAACAGGTTGACAGACAACACCTCAAAGTCACAGGGTTGGTATTCACTTAAATAGTTAACTTTCGCTTCAAGCGTCATAGTTTATCCACCAATTATCTAAAACAAAAAAGCCCTCCAAAGGGAGGGCTAATCTAGTATCTAAATCACTTTAATATGCAAACTCTGCACGACGGTTTTGTTGCCATGCCTGCTCATTACTCAGATCCACTAGAGGCATATCCTTACCAAAACTAATCACATTTAAGCGATTGGGATTAACACCCTGAGCCATTAAAGCGTCTTTCACAGCATTGCCACGGCGCTCGCCCAGAGCCAAGTTATACTCTCGTGTACCGCGCTCATCGCAATGGCCTTCAATCGTTAACCGCGCATTAGGGTTTAATTCTAAATACTGGGCATGTTTCTTAATAACATCAAGATACTCTTGCTTAATCTCTGCGCGATCAAATTCAAAATGCACTCGCTTGCCTTGAAGACTTGCAAACAGCTCAGCAACTCTTGAAGCCTGATCCTGCTCAAGCCCTTCGGCCACAACAGGCTTGCTAGTGGCCACGCCCGCAGTTGAAGGCATTGAGCCGGTCTGAACAACACTTTGATCTGTCTGATCGGAAGTAGGTGTTGAACTACAGCCTACCGCAAATAAGCTAACCAATGAAACCACTGCAACATTTTTAATGCGTAAAAATTCCATACTACACCTCAAGGCAATTTGAAAAAATATCGTCGGGATTATAACAAAATAAACCTTGACCAGCGGTGTTTAACGCTTTTAGATTCAAATTTAATAATCCAAAAACAAAAAAACCCGACTCAAAGGTCGGGCCAAGCGGGCTACATTAGAAAACCGATAATACGACTTCCTATCACTCAGATTAAATTAGACCATAACTGCATAAGTAAAATCTTGATCGATATCAATTCCATAACAAAAACCTGGACATTATTAACTTTACCTAAGCCTGGTTAAGCTCGCTTGACCTCTACTTGCTTATCTGTAATTAATTGATTCTCATCCGCCAGACTAGCCAGAGAGGCCATGTCAAGGATCTCAATATCTTTGCGCTTCCATTGCACAATATTTTGTTCTGCCAACTTGGCCAAAATCCTAGAAAAAGTCTCTGGAGTTAGACCAAGGAACTGAGCCACTTCACGATGCAATACCCCAAACCTAAATTCAGTATGTTTATAACCTCGATTTAAAAACCTCTGTGAAAGATACCAAACGAAATAGGCTACCCGCTGATCTGCATTGCGCTTAGATAATATCTCCGAATGAATACGAGTATCGTTGATGCCACGACTCATTAAACATAACAATTGATGGTTTAGCGCCGGTATTTGTAATGCCAAACGCTCTAGCTGATCAAAAGGCAAGGTACAAACTGAAGTATTCTCCAGAGCGACCGCATTACATTGGTAGAATAAATCCTGCACCCCATCCATACCAATTACATCGCCAGGTAAATAAAACCCAATCACCTGTTCTTCGCACTGCTGGGTAATGTTATACACCTTCACGCCACCAGCTTTAATCGCGTAAAGATTATCGAATTTCTGACCCGCTTTGTACAAATGCTGACCCTTAGTTAGGCGAGGCGTTCTTTCTACAATAGAATCCAATCTCAACATGTCAGATCGCACTAAACCTGTTGGAAAACAAATTTTTTGTAAGCCGCAACTTGTACACCCTGAACTATACGCTGGCCTTAACCCATTCACATTGCATCCTTAATGTTTGAACTTGTTAATTTGTGATTTTAGCGACTAAGAGGGAGACTGTCACCTATCTACCCCCTAGCATTTTTTAATCTGAACATAAAAATATTTTTTTCACACTTTAAAAAGGGTTATCTCTGCGATGCTTGTCTATTTTTTAAGCACCCCTAAAGATTCAGGCTAAAACAAAGCACTTAGCCTACATTCAAACTTTTCATCAACAAACTTATCCACAGCTTCTGTGAATAATAAACCTGAAACAGCATGCAGCCTAAATAAATTAAATACAACAAATTCAACAACTTGAAAAAGTCAATACATCAGATAAATTCTTTAGCAACTTAATACTGTAAATATTATTCAATACTTGACAGACCTAAACGAAATGCCTAATAAAAAATAAAATATACAGCCATAACAGATTAAAAGAAACTCCGTAAGCCTTAAAATTGTTAGAATCTAACTCTGTATTGCTAGGCTGAAAAACATGAAAACGCTTAAACACCTTCTGCTGTCGCGACAAATTATTTCTTTGCTTTGCTTTATGCTTATTTTGCCTGGATGCCAATCAGACACCCGGTTAGAACAAACTTTTTACACATTTGGCACAGAGATAACCCTTGTCATTAATCACCCAGATCATGCAACTGCCCAGCTTGCCATTCACGAAATCGAACAGGCTTTTTATCAGCTTAACCAAAAATGGCACGCTTGGAATCCAGATTCAATGCTGTCTGAAATAAATCGTGCACTCGCAGAAAATCGTAGCTACCCACTTGACTTACAAAGCTATAGATTCATCAAAAAAAACCAGCAATATAGCCAACAAAGCGACTATCTATTTGACCCAGCTATCGGCGGGTTAATCCGACTTTGGGGGTTTCAGGGGCAAGCCAATCCTAGCCCGCCCTCCGATGAAGTACGTCAAAAATGGCTAGCCCAACGTCCATCGATTAAAGATATCAGCTTTATAGACCAACAAATCAAAAGCCATAATACCGAGGTTAGGCTTGATTTTGGTGGTAGCGCTAAAGGCCTCGCGATGGATGAAGCGGAACGGATCCTACAGCATTACTTAATCAGGCACGCACTCATTAACATAGGCGGCGATATTAAAGTACTCGGCTATAACGCAAACAAGCAGGCCTGGTCAATCGGCGTGCAAAACCCTAAAAACCCTGCTGAGGCGATAGCTCGCATTAAAGCTAACAACCAAGACCATATCTTCACCTCTGGCACCTATCAACGCTACTTTGAATGGCAGGGAAAAACCTACAGTCATATTATTAACCCCAATACCGCCTGGCCGGCCGATACCCTTGCCTCGGTAACCGTTATTCATAGCGATGCGATTTTGGCTGATATTGCCGCAACGGCATTAATGATTGCAGGCCCAGATGATTGGCAGCGTATTGCCCACCAACTCAACGTTGATCGCGTAATGGTTGTAAACCAACAAGGACAAATTCAACTGACCCCTAAAATGGCCAAACAGGTGACCTTAATCCCAACAAATTAAATTCAATCTTCAAGCTCATAGAAGTAGCCCAAACCTACTCAGTTTATTCTATAATTCGACTATGAACATATCACACAGCCTACAACACCAATTTTTGATTGCGATGCCAAGCTTAAATGATAGCTGGTTCGAAAAAACCGTTATCTACATGGTGGATGACAATGAAAAAGGCAGCACAGGCCTGGTGATCAACAAGCCTCACAACCTCACCCTACTTCAACTGCTTGAGCACTTTCATATTTATGGCAATCAAAATAGTCCGATGATGAAGCGTGCCGTATTAATGGGCGGACCGGTTGACATGGAACGTGGATTTATCTTGCACCAACCGGCAGGGCAATGGCAAAACACCGTTGCGATCACCCCCAAGCTCGGTTTAACCGTCTCCGAAGACTTTTTAGAAGCGATTAAACTTGATACCGCACCGAAGGATTTTATTGTTTGCCTTGGCAGTGCCAATTGGAACAAAGGACAATTGGCGAATGAAATTAAAAACAATAGTTGGCTGACCGCGCCATTCAATGCCAGTTTAATGTTTGAAACACCGATTGAACAACGCTGGAAGGCCGCCTTAGGCATGCTAGGCATCCAACCTGAGTTTTTAAGCGCCGAGGCAGGTCATGCATAATTCTGAAGACAATAAAAATTGCTTGCCACCAAACTTTAAAGGCAAAATAGAGGGATTAGTTTTAGGCTTTGACTTCGGGCTAAAACGCATAGGTATTGCCAGCGGACAAACGCTCACCGGCTCATCCGGCCCGCTAACAACCCTGACCAGCCATCAAGGTAAAACCGATTGGGATGGCATAACCAAACTGATTAACGAATGGCAACCGAAAGCGCTGATTGTCGGGTTGCCCTTAAGACTGGACGGCACAGAACAACCCTTTACGCAAAATGCACGTAAATTTGGTCAGCGACTCCATGGACGCTACCAAAAACCCGTATTTTTTGTAGAAGAACAACTGAGTTCGTTTGAAGCCGAACAACGAAATTTAAAAACTCCGATTGATGCACATGCCGCTCAAATCATTCTCCAAAACTGGCTAGAGGCTTTATGACACCATTAAACCAAGATGTTTCTACACTGATTGATGAACTTTGTGAACAAATACAAAAACACCCCCGTTTTAGCCCACAGATAAAAATGTTGGGGATTCGTACTGGGGGCGAATGGATAGCACAGACCCTGCATCGCAAACTCGCATTAACCGAACCACTGGGCGTATTGGACAGTTCATTTTATCGTGATGATTTTTCTAAAGTCGGTTTACACCCCGAGGTTCAACCTTCGGTCATTCCTTGGGAACTCACCGATCAACATCTTTTTTTAGTCGATGACGTACTCTATACCGGCCGCACCACTCGTGCCGCAATGAATGAATTATTTGACTATGGTCGCCCAGCTTCGATCACGTTGGTCACCCTAGTTGATCGCCGTGGTTGCCGTGAGTTGCCTATCCAACCGGACATCACCGCCTTAAAACTGGAATGCAGCCAAACACTTAAGCTACATGGCCCCGACCCCCTAACCCTGTCTTTGATTGAACCCGCGGAGACCGAACTATGAGCCCACGCCTATCCAGCCCTAACCTACAACTCAACGAACAAGGCAAACTCAAACATTTTCTAAGCCTTGAGGGTCTAAAACCGCATCATTTAACCGAAATTTTAGATACGGCTGAATCCTTCATTAATCCGCAAACCCAAGAAATCAAAAAAGTGCCCTTGCTGCGCGGCAAAACCATTATGAACCTATTCTTTGAGCCAAGCACGCGCACGCTAACGACGTTTGAAATTGCAGAAAAACGCCTGTCTGCCGACGTAATGAACCTTAATATTAGTACCTCAGCAACCAAAAAAGGCGAGTCGCTACTGGACACCCTGTGGAACCTGCAATCCATGCAGGCCGATATGTTTGTCATTCGCCATGCCGAAAGTGGCGCTGCCCATTTCTTTGCACGCCATGTAGCACCGCATGTCCATGTTCTTAATGCCGGTGACGGCCAACATGCTCATCCTACCCAAGCCATGTTGGATATGTTTACCATTCGTAAACTTAAAGGGGACATTTTTGACCTTAAAGTTGCAATTGTTGGCGATATTCTGCATTCAAGAGTAGCTCGCTCGCAAATACAAGCCTTAAGCATGCTCGAAGCCCGAGAAATTCGAGTAATAGGCCCCAAAACATTGATTCCACCGTTTCCTGAATCTCTCGGAGTGCATGTTTACCATGACATGAAATCTGGCTTAGACGATGTTGACGTGGTGATTATGCTGCGGCTACAAAGCGAACGGATGAAAGGCGCATTACTGCCTAGCGAAAAAGAATACTTTAATTTATACGGTTTGACTGAACAACGTCTAGCCTATGCAAAACCCGATGCATTAGTCATGCACCCAGGCCCGATAAATCGGGGCGTTGAAATTGATTCTGCGGTAGCCGACGGCCCGCAATCGGTTATCCTCCAACAGGTCACCTATGGCATCGCGGTGCGAATGGCAGTCATGGCGATTATTATGAGCAATGCAGCACAACTTGCTCAAGCAGAACAAGAAAACCCGGAGGAAACACGCTAATGAACCTGATTATCCAACAAGCTCGTATCATCGACCCAAGCCAACAATTGGATAGGCAAACCAACCTCTATATTTCACGCGGTCATGTAATGGCAATTGGTGATCAAACACCGGATGGCTTTGTTGCCGATCAAGTGATAGATGCCAAAGGAAAATGGTTAATACCAGGCCTGGTTGATATGCGCGCCCGCCTTGGTGAACCAGGCAAAAACTTTGCCGGCAGCATCGCCTCAGAAACCAAAGCCGCGGTAGCCGGAGGCATTACCTCACTTTGCTGTCCACCGGATACCGATCCGGTAGCCGACACCCAAGCGGTGGCTGAACTGATTCAGCGCCGAGCACGCCAAGCGGCCACCGCGTTTGTCTTACCCACCGGGGCCTTAACTAAAGGACTTGAAGGCAAACTACTAAGCAATATGCACTCGCTTAAACAGGGCGGATGCGTGGCACTCAGTCAAGCGAATCAGCCAGTTGAGAATCCACTGGTCATGAAAAATGCGCTCGACTATGCCGCCTCTCAAGACCTACTCGTTATTTTGCGTTGTGAAGACCAAGAACTCAAAAACCAAGGCGTTGCTCATGCCGGCATGGTCAGCACACGACTCGGCTTACCGAGCATCCCCACATCAGCAGAAACCATTGCCCTTGCGCGTGACCTGATTCTAGTTGAAGAAAGTGGCGTACGTGCCCATTTTTCACAAATCTCCTGCGCACGATCGGTTGAAATGATTGCTCAAGCCAAACAACGCGGCCTACCGATTACCTGCGATGTGGCCATTCACCAATTACACCTAACCGAAATGGATGTAATGGATTTTGATGCCTACACCCATGTTAGCCCCCCGTTTAGAAGCCAAGCTGATCGCGACGCATTACGCATGGCAATTAAAACCGGCATTATAGATGCCATTGTCAGCGATCACACCCCGCTAGGGCGTGACGATAAGGCCTTGCCATTTGGCGAAAGCACACCCGGCATCAGCGGCCTAGAAACCCTGTTAGCCTTAACCCTGCGCTTAGTCGAAGACCAGTTGATTGACCTCAGCCAAGCGATCAAACTCATCTGCCAGCAACCTGCCAGTATTCTTGGCATCCATGCCGGCTGCCTTCAAGTTGGCTATAGTGCTGACTGTGTCCTGATTGATCCTGAACGCTATTGGACACTCGATCGCACTCAAATGCTCTCCGCCGGCAAAAACACCCCTTTCAATGGCTGGGAATTTAATGGTCAGGTAGAAATGACCCTGTTTCAAGGCCGCCCTGTTTACAAGGTTAATGAAGTTTAAATGCTGCAAGCTCAATTTATTGGCAGCCAACAGCAAGCAGAAAATAGCTGGCTGATTCAACTTGAATCAGCCCAAGCGCAAAGCTGGCCGATTGGCACACAATTTCGTGTTCAAGACCAGCAGGCCTGGTTATTTCAAGCGCCACAAAAATCAGGTCAACATCGCTTTAACCTGCTAAGCGACCAGGCCTGGTTGTATCACCCCCATCAACACCTTGATCTTCAGATCATCACTGAAAAACATCGTTCTGAACCTAATTGGCAAGCCAATCAACTCTGGCTCGCCTCCGATTTAGCGATCGCTGCGGTATTTGATGCGGCAAAACGCTGGCAACAATTATCAACCCCCAAGGGTCAGTTTATCGCGCTACTCCACACTCACAACGACAGTTTTCCATTTCGTGTTAAGCCGGCACGTTTTTTATTGCCACTCAATAACTCTGCGGCCTACGCCATTGGCGCAGCCCCCCTGCTTGAAGATTGGCAAATCCCAAACAGACTCGCCAGCTCAACAGGCATCATAGGATGTTTTGAAGGGAGTTTAGAAGAACTATACCAGGCCTGGTTATCAGCAAACCAGAACCCGTTAGAAGGGTTTGAGATTAACTGGATTTAATGCCTTGTTTCGTCATTAAAAATAAACAGGCTAGTTAAAAAAATTGAACACTAAATCTCTATAAATGTCTCAATTTGAATCCATCAACAATCCGCACAAGTTATCACACCAGTGCGGATTCATCAAAGCTGTGGATAAGGCTTAATCTTTTGAAATAGACGATGATTTTTTGCGTAAACGATGAGCCAGTTCCTCTAGCTCTTTAGCGAAATCATGTTCTGCCTGAGAGTAAACAACGCCCAAGGCTGCCTCAATCAAGGTTTCTAATTCTGAAAAATGCTCATCACCTATGGCTTCGGTTTGTCCATCGTCTAACATGATTTTGAAACGCTCAACCACCTGTTTAGCATGCCCTTTTATCTTTACCGTCATTTTTTATTCCTCGCTTTCAAAGCTTATTAATCATCTTGAAAAATATCATCACCCGAACTAAGAATAAGTGGATCAGGTTGACCAACAACCTCCAAATCCTTGTCATCATAAGGCATTGCGTTAAGGATGTAACGCATACAAGCCAAACGCGCGCGCTTTTTGCAGTTGGATTTAATCACCGTCCAAGGTGCATCAGCGGTATTCGTGTAAAAAAACATGTCTTCCTTGGCTTTGGTATAGTCTTCCCAACGATCCAGTGACGCCAAGTCCATTGGGCTCAATTTCCATTGCTTAAGCGGATCAGTTTTGCGTCCGTTAAAACGGCGCAATTGCTCTTTACGACCCACCGAAAACCAAAACTTCATCAAATGGATATTATCACCGACCAGCATTCTTTCAACTTCCGGTGCCTGATGCATAAATTGGGTATATTGTTGAGGGGTACAAAAGCCCATCACCCGTTCAACCCCCGCACGGTTGTACCAAGAACGGTCAAACAATACAATTTCACCTTGGGTGGGCATGTGTTGTAAATAACGCTGAAAATACCATTGACCTTTTTCTTGCTCGTTGGGCTTATCCAAAGCCACTACTCGCGCACCACGAGGGTTTAAATGCTCCATTATCCGCTTGATCGTGCCACCTTTACCGGCCGCATCGCGCCCCTCAAACAGCATCACAATTCTTTGCTCAGAATCCTTAACCCACTTTTGCATCTTAAGCAGTTCAATTTGTAACTGACGCTTGGTTTCTTCATACTCATCACGCGACATCTTGTCATCATAAGGGTAGATACTTTCACTTGATTTTACTTGCTTCATCAAACCTCCTTTTCAGAGCGGTAACATATAATAAGATTTATACTAGCCCCTAGCCTAAATTAATGCAAACTTTAAACTAAAACTTGTTATTTCATATCAAGCTTTTAAAATCAACTTTTAAAAACAGAAAAAGGCACCGCTTAGATGGACTATTTGCAGAACAACTATAACCAGGTCAAGGCACGTATCAGCCATGCGGAAAAACGCTTCCATCGTTCACCCGCCAGTGTATCGCTGCTGGCCGTCAGCAAAACCAAACCGATTGAAATGGTGAATGCCCTAGCTGAAACAGGCCAAAAAGCATTCGGCGAAAACTACCTGCAAGAAGCCCTTGAAAAAATAGCGCAAAGACCGGATTTGGAATGGCATTTTATTGGCCCGATTCAATCGAATAAAACCAAACCGATTGCCGAGCATTTTGACTGGGTAGAAAGTGTCGATCGCTTAAAAATTGCCCAGCGATTAAGTGACCAACGCCCTAGTGTAAAACCCGCGCTGAACATTTTGTTACAAGTTAATATAAGCCAAGAAGACAGTAAATCAGGCTTTTTACCTGACGAAGTTTTATTGGTCGCTCAGCAAATCAGCAAACTACCAGGCCTGGTAATTCGTGGCTTAATGGCGATTCCGAAAGCAGAAACCGAATTTGAACAACAGCGCAGCGCCTTTAAACAAATGCAGACCCTGTTTAAACAATTACAATCCGAGCTCGACAGCGATCAAATTGACACCCTGTCGATGGGCATGTCGGCTGACTTAGAAGCCGCGATCGCTGAAGGCTCAACCCAAGTTCGGATTGGCACCGACCTGTTCGGTGCCAGGCTTTAAGCAAGCTCTCACAATCTAACTACCATTGCCCACGCATTTGAGCACGCGCTTCGGTGGGCGAAGTTTGTTGCATCGTCATTAAAGCCCAATCTGGAAAACGATTGGGCTGTTGCGTATTTAGCTCAAACTCGCTGTCAAACCGATTCGGCGGATTAAAACGGCTTAAGCCCTGTAAAGCCCATTCCGCTTCTTCAGCCGTCAGCGCCAGCATCACCGTTTGTTGTTGCATCGAGGCATTAAGATTCAATTGCTCCACCTGCTCGCCCATCATCGCCAAATCCGTAACCACAAGTTGCCCGTATAGGCTTTGTAACCAGGCCTGCTTAAAATCAACGGACAAGGCGAGATCACGAAAATGCAGCTGACCTTGTAAACCGCGTAACATAAAATGTTGCTGAGCAAACGCTTGGGCAATACGTCCGATATCCAGTTGACCTTGGGGCACCGACAGGCTCAGGTTTTCGGGCGTGAAAACTAGCGTCACATCCAACTGGTCTTGCGCATTTCGAACTTTTAATGCTACGGAGAGGGTCTGTTTAAACAGGCCGGTGAATAATTCTTTTGTTCCCAACCGCCAAGCGACCTGCTCGAATTCAACACCCTGATAACTCAGCTTCACCTGACCCTGCCACACCGTGCCCTTTGGCTGGCTTAGCGTTAAGCCTTCCGGCAACTCGGCTGCATAATGTTTAATCACAAAGCTCGCCGGCAAGTGGCTGACAAAGCCTATCCAAAACACCAGCAACACCAGAAAACCGCCCCCTAGCCAAGTCCTTATCTTCATGAAGCTAACCTAAAATTTAACGACACCTTCACTTTACCCAGACTGACCGGCTCGACCTGCATCCTCTCCGGTGACAAGCCCTGCTGCTCAAGCTGCGCAAGCCATTGAAAAAACCGAGGCGCTTCTACTTGATTAAACTGAAGCTGAACACCGTTCGCCGCCGGACGTATTGAAGTCATCTGATTAATCAGTTGATGGCTGCGTAAACTTTGCTGCAAATGGGCTAATAATTGCGATTGAGTTTGGACTTCGGAGCCCGCAGTTTGATGCGTAGCTTGCGCCTGTTGAATCGCGGGGACCTGCTGGTTTAACCATTGCCATTGTTGTTCAGCAATCAGCCATTGCTGCTGTGCTTGGTTTTGCTGGTTTAACAACGGCTGGGCAACCAACCGGTAACCGACTAAGCCAATTAAAACCACGAACAATAACTGAATCAATAGTCGCTCGCGAGCGGCAAGCGCCTGCCAGCGTTCGGCTAATTGCAGGCCCATTTCAGTTTGCATGAACATGTAACACTCCTTCCGCTTGTTGAGCCGTCAGGCCTTTTACCTCTAAACGCGCCACCCAACCAGCAGGCAGACGAGAATGAATGTGAGCCATCAACTGATCCAGTTGCTCCGTGGTGTTCGCGGTTAAGGTTAAGGTCAAACGCTGATTCTGCCAATCCATCCGTCCCGGCTTGACTGCACTATTCGCCAGTATCACCGGTTCCAACAGACTCAAAACCGAAACAGGGCTGATTTGTCCGGCTTGACTGCCTGCTTGTGCCAAAAATGTTTGGGTTTGCACCTGAATATTGACGATGCGCTGGGTTTGAGGAAACAATTGACGAAACAGGGTTTCGGTTTGCTGTTGATAAGCTTGAGCCTGTTGCAAGGTTTGTTGGGTTTGCCAGTGGGTCTGCAGCCCCAACAACACCAACCAAACCGCAGCTAGACCCGCTGGCCATCGCCAGTGTCGCCACATACTTTGCTGATGATTAACTACCGCAAACTCACCCTGACGTAAATTCATTCGCGCTAAATCGCTTGGCTTGGGTTGGTTTTGAACCGCGATAAAGGGTTCGATGTTTAAGTCCGCATTTTGTTTTTCCGCCATTTCACGGAACACAGGCCATTGTGCTTTAGCGATACTTAAGCCGCTAAATTTAGCTGTGCGCACCAATAGGGTTTCCGGCTCCAGCGTTGACTCGGCAAACCGCCAGAGGCTTGGACTCATCGCTTCGTTAGTGGGTTCGATTGTATAGTCTAGCCTAAAACACTCAGGTACCAACCAGGCCTGGCTTAAATTCGCCTGCTCTAAAGCGGACAACCAGGCCTGCATACGCTGTTTGGCTAGCACCGCTACCGTGACCCAACCTTCCTTGTCTCGATCCAAGCTAACCAAATGCAATTCTTCAAGTGGCTGAGCCAACTGCTCCTCGAGTGCATAAGGCAAGGCCTGTTGCCATTGATGACGTGACTTTCCAGGCACAAACACCCGCAAAATGCTGACCCAACGGCTCGGCACCCAGACAATAGGTTTCTGGTTCTGGGCTAGCCCGTCCGATTCTACCAGATGCAACTGATCGCCTAAATCAAAATAACTATTCATCCGCTAACGCAATCCATCGTTGGAGCAGATTCACCTGCTGCTGTTGTCGATAATACAAAGCGCGGGCATCAAGCCGCGCAACCCCATACTCAATAATGCCATTGAGTTGAAAAAACTCTGTCCGCACGCTAATCACCCAATCCGGCAAAGCCTGCTGAATCACTTCTGGTTCTTGACCGGTATTTTGCGCTATAAACTGACGAAAGCCGGCAATATCCTGTGCCGGTTCTTGTTGACGCAATTCGATCCAAATATCAATTAATGTTTGATCCATAAATTCAGCCAAACCAAGCAAAACCTCGGCTTCAGCGGTGTTAACATTGATGGTCGTTATTTTAGGCAGGGTTGTAATCCAAGCGCTTATCAGCGCAAACTGTTCCATATCCATACCCTGTAACAAACGCACTTCTTCCGGCAATACCATCATGCGATTAGCCGCTCGATAGGGCGGCGTATTCAATAAATAACGATCACTTTCCGCCCCACCGGCAATCGGATTATTATCCTCGTCTAGCCAATCTATCAGCGGCGCGACCCAGTCGATTGGTAAATTTTGCTGTTGCAGACTGCGCTCTAATATCGCTCGCCAATGCGCCTGTTTTTCCGGGTCGGTTTCTATCAGATTATTTAGGTTAAAGCGGGCTTGCATGTCAAACAATTGACCACTAATGTCACCGCCCTCAAAAGCCATCGGAAACATAGGCTGCGCCCAAACCTCACCTAAATGATCGATTTGGTTTTGACCGGCATCAAACGCCAAGCCTTTTTTAACCCAAGCATCGACCCCCGCAGCCACAGCAATTGCTTGGCTTTGGTTCAACATATAAGCGCTGCGCTGAATATCTAACCGTTGTTGATACTGAATACCGCTGGCAATTACAGCCACCAGCGCCACTACAATCAGCACGGTTAGTAGCGCAAAACCTTTTTGCTTAAGGGGTTTCATTCATCACCCTACCATCGACCCCCGGTAACAAACGCCTAAGCTTACCTTGTCCCTTCAGCTCCAACTCGATTTCTACCAGGCCTGGCAGTTCATCGAGTGGGCGATTCGGTTGTGGCCAAAAATCAAACCAAAACTGATTGCGATCTAGCAAGCGAATCGTCATCGACTCCACCTCGTCCAACAACAATTGGCGACGCGGCTGGCTATCTGGCGCTCGATCCAGCACCGACCAACTGAGTCGAAAAAGTTGCTGATTCTCTAATTCATATCGCACTCTCACCAACCCGCCTGACGAATAGGGTGTGGGGTAGATAGCAATCCTTGTCCATTCAAACCCATCTTGGCGCAGTTGCATCGCCGGTAACACCGAACCTAACTCATCCAGAACTGGCCTAGGTGCCATTTGCATCACATCCTGCTCTAGCCACCAGATTGTGCGTTGCAACTGGCTCATTGCAGATTGTTGTTGCTGATGCGATTCACTCACTCTGACTGCTGAATCAATACTTTGATAAGCCAAAACTGCAATCACTGCCGATACCGCTATCGCCAGCAATAGCTCAATTAAAGTAAAACCCGCTTGAGCGCAAGGCCGGATTCGAGAATGTTCGGTCACTCGCCCAACACCGTTACCAAGCGTGTCGCGGGATGTTTGCCGTCTTTCAACCTGACCTCCAAGCTGGCGCGCATCATCCCCGGGATAGCAGTGGATTCCATCTCCAACTGAGTTTGCCAAACCAAGCCCAACATCTCTGATTCGGTGGTTTTTTCTACTTCACCGCCCAGGCCGTACTGCAATTCGATCAAACGATTTTGCCCCAACCAAGTGGCATAAACTCGCTCAGCTAAACTGCTTTGCTGATGACTCATGACCGCCAGCGTTTGACTTAGGCCCGCCAAGGCCACCGCAACAATCAAAACCGCAACCATGACTTCAATCAAGGTAAATCCCTGTTGGTTGGATTGCTTTTTAGTCTTCAAATACAAAGTTTAACCCCTCATCCCAACGCAGACGCTGTTGAGCCAAGCTTTCCCCTGCTGCATTCAATCCTTGCAGGCTGAGTTTACCCTCGCTCACTAAGCCACTCGGCCAACATAACCAACCTGGTTCCGGCAGTTGCCAGCGTTCTTTAAGGCCGTCATCAACCTGCCAAACCATTTGACTTGTTTCAGACCAAACTACTTTTTTCATCTCGGCAGGCAACCAATCGCCCTGATGCCGATAATAGGCTTCAAGCCCTTGCTCGGTTACCGCAACCAAATAAATACGCTGCTGAAAGGCAGCTTGGTCACAAGCCATTTGCAGCAGGGATTGCGCTTGTGTCCACTGCTGACGCTGTTGCTGGGTATCACGCCCTCCCAAAGACATCATACCCACCGCCAACACCACCGCGACAATCGCCACCACCACGATCAATTCAATCAGTGTAAACCCGGCTTGCTTTGTGTGTTGCAAGGCTTACATATTCCAATTACCAATGGTGGCATCCGCGCCTTCACCACCCTGAACACCATTCGCACCATAGGTAAAAATATCAAAGTCGCCATGCTGGCCGGGGCTTAGATACAAATAATCACGTCCCCAAGGGTCTTTTGGCAAGCGTTCCATATAGGGTTTCCAATTGCGCGGCACCGGTTCGCTGGTTGGTTTAGTGACCAGCGCTTCAAGTCCCTGATCAGTGGTTGGGTAACGAAAATTATCCAACCGATAAAGCTGTAGCGCTGAAGATAAAGCACTGATATCCTGCTTGGCTTTAACTTCTCGTGCTTCATCTGGTCGATCCATTAACATCGGTACCGCAATCGCTGCCAAAATTGCCAAAATCACCACCACAACCATCAGCTCAATCAAGGTAAAGCCCGCTTGTTGTCGCCTTATTTTTTGCCCTTGCATCTTTAACGCTCTCCCAATTTAAATCAAAAAATTAAACTTAACCCAACATCTGGTTCATTTCAAAAATAGGTAACATGATCGCCAGCACAATCGTCAACACCACCCCACCCATGGTAATAATTAAAAGCGGTTCTAATATACTTACCAAAGTGGCGGAGCTGGTTTCAACATGATATTCATAATGACTCGCCCCTTTAAGTAACATACTATCCAGCTGGCCGGAGTTCTCGCCAGTTTGCACTAAATTAAGTAATAACGCCGGAAACACGCCAGCCTGCTGCATCGCTTGACTGAGTGCCAGACCTTTTCGCACCTCTTCTTCCAAATGCAATACCTTTTGTCTCAGCGGCAAATAACTCATCACCTGAGAAGAAATGTGTAACGCCGTTTTTAATGGAACACCACTTGCCACTAATACACCAAGTGTTCTTGACCATTTTGCTACTGCGCCAAAGATTAAAAATCGTCCCAAAAAGGGCGTGGCAAGCAATAAACGGTGCCAACGAAAACGCCATTTCTCAATTCGCATCAGCCACTTGAATAGTATCAGCAGAACAACCAGTCCTGCTAACATCAAAACAGCATGTGCCTGAACAAACTCACTGGTGGATAACAACCCCTGAGTCAGCGGCGGCAAGGTTTGGCTCATATTATCAAACACGCTCACCACCTTGGGCACCACATAGACCATCAAAAAAAACACAATCGCCAAGGCAACCACCACCATCAACATCGGGTAGATCAAAGCACTTTGCACTTTTTTGCGTAACCGTTCTTGTTGCTCAATCGTGTCGGCCAAACGCGATAACACCGCTTCAAGATGTCCAGATTCTTCACCTGCATGGATGGTGGCGCTGTAATCCTCGCCCACCTTATAGGGCGATTGACTTAAGGCTTGTGCCAAGGAATAGCCTTGCGATACCTGACTATGTAAACTGGTTAAGAAGCGTTGCATTAAACGCGTTTCTGCCTGGGAAGCCACGCCTTTTAAGGCTTGGGTCAAGGGCATACCGGCTTCCAGCAAGGTGGCAATTTGTCGGGTCGCCAAAGACAGATCAGCAATAGATATCGTGCGTTTTAACCAGGCCTGGTTAGCAGAAGTTCGCGCCTTTTCTCGCTTCTTGTCCACCGCCTTGAGTTGTAGCGGCGTTAAGCCTTTTTCTCTTAAGGTTTGACGAATTTGACGTTCTGAGTCGCCTTCCATCAGTCCTTTTTGCGTTTTGCCCTGCTGGGTTAGAGCTTGATATTCAAATACCGCCATACTATGCTTGAGTAACCCTTAAGACTTCTTCTAAACTGGTTTCGCCTGCCAAAACCCGCGCTAAACTGGTTTGTTGCAATGAAGGCGTATGCTGACGGACATAGTGTTCGATATCCAACTCAGACCTTCCGCTATGAATCATTTGCTGTACCTGCTCGTCAATCAACACCAGCTCATAAATCCCTAACCGCCCTTGATAGCCGGTATGGTTGCACTGCTCACAACCTTCTGCACGAAAAATCTCCGCCTCACTGACGCCCAAAAGCGCACACTCTGCGGCATCCGCCTGATGCACCTGTTTGCAATGCGGACACAAACGGCGCACCAAACGTTGCGCCAGCACCCCCGTTAGACTGGATGCCAACAAAAACGGTTCTATGCCCATATCACGTAAACGCGTAATGGCGCCAATCGCGGTATTGGTATGCAGGGTGGATAACACCAGGTGACCGGTCAGCGACGATTGCACTGCGATTTCTGCGGTTTCTAAATCACGAATCTCACCGATCATCACCACGTCCGGATCTTGACGCAATATCGCCCTCAGCCCCTTCGCAAACGTCATGTTAGCCTTGGTATTAACTTGAGTCTGGCTGATGCCATCAAGGTTATACTCAACTGGGTCTTCAATCGTCATGATATTACGTTGATTATCATTTAAACGCGACAAGCCGGCATAGAGCGTGGTGGTTTTTCCTGAACCCGTGGGGCCGGTGACCAAAAAAATACCATGCGGACGAGCTAGAAGCTGCTGAATCGACAATAAAACCGAACTAGGCATTCCTAAATCTTTTAGGTCAAGCAATCCGGCGCTCTTGTCTAGCAAACGCATCACCACCCGTTCACCATAATTTGAAGGAATGGTTGAAACCCGCAAATCTACTGCACGGCCCCCCAGTTTTAAAGCAATGCGGCCGTCTTGCGGCAAACGCTTTTCAGCAATATCCAGCTTGGCCATAACTTTAATACGAGAAACCAACATGCCTGCCAGGCCGGGTTTCGGGGTCAGCATGGTTTTTAACTGACCGTCAATTCTAAATCGAATACGTAATTGAGTTTCAAAGGGTTCTATATGGATGTCAGAAGCATTCGCACGGATTGCCTGGGAGAAAACGGCATTGAGTAACTTGATAATCGGTGCATCGTCTTGGCTATCGAGAAGGTCTTGGGTTTCATCCACCTCGGCGACCAATGATTGCAAATCCTCGGTCTCAAAATCTTCGATTCCCTCCATGGCGTTTTGGCTACCCTCGGCATACAGGCGTTGTAAAAGCCGCTCAAATGCCTCTTCGGATAAAACGAAAAGCTCAAAATCCGATGCAAGCACGCGCTGCGCCTCTAGCAAGGCTTCATGCTGAGTTTGATCTGTGCAACACAAACGAAAACCTTCAGGGCGACTTTCCAACAAAATCCGATTTTTTCTCGCAAATAAAAACGGTAATTGCATGCTTAGAACCCAAGCACTTCAAGCGACTGATCCCGACGCCGCTCGGCTGCCGTCCGTTTTGCGGCTGACGCCGGAGACAGCTCTGAAGGCTGTTCTTTTGTTTGGCGCCCCTTATCGAACCCGGTCGCTTCACCAGCGTCAATTTGCTCTAGCGTCGGCATTTGTGGACGCAAACCCTCTAATAACAGACTGTTATCCTGCTCAAGCAATTGATCCTGCTGCAATTGAATTTGGCGATATTTTTTACGGCTGTAGTAATTCCCCATTTCTTGATCCCGAACGATTACCGGACGTAAGAAAATCATTAAGTTAACCTTTTCACGCTGACTGCCTTGGTAGCGGAACAAGCCCCCTAAGCCTGGAATGCTGCCTAAACCCGGCACCCGCGCACTGGTATCGGTTTCGCGCTCACTCAACAAACCACCGAGCACAATCGTGTCTCCATCGCCGACAATCACACTGGTTTTAAGTTCACGCTTTGAAGTTTGCAAAAGATCAGCATCACTCCCCGGCAACACATCCGAGATCTCATTTTCAATATCTAAATAAACCTCATTACCCTGATTAATTTGTGGTCGCACTTTAAGCTTTAAACCCACATTTTTACGCTCAATCGTCGTAAACGGATTAGTGCCGGCGGCACTGGTGGTATAACTCCCTGTTCGGAAAGGCACTTCACGGCCAACGACAATTTCCGCCTCTTCGTTATCCAAGGTTAATAACGTAGGTGTCGATAGGATATTAGCTCCGCTGTCACTGCGTAACGCATTAATCAAAGCGCCCCAACCACTGCGCGTTGAGCCGCTGCCGATGGCGGCCGTCACACCTCGACCTGTAACGCCGTCCGGTAAGGCCGTTACATTACCGGTGGCTCCGGCTGCCAGTACACCCGGAAGATTACCACTGAGGTTGAACAGCCCTGCTCCACCCGAGCCAATTGCAGCCCAGTCAACGCCTAATTGCGCCGCACGCTCCTCTGTCAACTCAACAATAATCGCCTCAATCAATACCTGAGCACGACGAATATCAAGCTGACTAATCACTGAACGCAAAGCCACCACCACTTCCGGCGGCGCGCTGATCACAATCGCGTTCATACGCTCATCAGCTTGGACTGAAATACGGTCTTGCATATTCTGAGGCTGTCGAGTTCGTGGGCTACGCGACTCCCCCCCCTCAGCACTAGCCGTTTCAGCTTGACTACTTTCAATTAAAGACTGATTGGTCGCTAACTGCTGCAGCAAAGGCACCAGATCTTTGGCTTTAGCATACTGTAAATACACTACCTGAACCCGACCATCCTGCGCAACCGGCACATCCAATTCAGCAATTAACGCCCGAATTGTCAGTCGAGCTGACGCGTCTCCAGTCAAAACAATTCGATTAGAACGCTCGTCATGGTTAATTCTTGCACCCAATGGTGATGGTGTCGAACCCATTCCCAATACTGACTTAATTGTTTTAACCAGCTCCTCAGCCGGCGCATGCTGAGGGCGGATCACTTCAAACTCAGCGTGGCTATTGATATCCACTTGCTTAAGTATCGCTTTAATTCTTGTTAAACCATCCACGGTATCCGTCACAATCAAACGATTACTTTCTGCCATCGCAACTAAATGCCCCTCGCGCGCCACCAAAGGACGAAGAATGGCGACCAGTTTACTCGCTTCGACATGCTCAACCTCAACCACTTCTGTCACCCAAGCCTCACCTCTATCTTGCGCACGTAAATAGGGCAATTGATCTCGCGCCAGGTTAGCGGGAATAATTTTGGTCACCTCACCGCTGGGTACTGCGACAAAACCATGAACATTTAAAATCGCCAACAGGGTTTGATATAAAGCCTCTCCGGACATAGGTTGGGGAGCTATCAGCGTGACCCTGCCACGAACACGTGGATCAATAATAAAGTTTTGCCCCGTGACCTTGGCCACAGCTTCAATCACATTGCCAATTTCAACATCACGAAAATTCTGTTGTATTTCGGCTGCTTGTACTCGAAGAAATATCATGCTGACAAGCAGGCCTGCTAGAACAATAATACGCTGGGTTTGTGTTGTTAACACCTTGCTTTACTCCACATAGTTAGGGGTTCAAGTCCACATCAATGGTTTCATTTAAACCATTCCGATTGACGACTAAACTAAAACGACTTTCTTGTAAAAATTGATTCCATACCGCTGGATTTTCAGCCATGTCTGCTACGGTTAATCCATTAATCGACACCACTAGATCCCCTTCACGAAAACCCAAAGCACCAAAGATTTCAGGATGATTTCTTGGCCCAATGCGTATTCCTAGCCACTCACCTCGCTCACGCAAGGGTTCAAAACGAACATACTGACCAATGCGCATTGGGTTTTGTCTAATTTCTTGGCTCACTAATTGTAACTGCTGGCTTTGTTCAGTGGCTAATACCCCGCCTGTGGAAGAGGTGTTTTGTGGTTGTTGACTAGCAACCTGGTGTATTTGATCTGGCTGCAGAACGGGCGTCTCAGGATGTTGAACTACTAACAATCCATCTGATTGACTTTCCATAGTCAAACGCTCATAAGCGCCTCTGTTTTTTATAATCACGTAATCTGCGCCAATTTCATCGAGCTTAACATTCGATTGCAGTTCTTCACCCACAGTCAAAACTTTGGTGTCTCGCCCTGTCTGAATAATCGCCACCCCAAAAGCTTCGGCACGAATAACACCTAACAACTTCAGATTCAAGCGCGTCGCGCGAACAGGAGGTGCTTCCACCACAACCGGTTCTTCGACTGGAACAACTGCAGCAGCAGGAGGTGTCCCCCAAAGTTGTAACAAACCCAACTTAGGGGATTCTTTAATAGCTAGAGGCTCTAAACTAGGCAAGAGGGGAGGATCAACTTGATTCAAGTTTTGCGCCAACCAGACACCAACCTGCCAACTGATTAGCATTAACAACACAAAACCAAGCCACTTTCTTAAAACACCATTACTGATAAATAACAAACTATTGGGCACAAAACCTACTCAAATTAACAAAAAAACATCACAATTTGCAAATGATAACAAAGTCTACAAGAGTTTTATTAAACAAAAATGATTTTTAATAAAACTGGTTTACTAAAAAGATACTTTCACGACATCCATTATTGGTTTTGACTATCAAATTAAGTTATGCTTAGTTAAATAAATCTGTATAAATAATTTTCAATCCCAAAAGGCGGTAACACAACATGCTTAAAAAAAAACTAATCATTAGCGCACTAGGGTTAGGTCTCGCCACAAGTGCTAACGCATCGACCTTCCACCAAGCCGGCTCAACCCTTGGTTATGGTGCAGCCGGCAATACCCACACCCTGTTTAATAACTTTCAAAACCCGGCCGCGCTAGGCGGTGATACCTCAAAACGTTTATGGGGAGTTGGACTAAGTGTCGGTGTCAGTGCTGAATACGCAGACATGTCAGGGATTGATGACGACACCGAACAGATTCAAAATCAAATCGATCAGGTAGCGAATGATATTGCTAACGGTGTTTACGACAGTACTGCTGAGGCCGAACAAGCACTTGAAACTGCACTTAACAACTACTTCTCATCCTTTACCAAACTTAGTATGAATGTTGAAGCTGGCGCATCCCTGCCTATTGTCATTCAAACAAGTGAGCTAGGGGGCTACTTAGTTGGCATGTCTGTAACCAGAGGCGCACGCGTTGGCATGATTCAAACCCAAGACGCTGATGTCACGGTAAACTATAACCCCATTACTCAATCGGGTTCAGCCGATGCAACAACGAATGCAAATTTAACCATCACAGGTTATGAGTTAACCGAGTTTACACTCGGCTATGGTCTAAACCTAGATCGTTTTGTTACCCTACAAGAAGGGAAACTTAATGCAGGCGCTCGTCTAAAAATGATGCGCGCGGGCTTTAATCATTTCGCCTACAATCTAGACGAAATTTTTAATGACGTAGATAAGGATTTTGGCGATGAACTATCGGATGAAATCAAAGACACCATGACATTTAACAATACCGATTCGGCAATAGGTATTGACCTGGGCGCGCAATTTATCGCTGACCGTTATCTGGTAGGTTTAACCCTTGAAAACATTAATTCACCCAGCTTTAACTATACAGCGATTAACTCAGCTGCAACCTCTTTAATTGCAAGCAACCATTTAGATAAAAGCATCAAACTCGACCCTAAAGCACGTTTAGACTTTGCCTATTTCACCGAAAATCGCCGCTGGACCTTGGCCGGCTTTGCAGACCTTAACAAAACCACAGCACTTAGCGGCCTTAAAACCCAGCAGGCCGGTATCTCTGCATCTTTCGCATCAAGTCTATGGTATGCACCTGATGTTCGGCTAGGCTACACCAATGAAGCCGCTGGCAACAAACTTTCTCAAATACACGGTGGCTTAACTGTTGGACCTGTCAGCTTTGATCTTGCATTCAACTCACTGGATTTTAAGGAATTTGACGACAATTCTGTTGCATTGAACCTAAGCCTAGAGTTGAAATTTTAAACGCCTTCGTACTTATCAAACCATGCCGTTTTGCTAGCAAAACGGCATGCCTGTTAAATTTTGTGCTCTCATTAAATTTTTCAAAGTGCAGTTTTTCTGCAACGCCCTAAAATAGCGTTAATATTTTAATGACCCTATCATCATGCTAACCAAAGATCGCCTATTGCCAATTCGCCTATTCACCTTAGCACTAACCCTTGCGTTGATTTGGATCATCAAACAACCAGGCCTGGTCGCTCTGTTATTTGCCGGAATGGCACTAGGCGCAACGCTTAACTACTTTATGTTTGGCTTTAGCAGCAGCTGGCGCCGCTGTATTTTGTCGCATCAAACGGCGGGCGTTCGCGCTCAAATTATAATGCTTGCCGGTGCGCTGATTTTATTTACCCCATTGTTTTGGCTGGAAAGCTGGGGCTCGCTCCAATTTCAAGGCATTATTCGGCCTGCGGGCTTGTCCGTGATGCTTGGCGCATTTTTATTTGGCATAGGGATGCAATTCGCTGCAAACTGCTCGTCAGGTACTTTAAACCGCGTAGGCCAGCTCCAACCCCTTTCTTTTGTTAGTTTTATTATGCTGTTTGTCGGAGGGGCATTGGGGGCCTACTTTTACAATAGCTGGGGGCATTGGTGGGCGCTGGCGCCTTATTCCATAACGCTAAACTGGAAACTAGCAGGCCTGCTTTTATCCCTAACCACCCTGCTGGTTATTTATGTTGGGCTTATTCGGCTTGAAAAAAACAACCGCCAAACCCTTGAACCCCTATGGTCTAGAAATGAACCTAAACCCTTTTCACCGTTTTTAATTGCCGCACTGCTCTTGGTTGTGTTTAGTGGCTTAATCCTATTCTTATCAGGCCAACCCTGGTCAGTGGCAACGGTTTTTACGCTCTGGAGCTTTAAGTTTTCAGACCAGTTTAACCTTGGGCTAGATTGGGAGTTTTGGCAAATTGCACAACTTTACCAGCACCGCATCGCCGAACCCCTACTCGCTGATCCGATAAGCCTAACAACCCTCGGCGTAATACTCGGTTCACTTTGGGTGACATTACTGGCTAAAAAACCCATAAAAAAACAAACTATCAGTCCAAAACAAACCGCTTACTACGCCCTAGGCGGATTGTTAATGGGATTTGGCGCTACCCTCTCCTATGGTTGCAATATCGGTGCCTTTTTTAGCGGTATTGCCTCGGGCAGCCTGCACGGTTGGTTATGGATTATTTTCGCACTTCTTGGCAACCTGGTCGCTTTGCTTTGGCTAAGAGATCGTAACGACTGAGACTATAGGTCACACAGCAAGAACAAGACCCTATATTAATCAAAGCTTATTTATCTATTTTGCTTTATAATTGTCTCCTCATTTTTTTAGCTCAGGGGCATGCTAAATGAAAAAACGGGTTTTTGATGTCATTGTGATTGGAGGCGGCATTTCCGGCTGTGCATTAACCTACGTGTTAGCCAAGTACAGTAAGGTAAAGTCAATCGCACTTTTGGAGAAATACGGTACGCTTGCACCGCTTAATTCGAATGCGCGCAGTAATAGCCAAACCTTGCATTGTGGCGACATAGAAACCAACTATTCGTTAGCCAAAGCCGGCCAGGTTAAACGCCAAGCCAATATGATTGTGCATTACGCTAAACAGTTTGAAAAAGACGATTTCCTATTCAAATACCCGAAAATGATTTTGGCGGTCGGCGACGAAGAATGCGCCAAACTCGAAGCACGCCACCATGAGTTCGCTGCAACCTTTCCTTATATGGAACTCTGGGATGCCGAAAAAATCGCTGAAGTTGAGCCGAGCGTTGCATTAATTAACGGCAAACCGAGACCGGAAAAAATTCTCGCTTCCGGCTGCACCGATGAGTTCTCCGCGGTCAACTACGGCAAACTATCACGCTCGTTTATTGCTGAAGCGCGCAAATACCAAGCCGAAATTTCAATTAACCTCGGTACCCAAGCGCAAAAAATTAAAAAATTTGATGACCATTATGAAATCACCACCGCCCAAGGCACCTTTATGTCAAAGTTTGTGGTGGTATCGGCCGGTGGACACAGCTTGTTACTCGCCAACCAGTTAGGTCATGGTTTGAATATGTCGATTTTGCCGATGGCCGGCAGTTTCTACTATGTTCCCAACCTGCTTAAAGGCAAGGTTTATACGATTCAAAACGACAAGTTACCGTTTGCCGCATTACATGGTGATCCCGACTTGGCTGAACCGAACAAAACCCGCCTTGGCCCAACCGCGCTGGTTTTACCCAAGCTTGAACGCTACACAGGTGGTACCTACTGGGAATTCTGGAAAAGCTTAAAACTGGACTTTAAGGTGATGAAAGTTTTCTGGGATCTGATGAAAGACAGCGATATTCGTAATTATATTTTCCGCAACTTCGCCTTTGAAATTCCCGGCATTCGCAAAAAGTTATTTCTAAAAGATGCGCAAAAAATCATTCCCGGTTTAAAAATCGAAGACCTGCAATTTGCCAAAGGCGTAGGTGGCTTGCGTCCACAGGTGATTGACAAGGACACCATGCAACTCAAGCTTGGCGAAGCCAGTATTGTACCGTCAGGTGAAAACTTGATTTTTAACATGACCCCGTCACCCGGTGCGACCACCTGCTTATATAACGCCTACCGAGATGCGCGTATTGTGTGTGAGCGCCTAGGCATCGAGCTTAAACGTGAGCAACTGGTTAACGACCTGCTTGAAGGCCATGACCTGTTCCAAGATTGATTCAACGCCGATTAAGGTCACACTAGTGTGTGGCCTGCTGGGCAGTGGCAAAACCAGCACCCTCCAACACCTAATCAGCCAAAAACCTGCCGACGAGCACTGGGCGGTTTTAATCAATGATTTTGGCCTTGCGTCAATTGACAGCTCCCTGCTCAAACAACAAGATGTGAGCTTGTTTGAAGTCCAAGGTGGCTGCATTTGCTGCAGCGCTCAACGCCCTTTAGCGCAAGCCTTAGCGCAGATTAGCCAATTAGATAACCTTGATCATCTACTGATTGAACCCAGTGGACTGGCACACCCGGCGCAGATTATCGACACCCTGAAAAAAACCGCTACGCATCGCCCACTACACCTAGAATCAACCCTCTGCGTATTGGACTTAAATCGTTTTAGCCCAGCGGTTTACCAAAAATCGGCTTTATTACGTGACTTCATCCAGCTTGCCGATGTGCTGTTGCTCACCCGCTGCGATCAACTTGCGCCCAACGCGCTGGCCGAGTTAACCGACTTCCTTAGCCAGAAAATGCTGGGTAAACCCCATATTCAAGCCGCAAGCTTTGGCAAAACACCCTTATCCACACTAAAGCTCAAAGCCCAGCGCCCACCATTTCTGTTGCTACAAGCTAAAAACACCGCACAACAAGCAGGCCTGGTTGAGGCATTTGAAAGTCAGCTTCCCAAGGTTAAACAGAGCCAAATTCTGCGCTCGAACACCCAAGCCATTAGTTGGATTTTCCAGCCAGATCTGCTGTTTATGCGCCCTAAAATAAAAACATTTTTTGCTGATCCGCCCTTGGGTTTAATTCGTGCTAAAGGGCTGTTACGAACCGGCAACAATTGGCAATTAATTAACTGGGTCAATGGCGAACTGACCTTTAGCGACCAGGCCTGGCGACAGGACAATCGCATTGAAATGTTATTTGAACACCCCATCGCACTCACAGAATTAGAACAGGCTTGGGTGCAAACAATTCATACCCAATCATGACAAAATTCACGCAAATGGATGCCCTTGAGACAAAAGCTTGATATGATAGCAAACTATTTATTATTGAACCCCCCTAAAGAAAAATACGTTTTTAGGCTACAGAAGGAAATTGCATGACTAAGCACATGCCCGATATCGCGTGCCAACCCCACCAAGGCCCCCAAGCCACCCTAAACTGGGTCGGTATGAGTGGCATTGAACTGCCGGTTTTAATCCAATCCAATCACCAAGTAATTCGCCTGTCGTCACACACCCAGGCCTATGTTAATTTAATTGACCCAACCAGCAAGGGCATTCACATGTCGCGTTTGTATCTGTTACTGGATCAAATGGCGACACAAGAAACCCTGACAACACAGCGCGTGCATCAGATTCTTAACCGTTTTATTGAGTCTCATCAAGGGCTCAGTGACCATGCGTTTGTTGAATTCCGTTTTGATTATTATGAGCGCCGTAAATCACTAAAAAGTGATAACTCAGGCTGGAAGCACTATCCTGCGACGCTTAGAGGCGAACTCAAACAAGGCGAGTTTAAATGTGAAGTAACGATTGAAGTGCCCTACTCCTCAACCTGCCCCTGCTCGGCAGCCTTGTCACGCCAGCTGATTCAAGACGCGTTTGAAGCCAAGTTTAACAAAAGCGAAGGGCTAGACTATGACCAGGTAATGCAGTGGCTGGGCACGCCTGAAGGGATTTGCGCGACCCCTCACAGCCAGCGCTCTTATGCGCAGATTAAACTCCATCTACAAGAAGGCGCTGAGTTGGATTTTTCTGAATGGATCAACCTGATTGAAGCCACCTTACAAACCCCGGTTCAAGCCGCGGTTAAACGTGAAGACGAACAGGAGTTTGCGCGTTTGAATGCAAGTAATCTGATGTTTTGCGAGGATGCAGCGCGTCGTTTGCAAGCCGCATTGGCTGAACAACCGCAAGTACTCGATTTTTGGTTACGGGTTAACCACCTTGAAAGCCTTCACCCGCACGATGCGGTCGCAGTGGCCACCAAGGGGGTTCAAAACGGCTATATCGATGACCCTAACTTAATGGGCTTGATCCACTAAATAAAAAAACCACCGATCGGTGGTTTTTTTATTTACAACCCTGCTAAGCCACTAAGCCGTGGTATTGACATTTTGACCAAGGTTAGCGGGTAAATGTTGCGCCGGAACTGGTGCTATCCCATCTAACAAGGTTAATGCCGCCTCAGCTTGAACATCCATCGCTTTCTTTAGCATACCCACCTGAACTTCACCTTTCGCATAAACTTCTTTTTGCGCTAAGGCGGCAGAAACTGCACCAGCGGCACTCACACCATCAGAAATAGCCATGTTAACTCTCCTTTTTCTCGCTGCTTATTTTATTGTCAGCCACCGCATTTGTGATGACTGCATCTTGCTTTTCAGATTGACCGTCGCAGCGATGCCCCAACCAACCACACCCACACTCTGGCACAGGATCCACGCCTCCCGGATTAGCCGGGTGACACTTACCTATGCGTTTAATCGCCAACCAACTCCCATACACCACCCCGTGATGCTTAATTGCTTCAATCGTATAATGGGAGCAGGTTGGATAAAATCGGCACCTTGGCCCCAATAAAGGGCTAATAAAAAGCTGATAAAATCGCACCAAACCAATTAACAACCACTTTAATGGATTAAGCTTTTGCAGCAGTGTCCAAATCTTCATTCTCACCTTCTTGTGATGCGATTTTTGCAGACTTTTCAGCAAATGCTTCGGCTAATTCTTGATGGAACTTTTGCACCCGCTCAAACCAACCTTCACGGCTATCTTGTTCAGGAAAACGCTGTGCTAAAGACCCCGCCATCATGTCATCAAACATTTTCTGAGAATTCGCAAACAACTCATCCAACTTCTCAATCGCCGATTGCCAGGCCTGCAAGTAAGGGGCTAGCTCCCCCATTTCTACGCCATATTTTTCCGCAGACTCCCCGGCTTTTTGTACATCACGATACTGAGCCAATGCGCCTTGCTGGTAAGAAACCGCACGGGTTTCTGAGCGTGTTAAATCAAGATTGATTGATTTAAGTTGCCCAAAATCGATTTTTAAATCAATCGCTTGTTGAAAAGCCTTCTCAATATCGCCATTAAAAAAGTTATTGGCTAGCTCATCCACCTGCTCAAACACCTCAAAAATTGCGCGTAATTCATCCTCGTTTAAATCTCCTTCCACCGAGAACGCAAAACGCTCCTCAAGCGCGGTCATTTCAAGCATTTCTCTGCTTTCAAACTGACGCACCCCCTTAGGCCCTTGCTCGGTCATTTGTTGTCGATTAAACTCTTGATACTGCATGTAGAGCTGTCTGAAATCAACCGTAACCTTATCGCCTTCACGGGTTTCGATTTGCAAACTCATGGTTTCAGAATACTGATAGGCTGCCTGATAGCGTTGAACCGCAGCGGTTGATAATTGATGTGGATTAAAAACATCCGTTTTGACGGGGGCACGCGCTGCATGACTAAGTTGATCCGCTTGCTGTTTTGCTTTTAGCAACCCAGTCAAATCTTGACGATCATTTTTTTCGTTTTGTTTATCTGTTTGACCCAACCATTTTGGCAGGTTTTGCAAGGGTGTAATCTGTGACATAACCCATTCCTCTTCTTCTGGTCAACCTTGTGTTTTTAGTATTATCTTGTTGTATTCTTCTTATCGACCCGATAGCTAAATTCTTTAACATAACAATTTTTTTACTATTTATACCAAACCTTAGCAAAAGTCTTTGCAAGATTTGGCATAATACGACTAATTACAGTTTAGAAGGTGAGATCCATGCAGGCAAATATTTGTTTTATTGGTGCGGGTAATATGAGCCGCAGCTTAATAGGTGGTTTAATTCAAAGCGGTTATTCAGCAAACCAAATTTGGGTGGCTGATACCAGTCCGCAAGCACTTGAGAGCATAAAACAAAATTTTTCTATCCAAGGGTTTAATGACAACCTTACCGCGATTGATTCAGCCGATATTATTGTTCTAGCGGTTAAACCCCAGCAACTCAAATCAGTTTGTCTGAGCATAGCAGACAAACTGCGGCAAACAAAGCCGCTAATCATTTCAGTGGCCGCAGGCATTAAAACCGACTCCATCCAAGATTGGCTAGGGGGTTCACTAGCTATTGTGCGGACCATGCCGAATACACCGGCACTGATTCAAGCCGGCGCCACGGGGCTTTTTGCCAACGCTCAAGTCAATACCAAACAAAAAGACGATGCTGAAAATATTTTGCGTGCAGCCGGCCTGACTATTTGGGTCGATGATGAAGCCAAGCTCGATATTGTGACCGCACTATCGGGCAGCGGCCCGGCCTATTTCTTTTTGTTTATGGAAGCGATGCAAAGCGCTGCAGAAAAACTTGGGCTCGATGCGAAAACGGCTGAATTATTGACCATGCAAACAGCATTTGGCGCGGCCAAAATGGCACTGGAAAGCGATGATAATTGCCAAGAACTTCGTCGTAAGGTCACCTCACCCAATGGTACGACAGAGCGTGCCATTCAAAGCTTTGAACAGAGTCAGTTGAATTTAACCATTGAAAAGGCGATGCAAGCAGCGCATCAACGTGCGCAACAACTTGCACAAGAGTTAGGAGAATAGAATGGGAAGCCCTATCGGTCAAGCCGGTTTGTTTTTGCTGCAATTCATAGCAGGCCTGGTAATATTTGTTTTAGTTTTACGTTTTTTAATTCGTGCTACTCATACCGACTGGCGTAATCAAATTGTGATGTTTATTGCCAAGGTAACCAATCCTGTATGTAAACCTTTTGCGATGGTAATTCCATCAAAAGGGCGTTGGGATTGGGCTGCTTTAGCTGCGGCATTTAGCGTTCAAGTCCTGTTTGTTATTTTGATTGGCTGGCTAACAAACCGAGATTTCGGCTTGGCTCTAATTTTATTAAGTGCCTTAACCGAAGTATTGAATGTATTACTCGACATGATATTTTGGCTTATTATTATTCAAGTGATACTAAGCTGGTTAGTGCAAAGCCATAACCCCAACCTAGACATATTTAGACAATTAACCGCGCCAATCTTGGCACCTTTTCAGCGTTTAATCCCCCCTTTAGGTGGCTTTGATTTATCGCCGATCATTGCCATTTTAGCAATTAAGCTAAGTCAGATTTTAATCGTCGGTTCCATCGCGCAATTTGCGCAAACAATGGTTTAAAATACAATAAAATGACAGAATCTATCGGAATTGTAACGCCCAAAACATTTAAAGTAGATCAGCCTTTACAACTGGTCAGCGGTGCGGTGTTGCCGCAATTTGAACTGGTTTATGAAACCTATGGTGAGCTTAACAGTGATGCCAGCAACGCGGTATTAATTTGTCACGCCTTAAGCGGTGACCACCATGTTGCAGGTTACCATCAGGACAGTGACAAACCCGGCTGGTGGAACGATTATATTGGCCCAAATAAGCCCATCGACACCAATAAGCTTTATGTCGTTTGCTCTAACAATTTAGGAAGCTGCCGTGGCTCAACCGGTCCAACGACATTAAACCCTGAAACGGGTCAGGTTTATGGTTCAGATTTTCCGATTATAACTTGTCGGGATTGGGTAAACAGCCAAAACTTATTACGCCAGCATCTTGGCATAGAACAATGGGCGGCCATTGTCGGTGGTTCTATGGGGGGCATGCAAGTCATGCAATGGGCAATCGACTATCCCAACAGCCTGCGCCATGCCGTCGTGATCGCTGCAGCACCTAAACTCAGTGCGCAAAACATTGCGTTTAACGAAGTCGCTCGTCGCGCGATTATGACCGATCCTGACTTCCATGAAGGGCGCTTTATCGACGTCGGAACTACACCAAAAGGAGGCCTAGCCCTTGCGAGAATGCTCGGTCATCTAACCTACCTTTCTGATGATATGATGGGCGCTAAGTTTGGTCGTGAACTGAGGTCTGAAAGCCTAAAATATAGTTTTGACGTGGAGTTTCAAGTTGAGAGTTATCTGCGCTATCAGGGCGAAAAGTTTGCCACTAAACAAAACTTTGATGCAAACACCTATCTGTTAATGACCAAAGCGCTAGACTACTTTGACCCAGCTGCTGAATTTGATAATGACCTTAGCCAAGCCTTCGCGCAAACTCAAGCCAAATTTTTAGTGGTTTCTTTCACATCTGACTGGCGCTTTTCACCGGCCCGCTCCAGAGAAATTGTCCGAGCATTGTTAGATAACGACCTGGATGTTAGCTATGCTGAAGTGGAATCTGAACATGGACATGATGCTTTTTTATTGCCCAATACCCATTATGAAGGTATCTTTCGTGCTTATATGCAGCGTGTGATAAAGGAGGCAAGCCAATGAGCTTAATTAGCCCTGAGTTCAAGTTAATTGCTGACTGGATCGAACCCACTAGCCATGTGTTAGATCTTGGTTGTGGCGATGGCACGCTGCTTAACTACTTACAATCAACGCGTCAAACACGCGGTTACGGAATGGAAATTGACCCGCAAAAAAACATTCAAGCGATGATGAACGGGATCAATGTCATTCAAAGCAATCTGGATGGACAAGACCTGATCAATTACTTTGATCCAAACAGTTTTGACTATGTCATTATGACTCAAGCGTTACAGGTCGTCCGTCGTCCAGATATTTTGCTTGATCATATGCTAACGATTGGCAAGCAAATTATTGTAACCTTCCCCAATTTTGGTCATTGGAAAATGCGCGCCCAACTTTTACTCAAGGGGCGCATGCCGGAAACGGATACCCTACCTTATCACTGGTATGATACGCCTAACATTCATTTGTGTACCTTTAATGACTTTGAAGACCTTTGCGAAGAAAAAGATATCGAAGTGGTGGCACGATCTGTAGTTAATAACCAACACCAGAGTAATTTAGGTATTCGTCTAATGCCAAATTTAATGGGTGAGGTCGCACTTTATAAAGTGCAACGAAAATAAATAAAGATTAGCTTATGCAAAATTCAATGCGAAATGTACGCCGTTTTTTTAGAATCAATATGCCTTTGAGGGCATACGTTACCCCACGTTCACCGATTACTGACCGTGATATTCTAGCGACCGGAGCCAACTACTACCCTGACAGTGTAGCGAATCAGATCAACCACCAAAAAGTCATCGTTAACAGTGCCTTAAATAAAGTTCAAGACAGCAAAGAAGCCATTATGGCTATTTTTAGCGAAATCCTAGATCATCTCGAGTTTTATGAAGAATGCTTGCTAGAATTATCGCGGGGATACAATCCCAAAAAAGACACTAGCAAACTGTTTAAACTAAATAGCCACCTAGAAGGCTTGCCAAAATTAAACCTTCTCAAAACCAGTTCGCCCAAAACCTATACCTACCTGAAATTAATTGAAGAAAAATATATCTATTTTCTTCAACGCCTCGATGAAGTATTGACACACTCCGACCCTAATAACTTCTATGCACCCACGCCGATACCGGTAGGCTTTAAACTCGATGAGTTTTGCGCAAAATTAAGTGATGAAAAATATAATGCCATCCCCTTGCTCCAAGCGATCATCCAAACCAGCCAGCTACTCAACATCTATACCGAAATGTTTCGCAACCTTCATAATGATCACAGTCAACGCCAACACCCTGAACTCTGGGAATCAGAACCCGCTAATGTCAGTGCCAGTGGCCTAGCCCTAAAATTGCGCAAAGGCCTCAAACTCAATGAACGGCTTGATGTTTTGATCTATTTTAAAGACGATGAACGACTTTTGCTGTTTGAAGGTATTGTGGTTAATATTCAATCTGATGCCGAATCCTTTTATGAAAGAGTCGCAATGAACTTTGAATTTCCTAATGGACGAGATCAAACCTATTTATTAGCACAAATTCAAAAATATGAACTAAGCGAGTGTTTCTAATAACCTTGCTAACTAAACAGGAGGATTGAGTTATGCCAGGCACCAATCACCAAGTTGAATCGCAGTTTATGGACAATCTCTCTTTTAGTGCCCGCCAGGCAGCGGATGATATGCTGGGTCATGAAACACTCAAAACCTTTCTTGACTATAAGGTTCATGGCATCAATAGCTACTATAAAAATAAGTATGCTAATATCAGTGAATTAGAGTGGAGCAAAACCTTACGTGCCGTCACGCTGACCAAACTGTCCTATTTTGAACTCAATAGCTTTTTTACTAACGAAGAAATTGATAAGTGGATTGAAATAGCGCAGGATGCGTTTGAACTGCCTCATGGCAACCCCATCAACCTGTACAAGATTGTTGAGCATAAATACTCGGTATTTACCAAGGTATTAAAAACAGCAATCCTAATCAAACAGCAGCGCCTTAAAAAAGCGCAAGCTAACTAATAGGCTAACTGCTGTATGTCGATTCGAGATTGGCATCAATACGACCGCCCCCGTGAAAAACTTATCCATTTTGGCGCACCGAGTTTAACCGACGCAGAACTCTTAGCCATTTTCTTACGGGTCGGAGTCAAGGGCAAAAGCGCAGTCGAACTCGCGCAGGACTTAATCGATCATTTTGGTGATTTGCATAATCTTCTTCGCGCCAGCCAAGATGAGTTTTGTCAGGCCAAAGGTCTTGGCCTTGCCAAGTATGCCCAAATGTCTGCCGTACTTGAAATGGCACGTCGCCACTTTGAAAGCGGGCTAAAAAAAGGCGATATTTTTAATAGCCCAGAACTCTCTGCCCGGTACTTTACCCAGCAAATTGGGCGCAGTGAACGTGAACAATTTGCCTGCCTACTCCTTGATCAACAACACCAAATGATTCACTTTGAAGTTTTATTTTATGGCACGGTTAATCAGGCTAGTGTCCATCCGAGGGAAATCATTAAGTTGGCATTAAAACACAATGCTGCTGCGATGGTTATCAGCCATAATCACCCGTCTGGCTTGCCAAAGCCGAGCCAATCCGATCACAGCATTACCGACTTAATTAAACAAGCTTTAAGCCTGGTTGAAGTGCGATTACTTGATCATATCATTATTGGCGACCACGGAAGATGGCACTCAATGGCTCAAGCAGGTGAAATTTGAAAATAAGTCTTGCATTAAGTCACGTATTTATGGATAATTCCGTCTTCTTGTTTTTGGGTAAATTTTAAATTTACCGTAATTAGAATTCTTGAGTTGGCCTATTTGTGCCCACTCATAAGTTTTCATCTTTAATGATTAAATAGGGGATTGAGAGATGTCTAGAGTTTGCCAAGTCACAGGAAAACGCCCTGCTGTCGGTAACAATGTTTCCCACTCTCACCGTAAAACACGTCGCCGTTTTTTGCCAAATTTACAAACACATCGTTTTTGGGTTGAATCTGAAAACCGTTTTGTAAAATTACGCCTTACGCCAGCCGCTATGCGTACCATCGACAAAAACGGAATCGAATTAGTGCTAGCAGAATTGCGTGCACGTGGTGAGAAGGTTTAATTAGGAGACGATTATGCGCGATAAAATTAAGTTAGTCTCATCAGCTGGTACAGGTTATTTCTATACTACTGATAAAAACAAACGCACCATGGCGGGCAAGTTTGAAATCAAAAAATACGATCCAGTGGTTCGTAAACACGTGATGTTCAAAGAAGCTAAAATCAAATAATTTTTATTTGATGGTCGCCAACTAAAAAAACCAGCTTATTGCTGGTTTTTTTATAGCTAAAATTCATCCTTACCAACCAGGCCTGGTTGTTTTACAATAAAGCTTTATCCGTCAACGGAATAAACACCATGCTTTCACTTTACAGCCGCACACAAGCCCAACAGCTTGAAAAAATGGCGATAGAGCAAGATCATATACCCGGTATCACCCTAATGCGCCGTGCCGCTTCGTTTAGCCTACAGCTCATTTTGAAAAACTGGCCTAATGCTAAAGAAATAGCGATCATATGCGGACCAGGCAATAATGGAGGAGATGGCTATACGCTCGCGACCCTTGCCCATTTAAAAGGCCTATCCTCTCATATCTATCAAATTGGTCCATTACCCACCAGTGGTGACGCTGCAAAAGCCGAACTGGAAGCGGGTGCATTAGGGCTTTTTAGTAAACGTTTAACGGCTAGAACCCTTGAGTCATGTGATTTAATAATCGACGCACTCTTTGGCATAGGTCTCAACCGTCCGATTGAGTCGCCTTACACTGAAGCCATTGACCTTATCAATCAATCGAATAAACCTGTACTTGCACTTGATCTTCCTTCAGGAATTGATACCGATAGTGGTAGATTGTTGGGTAATGCGGTTAAAGCCGATATCACCGCTTGTTTTATAGTTTATAAGATTGGCCTATTCCAAAATTATGGCCCTGATTTTTCAGGGCAAATTGTTCTTGATAATCTAAACCTTAGTCATGAACGCCTCAACAGCCTAAAGCCTCTAGCAACTAGCTGGCAAGATCAAGACATGAAACAGCCTAAGCGGATAAAAAATACGCATAAGGGGCATTATGGCCAAGCGCTATTAATTGGCGGCAATACTAATATGATGGGAGCGGTAGCCCTAGCAGGCAAGGCTTGTTTAAGATCTGGAACCGGCTTAGTGAAACTGATCAGCCGCGATCAACATTTAATTCCGCTGACCCAAATGCAACCGGAGCTGATGTGTTATTCCAGTAAAGACTTTATGGAGTTGGTTAAACAGATTGACGCAATAGGTATTGGACCAGGTTTGGGACAAGATAACTGGGCTTGGCAATGTTATGAAGCGGCATGTAAACTTGATTGTGCGATGGTTTTAGATGCCGATGCACTAAATTGCTTAGCCTTAGATCCATTTCATTATGAGCGCTGGGTTTTAACCCCTCATCCTGGCGAAGCCGGGCGCTTGTTAGAAAAACCAACCGAAGTGATTCAAAATGATCGCATTGCCGCAATCTATGCGCTTCATAAACGTTATGGCGGTGTAATTGTCTTAAAAGGTACAGGAACACTCGTCTATGATGGTCAACAACTTGCACTTTGTCAGGCTGGCAACCCGGGCATGGCTTGCGGAGGCATGGGCGACCTGCTAACCGGGCTAATCACCGGCTATATTGCACAGGGCTTAAACCTTTTTGACGCCGCGTTACTCGGTGTAGAGATGCATGCTCGATCTGCCGATTTGGCCATACAAAACCGAACCGAGGCCAGTCTACTCCCCTCGGATCTTTTAAACTATATTTAACCACCAGGCCTGGTTATAACTGAATTCAACTAGAGGTTTTAGTGCCGTTTAACAACCAATGTTCTAACCTTTCTAAAAAGATAGGTACTTGAATCGGCTTGGTAAGATAATCATCAAAACCGGCCTTTAAGCCCTTTTCAATATCTTTAGGCATGGCATTCGCTGTCAAGGCAATAATCGGCACGGACTTCAAACCCGGTTGTTTCTTTAAATAGTCCAACACCTGATAGCCTGACATGCCGGGTAAATTAATGTCCAATAAAATAAGTGCCGGTTCGGTTGAGATAGCTAAGTTAATTCCCAGCTCAGGCTCCTGTGCGGTTAACAATTCTAAACCATCAACACTGGCGATTATTCGCTCAACCAATCTTAGATTTGCAGGGTTATCCTCAATATAAAGCAAGGTTTTGCGCTCAGTAAAGCGCCCCACCAGGCCTGGTGGGTTTAGCTTAAACGATGCTTGTTGCAAATCAGGATGCTGAACGTCTGGCTCTGCTAAAGGTAAATCGATCCAAAAACAACTACCAACCCCAACTTGACTGGTCACCCCAACCTGCCCATGCATTAATTCAATAATACGACGCGTAATCGTTAATCCTATCCCCGTACCCTCTATGGCTCCGCCTTCTGCACCGAGTCGATTAAACGGTTCAAACAACTGTTTGATCTTTTCAGGAGCAATTCCCTGTCCGGTATCTTGAACCGCAATTCGAT
The DNA here is from genome assembly GCF_023278225.1 of Thiomicrospira microaerophila. Taxonomy (GTDB): domain Bacteria; phylum Pseudomonadota; class Gammaproteobacteria; order Thiomicrospirales; family Thiomicrospiraceae; genus Thiomicrospira; species Thiomicrospira microaerophila_A. The sequence continues at coordinate 1,774,585 of NZ_CP070959.1, forward strand.
AACCTCCGTGTTCTTGAGGCTCAACCCAAACATCGACACGGCCGTTTTCTCGGTTATATTTAATCGCATTGGATACAAGGTTAATTAGCGACTGCTTTAAACGCGTCAAGTCTGCACAAACAAACTGCTGTGGCTCACAATGTGAAGCCAACTGAATTCCGTGACGCTCGGCTTGAGGCTGAACAAGAGAAATACAGTCATGAATCAAAGGTTTTAACTCAACCGGCTCCATCGAAAGATCCACCTTACCTGACTCAACCTTAGCTAAATCCAGAACTTCATTAATCAAAATTAATAGGTGTCGACCTGCTTTGAGAATCTCACCAATATTTTCTCGCTGATCCGCTGTCAGTTCATCGTCATATTCCAACAGCTGTGCAAAACCTAAAATCGCATTCATCGGCGTGCGTAACTCATGACTCATACTTGATAAAAACTCAGATTTAGTTTTATTAGCGCGCTCGGCTTCTTCTTTAGCCTGTGTCATCTGAGCGGTGCGTTGCTCGACCATGTCTTCCAGGTGCTCACGATGCTCACTTAGACGCTGATCACGCACGGCCAACTCTTCCAGCATGGTATTGAAGCCTGTCGCCAACCTATGTAATTCAGCTATATCGCTTGGTTTAGCACGCAAGTTAAATTCATTATTTTTTGTCACCCGCTCCATTAACTGACTCAACTCATCAATAGGGCGTACCGCTTGCAAACTTAAACGTACAGAAAGCCGACGTGCAAGCAACAACGCAAACATCGAGCCAAAAATCGTAATCATCGATAACATACCAATCTGAGCGTAGAGTGGTTTTATATCCGTAGTCAGCAATAAACTGCCATAAAGCTGGTTATCAAAAATAATCGGTCTTATCACCGTAAAACGCATGAGTCCGTAGTCAATACCGGGTCTAAGCACATCCAAGCGATAAGGAACTGAATGGTCTTGTCGACTCGCGTGAGCAAAGGGGTTGCCATATCGATCATAAATCGCCGCAGACAACACCTCCTCAGTATGAATTAATGCACCCAACAGCTCTCTAGCTGCTTGCTGATCTTCAAACACAAGACTTGAGGTAATATTTTGCGATAACAAATTAGCCTTACTATGACTGTCATCAAGCAATTTAATCAAACCGGTAAGCGCACTGGTAAAAATAAATAAAATCAATACTACCACCAAAGCCAGCAAAATAGAGGCTTGGTTTATTCGTACCAGTCGGGCACTCAAAGAGCGAGCACGTTTAGAAAACCTCATCTCAACACCTCATTTGCCAATTTTAGAACATGACTGCTAATCTCTAGCCCGGCTGAACGCATTTGAGCGTAATTTACACTAAATACGACCTGCTGAGCATCCACCTGAAACATCAAAACCACAGTTGGAAACTCAAAATGAGTTCCTTCACTAACCACCAGAATTGGCTGCCCGGACAAAGCTGCAAGTTCTGCTTGATATAAAGGTAATAAATTAGAAGGGATAAACAAAATATGGCAAAGATGCCATTGTTGAGGCGCTGTATGCTCTAAAAGAGATACTGTATGACCACGAACTGTTCGGTCAGTCAGTTTATTTAGTTGTTGATTCATCGTGACTGATCCTAAACTGCACAAATTAAGCCTATTTTCCTGTGCAGAAACTTCAGGCCAGCGAGTAAAACGTACAATATCAAATAAATACCTTGCTTTCGCCTCAATCTGCAAGTCGTGAGTACTCGCGTTTACCACTGCCCCAAAATGGCTTAACAAAACAGCACTGGCTAACAACAAAACTTGCTTTTTCAAACGATATCGCACGCGCAAAATCAATAACTGGCCTTATTTGAAAATTGATTCCGAATCTTAACAATCTCAGCTATATTCTCAATAAAAACATCGACCAACCTGGGATCAAAATGCTTGGCCTTGTTTTCATTTAAAAATGCGACCACCTGCTCAAGTGACCAAGCTTTTTTGTAGGGTCGCTCCGACAATAAAGCATCAAAAACATCGGCAAGGGCAGCAATGCGTCCAGACATAGGAATCTGCTCACCCTCTAGACCGTAAGGATACCCGGAACCATCCCATTTTTCATGATGGGTTAGGGCGATTTCTTTCGCCATCGCCAATAAATCAGAGTCATCGCCCTCCAACAGCTTTGCGCCAATAATCGCATGCGCACTCATCAATTCCCACTCACCGTCATCCAAGCCTCCAGGTTTTTTCAACACCGCATCAGGCACCCCAATCTTGCCGATATCATGCATAGGACTTGCATTCAAGATAAGATCGCACTGTTGATCTGTCCAACCTATCTTCTTCGCTAGAAAAGCACAAATATGACTCATTCGAAGAATATGACTCCCGGTTTCTTCGTCACGATACTCAGCTGCTTTTCCTAAACGCTGCACAATTTGCAATCGAGTACGATGAAGTTCACGGGTACGCTGTTCAACCAAATCTTCCAAGGTCGCTTTTTGATCATATAACATCAGATGAGCGAATTGCGCTTCCAGCAAATTCCTTACTCTCATTAACAACTCATTACGATCAAACGGTTTATTAATATAATCCCTGGCCCCAGCATCTAAAGCGCGCAATAGGTAGTCCTGGGCTTTTTGCGCGGTTAAAATAACAATCGGCGGTAATAAAGGATCATCCAGCGCTGCTAATTGCTCCATAACCTGATATCCATCAAGATAAGGCATATTAATATCTAGCAAAATTAAATCGGGACGATTTTCATGGTAAAGCGGAAGGACATCACGCGGGTCTTGAATCAACACTCGGTAAAGATAACCCTGAGAACCCAAAACCTTATCGAGCAACTTGAGATTGGCTGGTTCATCATCAATAATAAAAATAGTACTTGATTTGAGAACCTCTGTGGTTAGATTCATAGGCCGAGCTGCTCTCTCTAGTTAAATACGTACAGATTAAGTATAAACCAAAAAAACGCCTATGAATAGCAAGCTGGAAATAAAGGTTTTTATCCAAATAGATTGCGACGAGTTATCACTGCTCACGCGCTTGACTATCAATCAGTTGATCAATAAATCTCAACTTACTAAGAATAATGGGCGTCAGCACAAACGGATAGGCATCCGCCAGCCCCATACTCCGATTCAACGCATTCATTAGTTGAGTAACCCGTGTCCACTCGGCAATCCAAGTGTCAAAATCATTCCTACTCGGCTCATAATTCGTCAAGCCGTAAGCATGAGCGGTATCGAGTGTATCAGTAATATGCAGATAATGAGCCCAAGTCTCAGCCCAATCTTCAAAAGGATGACTGGTAGCATAACCACTGATAAAACTCACTTCCCAATGACGAGCTGGGCCATATTGATAATAAATGCTTAAAGCCCTTTGGTAATCAAAACGTTCATCGCCAAACACCCGCCTAAACTGTACTAACGCTTCCTCACTTAATAATTTCATCCAGTAATAATGCCCAACCTCGTGGCGAAAATGCCCCAACAACGTTCGATAAGGCTCATTCATCGCTTCCTTCATCGTGTGCAAAAACCCTTCATCAGCTTCAGCAGCATTCAGTGTAATCAAACCATTAACATGCCCGGTCAACACATGCTCAATCGCAACATGTGGGTTTGTTCGCTGATCCTCTAAAAACTGAAAAGCCAACCCCTGCTCATCCAGTTCCCTTCCTCTTACATCAAGCCCAAGACTCAAGAGTGTGTAAAACAAACGACGCTTGGCCTGTTCCAATTTTTTCCAACGCAAGGGGTTTTTAGGTCGCGATAAATCCGGAATGGTTTGAGTGGTTCGACACGAAATACACTGGCTATGAGGATCATCTGCCGACAATAGCCAGTTGCAATTTAAAGGCTCAGTGTGGTTAACACAGGTTTTATAACTCTGCGTGCGATGCTGAGAGTCTTGACTGATAAAACGCCCTAATTCACGGTGTCCACATAACAACTTCATGCTAATGGGGTCAAATGCCAAGTCTCGCCCGCAATGCTCACAGTGGGTATTGTGAAAATATACCTCCTGCCCACAATCACAATAGAAACGTTTCATAGATCAAGCAGCCCGATGCTTTGGAATAAACCAGGCCTGGTAAATACTATTATTTACCCGAATGAAGCCTTGCTGTAAACTGTCAAGATAATCATGCAACTCTTTAGAACCTGCTTCAAACTGGCTCCACTGCCCTAGAATCTGTGTCAACTCATCGACCTCCTGCCGCACTACTTCTCCATCTGGCAATACCTTCAACATTTCAACCACCTTAAACAAACAATGCGTCACTGAACGCGGAAAAAGCCGATCATTAAGCAAAAATTTCACCACGCCCTCACCATCAATCTGGGTCTGAACATGTTGACGGTACATTAAATAACCACTGACAGAACGCAATATATTCGCCCACAATACATTTTCATAAGCCTGTACCTGTTCCAGGTGTTTTTGCTGTCCTAGAAAAAACCCTCCCTCATCCAGCATTCTTGAAGTCATATCAGCCCTTTCTAGATTACGCCCCATTACAAGAAACGCAAAGGTCTCATCTTGGCTCAAGGTTCCGGCAAACATACCCACCATCGACTGACAATGCTGAATCACCTCCTCCATCAACGCATTACGCTTGCTGCGGGTCTGCACATCCGCCTCTCTAGATCTTAAAAGCAAATGCAGTTGATTAATTTGATTCCAGGTTTCTTTAGGTAAAATATCGCGCGTGGTTCGCACGTTTTCACGCGCAAACCTTAAGGATGACAACAAAGAAGCCGGATTATTAGGTTCAACCAGCAACATCTGCATCACGCTTTTCTCTGTTTTATTATCGTACAACTGCGCAAATAAGGTTTCCGAACTCGTCAACTCGATCAGTCTATACCAACTCATATCAATCTTTTTAGGCAAATCATACATTAAATTAGAATGCACCAATACCATTCGTGCGGTGTTCTCAACCCGCTCAATATAACGTGCCAACCAAAAAACACGCTCCGCCACTCTAGATAACATCATCCACCTCCAAATCCACTATCCATGTATCTTTACTGCCTCCGCCCTGGGATGAATTAACCACCAACGAGCCTTTAACCATCGCAACACGCGTCAAGCCTCCGGGTGTCACATAGCTATTGGCACCCTGCAAAATAAATGGACGCAAATCCACATGACGCGGCTCAATCGCTTCGGCACACAGGGTCGGCACGGTTGATAGACTTAAGGTGGGCTGGGCAATATAATTCCGAGGGTTTTCAGCGATTAATTGACGAAAAGCCTGATGCTCCTGCACACTGGCATGAGGACCGACTAACATGCCATACCCCCCCGATTCATTGGCAGGTTTGACTACCAGCTTTTCAATGTTTTCTAAAACATAAGCGCGCTGATCTTCACGACTACACAGGTAGGTTGGCACATTCTTCACCAAGGGCTCTTCATTTAAATAAAACCGAATCATATCAGGCACATAAGCATAGACCACCTTGTCATCAGCGACGCCACAACCCGGCGCATTGGCAATCGCCACTTTACCGGCACGCCAAGCACGCATTAAACCTGGAACCCCCAAGGTAGAATCTTTACAAAATACTTCAGGATCAATAAATTCATCGTCAATCCGACGATAAATCACATCGACTCGCTTTAATCCTTCTATATTCCGCATATAGACATAATCATCATCACCTACAAGCAAATCACTGCCCTCAACCAGCTCAGCGCCCATCTCATGAGCCAAAAAGGCATGCTCGTAATAAGCCGAGTTATAGATACCCGGTGTCAAGACCACCACTTCCGGAACCCCACTTTCGTTTGGCGACATCGAAGATAACATCGATAACAACCGGTTTGGATAATCCCCCATCGGTTGAATATGTAAATTCTCAAATAACTCAGGCACCACTTGCTTCATGACTCCACGATTTTCGAGCATATAGGACACACCGGAAGGAACACGTAAATTGTCTTCAAGCACAAAAAACGCGCCTGATGCATCACGCACCAGGTCTGTACCGCAAATATTTGCCCAGGCCTGGTGCTTTGGCTTCATGCCGACGCATTCCGGTCTGAAATTCCTAGAACTAAACACCACTTCATCCGGCACTACACCCGCTTTAAAAATAGCGCGTTCGTTATAAACATCATCAATAAAACAATTTAACGCCTTTAAGCGTTGTGCCAAGCCCTTTTCAACTTGACGCCATTCATTCGCATCAATGACACGTGGCCATATATCAAAAGGCCAAGCACGATCAATATTTCCTTCATCACTATAAACCGTAAAACTCACTCCCATTCGGGCAATAGTAGCATCAGCTAATTTTTGCAAGTCCTGTAACTGCTTAATATCCATAGGTGAGACATAATCAACCAAAGCTTTTGAACAAGCTCTTGCTCCGCCGCCTTCTACCAAAGACTCATCAAAACAGCCGGGGCTGGTATAATCTTGCACTAACATCATTCGGGTCCTCATTTTGCTTATATTTTATTAATATTAAGCAAAATAAGATGCAAAAATAAATACCCTATATTATTCATAATGTTAAATATAGGTATTTATAAAAAACCGACTCAGAAAGCCACCTAAAATCAAAAGTGGTGCAAACTGAACCAAAAAAATTAAAATCGCAAAACCACCAGCAGGCCTGGTCATCAAAGGATTAAAAAATGACGATAAAACTTGGCATAGTGATGGACCCCATTGAACAAATCAAACCCTACAAAGACAGCTCATTTGCCATGCTGCTTGAAGCTCAGCGCCGAGGTTATGAACTTTACTACATGCAACCTGAAGACCTTTACCTACTGAACACCCAACCTATGGCGATAACCACTCAACTCAAAGTTTGGGATCGTAATGATGGACAATTTTATGGCTTCGGCAATACGGCACACACCCACCTCACTGAACTCGATATTATCCTTATTCGCCAAGATCCCCCTTTTAACCAAGACTACCTCTACAGCACCCACCTACTTGAACTCGCCGAAGCTCAGGGCGTCAGAGTGGTAAATAAACCACAGAGCCTTCGCGATGCTAATGAAAAATTGTTTGCAAGCTGGTTTCCCCAATGCCTACCGCCAACATTGGTCACGGCCAAAGCCGAGCTGCTTAAAGCCTTTGTTAAAGAGCAACAAGACACGATTTTCAAACCCTTAGATGCAATGGGTGGCGCCTCTATTTTCCGAGTGAAACAAGACGACCCGAACCTCAGCGTCATTATCGAAACCATGACCGATCATGGTCAACATCATATTATGGCGCAACGTTATTTGCCTGAGATCAAACAGGGGGATAAACGCATCCTACTGATTAATGGAGAACCTATCCCCTTTGCGCTTGCACGCATTCCACAAGACGGAGAAACCCGGGGCAATATCGCGGCGGGTGGTCGTGGTGAAGGCCAAGCCTTAACCGAGCGTGACTACTGGTTATGCCAACAGATCGCACCCAAACTCCAAGAAAAAGGCTTGATTTTTGTTGGACTGGATGTGATTGGTGACTACATTACTGAAATCAATGTAACTAGCCCGACCTGCATTCGTGAGCTTGACAAGCAATTTAACCTTAATATTGCCGGAACGCTGTTTGATTACCTGGAAAGCGAAACTCGCAACGGCTAAGCGCGTCGGTCAGGTCAAGCTATGTTAAAATTCAACACTTAAAATTTACGATACGGGCTTAATTTATGGCAAAAATTCTTGGTATAGGTAACTTGGTTTTAGACACCCTGCTGTTTTGTAATCAATATCCAAGCGAAGACGCTGAGGTTCGCGCACAACAACGCCAGTTTAAGCTCGGTGGCAATACGGCAAACAGCCTCTATGTTCTGAGCCAACTTGGTCATCAAACTTCGATAGTCACTACACTGGCTACCGACCATCAAGCCAAACAATTAAAAAAAACGCTTGAAGACTATCGGATTGATACCCAGCATATTCAACGCTTTATCAAAGGCTCAACCCCTACTTCTTACGTTGTTCTATCCCAAGAAACAGCTACACGAACCATAACCCATTTCCGGGATCTGCCGGAATGTGACTTTGATCATTTTGCTAAAATTGAAATTGAAGACTATGACTGGCTTCATTTTGAAGGCCGTAATATCGAAGCGCTTGCCGGGATGCTGAATATTGCCAAAACCTTCTTAACACACCAACCTATCTCGCTCGAAGTTGAAAAACCTCGAGAAGGCATTGAAGCCCTATTTTCACACGCCAATCTATTGATCTTTTCGCACCACTATGCCAAAGCAAAAGACTATGAAAACGCAGAGACTTTATTAAACGACATTCACAGTCAATACCCCAACCCGCAGTTGGTATGCACCTGGGGAGAGCAAGGAGCCTGGGGTCTAGATCACCAAGGACAGGTCTTCCATCAACCCGCAATAAAAATAAAAAAACCGGTCGATACACTAGGTGCAGGCGATACATTCAATGCCGCACTAATTCATCATTTAATCGCTGGCAGTGACTTAAAAACGGCTACTGTTGAAGCAAGCCGACTCGCAGCGCGTAAATGCCAACAAGTTGGCTTAGATAATTTGCTTGAACCCTTGGTAACGCGTAAGCCGATCGCCAATAGCAAACACATTACAAGCTCACGCGCTACAGTTGTCCCGGCACCCGGATTAAAACACAAGGTGGTACTGATTAAACACGAAAATGAAATCAAAGCCTATGAAAATAACTGCCCACATCAGGACGTGCCACTAGACGAAGCCTATAAAATTGACATCAATCCATTTGAAATGACGATGAAGTGCTCAGTGCATGATGCGTTTTTTAGAATAGAAGACGGTGTTTGTATTGAGGGACCTTGTTGGCGTGATGAGCTCAAGCCGGTTGACATCGAAATCGATGCCGAAACCGGTGCGATCTATATTGCAGAAAATGGATAAAAAACTAAACCGATTGGCGCTGGCGTAAAACCTCATAAAGTGCCACGCCGGTTGCCACCGAAACATTTAAGCTTTCAACCTGACCTTTCATTGGAATAGCCACGAGCTGATCACAGTGTTCACGGGTTAACCGACGCAATCCGGTACCCTCTGCCCCCATAACCAAGCCAATTGGACCGGTAAAATCCGCTTGATAAAGCGTCTTATCGGTTTCACCCGCCAAACCTACCAACCACAAACCCGCCTGTTGTAACTGCTGCATGCTTCGTACCAAGTTGGTTACAACCACCAAGCGAACGCTCTCCGCTGCACCGCAAGCAACCTTACGTACCGTTGGATTCACGCCAACCGCGTTATTCTTAGGAATCACTATGGCATCAACCCCGACCGCATCCGCACTACGCAGAATCGCGCCCAAATTGTGAGGGTCTTGCACTTCATCTAAAAACAACACCAAAGCCTGAGGATTTGACGACACCCAATCAATCAAATCCGCTTCCTCAAAACGAGTCTGGGGAGAAACCTCAGCCATCACACCTTGATGCACCGCATCCAACTTATCAAACCGTGTTTTAGGCAAACGGTTTAAAGTTACCCCCAGTTGCTCCGCTTGGTTTCTTAGTTTTTCAAGACGCGGGTTGAGTCGTCCCTCGATAAGATCAATATGATAAATCAAGTGAGGTGACTGTTTAAGCAAACGCTCAATGGCATGGATGCCATAAATTTGATCACTCATTCAGCAGCCTTTTTGCTTCGCGAACGATTACGCTTTTTGTTGGCGTAATTACGTGAACGGCGTTTTTTCTTGGGTTTTTGCTCTGAATTTTCTGCTAGTGTTTCAGGATTGAGTGCTTCCCCAGACTCAGGCGACTGAGTTAAGTGCCGCACCAGTCTGAGATCAATCTTGCGCGTATCCAGCACCACCTGCGCAACCTGAACTTCAACACGATCCCCTAAACGATAAACCTGTCCGGTTCTTTCACCCTTAAGACAATGACGTACCGCATCGAAATGGAAATAGTCTTCTCCTAACTCAGTAATATGAATTAAACCTTCAATATACAGATCGTCCAATTCAACAAACATGCCAAAGTTAGTCACAGAAGAAATCACCGCTTGATATTGCTCCCCTAGACGGTGAGATAAGAACTCGCACTTCAAAAAGGTAACGGCATCACGGGTTGCTTCATCTGCTCGGCGTTCGGTATCTGAGCAATGACGACCAAAGGTTTCCATTGCCGGTGTATCGTAGCTAAAACCTTCTGCACCCTGCTTAAGCCAAGCATGACGAATTGCCCGATGAATCAGAAGATCAGGATAACGTCGAATCGGCGAAGTAAAATGCGCGTAATGCTCAAAACTTAAACCAAAATGCCCTTTGTTTTCAGGCTGATAGACCGCTTGATTCATACTGCGCAGCATCACGGTATTCACCAAATGCTCTATTGGCAAACCCTTAACCTGCTGCATAACCTGATCAAAATCATGCGCAGTAGGCTCCTCCCCACCGCCTAAACCTAAGCCAAAATCCGCTAAAAAACCTTTTAGTTTTTTTAGTTTTTCTTCTTTCGGTGGTTCATGTACACGATATAAAATCGGGATTTTATGATGCTTTAGATAACGTGCTGTGGCGACGTTCGCCATCAACATACACTCCTCAATAAGCTTATGCGCTTCATTGCGGACAACCGGTACAATCTTTTCAATCTTGCGATCGTCATCAAACACCATTTTGGTTTCAACCGTATCAAATTCAAGCGCACCGCGCTCAGAACGTGATTTAGCCAAGACTTGATAAAGCTCATTCAAAGCTTCAATATGCTCAACCATCGGTGCAAAGGTTTGACGATGCTCACTTTGCTGATTCGTCAACATATCATGAACCTGATTATAGGTTAGACGCGCCTTAGAATTCATTACCGCCTGATAGAACTGAGTACGTTCAAGCTGCCCCTCTTCGCTAATGTACATATCACACACCATACACAGGCGATCAACATGTGGGTTTAACGAACACAACTCATTAGACAGTTTTTCAGGCAACATCGGGATGACCCGCTGCGGAAAATAAACGGAATTCCCACGCTTATAAGCCTCTTTATCTAACTCAGAGCCTGGCTTAACATAATGTGACACATCAGCAATCGCAACGACCAAACGCCAGCCTGCTTTACGCCGCTTCGCATAGACCGCATCATCAAAATCACGAGAATCGTCACCATCTATCGTCACCAGAGGCAAATGACGCACGTCCTTACGGCCTTCTATGTCCGCTTCCGTCACTTCATCTGGAATCGTCGCCAACTCTTCTAACAACCTTTCAGGCCATTCATTTGGAATACCAAAAGCATGGATTGCTGTATCAATTTCCATGCCTGGCGCCATGTAATCACCCATCACCTCAACAATCCGGCCAATAGGACCATGACGTTTTGAAGGCTGCGTAATAATATCCACCTTAACTATCTGACCTTCTTTGGCATCCAACAAACCATCTGCAGGCACGAAAACATCCTGCGTAATACGATTGTTGTTGGGATGCACCCAAGCCAAGCCATCTTCTAAGTGGACACGGCCAACCAGCTGAGTTGAATGGCGCTTGCTAACCTCAACAATCGCCGCTTCCTTGCGCCCACGCCGATCTTCGCCCACAATAGAAGCAATGACTTCATCGCCATGCAACACCTTGTGCATTTCCTGCGCTGAAATGAATAGATCACCATCCATATCTTCGCAGCTTAAAAAACCAAAGCCATCAGGATGACCAATAACCCGCCCCTTGATTAAATCCATTTTTTGGATCAAACCAAAAGCACCACGTCGGTTTTTAATCAATTGTCCATCACGCAACATCGCTTTTAAGCGACGAGACAAGGCCTCAAATCTTTCTTCATCATATTCATCTACTCCCAAGCCTTCTGCAAGCTGATGCAAGCGCAAGGGTTGGTTAACCTGCTCCATAAAGGCGAGAATAAACTCTCGACTAGGCACAGGGTTTTCATATTTTTCTGCTTCACGCTCGGCAAAAGGATCTGCCGCAGGATTTATTTCTTTAGTCACTCGATACCATACTTAATTTATTGACCTAGTTCGTCGGCTTTTTATTTTTTGCTGCACAACCAGGCCTGGTTGTTATTACTCGTCTGAATTATAGCAGACTTCAAATTTTTCACTTACTGCAGTTTGTCTTTAAGTCGTTTTAACACCGACTCGACCGCCTCTTCAAGTACAGGATGATAAAAAGGCATGTCTAAAATCCTAGCCACCGTCAATTCCTGCTCTACGCACCAAGCCAACAAATGGGCCAAATGTTCAGCCTGAGGCATGATCAACTCACCCCCCAGCAGGCGTCCTGACTGCTTGTCAGCAAATACCGTAATTAAACCTTGATCTTGATCCATCACAATCGCTCGGCCATTATTGCAATGCAGATCAAAATCAGCAACAACATGCAGTTTTGGATTCAGCTGATCCAACCTATCGCCAAAATAGGCAACGCCCGGCTCGATAAAACTAATGCCCAGCGCTGTTTTACGCTTCTTAGGCCTAACATCTGGGTAAGCCAAGGCATTTAATGCTGCTATCTTACCCTCATCACCCGCTTCATGCAAAATAGGACGATAACCACTTGCATCGCCTGCCAAAAAAACGGGCATACTTTCAAGCTGAAGAGTATTGGGATTGACTAACAATGACTCCTGATCATTTAAATCGATTCCCAAACAGGCTAAGTTTAAATCAGCTAAATTCGGCTTTCTTCCAATGGTGACTAACACCGCATCCACTTCGAAAGTTTCAGCGCCACGCACAACCCTTACAGAATGCGCATCTGCTTCAATATCAACCGATTTATCAAGGTAGATCGGAAACTCTTCAGATAACAATTGAAGCAGTTTCTCAGAACTCTTGGCATAACGTAATCCGCCCAATCTATCGCTCGCTTCAAAACCAATCACTTCAACGCCCAGTCTTGATAATGACTGCCCCAATTCAAGTCCAATTACCCCTAAGCCTATGACCGCAATACGTTTTGGCAAAACTTCCAATTCAAATAAATTATCACTGGTCAGCAAGCGGTCACCCAAACTATCTCTCCAAGCAGAGGGAACAATAGGACTGGAACCAGTACCAATAATAATCCTTTCCGCCTCAACCAGCTCGCCATCTACATCTAAACGATTAACGGCCACAAACTTAGCTTTGCCCAACAAGAGGTGCCGACTGCTTAAACCATCGGTTGTTGCTTGCTTAATCCCACTCGTAAATCGATCACGAAACCGCCTAACACGCTGCATAACCAAAGCCTGATCAACACTCAGCCCAGTTCCACCTAACACACCAACCGCATTTGCATGTTGCGCATGGTAAAAGTGGTTGGCCGCATGTATCAGCGCCTTAGAAGGCATACAACCCACCCTAGCACAAGTCGTACCGAACTCACCTGATTGGATGAGTAGATAATCATCCGTTTGTTTTTTTATGATGCTCAGCGCGGTTAATCCAACCGTACCCGCACCAATAATCGCATAACGCACTTTTCTCATTCAGAGCTACCTTGATTGGCACGAAAAACAAACACATTACTGTAGCCTGCATCACGTAAATATTGAGCATGAAGCTGACTCAACACACCCTTTTTGCAATATAACAGATATCGCCTATCTGCTGACCATTTTTTTGCTGCCTGGGCTAACTGATAAAAGGGCACGGATATCGCTCCGTGCAAAGGCTTTGACTGCTGCTCGATCTCGGCACGAATATCCACCAATACATCCGTTTGTTCCAAATCGGTTACCACCTCAATCGGCGACGATTGCACTATTTGCTCCACCAACTGATCGACCGCTGAGATTGCCATTTTCGCTATAGCCTGTTGCAACACAGTATCATCAAAGCGACCCGCTTCTTTTAATGTTCGATGAAACGATGCATCAATCACAGGATTTCGGGAAATTACGCCACAATATTCAGGCATGGTTTCAGCAAACTGACGTGTTCCTATTTGGTCAGCGATCGCCATGATCTCTGTTTTATGCATAAATGCAAGAGGACGCAAAACCAATTTAGTACAAGCCTGGTCAATCGCAGCCAAGTTCTTTAACGTCTGACTTGAAACCTGCGCCACACTTTCTCCAGTTATTAAAGTCTGGATACCCAATTGCTCGGCCACCTGCTCGGCTGCTTGAAGCATTAAGCGCTTTAGCATCACGCCCATATAGCTTTCATGAACAGAACGAAACAACTCCGCAACCACTTCCTCAAAAGGAACGGTTATAAAATGAATCCTATGCGAAGACTCAAATTTATTCCACAAATGGATTGCAACCTGTTTAACGCCAAGCTCGTGCGCCTTACCACCCAAATTAAAAAAAATAAAATGGGTTTTAACGCCACGCTTAATCGACAGATAACTCGCTACAGTCGAGTCAAACCCTCCAGACATTAATGAAAGTGCTTCCCCCTGACTTCCAATCGGGTAGCCACCCATTGCCGGTAAACGCGCTTCTATAATATTTAAAGTATTATCGTAGATATCGAACTCCACCTTTACTTCCGGTTTTTTTAAATCAACACCCAAGCCCTCTCCCTGCTCACACAGCAAGCGCCCAACCTCACACTCAAGCTCCAAAGAGGTAAAAGGGTGATGGCCTGCTCTTCTGGCACGAACTGCAAAAGTCTTAGCTTTAATTAACGGCAAAGCATAGGGCACTACCTGCTCAACAACCGAGTCTAAATTATGAATGGGAAATTGCTTAACTCGCCAAACCTGATCTATACCCGGCGTATTCAGCAACACCTTCTCCACCTCATTCACTAGGCCTGGTTGTTCAGCTGGGACAAATACCTCAATCTTATCCCAGTACTTAGTGGTTACAATCGCTTCATCTAAACGCTTCAATAAACGTAAAACATTTTCATGCAAACGACGAACCATCTTCTTTTTGATGGCATCGCCCTTAATCATAATCTCTGGAAAAAACTTAACTATATACTTCATTAACAACCTACAACGCACAGGGCAAATTCTTAGAAAACTTGTAATTTTACCCGCTTAAAGGTAAGCTAACACGATTTTTACACAAACGAGAGAGCAAAACATGATTCGTCTACATGAAGTTCTAAAACGCGATGAAGTCAACAGTGAGTTAAAGCAAGTTATCAGCCATATTATGATTGCTTGTAAAGAGATTTCTCACAAACTAGGCCAGGGTGACCTAGCGGGTATTCTAGGCTCAAGCGTAAATGAAAACGTTCAGGGTGAAACCCAGAAACTTTTGGACGTCGTTTCAAACGATCTACTGAAAAATATCCTTACTGAAGATAATTGCGTTAAAGGCATTGCATCAGAAGAAGAAGATTACACCGTTGCAGGTACTTCAACCGGTCGTTACCTTGTATTGTTTGACCCACTTGATGGTTCATCAAACATTGATGTTAACCTATCAGTCGGCACCATCTTCTCTATCCTTGAAGCCCCTGCTGATGAGCGCCAAGGTGATGATCAAAACATCTACCTACAAAACGGGCGCAAACAAGTCGCAGCGGGTTATGTGCTTTACGGCCCATCAAGCTTGTTAGTATTAACAACAGGTAAAGGCGTTAACTTCTTCACGCTGGATCGTCATATTGGTGAGTTTGTATTAACTCGCGAAAAGGTGCAAATTCCAGCCGACACCAATGAATTCGCTATCAACATGTCAAACCAGCGCTTCTGGGAAGACGGCATGAAAAACTACATCAACGACTGTCTAGCAGGTGAAACCGGCAATCTTGGCAAGCGTTACAACATGCGTTGGGTTGCTTCGATGGTAGCTGAAGTTCACCGTATTCTTGTACGCGGTGGCATTTTCATGTACCCATGGGACAACCGTGAGCCAAACAAGCCGGGCAAGCTACGTTTAATGTACGAAGGCAACCCAATGAGCATGATTGTTGAACAGGCTGGCGGTCTTTCAACGACAGGACGTGAACATATTATGGACGTTGAGCCAAAAGATATTCACCAACGTTGCCCAGTTATGCTCGGCTCTAAAAACGAAGTTGAAAAAGCAATGGGTTACTTGAAAGACTAATCGTCTAAACAATAACCAACATCTTGCCACCCGCCAAAGCGGGTGGTTTTGTTTTAACGAACATTTAAATCTAAGGATTCATTATGGGTTATGCAGCAGTTACCGCAGGCCAAGACCTGCCGAACGACATCAATGTGATTATTGAAATTTCAGCCTTTGCTTCACCAATCAAATACGAAGTCGACAAAGACACCGACCTAGTATGGGTTGACCGTCTACAAGGCGCAACCATGGCCTATCCGGCGAACTATGGCTACATTAACCAAACGCTTGCCAATGATGGTGATCCGGTCGACGTGCTGGTTGTTACCCCGCACCCTCTTATGGTTGGCTCTGTCATTCGTTGCCGTCCAATAGGCGTTTTAAAAATGACCGATGACGGCGGTGAAGATGCTAAAGTTATAGCCGTTCCAGTGAACAAGTTGACACCTATCTACAAAGATATTACCGCGGTAGAACAAATTCCTCTGTTGAAAGAACAGATCGAACATTTCTTCAAACACTACAAAGATCTAGAGCCAGGAAAATGGGTTAAGATTGATGGTTGGGAAGATGTCGAATCAGCTAGAAAAGAAATCTTAGAAGGCGCTAAGCGCTACCAAGCTTAAGTCTTTTCCAACACGCGTTTCACCGCTTAACTCCCGTTTTTTACGAAAACGGGAGTTTATCCACCTTCTCTTCTTTATACGAATCGGTCTATTTCTGCTATAATCTTGCAAACTTTTCACAGAAAATGAGATTTCCATGGCTACAATGACGACGCATGATCCACAAGATAAACTATTACGCGCCCGTGTCAAATTACTCGGCGGATTACTCGGAGAAGTAATTGAAAACCAAAACGGTGCTGAAATGCTCCAAGCCGTTGAAAAGCTGCGCAAAGGCTATATTCAACTGCGCAAACAAGAAGACCCAGCTTTAAGAGCAGAATTACAAGCCTTTATCGAACAACAAAATCCAGAGTCACTAATTATCATTATTCGTGCATTCAACCTCTACTTTAGTCTAGCCAACTTAGCTGAGGAGGAGCATCAATATCATGCTCGCCAGAGCCAGTTAAAATCCGACGGCCCACTCTGGATGGGTTCAATGCTCGAAACCATTTCCCAGTTCAAAAACAATGGGATGACAGCAGAACAGTTGACTACATTGCTAAGCAAGCTTGACTATATTCCAGTGTTTACCGCACACCCTACCGAATCAAAACGTCGTGCTGTCATGGAAAACCTTCGCCGGATCTTTGTTACCCTTGAGGGATTGAATGAAGCAGATAACTTCCAAAACCCCTACGCACGCGATGAAGTAACCAAAAAATTAAAATCTCAAATTCAAGTGCTATGGAAAACGGATGAAGTACGCCACAGTAAACCTACCGTTAGCGATGAAATTCGCAATGGCATTTACTATTTCCGTCAATCGTTATTTAAGTCCGTGCCGCAGGTTTATCGTTATATGGAACGCGCACTGGAACGCAACTATCCAGGCGAAAACATTGAAACGCCAAACTTCTTAACTTTTGGTTCATGGATTGGCGGGGATCGAGATGGCAACCCGTTTGTAACCCACCAAACTACTGAACATGCGCTTTTTTTACAATCACGCGCTGTCCTCTATGAGTACAAGCGACGTTTGTTTGAGTTAAGTGCCGTTTTAACCCATTCTCGCTATATCGCCAATATTGACCAAGAAGTGTTAAACCGAGCGACAATTGTCGATGTTGACCTTCTTGAACTGGTATTCCACAAGCGATCCGAACGGTTTAAAGACGAACCCTATCGTCGTTTACTCTATTTAATGCATGGCCGTCTTCAACAAAACCTTGACTACCTAGAAGCCAGGCTCAATGATGATAGATTGGCGCAAAAAGGATGCTTTGCTTACCCGAACGAAACTGAATTTTTAGCCGATCTGCAACTGATCTATCAGTCACTTTGTGGTCACGGTGACCAAAGCATTGCTGATGCAGAATTAAAAGACTTGATACGCCTAGTACAGACGTTTGGCTTCTATCTAATGCGACTGGATATCCGCCAAGAATCCACCGTTCATACCGATGCTGTCACAGATTTACTGTCACATCTTGGCGTAGATTATCCGAGTTTATCCGAAACCGAACGCTTAGAGCTTTTGGCCGAGCATGTTGGGTCAGCTACCATAATCGACACCCAACACCTTGCATTAAAAGACATGACGCGTGAAGTGCTTGAAGTCTTTAACGTGATTCGTGAAATGCGAAAAGAAATAAGCTATAAGGCTTTTAATAATTACGTTATCTCGATGACTCATGAAGCCAGTCATGTAATGGAAGTCCTGTTTCTTGCACACCAAGCAGGCCTGGCTGGTTATAACGCCGGACAACCCTACTGTGATATTCACATTACCCCTTTATTTGAAACTATTGAAGACCTGGGGCATATCGTACCGGTCACTTCAGCGCTGCTGAATAACCCAACCTATAATGCACTGTTAAAATCATCAGGCAACCAGCAAGAGATTATGCTGGGTTATTCTGACTCCGCTAAGGATGGGGGTAATCTATCTTCAGCTTGGAGTCTTTATCAAGCCCAGCAACAAATCATGCAACTCGCTGATGAGTCAGGCATAGACTGTCGTTTATTCCATGGTCGAGGCGGCACGATTGGTCGTGGGGGCGGTCCTACACATATTGCGATTCTATCTCAGCCTACAGGCACCGTCAGGGGTGCAATTAAATTCACCGAACAAGGCGAAGTATTATCTTATAAATATAGTAATGCTGAAACGGCTACCTACGAACTGTCTCTTGGCGTCACGGGTCTTATGAAAGCAAGTACCTGCTTAGTTCAGCCTATAGAACAGGATCACGCTGAGCACCTTGAAATTATGCATCAGTTGGCACGTGATGGCGAATATGCCTATCGAAAACTAACCGACCATACCGAGGGCTTCTTTAAGTTTTTCTACGAAGCAACACCCGTAAATGAAATTGGACTTTTGAATATTGGTTCACGCCCATCACACCGTAAAAAGAACAACCTTAGCAAAGCCTCGATTAGAGCCATTCCTTGGGTATTTGGTTGGGCACAGGCCCGACTTACCTTCCCAGCTTGGTATGGTACAGGCTATGCACTTGAAAAATGGGCAGAAGAGCATGGTGAAGATAAACTAAAGCAAATGTATCAGCAATGGCCGTTCTTTAGAGCCCTGCTTAGCAATATTCAAATGGCTTTATTTAAAACGGAGTTAAAAACCGGCAAGGAATACAGTGAACTTGCACAGGATGCTGAACAAGCAGCATTAATCTACAATATGATTGCAGATGAGCATCAGCGTACGGTTAGTTACAGCTTAATGGCGAGTGAAAACCCTTACCTTATGGCTGAAACACCCACTAATGCGTTATCACTCAAGCGCAGAAACCCTTACCTAGATCCACTCAACCACATCCAAATTGTACTTTTAAAAAGATATAAATCTTTGGATGCGAGTGATTCAGAACGAGAAGTCTGGTTAAGCCCATTACTTAATAGCATTAACGCCATTGCGGCAGGAATGCGAAATACCGGCTAATAACCTCAAATTAACTTGGGTGATATTTTTTGCATTGCCCAAGTTATTTTTATTCCTGAAACTTTCGGTTATAATTACCGCTCATTTTTTGCTCTTAGCACTAATTTAAATGTGCTTATTAACGGATAACGAGAATTTAGCATGCAAATTACCCTCTTAAAATCCAAAATACATCGAGTGACGACCACTCACTCTGAATTGGAGTACGAAGGCTCATGTGCTATTGACGGTCATTTACTTGATACCGCTGGTATCCGTGAGTATGAACAAATCCAAATCTACAATGTTCGAAACGGTGCACGTTTTACAACCTATGCAATCCGTGCTGAAGAACATTCTGGAATCATTTCTGTCAATGGCGCTGCTGCGCACAAGGCTTCGCCTGGAGACCTGTTAATTATCGCCACCTATTGTGTTCTTGATGAAAAACAGGCGGATAACTTCAAACCGATACTGGTCTATGCTGATGATAAAAATGGCATAAGCCATACCCGTAACGCGATTCCAAAACAGCTAAAAGCAGCGGTTTGATTTAAAAGCTTATCTCAAACCAAGCCTAAACCTCTATCTATAAAAAATAGTTTTAACCCGAATACTTGATGGATTGTGAAGCATTCGGGTTAGCTTAATAACTTGTATCCAACCCCGACGCATCAATTTGCTGCGCTATCTGTGCTCTAAGCGATTTTTCTTTAGGCTCAATAATGATTTCAATACGCCTATTAGCTGCATAGGCTTCCTCAGTATCCCCCTCCATAAAAGGATGGGTATCGGCAAGCCCGATTGCCATCGCTTGATGAGGAACTATCACCCCATCAGCAAGAAACTGAAGAATCACCGCCGCCGCACGCGCACTCGACAACTCCCAGTTGGAACGATAGCGCCCTCCTCGGATAGGCACCGGGTCACTATGCCCAACAACCTTAACATTAACATCTTCGGTAATAATGCCACTAAATCGTCTTAACATGGCAACAAACCGAGGATGTAAATCCGATTGTCCCGAGTTAAACGAAATGGTTTCAGGAAAAATAATCTTAATCTGCTCTTTTTCTGGATCAAAATGCGCTACGACCTGCTGCTGATCCAACTCTCTGGAGAAGTCGGTTTGAATCGACTCATAAAGTTTAATTAAACTTTCAGGGGGTGTCGCTTCATGAATAATTTCAATTTCAGTAGGGTTGAGTGGCTCTAGATAGGTCTCTTGGATCACCGACAGCTCAGGCGACTTGGTTAAGGCTTCGGTTAACGAACGCAAAGCCTGCTCATACTTTGCTTGGTCAACCTCCGCGACAGTGAACATCAAAATAAAAAAAGCAAGCAGCAGGGTTACCATATCGGCAAAGGTCATCAACCAAGGCATTTTTTGACGGCATTTTTTGACCCGTCTAGCCATTAAGCTTCATCCTTTTGTTTACGACTTGCCGAGTCAAGATACGGCTTTAAAATATCACGCATCACGGCTGGGTTAACCCCTTTAGAAACACAATCAATCGCATCTATAATTAATTTCTGACGATGCGATTCACCATTTGCCCATGACTCAATCTTATCAGCAATAGGTAAAGCAAATAGGCTGGCAATTAATGCCCCATACAGAGTGGTTAACAACGCGACCGCCATCGCCGGACCAATTGAAGAAGGGTCACTCAAATTGGCCAACATTTGAATTAAGCCTACCAAAGTACCAATCATGCCAAAGGCAGGCGCAGCCTCACCAATCGCCCGAAACACCCCTGCGCTGGTCTCTGTTTTCTCTATAAACAGGTCATTCTTCTCTCGCAGAGTATCTTGCACCATGCCCGCTTCATAGCCATCAATCAACATTCTGACACCGTCTTTGTAAAACCGGCTATCTACCTCATAGTTTTCCAACGCCAATAATCCATCCTTACGAGTAATGCGAATTAAATCCTCCGTGACATCAATCAACTCTCCTAGGTCACGAATTTCTTTGGTCACTTTAATGGCTGAGAAGGAGTCACCGAAAGCAGATAAGGTATCTTCCATTGAATAGCGAATCATAGTAGCGGCCATAGTTCCACCCACTACCACCATCATGCCGGGAATATTGACAAACAGCGTGATAGACGACCCCATCATCATCGCTGACAAGATAATGATTACCCCAAAAACTAAACCAATCAGTGTAGAAATGCTCATTTTTGAACGCTAGCCGTTATTCGTTGCATTAAAAATAGTCCTATCTATGATTTTAAATTAATTTCAATATTATCCAACAACCGAATCCCACCAAGACGCGCTACCGCAATCAGTGTCATCGAATCCTGTAACTGAGTCAATGGCTTTAGGCTAGTTGGGTCAACAATAGAAAAATAATCAACCTGGTCAAACCCCAGACTAAGCAGTTGATTGACCCCAGTTTGGCACAGACTAGATAAGTCCGCGTTACCTGAAAAACAGGCCATGGCCGCATCCTGCAACACAACATAAAGCTTTGGCGCAATTTGTCTTTGATCCACAGATAAATATTGATTACGCGAACTCAAGGCCAAGCCGTCTTGATCCCTAGCTATTGGCGCTTTAACTAATTCGACAGGCCAGTTCAACTCAACAACCATCCGCTTAATGATCGTCCACTGCTGGAAATCTTTTTGTCCAAAAATCGCCAAATCAGGTTGCACCAAATTAAATAACTTTGCCACCACGGTACAAACACCATCAAAATGTCCTGGTCGAGCCGCGCCTTCCCAAAGAGCAGCGAGTTCAGGATCAGCCTGCACACGTGTCGATATAGCGCCAGATGGATATAGCTCTTCAACACTAGGACAAAACAACAGGTCACAGCGCTGACTTTGTAATTTAATCTGATCTTGATCTAGGGTACGCGGATAACGGGCAAAGTCCTCCCCCTCACCAAACTGTAAAGGATTAACAAAAATACTCACGACGACCCTATCAGCCTGTTGTTTTGCGATATCAACCAAGCCTAGGTGCCCCTGATGTAAATTACCCATGGTGGGAACAAAGCCGATTTTAAGCCCGTCTCGCCTCCACTGCTTAATTTGCTCACGCAAAGTTTGAACACGACTTACTGCTATCATTTCACTAGTCCGCCATCTCATGCTCTGCCGCAGGAAATGCCCTTGACCTCACTGCTTGTGTAAAATCCATCATTGCTTGCGAAATAGAACCCGCATCGGTTAAAAAGTTTTTGCTAAAGCGCGGGAGTTTTCCAGGAGTCAAACCCAATAGATCATATACCACCAACACCTGTCCATCGGTGTTAGAACCCGCACCAATGCCAATAACCGGAATCGTTAGCCGCTGACTAATACGTTCAGCCAAGCGAGAAGGAACACATTCTAAAACCAACATATCTGCCCCAGCTTGCTCAAGCGCCTGAGCATCTGCAAGTAATTGCTCTGCAGCTTCTTCATCACGACCTTGAACACGATAGCCTTTCTTAAGCACTGATTGCGGCAGTAAACCTAGGTGACCACAAACAGGCACACCTAGATCACTCAGTGCACGCACAGCCGGTATAACACGTTGACCACCTTCTAACTTGACCATGTCTGCCGACGCTTCTTTTATCAAGCGAGCACTATTTTCCAAGGTTTGTGAAAGCTGGCTATCCGCCATAAAGGGCAAATCAACAATACACCAGGCCTGGTTATTGGTGCGCTGAACGGCTTGAGCATGATAAATCATCTGCTCGAGGGTTACTGGCAAGGTGTTAGCATGCCCCTGCACCACCATCCCCAGCGAATCCCCAACCAATAACACATCAACATCGGCTTGATTCGCCCAGTGTGCAAACGCAGCATCATAGGCTGTCATACATACAATAGGTTGCTGGGCTGACTTACACTTCTGTAAATAAGCGAGGTTACGCTTCATAGACTTCCTTCTATTGATTAAATCTAAACCACATAACGGCTATTTAACTGCATGATAATGTTCTGTATTTGACCCCGTCCAGGAATCATCACATCAGGCCATAATTCGGCAAGTGGCAATAAAACAAAATCACGCTCAGTTAAAAATGGATGTGGAACAGTTAAATTTGGCTGATTAAACTGTTGATTACCGTACAGCAGTATATCCAAATCAATCAAGCGCTCGCCCCAATGGCGCAATTTAACTCGCCCCTGACGCTTTTCAAATGCTTGTAACAACGCCAGTAAATGCTCTGGTGTTAAATCGGTTTCAAATACTGCCGCCGCATTGACAAAATCCGGCTGATCTTCGGGCCCCAAAGGTTTAGAATGAAAATAACTCGAACAGCGAAAGTTTAAGACATGCGGACTAGCACGCAGTTTATTACAGGCTTCATCAAGCTGTGATGCCGGGTTAGATAAGTTACTGCCCAAACCTACCGCAACCTTAGTCCATTTCACCATCGGCGTCTCTGCTTTTGCGTCTAAAAAGGTTACGATTAGCCGGCTTACGTTTCCTTGGTTTTTTATCACGCATTGGCCTAATTTCATTGGCAAACGCAACCTGGGCAACCGGGTCTTTTTCTTGATACTCTGTCCACCAATTAAATAACTCAGCTAATTCACTTTCACCCGCCGCCAAACGTATGCCGATAAAATCATAAGCCGCTCTAAAACGGGGATGAGCGCGTAACTGGGCGGCCTTCGGACCAAAACGTTTAGGTAAACGGAACTGCAGATTCCAGATATCTCGCACCTGCGAACTAAAGCGCTTAGGAATCGCAGTACGCTTAACCTGCTGTTCAATAACATCATTACAAGCTGCGAAAAAAGCATCTTGCGGAGACAGCCCCGCACTTAAATGAAGATCACGACGCTGCATCATCGGTTCCCATAAAAAAGCGGCAAACAAAAAGGCCGGATTAACCGGTTTATCTTCCCTTACACGATTGTCTGTGCTTTTCAATGCTTCAATGACTAACTGCCGCGGGAAATGCTCTTGCTCACTTGCAAGCAAAGCATCGGTTAAGGGAAATAAACATTTAAACAAGTCATAATGACGCAATTTTTCAAAAACTTCTAAACCGACACCACTATGGAAAAGCTTGATCACTTCATCAAACATCCGTGCATTCGAGACATCAAGCAATAAACGCCCCAGTTCAAATAGAGGCTTTTCCGTTTGAGCTTCGATATTAAAACCCAATTTTGCAGCAAAACGAACAGCTCGAATCATCCTCACCGGATCTTCATGGTAGCGTGTACTAGGATCACCAATCAACCGTAACTGGCCGGCCTTTAAGTCCGCTAAGCCATTGACATGATCTACCAAGCTAAAATCGCGAATATCATAGTAAAGTGCATTCACCGTAAAATCACGACGCCACACATCTTCTTCCAAAGTGCCATAAACGTTATCACGAATCAAACGACCGGTTTGATCCTGCTGACGTTCTTTACCATCATCTTCACCACGAAAAGTCGCCACCTCAACAATTTGTCGCCCAAAACGTACATGAGCTAAGCGAAAACGTCGACCAATTAACTGACAACGATGCTTAAAAACGTCTTTAACCTGTTCTGGCTTGGCATTGGTAACAATATCAAAATCCTTAGGTTCAAGGCCTAGCAATAAGTCACGCACACCCCCACCAACTAAATAGGCCTCATAGCCCGCACGCTTTAAATCATAGAGCACATCGAGCGCTGAATTATCAATCGCTTTACGCGATATACCATGCTGATCACGAGACAACCTAAGAGCTGACGGCTTGACTTCTGCCGTTACCAATGGCGCTGTTGCACTAAAAAATCGAGTTATTTTTTTCAAAATACCGGGCATTATTGTTCTTTCAAGAATAAATAAAACGTCATTTTAGCAAGACTGGATTGAAAAGTTTGATTTTAGTGATTTATCCTTGATAAAACTTGAGTCAATCAAAGCTTATCCGTTAGAATCCAACTACTAAATAAATATTAAATGGCTGCATTACAAAATGAACATACAACAACAAGACCTAGTTAAACGACTCAATTACTTTGAAAACTGGAAAGACAAATACAAATACATTATCGATTTGGGTAAACAGCTCCCCTCTTTTCCAGATGAACTTAAAACTGAGGAAAACCGAATTCATGGTTGCCAGTCTCAAGTTTGGATCGATATTCAACAACAAAATGGTCAACTAAAGATACAAGCGACGAGTGACGCGGCGATTGTAGCAGGCCTGGTTGCAATTCTACTGCGAGTCTATGACGGATTAACACCTCAAGAAATTATGCAAACACCCCTCGATTTTCTGGCTGAAACCGGCTTGTTACAACACCTATCACCTAATCGTTCAACGGGGCTCTATCACATGATAAAGCGCATTCAAGCCGAAGCCCAGTCACGAACCTAACCAAGGTTTAATAAACCTAGACAATAAAAAACCCAGCAAAGCTGGGTTTTTTATTTAATCTTAATGAAAACCAACTAAATATTAAGCAATTTTCAATTCTTCCTGACGGGTTGCTTCTAACGCCGCAATACGATCTTCAAGTGGTGGATGCGACATAAACAACGCACCTAACTTGCTAGGGCGGTTTGAGATACCAAATGCCGCCATTTGATCAGGTAACTCACCCGGCTGCATCATTTGTAAACGACGCAAGGCCGCAATCATGTTCTCTTTACCAGCCAAATAGGCGCCACCATTATCCGCATGGAACTCACGACGACGCGAGAACCACATGGTAATCACACTTGCCAAAATGCCAAAGATGATCTCAAAAATAAACGAAGCAACATAATAACCAATACCATGCCCTGATTCATTTTTAAGGATAATACGGTCAACAAAGTGACCGGCAATACGTGCGAAGAAGATAACAAAGGTGTTGACTACACCTTGCACCAACGCCATCGTAATCATGTCACCATTGGCAACGTGGGCGACTTCATGACCCAGTACAGCCTCTACTTCATTGCGTGTCATCTGGCGTAGTAAACCGGTTGATACGGCAACCAGTGCCTTGTTTTTGCTCATCCCGGTAGCAAAGGCGTTTGGATCCGGCGCATCATAAATCGCCACCTCTGGCATACCAATACCTGCTTTTTCAGCTTGACGACGCACCGTATCTACTAGCCATTTTTCATCCGCGTTACGCGGATTTTCAATAACTTGTGCGCCGGTCATTTTCTTCGCCATAAACTTAGATAATGCCAAAGATACAAATGAACCGGCAAAACCAAACACCGCAGCAAACACTAACAAGTTGCCTAAATCTAGATCAACTCCATTAGCCTGCAGGGTTGAACCCACTCCAAACAAGCTTAGAACAATCGACGCCACCGCAATAACCGCGATGTTTGTCAATAAAAACAAACCAATACGTTTCATGGAAACACTCCTCCTTGAATAAAACGTGATTAAAAATTTACCTTAGCTAATATAAAGATTTTTTATGAGGATTCAAGAGCCAAATAACTTTTAGCGCAAAAATCCTCAATTTAAATGGCAACAAACTAACTCAATTTTTGCTTTAACAATTCATTAACCTGCGCCGGATTCGCTTGGCCTTTCGACTGTTTCATGACCTGACCGACAAAGAAGCCAAACATTTTTTCTTGACCACCTTTATAGGCCTCAACCTGTTTCGCATTCGCTGCCAATACCTCATCAACAATCTTTTCAATCGCACTTGAATCCGTAATCTGCTTCAAACCTTTGGCTTCGATTACTTGATCCGCGCTGCCTTCGCCGGCCCACATTGCCTCAAACACCTGTTTGGCGAGTTTGCCGGAAATGGTGTTATCGACAATTCGCATCACCAGGCCTGCTAACGCTTGCGCACTGATCGGTGAAGCTTCAATCGATAACTCATCGCGGTTTAGTGACTTAGCCAGTTCACCTGAGATCCAATTAGCACAAAGCTTCGCATTCTGGTCACCCGCTGTCGCCAGCATGGTTTCGAAATACTGCGCCATGGCTTTCGAGGAGGTGAGTAGATTGGCGTCGTATTCTGACAAGCCATAATCCGCAACAAACCGCGCGCGCAAAACCGCCGGCAATTCCGGCAGACTTTGACGAACGGCTTCAATATCGTCTTGCGTTACGATGACCGGTAACAAATCCGGGTCGGGGAAGTAGCGGTAATCATTCGCCTCTTCTTTAGCGCGCATACTGCGTGTTTCGTCTTTATCGGCGTCGTATAGACGAGTTTCCTGGACGATTTTACCCCCCGATTCAATAACGTCGATATGACGATCGACTTCATAGGCTATCGCCTTTTCTACAAATTTAAATGAGTTTATGTTTTTTAGCTCGGTACGCGTGCCAAAGGGGTCACCCGGACGACGAATCGACACATTGACATCCATACGGAACGAACCTTCTTGTAGGTTGCCATCACAAATGCCAATAAACTGCACCAGCTCATGAATCGCTTTAGCATAAGCAATCGCTTCAGCCGCGGAGCGCATATCCGGCTCCGACACGATTTCCAGTAGCGGTGTGCCGGAGCGGTTTAGGTCGATTCCCGTCATGCCGTGAAAATCCTCATGCAAAGATTTGCCCGCATCTTCTTCTAAATGCGCACGGGTGACGCCAATCATTTTTTTCTGACCATTGACCTCGATTTCAATTTGTCCCTTACCGACAACCGGCAATTCAAATTGAGAAATCTGGTAACCTTTGGGGGAGTCTGGATAAAAATAGTTTTTACGCGCGAACACTGATTTTGTCGGCACTTCAGCGTTAATCGCCAAACCAAACGCAATCCCCATTTCCAAAGCACGCTTATTCAATACCGGTAACACGCCCGGCATTGCCAAGTCAACCAAGCAGGCCTGGCTATTGGGCTGCGCACCATAAGCGGTCGAAGCGGCTGAAAAAATTTTGGATTTGGTTGCTAATTGGGCATGAATTTCTAAGCCTATTACGGTTTCCCACTGCATTATTTATCTCCTACCCAGGCTGGTCGTTGTTGATGCCAGTTTGTTACTTGTTGATACTGATGGGCCACGTTTAATAACTTCGCTTCACTGAAATACGGCCCCACCAAATGCAAACCGACCGGACGTTGGTTAACAAACCCAGCCGGAATCGACATCGCTGGCAAGCCGGCCAAATTGACCGGAATGGTGTACAAATCCGCCAAATACATACTAATCGGGTCATCGGTTTTTTCGCCGATGTTAAACGCCACCGTGGGCGCAACCGGCCCCAAAATCACATCACACTGCTCAAAGGCACGCGTAAAGTCATCACGCACCAACCGACGCACTTTTTGCGCTTTCAAATAATAGGCATCGTAATAACCGGCTGACAAGGCATACGCCCCCACCATAATCCGGCGTTTTACTTCGGCACCAAAGCCTTCGGCGCGAGAACGGGTATAAAGGTCGTTTAAGTCTTTCGGATCAGCGCAACGATGACCAAAACGCACCCCATCATAACGCGATAAATTCGATGAGGCTTCCGCAGGTGCCAACACATAATAGGCCGCTACCGCGAGTTTTTGGTTAGGTAAACTCACCTCAACCACTTGCGCACCCAGTTTTTCGATCTCAGCAATCGCTTGTTTAACACTGGCCGCCACTTGCGGATCTAAACCTTCACCAAAGTAATCCGAGGGCACGCCGACTTTTAAACCTTTCAGTGATTGATTAAGTTGAGCAGTATAGTCTGTGGGTTCAATTTGCATACTGGTCGAATCACGTTGATCAAACCCGACCATCGCATTCAGCAACCAAGCACAATCTTCCGCAGACATCGCCATCGGCCCGCCTTGGTCAAAGCTTGAGGCGTAAGAAATCATGCCAAAACGTGATACTGCGCCATAAGTTGGCTTTATACCTGAAATGCCACAAAATGCCGCCGGTTGACGAATTGAGCCACCCGTATCTGTTCCGGTCGTAAACGGCACCAGGCCTGCTGCCACCGCCGCGGCTGAACCGCCTGATGAGCCCCCAGGCACCGCACTTAAATCCCAAGGATTTTTGGTTGCACCGTAAAAACTGGATTCGCTGGATGAACCCATCGCAAATTCATCCATATTGGTTTTACCCAAAATCGGCATCCCCCTATTTTTCAACTGGGTTACAACATGCGCATCATAGGGTGCAACAAAGCTATCCAACATTTTTGAGCCACAACTGGTGCGCACGCCATCGGTGCAAAAAATATCTTTATGCGCCATCGGAATTCCGGTTAACACATGGGCGTCACCTTGCGCAATCTTCTGATCCGCCTGCGCCGCCATCTGCAACGCCAACTCAGGCGTTTGCGTGATAAAACTATTAACTTGGGTATCGAGTTTAGCAATACGGTCTAAAAAATAGTGCGTTAGCTCAACCGAACTAACTTGCTTAGACTGCAGCTGCTCACTCAGCTGCTTAATGGAATATTGATACATAAATTCTTCTCTCACTCTATGACCTTAGGCACTAAGTACAAACCGTTTTCAGTCGCCGGTGCAATCGCCTGAAACTTTTCACGCTGATCCACTTCGTTAACCAAATCCTCACGCAAGCGTTGAGTTTGATCTAATGGGTGCGCCATTGGCTCAATACCATCGGTATTCGCTTGCGACAACTGAGAAAATAAATCTAAAATATTCGACAACTTAGCCCCCACTGCATCCAACTCATCCGCCTCAACAGCGATCGCGGCTAAATGAGCGATCTTTTTTACCTCTGCCAATTCTAATGACATATAACGTCTCCTGAAATACTCATACCAAACAACCTTTAGTCAATGAGCAAGCCAACAATCAAAAAATGGGCTTAAATTACCACATTGTGAAGCGTTGTTCAAAATTAAGCCACGTTAAAAACGCATTTGATAAGTTTTTTGAATAACCACCCTTAATATAGTTTAAAATGTAACGATTTAGTTTTTCCTCCCACCATGCTAGGAAGTCAAATATGTTCCGTAAAATTATAGGTTTGTTTTCAAATGATATTTCAATCGATTTGGGAACAGCCAACACCCTGATTTATGTTCGAGGCCAAGGCGTAGTATTAAATGAACCTTCTGTTGTTGCTATCCGTGACAATGGCCGCGGTAACCGTAGTATTGTTGCGGTCGGCAATGAAGCCAAAAAAATGCTTGGCCGTACACCTGGAAATATTAGCGCAATTCGTCCTCTTAAGGATGGTGTAATTGCAGATTTCCATGTCACCGAGAAAATGCTGCAGGCCTTTATTCGTAAAGTACATGAAGCCAAGTTTTTTCAACCTAGCCCACGCGTACTTGTTTGTGTGCCATGTGGTTCAACCCAAGTAGAACGTCGCGCTATTCGTGAGTCCGCTGCAGGTGCTGGAGCGCGTCAGGTATTTTTAATTGAAGAACCTATGGCCGCCGCAATTGGCGCGGGCATGCCAGTGAGTGAGGCCAGCGGATCGATGGTCGTTGATATTGGTGGCGGCACTACCGAAGTCGCTACCCTATCTTTAAACGGTATTGTTTACTCTGACTCTGTTAAAGTCGGAGGTGACCGTTTTGATGATGCTATTATCAAGTTTGTTCGACGCAACTACGGCATGCTTATCGGTGAAGCTAGTGCTGAAAAAATCAAGCATGAAATCGGTACCGCCTACAGCGAGGCTGAACCTAAGACAATTGAAGTCCGCGGACGAAACCTTGCAGAAGGCGTACCTAGAAGCTTTATTTTAAACAGCAATGAGATTTTAGAAGCCTTGCAAGACCCCCTCTCCTCCATTGTTGGTGCGGTTAGAACAGCACTAGAGCGCACGCCCCCTGAACTCGGTGCCGATGTAGCGGAACATGGTATTGTCTTAACAGGCGGCGGTGCTTTACTTCGTAACCTAAGCACTCGCCTGAGCGAGGAAACGGGGGTACCCGTTATTGTGGCCGATGATCCGCTTACCTGTGTGGCTCGCGGTGGTGGTCGAGCGCTAGAAATGATGGATGAAAAAGGTATGGACGTGTTCTCACACGATTAATCCTTTATTTAAATGCCAAAGTTGTGAGGAGTCAACACTATTAGCTTGCATGCGACCTCCCCCCATAAAGATGGCTTAGATTTCGTAATAGTATTTGCCATCTGTGTTACGCTGATGGCTTCAGATTACTATGGTCAATATATGGGCGCCGTTCGCAATCTATTGACCACGACTTTAGAGCCGGTTGAGCGTATCGCAGCGGTACCTTCGCAAGTGCAAAAATGGTATAGCCATAAACTACAAGATACCGCAACGCTTGAAAACCAGATTTTGCAACTCAATACCGAAAACATTATGCTTAAAGCGCGACTACAACAAATGGAAAGCCTTGAGCAAGAACTTGACCGTCATCGGCGACTACTAGGCACAACGGGCCGAATGGATGCTCGCTCGGTTCGCATAGCCAGTGTCTTGTTTTATAGCTCTACCCCCTTAACGCAATACCTCACCATCAACAAAGGCGGGTTGGATAATATAAAAATCAATCAACCTGTTATTGATGCGAATGGTTTAATTGGCCAGGTCACCAGCTTAACGCCCACCTCAAGTCGAGTTATGAAAATTACCGACCCAAACCATCAAACACCTATTCGAGTTTTACGCACAGGTCAAAGAGGGATTGTAACCGGCTTAGGGCATGGTATGTTGAGCCTAGATTTTATTCCTATTAATGCGAATATTCAGCCTGGTGACAGCTTGGTTACCTCCGGTTTGGGGGGGATTTTTCCAGCAGGCTACCCAGTTGCGACTATTACTGAAGTAACAAAAACAGAAGGGTTAAGTTATTTAAACATCAAAGCGGAACCGATCGCTGATTTGGACAACACCCACGAAGTTTTAATTTTATTTACAACAAGAAGCCCCAATGAATTTCGCTTACCATAATATTGCCTTTCACTCGGTTAAATACCTAGTCTTATTGAGTTATTGCCTTTCTTTAATTCTCAGTGTCTATGCACTCAGAGTTGATTGGCTAATTATTCTTCCGCCCTTTGCACTTATGGTTTTGTTGTTTTGGGTAGTACAAATTCTAAACCAAACCCACCTTTTTACTGCATTAATACTAGGGTTATTAATGGATGGATTACATCAAACCTTACTGGGAAGCCATAGCCTAATTTTTATTATTATCACCTTTATGATGATTCGCATGAGACTACGTTTTAGAAGCACACCACTATGGCAACAATCGATTGTGATTGGATTCTATATGTTAATCTTTCAAATCTTATATTTTATACTTTACACTCCGCCTCTAAGTGAAGAGGGGGCCGTGCTCTATTGGTCCATGCCTCTAGTGTCAATAGTTTTATGGCCACTGATCGCATTGAGCCTGACAAAATTATCTAGCCCTACTTCAAACACATGATACCGCTCGCCTTTGACGAAACGCAAACCAGCTTAAAACAAACACGCTCGTTTAAATTTAGAATTTTGTTTGTTATCCTGGTTATCTTGATAGTTTTTGTTGGCCTCATTGCACGCATGACCTATCTGCAATGGTTTAATCATGAGAAATATCTAAGTCAAGCGGATGGTAATAGAATAAGCGTACAAACACTTCCACCTCAGAGAGGCCATATTTTTGATCGTAATCAAGTACTTCTCGCTGGTAACGTTTCCAACTACAAACTCAACTTTAGACGGGAAAACATTATTCAGTTTGATGCAACTTTTGAGCAACTAAAAACTTTGTTTCCAGAAATTGAAACCTCATTAATTGATGAGTTTTCAGAAACACTAAGACGAACGCCTCGCCACCGAGATCTGCCACTACCCTATTCTCTAACTGAGAAACAAGCCGCGACTTTTGCAGCAAACCGCTTTAGGTTTCCCGGTATCACCTTACAAGCGCAGTTAAAACGAACCTACCCACAAAATAGTTCCGGTGTTCATTTTCTGGGTTATGTTGGCCGAATTAGCCAGGCAGACCTTCAAAGACTTGAAGCCCGACGCTATAGAGGTAGTGAAGTAACAGGCAAAATTGGCATTGAAAGAGCCTATGAAGATCGCTTACATGGCTACCCTGGACTTCAAACAGTTGAAACCAATGCACAGGGACGAGTTGTTCGTATTCTTGACACCATCCCACCTAAGCAAGGAGAAAACATCACCCTCACAATTGACATTAGGTTACAACAATTTATTGAAGAAAAACTCGGAGATCGCCGTGGCTCGGTGGTAGCCATTTCACCGATAAATGGTGAAGTCTTGGCTTTAGTCAGCACACCTAACTATGATCCGAACTTATTTGTCGACGGCATAACGCATGCCGAGTACAACGCTCTGCTCAACAACCCTAACAAGCCATTAATTAACCGCGCACTGCGAGGACAATATCCACCCGGCTCAACCACTAAACCCTTTGTTGCCTTAGGTGCACTGGAACAGGGTTTCACCACAACGACTGAACGCATCTTTGACCCTGGTTACTTTGAATTTCAAGATCACCGATATCGCAACTGGCGACGCCAAGGCCACGGCTGGACAGACTTGAAACGTTCAATTGTTGAGTCAGTGGATACCTTCTACTACAAAATGAGTTTAGACATTGGTGTTGATGGC
Organism: Thiomicrospira microaerophila; assembly: GCF_023278225.1. Lineage (GTDB taxonomy): Bacteria > Pseudomonadota > Gammaproteobacteria > Thiomicrospirales > Thiomicrospiraceae > Thiomicrospira > Thiomicrospira microaerophila_A. The sequence goes on from NZ_CP070959.1 coordinate 1,808,477, forward strand.
CTGCACAGCATGCTATCCCCCTTTGGCTTTGGTGAAAGAACCGGCATAGATATCCCTGGCGAATTGGGCGGCATCCTGCCTTCACAAGAATGGAAAAGGCGAACGCACGGCGAACCTTGGTATCGAGGTGAAACCATTATCGCATCTATCGGCCAAGGCTATAACCTAGCAACACCGATACAACTTGCCCAAGCGACCGCTATTCTGGCTAATCGCGGACGCATTATTCAACCTCACCTACTCAAAGCCGACCGAGACTCTATCCAGTATGTGACCGATCCAGAAGCAGAAGCCGAAACCTCGGATCAAATCCCCATCCGAAGCCGTAATCACTGGGAGTATGTGATTCAAGGCATGATAGATAGCGTACATACACCAAGGGGCACTGCATGGAATGCAGGACGTCACATAAAAGATTACCAAATTGCAGGAAAAACTGGTACTGCGCAGGTATTCAGTCTGCATGACGCGGAATACAACGCGGATGAATTAGAGCAGCGCCTGCATTCACACTCCCTTTTTATTGCCTTTGCACCGGCCTCTAATCCTAGAATAGCAGTCGCAATTATTGTAGAAAATGCTGGCGGTGGTGGTCGAGTCGCAGCCCCGATTGCCATCGAAACGATTGATTACTTTCTTAAAGAGCTTGACCAATAATGACCAATACGTGGCTAACTGACAAAGAGCGAAACTATGTAAAACCCAAAACATGGTTGGCAAGAATTCATATTGATGGATTATTACTGCTTGGTTTAATAATGCTGTTAATCACCGGACTTATCACCATTTATAGCGCTTCTGGTGGCGACTTAAATGTAACCAAACACCATGCAATAAGAATTTTAATTGCATTTAGCCTCATGCTTGCGTTTGCGCAGATTCCTCCAGCCAAACTGGCGTTAATTACGCCTTGGGTATTTTTAGTTGGCATCTTAATGCTTGTCGCCGTTATTGTGTTTGGTGATATGGGCAAAGGCGCTCAACGCTGGCTTGACCTTGGCTTTATACGATTTCAACCCTCTGAAATCATGAAACTCGCGCTACCCATGATGGTTGCATGGTTATTTGCCTACAGCAGATACCCTGCCCATCCCGCACGATTTATGCTAGGACTTTTTATTGTCGGCTTAACAGCGGGACTCATTGTGATTCAACCTGACCTGGGCACCTCAATTCTTATCGCGATGAGCGGTTTATTTGTGCTATTTTTTGCTGGATTACCTTGGAAAATCATCGTTGGAGCCCTTTTCAGTGTAGCTATCGCCATCCCTGTCGTCTGGAACTTTCTCCATGCCTATCAAAAGCAACGTGTGCTGACTTTTCTTGACCCGGAGTCTGACCCTTTGGGGGCTGGTTACCATATCATTCAATCAAAAATAGCGATTGGATCTGGTGGTTTAGAAGGAAAGGGGTTTATGGGCAGTACTCAGGCACATCTTGAATTTCTTCCGGAAAGTACCACGGACTTTATATTTTCAGTATTTGCCGAAGAATTTGGGCTCATAGGCGTCATTCTGTTACTTACCCTTTACAGTCTGGTTTTGCTCAGAGGTTTATATATTGCTTATCGCGCCCAGGAAGCCTTTAGTCGGTTGGTTGCAGCCAGCTTAACCATGACACTCTTTATCTACGTTAGTGTCAATATAGGCATGGTCAGCGGACTTTTACCTGTAGTAGGACTCCCATTACCACTCATCAGTTACGGAGGCAGCTCAATGGTTACCCTAATGATCAGCTTTGGCATATTGATGTCGATCCACACCCACAAAAAAATGTTATCGAATTGATTCAATATTCAAGGTTTAGAAAAAGCACTAATTATGTTAGATTATGCCAAATCAATATTACTTAACATTTTAAGGCCTATGAAAAATTTATTTTATCGCTCAAGTATTTTTGCAATTCTAACGCTGTCGCTTTTATTTAGCCAAGCATCCCGAGCTAACCAACCTTTTGTATCACCGGCACCGCCTTCTTTTGCCGGTACAGCTCATATTGTAGTTGATTACGACAGCAATGCGATTATTGCTCAAGGTAATCCGGACATGCTGATTGAACCCGCCAGTTTAACCAAGATCATGACGGGCTATGTGGTCTTTACTGAAATCAAAAATGAACGAATCAAACTTGAAGACATGGTAACGATTAGTGAAAAAGCTTGGCGTATGCCTGGCTCTCGCATGTTTATCGAAGTGGGTAGACAAGTTTCAGTGCAGGACTTAATCAAGGGCATGGTTATCCAATCAGGTAACGACGCGAGTGTCGCACTGGCTGAACACATCGCAGGAACAGAGGAACGTTTTGCACAATTAATGAATCAATATGCCTTAGAGCTTGGGATGACTAATACTAACTTCCTTAACTCTACAGGCTTGCCAGATCCTGAGCACCTAACCACGGTTCGAGATTTATCAATCTTAACTCGTGCGCTGATTCGAGACTTTCCTGAGTTTTATAACTGGTACTCCGAAAAGCGTTTCACCTACAACGGCATTACCCAATATAACCGTAACCGCTTGCTTTGGCAGGATCCAACCGTTGATGGCTTAAAAACCGGGCATACCTCCTCAGCAGGCTATTGTTTGGTATCATCCGCGAATCGAAATGACATGCGCGTTATTGTTGTGGTAGCTGGAACTGAAAGTGCTTCTCAAAGAATTAGCGAAAGCCAAAAACTTCTTAACTACGCATTCCGCTTCTACGAAACCCATAAACTTTACGAAAAAGACCAAAGGCTGATTGATGCCAGAGTATGGCTTGGCGTTCGTGATACACTGGGTTTAGGAATCGCTGAAGAAGTTTACGTAACCGTTCCACGCGGTCAATACCAAAATTTAAAAATTGATACCCTAACTCCAAAACAAATTGAAGCACCGATAGCTTTAGGCGACCCCATCGGTCAACTGGTTATCAGCTTACACGATGAAATTTTAGTTGAGAAACCACTGATCGCATTGGCAGATATCGAACAGGCCTCTTTTTTCAAGCGCTTAATGGACAGAATAAAACTGCTATTCCGTGGGCTTTTTGGCAAAGAAGTTTAAGCAAACATGACCCTGCAAACTGTTTATTTAAATGGCGACTTTATGCCAATGGAACAAGCCCGCATCTCACCCTTGGATCGCGGGTTTTTATTTGCCGATGGCGTGTATGAAGTGATCCCGGTGTATCAAGGGCAACTGTTTGAATGGGAAGCACATTACCAGCGTCTTGAAAACAGTCTTGCCGGCGTGTTTATCAACAACCCGATGGATAACCAGGCCTGGTTATCGGTACTACAACAATTGATTTCACTGCATCCTTGGCAAGATCAATTTATATACCTGCAAATCAGCCGAGGTCAACAAATTCCGCGTGACCATCTGCCACAGGCTGATTTAATTCCCACAGTTTTTGCCTATACCAATCCGCTCAAACCCTTGGCTGACAGCATTATTTCTCATGGTATTAAGGTTATTACGCTTGAAGATATACGTTGGCAGCGCTGTGATATTAAATCTATTGCTCTGTTGCCGAATGTGATGGCGAAAATGCAAGCCCAAGCCGCCGGGGTCGATGATGTGATTTTAGTCAACCAACAAGGTTACGTGACCGAAGGTTCGGCCAGCAATATGATGATGGTCAAAGCCGGTGAAATCATCACCCCGCCGTTAAGCGCACATATTTTGCCCGGTGTTACCCGCCAAGTGATTGAAAAAATCGCCAACCGCCACCATATCCCGTTTATCGAGCGCGAGATTCATCAAACCGAACTCGACAGCGCGGATGAACTTTGGTTAGCCAGCTCTACGAAAGAAGCCCTACCGATTTGCCAACTGAATGGACAACCGGTGGCCGACGGCCAACCCGGTGCGATTTGGAAGCAGTTACGTCAGCTATACCAGAATTATAAAATACAAACGAGAACCCGAAGCACGATATGACCGAATCACAAAATTCTGAAAAGCCTGAAACCCTCATTGAGTTTCCTTGTCACTATGAACTCAAAGCCATGGGGCCTCATTGTGAAACCTTTATTGACTTGGTTTTTAACACCACTCAAAAACATGTTGCCGATGTTGCGCGTGAAGCTATTCGCTTAAACCCATCAAAAACCGGAAAATACGTTTCAGTTAAGATTAAGTTTTACGCCACCCATATCGAACAAATCCACGGCATTTATGGTGAGTTAAACGCACACCCTGATGTACTGTGGACACTCTAAGCCAAAACATTAAAATCCAACACCTAGGTTTGCAAGATTACCTGCAAACCTATCAGTCCATGCAAACCTTTACCCAACACCGCGATGCTGATACGCCGGACGAAATCTGGTTGGTTGAACACCCCCCAGTATTCACTCAAGGTTTAAATGGTCAAGCTGAACACATCCAACAAAGCCTGCGCGCTATACCGCTGGTTCATACCGACCGTGGTGGACAGATTACTTATCACGCCCCCGGTCAATTGATTGCCTATCTGTTAATTGATTTGAAACGCCGCAAGCTTGGCGTGCGCCAACTGGTCACCCTGCTTGAGCAGGCCTGCATCCAACTTTTGGCGGAGTTTCAACTGCCCGCCTATGCGCGTGCGGATGCGCCTGGCATTTATCTTGAGGGTAAAAAAATCGCCTCGCTCGGCCTAAAAATAAAGCGTCAATCGAGTTATCACGGTTTAGCCTTAAACGTCAATATGGACTTAACGCCATTTGAATGGATTACCCCCTGCGGGCTTCAAGCCATGCAAATGACGCAACTTGCTCAGTATCAAGCCGACATTTCTGTCGAACAGGTTCAACCCCGATTGCTCAGACAGATTTTACAGCTACTGGAAAACTCGCCTATAATGGTCGACTCATAAAAATAAAACGCGATCACTCAACCTAAATCAAAAGAAAACCGGCTTATGCAAACCTACCAAGAAATAAAACTCGACCAGATTGGCGGGCTCAAAACGCGCAACCAGCAAATGAGTAAGGGCGAGTACAAAACCAAGTCACTCAAGCACAAACCTGACCCTGAACGCGAACGCCTGCAAAAACCCAACTGGATTCGCGCCAAACTGCCTAAAGCCAAAGATATCCATCGCATCGGCGAACTCAAACGTATTTTGCGCGATAACGGATTACACACAGTTTGTGAAGAAGCCTCTTGCCCTAACCTCGGCGAGTGTTTTGGCCACGGCACCGCCACTTTTATGATAATGGGCGATATTTGTACCCGTAAATGCCCGTTTTGTGATGTGACCCACGGCCGCCCCAAACCGCTTGATGCCAACGAACCCCAGCATATGGCGAATACCATTAAAGCCATGCGCTTAAATTACGTGGTGATTACCTCGGTAGATCGCGATGACCTGCGTGACGGCGGGGCCAAACATTTCCGCCACTGTGTTGAAGCGGTGCGTAACACCTCACCCAACACGCAAATTGAAATTCTAGTACCGGATTTTCGCGGCCGACTCACCGTGGCGCTGGAAACCCTAGCGCACTGTCCGCCGGACGTACTCAATCATAACCTTGAAACGGTACCGCGTTTGTATGAACAAGCCAGGCCTGGTGCAGATTATCAAGCCTCGTTAGACTTATTAGCGCGCTTCAAACAAATGCAACCCCATGTCAAAACCAAGTCAGGCTTAATGGTTGGCCTAGGCGAAAGCTTTGATGAAATGGGGCAAGTGCTTAAAGAACTACGCGCCCATAACGTAGATATGCTGACCGTCGGCCAATACCTACAACCCAGCGTGCATCACCTAGCGGTCGAACGCTACTGGACACCGGAAGAATTCAAACAACTCGAAACCCAAGCCTATCAACTCGGGTTTAGTCATGTCGCCTGCGGGCCGATGGTACGGAGTTCCTACCACGCCGACCTACAAGCCCAAGGTGTGTTTAACGAATCAGTTGAGGGGTGAAGCGGTATTGCGCTTCAACACCTGTGCGGACGTTTAAGGTCTGTGCAAGCTCATCAAATACCGCATCCGATAAGGTGTGATGGCTCACTACATTCAGCTTCACACTCGGATTCGCACCCCATTGCACATCGACACTCTCTAAACGAATCCTTGTCTCGTTAATCACCAGCTCAATGCCCTCTAGGCTGTTAGTTAAACTGCTCTTCTGCCCCATTTGCCAGAAAGCAAATGCCAGCGGTATGGCAATCAATCCAACAATCAACGCAGAGGCACCAAAACCTTTTTTCGCACGCGCAAAACTGGTATAGCCCATCACCCAAAAGGTAATCGCCGCGGCGGCCGCAATACCGAACAGGTTAGTGATAAACAATAAAAACGAACCATAAACCACTGACCAGTCCATCCACCCCAAACCTATACCGGTAACGGCAAGCGGCGGTACTAAAGCAACCGCAATCGCCACCCCCGCTAGGGTTTTAGCAACCTCAGATTTTGCATAGGCGTAAGCTCCCGCAATTCCCGACACCACCGCCACGCCTAAATCCAATAGCGTGGGATTTAATCGCCCGGCGATTTCATTGGTTACATATTGAATATCGACAATCCAAGTTGCAACCATCGCGCTCAACAAGGCTAATAACAAACCGATTAACAGGGTTTTAATCGAGGTCAAGGTTAAGCTGCCTTCACCGCGCGCCATGCCCATCGCCAAGGATACAATCGGTGCCATCAGCGGTGCTAAAATCATCGCGCCAATCACGACCGAAGTCGAGTTTGCCATCAAACCAAAGGTCGCGAGCAGGGTCGATAACACCATTAATACCATGTAGGGTGAGCTGGTTAAGGCACTCTGACGTAGCTCAACAAATACATGCTTATAATCCTCTTCGTGCGCTTGGTCAAACAAGGGCAGAGGCCGCCCGACTTTTTCAATCGCGTCCTCATCTCTTGGTAAACCTTGAACCTTAAAGACTTCTTTATTGGTTTTTCTTGTAGTGTCATCTTCCGCCAAATAACGTCCGGGGATAATGTTCACCACCTGCTCAACTATTTTCAAAGCAAGCGATGATGCCTCATGGCTTTGGCCGTCAATTGAGTAGGTCACATCACGCTGGGCTTTAATCGTCAAACTATGGGTCTGCACCAAGCCAATCGTATCGGTTAAAAGCGTAATTTGACGCTGCCCCAACACATAAGATTTGAACCAGTGCCAACCGTAACCCATGAGCGAATTTGGAGCAAAAATCACCGCATTCATCCGACCATCATTAAAATTAAAATTGGTTTCTAAACCCCGCGTAATTGCCGCTGAACTCGAGTGGGGTTCAATCCAAATACTCAATGCGGCGGTATTAATAGTTTGGTTTTTGGCGGTTTGAAGCTTAAACAATTGGGGTGTTGCTGCTTTAACCGCTTGATAGGTTTCCTTCCAATCGAACCAAGCCTGCTGATAAAAAGGCCTCTCATGATTACCCTCTTGAGACACACGAAAATTTTCACCAATAACCACATTTGAAAGAACAAGCTGGTCATTACAAAACAGCAGATCTGCCTCCATCGCTTTTGATTTATCAACACCATCAATCACGGCTTCTTTTAACTTTCGGGTAATACCGAAAAACTGTTGCGCATTTGGATTGTTATCATTTGGCAATAAGGCCAAAGGAACCTTGTTTTCAGACTGGGTCAGGACATTAAATAACGCCACCACTTGATCATCACTTAAATCTAACCAATAGCGTCGTGCATCCGGCAAACACTGATCTAGCGACGCTTGATCTTCGCAACTGAAAAATTCCGGCGTTAGGCCTTGCGCACTGAGCAATTCAAATATTTCCTGCTTTCGCTCGTCCGACTGTGCAGAATCACACAGCACTAAATCTTTCGGCAAAGTCTTTGCTCTTTCAACACTTTGCGCGACCACCTGATCAATTTGTTGTTCTGATATCATAAACTTGTCTCACTCGAGTTTTAATACGCCTTTTGGGCGGGGGTGTCTGAACATTTCCTATCTGTTCACAAACCTAGCTATAATAACGCAACCTAAAAAAAGAGTTCAAAGGAATCAGCATGTCACAGCAGGATGTTATTCAACGCTTCCTATTCAAAGATCAAGCTATACGTGGTCAACGGCTACTACTTAACCAGGCCTGGTTATCAATGATTAAAGATCGCCATTATCCGCAAGCCTTACAAGAATTGCTTGGTGAACTCACCGCATTTAGCGCCTTGCTGGCGAATGGCATCAAACACCCCGGTAAAATAACGCTGCAAGTTCAAGGCGAAGGTCCGGTTAATCTACTAGTGGTTGAAGTCACACATCAACTCAAGCTCAAAGGCATGGCTAAAACCAATCAACCGATTACCGACCAAACCAATGCAGAAAGCCTTTTGGGTCAAGGACAAATTTTATTGTCACTTGAAAATAGCCTAACCGATCATCTTTACCAGTCCTATGTAAGTCGTGAAGGCGATCAACTGGTTGATGCGTTACAGCATTTCTTATCACAATCCGAACAACTCGATACCCGTTTATGGATTAGCGTCAGTGATCAAGCCGTAGGCGCCCTTTACTTACAAAAAATGCCAGACACGGAGGCTGCGGATGCCGATGCGTGGGATCGCATTCAACACCTTGCCTCGACCGTAAAAGACCAAGAGCTGCTTGAATTAGATAACACCACGCTGCTAACACGTTTATTTCACGAGGAAGTGGTCGAGGTATTTGAAGCTAAACCACTAGTCTATGAATGTCTTCAAGACCGTGAAAGAGTGGCCACCATGTTGAAATCACTGGGCGAGGAAGAGGCAAGAAAATTACTCGAAGAACAAGGTGAGATTGTGGTGTTCAACGAAATGTGCAACTACCACGAGCGTTTTAACAGCCAAGACTTGGATGCCCTGTTTGGCACCCAGTAACATTAAAAAATTTTATTGGATAGCAGGCTTAATTTTATGTAACTTAAGTACAAGTTAAGTTGACAGCTTGAACAAAAAAGCTAAAATGTGTATCAAATTGGTAAAATACTAGCGATTAACCTGATGATGTTCCAACACCTTTACCAATAGATGATATGTGGATTCATCAATCCGTTTGGTGATGGTAGCCTGGTAAAGCTCGCAAAGCACGTGATGCAGATGTTCATAACGGTCTTGGTTAATCGTATTAATTTGCTTATCAATATTTGCGGGTTCTTGATGCGCTTGATCTAACCAAAATTTAGGCAGACAAAAGCAATGCTCGATATGGCGCGCAAGCTTTTCTCCAATATTTCTTGTTGGATTCAGACCGAGAATGCGGCTAACTTGGGTTGGCGAACGCTCGATTCTCTCAGAGAAAAGCGTTTTATTACCAATAAAGTTAACTAAAAGTTGCGCGTTATCGCGACGTATATCGTAAATGCTGTTCATATCTAATGAATAATAACCATGCGGACAACAAAAGTATATGACCAATTGGTGCAAACAAGGAAAAAATAATGTTAGAGCTTGCCTATACCAGTCGTGCCAGTGAAATGATGACAGATATTCAGCTTGAGCAATTGCTTAATCAAGCGACCCGTTTCAATAAACTACACAATATCACCGGCCTACTGCTCTACAATGATGGCATTTTTTTCCAAGTGCTTGAAGGTGAAGAAACGACTGTAAACATGCTTTATGCCAGCATTAAGCAAGATTTTCGTCATTATGACGTGCGCCAAATATATAGCCAACCGATAGAAGAACGGCATTTTGCTGAATGGTCCATGCGATTTTTTAATGTCTCACCACACCAGCGTCAAACTGAACTTCTTGACTTGCCTAGCGACCAACTTGATCTGACTGAAAACTGGATTATCCCCAGCACTGCAAAAGTGCTAATCAACGCATTCCAGCGTTTATAAAACACGTCTGACAATCAGGAACAAATCAATGGAATCAAACGAACAGCCTCAACCCACTCAACACCGAGAATTTGTTGTTGCACTTGGTGCCTCAGCCGGGGGCCTTGAAGCACTCGAAAAATTTTTTGCCGCTTGCCCAACCGATACCGGCTTACCCTTTATCGTAATCCAGCATTTATCGCCAGACCATAAAAGCATGATGGCTGATTTACTCGGGCGTTACACCGCCATGCCGATTAAACTGGTTGAAGAAGGCATGCCGATTCAGCCCAACCATGTTTACCTAATTCCCGCAGGCACGATTATGCGCGTGGTTGGCGGCCACTTTGTCCTCACCCAAAAAACACCGCATGTACTCAGCTTACCGATAGATATTTTTTTCACCTCAATGGCCGAAGAATATGGTGACAAAGCCATCGGCATTATTCTTTCAGGCACAGGCTCAGACGGCACCCGCGGTGCGTATGTGATTAACGAATCCGGTGGGTTTTTATTGGCACAATCTCCGAAAGAAGCTAAATTCAATGGCATGCCTAACAGCGTGATTGCCACCGGCCTGATTGATGATGTGTTAGATGCTGAACAGCTTGCTGAACGACTGCTCGACTATGTTAAAAACCCACAAAAAATTGTTAAACAAGACACGGCGCAACCAGGCCTGGATTATGAAGACCCCACCCATTTAATTTTTCACTATCTGGCGCAAACCACAGGCGTTGATTTTCACCAATACAAACAAGCCACCGTCACCCGACGCATTGAACGACGGATGCAAGTTAAACACATCTCAGATGTTAAAGACTATGCCAAACTGCTTGAGATAGACCGCACAGAACTGGCGAATTTAAGACGCGAACTCTTCATACCTGTTACCCGCTTCTTCAGAGACACGCCGGCCTTTGATGATCTGCAAACGATTGCGATTGATGACATTGTCAGCAAAGCCGAAAACGGCAACGGTATTCGTATCTGGTCCGCCGGCATATCCAGTGGTGAAGAAGTTTATTCGATTGCCATTTTGTTCTTTGAAGCCTTTGAACGCGCCCGGCGCTGGCCGAATTTAAAAATATTCGCCACCGATGTCAATCCGCAAGCAATTGAACTCGCCTCAGCTGGCCATTACCCTGAATCGATTGCCGCTGAAGTCAGCCCCGAACGTCTGCAACGTTTTTTTAGCAAATCCGGCAATGAATATATTGTCAAACCCGAATTGCGCCAAGTCGTGGTATTTGCCAAACACAACCTACTCGCTGACCCGCCCTTTACCCGAATGGATTTAGTCACCTGTCGCAATACCTTAATTTATTTTCAAGCCGAACCGCAAAACAAAGCCTTGCAACGCTTACAGTACGCGACCAAACCCGGCGGCTATTTATTTTTAGGCTCAAGCGAATCGATTAACGCGATTGCCAAAGGCTTTGATACGGTTCATGCAAAAAGTAAAATCTTCCGCAGAAACTATGTCAATATGCCACTTATCGGCCTAGACAATAGTAAAAACTCACTTAAAAGCCAACCTCGCCTAACCAGACAGTTCAGCAAACTGAACGCACTTGAAACGGCTGAAGTCGCATTGCTCGATGAAACCAGTCATCAATTGATTAACGCCTATTCTCCGCCTGGTTTTTTAGTGAACGATCATCAAGAAATCATTCACCTGTACGGCGATGTCAAACCCTTTTATAAAATTCGTGCCGGCGCTGCCAGTATGGATATTACCCGCATTTTACCGGATGGGCTTATCTCCGTGGTTTCCGCTTTATTATTCAAAGCGTTAAAAGACCAAAAAGTATTTTATTCCGACCGTTTAAAACTTGAACTCGAGCCAGAAAATCCTTGCTTGTTACGCGTTTGCGTCCGACCGATTAGCAGCAATGCTGACGAAAAATTTGCCTTGGTGCTGTTTGAACCCCTCCCTTTACAACATGATGACCCGCAAAGCCAAACCATTAACCTCGATGATGAAACCGCTGCGCGGATTGAAGTATTACAACAAGAATTAGCGGCAACCCGTGAAAGCCTACAAGCCACGATTGAGGAACTTGAAACCTCAAACGAAGAACTGCAGGCCACCAATGAAGAGTTGATGGCGTCCAATGAAGAACTGCAAAGCTCGAACGAAGAACTGCAATCAGTCAACGAAGAGCTCAATACGGTCAATGCCGAATACCAAGAAAAAGTGCTACGCCTTAACCAATTAAATGCCGACCTCGATACCATGGCGAAAGCCGTAGGCGTGGCCACTATTTTTGTTGATCACAACCTAAATATTAGTCGATTCAGCCCTGATGCTGTTGGGCTATTTAAGTTGCGTGATTCAGACCTTGGACGCCCTTTGAGCGACTTGCACCACAGTTTTGATAACGAACATTTAATCGACTATTTTGAACAAACCTTAAAAACCACACTTCCGTTTGAAACTGAATTGATACACCAAAACCACAAAAGCTACTTGTTGCGGATTCTGCCTTACAAAATACCTTCAAGCGACAAGCATGGTGCTGTGGCTAGTTTTATCGATGTAACTGGTATTAGTGACCAATAATGACAATAAACACGCTAGATAAAGACAGCTTACGCCAACGGGCGAAACAATTGTTAGAAGACCGGCCCGATTTCACCGATATCGAGCGGCTTTCGCAAGCGAATATGTCGGCATTGGTTGAAGAAATGCAGGTCTATTTAGCCGAACTGGAAGTCCAAAATCAACAGCTTCAAGACACACAGCTCAAATTGGATCACCAACAGGTTCAATATAAAAAACTGTTTGAGCACTTACCCATTCCGGCTTTATTACTCGATCAAGCTGGTATTATTCTTGATAATAACCATCAAGCTGAATTGTTTTTTACCCACCGAACGACACGCCATTTAAACCAACACTCAATCTTTCGTTTTTTAAGCAAAAACAACAGTCAATGGTTATTTAATCGCTTAAACGACCGCGAAAATCAAGAGGCCTTATCGGCTGAGTTTGAGTGTGAAGTACAAGCCCAGCGCATTCCGGTAAAAGTCAGTATTATGCCGATCAAACCTGTGATTGATCAGCTTGATGAACGTCAATTCATCATCACCATTATGGATTTAACCGCTCAATACCAGCGCCAAAAAGACTGGCAAATGTTTCAAGGCATTTTGGATCATAGCTCGGTGATGATTTATGCGTTTGACCATAACGGCCAATGTCTATTAGCTAATCAAAAAGTTGCAGACATGTATGGCTTAGCCAGCCCGTCTGACGTCATCGGCCAAACGCGTGAACAATTAATGTCTTTGCAGGACTCAAACCGTCATTTTCAACACGACATCGAAGTAATTCGTTCACAAAAGCCCCTGCAACTTAAAGAGGACATGGTTAGAGATGGCAAAATTTTCTATTTCTTGACGGATAAGTTTCCACTGTTTGATTCGAACAACCAAGTCTTTGCAGTCGGAGGCATTACCTATGACATCACAGAGCAAACCGAACACGAAAAACAGCTGACGATTTCGAATGAAATATTTAAAAAAGGCCAAGATGGTATAATGATTTGTGATCCGGATGGGCACATTTTATCAGTTAATAAATCCTTTGAGCACATCACCGGCTACACAGAACAAGAGTGCTTGAAGAGAAATCCACGTTTTTTAACCTCAGGTCGGCATTCAGCTGAGTTCTATAAAACCTTTTGGGACAACCTTCTGCGCTTTGGCCATTGGCGCGGCGAAATTTGGAACAAACGTAAATCGGGTGAGATTTACCCACAAGAACTGTCTGTCTCGGCGATTAAAGACACCCAGGGCAACCTGATTAACTACCTAGGTGTATTCAACGATATTACAGCCAAAAAACAAGCTGAAGAAGAAATTCTGCATCTCGCGTTTTATGATGGTTTAACCGGCGTGGCGAACCGTCTGTTATTGCGTGAACGCACTGAACAGCTCATCAGCGAAGCCTCTCGCGAACCGATTGCCTTTAGTTTAATGTTTATCGACTTGGATCACTTTAAAGAAGTGAATGATGTGCATGGACACGATATGGGGGATTTGCTGCTCAACCAAGTCACACAGCGCATCAACCAATTAATACGCCCACACGATACCCTTGCACGCTTAGGCGGTGACGAATTTGCCATCCTATTCCCCAGACTCAACCCTTTTAACAGTCTGGATTTAGGTGAACGCTTGGTGACGACCCTCGCCGAACCCTATCTAATCCAAGATGCCGATCTTCACATTTCAGCATCGATTGGCATCGCGTTATTTCCCGACGATGCACAGGATTACAACACCCTATTAAAACATGCCGACCTCGCGATGTATCACGCCAAGCAATCCGGGCGCAACAGTGTACATGTATTTAAAAACGAACTCGAAACCCAACTCGCCCGCACGGTTAACATTGAAACCGAGCTGCGCTATGCGATTGAACGCCAAGAGTTTGTGCTGGTGTTTCAACCTCAATACGCCCTTGAACAGAACCAATTCACCGGCTTTGAAGCCTTGATTCGCTGGCAGCACCCCGAAATGGGCAGCGTATCACCCGAAGTGTTTATTCCGGTAGCCGAGCGTTCTGATTTTATCATCGACCTGACCGACTGGGTTTTAAGCCAAGCGCTTACCACTCTGCAGAACCTGAATGGCGAACACCCAAACCTAACCCTATCGGTCAATATTTCAGCACGCGAACTGATTCGTTCTGACTTTGTAGAGCGAATTCGACAACATTTATCCAAGCACCCGACTATCAATCCTTGTCAGCTTGAGCTAGAAATCACTGAGCGCATTGCAATGGAACAGCCCCAAAAGGCATTAATGATTTTTCAATCATTGCGTCGATTGGGAGTAAGATTGGCGCTGGATGATTTTGGCACAGGTTATTCATCACTCAGCTATCTAAAAAGATACCCGCTGAATACATTAAAAATTGATAAGACATTTGTTGATGAAATTGGCACTGATGAGGAAGATGAGGCGGTGTGCAAAGCCATAATTTCACTGGCAAAAGCGATTGGTTACCAGACCATTGCCGAAGGCGTCGAAAATCAGCAACAAGCTGACTTTCTAAGCATGCATGGCTGTGACTTTATTCAGGGTTACTATTATGCCAAACCATTAAAAGCCGACGACTTAAAGGCATTCTTTACCACTCAAATCGGCTGATCGCGGGTAAAAACCCAGTCTTTTTCATTCGATAATGCCGGTGCAAATTGATAACCGGCATAGTCAAAATATTTTAGGTCTTCAACCTGCTCGACTTTTTTGTCAATCGCATAACGCACCATCAAACCTCGGGCTTTTTTGGCATAAAAACTGACAATCTTATATTGGCCGGATTTTAAATCCTTAAAAATCGGCGTAATCACGTCGCTGTTGAGTTTTTTCGGTTTGACGGCTTTAAAATATTCATTTGACGCCAGATTCACAATTGGTTTACCCGCCTGTTGCAGCGTGTTATTTAAACGGTCGGTAATCTGCTCCCCCCAGAAAGCATAAAGATCTTTGCCGTTTTGGTTTGCAAATTTAGTACCCATTTCTAAACGATAAGGCCGCATTAAGTCGAGTGGACGTAATAACCCATACAGACCAGACAAAATGCGCAAATGCTTTTGGGCATAATCTAAACCAGCTTGATCCAAAGTCGATGCCTCTAGACCTTGATAAACATCGCCTTTAAACATCAACAAGGCTTGTTTAGAAACCTCATCATCCAGCGTAGGTTTTAACCAGGCCTGGTTGCGCTCGAAGTTCAATTGCGCTAAATCGTCGCTGATATGCATCAAACTACTCAATGCCGCAGGTTCGAGTTCGCGTAACTGGGTCATTAGGGTTTCGGCTTGTACTAAAAAATCAGATTCACTGGCGAACAGTTTATCTGGGCGTGGGGATTCGTCCAAAGATTTAGCTGGGGAAATCAACATTAACATTGTCACCTACTCCTGTTAAAAGCAAAACGCCCGAAAGAACGGGCGTTTTTTAATTCAATATCACGCTTTTAATTACGCGTTAGGCTTAATACCCTGGCCTTCTAAAAAGTGGCGTAATGCCATAATGTCATCTTTGTTTTCAATGTCATGGCCATGGTGAGGTAAATGAATACCCAACTCAGCGCCATTAATCACAATTTTAGCGCGCCCATGATGGCTAGTATCAATCGTCGCACCGTAATGTTCAAGCGCATGTGACAACTTTTTCCAGTCAATGTTAGCTGCAATTGGATGGGCAAAAATTTTCTCAATCATCGCATCGTGTTTATTACTCATTTTGATTCTCCTGTTCTATGTTAAATACCTTTAGATATATTATAGCACTCAGGTTAATCAACGATCTTAATGTTTTGCATGCTCAGGCAACTCAGGCTAAAATCCTTCCTTCCTTACTTTTAAGAGACGACTGATGAGCAAACGTAAACTCAGCGATCAGCAAACACGACGCCTGAATCAAAAACGTCATAAAAGCGACGCAGCCTCTAACACTGATTTAGAACCAGGCCTGGTAATAACCAATTTCGGTAAACGCTTGCTAGTCGAAACAGAAAAAGGAGAAATTCTGAGTTGTGCCATTCGCCAGCATCTTGGAAAATTAGTCGCGGGCGACCGGGTGTTTTGGCAAGCTGACATAGAACCCGGCACAGGTATTGTAAGTGAAAATCTGCAGCGCCATAGCCTACTCTCACGCCCTGGCTTTAGAGGTCAAACACGCATGGTTGCTGCCAATATTGATATTATCGGCATCGTTGCACCGATTGAACCAGGCATTCACCCAGATATGATTGACCGCTACTTGGTTGCCGCAGCTCAGCTTAAACTGCCCTGCGCACTGATTATCAACAAAACTGACTTATTAACGACCGATGAAGACTGGGAAAATCTAGCTGAAATTCTATTGCCCTATGATGAGCTTGGCATAGAAATCATCCCAGTATCAAGTCAAGTTGAAGATGGTCTAGAAGACCTAGAGGACTTTTTAAATAACAAAACATCGGTTCTTGTCGGCCCCTCAGGCGCTGGGAAATCATCACTAATTAATGCACTGATCCCAGACTTAGATATTCGAACCAGTCAATTATCTGAAGCAACAGGACTGGGAGTGCATACCACAACCAACAGCATCCTTTATCACCTGCCTAAAGGCGGTGATATTATTGACTCACCAGGGGTACGCCAATTTAGCCCCGCAGCCTGTAGTTTAACAGAATTGGAAAGTTTCTATAGTGACTTTGAGCCCTTTTTAGGCCAATGTAAATTTCATAATTGCAGTCACACAATAGAACCGGACTGTGCTATCAAACACGCGGTGGAGCAAGGTGATATTGCTGAGAGCCGTTACCAAAGTTTTCAACGCCTGCTAACAGAGTTTAAAACTCAAACCGGCAACAAGCCATCTAATAACTAAGCAACCAAATACACTGAAACTAAATACAGTAAAACCGTGGTCGTACCGATCACGGCCAGCCAAAACATAAATATCCACGCGAGGGGTTTGGGGTTATTAACCAGCTTCAGCACATACCAACTAGCTAGGGTTGCCAGCATTATAATTAACCATATCTTTACGATCGCCATATAAGCGTCTCCTTTTATAAGATGCATCTATTGTAACCGATTATCAGTTCAAAAAATAAGGTCAAAAAATTGACTTTATTGAACCAATCAATTAAAACTTGATGCCAACCTATAAAAAAATTTGATGGTAAATAGCCCTGTTTTTCCCTGATCTAAAGCCTCCCTAGCTTGACTTAACACCCAAATATCAGGTCTAATAACAGTCAGGGATTTCCCGAATTTTTTTATCGTGCTTTTAGGAGAGTGCAAAATGAAAAAAACAATGATGGCTGCAGCAGCAGCGGGCTTAATGACTTTCGGTATGGCAGCTCACGCAGGTGACGTTGCTGCTGGTCAAGCTTCTTACTCAACCTGTATGGGTTGTCATGGTATGCAAGGTCAAGGCGGTGTAGGTCCAGCTGTTAAAGGCCGTGACGCAGGCGAATTAGCAGCATTGCTAAAACGCTACCGTGCTGGTGAGCAAGTTGGCCCTATGACAGGAATGATGGCTGGCTTTGCAGCAGGCTTATCTGATGCTGACATTGCTAACTTATCAGCTTACATGTCACAAATGTAATCTTGCAATTACATTGAAAAAAACCGCCATTTGGCGGTTTTTTTATTTAAAGCCAAGTTTTATAGACTATAATCAAAAATAGGCTTTTTAATGGAGACATACAAAATGAAAAAAACAATTTTTGCCGCTGTTGCTTTAGGTTTATTTAGTTCTGCAAGTTTTGCCATGCAACCCCCTGCCAAAGCGAATACCTGTATTGGTTGTCATGGTGTTGACGGCAATAGCGTAGTACCCAATTTCCCCAAAATAGCCGGGCAACATGCTGCCTACCTAGAAAAAGCACTTAAAGACTATCGTGATGGATTTCGCAGAGATGACTCTATGGCTGCATTTGCGCGTGGCCTAACTGACCAAGAAATTAAAGATCTTGCAGAGTTTTATTCTAAGCAAACACCAAAATAAAATTCTTAAATCGATTTATTGGGTGTAGATATAACGCCTACACCCTTGTCATATCTTAACTCTAAAATGGACAACCCATCGCACGAGCATTTTCTTTTACCCGCTCACGCTCTAGCTTATCTTGCTCATCATTAAACCCATCTCGCTCATACCAGCCTTGGCTATGTTGCAAAATAAGATCAGATAACGCATCCAAGTGATCTTCTCGACTATTCAATGCTTTGATATAACTGAACTTTTCGCCCCCAGCTTCTTCAAAGTACTCTCGGTTTTCGCCATCAATTTCTTCAATCGTCTCTAAACAATCCGCTGAAAAACCTGGGCAAATAACCTGCACATGCTTTACACCCTCTGAGGGTAAGGCCTTCATCGTCGCATCAGTGTAAGGCTTAATCCATTCCTCTTTACCAAACAAGGACTGAAAAGTAACTCGATATTGGTCCTTACTCAAACCAAGCTCTTGGGCAACTAAGCGAGAGGTCACATGGCATTCACAGTGGTAAGGGTCACCATTATCTAAATAACGCTTCGGCACGCCGTGGTAAGACATGACTAACAAATCGGGCTGACCATGCTGTTGTTGATGCTCTCTAATCGAATTTGCTAAGGCTTTGATATAACCAGGATGACGATGGTAATGATTCACAAACCGAAGCTCAGGCAACCAACGCCATTTCTGCAGTACCTCTGATAACTTATCAAAGGTTGAAGCCGTTGTTGCGCCAGCATATTGAGGATACAAGGGCACAACTATTAGCCTTTGCACACCTTGGGCTTCCAGTTTCTTGAGCGCTGACTCGATAGAAGGATTGCCATAACGCATCGCCAATTCAAATACAACCTTACCCTTGAAATGAGGAGTCACGCGCTGTTTTACACCTTCTAACTGGCGGCGAGTGATATCAAGCAAAGGCGAACCCTCACCCTCAGTTCCCCATACTTCTTCGTATGCCTCAGCCGACTTTGCCGGGCGTGTATTTAAAATAATGCCATTGAGTATAAGCCACCAAAGCCATCGAGCGGGTGGAGGCTCAACAACTCGTGGGTCCCATAAAAACTCTTTTAGATAAGGCTTTAACGCTTCTTTGGTTGGCGCATCTGGGGTGCCAAGGTTTGTAATCAAAACACCTGTAGCCGCCTCGTCGCCATGCTTATAGTGCGTATTATTGTGATAAAACATTGCCGCCTCTTCAGTTTGTTGGTTTACGTTATTGTATAGGATTTGTATCAAATAACAAGTGGGATAAAGCATTTCACAATCAACAGGCAAACAACTCAAAAAGTAACAGAAAAATACCAAACAACCCAACACCAAAAATACAACTATTTACTTAGCATGATTATTCTAGTAGTATATTTTTACTTAATAAATTAACGCAATATAAAAGTCTAATCCATGAAAGTTAAGACTAAACAACAAGGCTTTACACTCCTGTTAATCATATTAATACTAGGCCTGCTGGGTGCGGCCGCACTGGCACACAACTTCCAGCCAAGAGCAAGCCAGCTCAAACTTCAGTATGCAGAAAAACAACTCAACCTACTCTTAAATGCAAAAAACAACCTAATGATCTACACCGCGTCAACGCCAGAAATCTACGCCACTAATACCAATGGCGTTTTCTACGCCAGTGACCGCGTTCCCTCCCCCGGCTACTTGCCCTGCCCTGACTCAAATCAAGATGGTGCAATGAACACCCCTTGCGGCCAAGGAAACGAAATAGCTTATGGCATACTACCCAAGGGAATTGCCAGCAGACATTTTCGGTTCAACCCATCTGAATTACAAACCATTTACTATGTAGTAGATAGCCGCTATGTTATTCAAAACAGTGACTTTAACAACCCACCAACTCAACGCTTTGCACCTCTCAATTCCAACCACCCTGGAGATGGGCGTATTACCGTTGGTAATCAAAGCAATATTATTGCTTTTATCTACCTTGATAAAAAAAGTCCTGATGCATTTTTAGCTCCGGGTTCAGATACTGTATTTTCGCGGCCTGAGCATTTTATAACGCTAAGTCATCAAGAATGGCAAAATGCTATTCGGTTACGCGTTAAACCTCAAGCTTCATGGTTATGCGCCTTGCCTGTGCAGCAACCCCACTGGTTTAACGCCTGCCATAACTCCTCCGGCCAAAATGGTATCTGCCCGCCTTTGCTGGATGGGCGACCTGAAAACCCAGTGGGGGCTAACTGGCGAGCACTGTTATGCTAAAGCACAGAGGTTTTAGCTTAATCGAAGTGATGATTGCGCTAGTATTGATAGGGCTCGTCATTCAAACAGCCAGCTCAGGCATTAGCCAATACAGAACCACTTCTCTTTACCAATCCACCGAATTACACCTTGCGCAAATTAAACAGGCACTTCTAAGTCATCTGAGCATTCACGGCTACCTTCCCTGTCCTGATATTAATCAAAATGGCTATGAAAATCGCCATGCAAATGGCCAATGTTCCAGCCACCAGGGCGCTCTGCCTTATTTAGAGTTAGGAGGAGTGGGTTACTTAGATAGCTTTGGCCAACGCTTTTTTTATGCGATCAACACCCATGCAACCAGTAACACCTCGGCCAACAATCAACGTCTAACCTGTCGATCCGCCAGTCTTTTCGCCAGACATGGTAGTATTAGCAACCTGTTAAGCCAGTGCAATCAGGATCAACGAATGCATTGTACTGAAACTCAATGCCTTCACCATTGCTCGGGTTCCTGCGTGAACATTAATATTGAACGAAATCAACCACCCTACTTTAGTCGAATCACACCACCACTAGGTACGAGTAGCGCTTTAAACGGAGCACTGAGAGTTTGTAACACTGAGGCAACTAATTGCAGCAACACTACTCCCCTGAGCCATCTAGCAGGCAACCAGCTGCCTGCTGTTATAATTAGCTATGGAAAAAATGGTCGAGAAACATGGCAAAATTGCTCTAACGCCAACCCCAGAGAACAAACCAACTGCAATGGTGATCGTTACTTTCAGTTAGACGGTCACGATGATGCCTTCGACGATATGCTGGTCTGGCTGACCATCCATGAAATAAAGACACTCAGCCACCTACAACTTGATTGGTATCAGTAACCCACCAAGTTGTATAGATTTTATAAACCCCCTTAAAAATTTTATCTATTTGCCAATCTTATACTCAAGCGTAAACTTGCAACCTACGCCATCATAATTTAAAAAAACAGAGCGAATTAAATCAAGAGGAATAAAACAAATGAAGAGCATTTCTATGAAGCTGCTGATGCGCATGCTGATTATAAGCGCGATAGGTTTAACAATCGGTTTAGCGATTATTTTTAAATCCAGTCTCGAATTAAGAAAACATGCCGCCCAATCCTTATCTGAAAAACTCATGACTCAAGTATCAACGATTATCGATGCCAAAATCGATACCTCACTGTCCACCATCCGTGCTTTTGTTTCGGCCAACCCACAATTAGGTGAGTTATTTCTAACTAAAAATTATCAAGAAATGCACCGGATTGCGAATCAAGTATCCGCCGACTTTGCGGCGACCACTAATCACCGTGGTTTAAGTTTTGTTGCGTTTGATCAAGACAATCAAATTTTTATGCGCTCATTTGCCAAGCTCCCTGATCCGGCAATCGGACGCAAAGCACCTCGTGACTTTTCTGCCTTACTATCTGGACGCGAAGCGAATGCCGCGATGATTGATTTATCCGGTGTGGGTTTATTTATCACGGCTACCGTGCCAGTTCAAGCTAGCTCCGCTTCCGATCAAATTGTTGGCGTATTAGACATTCGTGCCGGACTTGGATCCGTTACCCGCGATATGTTACAAAACAATGCTTACTTTCTTGCGGTAATTAATGACAAAGGACTCGAACGCTGGGAAAAAGCAAAAGAAAATACTCAAGTGGGTTCTTATTACTTGGCCAATTCGCGTTGGTTTGCCGATTCCCTTGATTGGTATCAAGGGCTAGATATAGATCGCGTCATCCAACAGGGTTTTGCTATTCAAAATAACAAAGTTATAAGTGCTAGCCCGATTAAGGATAGCGAATCTCAAACCATTGGTTACTATCTAATTGGTATCAACGACAACCATTCCGAAATGATCGAGGCTATGAGCAGTGTTAATCAGATTATCACGCTTATGCTAATCCTAATGATCACTTTAATAACCGCGATTATGCTACTGCTTTGGCATGCCAGCCATCAAATTATTAAACGCCCGATTGAATCAATCTCACTTGCGATTCGCAATGTAGCTGAAACAGGCAAATTAAATGTTAGCTTTAACAACACGACAAAAGACGAAATTGGAGATATGACCCTTGCATTTAACTCGTTGTTATCTCAAGTTGACCAAGCCCTAAGCGAAGCCAACAATACAGTAGCCGCAATTGCAAAAGGGGACTTTAAAACTGAAATGCAAGGTGAATACAAAGGCGATCTCGCTAAACTCAAAGACGGCATCAATGGATCAGCACGCAGTGTTTCCTTTATGATGGATGAACTGGCGAAGGTGATGCGTGCACTCGAACAAGGGCAGTTTAACGTGCGCTTAGACAAAAAAGTGGCGGCTAACTTCCGTCAAATGGTCGAACAAGCCCTAAGCTCAACCGAATTGGTAATTAACCAAATCAGTGATACGCTAGATGCCATGAAAAAAGGCCAATTTGATCATCGTGTCACAGCACCGGCGCAAGGCGAATTAGCCAAGGTGAAACAAGACGTGAACGAATCTCTTGAAGCCTTAGAAGCCGCAATTGCTGAGATTAACAGCGTAATGGCCGCCCAAGCCAATGGCGACCTCAGCCTTGTAGTTAAGGGGCAATACCAAGGCGAACTCGAAAAACTCAAACAAGCCATCAATCGTTCAAGCGAAGAATTTAACCAAATCGTGCACAATGCCATGGGGGTTTCAAATCAAGTCAACGAAGGAGCGCAAGAGGTTTCAAGAGGTGCAGATGACCTTAGCCAGCGTGTACAGCAGCAAGTCGCGATGCTAGAACAAACCTCTCAATCGATGGAAGAAATGAATACGGGTGTACAAAACACCAGCGAACATGCCGCCAAGGCCACGCAACTAGCGCTTGAAGTGCAAAACAAAGCACAACAAGGCAACAAAGTCATGACCAACACCCTAGAGGCGATGACGGAAATTCAAAACTCCAGTCATAAAATTGCCGACATCGTGACGCTGATTGATGGCATTGCATTCCAAACCAACCTACTCGCGCTCAATGCAGCAGTGGAAGCCGCACGTGCAGGGGAGCACGGTCGCGGATTTGCCGTGGTCGCCGGTGAAGTTCGCGCACTGGCGCAAAAGTCCGCTGAGGCCGCCAAGGACATTAAACACCTGATTGACGAAAGCGTTAGCCGCATTGATCAAGGCACGCAACTGGCTACCAGCTCAGGCGAAATGCTGGCAGAAATTATCCAATCGGTGGAACAGGTAACTGGCATGGTCAGTCAAATCTCCCAAGCCGCCACCGAACAAGCCGCTGGCATTCAACAGGTCAATCATGCGATTCGTCAAATTGACAGCGGTACCCAACAAAACGCCAGCTTGGTTGAAGAAACCAGCAGCGCCGCCAGTAATTTGAACGAACAAGCCCAGAACCTCTACCGCGATATGTCACGGTTTAAAACCAATAACCATCCTGTAAACCTTATAGGCCAGTCTAAATAAACTTAAACCTCACCAGGCCTGGTTGAAAAATCAGGCCAAAATTCGGTTTCAAGCCCGCTTTATCCTTCTTTTCTTGTTAGAATAATTTGATAATTTAATTAGAACCCCACAACCTTAAGGATGCCAGCATGTCACGTACCCTGATTAAACAAGCCACGATTGTGAACGAAAACCAGCAGCAGATTGCGGATGTGCTGATTGAAAACGGTCGTATTGCTCAAATTGCCCCACAGATTGATGTTAAAGCCGAGCTTGAAATCAACGCCGAAGGCTTACATTTGTTACCCGGCATGATTGATGATCAGGTGCATTTTCGTGAACCGGGCATTACGCATAAGGGCGATATCGGCACTGAATCACGCGCGGCGGTTGCGGGCGGCACCACCAGTTATATGGAAATGCCGAATGTGAATCCGCCCTCTGTTACCCTTGAAGCCTTAGAAGCCAAATACGCGATTGGCGCTGAAAAATCCTGGGCAAACTACTCGTTTTATTTGGGTGGCACCAATGATAACGCGGATGAGGTAGCCAAGGTCAATCCAAAAACCGTCTGTGGCGTGAAGGTGTTTATGGGCTCGTCAACCGGCAATATGTTGGTCGATCAAGAAACCGCATTACGCGCGATCTTCAGCAATAGCCCAATTATTATTACCACCCACTGCGAAGACACGCCAATGATTAAGGCGAATGAAGAGGCCTACCGCGAAAAATATGGCGAGGATGTGCCGATGAGCGCGCACCCGATCATTCGCAACCACGAAGCCTGCTATAAATCTTCGGCAATGGCGGTTAAACTCGCCAAAGAAACCGGTGCGCGTTTGCATATTTTGCATATCACCACTAAAGAAGAGTTGGATCTGTTCACCCCCGGTCCGTTGGCTGACAAAAAAATTACCGCTGAAGCCTGTGTCCACCATTTATGGTTTACCGATGCCGATTACGACACCAAAGGATCATTGGTAAAATGTAACCCAGCGGTCAAAACCCAAGCTGACCGCGATGCGATTCGCCAAGCGGTGATTGATGGCCGTATTGAAGTGATTGCCACCGACCATGCGCCACATACATGGGAAGAAAAACAAAACAGCTACTTTAAAGCACCAGCAGGCCTGCCTCAGGTACAGCAGTCGTTGAGCGCCCTGCTTGATCTATACCATCAAGGTGTATTCACGCTTGAGCAGATTGTCGATCGCACCTCACACAATGTTGCGCGGCTGTTTGATGTGCAAGATCGTGGCTTTATCCGTGAAGGTTATTGGGCGGATTTAGTATTGGTGGATTTAAACAAGCCGCATACCGACACCAAAGAAGCCAACCTATACAAATGCCAATGGTCACCTTGGGAAGGTCACACCTTTAAATCCAGCGTGATAAAAACGCTAGTCAATGGACGCGTGATGTACGACCAAGGTCAATTTGCCGAGTTCGTACCAGGTCAACGCTTGTTATTTAATCGTTAAGGAGAACGCTATGGCATTAACTTCGATGAATCCGGCAACCGGTGAAATACTGGCCGAATTCGAAGCTTGGGATCAGCAACGTTTGGACTTAGCCATTCGTCGCGCATCGGCTGAGTTTTTAGAATGGTCTCAGCTCACCTCGATAGAAACACGCTGTGAGCTGATGAAAAACGCGGCGGATATTTTACGTGAACAACAAGATGAACTGGCCAAACTGATCACCCTTGAAATGGGAAAATCCATTAATGAAGCCAAAGCCGAAATCGAAAAGTCGGCTTGGGTCTGCGAGTTTTATGCTGAACACGGCCCTGATTTCCTCGCCGATGAAACCATTGAAACCGATGCGCACAAGAGCTATATCTGCTATCAACCGCTGGGACTTGTACTGGCGGTAATGCCATGGAACTTCCCCTTTTGGCAAGTGTTTCGTTTTGCCGCACCGGCGTTGATTGCTGGAAATATTGGGCTATTAAAACACGCTTCTAATGTGCCACAATGCGCGCAAGCGATTGAGCAGGTATTTTTAGAAGCCGGTTTTCCGCCCTTTGTGTTTACCAATTTAATGATTGGCTCCGATCAGGTTGAAAGCGTGATTCGCCACCGATTTGTGCGCGCTGTCACCCTCACTGGTAGCGAAAACGCCGGACGTAAAGTGGCGGCGATTGCCGGAGAAGAACTGAAAAAAACCGTGTTAGAGCTGGGTGGTTCGGATGCGTTTATCGTGATGAGCGATGCCGATATTCCTGCCGCCATTGAGGCCGCTGTGGCCAGTCGTTACTTAAATATGGGGCAAAGTTGTATTGCGGCCAAGCGCTTTATAATCGACCAGTTTATCTATGAAGAGTTTATTACCCGCTTAAAAACCGCCGTCGAAGCCAAATTTGTTGAAGGCGATCCGCTTGACCCGGCCACCACGCTTTGCCCGATGGCACGTCAAGACTTGTTAGACGAACTGCATCAACAGGTGAAAACCTGTGTCGATTATGGCGCGCGTTTAATCACCGGCGGTTACCAACTCGAACGCCCCGGCTGTTATTATGCGCCGACCATTTTGGCGGACATTTCTAGCGCGATGCCTGCCTATCACGAAGAGTTTTTTGGCCCGGTGGCCTTGATTTTTAAAGCCACTGAACCCGCGCATGCCGTTGGTTTAGCCAATGCCACCCAATTTGGCTTGGGCGGCTCGGTCTGGTCGGGTGACCCAGCGACCGCAGAAACCATGGCATTGCGCATGGAATCCGGTGCGTGTTTTGTTAATGGCATGACCAAATCCGACCCACGCTTGCCCTTCGGTGGCGTTAAAAACTCAGGCTACGGTCGTGAACTGTCCTACCACGGCATCCGCGAATTCACCAATGTTAAGTCAATTTGGATTAAATAATTTCGAATAGATACCAAGACCACCAGGCCTGGTGGTCTTTGGCCAGCAAAGGCTTAAAGGATTACCACTTAGGAGATACGCGGAAAAACAGGGTTTTTAGATATTCTGTTTCCGGTATCGCGGGATGAATCGGGTGATCCGGTGCTTGGCCTGCTTGATCAAATAACGTAACGGTACGATCTAAATGACTGGCGGCCGCTTGAACCTGACTAATCAAGGCCTCACGTGGCATGTGATGCGAACAAGACGCGGACACCAACACCCCATTGGCTTCAACCAAACGCATCGCTAATTGGTTAATTTTTCGATAACCTTCTGAACCGGCTTTAAAATCTTTTTTACGCTTAATAAACGCTGGTGGATCGACAATGACCACATCAAACTTTTCAGCTTGTTGCGCCAAGGCGGTGAGTACCTCAAACGCATTGCCCTGATAACTGGTGACCTTATCGGCCACACCATTAAGCTCGGCATTGGCATGCACACCATCTAACGCGAGTTCAGAGGCATCGACACAAGCCACTTCGCTGGCACCGGCCACGGCTGCCAACACGCCCCAACCACCCAAATAACTGAACACATCCAGCACGCGCTTACCCTTGACCAATTCGGCACAACGCGCCCGCCCTGAACGATGATCATAAAACCAACCGGTTTTCTGCCCACCTAAACCGGGAATGACAAATTTTACGCCATTTTCAATCAACTCAACCTGCTCAGGCAATTCGCCACAGGCCACAGCTTGATAACGTTCCAGACCTTCCAACTCGCGGCTCGCGCTATCATTACGCCACACCACCGCACGCGGATGATAAAGATTAATCAGCACTTGAAGAATATCGTCTTTAAACGCCTCCATGCCTGCTGTGCCTATTTGCACCACAAACACATCATCAAATCGATCGATCACCAGGCCTGGTACCCCATCGCTTTCGCCAAAAGCTAAACGATAATAAGGCTTATCATAATTCATCTCGCGTAATGCCTGCGCTTGTTGCAAACGTTTTTTAAAAAACGTCATGCCAAGCTGATGTTTAGTGTCACGGCTAAACACCCGCGCACAAATCAAACTGTTTGGGTTCACATACGCCAACCCAAGCGCTTTACCATTACTGGCCTCAACCACCACCTGCTCACCCGGTGTAAAGTTCTTTAACGGTGTGGCTTGGCTATCGACCTCGTTGCTAAACACCCACATGTGGCCTTGCTTAATTCGACGGTCTTCATTTTTCTTTAAACGTAGCGATTGAAAATTAGCCATCGATTTCCGCCTGATAATCTTCGGCAATCATTAGATCGTCAAATTCCGACATATCGTGCGGCGCAATACGGAATAACCAACCGCCATCATAAGGTTCATCATTCACCAACTCAGGCTCATCGACTAGAAATGGATTCACTGCCACAACTTCACCACTTACCGGCGCATGGATATCGGATGCGGTTTTAACCGACTCAATCATCGCGACATCATCCCCCGCACTAACATCAATCCCAATCTCCGGTAAATTGACATTCATGATATCGCCAAGCGATTCCTGCGCAAAATCGGTAATCCCGACAACGATTAGACCCTCTTCGTCCGGATAAGCCCATTCATGGGTTTCGGCATATCTTAAATGTTCTGGTAGTTGACTCATGGTTTGCTCCAAAATGATGAATAATAAACGATCGAGATATCATACCATGCGCACAAACTGCAGCATAAAATTTGACCAAGCAGTTATCGGATTTGAATTTGATTTCGACCGCCATTTTTTGAGGCATACAAGGCTTTATCAACCCGTTTTAAAACGGTATTATAGTTATCACCCTGCTGAATCTGAGTCAATCCAAAGCTGCAAGTGATACGATGCGAAGGCAAGGCATCGAAATAATATTGCGCGATTAAGCTCAACAAACGCTCTGTCAGAATTTTCGCGTTTTCCATGTCTGTGTCAGGGAGCAATACAATAAATTCTTCACCGCCAAAACGACAGAATAAATCACTTTCACGCAACTGCCCCATCACCAACAAAGTCAGCTCTTTCAGCACCTTATCCCCCACATCATGTCCATACTGATCATTGATTGACTTAAAGTGATCAATATCAAACATCATAATACACAAAGACAGGTCATGCCTTTTAGCTCTGGCTAGCTCATGAGCTAAGTTTTTATTAAAAAATAAACGGTTTCCGATACCAGTCAATTCATCGGTTTGTGATAACTGAACCAGCTTAGTTTGCGCTAACTCCAACTCACTGATGTCCTGCATCGCGATAGTATAACGACCAAATACTGTTTGGTTAAGGGGCTGAACCTTGATAGCGAAATAATGAGCTTGACCATGTTGAACAATTTTGGCTTTGTGCACGACCTCTGGGTGGTTTAGGATATATTGAATCCAATAGACGCCGTTTATTTCGCGTTGAAGCAAGCCTTCACCGGGTTCAAAAAGATCACAAACACATTGGTAGCGTTTGTGAAAGGCGGTAAGGCTATCAAACTCATCAAAAAATTCAAAGAAATGGCCGTTAGCATAGATAATGTGATCTAAATCACTAACATATAAAATATCGGAAGCCGAATCAATAATCTCTTTGTAGTATTGCCCTTGTAACGCGACTTGCTGACGGCTTAACAGCAACAAGCCCAACAAAACCAGCATCACCAACACAACCGCCGATACCAGCATAAATCGTGATTGCAAATCATCAATTTGATGAAAGTTAATCATATCGGTAGGAACAAACAGCACCCAATAACCCTCAACCTCCTTTTCGACATTAAAAATAGGAACGGGGTTAATCATATAGTTGTCTTTGAGAAGATAGGTTTGCTCAGTTAAAAACTGAGACAGCTCAATGTCTTTTAGAAGACCAATCCAACGTTCAGCAGGTTGGGTATTTACCAGATAATAGTCGTCGATAAACACACCTGAGCGAGCAAGTGTCAATTGATCTCGGTATCTTCTATCAGCCAACACCAGTGAGGGATAACCCTTTTCTGTCATCTGATTAACAAGTGGTTGAAATTGAGAAATCACCTCAACCACCCCCAACAAAACACCCGACTCAAATACAGGTACCGTCGTTTTGAATGACATGGTAAACAGACCAGTGCTTATGCTAGTGCTTGGTGTTTGATGTGGTCCAGCTAACAATCCACGCAGATCACTGCGTACTTCTATAAGAGAATCTCCGCGCTTATCCGTCCAACTGCGGGCAAGGCTGATGCCATCTCGGTTGACCGCATGCAGCCAGATACTGTTAATGCTTGATTCGCGCTCAATTCTATCGGCTACTTGCTTGAGATCATGCTGATAGTCGCAACACTCACTAAGCATTAAATTTTTAATGTTTGGATTTTCAGCCAACATCAATGCTAATGCCACAGAGGCATTTTTTTGTTGCTGAATAAGAAGATTAACCTGATTAGCGGTTTCTTGTGTGTAATGTTGAAATACTGAATCACGCAGAGAAGTGGCTTGTTGTTTGTGGAACATCGCACCCCATAAAGCAAATAATAGAACGCCTAGCAGGACAATGGCTATCCAAACCTTATAACGACCTATTACATGTTGCATATGAGTTATGGCTCTTAAGTTTTTATACTGTTTCTATTATGCCTCAGGCTAGAATCTTTACCGATCAATTTTACTTATCAAGAAATAAGTTTCTCTAAAAAATCCCAGGTTTGAGCCAAACGAACTGATCTATAGCGCTATGCTTTTAAATGAGTGCCCACAAAATTCATCAAACCTTTATAGGGCATCGGCTTAGCAAAGTAATAGCCTTGGAAAAAATAGCACCCCTGCTCTATCAGCAGTTCACAATCTTCCCGCGTTTCGACGCCCTCTGCGAGCACCTCTGCATCCAAACTACGCGCCATCACAACAATACTTTTAATCAAAGATTTAATCGTCGGATCAAGCGTTAAACTTCTAACAAAACTTTGATCAATTTTCACCTGACGAACAGGTAAACGATGAACCAACGACAAGGAAGAGTGTCCGGTACCAAAATCGTCAATTGAAAACTCCACCCCTGCTTGACTTAAACGATTCATCTTATCAACCGCATCTTCAATATCAACGACCACCACGCTTTCGGTCACTTCAAACTTTAACCGCTCTGCCAACACTTGATACCTAGCTAACAAGGCCAAAACCTGTTCAACAAAGTCCGACTGTTGAAACTGTCGAGCACTAACATTTACCGAAAGCGAAAGGTCAACCAGGCCTGGTTGTTGCGCCCAATCTCTGAGCGTAATACAGGCTTGTTGAATAACCCAATGACCTATGTCAATAATCGCACCATTGGATTCTGCGATGGGAATGAATTCCGCAGGTGAAATCATTCCTCTTTCAGGATGCTGCCAACGTAATAATAACTCAGCACCGATAATGCGCCCCACCTGATCAACTTGCGGTTGATAGTAAACTTCTAATTGGTTGAGTACTAAAGCCTGATACAAGTCTTTTTCTAGCAACAGGCGCTTCTCCAAGCAGGCCTGCATCTTTGGATCGAATAAACGAACGGTATTCCGACCGGCATTTTTGGCCTGATACATCGCACTATCTGCATTTTTTAATACTTCGTCCATCAAGGTTTGATGCCCATAAAACAAGGCAATACCAATACTGGGGCTAGAAAAATGTTGAAATTCACCAAAATCATAAGGCTGATTTAGGCTATCCCGCAGTTTCTCAGCTAAAAGTTCTGCCTCCAACGAAGCCTGCTCTAAATCCAAATCCAAGCCTTCTAGCAATACAACAAACTCATCGCCGCCCAAACGAGCAACAGTATCTGACTCCCTCAACAAACGCTTGAGACGACGTGCAACTTCAAGCAACATTTGATCACCAACATCATGGCCCTTGGTATCGTTTAAGGCTTTAAAATTGTCCATATCAATAAACAACACCGCACCATAGCGTTGCGTGCGATCAGATACCTTAATCGCATGCTCCAAACGCTCCATTAACAGACGACGGTTAGGCAAATCGGTTAATGGATCATAAAAAGCCAGTTTTTTTATTTTCTCTTCATCTTCTTTACGTTGGGTAATATCCAAAAAGGCACCGACATAATTAGTCACCCTTTTTTTAGCGTCATAAACAGCGGTAATGGTCAGCCACTCGGCAAAAATTTGACCATTTTTTCGCCGATTCCAAATTTCACCCTGCCAATGACCGGTTGATTTAAGCACTTGCCACATTTTTTGATAAAAAAGTGGATCTTGTCGTCCCGAACTCAAAATAGCCGGAGTTTTGCCCAAAACTTCTTGCTCACTAAAGCCAGTTAAACGCGTAAATGCCTTATTGACCTTCAGTATCCTAGCCTGGCTATCGGTAATCGTAATACCCTCTTGAACATCAAAAGCACTGGCGGCGATCCGTAATTCGTCACGATGTTTTAATAAATAAAAAATCGCTAACCCCAGTAACATAACAATCAAGGTCAACGCAGTTACGTTATTAATAAAGTCTTGCCTTATTCCATCTAAAAACGGCGCGGGGGATAGGCCGACTAAGTAAGCAGCGGTATCTCCTTTGAGATCATGTATCGCAATAAAGTTAGCAAGTTGCATCCCGCCATCAGCATAAAAAGGATAACCAAAACTACGTTTTTGGTTTAAATTGGCTAGCACTGAAAAATCTTGACGAAGACTAGTGGCCATTTTAACCAGATAATCGCCATATAAAGGTGACGCTCCGGGCAAGCTACGCTTCGGATCCTCTTCGAGCCAACCCTCAGCAAATAAACTATCGCCGTAAAAGTTCTGGTTTTCTGCAAAAATCTCTGCTTTCATTCTTGGGTGAATAATCAAAGCATAATCACGATCCGGATCTAAAAAAGCAATGTCTCGCCTTAGCGTTTCAAACATATTGCTAAACTCAACCGAACCAAGATGCTCACCTTTATAGATCAAAGGATAAACCGTCCTGAACCCCGGCACCACGCGACCTGCTTCGAAAGCCGCATAAATTGGTTCAAGGGTTTGATTCACTAATCGAAATGAGTGGCGCAAATCCGTTAAATTATCGCCATACTTTTCAGGTAAATGTAGCCGGATAAAACTAGTGTTGTCCGGCAATACAATATGAAACTGAAAAATGCCATCCTGTTTTAATTGCTGATACACCGGAGATAGTTTTTGTTCAACTTGATGTCGCGCCTCTGCTCGCAAAGCAGGCAACTGAGCTTGCTGCATTAAGGCCATTAAATCTGGTTGATTAATATAGGTATTAAAGTAAACATCCTTGCCTTTTTGCTGCAAATGCTGAACAGCCGTCCATGCGATATTAAGACTTGCTAATTGACGCTGAGTATATTGCTCTTGCTCAAGTGAAAACCTAGAATGGAAATAGCTTAACCCTGCCAACCAAATAACCAGCAGCATTAAGCTAAAAACAATACTTAATCTTAAACGGGTCATACTAGACCCTGACAGCCATTATAGACATCTTATCTGCAATCCTTAACAAATGCAGAGATAGCAAGGTGATAGAACAGGGACGGTTTTTTTAACACGATCATAAAAACTCAAAAACCAGATTTAAACTGAGGAAATGTCGGCAATTATAACAGCTTGCCGACCAAGTTAATGCCCAAACCTAATACTAGGCTCAAAGTTTGTGCAAATCACCCAACTCTTGTTCAAGTTGTCGCTTGTTATGTCCAGCAGGTTGGCTGAAACGTCCCAACCATTGATAGACCACCGGAATCACAAACAGCGTAAAGAAGGTGGCGATGGTGACACCCCAAATTAACACCACCCCAATCACATAGCGGGTTTCTGCGCCCGCGCCCGATGACATCACCAGCGGAATCGCACCGACTACGGTTGTAATCGCGGTCATCAGAATCGGACGCAAACGTAAACAACTGGCTTCAACCAATGCCTCCTTAAAAGCCTGACCCTTGTCGCGTAATTGATTGGCAAACTCAACAATTAAAATACCGTTTTTGGTGGCTAAACCCACTAGCATCACCAAACCGATTTGCGTGTACAAGTTGAGTGTTAAGCCGTGGTACCACAAACCCAATAAGCCCCCGGCCACCGCCAAGGGCACGGTAAACATAATAATAAACGGACTAACAAAACTTTCGAACTGCGCCGCCAAGACTAAAAACACCACCACTAAACCGAGCATTAGCACAAAGTAAATCGCATTACCGGAGGTTTGGAAGTCTCGCGATTGCCCTTTATAGTCAATCATCGCATCCGCTGGCAAATGTTCACGCGCCAAACGCTCCAAATGCGCCAAGCCTTCACCTAGGGTATAGCCTTCAGCTAGGTTGGCTTCAATGGTAATCGCACGCATTCGGTTATAGCGGTTGAGGGTGGCGGAATCCGCAAACTCTTCTATCGTCACCAAACTCGATAAAGGCACCAATTGTCCGGTGGTGGCTGATCTGACATAGATGGTATTCATGCTTTGCGGTGTGCGATAAATCTCGCGACTGGCCTCCAGAATAATATCGTACTCCTCGCCCTGGTCAACAAAGGTGGTGATGGTTCTTGAACCCAGTAAGGTTTGTAAGGTACGGCCAATTTCTAAGGTGGTCACGCCTAGGTCTGCCGCCTGTTCATAATCAATATTCACCCGTAATTGCGGCTTGGTTTCACGATAGTCGGAATCAATACCTTCAAATCCCGGATTATTCTGTTGTAACTGCTCTAACAAAATATCGCGCCACTGCGCTAACTCCTGATAGGTTCCACCGCCAATGACAAATTGCACCGGTTTTTGCACGCGTCCGCCGATGCCTTGGCGCATTACCGGATTCGCTCTAATTCCAGGCAAGTCGGCCAAGCGTGTTCGCACATCCTGCATGATTTCGCTTGCTGGGCGGCGTTCACTCCAGTCATTCAAAATCACAATCGCAATGCCGGTATTAAAAATATCGGTATTACCGAATGAGCGTGGACTTCTTACCAGTAAGCGATGCACCTCACCTGCCTCCACTAATGGCATTAAACGCGCCTCAACCTCCTCCAAATAGGTTTTCATATATTCATGGGTCGCGCCTTCAGGCCCAGTTACCATTACGAAAAACGCACCGCGATCCTCGCGTGGCGCATACTCTTCAGGTAGTTGCTGAATCAGCTGATAAGAACCATAGAGTGTCGCTGCAAACACCAAAGCAATCAGCCAAGGGAAACGCAACGCCAACGTGAGGGCAGGTCGATAGGCACGAATCCAAATATTCGGCCTTTCCGGGATAGTGTCTGGACTGGCATCCTGTTCGGTTAACAGGGGTTGGTTGGATTTTTTGGCTCTAAGTAACTTAGACGCCAACGCAGGTGATAGGGTCAGCGCAACTAAACTCGAAAAAATAACCGCTACTGCCAAGGTAATCGCAAACTCACTAAACAAACGCCCAAGCGTGCCTTCCAAAAAGCTTATTGGCACAAACACCGCGACCAAAACCAAGGTGGTTGCCACCACCGCGAAACCGACTTGGCGCGTCCCCAAAAATGCGGCCGCCAAAGGGGAGTAGCCTTTTTCGATATGGCGCTGGACGTTTTCCAGCACCACAATCGCATCATCAACTACCAGACCTATCGCCAATACCAAAGCCAAAAGCGTCAAAATATTGACAGAAAAACCCAGCATCCATAATACCCAGAAAGTCGCAATCATCGACACCGGCACCGTGACCAGCGGAATAATCGCCACCCTAACTGAGCGTAAAAACGCCAGAATCACCAACATCACCAAAATAATCGCAATACCAAGCGTTTTGTACACCTCGCCTATCGCGCTTTCAATAAATACCGAACTGTCGTAACTTGGCTTAATCGCCATGCCCTCCGGCAAAATGGCGTTAATCCGTTCAACTTCCTCTTTTACCACCCTAGCGACACTGAGCGTATTCGCGGTCGATTGCTTGATGACGCCCATCCCCACCATCGGCAAGCCATTGCCACGGAAAAAGGTGCGATTTTCAATCGAACCTTTTTCAATCCGTGCAATATCCGCCAAGCGAACTAAGTTATCGCCTGCACCGCGCTTAATCACCAGCCGCTCAAAATTCTCCGGTGTCAAAAGCTGGCGATCAACCCGCACGCTAAACGACATCTCCCGTAACGTCAAGGTACCCGCCGGAAGCTCGACATTCGAGGTTTGTAACGCATTTTCAATATCAGATACCGCAATACCGCGTGCGGCCATCGCATCCGCATCCAACCACAGACGCATGGCATATTCTTGTCCACCGCCAATCCGCACGCGCGCCACACCGTCTAATACCGAAAAGCGATCAATTAAATAACGTTTAGCGTAATCGGTGAGTTGCGGCACCGTCATGTTATCGGAAGTCAGGTTAAACCAAATAATCACGTCCTCATCGCCATCCACCTTTTGCACTTCAGGCATATCCGCGCCATCCGGTAATTGACGTGAGACCCGCGCCACTCTATCGCGTACGTCATTCGCCGCGGCATCAATATCACGATTCACATCAAACTCAATCGTAATCCGTGAACGCCCATCCATCGACACCGACTGAATAAATTGAATCCCTTCAACACCGGCAATTCGATCTTCGATAATTTTGGTAATGCGTGACTCAATTACCGCGGCTGACGCGCCGGGATAACCTGTAGTAATCGACACCACTGGCGGGTCAATATTCGGGTATTCGCGCAGCGGCAACTTTTCAAACGCCACCAAACCAAACGCCACCAGCAATAACGCCAAAACCGCGGCTAAAACCGGGCGCTTAACCGCCGTGTCCGAAATGATCATAAGCCTGCTTCCTGATCCGCCATATCCGATTTACGCTCAAGGCGTTCCAAGGCTCTGACTAACTGCCCCGGCCTGACTCTTAGCGCCCCCTCGCTCACCACCTTATCGCCTAGCTTTAAACCTGAAACCACTTCAACCAGGCCTGGTTGCCGCATGCCCAGTTGGACCTGTACACGCTGCAATTTATACAAGCCGTTTTCATCGGGGTTGAGTTTATAAACAAATTGACGTTCGGCAATCGGCACAATCGCGGTTTCTGGAATAAACAACACCGAACGGGGTTGTTGCTGTAAGGTCACCTTCATTAACATGCCCGGCATTAACAAGCCTTTTGCATTATCTAAGTTGGCACGAACCTGTACACTGCGTGTTACAGGATCAATCTGCGGTAGGATAGTTTCGATTTGCCCAGTGAATGCCTGCTGAGGATAGGCGTCAGTTTCTGCACGAACATTCAGGCCTGTTGCCAGCTCAGTTAAAAACCGACTCGGCACGGTAAAATCGAGTTTCATTTGCGACAGGTCTTTCAGGTCGGTAACTACCGTACCGGGGGTTAATAACGCACCCTCACTGACTTGACGCAAACCCACCTGACCGGAAAATGGTGCCACCAGCGTTAACTTATCAAGCTTGGCCTGCATCACCGCTTCGCGCGCCTTGGCTAGATCCCAGTCGCGCTTACGTTCATCCAACACCGACTGCGCCACATCGCCACGTTGAAACAAAGGTACAAAGCGGTCATATTGGCGCTGCGCATCCTGCGTAGCCACTTTCAACTCAGCCAGACTGGCGCGTTCTTCTTCGCTAAACAAACGTAACAACACCTGGCCTTTTTTGACCTGTTCGCCATCCTGAAAATGCAATGAACTCACCCGTTCAGTGACACTGACACTCAGCGCAACCGACTCACGCGCCGATAGTGTGCCTAAAGCATTAATCGTTTCGACAATCGTCTCGCCGGTAACCTGACCGACAATAACCTGCTGCGCATTCGGATTGGCAAAAGCAAAGAACGGTAAACTGACAAGCAACCAAACCCTTGAGAGATGTTTAAACATGATATAAACCTTTAGTATCTTTTGAATATTATTATTTTGTATAGGATAAACGAGATACAAAACTAGGTCTAAGAATATATTGTGCAGACCCGTATAATGTTATCCCAACCTAGTTATCCCAACCTATTCATTAATCCATCAAGGCTATTCGCGGTAACAAATTGAACATCATTCCCCAATGCTGCAAAATGGGCAATACCGCATTTGATCTTGTCGCTTTCGGTTTGGCGTAAATCTTCGCTAAACAAACTGCTTTTGGTTTCAACCACAAAATACAAGCGTTCGCTACCATCTTGTTCAACCAACACCGCCCAATCCGGGTTGTAATTTCCTAACGGGGTTTCAATCTTAAACCAGCCGGGCAATTTGGTATAAAGCTTCACCGCCTCGTTTTCTTCCAGCCCTTTCGCAAACGCCGATTCAATGTTTGAGTCATAGACAATATGGCTATACACGCTCTTGTCCACCGCCATCATATTTTGCTCAAGATAGCCTTTCAACTCCTCTTCCAAGAACAATTCTTGTGCATAGCAGGCCTGGTCGCCGATTTTTTCGTATTTAATGCCATCCACCAACGCGTGCATTTTTTGGCGCTGAATAATCTCTAACGTGCGCTCAACAAACATCTGCGGATTCTTTTTAAAGTCATTTAACCGTCCGCTTTCGCTCAAAATCCGCGCCAGCGTTTTACGCGTGAGTTGGGTTTTGTTTTGCAGATAGGTCAACACATCCGGCAGGCTTTGATAGTGGGCGTCGTAAATCAAGGTCGATTCCTTCACATCCGTCACCCCAACGCCACTGCGATCAATCGTCACATTTGCCAAGCCGGTTTTAAATTTCGGCTTGGCAATCACCATTTGATGTTTAATCGCGTGAATGCAATCAAAAATCAGCTTATCCAGTTGAAAGTTCACCTGATACACGGTTTTGTATTTAATCCGCTCCCACAAGGCCTGAAAATCCGCCCCCAAAATCACTTCTTTTTTCGGGGTTGCGCTAAAGGTTTTGCTCGCATCTTTGACATCCAAGCCACCGGCAATTTTCTTCAGAATATACTGAATATCCGCTTGATAAGGCTGATAGGCCTCCGGCAGCACCAAGCTATCGGTTTTCAACGCGACTTTTAAGCTGTCTTGCACCTTGCCGTTTTTATCGATCAATTCTTGCGATTTCAGATAAAGCCAGAGTTTTTCCGAGTCTTCTGCGCCCAAAAAGGTCACATCCTTACCGTCTTGCTGAATCACCAAGTTCGCAAACGCATGATCTTCGACCACGCCGAACTTAATGCCGTCCTCCTCTTCGATCTCTTTTTGCAACGCAGCAGTAAAATCGTGATACGACTCGTTGGCAATTACCGTTAGCGTGTTTACTGAAAAGCCGCTGTCCACCACGCGATTACCCGTGCTATCGACCGCTAGGCGCAAACCGCGCCCAATCTCTTGGCGCTTTTTGATCGTTGAGGCGGTTTCATTCAGGGTACAAATCTGAAACACATTTGGGTTATCCCAGCCTTCGCGCAAGGCCGAATGCGAGAAAATAAAACGCAATGGCGTTTTTAAATCCAGCAAGCGTTCTTTGTCCTGCATAATCAATTTATAGGCATCATCATCGGCTTGGGTGGTGCCGTTGGTGTCTTTCGCCACGCCTTTCTTATCAGCGGCAAAATAACCGTCATGCACCTGATTAACGGCAATCTCCAAATTCACTTCTTTAAACAACGACTGATATTTCGGATGCTTGGCTAAACGGCTAAACTCCTGCTCAAATATCTGTCCATACACACCCAGGCCTGGTTGTCCGTTGTCATCGTAAACACGATAATTTGCCACCTTGTCAATAAAGAACAGGCTCAACACCTTAATGCCTTTCGGGTTCAATACCAGCTCGCGTTCTAGATGCTTCTCAATGGTTTTGCTAATTTGCAAACGCTTTAACGCCAGATCATCGACCCCGCCGATACTTTCTCCCACCCGCAAAAAGTCTTCTTTAGACGTGAAATCCATCCACTGATTACCCGGCTCCACCGAGATGTCTTTAATAATGTAACCTTCGTACAAATCGCGCTTGCTCAGTTCAAACAAATCCGCACCCGCTTTGAGCCATTTCTTTTCACGCTTAATGCTACCGGTTTTGGTTAAGGCATCGTATTCCACCTGTGCCTCACAATAGCCTTTCTTGTTCTGCACATTCACCAGTTTAATGTACGCGTTGTTATTGTCGTCTTCCGGCAACACCGGTAATACCGCGATTTGCTTCACCAGCTTTTGGTTATAGGCATCCACCGCATCGAGTTTATAAATCGGCAAGTGTTTATCGCGATGGGTGGCGGAATAACGCAAGGTGAACAAAGGGTTGAGCGATTGAATCGCCTCGCTGGATTTTTTGGTGGTATCGACCGATTGCGGTTCATCAATAATCACCACCGGATGGGTACGCGCAATCAACTCAATCGGACGCATTCCTTCAAGGCGGTCGTTCGCACGATGGATAATGTTCGCCGTGCCCTCTTTTTCAGGATCAACAAAACTGCGACTAAAGGCCTGAATGTTAATCACCATAATCTGAATATGGCTCGATTCGGCAAAGTTACGCACTTGCTCCAAGTTGCCGGAATCATACACAAATGCCTCAGCGTTCATGCCCTTATAGAGCAAACTCAAATGGTCTTTAGTGATTTCCAGCGACTTTTTCACGCCCTCTTTAATCGCAATCGACGGCACCACGATAATAAACTTGGTCATGCCGTAGGCTTGGTTCAACTCATAGATCGAACGCAAATACACATAAGTTTTGCCCGTGCCGGTTTCCATTTCCACCGTGTAATTCAAATTGGCTTTATGAATAGACTTACTTGGTTTTAAGCCGTGTTTTAACTGCACGCGCTTGAGGTTATCCAATAATTCCTCTTCACTTAACACCAAACGATTGGCCGTGCCCAACTGCATGTCTGAACCATAATCCAACCCAAACTGACTGTCACCAGGCCTGGTGGCTTGAATTTGCGGCATAGTAAACGGTACTGAACAGCTTTCCTGCCCTTCAAACAAACTCACCACCGCCTCCCAAGCGGCTTTTTGATGCGGAAGATTTTGGTTAAATTGAAGTTTCATATTACGATTCTTTTTTCTATTGTTTAGTTTGAATATCATTCATCGAAATATAAGCCTGACGTCGGTCTGTTGGAGATTGAGGAAAAGCCTGCAACAACAGCTGCTTATCAAGCAACTGTTTTATGTATTGCTGTCTTAAAGCATCCGGATCTCTTGCAACCAATTCAGCCAAACAACTTCTGGTAACATAGTGCCCAGAACAGACTTGAATAATAATCTTATTCATCACCTCCGGCTTAATCCGTTTTTTGGTTCTTGGTAGTGCTGCGATCACCTCTAAGCGATGTTTAAAAGACGGGTCTAAATGAGCTAGATTATCTATTACTGGTGCGCCCAATTGATTCGTCAATAAACGTCCAAACTCATCACGCTTAATGGTCGTCATATGTTCAGAGAAATTTTCGCTATCTTCGAAGTAGCGCCTGTTATCTTCGGAGAACTTCTCCGAAGATAACGATTGCACACTTACCTTTTGAACCTGAATCGGCTTGCCAAATATTTCATCAGGTGTTGGCAGGTTCTGACCCTTCAGGGTATAAACAGAACCACGACCATGCCCGGATTGAGTTAAAAACCCTTGTTTAACTAGCCCACTGAAAGCCAAGGTAATATCATGACTGTGCATT
Source organism: Thiomicrospira microaerophila (assembly GCF_023278225.1). Classification (GTDB taxonomy): domain Bacteria; phylum Pseudomonadota; class Gammaproteobacteria; order Thiomicrospirales; family Thiomicrospiraceae; genus Thiomicrospira; species Thiomicrospira microaerophila_A. The sequence continues at coordinate 1,849,806 of NZ_CP070959.1, forward strand.
GAAGTAATATCCATAACACGAGAATGACTGACGACTTGTTCAATCGCCGCGGTGGCAAGAATGAGTCGTTCTGTTCTACTGAGGTTAGAGAGTTTTTCTCCGAACATTTCATCTAGCCTAGCCATTATTTCTTCCGGCAAAAGCGCTAGCATTCTTAACTCTAACAAGGTTTGCTCCGGGTCATCCTTTTCATAAAGAGCAGGTCTGCGCCAATGTTGCGAGTCCCAACCGCTAACGATTTTAGGAATTCCTGACCCCGCTCTTTCGCCAAGCCCAATCATTAGAAACATTTGGTGCATAATTCGATTTCGACAATCCGACTCCCCTCCTTGAAATGCTTGTTCACGCGGTATTCTCATATTACCAGGATTTCTAAAACCGAGTAAATCAGGGCGCTTTACGATCAATACAGATACGTGCCCCGAGTAATCAGCATGAACAATAGTATTAATCAAAGCCTCTCGAATCGCTTCGTGAACAGGGGTATCGTCTTTACGTTGACCGTCTTTTAATTGAAAAGGAACCTTAAGACTGACTGGATCAGTTAATTTTCGATATACGATACGATAAAAATCAAACAAATTACCTGACCAACTACCGTCAGGCACCAATCGATCAATCCATCGCAATTCAGTTTTTGGCTCCGGTCGTTCTTGATAATCAACAAAATAGTGCGGAACCGCTTCTTGAATCGCTTCCCAGCGCCCAAACATCAATAATCCAGCCAGTGTTAAACCTTCTTGCCCAGATTTTCGATCACAACGCCATCCACGCAGTTTTTTCAAAAGCTCAAAATCGTCTAACTCTAACCAAACATGCCCTGGTTTAGCATCTCTTAGCATTTGTCGATAGACTCTAAAGCATTCAGGCTCAATATCGTCCCAGCCAAAACCATCGAGAATTTTACTGTCACGCTCATCTTCAACTTGCTCAGCCAGCATTCGACGGACATCTTCATCAGAAGATTTTCGATCACCATCATGCAAACGTCGATAGGTATTTCCAAATGGATTGCCATTTAAGAAAATGGGCTTTTGATGACGATTAGCGGCTGGTATTTCAATCTTTACCACTTGCTTATCACCGACTTCAACCAATGCAATAGATTGTTCCGTCAAAATATTGTGACTAACCTGTTTAGGGTTGTTTAAATTATTGAAAAGATCTCTCACCACCTTTTCTGCATTCACAACCCCTTCAACCGTAAAATGATCAATCGGCTTCTCTTTAACCCCTAACAAGACAGTACCGCCATGAGTATTGGCAAAAGCGGAATAAGTTTCCCAAAAATCTCGTGGAATAGCACCCTGACCATCTCGTCCGGACGCGAGTTTACACTCCAACTCTGAGCTTTCTTTAATATCTGAAAGCCAATCCCAATCGGCCTTTTGATGCGGAAGGTTTTGGTTAAACTGAAGTTTCATAGTCGATTACTTTTCAATAAGGATTTTTATGGATTTATCAAAATCCGATTCATACAAACGATCTTGAATGACACGGTATTTTTCAAACTCGCTTTCGGCGTGCGCTTTAGCAATTTCAGCCGTGACTTTTCCGGCATCCTGAAGAATGGCTCGATCCGTTGCGTCAATAAACTTATTCAACCGTGTTTCCCAATCAGCCATTGTCATCGGAATTTTGCGCAACGCCATATCTTCTGCCAAGTCTAAATACGCCGAAACCAAGCGTTGCAACTGCGCCATTTCCTCTGCGGTTAAATAGTTTTTCGCCACCGATACATCAAACTTCTGGATTTTGCCATCCGGTGCATCCTTCCACGATGTCAGCCCCATATTCGGTTGTTGGTGATTCGCCCGCTCCACAATCACCTCGGCGGCGGTATGGCCGTGAATCGCCCAATGCAATTTGTTTTGCACCGTTGCAAAAAACCGCTTAGTCGCTTGTGCAGTCACATCATAATCAATCGACGTGGCATAAATATCGGTAATTTTTTGGTAAAACTTGCGTTCAGACAAACGTATTTCACGAACACGTTGTAACTGCTCTTCAAAATAACGCTTGGTTAAAACTGAGCCGTCATTTTTTAAACGCTCATCATCCATCACATAGGCTTTAATGGTGAACTCTTGAATAATCGAGGTCGCCCATTTGCGAAACTGCACCGCCTGTTCGGAGTTCACCTTATAACCCACCGCGATAATCGCCGATAGATTGTAATGCTGGGTGTTGTAGTTTTTACCGTCTGCGGCAGTTATTCGAAATTTTCGAATAACTGCATCTTCTTCAAGCTCACTATCCTCAAACACTTTTTTCAGATGAAAATTAACGGTATGCGTTTCAACTCCATACAGCGCCGCCATCATTTTTTGCGACATCCAAATCGTTTCATCGGCATACAGGGTTTCAACGCCCTGCTCAGCATTCGCCGCCACAAAAGTTAAATACTCGGCAGCAGAAGATCGAATCATCGCCGAGTTCGTTTTATCCGTCACCGATTACACTCCTTTTGCACAAAAATACTGCTGTTTGGGGCTATTGGGTTTGTCCGGCAAAGTCATCTGTAACCAACCGGCTTCTAATAAAGGTTTCAACAAGTTTTTTCTAAAATGTTCGCGGTCTTTTAAGCCGCAAAACGCTTGTAATTCGGCGCGTGCTCTTGGGGTTTGACAATAGGCTACCAGACCTGGTTGTTGCTGCAAAATAGCCTGCACAGCTTGCGGGGTATCTTGCTGGGTAACTTGCGGGGTGGTGGTTAATTGCTCGCGCAAAGTTTGCTGAATAATTGACAAGATGAACTCAACAAACGGCGCACAATCGGTTTTAGCGGTGCTTTGACCAATCGCCTGATAATAATCCGCTTGATGCGCATACACCAAACTTTCAATCGGCAAATTGGCGAACAACGGATTCCACTTCGCCAAAATCAAACTCTGCCACAAACGCCCCATGCGCCCATTGCCATCGGCAAACGGATGAATAAACTCAAACTCATAATGAAACACCGCACTGGCAATCAACGGATGATGGTCGGTGTTTTTTAACCAGCCAAACAAATCAATGATTAAACGCGGCACTTGATTCACTGGTGATGCCATGTGAACCACCTGTAAACCGCTCATCACAGCGACACCACCGGAACGATAAGCACCCAACTGATCGACTAAGCCCAACATCAAAATTCGGTGCGCGTCCAACAAGTCGGTTTCATTTAACGGATTCCAATTATTAAACCGCTCGTACACCGCTAAGGCGTTTTTGACTTCTTGCACTTCTTTGGGAGGCGCAATCACAGGCTTTCCTTCTAAAACCGCCGTAATCTGCTCAACCGATAAGCTATTGCCTTCAATCGCCAAAGAACCTTGAATAGTGCGGATTTGGTTCACCCGCCGCAAACGCAATGCCTGAGCCTGTTCCGTCAAAGCCGACAAACGCCCCACCCGCTCACTAATCGAAGCGATTAAATTGAGCGTTTTCGCAGTAAGGGTGAATGGCAGCTGGTAGGTCATATTAATGCTTCAAACTCCCGAAAAAGGCCTTTCCGAGTGGGATTTGATACAGTAGATTTTGGTTAAATTGGAGTTTCATTATGATTTCCAGATTCTAAAAATTTAAATATGTCTTCGATGTTCACAGCAATAAAGTCTCTTTCAGGTGGAGCAATCATCGGTGCAATAAACTTGTAATTATTTTCATAGTAGTTGACCAGAAACCCTAACAAATGATAGTTTTGAGCAATATTAAGAATGAATCTCAGAATCTTACTATTCTGTATTGTGGTTTCTAAATTTGGGCTCGCCACAACTAGTTTTGATATGAAAAATCTGACATTGACTTGGTCAAACAGGTCTCGATACCCTTTTTGATGAAGAGATTCGTAGAATTCAATTTCGTTGTCTTCAAATTTTTTCTTAACATCGATCAGGGCAAGTGAGTTACTCGATAGTGTTGGAGCTAAATTTGTAGATTCAGTGATTATCTCAAATATTCTGTCTTCGGATATAACTTGAAAGTCATTGTTATATGCATAAGAGAGAGCCCTGTATTCTAAAATGCCCATTAAAGGAACAAACATTTCAAAAGATTCAGAAAACTCCAAAACTTCTTCTCTGTCATCAATTATTCTACTTTGGAATGACTTACGGACCTTTCTAGCTAAAGATAGAAGTCTTATTTTATTTTCTTCAATATCTGATTTTGTGTGGATTTCACGAAAAATTGATTCTCCATCACTAAACATCGTCATTATTTCATCAGTAACGCTCAATTCTTTGATAAATGAAGATAGCCAATCAATTGTTGTTTGTTGAATATAGACATCGTTTCTAGTCAAAACATTATCTAACTCATCAATATGATCTAAAAAGATTATTGAACTAAGAGTAATGATTTTGTTTTTATTACTCACTATTCGACATTTTCCTGCGTCAAAGCTTGTGTTCGGATTTTCCAATATGTGCGGAATTAGGCCAAAATATTTTTTATACTCACCAACGAGTTGATGAAATGAAATATTGCCACCAGAATTGTAGATATCAAGCTTATTAGCTTGACTTTTAGCTTGTTGAATTAGAAGGGGTTTAATATCTGCAATAGGGTCTGATTTAGATACATCTAATCTAATAAAGTAATCACTTTGCATCTCGTATATAAATAAATTACATATTTGGTGGAATAATGAGTTTGTTTCATATTCATCACCAAGTATTTCAAGCTCAAACTCTTCTCTTGGTAACAATTCGATACTGAAGCTTTCATCTATTTGATCATATTGATTAAGGCTTAAAAAAAACTGATCTTCCTTTTTTAAAACTATATTCGATGGGGTGTCGATTCCAATGTTTATTTTATTGATAATCGTATAGAAATAAATGGAAACCAAAATATGCTTTGTATCGTCATCAACTTCAGATATTGGGGCTGATAATAATTTCTTGTTTATATATTTGAAACCTTCGTTGAAGGATTTCTCAACTACAATCATAAAAAATGACATTTCTACTATTTGTCTAATAGTTAATTTGTCATAGTGCTCTTCCAAGAAGGCTCTAAATAAAGAGTCTTGCTGAACATTTATTCGGCTGCTGTTTTGTTCATTATTGATTAAAAAATATCTTAGACTGCATTGATATAAGGTATTACTTGCAATGTTTAACTTGAAATTGGTTTGCGAACTTTCACTTTGCCAAGCAATGGAAAATTGATTGTAAGCTTTGCTCAATTTTCCAAATTTAAGGTATATGTTGCCTACCAAAATATGATTTATAGAGGGGAACGACTGTGAAATAAACTTTTCAAAGTCTGAGAACAAGAGCTCTTTGTCTTCAAGGCAAATCTGTAATATCTTTTCCAAAATGAATGTATTGCCTTTTAGCTCACTACCAATACTTAAATATTCTTTTGACTGATTGTTTAAAGCAAGAAGGTTTAGTGAGATGTCAGAAACTAACTGTTTTTGAGCTGCACTCTTCTGAATCGTAATGATTTTCTTTATTTGTTTTTTGGATAACGATGAGTTTTTTCGGTGTTCAATTTCAAGGAATGTCAAATAATCAATCTCAGAAATTCCCTTCCTTTGTTCTGCTTCTTTATAAACATCTTCTAGGTTAGCAAAATTATTATTGAGCAGTGTATTTGTATAAATATTAAATGCCTTGGGATCTTCCAAAAAGGATTTATTTGACTCCAAAAAATCTCTGACTATATTAGGGTCTGTTTGTGAAGTTCTATCTAAATATTGGATTAATAATTCGGGTTCATTTTGCTCAATGAGCCGATTTTGAATAACGGTATTTTCTAGTTTTTCCTGGTTGGGATTGAAGTGAAAATGCACAAAGTTAACAATGTCTATTTCATCGCTTCGATATTTTGGGTACTCGTTAAAAAAAGCTTCAATATCAGTAAAAAATAAACAATGAAGATAATGGTTGATAATAATATTCCGATAGTCATGTTCAAAATAAGATAATCCTTTTAGGATTTTATTGAAATAAACTAGGGTTGAAGAGAAGCTTTCATTAAGTGGTTTAAAGTGATTTAAGTAACAATCCACTTCTCTAAATGAATGAAATTTAGCTTTCTCAAATTGTTCGAAAAAGTTTAATTCTTCATTGCCGAGACAGTCAAAATATTTCTTAGCCATCTCAAAATGCTCATCGTCTCTCTTCTGGTTATATAGATTTTGATAAATTAGTGCCCCGAGGTGACAGGTTTTTTTACTGAGCTGGCCATTTTTATCAGTAGAAACGTCTTGGTATGAATGTTCAAATAAGGTCTTGGCTTTTTGATAGTTTCCAGAGTTTAAGTTGAATAATATCTCAAAATATTCATCTTCAATTTCAGTATCAGCAAACTCATTTTTTATTCTTACAATACTTAAATTAAATTCTTTTCTATTCCCTTGTAACGATAGCAAGCTTGCTTTCATTTCAAAAAACTTTCCGTCTAAACACTCTTGAAAATGATTATCTATGTAATCCAATAATTCAGAAACTTTCTCAAAATTTTTAAGTTGAAATTTTATTTCTGCCTCTAATACCAATAAATGATATTTTGCCCCTATGTTTTGTTGATGTTCTTCTTTTGCGTCTTTCAATGCATCAATGGCGCTTTGAATTTCACCATCAAAAAAATTACTTCTAATTGTGGAAATTAGAGTTTTTACTGTTGTTGGCAGAATAATATTTTCTTGGTTTATAGTGCCAAGGTTTATCCAGCTCGTTAGTTTATTGAACATAGCATTCATTATTCTTTCTTTTGACTATGGTTGTTTTTCTGAGAAATTTTGCCGCTGTTATAGAGGGAAAATAACTTATTTTCTTGTTTAGTAGTGTTTTTGAAATTTCGTACTATCTTGTATCCTACAAAAAATGCAATTAGTGCAATAACTAAACCAAAGATACTTGCCCAGCTTCCAAAATCTGATAAAGACATTTCTAATCTCCTTAAATACTCAATACATCTTCAATGCCAACCTGTTTTAAGCGTTGGATGGCGTAGGTTTTGGTGATGTCGTCGGTGAAACTGGTGTCTCTGAAGACGACTCTTAGCACTGAGTTTTCTGGTGTGCTTAGGTCGGCGATGGCTTGGACGGTCTCTAGAGTGATGTTTTCGTCAAAGCAGGCGACCAGTGAGTTGTGGGCAACCGACCAGGCCTGGTAGGTTTGACCATTGCTGTTGATGTCGGTTTTTTTAATCGGTAGCGTAAGTGGCAAGCCGTATTTTATTAGCACTTCGTAGAGCAGGTCTTCGGCGGTGCGGTCGGGCAGGATATTGTCCACGGCATCGAGTAGGTCGGTTTCGAGGGTGTCGATATTGGGGTTCCATTTTTTGATATTAGAGGTGTCGAGTTTGAGGACTTTAAAGCCGAGGTCGGCTTGGGTGTCAGGGTGTTCAACTTTGATTTTTTTAGCGGCACGGCGAATGCGTTCTTTGCCGATTTCGGCGATGGTGGTGTAACCGGCTTTACGGGCTTCGGAGTTTTCAGGTGTGGGCTCTGGGATTTGCACCAGAATAAATTTACGGTTACCACCATCTTCGGCATTAAGCTGCATCACAGCATGAGCGGTGGTCGCTGAACCTGAGAAGAAATCTAAGATAATTCCTTCGGAAGCACTAATTTTTAGGGCAATTTTTAACAGTTCAGTAGGTTTGGGCGTTTCAAATACAGCAACATCATCAAACAACTCTTTAATTGCATTTTTTGACTTTTCAGTTGTAAATGCATCTTTTGCAAACCATATGCTTTCTGGCGTCAAACCTCTTTCTTTTGCATGAAGGTATGTTTTTACACGAGGTACTCCATTGCCATCCTTTCCAAACCAAATCCGACCTTCGGAAGCCATTTCGTCAAACACTTCTTTGGTGTATAACCAACAACGTCCGCTTGGTAATTGATGCTCTTTTCCATTTGGAGCAGTATATACATAAAACTGGCTTTTGGTTCCGTGCCCAGCCTGAGCCGTTGCTGGATCAGATTTCCACAGCCCTCTTGGGTCATTATCTGGATTTTTATAATTTGAAAGGGCTTTTTCATCCATAGGCAGCTGAGAAATTGCTTCAGATTTTTTTGACCTACTTTTAACGTATGCAAGTATGGATTCATGTCTATAAGAGATGATTTTTCTATTTTCCCTGTTTGTTCTTTTCTCCCAAGCAAAGTTGCATACAAAGTTATCCTCCCCAAAAATTTCGTCTGCAATCTTTCTAAGATTATGGACTTCATTGTCATCAATGGAGATAAAAATCACTCCATCTTCTCTAAGTAAGTTTCTAGCGAGTTTTAAGCGGGGGTACATCATATTAAGCCAGTTGGAGTGATAACGTCCGGCGGATTCGGAATTGGTAGTGAGCGGATTGCCTTCTTCGTCCTTTTGCCCGGTCAAACGCTGATAATTGGCCAGGTTGTCTTTAAAGTCATCCTCATAGACAAAGTCCTCCCCAGTGTTGTATGGCGGGTCGATATAAATCATTTTGACTTTGCCGCCGTTACTGCCTGGCTTGGGGCCATAGGACTTTTGCAGCAGCTTTAAGACTTCGAGGTTATCGCCTTCAATATAGAGGTTTTCGGTGCTGTCCCAATTCACCGACTCATCCGGTGCGGGGCGCAAAGTGCCAAGGCTGGGCGTGGTGGCAATGCGTTTGGCTTGTTCTTTGCCCGCCCAGGTGAATTGATAACGCTCTGACTCGGTTTCAACAACCTCACCCAGCTCGGATTTCAGCGCATCAAAGTCGATTTTTCCCTCCGTAAACACATTGGGGAACAGTTGCTTGAGCTGTTCGATATGGTGTTCGGTCAGGTTAAGGCTTTCGGCTTGGATTTGGTTAAAGTCGGTTTGTTGGGTCATAGCGTTTCTCTTTTTTGAAGTCCGTTCAAAATGATGTTTTGTAATTTGCGGGTATCGGCCAATTGTACGCAGTCGATGGAAGCTTGAATATAAAGATTAGGCTTTTCATTGGTGGCCAGCGTTGCTTCGTAGTCTATGGGGTCGTAACCATTGGCGATGGCCATCAAATCAAAAAACAAACGTGTCACGCGACCATTGATTTCATAAAACGGATGCAAAGCAATCAACTCGCATTGATAGTAGGCCAAGCGTTCGGCAAAAACTTCTTTAGAACTTTGAGCGGCGTCTTTGAGGTAGTTTTCTTGTTTGAGCTTTTGAAAGAGTTTATCTAACTCTTTGGGCAAGTAAGCGGCTTGGCAAAAACGACTGCCGCCTTTGGTCATATCGTGGGTGCGAATGACGCCCGCCCAGTCATATAAAATTTCAAAGGTGCTGCGATGAATCGCAATAAAAAATGCTAAGGTAAATTCTGTTGTAGGAAGAATGGCGGCCGCGTATTGTTCTGTTGCGGTTTCGATCAGTTCATTTTCGAATGCGGTGAGAAGGTTTTCATCAGTAATATTAAATTTATTGGTAGGAAGGTTTGTGCCTTCTTGGTAGATATTACCTTGCTGAAATTGATACTTTGACACCTCGAGACTCCATTAACTCTTTAACTTGCTGACGGAGTTTTTCTGTGGTTTGTCCAGAATAGCCTTCAATCTGCATAGAGACAGAAACGGCTTTTTGCAACTTGGCTTTAAGTTCTGCGGTAATTTCCATTGCGCTGTTCCTTTTTCTATTTCAAATAACCTAACCCTGCACAAGCTCTTTTCAACTATTTTAACTGATTCGGAAATCGCTGTACAATATTGACCAAAGGTTCCTGCTTGGTGATAAGCGTCCAAGGGATGTTTTTGAATACCGATTGTTGTATTTGAATAGCAAAGCAGGTCACTTCCCATATTAATCAGCCTTTGTGATTTCTATTGCGTCAATTCTTCTGTTTTTTACTTGCTTACAGTTTTTTATGAGTAAATTTTTGAGTTTTTTACTCATATAGTCGTGCTTATGGTTAATTTTTATTGTTTTTTACTCACAAGACATTTCACCACTTAAGATTTGATAAAACTGAGTGTTAATAAAGTATTTACTTGTACCCATTTTGACAGGGTGCAAGATTTTCATTTCAACCAATTTATTAAGGTAGGTTGAAGCAGTTTTACGAGAAATGTTCAACGATTGTTCAGTAAATTCAATTTTGGTATAAGGGTGTACAAATAACACTTCCAATACGTCCTTTGAGTAGAGCTTTGCGTCTTGTTCTTGGATACGCTGCCCCGTGTGTTGCATCAACTCATCTATCTTATGAATCAGTTGAATGGTTTGGTTGGCAGTTTGCTCAATCCCTTCAAGCATAAACAACACCCATTCTTCCCAAGTTTGTTCCGTGCGCACGTTTTGCAGTAAGCGGTAGTAATCAGCTTTGTGTGTGGTAATAAAACGGCTGAGGTATAAAATCGGCAATTCAAGCAAATCTGATAATACAAGGTACAGGATATTCAGAATACGACCTGTGCGCCCGTTGCCATCGTAAAACGGGTGAATGGTTTCAAATTGATGGTGGATGACCGCCATTTTGATTAAAGGGTCAATGTCGTCTAATTCTGGATTATTGATGTATTGTTCTAAATTGCTTAAAGCATTGCGTATGTCGTTTTCCTGTTGCGGTGGCGTGAAAATAACTTCACCCGTTTGGTCGTTTTTAAGTTTTGTGCCGCCTTGTTTGCGAATGCCGGCATCGTTTTTTTCTAAAATAGACTGGATTTGCACAATGTCTTTAACCAGTAGCAATTTGTTTTTAGAAACTAACTCAAATCCTTTACGGAGGGCTTCGCCATAATGACGGACTTCTTTTACCGCTTGCGATAAATCACTGGCATCGATCGTAGAGCGATAGAGATCATCATGGGTGGTAATGATGTTTTCGATCTCACTGGAATCTTTGGCTTCTTGCAACACTAATGAATTGATCAATACCGCTTGATTAGGAATGCGTGCCGCTACCCCATTGAGCTTAGCGATCGCGGTATTCGCTAAGATCGCTTTTTTGAGCACCGACTTAGTTTCTAAATCCTGTCGTAGCGGTAAGGTTGGAGGAATATAACCTGTCAGTTCATTTTCGATTCGTGCTGTCAATCTTCTTTCCTCCAAAAACTAAAAACCCCACGCAGGGCGCTGTTCTTATGGGTAGCGGGTGGGGTATTGTTGTAGTTTATTATAGCATTCATCTTCACTTCATTCACCGCTTATGAGGTCGTTTAGTTGTTTGGTTAAGTTTTGCAGGCGGATATTCAGTTCCACTTTCTCATTAAACTGATGGCAGGTTTTGAGCTGGTTTTTCAGGTCGTTGATGTCTTTTTTAAGTTGTTGAATCTGCTTGAGCTTGGCGCGTTGTGTTTCAAGGCTGGATTCTGTGCTCGGCAAGTCGGTTAAACCGGCTTGGTGCGCCAGCGCATAGCCGGTGAGGGCTTTATACCAGCTTTGGTAAAGGGTGTAGAGGTTTTGTTGATTCTGGTTGGTAAAGGCTAAACGGTGAATTAACGCTTTCTGGAGTTCAGCAGGCCTGGTTATTCGAGTCGTGTCGAGCCATTCGGTTTGTAGCAGTTCGTTGAGAATCAATTTATCGTGTTCGCTGTCGGCTTGATGGACGAATTTTTCTGCCAACGACCATTGCACCTGCTCGCCTGATTTGATTTCAAGGAATAGCGGATAGGCTATGGCCTTGTGAACCGTTTCATGCAAGCTTTTGAGTTGCGCGGATTTCAGGTTTAACCAGGCCTGGTTGTCTTTCATCGTGAGTTGAATAACAAAGATTTCAAGATATTCATGTTGCGCCGTTTTATAGGCGGCGATATTACTGTTGTCCGGCTGAAGATGCGCTTGCAAGCTGATGGATTCGACCTGTTCTTGCAATAACTTTTGCGCACTGGCGCTTAGTTGTCCGTTGTCGTAAAAACTCTTTTTGGTGAGCTTTTGGTTGATCCGCAGTGCCGGTGGTAACTGAAGCGCTTCGATTAACATCACACTTTCCCGTCCACTAAAATCAGGTAACTGATGACTTCAAAATCACTATTAGCGTTAAACGCATCCAGTTGTGTACCACCGCGACTAAATAGGCTGTTAATGCCCTCCTCGACCTTTTTACCTTGGATATGCGCGATGGCTTGTTTTAAATGGCTTTGGTATTGGGTGCTGCTGCCGAGTTGTTGAAACAAGACGCTATCAGGGTGCCCACGGCCTAAGCTATGCTTCTTGAGAATGTCTAAGGTTTTTTTGGCTTGAGTATAAGGCAAGGCGATGGTTTGTTGTTCGGTCACATACACCAAAAAATACGGGAATAAGGCATAGGGTTCGTTGGCACGCTGGGCTTCCGATTTAAATTCCGATGCAAGGGATTTTAAACAAAAAATCACGCCCGGTGGCAGGCCTGCATTTTTTAAAGCTTCATCGAGTTTAACCACTGAATACAAGCCGTTTGGCGCTTGTTCTAGGGTGTTGAGATGGGTTTTCATGTAGTTGGATAAATCCATCTTAAAATCGTTAAGCGTCAGGTCGGTAATCGACAAACCACCGGAAATGTCTTCTAAATCCAATACAGTATCCTGCAGTTCTTTGAGTTGTTTTTTGCGGTATTCTAAATCGAGCATTCGCCCGGCGTTGGTTTCGTCGATAATGTTTTCTTCACCGGTAGCGGATACATCGAGTAACACCATGCGCCCTGACACCCGCGCTTCAAGATCAATGTATTCATCGAGTTCCATATTTGGCCAGAAGTTGACCAGTTGGATTTGACTGTTTTTAGAACCAAGGCGGTCAATACGCCCAAAGCGCTGAATAATGCGCACCGGGTTCCAGTGGATGTCGTAGTTGATTAAATAATCGCCGTCTTGCAGGTTCTGCCCTTCTGAAATACAGTCGGTGGCAATCAGTAAATCGAGCTCTGCTTCTTCTGGCATTCCGGTTTTGTCGCGTTCTTTGGAAATCGGTGAAAAGGCGGTGAGCAGTTCGTTGAGTTCGGCACGCAATTTGGGCTGAGTGGTTTTATTGGCACCGGAGCCGACAATCAAGGCACTGTGAATACCTTGGGTTTCCAGCGCCCAAGCGGATAAGTGTTTGTAAAGGTATTGGGCGGTGTCGGCAAAGGCCGTGAAGATAATAATCTTGCGGTTGCCGGGATTGAGCGGCTGGGATATTTTTTGCTGAATTTGCTGTTTGAGTAACGCCAGTTTTTGGTCACGCTCGGCATTAACGCTGGAGGCCATATTGACGATTTCTGTCAGGTAACACTGGTCTTCTTTGAGATCATAGAGCCATTGGGCTTGATCCATATCCTGAATCAGAACCTTGACCTTTTTACCGACCATTAGACTTTCCAGTTCCGGCGAATCCATGTCGGTTTCTAAAATATCCATCTCTTCCACTTCACCTTGCACGTGGTGCTCAAGCTTTTTTATGGTGCGTTCGACGTCCGCTAATAAGCGTTGTGCCGTAAGGTGAAACGAATGCACCGAACTTTCAAGGCGCTTGAGCAGGTTGACTTTAATTAAACCAATCAGACTTTTTTCACGGTCGAGTTGTGAAAACACCGACTGACTGCCTTTCAATTTGGTGTCGTATTTTTGCTCGTAAAGTTTGCGTTTATCGAGTGCCACGTATTTAAGCGGTGCAAAGGTACTTAAATTCAGGCGGCTAATGGTTTTATTGATGTCACGTAGCGATGGAAACTCCGCTTGGGTGTCAAAATCCGCTTGGATATTAATCGGCTTGAGTCGCGTGGGAAATTGGCCTATTTCTTCGAGGTTGTAGTATTTTTCGATGTGCTTGCGTGAACGCGCAATGGTGAGCAAATCCAGCACTTTGAAATAGTCAAAGTTTAATGAGTTGAGCAGTTGATCGGTGGTGCGTAAATCATCTGGATTTTTGAGCCAGTCGTTAAACTTGGTTTGCGCTCGTTTAAGAGTTTGGCTGATATTGTTAATACCATGATCAGTCAGCGCGTAATCATCGCCTTCAGTAACAAAAGCAATCTGATTTTTTAGGTCATTCAGGCGGTTATTAACCGGTGTGGCAGACAACATCAGCACCTTGGTTTTAACACCGGAGCTGATAATGTCCTCCATCAACTTCGAGTAACGCGTGTGTTTTTCGTCGGAGGTACTGGCGTTACGGAAATTGTGCGATTCGTCAATCACAACCAAATCGTAGTTACCCCAATTAACGGTTTCAAGATTGATGTCACCTGAATACCCCTTAACGCGGGTTAAGTCGGTGTGATTGAGCACGTCATAACTAAAACGGTCGCCGGATAAGAGATTGCGTTTGTCGTTCTGAGTATAAAGCGTCCAGTTGTCGCGTAGCTTTTTAGGCGCCAACACTAACACGCGGTCGTTACGCAGTTCGTAATATTTAATCACCGCCAGTGCTTCAAAGGTTTTACCTAAACCCACCGAGTCGGCGAGAATACACCCGTTGTGCCGCTCTAACTTATCAATGACGCCCAGCACCCCATCTTTTTGGAACTTGTATAGTTTGTTCCAAACCAGGGTTTCTTTAAAACCTGTTTTAGTTTTGACGATCGATTCTTCGTCTATCTCATCGAGTAGATCGTTAAAAATACGGTAGAGGGTTAAAAAATAAATGGTTTCAGGTGATTGGTCTTGTGCAAGAAGCTTGGCCGCCTTTTGCAAAGCTTGCTGCAAGTCGGTTACCGCTTGTGGGTCTTGCCAGGTCTGGTTAAACCAACGTTCAATCGCTTGAACCTGTAAGGGGTCGTCGGATCCCATATTCATTTCAAGCCGCTGAGTTTGGATAAGCCCCAAACCCGATGCCGTAAGCGGTGATGAACCCTGAACAAACGCGGACTGGTTTTCAGATTGAATCAAATACAAATTTTGTGGCACGCGATGTTCATCAATGCCTTTTGCTTCTAGGTTTCGCTCTAGCCAACTTAAAAACTCGGCAGCCAATTCTTTTTGTTGAAGGTGATTTAGCCGCCTTTCTTCACCCGGCTCACAAGCCAATCTTTGGGCGAGTGGCTGGCTGTTTGTGGCGAGTATCAAGCGGGTTTTAGTTTGTTGCAACTGCGTTTTTAGTGCTTCAAAACCAGATAAACTTAAGGATTTGAGAATGAGAGAAATTAGCGAATCGGGCTGCAGTTGTTCGGCTAAGTAATGCGCTAACTTTTCAGTGGTTTGATTGTCAATAATTCTGTGCGTCATCGACTTAGCCTTTGTTTTTTATTTATCTAATCCAGCAGTGCGTTAATCTTCGCGGCCATGATCACGTCGTTTTGGCTGAGTCCTTTGATGCTGTGGGTTTTTAAGGTGATTTTGCATTGGTTGTAGCCAAAGCAAATCTCCGGGTGATGGTCTTCTTTGTGCGCAATCCAACTCACCGCATTTACAAACGAGACCGTTTGATGGTAGTTTTTAAAGCTAAAGGTTTTGTGGATGCTGGCATAATCCAGTGTGACATCCCAACCCGGTAGCATATTGAGGTAGCTTTCAATCGTTGGAATCACCAGACCTTTGGTGCCTGGGGGGATGTCTTGGCATTTTTGGTCTAATAGATTGGGTAAATCACTCATTATTGCGCTCCTTTGTTAGCATCAAGGGTTTTTAAATGGTCAATGCGAATTTTCGCCGGTGGATGGCTGTCGTAATAGGCTGAATAACTTGGATCCGGTGTCAGGGTCGCGGCGTTATCACGATAGAGTTTTAGCAAGGCGCTGATTAAGTGATGTGCGCCAACATGCTGGGCGGCAAACGTATCGGCTTCAAACTCGTGTTTGCGACTTTTAAACGCCATCACTGGCCCTAAAAAGAAAAACATCACCGGCACCGCCGTCATAAACAATAACAAAGCCGCCGCTGGGGTAGCAGTTTCAACCCCTAAACCCGTGTAAAAACTCGGCAGGGTCACCAACCAACCCAGCAGGGCCAAGCCAACAAAACTCATGGCCGCGCCTTCAATCAGGCGTTTTTTAATGTGTCCATGTTTAAAATGCCCCAACTCGTGGGCTAATACCGCTTCGACTTCGTCCACCGACAGTTTTTCGAGCAGGGTGTCAAAAAACACAATCCGTTTGTTTTTTCCCATGCCAGTAAAGTAGGCATTGCCATGGCCGGAACGCGATGAGCCATCCATCACAAAAATACCGTTGGACTCAAAACCCGTGCGCTCTAATAACGCTTCAATCCGCTGCTTCATTTCACCGTCTTCTAGCGGTGTGAATTTATTAAACAAAGGCGCAATCCATTTTGGATAAGCCCAAAGTAAAAACAGATTAAAACTCATCCATAAAACCCAGGCATACAACCACCAGGCCTGGTCAATAAATTTATTCATAATCATCACAATCGCCCATAACAACGGCAAACCGATCACTAACATCAGCAACCACTGTTTAACCAGATCGCTGACAAATTTAGCCGGTGTGGTTTTGTTGAACCCAAATTTTTCTTCAATACGGAAGGTGCTGATGATACTAAAAGGTAAATGTAACAAAGCCAAGAACATAAAGGTCGATAACAAGAAACCAACATCGCGCCAAATCGGATCTAAGCTAAAACCCAACCAAATGTTATAGATGTCTTGAAAACCACCGCCCAGCGTCATCACCAAAATCAACGCCGCATCAAAAAACAACACAAACCGCGCAAGCTGGAGCTTAGTGCGCGAATAATCGGCGGCTTTTTGATGGGCGTCAAGGTTCACCACTTCGGCAAACTCGGTCGGCACCTGTTCACGGTGTTGTAAAATATGGAATTGGTTTTTTACATTCAACCAAACTTCTACCAGCAAGCTGATCATTAAGCTAAACACAAATAACAGACTAATAATATTCATAAAAACGTCCTGATTTCGTTTTAAAACGGGGCTAAACCTATTAATATAGTCGGTTATTCTAGTTTAAAAGAGCAACAAAATGAAATCTGACACTAATTTGATTTGGATTGACCTTGAAATGACCGGTTTAGAGCCTCGTCATCATAAAATCATTGAGATTGCGACCGTTGTCACCGATGCACAATTGAATATATTGGCACAAGGGCCGACCTTAGCGATTCATGTCGATGAATCTGAGCTCGACAAGATGGATAACTGGTGCATTGAACACCACGGAAAATCAGGACTCACCCAGCGCGTTCGTAACAGCCAGATTAGCCTAGAGCAAGCGGAACAGCAAACGCTCGATTTTCTGAGCCAATATGTTTCTAAAGGTGTCTCACCCATGTGCGGCAACAGTATTTGCCAAGACCGGCGTTTTTTGGTTGAGGAAATGCCTAAACTTGAGGCTTTTTTTCACTACCGTAACCTGGATGTCAGTACGCTGAAGGAGTTGGCCAAGCGTTGGGCTCCGAATGTTTACCAAGCGCACAAGAAGCAAGGCAGCCACCTTGCGATGGATGACATTTTAGAATCGATCGACGAACTCAAGCATTATCGACAACATTTGTTTAACCAATAAAAACCTAGTAAACTACTCAGGAATTAGCAAACGGTCGGTGCAAACAATATAACTTGTTGTTGAACCTCACTTTGCTATTCTCAAAACCAAAGTAATTCTATATAATTAGAATCTTTTTCACGATTTTTTCAAACGAATCCGCTGCATTTTATCTGCATCGCGGGTTTATTTAACTGGAGGACCATTATTGTGGAACTAACTGGTGCCCAAATCTTAATCCATTTTTTGGAAGATGAGGGGGTAGAGCATATATGGGGTTATCCAGGTGGCGCTGCGCTGCCCATCTATGACGCCCTTGATACCGACGCAAAAGAATTACAACACATTCTTGTGCGCCATGAACAAGCCGCTGTGCATGCTGCAGACGGTTATGCACGCTCTACAGGTAAGCCAGGGGTCGTACTGGTCACATCTGGGCCTGGTGCCACCAATACCGTAACCGGTATTGCCACCGCCTATATGGACTCTATCCCGATGATCGTTATTACTGGACAAGTGCCAACCAGCCTAATTGGTTTGGATGCCTTCCAGGAAGTCGATACCGTGGGGATTACACGCCCGATAGTCAAACACAATTTCTTGGTCAAGGATGTTAAAGATTTGGCGATAACGCTCAAAAAAGCGTTCTATATTGCCACAACCGGCCGACCAGGCCCGGTTGTTATTGATATCCCCAAAGATGTACAAAACGCCACAAGCCACTATGAATATCCACAAGAAGTTGCGTTGCGCTCCTACTTACCTGTTGTTAAAGGTCATAGCGGACAAATTAGAAAAGCCGTTGATATGATGCTGTCAGCTGAACGCCCGATTTTCTACACCGGTGGTGGTGTGGTGTTAGGTGACGGATCCGAGGAACTGACTAAATTGGTCAGAAAACTGGGTTTTCCGATCACACAAACGCTAATGGGGCTTGGTGCATTTCCTGCCAGCGATAAACAAAACATTGGCATGTTGGGTATGCACGGTACCTACGAAGCCAACCTCGCGATGCACCATTGCGATGTGCTGATTGCGATTGGTTCACGCTTTGATGACCGTGTGACGGGTAATATTGAGAAATTCTGCCCGACCGCTAAAATTATTCATGTTGATATTGATCCGGCATCGATTTCTAAAAACGTGGTGGTGGACATTCCGATTGTTGGCCCTGTTCAGCAAGTATTGCAAGAAATGAACGCCCACCTCGACAAACTAGATCACCAACCACAAGCTGAGCAAACACAAGCTTGGTGGTCGCAGATTGAAGAGTGGCGTTCGATGAACTGCTTAAAATTTGATACCAGTGGTACCAAAATTAAACCTCAAGCTGCAGTTCAAGCCGTTTGGGAAGTAACAAACGGTGATGCTTATGTAACATCGGATGTAGGCCAACACCAAATGTTTGCCGCCCAGTATTATACTTTTGACAAACCTCGTCGCTGGATCAACTCCGGTGGTTTGGGTACCATGGGCTTCGGTTTACCGGCGGCCATGGGGGTTCAAATGGCGTTTCCGGATGCGACCGTGTTATGCATTACTGGTGAAGGCTCGATTCAAATGAATATCCAAGAGCTTTCTACCTGTTTGCAATACGGTTTGCCGGTCAAGGTGGTGTGCTTAAACAACGGCTTTTTGGGCATGGTTCGCCAGTGGCAAGAATTCTTTTATGACCGCCGCTATTCTATGTCCTATATGGATTCGTTACCGGATTTTGTCAAGTTGACTGAAGCCTATGGCCATGTGGGTGTGCGTATTGACAACCCTGCGACCATGAAGCAACAGCTTGAAGAGGCGTTTGCGCTGAAAGATAAGTTTGTCTTTATTGACATTATTACCGATCAGCAAGAAAACGTTTATCCGATGATTCCGGCCGGTGCTGGTCAAAACGAAATGATATTGGTGTAAACATGAAGCATATAATTTCAATGTTAATCGAAAATGAATCCGGTGCGCTTTCACGCGTCGCTGGGCTTTTTTCTGCTCGTGGCTACAACATTCAAGCCCTAACCGTGGCCCCTACCGAAGACGAATCCTTGTCTCGTCTAACCTTGGTAACCCTGGGAAACGCACATCAAATCGAACAGATTGTTAAACACCTTAACCGTTTAATTGATGTGGTCAAGGTGGTTGATCTAACTGAGGGCGCGCACATAGAGCGTGAATTAATGCTCATCAAACTCTCAGCGGTGGGTGACTATCGTGAAGAGTTTGTGCGTTTGGCCGATATTTTCCGCGGTACGATTGTCGATGTGACAGCGACCACCTACACGGTACAAATGATTGGCGAAACCCAAAAGCTTGATGCCTTTATTGCTGCGATTGATCCGGCATTAATCCTTGAAACCGTGCGTTCTGGCGCAATGGGGATTATGCGCGGTGAAAAGTGTTTGCAGATATAAAATCACGCGACAACCAGGCCTGTTTTAGCAAAAACTGCAGGTCTGGGTTATAATCCCATAAATTATTTAACGATTTATTTTTAACCTTTCAAACTTCAAAGGACACTCCATGCAAGTTTATTACGATAAAGATTGTGATCTTTCAATTATCCGTGGCATGAAAGTCGCGATTATCGGCTTTGGTTCACAGGGTCACGCGCACGCAGCTAACCTACAAGATTCAGGTGTTGACGTTACTGTGGGTTTACGCCCAGGTTCATCTTCCATTAAAAAAGCCGAAGGCTATGGTCTAAAAACGGCTGACGTGCCTAGCGCGGTAGCGGGTGCGGATCTAGTTATGATCCTTACACCAGACGAGTTCCAATCTGTTCTTTATAAAGAAGAAATCGAACCTAATTTGAAAAAAGGTGCGGTATTAGCTTTTGCACATGGTTTTGCGATTCTTTACAACCAAGTAGTACCTCGTGCAGATCTTGACGTAATTATGATTGCACCTAAAGCACCAGGCCACACTGTGCGTTCAGAATTTGTTAAAGGCGGCGGTATTCCAGATCTTATCGCAGTTCACCAAGACGTATCAGGTAAAGCAAAATCTATCGCGCTTTCTTATGCTTCAGGTGTAGGCGGTGGTCGTACCGGTATTATCGAAACGACCTTCCGTGAAGAGTGTGAAACTGATCTGTTCGGTGAGCAAGCCGTTCTTTGTGGTGGTGCAGTTGAATTGGTTAAAATGGGCTTTGAAACCTTGGTTGAAGCGGGTTACGCCCCTGAAATGGCTTACTTTGAGTGTTTACACGAGTTAAAACTGATTGTTGACTTGATGTACGAAGGCGGCATTGCCAACATGAACTACTCCATTTCTAACAATGCTGAGTACGGTGAGTATGTTACTGGCCCACAGGTTATTAACGAAGAAAGCCGTATGGCGATGCGTGAAGCACTATACAACATCCAAAACGGTGAGTATGCGAAACGCTTTATCCTAGAAGGTATGACCAACTATCCGGAAATGACCGCTAAGCGTCGTATTAACGCCGAGCACCCAATCGAAGTTGTTGGTGAGCAATTACGCTCTATGATGCCTTGGATTCAAGCTAACAAGATTGTAGATAAAGCTAAAAACTAAGTTCTAGCCTATCCCTTTTTTGTTACCAGACCCAGCTTCGGCTGGGTTTTTTATTTAGGCGAAACACTATGGATCAAACACCTGTTGATAAAAAACTAGCGCAGGCTATCGAACAACTGCCTGAAATCCTCAAACGTGATTTAGAACAAAACCTGTGTGTTTGCAACTCGGTTGCTAAAATTACCGTGATTAAAGCCATTGTAGAGGGTGCAGATGAACTGGAGAAGGTAAAGCAACAAACATTTGCCTCCGATGGCACAGGCTGTTGCAAACTACAAATCAAACACCTTTTAAATGCACTGGTTAAAAATAAGGCCTGATTGTCATAACAACAACCAGGCCTGGTTTCTAAACATTCGCCTTAATAACCAAGGCTAAACAGTCATAAAGCCTTTGTATTTAGAGCAACACGCGTTCTATACCCTCTTTTTCGACCTTAGCAACAAATTCGTTTTTCCACTCACTTCCGATCAGGTTATTCGCTAACTCAACCACAATATAGTCGGTTTTTAAACCGGTTTCATCCTGATAACGGTTCAAGCCCTGCTGACAAGCCGGACAAGACGTCAGCAACTTCACATTACCATTCACCGCCTTTTCTTCACCGGTTAAGTCTTTAATGCCTTTTTTCAACTCTTCCTCTTTACGGAAGCGCAGTTGGTTAGCAATGTCCGGTCTAGCTGTGGCAAGCGTACCGGCTTCGCTACAACAACGATCATTTAATGGTACGTTAATACCGGTCAACTCAGAGGCTACCTTGGTAGAATCGTATTTTTTCATCGGATCATGACAAGGGGCGTGGTACATATACTGCACCCCATTAGTTGATGGCATTTTCACGCCCTTCTCCATCAGATATTCGTGAATATCTAACAAACGACAACCCGGGAAAATCTGCTCGAACTCATACTTCAACAATTGATCCATACAAGTACCACAAGACACCAACACCGTTTTAATGTCCATATAGTTCAGGGTATTCGCTACACGATGAAATAAAGCTCGGTTTTCAGTGGTAATTTGCGCTCCCTTGGCCGCCTGCCCCGCTGCAGTTTGCGGATAACCGCAACACAAGTAACCTGGTGGCAGAATCGTTTGTGCGCCGGTTTCATACAGCATCGCTAGGGTTGCTAAACTGATGTCACTAAACAAACGCTCAGAACCACAGCCTGGGAAATAAAACACCGCTTCCGACTCTTCGGTGGTTTTCTGTGGATCACGCAAAATTGGTACAATTGTACGATCTTCCAACGCTAATAGGGCTCGCATGGTCGGTTGATTGGGTCCGGTATCCAACGGTTTACGTACAAAATGAATGACCTGCTGCGTCACCGGTGTGCTGCCGGTCGATTTAGCCGGTAGCTGGTCTTTTTTTCCCAACAATCCCGTCATCTTAGCTAGTTTATGCCCGATACGCTGCCCCAGCGCACCCCAACCAATCATCGTTGTGCGAAGCAGTTTTACTAGGCCTGGTTGTCCGGTATTCAAATAGAATAAAGCCGCCTTGGTCCCCAAGCTGACTTTTTTCTTGCCCATATCGGTCAGAATCTTACGCATCCTAATCGACACATCGCCAAAGTCTATATCGACCGGACAGGGCGCTTCACATTTATGACAGGTCGTACAATGATCAGCCACATCATTCATCGCATCAAAATGATGTAATGAAATCCCGCGGCGGGTTTGTTCTTCATACAAGAATGCTTCTATCACCTGACCGGTGGCTAGAATTTTATTGCGTGGTGAATAAAGCAAATTCGCGCGCGGAATATGCGTCTGGCACACCGGTTTACATTTACCGCAACGTAAGCAGTCCTTAATATCATTATTGAGCTGATCTAATTCACTGGCTTCAAGAATTAATGCTTCTTGCTTAACCAACGACAAGGACGGCGTATAGGCATTATGCAAACCTGATCCCGGCATCAACTTGCCTTTGTTAAAGTGGCCGTTAGGGTCCACCTTGTTTTTATATTCCACAAAGGCTTGGATTTTTTCCGGTGCTAAAAACTCAATTTTTGTTAACCCTATGCCGTGCTCACCGGAAATTACGCCGCCCAACTCGGTCGCCAATTTCATTACCCGCTCAACAATGGTTTCAGCTTGATGAATCATCCGGTAATTATTCGAATGCACTGGTATATTGGTATGAATATTGCCATCACCGGCATGCATATGCAGCGCAACAAACAAACGCGCGTTTCGGGTTTCAAAGTGAAGTTCTTTTAAACGTTTCATCATGGGTTCAAAATCATGTCCCATAAAGGTTTGTTGCAGAAACTCCAACACTTCTTTACGATAAGACACCACTAGATCACGACGCAAAATCAGTTTAACCAAAGATTCATTGTCACGAATCAAGGTGCGTGCCGACTCATCCATTAAGTCTAAAAGCTGCTCCGCAGGTTTGTCCAAACCGTCATAAAACGCTTGCCACTTGCGCTTTACATTCGACAAGTGTGCCAAGGTAGCATCAACCTTGGTTTTAAAATAGGCTGCCGGATCGCCCTGCGAGTCCTCAAAATCATCTTCTAGGGTATATTCTTTAATCTCGCCGTTAAAATAAGCTTCCAAGGCATCAATAATCTCTACCTTGTTTTGCAGCGACATTTCAATATTGATACGCTCAATACCCTCGTTATACTCATTCAAGCGCGGCAATGGAATCACCACGTCTTCATTGATTTTGAACGCATTGGTATGGGCCGAAATTGCGGCGGTGCGTGAACGGTCTAACCAGAAACGTTTGCGCGCTTCGGCAGTAACCGCAACAAAACCTTCTGCATTGCGTTTTTTTGCCAGCTCAACGATTTCCTGACAGGTTTTAGCCACTTCAAAACCATTATCACCGGCAATATCACCCAACAAAATCATCTTCGGCAACTCACGACGGTTCGCTTTGGTATTGTATTTAACCGCACGCACATAGCGTTCGTCTAAATGCTCAAGCCCAGCCAATAAAATGCCTTGGGCTTTTTTGCTTTCGATAAAGTCGGTGATTTCAACAATCGCAGGCACGGCCAAACTCAAATCGGTGCCAAAAAACTCTAAACACACGGTGCGGATATGCTCAGGCATGCGATGCAACACAAAGCGTGCTGAAGTGATTAAGCCATCGCAACCTTCTTTTTGCACACCCGGCAGACCACTTAAAAACTTATCCGTAACATCCTTACCCAGGCCTGCTTGACGGAAAGCTAAGCCAGGTATATCCAAACGTTCTACCTCGCCTCGCTTAGTTGTACCATCGGATTCGTAGCGATGAAGTTCAAAACTGACGGTCGCTTGGTCTTGCAACTTGCCCAAGTTATGATTAACCCGCACCACCTCCATCCAACTGGCATCCGGCATCACCATTTTCCAAGAGGCGAGGTTATCGAGTGTCGTGCCCCACAGCACCGCTTTTTTACCACCGGCATTCATTGATATATTGCCACCAATGGTGGAGGCATCATGTGAGGTGGGGTCAACGGCAAACACCAAACCATTACGTTCAGCTAATTCAGTAACTCGCTTAGTGACCACACCGGCACCAGTACGCACTGTCGGCACTTTAACCCCTACCCCCGGCAACTCGACCTTTTCAACCAGGCTAAGAAACTCAAGTTTTTCGGTATTGATGACTGCGGTATTGGCTTCTAACGGAATCGCGCCACCGGTGTAACCCGTTCCGCCACCACGCGGAATAATCACCAGACCCAACTCAATACAGGCTGCGACAATATCCGCCGTTTCTTGTTCGGTATCCGGGCTAATCACCACCAGCGGCAACTCTACCCGCCAGTCGGTCGCATCGGTGGCATGAGAGACCCTTGCTAAACCGCCAAAATCAACGTTATCTATCCGAGTAATCTTTTTTAACCGCTTGCTGACTTTTTGGCGCAATGAAATTTGTTGCGGAAACCAAGCCTCAAATTGTTTCACGGACTCTTTAACCGCATTCAACAATGATTCTGCCAATTTATTGTTATTTAGACGCGACTCAACCTGCGTCAAGCGGTGATGCAATGCTTCAATTAAAGCGCTTCGGCGCTTGGCATTTTCTAATAGATCATCCTGAATATAGGGATTACGCGTGACAACCCACATATCCCCCAACACCTCAAACAGCATTTGTGCTGAACGACCGGTACCGCGACTTTCACGGAGTTGCTCAACCGTTTGCCAACCCGATTCCCCTATAAAACGCGTTACGATCTCACGATCAGAAAACGAAGTATAGTTATAAGGAATCTCACGAATACGCTTGTTTGTGTTCATAGGTTTTGGCTCACCAAATTTTTCTTAAGAGTTAAGGGTAAAAAAGCACCGAACTCGGTGCCTTGAAGGGTTTATCTTTGTCGCGCTTTATGTCGCGTTCGTTTTGACTCTCTAAAGGTGTCAACTCTGCGTTTACGCTGTTTTTCACGATCAGATAGACCCTCTTTATTCATATCAAACGGATTGTCACCAACGCGGAACTCAACCATCACCGGCGTTCCTTCCCATTTAAAAGCCTTACGGAACGTATTCTCTAAATAACGCTTATAGGGCGCTGGAGTTTTATCAATTTTATTACCATGAATTATAATTCTCGGTGGATTAAGACCACCTAAATGAGCATAACGCATTTTTAACCGTCGTCCACCAACTAAGGGCGGCTGATGATCTAAAATAGCCTGTTCTAAAACACGGTTTAAATCTGAGGTTGAAATTTTTTGCGTCGCAGCGCGATATACTCGTTTAATGGTTTTAAATAGATCACCCACGCCACTGCCATGCAAAGCTGAAATTAAGTGCGTTTTAGCATAGTCAATAAACTGCAATCTAAAGTCAAGCTCATGTTTTATTTTGGCACGTTGATCTGCATCCAACCCATCCCATTTATTCACCGCTAAAACCAAACCACGTCCAGACTCTATTGCCAAGCCCAAAAGAGTCAAGTCTTGATCGGTAATACCTTCAGAGCCGTCCATCAGCATCACCACCACATGCGCATCCTGCATGGCTTCAATCGCTTTAATTACTGAAAACTTTTCAATCTTTTCAGCGACCTTTTTACGACGGCGAACACCGGCTGTATCAATGAGCGTATAGGCTTGACCATCTCGCTCAAACGGAACATAAATACTATCTCGCGTGGTACCCGGCATATCAAAAGCCACCACACGATCTTCACCTAACATACGGTTAACAAGCGTGGACTTGCCCACATTAGGTCGCCCAATC
Source organism: Thiomicrospira microaerophila (assembly GCF_023278225.1). GTDB lineage: Bacteria > Pseudomonadota > Gammaproteobacteria > Thiomicrospirales > Thiomicrospiraceae > Thiomicrospira > Thiomicrospira microaerophila_A. Next base: position 1,875,837 of record NZ_CP070959.1, read on the forward strand.
ACCGCAACCCGAATACCCGGATGTTCATCAAGATCAAAACCATCTTCCAAAGGATTAATCGGCAAACGCTCGATCAAATCATCAATGGCTTCTGCCACGTTATCACCGTGTGCGGAAGAAATACCAATCGGTTCACCAAGACCCATTCCATAAAACTCAGCAGTAATCACATCAAGATTACAGCCCTCTGTTTTATTGACCAACAATTGCACAGGCTTCCCATAACTACGAATATAGTTTGCAATCGCTTCATCAGCCGGATTTAAACCGGCGCGTCCATCAACAATAAAGAAAATACCATGAGCCTCAGCTAAAGCTTGTTGTACCTGTGAAGCCATAAGAGGATCAACCCCTTCAACTTCACCGCTTAAGCCACCGGTATCGACCACAATGTAATCGTATTCCCCTACCTTACCGGTACCATACTGTCTATCACGCGTAAGACCAGGAAAATCCGCAACAATGGCATCGCGCGTTTTAGTTAATCGGTTAAACAGGGTCGACTTTCCCACATTAGGGCGCCCCACCAGGGCAATAATCGGTTTACTCATTATTTTTCTTTACTCGACTGAACGGCGCGACCAGGCCTGGTTTCAAAAACACCATTAAAACGATAGGCACTGACGTTACCGTCGGCATCTAACAGATAATAACGCTGCTGCTGTTGATAAATATCCAAAATTTCTTGTCCAGCGTCTAGATGGTTCGCATGTTTAAAACGCGCCAAAATCGTACCATCTTTGGGGTCAATCCAATGCAGATAACCTAAACGATCAGCTAACATTAACTGAGGTTGCACTGAAACAGCATGATCTATACGCACATCAATTAAGCCACGATATTTTAAAGCCTGTTGGTTCCAATACTCAGTTCCTGTCGCCGGATCTAATGCACGCAGAATATCATCTTGGTCAACTAAATAGATGACTTTATCATGAAGCTTGAAATCACGGAAACCAGAAAGCTCTTTCGCCCAAATTAAATTACCATTACTTGGGTTAATCGCGGCCATCCGTCCGTTATAACTCAAAACAAACAGGCGGCCATCGGCCAAAACCGGCTTGGCCTGAATATCTACCATGCGCTCTAGATCTGTACGCCCTGAAGGAATAGCAACGCGTGCATCCCAAATTATTTCACCTGATTGTAACGAACGTGCTTCTAAAAATCCGGACTCACGACCTATATAAACACGGTCACGATCAACAAGCACCGGGGCGGCACCGCGTAAAAATAGGCTTGGCATTTGATGATCAGCCGTCCAAACCACACTGCCTGTCTGAAGGTTTAGCGCGACTAAGCGTCCATCATTTGTTCTAACCAAGATCAGTTGATTGGCAATGACAGGTTGGCTGACCACCTCCGCAGCTAGATATCGTATCCACTGGACTTGACCTGTTTGCGCGTCAAACGCGATCACATCGCCTTTTGCACTGCCGACAATCACCTTATTTTCGACCACAACCGGCCCGGCAAGCAATGCCGCATCTATGCGTTTTTGCCATATAATCTGATCAGTATGCCGTGATTGATTTTGCTGAATTAAAGCGGTCAATAACCCAGAACTTGAAGCAACATAAAGATGATTGTCGTCCGATGCCATCCGTAAACTGCGGCCATCCGCTTCGGCAATCAGTTTGAGATTAACTTGCCAATCTAAACCTAACTGATAATGCTGTTCAACCGGCTGAAGCTCGGTAGGAATTCGCACCGTTTTCGAAGTTGAGCTACAACCCTGAATTAAAAATACACTGGCCAGCGCGCTAATTAAAAAAATATTTTTCATTCGATTGCTAAATCATCCATTTGAATACTTGCCAAATTACGTAAGTCTGACTGAGCTTGCTCATTGTCGGCAACGCGTTTAAACATCAGATAGGCTTGCTCTGACTGCTGTTGGGCTAAAGCCAACAAACCTGCAACATAATCAACGTTTGCGGCTGCAGCCGGTGATAAACGAGCTGACTGCAGCTGTTTAAGTTGCGCATCGGCAGCTTCAAATTCCGCCTGTTGAATATACACACGTGCTAAACGTAGTTGAGCAACCTGTCTTAAATCAACGGATTGTTTACTATTAATTATCCAATTTAAAGCCTCAACAGCCTCCTCAACTTCACCGGCCTGCCAATGAAAATCTGCTAGCATCAAAGCTGCTGAACCGGCATAAGGACTTTTCGGTTGATCCTGCATCAATCGGCGAGCTTCACGAGATACTTCACCAAACACGCCATTAGCATGGCTCATATCAAGCACTTCAAAAACACTTGATGCTTCTGCCGCCTTACTAAAGGTATAACTTTGCCAATAGCGGTAACCCGAAAAAGATAATACGATGGCTAAAATAACACTGAGCAGCAGCGTACCATACTTATCCCACCAAGCTTTAATGGCTTCTAACTGATCCTGTTCTGTATCATGACGACTCATAGCGTTTTAACCTTTTTAATTGTGTTTTTTATCAACAGTGAAAAATGAAATGAGCTGATCCCATTCAAGCGTTTTTTGTTCAGCATCCTCGCGCAATGACTTAATCGTTACCTGCTGTTTTGCCACCTCATCATCGCCCAAAATCAGCGCATAACGCGCACCGGATTTATCGGCTTTTTTAAACTGACTTTTAAAGCTGCCCCCACCACAATTCATCACCACTGTTTGATTGGGCAAGGCCTCTCTAAGCATTTCCGCCATCACCAGGCCTGGTTGTAATGTGGATGGCCCAGCAAGCACAATAAAAATATCGGCGGATGGCGTTTCTACTATTTTCTGTTGATCAACAAGTAACGCCATTAAGCGCTCAATGCCCATAGCAAAACCGACTGCAGGGGTTGACTTGCCACCAATCTGTTCAACCAAGCCGTCATAACGTCCACCTGCACAGACCGTGCCCTGCGCACCCAGTTCCGTAGTCACCCACTCGAAAACTGTTCGATTGTAATAATCTAAACCCCGAACCAGATTTGGATTAACTACATACTCAATGCCTAAACTATCTAAGGCAGAACAGACTTGATCAAAATGATGCCTTGAGGCTTCATCCAAAGCATCAATCAATTTAGGAGCACCGGCAACTATTTCGGCCATTGCAGGGTTTTTACTATCCAACACCCTTAAAGGATTGGTATGTAAACGACGCTGGCTGTCTTCATCCAGTTGATCTTGATACTGAGTTAAATATCGAACCAGTTGTTCGCGATAGTCCGCACGAGCTTGCTGGCTGCCCAGTGAGTTAATTTGCAACTCAAGGTTTTCTAATCCCAGTGCATCCCACAGCCGCGCGCTAAGTAAAATTAACTCAATGTCTATATCCGGTCCTTCCAGTCCAAATACCTCAACGCCAAACTGGTGAAACTGACGATAACGACCCTTTTGAGGACGCTCGTGTCGAAACATCGGACCGGAATAATAAACTTTTTGCACTTGGTTATGTAACAAACCATTTTCGATCATTGCACGAACACAACCCGCCGTACCTTCCGGCCTCAAAGACAAGCTGTCACCGTTACGATCAGAAAAGGTGTACATCTCCTTTTCAACGATATCGGTAACCTCACCAATCGAACGAGCAAATAGCTCCGTTTTTTCCACAATCGGCAATCTTATTTGCTGATAACCATACTGTTGAAGCACCTGCTCTGCACCTGCCAACACTGTTGAAAAGGCTTGTGATTGTAAACCGTAAATATCATTCATGCCGCGAATGGCTGAAATTTGTTTAGACATAAAATTAAGCTACCCTAACACCTTCTAAAAACTCAACACTATGCAAGAAAATCAATAAAAACATAGGTGATACCCAACAAAATAAAAACAACCACCAAAGTAACCAGCCAGCGTGTGTTTCTCGGTGCCTGCAAATTCAAATTTTTCTGCTGGATAGTTTTCAGTTCAGCAAAAGTTTTTTCCATTTGGCGAGAACTCAGTTGAGTATTGGCTATTGTAACCTCAAGAATGGCGGCATAATTGCGCAAATGGCCACGATCAAACGGCGACAAATCTAAGTCATCGGCTTTATTTTCCAATTCCTCAATCCTTTCAGCAGACAACTTAAGCAAATCAGACAACTGCTCAAAAGTTAAATTTTTTTCCAAACGCTTTTGCCTCAACAATGAACGAACATCTGTCATATTAAGACTTGGGTCAGTATTTTCTTTATCTTTCATAAGCGTCTCTTTTTTTGAAAGGATTAAACTGCGGGGGTAAAATTAACCATCTTAGGATTAAACTCAACTTGATGCAAAGTTCGTTTGGTGCGATCTTTAACTTTACCAGCAAGTTGTCCGCAAGCCGCATCTATATCATCTCCACGTGTTTTTCTAATAGTACAATTCAAGCCTGCTTCTTTTAATCTAGCTTGAAACCGATGCACTGCGTTATTTGAAGAACGCTTGTAATCTGTATTTGGAAATGGATTAAACGGAATTAAATTAATTTTTGAAGGCAGATCTTTTACCAGCTTTACCAATTGATCCGCATGCTCTAACTGATCGTTCACCCCATCCAACATCACATATTCTACGGTAATATGCTTCTTAGCGTTACCGCCTTCCACATAACGAAACAAGGATGGCATCAATACTTCAAGAGGATATTTTTTGTTAATCGGCACCAACTGATCACGCAATGCATTGTTTGGCGCGTGTAATGAAATAGCCAAACTCACATCCACTTCGTCTTTTAGTTTATCGATGGCAGGGACAACCCCAGCCGTACTGATCGTAACACGACGTTTAGATAAGCCGTAAGCATTATCTTCCATAAGAATCCGTGCAACCGGAAATACATGCGTCACATTCAGCAGAGGTTCACCCATGCCCATAAACACAACATTACTGATAACACGCTCATCACGTGGTGTTACGCCTAGAGCTTTGTTCGCCACCCACATTTGAGCAATGATTTCCCAGTTTTCAAGGTTACGATTAAAACCCTGCTGAGCGGTCGAACAAAACGTACACTCTAAGGCGCAACCTACCTGAGAAGAGATACACAAGGTGCCTCGGTCATCCTCAGGTATAAACACAGTTTCAATACAATTATGGTTATCGACTTCCAACACCCACTTAATAGTGCCATCGGATGAACGTTGCTCGGCCACAATGCGTGGGGTACGAATTTGGGCAACCTGTTTTAATTTCTCACGTAACGCCTTGCTGACATTGGTCATTTGATCAAAGTCACTGACACCCATTTGATGAATCCATTTCATCACTTGCACAGCTCGAAAAGGCTTTTCACCAAGTCCAGCAAAAAAGGTTTCTAAGGCTGCACGATCCATGCCCAGCAAATCAGTTTTTTCAGCGTTATCCGCCATGTGTTGCCTCTAATATCTAAAATTTATCAGCGAAAAGTTCATTTTCACCAAAGAAAAACGCAATCTCACGTGCTGCACTGTCAGGCGAGTCTGAACCATGAACACAATTTAGCCTTGTAGATTCTGCAAAATCAGACCGTATCGTACCTGGTGCGGCTTTAGAAGGGTCAGTAACCCCCATAATTTCACGATTAAGCTTAATCGCATTTTCACCAGCTAAAACCTGAACTACGCAAGGACTTGAAGTCATAAACTCAACCAACGGCTGATAAAACTCACGACCCTGATGTTCAGCGTAAAACCCGGCTGCCTGCTGCTCCGTCATTTTTATCATTTTCATCGCCACAGGACGTAAACCTTTTTCCTCAAAACGCTTGATGATCTCACCAATAAGGTTCTTTTTTACCGCATCAGGTTTAATAATTGAAAGAGTAAGTTCAGACATAAATATTCCTTGCGGATTACAAAATAGGGTTTATTTTAACAAGACTACCTGACCTTTGCACAAATGATACTTGACTAAAAGTAAAAAACCCCTCGAAAGGGGTTAATTTATTATCGAGGTCAGCAACAAAGTTTTCAATTAAACACTGAACGACTCACCACAACCACACATGTCTTTTACATTCGGATTACGGAAATCAAAACCTTCATTCAACAGACTTTCTTTGACGTAATCAATTTCCATACCGTCAATGTTTTTTAAACTCTTGGCATCCACCATTACTTTTATATCAAAACTTTCAAAAACCTGGTCATCATCTTCGATCTGATCGGCATAATCCACCACATAGGCAAATCCGGTACAACCACTGACCTTGGTCGCAACGCGCAAACCCAAGCCATGCCCACGCTTCGCTAGCATGGTTCTAACACGCTGTGCTGCTGATTCTGTTAAGGTTACTGCCATATACTTATCCTTTACTTTTTAATTCGCTTGTCGAGCAGTGTTTGTAATGTCACGTCTGTCAAAAACTGCTCAATCATCCCGCTGAGATCATCCCACAAACGATGAGATAGACATTGCTTACCACCTTGACAATTTGCTCGACCCTCACACTTGCGCGCATCAAGCTTCTCATCAACGGCAGCGATAATCTGGCTAATAGCAATCTCAGCTGCTGAACGACTGAGACGATACCCCCCGCCTGGTCCCCGCGCGCTTCTTACTAGGTCTGCACGCTTTAGTTTGGCAAACAGTTGTTCTAAGTAAGACAAAGAAATATCTTGTCTTTGTGATATCTCGGCCAATGTAATTGAGCCCATATCTTGATTCAACGCTATATCAAGCATGGCAGTCACCGCGTACCGCCCTTTGGATGTAAGTTTCATAACCTGTTAGTCTACTCTTGCTAAATGTTTAGCAATTGTATAATAACCTAGCAATACACTCAACTTTTATGCAAATGTGCCGCTTGCTCTGGGTCATCAGGGTCGAGCACCGCATCATCTAACTTCGGTAAATGCATATCAACTTTTTTTCCACCTAAACGCTCGACCTCTTTACTCAACTGGGCAAGCCGCTCATCCTGAGCCTGAACATGATCTAACAAGCTGTAAATCGCTTTTTCAATCGGGTCGTCTGCGCCTTGGGTTACGCCATAAGCATCAAATCCAATTTTTTCGGCTATTTGCTTGCGTTTTTTCAAGGCTTCATCCGTACTTCGTGTCACAATACGACCTGGAATCCCGACTACGGTTTTGTCAGCAGGCACATCCTTAATAACCACTGCATTCGAACCAACGCGCGCATCATCACCAACAGTAATCGGCCCCAAAATTTTAGCACCTGCCCCCACAACGACACGTGCGCCTAATGTCGGATGGCGCTTGCCTTCCTGCCAACTGGTTCCACCCAGGGTTACACCGTGGTAAAGGGTACAGTCATCGCCAATCTCTGCCGTTTCACCAATCACCACGCCCATGCCATGATCTATAAATACCCGATCACCAATTTTAGCTGCGGGGTGAATTTCAATTCCGGTAAACCAGCGCGCAATCGTTGCAATAAAACGAGCTAGCCATTTAAGGCCTTTATGCCAAAGAAAGTGCGCTACTCTATACCAAATAATGGCATGCACCCCTGGGTAAGTGGTCAACACATCCCATAGGTTTCGAGCCGCAGGATCTCGGTCGAAAACGCTATTAATATCCTGTCTAATTCGTTTGAACATCTTTAGCCTCTGTATTACGGAGTAGCACTTGACGTTGTGCTGCTGTTAAAATACCGCGCAAAATATCAACCTCCTTAATATCAAGCTCGGCACGATGATACAAACGACGCATACGGCGCATAAAACGGGCATTTTTTTCAGGGTCTAAAAACTCAATATCAATCAATGCCTGTTGCAGATGCTGATAGAAACCTTCCATTTGCTCACTCGAGGCTAATTCAAAGCGATAGCCTTCTGCGCGCTCTTCAGCGTCCTGCTGCGCCAACCATGCAACACGACATTCATAACAAAACACCTGGACTGCAGCCGCTAAATTTAATGAACTATAGGCTGGATTTGAAGGAATATGTGCCAGATAATGACATAGATCTAGTTCACTATTACTTAAACCCGAATCCTCCCTACCAAATACCAAGGCTATTTTCGACAGGGGCGCTTTGCTCATCGCCAGTTCGGCAGTCTGCTTAACATCCAATTGCGGCCAAGCTACTTTACGTAATCGAGCACTGGCCCCTACCACCAAATCACACTCAGCAATCGCCTCACTTAAAGAGCTAAACACCTGAGCCTGAGCCAATAGATCACCGGCACCAGAAGCACGCGAGGAAGCCGCATGACTAGGAAAATCATTGGGATTTACCAGACACAGATGACTTAAACCCATGTTTTTCATCGCTCTTGCTACCCCACCAATGTTCCCAGGGTGAGAGGTCTCAACCAGCACCACTCGAATATTATCCAGTAGTGAACCACTTTCTGACATATCTGCTATCCGCTTTTGATTTATAATAGTCAGTTAGTTTACACCAGGCCTGGTTGTTTTTCATGCCTGGCGCACCACTCTCTTTAATAAATTGGAAACCCAAGATGCACCCTATTCTAAATGTAGCTATGATCGCAGCACGCGAAGCTGGCGAGCTTATCATGCGCAGTATCGACAAGATTGATCAATTAACCATCGAACAAAAAGACCGTAATAATTACGTCAGTGAGGTAGATAAAGCCGCTGAACAAACTATCATTCGCGCCATTCATAAGTACTATCCAGATCACGCGATCTTAGCTGAAGAAAGTGGACGCAATAAAAGTAAATCAGATTTTCAGTGGATTATCGACCCCTTAGATGGCACGACCAATTTTTTACACCAATTCCCACAATTTTCTATTTCGATTGCGGTAATGGAAAAAGGTAAACTGATGCACGCGGTCGTGTTTGACCCTTCGCGTGATGAAATGTTCTATGCCAGCCGAGGTCAAGGCGCACGGTTAAATAATCGTCGCATTCGTGTCACTGAGCAAAAAACACTGAACAATGCACTACTCGCAACGGGTTTCCCTTATTATCAATTTGACTATATCGATAGCTACCTAGCCAGCTTTAAAGCCTTCATGCTTTCAACAGCGGGCATACGCCGCGCTGGGTCTGCTGCACTCGATCTCGCTTACGTCGCGGCAGGCCGTGTTGATGGTTACTGGGAATTCAACCTAAAGCCCTGGGACATAGCTGCAGGAATTTTACTCGTTAAAGAAGCCGGAGGCTTATGTACTGATTTTGCAGGCGGTGAAAACCAACTTGAATCAGGCAATGTGCTCGCCTGTAATCCTAAGCTAATGAAAGAAATGACGCAAACCCTGGTTAAAACCATCCCTGCCGAGTTGCGAAAATAAGAAACCTATCGGATAAAACCACCAACGGGCTTCTAAATTACCAATGACATTAACAGGGCATCCTCTCGCCCTGTTGATGTCTGGTAATAATTCCTACGGACACCATCCAGCTTAAAACCTAACTTTAAATATAGATGACGTGCAACCAGGTTAGACTCACGCACTTCGAGAAGTATTTTTTGAAATGGACTATCCTCAAAACGCTCAATAAATGCTTTCATAGCCATTTGAGCGACCCCCTGTCCTTGAAAAGTTTGATCTATGGCCAGATTCAGTAAATGCAACTCATCTAAAACAGTTTGAACTACAAGATAACCCAAGGCTTGATGATCTTGATTCGAAATGACAAAACTAACACCGTCTAGCAAAGCCTGCTCAAAACCTCTTTTCGACCAAGGCAGTAAATGAACACGCTGCTCAACAGCCATTACCCAATCCAGATCCTGCTCATCCATTAGCCGCAAATAACTAAACATTTACAGAACCTAAGCGATAACTTTAACCAGGCCTGCTTGAATGAGAGCAAAATAAACCTCTCGCTTAAGCAGAGGCTGTTCAATTAATTGCTCAAAATGAGGTAACATAATAACCTGTGCGCCTTCAGCTAGCATTTCATTAATAGGATGCTCAGCATCCATAGTAAACACACGATCAACACCCAACTCGATAATTTGCTCAAGCGCTTCAAACTGCTGATCTTCAGTCTGCAAATCGGCGGTATCAAAATAGCGCATTTGCTGAAAATCATCCAAATGAAACTGCATTATCGCATTCCATAACAACCAGGCCTGGTTTTCGGGTTGCTGCCAAAGTACGCTCAACCCGCTTCCCAACAAGACCCAGGTTAAAGCAGGCTTATGAGAAGCAGTTTCACTCATTTGCCCTCCAACCCCAGTTGGATTTGCATCAGCATCCAACCTAGATTCAGCCTGATCGATTAAATCTAATTTTTGAAAACCAGGTTTGAGCTGCCAAGCCGTCACGCCCAAATCAGCCAATAACTCCACAGGCAGGCTTACGCTGGACGTCATTAAAACTAAACCGTATCTGGACGCTGCGGATGAGCTTTATTGTCTTCAATCGCAAACTTATTTAACGCATTAATATAAGCCTTAGCCGAAGCCGTCACAATATCTGAATCCGAGCCTTGACCATTAACAATTCGACCGCCCTTTTCAAGTCGAACTGTGGTTTCACCTAGCGAATCAGTACCATTGGTCACGTTACTTACTGAATAGAGTTCAAGCGTTGTACCCGATGCAATAATCTGCTCAATCGCTTTAAAGGTTGCATCAACCGCGCCACTACCTTTAGTCTGAGCTGAATGCTCTTTACCATTAACCCACAAGGTCACTGCAGCATGCGGCAGCTCTCCCATTTCGGTTGATACTTTTAGCGCCATTAAACGAATGGTTTCGTTTTCAACTCGCTCGATATTCGCATCTGTCACTAGCGCTTGCAAATCTTCATCATAAATTTCATGTTTACGATCAGCTAACTCTTTAAACAGTTTAAAGGCTTCGTTTAACTCCTGCTCGGTTTCAAACTCAATCCCTAACTCCTGCAAACGAGTACGGAATGCATTACGCCCAGAGTGTTTGCCCAATACCATTTTATTGGTACTCCAACCTACATCTTCAGCGCGCATGATTTCATAGGTCTCACGATGCTTCAACACACCGTCTTGATGGATACCCGATTCATGTGCAAACGCATTGGCACCCACAATCGCCTTGTTAGGTTGCACGCTAAAACCAGTGATGTTTGATACTAAACGTGATGCCGCTAAAATTTCAGGCGTATTAATGCGTGTATCCACATTAAAATAATCTTGACGCGTACGAATCGCCATTACCACTTCTTCTAAAGCAGTATTGCCGGCTCGCTCACCTAGGCCATTAATAGTACATTCTACCTGACGGGCTCCATTACTAACTGCAGCGAGGGAATTAGCGACGGCCAAGCCCAAGTCATTATGACAATGCGCCGAGAAGATCGCCTTATCAGAGTTAGGCACGCGCTCGATAATATTTTTAAACAATAAGCCAAATTGCTTGGGCACGTTATAACCGACCGTATCCGGGATATTGATAGTGGTAGCACCGGCGTCAATGACAGCTTCAATTACCCGACACAGAAAATCCAATTCAGAGCGCCCAGCATCTTCAGGCGAAAACTCAACATTATCGGTAAATTGACGCGCGCGCTTTACCGCCCAAACCGCGCGTTCAACCACTTCATCAGGCGTCATTCGCAACTTCATTTGCATATGAATCGGTGAAGTGGCAATAAAGGTATGAATACGACCTGAATTTGCCGGCTTAATCGCCTCACCTGCTCGCACAATATCGTTTTCAACCGCACGTGCTAAGCCGCAAATGGTTGAGTCTTTTATCACCGAAGCAACTGCTTTAACCGATTCAAAGTCCCCTTCACTTGCAGCCGGAAAACCTGCCTCAATCACATCTACCCGCATCTTTTCAAGTTGCTTGGCAATACGAACCTTTTCTTCTTTGGTCATTGATGCGCCAGGACTTTGTTCGCCATCACGCAAGGTGGTATCAAAAATAACTAAATGATCTTTCATGTATATATCTCAAATCAACTATTAGAATTATCAGAAGGCTCGCTAGAGTTAACTGGTGCTTTTGCTTTTTTACGCTGATCTTGGGTTTGCTTTAACCTAAACAGCGTCATCACCACACCGGAAATCGCATATAAAAATGCCGCCGTAAACAAAACCACCGAGGGCTTGAGTGTAACCACCACCACAATTAACACGATCAACAACAAGGAAATAAACGGTACCTTGTCTTTTAGATTAAACTCTTTAAAACTACTATAGCGAATATTGCTGACCATCAACAAGCCTGTTGCCAGGGTAACAAATAATGCAAAACTGGCTTCAAGCCCGGTATCGATTTGGTTGATTTCAACCATCCATACCAGGCCTGCTAATACTGCAGCGGCAGCCGGACTAGGTAAGCCCTGAAAATAACGTTTGTCGGCCACACCCACCTGGGTGTTGAAACGTGCTAATCTTAAAGCTGCACCTGCTGTAAATACAAAAGCAATAAGCCATCCCAGCTTACCAAAGTCGCTCAATATCCACTGATAAAGCAACAAAGCTGGAGCCAGACCAAATGACACCATGTCCGCCAAACTATCATATTCAGCACCAAACGCGCTGCTCGAATTAGTCATCCTTGCTATGCGCCCATCCAGCCCATCAAACACCATAGCAACAAAAATCGCTATCGCACCGGCGACAAAATCTCCGTTCATCCCGGCAATGACCGCATAAAACCCAGCGAATAAGGCCAAGGTGGTCATTAAATTGGGCAATAGATAGATACCACGTTCAAAAGGGGGTTTCACTCAACACCTCTAAAATAAAATTAGCCTTACATTCTACCTTGCAAAAGCGCGTTTGCACAATCCCAAGTTCAACCTAAGCCTAAACAATTTCGCCACGACCGACTGCAAAATAACGGAATCCCATGTCTTCAATAAGTTCAGGTTCAAAAATATTTCGCCCATCAAAGATTACGGGTTGGCGCATGCGTTGTTTCATTTGTTTAAAGTCCGGGCTCCAGAACATTTTCCACTCAGTCAGAATCACCAGAGCATCAACACCATCCAAAGCTTTATACATATCATCAACCAAAACCACACCTGTTCGTGCACCCCAGTGTTGACTAAAATCTGCTGACGCAGTCGGGTCATAGGCTTGTACCTGCGCGCCTTGAGCTACAAAAGCTTCAAGTGCTTTTAAACTCGGTGCATTCTCTACTGTCGCGGTATTAGGCTTAAACGATAACCCCCAAACACCAATCTTAATGCCTCGCAGGTCATTATCAAAAAAGCGCCATGCCTTTCGGAACAACACCTCTTTTTGGGTTTCGTTATTAGATAACACCGTGCGCAATAAATCTGCGTCATACCCCTTGCCCTGCAAGGTCGCGACCAAGGACTTGACGTCTGCAGCAAAACTCGGCCCACCAAAACCGCAACCGGGATAGAGATAACTAAAGCCAATCCGTTTATCAGACCCCAATCCTTGGCGCACTTCTTCAAAATCAACATTGAAATGCTCTGCATTGTTAGCCAACTCATTTATTAAGCTGATTCGCGTTGCTAACAAGGCATTAACCGCATACTTAGTATACTCAGCAGCACGTGTTGACATCACTTTGATCTGATCGGTAACACGATTAAAAGGCCGCATCAAATCGCGCATCACTTTTAACGCAGCTTTATCTGTGCCACCCAGCACAATACGATCCGGGCGCATGAAATTATCAATCGCCGAACCTTCGCTTAAAAAATCAGGCATCGCAACCACTGCGACATTGGCAACCACACCGCGCTCTGCAAATGCTAATTTTAACTTAGCCTCAAAACGATCCGCCGTACCAATTGGAAACGTGCTTTGGTTAACCACTAATACGTCGGATTTAACCGTTTCACCAATCAACTTAATCACTGCTTCAGCACGATCCATTCTCCAAGAAGGCGTACTTAAAATCAGTACTTGGCCATGAGCAATGCCTTTTGACCAATCTGCCTCAAATCGCAAACGCCCTTCTTCTTTTTGTTGTGCAATCAAGCTATTTAATCCAGGCTCATCGCGTGGCAAGCGGTTTGCATTTAAATCATCGACTTTGACATAACCTACAGGCAAAGACATCACATCATTACCTGCATGGGCTAGCGCGCCTGCTGTAACCAATCCGGTCAACTCACATCCAAACACTGATATTTTCATAGACTTTTCACCTTGTTTAATAGCCCCGCGGTAGAAGAATCAAAACTATCCACCAGCTCAGGTTGCTGCATCGCCTGGTAAGTTTCTTTTGCAATCAACTTACCTAACTCAACCCCCCACTGATCAAAGGGATTGATTTCCCATATTACCGACTCAACAAAGGTTTTATGCTCATACAATGCCACCAACATACCAAGCGTTTTTGGTGAAATGGTTTTCAGTAACAGCGTATTCGAGGGCTGATTGCCCGCATAGTGCTTAAAAGGCGTGTTAAAGCTGTTTTTTAAACTATCTGGAATTGCAGCATCGCCTAACATCAAGACCCGTGACTGCGCAAAACAGTTCGCTAAGGCCAGACGATGCTGATAGCGTAAACTTTCATTTTTATGTGAATGCGAAGTTGCATCATAATCATCACGCTCAATCGGTGCGATGAAATCACACATCACGCCTTGAGTTCCCTGATGAAGCAGCTGATAGAAAGCATGCTGTGCATTTGGCCCCACTTCACCCCATAAAATTGGACAGGTTTTGTAATCGACACTCTCGCCATCTCGATTTACCGACTTACCATTACTTTCCATCACCAACTGCTCAAAATAAGAAGGCAAATACTTTAACCGAGCATCATAGGGCAAGATGGCTTTGGCATTAATATTTAAAAAATTAATATTCCAGACATCAATTAAACCCATTAAAACTGGCATATTCTCAGCCAAGGGTGCACTTGCAAAGTGCTGATCCATTAAGCCAGCACCTTCTAGCATCTGGTAAAAACCATCCATACCTACTTTTAACGCAACCGGAAAACCAATCGCTGACCACATTGAATAGCGTCCGCCCACCCAATCCCAAAACAAAAGCTGGTTTTCAGGTGGAATACCCCACTCAGTCATCATGTCCGGCTTAGTGGAAACACCAATAAAATGTTGCGCCATAATAGTCGCTGGATTGCTAATGCGTTCCTCCAGCCAATCTTTGGCTGTTTCTGCGTTAGATAGTGTGTCAATAGTTGTAAAAGACTTAGAAGCCAATACAAACAAAGTCGTTTCCTGGTTAAGACACTTTAATAAATTAGAAGTTTGAGTACCGTCAATCGACGATATAAAGTGCAAATTCAGAGGAGACGCTTGGGTTTGCAAGGCATGGGTAACCATCAAAGGCCCTAAGTCAGACCCGCCAACGCCTATATTGACCACATCTGTAATAGGTTTACCGCTATAACCCCGCCAGTGTCCTGCCCGTAATTTGTTTACAATTTGTGTCATCTTAACAAACTGCTGCTGAATTTCTGGTTGAACTTGAGCTGCAAAACCCGACACAGAGGCCTCACCTCTAACCCTTAGCGCTGTATGCAAAGCGGGTCTATCCTCGGTATCATTAACCTTATCACCCGTCACCAAGCGTGAAATCCATTGCTCAAGTTTTTGTTGTTCAGCTAAAGCAAACAATCCTTCCATAACGGATGGTTGAATGCGGTTTTTTGAGTAATCCAAAAACAAATCATCAACCTGAACACTATAACGCACTGACCTTTCAGCATCATCTGCAAATAACTGCTTCAAGTGTACCTGACCAGCCCCCGACCCAGCCAACTCACTTAGAGCCAACCAAGCCGTTGATGAACTTACCCCCATAACGCCTCCTAAAAGATCCGTTTATTTAACTTAAATCCAAGCTGGCAAGGTACTTACGAAAATCAGCGCCCAGCACCTTATCACGTAAAGCATACTCTATGTTTGCACGCAAAAAACCTTGCTTATCACCACAATCGTAACTTTTTCCACCACTAAATTCATAACCAAACATCACTTCTTCGTTTAGCAATGCGGCCATGGCGTCTGTTAACTGAATTTCACCGGCAACACCTGGTTTAGTATTTTTTAATAACTCCATTAGCCTAGGTGTGAAAATATAACGCCCGACCACTGAAAGATTTGAGGGCGCCTCTTCAGGTTTTGGCTTTTCAACCAACTCAGTAATACGCAAATCCGCATCCAACACCCCAGCAATACCATACTTGTGAACTTGATCATCCGGCACTTGCTCTAAAGCAATCACGCTCGTGTGAACCTGTCGATAATAATTTGACATTTGTGCCAAGCAACCTTTCTTCGGATGATGCATCAGAACATCGGGCAACAGCACAGCAAAAGGTTCATCCGGTGCCACAATATGAGAGGCGCATAAAATAGCATGCCCTAAACCCAATGCCTCAGGCTGACGCACACTTATAAAATTTACGCCTTTGGGTGTGATTGATTTTAACGCATCAATACGGTCATGTTTGGCGGACTCAATTAATTTACTTTCCAACTCATAATGACTATCAAAGTGGTTTTCTATGGCATTTTTACTTGAATGAGTCACAAAAATGATGTCAGTAATCCCCGCCTCAGCAGCTTCCTGCACAATATATTGAATCAGCGGCTTATCAACCACCGTCAACATTTCTTTAGGAATCGCCTTGGTTGCGGGTAAAAAACGTGTTCCCAAACCCGCTACCGGGATGATTGCCTTAGTTAAACCACGATGCATCAAAAACTTTCCTTTTCTTAATTTTAACGTCTAACCCATATTACCAAAATTTCAGATGAATCGTCAGTTTCACAACGTAAATTCATCTGCTGACAAAATGCAGGTACGTCTTTCAAAGCGCCCCTGTCCGATAACAACAATTTAAACTCATTTTCAGAGCTATATTCCACTAGCGCCTTTTTAAGCTTAATCAATGGCATAGGGCAACGATAACTTGTTAGATCGACCTCAATCACTCCCAACTCCTTGCTACTTTCTCAATTATAATTGCGATTCTACTCGAAATAGGCTGACATAAAATGCTTAATCACAAACTCAAGATAATACTTTTTTTAACCTGTTTAGCAATCAGCTTAAAAGGCTTCACCCACAACCTTCCTGATCTCGGATCACCAGGCCTGGTTACCTATGACCGTCAAACTGAAATAAAGCTAGGTCGAGCTTTTACTCAAGCCCTGCACACCGAGGTTGACCTTGTCAAAGACCCTGAAGTCCTTAGCTATGTAAGACGAATTGGCCATCGTCTAGCTGAACATGCCCAAGATGGCCGCAATTACCGCTTCTATGTGATTAGTGATCCCTCAATTAACGCTTTTGCAGGGCCCGATGGCATTATCGGAATTCATAGCGGACTTATCTTGGCGGCTGAGAGTGAAGATGAACTCGCCTCGGTCATTGCTCACGAAATTGCTCACGTCACACAACAGCATCTAGCCCGTCGTTTTGAACAACAATCAGCGCTTAATATCACCAGCTTTGCATCATTGCTCGCTGCCATTCTGATAGGCAGCCAAAACCCGGGGGCAGGAGTCGCAGCAATGATGGGTGCAACAGGCTTATCTATTCAAGAACAACTTCGCTATTCAAGAATTCATGAACATGAAGCCGACCATTTTGGAATAGAACTCCTCCACAAATCAGGCTACAACCCACATGCGATGGCAGACTTTTTTGGCAAACTTTCCAAACAGCAACAAATTCATGAATTTCGCCCCCCCGAGATCTTAATGACCCACCCCGTTACCGACACAAGGCTTGCTCAAGCCAGTAATAGGGCAGCAAAACTGACGCCTTACATAACCCGACATGACTCCATTAATTTAGCACTAGTTCAAATAAGGCTTAGTAACCAAATAAAACCTAACAGCAACCCTATCCACCTAGAAACACTCCGCTGTTACCAATCCAGCATACAACATACAACAGCAAGCAGCACAGCTTTAGACTGTCTTAACCAATCATTAGCCAACCACCCTAACAACCGTCTATTAAAAACACAATTGCTTAGGATAAAAATAGAAAAAGAAATGGATCACAGCCTTAATGAACTTAACAAACTTCTAGAACTTTACCCACAAGACGAAGCGATGTTGTTAATCACGGCTCAAATCTACCGAGAGCAAGGAAAAACACAAGCAGCACAACAACTGATTCTTAATAACATTCATAACAAACGATATAGCTTTGAACTCTACCAAGAACTAAGTCAAAATTTTGCAGCACAACAACAATGGGCTGAAGCTTATTTGTTTGAAGCTCAAGCGCACCTGGCATTGGGAAATTTTGAACGCGCCAAACATCTTATAAAACAAAGTAAAACTTCATTACCCAGTATCAGTCCTGAACTTGCGAAACAACAAGCAAGCATTGAACAGCAGCTTAACCCCTAAGTACTAGTATTTAAAATGCAACAGGGATATAGAAATTACTTTATTGGGCAATTAAAAAATGCTATAGCGATTTAGCACAAAAAACTTGCTTTTAACTGCTAACTCCGTAAGCTTACACTTCAAGAGCAAAAAGAAAAGCTCAAGATAAATTTCATGATCAATAATTAATTCTTAATTGGTTTAGATCAATGAAAAATAATAAGAGACTCTTTAGGAGGAGAGAATGATAAATTCTAAAATCAACACAGCTTTAGCGGCTTTAACCGTATCTGCAGCCCTTGTTTCAGTGCCGGTTCATGCTGCAACCGATGCAGCGGCCAAAGAGGCTTTAGAAAAACGGATTGCTGAAGGCAAGGAATTGGCATTCAGCCGTAGCCAAGGTAACTGCTTGGCTTGCCATAATATCATGAACGCAATGGGGCAACCACAAGGTACGTCTCCAGGTACAATCGGACCAGCATTAGTCATGCCTGCAATCCGCTTTGGAACCAAGCAAAACCTGTATGACAAAATCTGGGCTCCAGAAGGCACTTTCAAAGATGCGCCTAGAGCGGGAGAAGAGATTCGTGTCAAATACAGCATGATGCCTTATTTCGGTGCATATGGTATCCTATCCGATGATGAGATTGGTAAGATTGTAGATTACCTATGGAGTTTAAATCCGTAATTTATTTTTTACCGTTGATTCTAAATAAAAATTATTAAAACCTAACTTGGGAGTTTTAAATCTTATGAAACGTAGATCATTCCTTAAAGCTACATTAGCTACTGGCGCTGCATCTGTTGCAGTTAGTGCAGGTCTTTTGACACCTTCAACTGTTTTAGCAAGCTGGAACAAAGCAGCTTTTGAAGCAAAAGATGTTAACGGTGCTCTAAATGGCGTTTTCGGTACGTCTAACGCTGAAACTTCAGCTGATGTAAAATTAACTGCACCAGCTATCGCTGAAAACGGTGCGGTAACGCCTGTTACTGTTGATGCATCTGGCATGTCTGGCGTTGAGTCAATCGTAATTATTGCAAGCTCAAACCCAACTCCATTGGTTTGTGAATATAAATTCCAAGGCGCTGCTCAAGGTTTCGTTTCTACACGTATTCGTATGGGTGAAACACAAAACGTTGTAGGTGTTGTTAAAGCGGGTGGAAAACTATACAAAGCTGAACAAGAAGTTCGTGTAACTATTGGTGGTTGTGGCGGTTAATTCTGCCCCTATTCAGTTCACTTTAAATTTATATAGCACAATTTTGAAAAGGAATTAAATATGTCTATCAATATCAGAACTCGTGGTCAAGTAAGAGGCGGCGTTGCAGAAATTAAATCATTGATCCGTCACCCTATGGAATCAGGTGCTCGTATGGACCAATCAACCGGTAAGCCATTCCCAATGAAGCTTATCACCAATGTTGACGTATCTGTAAACGGCAACAAGGTTGTTGACGCTCAGTGGTCTGCAAACATCTCTACTAACCCTTACATGCATGTAAACGTTGCTGCTAACTCTGGCGACGAAGTGACTATCAACCTAGTTGATAACACTGGTGAAACAGGTTCAGAAACGTTCAAACTAAGATAAGCTGTAAATGGGCATACGTTAGTGTGCCCAATATATAAAAATCATAAGAACAATAAAGCTCTCCAACGGAGGATTATAATGAAGAAGACACTTTCAAGTGCAATTGCCCTAGCCATCGCGACTGGCCTTGGTACGACTGCCGTTGCGGCAGACTATAATGCACACGCTGAAAAAAGTCGCACAGATTTAATTGATTATTTCAAAGCAAAACACCCAAATCGCCCTATAGATGACTATATTCACGGTATTTATGGTTATGACGCTGACCGTAAACTTCAATGGGCTGCTGAAGAAGAATTTCCTCAGTATCTGGAATTCGTTGAGCGCGGTGAAAAACTTTTCAACGATGATAAAAATGCCTACATGGGCTGTTTAGTTGGTTCTGACCAAGGCATCAACAAAATTCGTCCAAGCTACCCTTACTTTAACGAAGACCTACAAAAAGTCGTTACACTGGAAGGTGACATCAACCGCTGCCGCAAGGAAGCTGGGTTGAAAGAGTTTGGCTGGAAACGTGGCAATATTGCCCACCTTGGCGCTTACTTAGGTTATGAAGCCCGTGGTGAGATTATTAACGTTCAAATCAACTCTGAAGGAGCCGCTAAAGCTTTCGCTCACGGTGAACGTGAGTTTATTGAGCCTCGCGGCCAGTTAGGTTTATCTTGCGCAAGTTGTCACGTTTACAATGCCTCAGCTCGTGCACGTTCGGATATTTTATCACCGGCATTAGGTCAAGTAACCCACTTCCCTGTATGGCGTGGTAAATGGGCGCGTGCTTCTGGCGATGGTTTAGGTACATTACAACGTCGTTACGAAGGCTGTCACAAAAACATGCGTCATGAAGCCTACAAAGTACAACAAGAAGAATATAACAATATGGAATTCTTCCATACTTATATTTCTAATGGCTTGGAAATTAACGCACCTAGCTATCGTCAATAATATTAATTGTTTGTTGACAATAAAAAACCCGGTTTATCCGGGTTTTTTATTAGCGATATTTATATTTCAGAACTTATAGTCTAACAACTGCTCACCTTCATACAACCAATCAAATCCTTGACGCACCCATTTCTCAACAGCTAATAGTAAGGCAGGATCGTTCACGCCCATTTTCTGAGCGATCACAAATACCTTATCACGCTCGTCAGGACTAAAGTGGCCATCCTTATAAGAAATTCGCATCAGTTCTTGCAGCGTTATAATCTTTGCTTCATTACTATCCATCTTAACCAATAGCTCTGACATTTTTAGAAGAGATTTATTTAAATCAAACACAATGCCATATTTCTGACTCAATTCTTGCAGATACTCTATTTCTTCTTCTGAAACGTCATTATCCGCGGCCGCCATCATCACGGCCAGATCGAACAGCGCTTGGCGCTGCTCTTCGTTTAATCTATCAATAAACATAAGCACTCCTTAAGGTTTATTTGCTACGCTTTTCAATTTGCGAGACATCTCGCACCGCACCAAAAGCTGCGCTAGTCGTCATGGCTGCATAAGCACGTAATGCCGCACTGACATGACGTTGACGCTTCTCAACAGGCTGCCAGGCCTGGTCACCTTTTTGCTCCATTTTTTGACGACGTTGCGCTAATTCGTAATCTGACACTTTAACATTGATAGCACGGTTAGGAATATCGATTTCAACAATATCACCCGCTTCAATTAACCCAATATTACCACCTTCAGCCGCCTCAGGTGATGCGTGACCGATTGAAAGTCCGGATGTTCCTCCCGAAAAACGTCCATCGGTTAATAAAGCGCAGGCTTTGCCCAGCCCTTTTGACTTTAAATAACTGGTTGGATAGAGCATTTCTTGCATCCCTGGGCCACCTTTTGGTCCTTCATAACGAATAATGACCACTTCACCCGCTTTTACTTCATCGCCTAGAATACCAGCTACTGCGGCATCTTGGCTTTCATAAATACGCGCCGGACCGGAGAACTTAAATATCTCCTCATCCACACCCGCAGTTTTAACGATACAACCATCTTGCGCAATATTGCCAAACAATACCGCCAGGCCGCCATCTTGAGTATAGGCATGTTCGACCGAACGAATACAACCTTTTTCGGCATCTGTATCTAGAGTTTTCCAACGTTTATCCTGACTAAAGGCCTGAGTAGTGCGTACATTGCCCGGTCCAGCACGGAAAAACTTCTCTACTGCTTCCGAAGGTTCACGCGATATATCCCACAACTCAATCGCCGCCCCCAAAGTTGAGGCATGCACCGTATAGGTGTTGGGATCAATTAATCCAGCACGATCCAACTCCCCTAACAAACGCATAATGCCACCGGCACGATGCACATCTTCCATATGATAAATTTTAGAATTAGGCGCCACTTTCGCTAAACAAGGCACTTTGCGTGACATCGCATCAATATCCGCCATTGTAAAATTCACATCTGCTTCATGCGCCACCGCGAGTAAATGCAAAACCGTATTGGTTGAACCACCCATCGCGACATCCAGTGCCACCGCATTCTGGAAGGCGCTAAAGGTTGCAATCGAACGCGGCAATACGTTGAGATTATCTTGCTCATAGTATTCTCTGGCAATTTCTACAATTCTGCGACCCGCCTCTTCAAACAAATGTTTACGATCCGCATGGGTTGCCAACATGGAGCCATTGCCGGGCAAGGCCATGCCTAACGCTTCCGCCAGGCAGTTCATCGAATTGGCGGTAAACATGCCTGAACAGGAACCACAGGTTGGGCAGGCCGAAATTTCAACCGCTTCGACATCGGCATCCGATACCTTATCATCCGCCGCCATCACCATCGCGTCCACTAAATCCAATTTAATTTCTTGACCACCTAATACCGATTTACCCGATTCCATCGGGCCACCGGATACAAAAATAGTCGGAATATTCAAACGCATAGCCGCCATCAACATACCAGGTGTGATCTTGTCACAGTTAGAGATACACACCAATGCATCGGCGCAATGGGCATTCACCATATATTCCACCGAATCGGCAATCACTTCACGCGAAGGCAACGAATACAACATCCCGTCATGCCCCATGGCAATCCCGTCATCGACCGCAATCGTGTTAAATTCCTTCGCTACGCCGCCAGCCTGCTCCACAACTCGAGCCACTAGCTGCCCCATATCTTTTAAATGCACATGCCCCGGAACAAACTGGGTAAACGAGTTGGCAATCGCAATAATAGGCTTGCCAAAATCTTCGGTATTCATTCCCGTCGCACGCCAGAGCGCACGCGCACCGGCCATATTTCGGCCGTGGGTACTGGTTCTTGAACGATATGCTGGCATAGTTAATCTCCTTAACTCAATTTAGTTCGCCCATAATTCGAGGCGGTTTGTTATACTTGTCATTAATATAATTTAAAATTTTTGATATTTTCTCACAACTGTCCTATAGCATGAAAAAATCTGACATCGAATTTCTTAATAGTTTACGCCAAGCTTCAGGTTATGTGCATCTACATCGTGGCAAAACCTGCGTCATCTATCTGCCGGGCGATTTGTTTCTTGATAACCAGGCCTTGCAAGAATTTGCGGAGGATGTCAGCCACCTGCATGCTTTTGGCATCAAAATCGTGCTGGTAATGGGCGCCACCCCGCAAATTGATATCGCACTCGCTAAGGCAGGCGTCCACTGGCAACAGCAGCAGCAATTCCGCATCACCTCCAGCGAAATGTTACCGGTTTTACAACGCACGCTTGGCGAAGTCCGCAGCCAACTTGAAGCCGCGTTTAGTCGCCAACAGCCCCTCAGCGGCCACCCTTTAACCCTCTGCTCCGGCAACTGGGTCATCGCGCAACCCAAGGGCGTCATCAATGGCATTGACTTTCAATACACCGGCCAAACCCGCAAAATTAATGAGCAGGCGATTCGCGCAATATTAGATTCAGGCCAAGTGGTGCTGCTCACCCCGCTCGCCTACTCACTCACCGGTGAAGTCTTCAACCTTAATACCCTTGAGCAGGCCTGCAGTGTCGCCAATAAACTACAGGCCGATAAATTGATGGTGTTCACCACCGCGTCACAAATGCAAGATCTGCCCCGCCAAGTTAGCTTGTCCGATTTAAAAACCTTTCAAGCACGCAATACTGACCAACAACAGCTTATCGAATTACTCACTGAACAAACCCGCCAGGTGAAACGTATTCATCTGATGAATGAATCCGACCCCAGCAGCTTAATTATTGAACTGTTTAGTCGCGATGGGATTGGCAGTCTGGTCTTTACCGATCGTTATCACCAAATTCGACCGGCTCAAATTGAAGATGTCAGCGGCATTATCGACCTGATCACCCCGCTGGAACAAAAAGGCATGCTGGTTAAACGTTCGCGCGAACGCCTTGAGCTAGAAATTCAGAACTTCAGCGTAATGGAGCGCGATGGCCATATTATTGGTTGCGCTGCCCTCTACCCCTTTGAAGATCAGGCTGTCGAACTGGCTTGCCTAGCGGTGGATACCCACTACCAAGGCCAAAGCTTAGGCGAGCAACTACTTGCACAGCTTGAGCTACAAGCCAAGCAACAAGGATTCAACCGCTTATTTTTACTGACCACCCACACCCATCACTGGTTTATTGAACATGGCTTTGTGCCCAGTCCACTGGATGCCTTGCCAAGCAGCCGTCAAAGTCTGTACAACTATCAGCGCCAATCCAAAGTGCTGATTAAAGAGCTTACATGAATTTCAGCGAAACACCCTCTCAACCCATTACCGATATTAAACAGCGCTTCCGTGGATTTTTACCCGTCGTGGTAGATGTCGAAACCGCCGGTTTTGAAGCCAATAGCCATGCCCTGCTTCAAGTCGCCGTGATGACCCTGCGAATGGATGAACAGGGATTACTGCACCCCGATCAAATTTACCAAGAAAACATCCTGCCGTTTGAAGGCTCAAAACTCGATGCCAGCGCCTTGAAATTTAATGGTATTGACGACCCCTACCATCCATTTCGTGCTGCCAAACCCGAACGCACGGCGCTGGAACAATTGTTCGCACCGATTCGCACACAAATCAAACAGACCGGCTGTACCCGTGCGATTCTGGTTGGGCATAATGCGATGTTTGATCTCAACTTTATCAAACACGCCAGCGAACGCACCAAGGTCAAATGTCCGTTTCACCAATTCAGCACCTTTGACACCGTATCACTGGCAGGCCTGGTATATGGCGAAACCGTATTAAGCAAAGCCGTCGCAGCCGCAGGTTTCAACTGGGATAACAAACAAGCCCATGAAGCCGCCTACGACACCGAACGCACCGCGCAACTCTTCTGCAAAATCGTCAACCAATGGCCGTTAATTAAACCTGAATCTAACGCTTAACCAATAGTAAAAACCAAACAGCCTGCATAGCGCAGGCTGTTTATTCAACACCATAAATCCGAAAACTTAACTACCGACTTTCGCGTTTGCTGCCGCCATCATATTTTTTAACTCACCGGACTCAGCCAGCTCAAGGGTAATATCACAGCCGCCTTGTAGCTCGCCATCAATATAAAGTTGTGGGAAAGTCGGCCAATCTTGATATTTAGGCAAAAACTCGAAAATAGTTGGGTCAGCCAACACATTGACAAACGCAAACTTTTCACCAGTTTCCACTAAGGCCGCTGCTGCTCGGCTGGAAAAACCACAGGACGGCATTTGGGGCGTGCCTTTCATATACAACACAACCGGATTGTTTTTTACTTGTTCATCAATTTTTGCCAAGGTTTCTTGTTCAACACTCATTTTTTTAACGTCCTTAATTCCTGATTAAAATGCTTGGTTATTATACATAAATTGTTCACGATTGCACATAAGGGTCAACATGACGCTGCAACCATAACTCCAATAGCGCACAATGCCAAAGTTTGGAACCTTTAATCGCGGTAAAGCTCTCAGGGGCTTCGGGATTCGCCAATAGCTTTTGAATATAATCCGGATTAAACAACCGACGCTTTTTCGCCGCATCAGAGGTCAATACCGATTTCATAAACTCATAAAACTCACCGCGCACATATTTCAACGCCGGCATCGGAAAATAGCCTTTAGGACGATCAATCACCTCATCGGGTACAATCCCGCGCGAGATTCGTTTTAACAAGGTTTTACCACCATCCTCCAGCTTTAATTCGGGTGGCGCTGACATCACCGCTTCGACCAACAAATGATCTAAAAAAGGTACACGCGCCTCTAAACCCCAAGCCATCGTCATATTATCCACGCGCTTGACCGGATCATCAACAATCAAGGTGGTCGCATCCAAACGCAACACCTGATCCAAAAACGTATCCGCGCCCGGTTCGGTTAAACGATCTTGAATATAATCCGAGGTCACATCTTCAATATGAAAACGCGCATCCACCGTATCTAACCACTCCTGATGCGAACGATCAAAATAACGCGGCGCAAAACGCTCCAGCGCGCTGCCCTCGGCTTGCGCCATCTGCGGATACCAAAAATAACCGCCAAACACCTCATCCGCGCCCTGACCCGACATCACCACCTTAACGTCTTTGGAAACCTGTTCCGATAACAAATAAAACGCCACCGCATCCTGCCCGACCATCGGCTCCGACATCGCATCAATCGCTTCGGGTAAACGCGGCAACACCTCGGCATTCGGCACAATATATTTGTGATGTTTGGTTTGATAACGCTCGACCACTAGATCTGAATACTCAAACTCCGAGCCTTTTTCTTCCGGCGCATCTTCAAAGCCAATCGAAAAGGTACGAATATCCTGTGCGCCTGCTTCCGCCAATAACGCCACAATCAAACTCGAATCCAACCCACCGGACAACAACACCCCCACAGGTACATCCGCCGCATCTAAACGCTTCATCACCGATTGCTTTAGCAAATCATGGGTTTGATTTAACCAGGCCGGTTTATCTTTAAGCGTTTCTGGGCGTTGCGCATTCAGCGACCAATATTGCTTTTTAAACATCTGACCATCCGGGTTTACCACCAACCAATGTCCCGGCTCAAGTTTTTTAATGCCTTTTAAAATTGTATGAGGAGCAGGAATAACCGCATGCAAGGTCAGCTGAAAATGTAAACCCACCGGATCAATCTCTGTATCCAAGCCGCCTGCAGCCAACAAGGCCTGGGTATTTGACGCAAAACGAAGCCCGCCATCAACTTGGGCATAGTACAAAGGTTTAATACCGAAACGATCTCGCGCCATCAACAACTGCTCGTGATGGTCATCCCAAATCGCAAACGCAAACATGCCTTCAAACCGAGTGACGCACTCCATACCCCATTGACGGTAAGCTTTTAAAATGACTTCTGTATCCGAATGCGAAACAAACGTCTGCCCCAAAGCAATTAACTCATCACGCAACGCCTGATAATTATAGATACAGCCGTTAAACACTAAACTGAGTTCTTGATCCACCATCGGCTGATGCCCGGCGGGTGACAAATCAATAATCGCCAAACGTCGATGACCAAAGCCGATTTGATTTTGAGTCCAAACACCGCCGTCATCCGGCCCGCGACGTTCCAACTGCGCCAACATAGTTTTTAGCCTTTGCTCGCTAACGCTGCCGCCCTGCCATAAAAATTCACCACAAATTCCGCACATACTCTTCTCTTTGAATTACACTATTTGTTGATTATTTTACAGGTTAATGGCAACAATGTTGATTCAGGTTTCACATATTCAGCAAACATCGGAAAAAAAAACCAAGCGACTCAAGGCACGACTTGATGCCGGCGAACTCAGTTTTGAAGAGGGGGTTGAGCGCTACTCAGACTGTCCATCCAAAGCGCATCAAGGCCATTTAGGCTGGTTTGCGGCGGGCGTATTGCCCACACAATTTGAAAAAGCCGTTTGGCAATCACCGATTCAACAAATCAGCCAACCCGCCCAAACCGAATACGGCTGGCACTTGTTTTACGTACACGCTAAAACATAACAACAAACCAGGCCTGGTAGTTAATAACCTGCTTTAATCGCCGTTAACTCCTCTTTAGTTATATCGTTTTTACGTTTTAGCGTCCAGGCCTGGTCGCCGACCCATGCTTTAAACAAAGCAAGATTTTGCTGACGTTGCTGCTCGGTTTCTCCCAAATAGACATACATATTGCCCGGTTTGCCATCTTGGGTATACTGTCTATCGTCTAACCGACGCATCAACGCACCGGTATCCGGCCAAGCGACAAACATCAACAAATCCGCATAACTGTCCATTCTCGGCCCTAAATTGAGTTTGACATACTTGTTTTCATTCTCATCAAACTCGCCCAAGTAAGGCGCATTTGCCCCATGACACGCCATACATTGTGACTGCCACAAAGGCTTGATATGCTCACGATACGTCACCTCATTCGCCATCGCCCCCCAGCTAAGCAATCCAGTTAACACCATAACCGCTGTTACTTTTCTCATAACCTTTATCCTACAAAACAGAAACAATTATCTTATATCAATCCAGTAAAGACTCATAGCGCTTATCGGTCAGCAATTTGAGAAATGCGACAATATCCGCAATCGCTTGATCATTCATCGCTTCTGCATCAGTATATTGAATCGTTTGCGGGTAATCGGGTTCGGCCCAGTTAGCTTGTGTTTTCGGATTCAACACGCGCTCATTGTTATTGGCCACCCGTCGATAATCTTTAAACGCAATCACGGTTTCTAGATTTTGAAACACGCCATTATGCATATAAGGTCCAGTTATCGCGATATTGCGCAGGGTTGGGGTTTTGAATTTACCGAGTTGTGCTTCATCACTGACATTCGGGTGACCGGCCAGGCCTGGATCCTTGTCCTGATTGCCTAACGCATCGCGCACCGCTTGATTCACCGGCACCCCCAAATTGTAATAACGGTAATTCGAGAAGGTTTGCTTATCTGCGCCGGTAATCGCGCTGGAATCGTGACAACTCATGCAATTAGCATGCACCAACTGATAACCGCGTTGCTCTTGCGCAGTCAACATGTAGTCGCCGGTTAAGGAACGATCGTATTTCGAGTCAAACGGACTGATCTCATCCGTCATTTCAAACGCCGCAATCGCCTGTCCGATTCTACTAAACGCGGGATTGCCACCCCCTCCGCCACCGCCCTGACGTTCAAAAATATTGTCACCAAATTCAGCTTTAAATCGCTCGATATAGTCTGGGTTTTCAAGTAAACGATCCACCACCGCATTCCGATCGGGCATCATCATTTCTACCGGATTTAATATCGGCCCACCGTTCAGATTCACCTGCGCGGTTAAATGCTGCGCCCGCCCATCATGAAACTGTCCGCCGACATACTCGCCTGTTGCTTCATCCTTAAAAAATGCTGGAGAAAATTGCGCATAGGCTATAGTTGGTGTATTACGCGTACCGAATTTAATGCCATCTGCACCCATTGAAACCGACTGATTAAACAGGTTCTCACGATTATCAATAAATCCATGCTGTGGGTTGTGGCAAGTCGCACACGACATGGTTCGATTTAAAGATAAATTTACATCGTGAAATAACATATCGCCTAAATCTTCCCGAGCCGTTCGTTCATTTACACCGCTTAATCCATCTGCTGGATTATCAATATTATTGTTCTGAGTAGCACTAGCAGACATGGGTGTGTTAGATTCACCACCTATACACCCCGATAATAAAACAACGCATGTACTAACCACGCCAATTAATGCGCCCCTTTTCAAAAGCATCCCGTTTTCTCCTAATATAAAATGTTTCGTGTCATAAAATTATAGCCGAATAAATCATTTAAACTATTGAGACAGTATTGAGATTAAACGCCTCGAGTTTGGCTTTTACTTTATAATCTCAACCATTCAATATCTCTATGGATTTCATCAAACTCGTACATACCATGACGCCCTATACCGCCCACCTGTCTCAAGCAGACTCACCCAATCCAATCGATGCAAACGCCCTCGAAGTGCTTAAACGCGTGTTTGGCTATTCTGCATTTCGTCCGCAGCAATTGGAGATTATTCGTGATCTGGTTCAAGGGCAAGACTGCTTTGTTTTAATGCCAACCGGTGGCGGCAAGTCCTTGTGCTATCAAATTCCGGCTTTTTTACGCCTTGGAACGGCGATTGTCGTCTCTCCGTTGATCGCGCTGATGCAAGATCAAGTCGCTGCACTGCAAGCCAATGGTGTAGCGGCACAAATGCTCAATTCATCCCAAGACCCGCAAATCAGTGAGCAGGTGATCCAGCAACTTAAAAGCGGTGAACTGGACCTGCTTTATGTTTCGCCAGAGCGCCTGTTGATGTCTGGTTTTTTAAACCTACTGCAAAACTTACCGATTGCGTTATTTGCGATTGACGAAGCCCACTGTGTTTCGCAATGGGGCCATCAATTCCGCCCTGAATATAGTCAAATTGGTGCTTTGCGCGCTGGCTTTCCAAATGTGCCCTTTATCGCGCTGACCGCTACCGCCGACCAAACCACCCAAGCGGATATTTTGCAGCAGCTGCATTTACACAACCCTAAGATTCACCTGGGAAGTTTTGACCGCCCAAACATTCGCTATACGCTGGTCGAAAAAAACCAACCCTTTAAACAACTCACGGCGTTTTTAAAACAGCAAAAAAACGAAGCCGGTATTATCTATGCGCTTAGTCGCAAACGGGTCGATGAAATTGCCGCTAAACTGCGGGCTGAAGGCTTGCGTGTCGCTGCCTATCATGCAGGCCTGGCCGCGCAAACCCGCCATCAGGTTCACCATGATTTTTTGCACGACCAATTGGATATAGTGGTAGCAACCGTTGCGTTTGGGATGGGAATTGATAAACCGAATGTTCGGTTTGTGGTGCATTACGACATCCCGAAAAACATTGAAGGCTACTACCAAGAAACCGGACGCGCCGGACGCGATGGCTTGCCATCTGAGGCTTTGCTGTTATTTGGCATGCAAGATGTATTAACCGCACGCCAGTTTGTTGACGCGATTCAAGACGAAAACCAACGACGCCTAGAAACCCACAAACTCAACAGCATGGTCAACTTTGCCGAAGCACAAACCTGTCGGCGCAATGTTTTACTGAACTATTTTGGCGAAACCAAACACCAACCCTGCGGCAACTGCGATATTTGCTTAAACCCGCCTGCGTTGTTTGACGCCACTGAAGCCGCACAAAAAGTGCTGTCCTGCGTCTATCGGTTAAAACAAAGCTTCGGAGTTAAGCATGTAATTGACGTGCTTCGTGGGATGGATAACGAACGTATTCGGCAGTTTGCGCATCATAACCTTAGTACCTATGCCATAGGCAAAGACCTGAGCGCGCACCAATGGAACAGCATCATCCGCCAACTGATTCATCTGGGTTTTCTGTTCCAAGATTTAGAACACTATTCGGTACTACGCCTCACCGAGCAGGCCGGCAGCCTGCTAAAAGGTCAACAAACCTTACAACTTGCGTTGCCCAAAGCCCAACCCACCCGTATCAAAAACGACAAAAAAGACCGCGCGCAAATGCTCAACACCGCGGATCAAACCCTATTTGAAGATTTACGCGCGCTACGCCGACAGATCGCAGAACAACAAAATGTACCGGCCTTTGTGGTGTTTGGCGATGTTAGCTTACTAGACATGGCACAAAAACGCCCGCAAACCGATGATGAGTTTCTAGCCGTCAGCGGTGTGGGGCAAACCAAACTTGAGCGCTATGGCGAAGCCTTTCTAACGCTTATTCGCGCACAACAAACCTAAAACAACAGGATTTTCACCATGACCACCCCATTTTCAACGCTTGATTTACACCCTGATTTACTCAGCAATCTTGAAAGCTTAGGTTATCACCAACAAACCGAAATTCAAGCGCAAAGCCTGCCGGCGATACTCGCAGGGCGTGACGTGATTGCTCAGGGAAAAACCGGCTCAGGCAAAACCGCTGCATTTGGCTTAGGTCTGCTGCAACACATTGACCCCAAAAATTTTCAGGTACAGGCCCTAGTGCTCTGCCCCACTCGCGAATTGGCGGATCAAGTGGCAGAAGAAATTCGGCGCTTAGCACGGCGCTTACCGAACATCAAAGTCCTGACTTTGTGTGGCGGCATGCATAAGGGTGCACAATTAAGTTCACTGCAACAAGGCGCACATATTATTGTCGGCACCCCTGGGCGCATTGAAGAACACCTTAACCAACAAACCCTTAAACTCGATGCACTCAAAATACGGGTACTCGACGAAGCCGACCGAATGCTCGACATGGGGTTTCAGCCTGCGATTGATGCGATTATGGCGTATGTTCCCAGCCCTTGCCTAACGCTGCTATTTAGCGCCACCTTTCCTGAGGGGATTGAGCAGATTAGCCAGCGGATTATGCAAAACCCGCTACGGATTCAGGTTGAATCGCAACACGATCACACCAGTATCGCCCAGCATTTTTATCAGGTTGACACACCGGAACAACGCTTGACCGCGTTGCGCTTACTGTTATTAAAGACTCGCCCGGAATCGAGCGTGGTGTTTTGCAACACCAAAAAAGACGCACAAATGGTCGCGGATACATTACAGCAGTTCGGCTTTAGCGTCCAAGCACTGCATGGTGATTTAGAACAGCGTGAGCGTGACCAGACCCTGATACAGTTTGCCAACAAAAGTATCGCAGTATTGGTCGCCACCGATGTCGCCGCACGGGGTTTAGATATTGAAGCACTCGATGCGGTGATTAACTTTCACCTTGCGCACGATCCTGAAATCCATGTGCATCGCATCGGGCGCACAGGCCGCGCTGGCAGCAAAGGGCTTGCTGCCAGCCTGATAAGCGATAAAGAAAGCTATAAGGTCGCGGTACTAGCCGAATATTTGGATCAAGAAATCATCGCCGAACCCCTACCGGATTTAACGCTGCTGAAACAACCACCCCTAAGTGCAAAAATGGTAACGTTACAACTGGATGCCGGCAAAAAGAACAAACTGCGCCCCGGCGACATTGTGGGGGCATTAACCGCCAATCAACAACTCAGCGCCGAGCAAATCGGCAAAATTAAAATCAGTGATATTCGTGCCTATGTCGCGGTGGAGCGCAGCCTAGCAAAAATCGCACTAAACCAGCTCAGCAACAACAAACTAAAAGGCAAAAACGTCCGCGCTCGAATTTTATAACCAGGCCTGCTAGAAAAGAACCTAATAAACCTAAAAAAGGGTTTATTAGGTTTATTAGGCGAAGTGAATAGCGCGTTGGTTAGCCGATGAACCAACTGTCGGTTGGTACAATCACCGCACTGTTTAAATTCAATGAACCATTAATCAGTCCAATTTGTTGCGTAGTGTCAATGGTTCCTTCGCTATACCACAAGGCTTCGCGATTGTCTTCAGTTGACTGGGTTGCATAAATTACGCCTTCATCAAAATAACGATAGTTAGTCACATCCTCGATTAAACTCACCGTGCCATCGACCGTGCCGTCTGAAATCCACAGCGCGTCTTGTTTTTCAATCAACAGGGCATTTTCGTCTAGCAGGTTAAAGCTCAAAATATCACTGGCTAAGGTAGTGGCGTTACCTTCTAAATCTATCACAATCAAATCGTTGGGGGTTGAGAGATAGAAGACCTGATCGCTATCAGCATCAATTTGTCCTTGTTGCCAATCACCAAAGCCTTTTACTTGCTGGGTATTCACCAACTGAATCGTGCCTTCTTCCGTGCCATCCGAAAGCATCCAAGCTTGAGCCGTGTCGTTAACATAGGCTTTAAACAACAATTGATCACCTAGCATTTGGGCACCAATATCACCTGTCAACGAAGCTCCCGTACCCGGCAAAATATCCTTAACCAAATAAAAACCCTTATCGCCAACCAAATCTGCTGCCCAAAGTTCATTGCCATGGGTGCTGTCAGAGACATTAAAGTAAGCAATCGTGTCAGACCAACCCAGCAAGGTAGCATCATTTAGAATAGTGGCTAATTTTTCAAAGTCAGTACCGTTGGTTTTATAGATGCCTTTAGATTCAACACCTTCGGCATTATGCGCGGTGGCGGTAAAGAACAAATGATCACCAACGGCACCAAGGATAGCTGGATTTGATGGCGATCCACCTGGATTGATATCCATTGCAAACGTGCCTTCAGCCGTGCCATCAGTAAACACCAACTCACGCCCCAAATTCCCAAAGTCATCGTTCCAGACCATGGCATTGAACACTACCCAATCTTTAAATGCAGTGAATTGTTGCGGGCTACTACCTGTCCAACTCAGAAGGTTTCCAAGCATAAACGTACCCTCAGCGGTGCCATCACTGACCCAAGGTTCATCGCCATGCACGCCATCATTAGCGGGGAACACTATTTTGCCATTAGGTAGTTGTGCACCATCTGTCGGGCCATTGTACGGCCAGCTAAATGAACCCTGTGCGCCCGAGTTTATGTCTTTGATTAATTCAAACTGTAGCTCTCGGTTGTCGTCAAATGAAGCCTTGTAAAGTTCACGGCCATAAGGTTGGGTTGAATGCGCAACAAAATAGCCTTCCGCATTCGGAATCTCGAAGTTAAAGTTGTAGTTATTGGAATAATTACTTGGTAGGTTTCCGACATAGGTTGTGGTTTGCTCGGCTAGATTTAACTTAAACAAACCTGATTCACTGTCCTTATAACCATCCACAAAGACTTGAGAGTTTATTTCAATTGGGGATGAGCCCCCTGTGTAATAACCGGCTAGACCGTTATCACCCAGTTTAAAGCTAGCTTGATCTGTGCCAGCTGTAACAATGATGTCTGTTTTACTGGATATATATAAACTCGCATCATCCCAGCTTGAAAAGTCAATCAAGGTGCCAGGGGAGACTAATGTATAGTCTAGCGTTGCTGTGGCGGTTATGTTTAAAGGCGTATCAAAGTATTCGCTTAAAGAGACTTGATAATCACTACCGTGCCAGCCACCACGCACATCAATAAAATAATCGTTCGTTTCGTCAACACGGTAATAGGATGTACTGATTGATGATCCTATATTAGTACTCGAACCCCCTCCGATAAATGTGGACTCATCATTGTATAAACTAATTCCTGCCCCAGCCGTTATCGGATTATCACCAAACCCCGTTACTTGAACCTGATAAATCTTGTCGGCTTCCAGTGTTACCTTGAACCAATCACTATCACTTGCTACTTCATGCGAAGCCTGAATGGTTTCACCAACGGCTAACACCCCAGTTGTACTGCTGTCACCGGCATAGTCGTCATTAGGATTGAGGGGTTGAGAGGGGGATGAAGGCAAATCCTCCATTACAGCAGGCGTACTTGTCAAAACCTGATCCTCTAATTTCACCTGAAACCCTGTAGCGGTCGTTTCGATTTTAAACGCGGCTTCATAATAGCTGCCATACATACCATGATGATAACCAAATACTGTGCCATCTTCGTCGTCTTGCACAATGATATTGGCAAGGGTAAAACCGTCACGACTGATGGTAACTTGGTTGCCGTTGGCTGAAAATTGGTATTGGTCTATATAACCTTGTAATACTACTTTTTCGATGTTTTGATCAATGTTTACCGATTTATTCGCGAAGGCTGATAGGTTGTAATAATCAAAGTTCAAGTTAACCTGTTCAAAGCCGCCAGCCGCGCCAAAGATATCACCCGGCGCGCCCCAGTTTGGCAGAACAATATCGTCTTCGTCATCACGTTTTTTCAAAAATACTTTTATTGACATGGTTTTTCTCCATTAAGTTTAATAATATTAAGCGTTTATTCGTTTGTAACCGTTACACTGCCACCGGTTTGACTGGCATAGCTGGTTAAGCCAAAGATCATGGCGTCTTTATCACCGACCGCGACAGAAATGTTAATCACCGAGCCGTCCCCGTTATTGGCTTGGATAACGATTTTGCCATCTTGGGGGTTGGTGTTTAAAAGGGATTTATTGTTAAACCCCGCCGGTAAAACGATATGGCTACCGGTGGCGGTTTGGTTTTCATCCAAGGTGGCGCTATATTGACCTGAACCTACCGCATTCAGGCTTGGCGTATGGTTGCCGACCGTCACCTTGCCCCCCGTTACACTCTCATAACTCGCTAGGCTGAAAATACGGGCATCGTTGGCCGCGCCGACATTCACCCTTATCGCAATCACATTGACACCATTGTTAGCATTCAGCATCACAAAGCCATCGGTTGTGTCGGTATTGGTGACACTAATATTGCTATAACCTTGAGGCAAAACAATATTGACCAAGCTTGTGCTTTGTTCAGCGGCCAAGGATGCCGTATAGCTTTGTGGCGTTGTCGCGGCCGGAGGCGTTGTCGCGGCCGGAGGCGTTGTCGCGGCCGGAGGCGTTGTCGTGGCCGGAGGCGTTGTCGTGGCCGGAGGCGTTGTCGTGGCCGGAGGCGTTGTCGTGGCCGGAGGCGTAGTCGTGGCCGGAGGCGTAGTCGTGGCCGGAGGCGTAGTCGTGGCCGGAGGCGTAGTCGTGGCCGGAGGCGTAGTCGTGGCCGGAGGTGTAGTCGTGGCCGGTAATTCAACTTTTACCTGTGTTGAAGTTTGGGCAATTTCCTGTAATTGTGCTGCTTGATTTTGCGCGTCTTGAATGGTTATCGTTGGTGCAGGAGTTTGTGTTGCATTTACCAGTGCTTGCAATCCACTTGCTCGAGTACCAAGTTGGTCTAAGTTCGAGTTAATAAGTTGAGCCACATCAAGAGGCACAGCATTGTTTTGTTCTTTTGCCTCATCCCTAACCAAACGATGGAGCGTTTCGACACCAGCCACAGCGCTATTTACACTTTCCTGAATTTTTTGTAACCTGTCAGACTCGCTTGTATTCGCATTAATCTCATCCGAGGCTAACAGAGCCGCCACTTGGGATGCTATTGTGTTTTCAAATGTATTCACAATCTGTTTGGCTGCTTGGCTAACATTTTGAAGCTGTGAACCATTTTCCAACAGAGGTGATGCAATAACAGCATCTATTAGGTTTTCAATGGACTGTTGGTTATTTTGGTTTAACAAGCTTATTGCCAACGCTTGGTTAACACGGGCTGTTGAGGCTTCTAAATTAGCTGCACCGGCATTTTCAGCTTCAGATAAGATTTCTAATGCTTTTTGTATTGCCACGGCTTTTTGCATTAGCGCAGGTTGTTGATAGATCACT
Organism: Thiomicrospira microaerophila; assembly: GCF_023278225.1. Classification (GTDB taxonomy): domain Bacteria; phylum Pseudomonadota; class Gammaproteobacteria; order Thiomicrospirales; family Thiomicrospiraceae; genus Thiomicrospira; species Thiomicrospira microaerophila_A. The sequence goes on from NZ_CP070959.1 coordinate 1,912,584, forward strand.
TGAGTGGGATCAGCGCCAACAAACTGGGGCTCAACACCTAAAGCGCGTCCGATGGCTTGATTAGCTTGATCAATCGTTTGTACTTCACCTGACTGAATCAATGCGTTAGCCAAAGAAGTTAATGGTGTTATATTGGCTTGGTTTTGTCCTGTTGAAGCAGGGGCACTCATTATGCTGTTAAAGGGTTGATTAGTAGCGGTGTCTGTTCCACCGCTAATGACTATTTGCGGTGTTTGTGCTGATGAAAAAACCGCTTCTGGAATAGCTAGACTGTAGTTTCCTTGAGCATCTGTGGTGGTAAATAACTCACCAGGATCACGTTTAAAATTTCCGTTCGCATCAAAAAACACGATGCCCCCTGAAATATAGCCGTCAATAGCCACGCCTTGAAATATAGTGTTTGTTGCGGATGAATTATTTTCTTGCACCCCATCACCGGATGATCCGCCCAAACAGCCACTTAAGCCAAATAATATTACGCCGCCGACTAAAACCGGCTTATATCTTTTTACTAGCATAAACGCTCCCGTCATTGTTCTAAGTTGTTTTAACATTAATTTAATCACTAACAGATTTGGAACACCAAATGTTCCCGATTTAGGTACAACAATATATATACCGATAATCCGCTGTATGAAAACACTCTACAGCCCACAATCCCAACGATTATGCATTTGGTTAAAGCAACAACGCCGAGCCAAAGGCTTGACCATGCGTGATGTTGCCAAGATCATCGACAAACCCCATACCTTTATCGCTAAAGTCGAAGAAGGTCAGCGGCGTTTAGATGTTGTTGAGTACCTTTGGTACTGCGATAAACTTCAGCTTGATCCGCATCAAGGATTGGATTTTATTCAAAATCCTTAAGCATCGAGAAAAATATTAACCGGCAATCAAGAATTATATTTGTACTTTTTAAAATCAAACTTTTGCTTATACTACCCTAGCTCATAAACTAAGTAAACATGTAGTTTTTATACATAAAGCTCATACATAAAGTACTTAGAAACTTGTCTTAAAGGGTATAGTCCAAAATCATAGATTTGATGTAATAAAACATACTGACTAGCCAACTAAAGGCATCGCTTCATACTGTCTTATTCTAACGAGAAACCGAATGCATGCTCATAACCAATCCACCAAATTAGGTGTTGGTATTGAGCATATGAACGGTTAAACGAACGGTATTAAAAAATACCGTAATCAACGGATGTAAATAATTAAAAACACATATGATACCGATTCTAGCGGAAAGCGCTCATATGCCAAGGTTAATTATTCCGGTTGACCGACCATTAGGGTGTGGAGTTGGTCGGGGTTTATATGACGCTGCCATGCGTCTAATACCTGTTGTTTGGTGAGGCGTTCGATATGGCGTGGGAAGGCTTCTAGATAATCTAATGGCAAATCATAAAAACCCATCATACTGATATAGCCCAAAATTTTGCTATTACTGTCCATTCGCAGTGGCCAGCCGCCAATCAAATTGCTTTTAATGTCTTCCAGTTTTTGGTCATCAAAATCCTGCATAAAGGCTTTCAGCGTTTGTTTCACCACCTGATCGGCTTCCGTCGCTTGCGAGTTTTGCGTTGATAACCCGACAATCCAAGGGCCGGGCACCCGCATCGGTGCGAAATAACTATAGACCGAATAGACTAAACCGCGTTTTTCACGCACTTCTTCAACCAATAGAGACGCAAAACCGCTGCCGCCTAGTAAATGGTTACCCAAAAATAACGCATAATAATCAGGATGCCCGCGCTCAACGCCAAGTTGACCGGCAAAATACTGGGTTTGTGCGGCCTGAAAATCAATGATTTCAGTGCTGGCTTGTTGCAAGGCTTTAGGTAAGGGCAAGGTGGCCGGCTGTTTGCCTTTTGGCATCGCGGCGGTCAATTGCTCGGCAATCTGCTCGGCTTGCTGACGACTGATCGCCCCCACCATCGCAATCTGCGCATTTTGTGCCACATAAAACTGGGATTTAAACTGCTCCAAGTCCTTGATCGTCAAAGCCTCAACCGACTCAACACTACCTGAGGTAGGATTTGCATAGGGGTGATCGCCATACAGGCCTTGCCAAAACGCACGTTGCGCGACCTGTGCAGGCTGTTCTTCTGCCTGTTTTAGCGCTTGAATCAGGCGTTGGCGGTCGCGTTGAAAAATCGCCTCCGAAAACACGGTTTGATTTAAGACCTGGTCAAACAAATCCAGTGCCGGATTTAACAGGCTGTCACGCGTTAGGGTGCGCAGACTAAAACTCGCTGCATCACGGTTTACATCCCCACCGATTATTGCGCCTAAATCATTAAATCCATCGGCTATCGCCTGCTCATTGAGCTTTTTAGTTTGGGTGCCGATCATGCTGGCGGTAAAACTCGCCAGGCCTGGTTGACCCGCATCACGCGCGCTGCCAGCATCAAATTTTACTTCAATGTCGAGCATCGGCAACTCAGGCGCTTCAACAAACAATACCTTAGTACCTTTGGTGGTTTGCCAGGTTTGAATTTCGACCGAGGCCTGTAGGTTTAAACTTAGCGCCCCCAATAATAGCGCGATTGAAACAGTCCATGTTTTCATTAGTGTGATCTCCCGCCAAAGTCAGGTTTAGCTGTAGGTCGGCGATTGGTTTCACCGCTTGGGCGTAAAATACCCACCGTTAAGTTATCTGAATGCAAATATTTTTTTGCCACGGCCTGAATCTGCTCCGGCGTGACGGTGCGTAATTTATCCGCCCAGTTTTCTAGCGTATCGGCTGGCAGCCCGACACTCACCATCATGCCAATCGACATCGCCTGAGCTTGCACTGAGTCTTGCCGATAAACATGCTGGGCTTCCGCCTGCGCCAAGACCCGATTCAGCTCTTGCTCTGTCATGGGTTCAGCCTTAATTCGCTCAATTTGCGTCAAAATTTCCGCTTCAAGCTGTTCGATATCCACCCCAACTTGCGGCTGACCACTAAAGAAAAACTGTGAACCCAGCCTACCATTCGAGCGATAAAACGCGCCAATTGAACTGGCGATTTGATTATCACGCACCAAGTCTTGTGTTAATCGACCTGAATCGCCATCCAAAATACTGGCGAGCACCGACAAGGCATACACCTCTTGAAGATCCTCAGCCGTAACTAGCGATGGCACATGAAAGCCTAAAATAATACTCGGCACCGGTGTCGCATCTTTCAATTCTATGCGGCGCATGCCCTGTTGAGGAATTTCCGGCTGATAGCGTGGCTGTAGAATCTCACGTGCTGGATATTGACCATAGGTCTGCTTAGCCAGTTTAACGACCTCTTGCGGTTCGACATCACCGACAACAACCAGCGTGGCGTTATTCGGTGCGTACCATCGTTCGTACCAGGCCTGCAAATCCGCTAACTGGTAATTTTTGATATCCGCCATCCAGCCAATCACCGGATTACGTTCCGGACTACTTAAATAGGCTGTTGCTTTGAATTGCTCAAACAACTTAGAGCTTGGTCTATCTTCAATCGCCCACATACGCTCCTGAACGACGACATTGCGCTCAGGTTGGAACTCTTCTTCCGTGAGCGTTAAATTTGCCATCCTGTCGGACTCAAGCTGCATCACCTCGGCCAAATGCTGCTTGCCGATGATTTGAAAATATGCAGTATAATTCGCCGAGGTAAAGGCGTTTTCACGTCCTCCCATTTGCGATACCCGACGAGAAAACGCGCCCGGCGCCATGGTTTCAGTGCCTTTAAACATCATGTGCTCAAGCATGTGCGACACGCCGGTCAAACCTTGCGGCTCATAGTTTGCGCCCACCCGATACCACATTTGATGCACCACCACCGGCGCACGCTGGTCTTGCTTAACGACAATTTGCAGTCCGTTATCTAACCGGGTCTCAAAAAGTGTTGGCGGTTCACCCGCTTTCACCGCGCTGTTGATGAGTAGCATCATCATGCCAATTGCATAAAGCCTCAGGGTCATGGTTTTTTCCTATGGTTGATTACTTTTAGTTTCAAGTTTGCTTTGACATCAGTGCAAAGGTCTTTTTCTATTCCAAATTACTTTATAATGTGATGCATTCAATTTTACAAGTTTACAAATATGGAACTTTTCGGTACGCATACCCTAAAGCATCCAGCCTACAGAGGTTATCGCAATTATGTTTGGTTTTTTTCGCAAAAAAGATAAAAAACAAGAAGTTTCAGAACAACAACTGAGCGATCCACAACGACTGGACGAAAATACGGTCGAACCAAATGAGCCAGCTTCCAGCTCAACAAACGAAGCTCAAGAAATTAACCAAGTGACTGAAACCACTTTACCGGCAGTCCCCACCGCACCTGAACCCTCGGCGACCAGCCCGGCAGCCGAGGTTCCTGCAATCATCGCTGACAAGGCAGCGGAAGAAAAACCAACAAAACTGGGGTTATTCGCTCGCTTAAAAAACCAACTGACTAAAACACGCCAAGCATTTAGTGATGGTCTGGCTAACCTTATCCTGGGAAAAAAAGAAATCGATCAAGACTTGCTCGATGATCTTGAAATGCTGTTGCTTACCGCTGACGTTGGCGTTGATGCGACCGATCAAATCATTCAAAACCTCACCGATCAGGTTTCGCGCAAAGAGCTCAAAGATCCACAAGCCTTAATTGATGCCCTAAAACAACAGTTAGCCGACCTGCTCACCCCGGTCAGTCAACCTTTAGTGATTGATACCACACAAAAACCCTTCGTGATTCTCATGGTCGGGGTCAATGGCGTCGGCAAAACCACCACGATTGGCAAACTGGCAAAAAAATTCCAACAAGAAGGCAAATCGGTAATGCTGGCCGCAGGAGATACCTTCCGTGCTGCGGCGGTTGAACAGCTGCAAACCTGGGGTGAACGTAATCACGTTCCTGTCATCGCTCAGGGTACGGGTGCGGACTCCGCCGCGGTGATTTTTGACGCGATCCAGTCTGCTAAAGCCAAAAAAATTGATGTCTTGATCGCTGACACGGCTGGTCGCCTGCATACCCAGAGCAACCTGATGGAGGAACTTAAAAAAGTGCGCCGAGTGATTCAAAAAGTAGAACCCACAGCGCCGCATGAAGTGATGCTGGTATTGGATGCCGGCACCGGACAAAATGCGTTAAGCCAAGCTAAACAATTTAACCAAGCCATGCAGTTATCAGGCCTGGTAGTGTCCAAACTTGATGGTACAGCTAAAGGCGGCATTATTTTCTCATTGGCACAACAATTGCATATCCCTGTGCGTTATATCGGGGTCGGTGAAAAAATTGATGATCTACGCACGTTTAATGCACAAGAATTTACCGAAGCCCTGTTTGCAAAACCTGATAAAAACGAATAAAAGGAGGCTACAGTGGCCAGTCAATTTAGTGTTCAAAAAACAACTAGTCTAACCAAACTCGCCGCTGTAACATTTGTACTAGCCCTAACGGCAGGCTGTGCCACGAAACCACCACCGGCCAGTACGCACAACAATATCTGCCAGATTATTGAATATGATCGGAATTGGTATATTGCAGCCAAAAAATCTGAAGCAAAATGGGGCACTCCTGTGGCGACTCAAAAGGCGTTTGTTCATCAAGAATCGCGTTTTGTTCACAATGCTCGCCCCCCTAGACCCTATGCACTCGGATTCATTCCACTTCCGCGTAAATCAAGCGCTTATGGCTTTGCTCAAGCGCAAGATCCTGCTTGGTATGATTATCAAAAAGCAACGGGTAACTATCGAGCAAGACGTAATAATGTCCATGATGCATTAGATTTTATCGGCTGGTACAATTCTGTGTCGAACCAAAGAAACGGCATATCATTAAATGACCCCTACAATCTCTACCTTGCTTATCACGAAGGCCATGGCGGCTACCGTCGCAAAACCTACAACCAAAAACCTTGGTTGCTTGACGTTGCTAAAAAGGTTGAACGCCAAGCACGTATGTACGACCAACAGTTAAAAACTTGTCCAAGCCTACCGAAACGTTTTTGCGTATGGCCATTCTGTTAAGCATGGCAGTGCCTTTTTTTCGAGTCAAAACACCCATAAAAAAACCCCGCCGTAATCAATACTAGCGGGGTTTTTTATTAGGCTAAAGTAAGCTTAATATAATCAGTGATTACATCATGCCGCCCATTCCGCCCATACCACCCATATCAGCGCCTGCGCCCGCACCACCGTCTTTCTTCGGTAGGTCAGCAATCATCGCTTCAGTGGTGATAATTAAGCCTGCAATCGATGCTGCGTTTTGCAATGCAGTACGGGTTACCTTAGCTGGGTCAATAATCCCCATTTCTAACATATCACCGTAAACTTCAGAAGCCGCGTTAAAGCCAAAGTTGCCTTCGCCTTCTTTGACCTTGTTTACAACTACAGAGCCTTCTAAACCGCAGTTTTGAACGATTTGACGTAATGGCTCTTCCATCGCACGCATTGCGATTTGAATGCCGACTTCTTGGTCATGGTTATCACCTTGAACGGTTACATTAGCCTTAGCACGCACTAGCGCTACACCACCACCTGGAACGATCCCTTCTTGAACCGCTGCACGCGTTGCATGCAATGCATCATCTACACGGTCTTTTTTCTCTTTCATTTCCATTTCAGTCGCAGCGCCTAACTTGATCACGGCGACACCACCGGCCAATTTAGCTAAACGCTCCTGTAACTTCTCTTTGTCGTAATCAGAAGTGGTGTTCGCTAATTGTGATTGGATTTGTGCACAACGTGCTTCGATATCAGCTTTCGCACCCACACCATCAATCACTGTTGTTGAGTCTTTAGCGACGTTTACGTTTTTCGCTTGACCTAGATCGTCCAAAGTCACTGCTTCTAGAGTCATGCCGACTTCTTCAGAAACGACTGTACCACCGGTTAATACTGCGATATCTTGCAACATCGCTTTACGACGCTCACCAAAACCAGGCGCTTTAACCGCTGCAACCTTCACGATACCACGCATGTTGTTGATCACCAAGGTAGCCAAAGCTTCGCCTTCAACATCTTCGGCAACAATCAATAATGGACGACCTGCTTTAGACACCGCTTCTAATGCAGGTAACAATTCGCGAATGTTTGAGATTTTCTTATCAGTTAACAGAATGTATGGATTTTCCATTTCTGCAACCATTTTCTCTTGGTTGGTGCAGAAGTAGGGTGATAGGTAACCACGATCAAACTCCATACCTTCAACCACTTCCAATTCATCATGCAAAGAAGAACCTTCTTCAACAGTGATAACCCCTTCTTTACCAACACGTTCCATCGCGTCCGCAATCAACTTACCAACGGTGCTGTCAGAGTTAGCTGAAATAGTACCCACCTGTGCAATTGAATCGGTAGTTTCACAAGGTTTAGACATGTTTGAAAGTTCTACTACAACTGCTTCAACCGCTTTGTGAATACCACGATTTAAATCCATCGGGTTCATACCAGCCGCTACAGATTTCATGCCTTCACGCACAATCGCTTGCGCCAATACGGTCGCTGTGGTTGTACCATCACCCGCCACGTCATTCGTTTTAGACGCCACTTCTTTAACCATCTGTGCGCCCATGTTTTGGAACTTGTCTTCTAACTCGATTTCACGTGCAACAGAAACACCGTCTTTGGTTACTGTTGGCGCGCCGAAAGACTTTTCAAGTACAACGTTACGACCTTTAGGACCTAAGGTTACTTTTACTGCGTCAGCTAGGATATTAATCCCTTCTACCATACGCTCACGTGCATCAATTCCAAATTTAACTTGTTTAGCCATTGTTTTAATTTCCTCAATTTAATGTGTTAAGACCGTCAGAATTTAATTCGTTTAACGATTAGCCGCGAATCGCAATAATATCGTCTTCACGCATAACTAATAGCTCTTCGCCATCAACCTTAACTTCTTGACCAGAGTATTTACCGAACAATACCTTGTCGCCGACTTTTACTGTCATCGCTACAACCGCACCGCTGTCAGAAGCCTTACCCGGACCTACAGCAACAACTTCACCTTCAGCAGGTTTTTCTTTTGCTGAATCGGGAAGTACGATACCGCCAGCTGATACTTTTTCTTCTTCTAAGCGACGAACCACAACACGGTCATGCAAAGGTTTAATGCTCATAGATTTTTCTCCTAACATAAATAAATGTAATTGTGAGGTTTAAAGGCCGTAGTGCTTGTTTAAGCACTCGGCAAAATTTAAATACATGGCTAATATGGGGGTGAGTGAAATGGTTTCAAGAGCAGAAGATAAAAAAATTTAAATTTTAAGCTTAGTGCGGGTCGCTAAGGCTGACTCGGATTGTCAACTGGAAGGATTGGGTCATTACCCCATTCAACCCAAGAGCCATCATAAACGGTCACCTTATAACCTAATTCACGCATGACAACGTAGTTTAAGGCCGCTTCGGCGCCACCATCACAGTAAAGGGTAATAGTCTGATCTTTTGGTAGATGAATATACAAACCCGTTAAATCATCCAATGGATACAACTGATTGCCGGCATCCGTTTGTTTAATGTTTTGCGTACAGGGCGAATGCTGGGCGGTGGGAATATGTCCAAAGCGACGCGCCGTAGATTCCACCCCTAAGTAATGAGCCTCGGCACGACCATCAAGAATCGGGGCTTTGCCAATTGCGACAAGCGTACCTAGTTTTGTTTGGAGTATTTCAGTGTTAATTTGAGTAACAAACTGACGTGTTTCCGGAATCAAAGGACGGGTAGAAATAGGAATGGGCTGCCCTTGCCAATTACCATAAGCTACGTCAAGCATGTGCACCCGTTCATGTCCTAAAGTCTCTAACAACCAAACGAACCGAGCACTCCAAATAAAACTGCCATCGTCAATCGCAACAACCCGAATACTATCATCAATACCTGCTTGACCTAACAATGAACGCATTTCGTCCAAGGTTGGCATTCTGAGTTCTTGATCAAACAATTCCATATAATAAATATTAACCGAGTTTTTAATGTGACCGGCCAAATACGCATCAGGGTTACGCAGATCAATTATCCTAACGTCTGGATCATCAATATACTGTTGCAACCAAACCAGGTTCACAATCCGACTGGACACCGCTGAAGCAAATGAAGTCGAAACCAACGCAATGCTTAACATAAATACCAGCAAGACACTGATAAGCAGGCCTGGTTTAACTCTATTCATTCTTAGATACTCTGAAATTGAATAATTGACGGTGGAACTATTATACCTTAGTTTTTTTAGTGGAAATATTCCGGCTTTGGCAAGCATTCAAAACCTGGCTTGGCAAAATAGTAGCCCTGCATTAAACGCACCCCTAAGTCGGCATAAAATCCGACCTCTGATTCGGTTTCCAAACCCTCGGCCAAAACGGTAATATTGAGGTCGTTACAGATCTGCATCAAACCGCGAGCAATTGACTGCTTCACCGGACTCTTGTCAATATCACGCACCAACTCCATATCAATCTTCAATATATTGGGAACAAAACTCGCCAACAAGTTTAATCCGGCATGACCCGCACCAAAATCATCAAGCGCGGTGGTAAAGCCCTGAGCTTGATATTCAGAAAAAATTCGAGTCATGTGATTTACATCCGCGACATGCTCAGATTCGGTAATCTCAAACATTAAACGCTCAGTGGGAAATTGATACTTATGCGCCGCTTCGAGCGTGCTACGAATACAGTGCGCCGGTTCGTACACTGCGTTAGGTAAAAAATTAATACTTAACATATGCTTGAGTTTTAATTGACTGGCTAACTCAATCGCCTTCACTCGGCAGGCCTGGTCGAAAGCATAACGGTTATGGTCGTTCACTTTACTCAGTACTTGAAACGCGCTTTCGCCTTGACAACCTCTTACCAAGGCCTCATAGCCAAACAAGCATTTATTTTTAACATCCACAATAGGTTGAAACGCAAAAGTAAACTCAAAACCCAAGGGTTTATGGCACTGTTTACAGCCAGATAAAATATCTTCAATTGGGAAATGAGTTGCCATTCGAATACCTCCATATCTTCGTGGGCATTAAATAAAAATATACCTCATTATGACACAAAGAACTCTGACAAATAAATTAAGCATGCGATGTTGCAAAATTATAATTCATACAAGAAAGTATAAAAATGCATAATTTGCACAATAGATTGATATTTGTTAGAATAAAAAAGACATGCTTATTTCAATCTTAAAATTTTAGCGAGGTCTAAGTGACAAAAACTAGCACACAAAAAATGCAAATCAACCCGCCGGTCTTTATCAGCTCGGCGGTGTTGACGCTTGCGCTGGTGTTTTATACCGTTTTCTTTAACGAGTCTGCCAGTGACTTTTTCTCTGCCACTCTTGGCTGGATTTCCGCCCAATTAGGCTGGTTCTATGTGCTTGCGGTTGCCGGCTTCTTAGTATTTATCGCCTTCGTTGCGCTATCGCGCTTTGGTAACGTAAAGCTCGGTACCGAACACAGCAAGCCCGAATTCACTAACCTTTCTTGGTTTGCGATGCTATTTTCCGCCGGCATGGGTATCGGTTTGATGTTCTTTGGTGTGGCCGAACCGGTGATGCATTATGTCAGCCCTCCGGTTGGTGACCCCGAAACCGCCGAAGCCGCACGCCAAGCGATGCGAATTACCTTTTTCCACTGGGGCGTGCATGCTTGGGCTATCTATGCGATTGTCGCTATGTCTTTAGCCTATTTTGCCTTCCGTCACAATATGCCGATGACCATTCGTTCATCACTATACCCGCTGATTGGTGAGCGTATTCACGGCCCGATTGGTCACGCGGTCGATACCTTTGCCGTACTGGGTACTTTGTTCGGTGTCGCGACCTCATTAGGCTTTGGGGTGATGCAAATTAATGCCGGCTTAAACTACCTGTTTGGCATACCGGTCGGTGTAATGACGCAAATCATACTGATTGCCGTCATTACAGGTATTGCGACCATTTCTGTTGCCCTGGGTTTAGCCGGCGGCATTCGTCGTTTATCGATTTTGAATATGATTTTTGCCGCCACATTATTGGCATTTGTCCTCGTCGCAGGACCCACCGTATTCCAACTGCAAACCCTAGTGCAAAACACCGGTATGTATGTGTCTGACTTATTAAACATGACCTTTAACCTCTATGCCTATGAACCAACCGACTGGATTGGCGGTTGGACGCTATTTTATTGGGGTTGGTGGATTGCATGGGCACCGTTTGTTGGAATGTTTATCGCGATGGTATCTAAAGGCCGAACTATTCGTGAGTTTGTGCTAGGTGTACTGCTTGTGCCGGTCGGTTTCACCTTTATGTGGATGACTTTTTTTGGCGGCACCGCACTTCACATGATTATGGTACAGGGCATTACTGAGCTGGCAGACGCAGTGGCAGCGGACACCTCGGTGGCATTATTCCAGTTCCTAGAACATTTGCCCTTTTCTAGCATCACCGCAATAATCGCCACGCTGTTGATTATCACCTTCTTTGTCACCAGTGCGGATTCCGGCTCACTGGTTGTGGATCGCTTAACATCAGGCGGTAAAGGCGAATCCCCCACTTGGCAACGTATTTTCTGGGCCGTGATTCAAGGGGTGTTAGCCGCAGGCCTGCTATTAGCGGGTGGACTAGGTGCACTCCAAACCGCCACTATTGCCAGTGCTTTTCCATTTGTGATTATTATGATCTTAATGGCATGGGGTTTAATGCGCTCATTACGCCTTGATGTGGCTAAACACTCTAGTTTGGCAGCACCGAGATTAAGTGATAGCCATATGGATTGGAAAACCCGTTTAAAAACGCTGGTCAGCATGCCACAGAAAAAAGAAGTACTGAAGTTTATCGACACCACCGTAACACCCGCATTAAACGAAGTATCGGATGAGTTAAAAAAACAAAATGTCGATGCACGGGTATTACGCGGTGAAGATGGCCGCGCTTGGTTAGAAGTGCGCCACGGTGACCAGATTGACTTCTTTTATTCAGCACGCCCACAAGCCTATGAACCAACCGCTTTAGTGATGCGCAATGCGGCTGAAAAAGCCGAAGAAGCCAAAAAATACTTCCGTATCGAGATTCACTTAGGCGAAGGCGGCCAAGACTATGACATTATGGGCTGGACTAAAGAAACCATTTTGAACGACGTATTGGAACAATATTCTCGTCACGTCAACTTCTTAAATCAAGTCAGCAACTAAAAGCTAAGGCGCGTTCAACCACGCGCCTTAATCTAAAATAAATCAATAAAATTGGAGATAGAATGAAACACACCCATAAAAAACTTGCTCAAGCCATCAGCCTCGCCATCGCAACCACTGCGCCTGCAAGTCTACTGGCCGCAGTTGAATTGGACTTTTACGGTTCAGCCCGTGTTCAAGCGGAATCGGTCAGTCCGGATTCGGGCACGAGTTATGTCAACGGCGGCAACGATAGCTATATCGGTTTGCGTGATGCCTATTCACGAATTGGCATGAACCTAGGCTGGCAAGCCAGCGATGCGGTTAAAGTATTCGGCCAACTCGAAATCCCATTGGACATCGCAAACTTTGCCGTGCAAGACCCCTACAATGACCAGCGCGATATTCGTGTAGCTCAGATTGGAGTGAATACCGAGCACGGCACCCTAGCCTACGGGCAAATGTGGCTGCCGTTTTACAATGCTATTTCATACAAGGTGGATCGCTTCAGTACCTATTACAGCGGTTATGCAACACTCGCTTTTTTCCGTGCTTACAATGCCATCAGTTACTACAGCCCGGATTATGATGGCTTCTCTTTCGGCGGGGGTATCGTTATTGGCACCGATTCAGATCGTGCCGACAGCTTTGAAGATAACCGCTACCAGTTAACTGCCAGCTACAATAAAAATGGTACCGATCTTTCGATAGGCATTGATCAGGTGGATGACACTAATAATACACGTTTAATCGGCGCTGCGCTAGGACAGCAAATCGATCAACTATATATTGGCATCAAGCTTGAACAGTGGAATGCAAAAGGCGCTAAAGAACTCAATGTGATGAACCTCTATGCAGATTACCAGTTAAATCACTACACCTTTAAGGGCATGATTGCAGAAGTCGATGGTTTTGGCGGTCAAATTCTACACCTGGGTGCGGACTATCAATACAGCAAAAATCTAAAGACATTTATTGAGTTCTATCAACAAGAAGAACTCAATGCCATTTCTAACCGAAAAATGGGCGGTGGCGGTTCTCAGAGCTTTATCGGTTCACTCAATGGAGGCGGTAAAGCGCTTGCCGTCGGTTTCCGTTACGACTTTTAACTATTTATTAGCAGGCCTGGTTGTGGCAACGAGTCACCAGGCCTGCTAGTATGACTTTATGAAAAAAACGTTATTACTCGTCTTTTCGCTCACCCTGTTATCCATACTCACCCTTAGTGTTTGGCTTTGGTTTCATCTTCTCAGCCCCTGGGGTTACTCGCCGCCGCCCAACCTGCCGCCAATTGAACAAACCACTGAGCATCGTGTATTTGTGTATGGGACACTGACACACTCTTGGGTTCGGCGCTGGGTTATTGGGCGCTCGGTAGAAACTCAGCCCGCACAACTTAAAAACTATCAGCGTCAAGCGCTGGACCTCCAGCCTCAACCTAATGAGCAGGTGAATGGGCTGATTTTCACGGTCACTCCCGCCGAATTACAACGGCTTGATCGTTATGAACGCTTAGGGATTCGCTATCAACGCGTTCTAAAAACGCTCGCCAACGGTAAGCAGGCCTGGGTGTACCAGTTAATCCATCCTCCAATAACGGAATGAATCTATGTCAGCGTCAAAACAGTCATTAAAAACCGCACCCTGGTCGAAGAATGCGGAAAACCAACCCCGACGAGTCGGTGTTGAACTTGAAATTGCCGGTTTTGACCTCGACCACTTAACCCAAATTTTGGCGCAATTCTTTGATTTACGCGTTGAACATCCGGGGCGCTATGAGCGCAAATTAATCGGTGACCCCGCCGGAGGCTGGGTGATAGAACTGGATTTTGATTTACTGAAAAAGATTGGGCGAGAACCGCGTGCACTGGAATTTACAGGACAACAATTAGAACAATCCGCTGAGGATCTACTGGCGTGGGCGGCGGAAATGCTCGTGCCGCTCGAAATCGTCAGTCCACCGCTTGCATTAACACGCCTTGGGCAAGTCGAAGACATGATCAGTCACTTGCGTGACGCAGGCGCAAAAGGCACCTCGGACAGTTTAATCAATGCATTTGGCATGCAGTTTAATCCCGAGTTACCTCGGCTTGATGCCGCCTTTATTACCCGGTGTTTACAAGCCTTTGTTTGCTTGTATGACTGGCTATTTAAACGCGCCAATATTGATATGACTAGGCGCATTACTAACTACGTTAACCCTTACCCTAAGCGCTATGCACAAAAGATTACACAAGCTGATTACCAGCCCGATCTTGTTCAGTTAATCGATGACTACCTCATGGATAACCCAACCCGTAACCGCGCATTGGATATGCTTCCCCTTTTCGCGCACCTAGACTCTGAACGTGTAGCCAAAGTCACCCAAGATGCGCTGATTAAGCCACGACCGACCTTCCATTACCGCTTACCGGACTGCAATATCCATGAGGTAAACTGGGGCTTATATTTGGCGTGGAATGACTGGGTGGAAGTTGAGCGCTTAGCTGAAGATGCTGAACGTTTACAAGCCTGCTGTGAAGCCTATCAGGACTATCTTAATAGCCCATTCAAAAACATGCTTAACAACTGGGCAGACATCACGGAGACGGAATGGCTAAACCCATTATCGCGATAACTGGCCCTCAGAAAGGGGCGCGTGTTCCGCGCTGGCTGGTCGCTTTTGCCATCAAACTCTATGGTGGAACACCACTACAGCTCTATCCAGACGATGCATCCCAAAACCCGTATTTTGATGGGGTGGTGATTACCGGTGGCCATGATGTCGAACCGGTGCTCTACGCGGCTGAACCTGAAGTTGAAGCTAACTACGATGCGGCACGCGATGCGTTTGAAATAAAGATGATCGAACAGGCGTTAGCGCAAAACAGTCCTATCCTCGGGATTTGCCGCGGCGCACAATTATTGAATATTTGCTATGGCGGCAGACTATTGCAACAATTAAAAAATAAACGCCACAAAACCTCTCACCGCTGGACGATTCTTCCGCTTAAAACGCTCTGTCTCGAACCACCAGGCCTGATTCCAACATTGTTTGCATGGCAAAAAACTAAAATCAACAGCCTCCATAACCAAGCCATTGACCAACTTGGCAATGGCCTTGTGATCACCTCGCGCGACTTAGATCACCTTATTCAGTCGATAGAAGACCCTGCCAAACCTTTTGTTATTGGAACCCAATGGCATCCGGAATTTCTACTCTACCAAAAACCCCAACGCCAATTGTTTCAACAACTGATTCAACAAGCCTCAAAACAGCGAAATTTGGAGTAATATATTGTCATGATTCATTTAAACTAAAAAGCGATAATTGATGGCTAGGTTCTACCTCCCAGAAAGCTGTGACAGCGAAGGGCTTCGCAGCAAAACATTTCACATTATCTTTGGCTACCAACAACGCGCCTCCATTCTATTCGATGTGCTGTTGGTATTCGCTATCCTTATTAGCGTGGCTATCTTGTTTGCCGATTCAATTCATGCTGTGCACCAACAACATGGCACGACCCTTTTTCGCATTGAATGGTTCTTTACCCTACTGTTCACAATCGAGTACCTGATTAGGCTTTGGGTAGTCCGCGACCCAGTTCGATACGCACGCAGTTTTTATGGTGTCATTGACCTAATCGCGCTATTACCCAGCTATCTCGCACTGGTATTTCCCGAAAGCGGTCTTCATTATCTAGCCGTAATTAGGATTCTAAGGATCATGCGGATTTTTGACGTATTACACATGCATCGCTATCAACGTGAAACCAGCGTTTTAGTCGATTCTTTTGCCCACAGTTGGCGCAAAATTCTGGTATTTTTGGTCGGCGTACTCACCATTATTATTATCTTTGGTAGCTTGCTTTATGTGGTCGAGGGACCGCAACACGGATTCACCAGTATTCCAACATCAATGTACTGGGCACTGATTAGTGTTTCAACCGTGGGTTATGGCGATATCACGCCCATCACCCCTTTTGGTCAATTTATCGCCTCCATTTTAATTCTGATAGGTTATGGCATTATCGCCGTACCTACAGGCATTTACTCAGCACAAGTCTATCAGTCAATGAACAAACAAAAACAAAAGGATGGCCGTGCTTGCGAAAACTGTGGCACCACAGGGCACCCTACCGAAGCCCAATTTTGTTATCACTGCGGCAACCAACTACATAATTCAAGCGATACCGACAACCCAATCGATCAAAAGGAACACTAATGCAATCTACAAACCCTGACTCGTCCGTATGGTTTGATAGCTTAAATAGCTTCATTAACTGGTTTACCATGCCAATATTTCATACCGAAACCTTATCGCTTTCGGTAACAACTATTTTCGGCCTAATCCTCGTTATTATTTTGACTTGGTGGGGAGCCGCCAAACTCGAAACCCTGATTCAACGCATCACTCAAGGACGCGACTATAAACATGTTGACAGATCCACCGTCTATTTACTTGGACGCCTAACCCGCTATGTTGTTTGGATTGTCGCGACTCTTGTCGGCTTGTCTTTTATGGGCTTTAATTTAAATGCGCTTGCTTTTCTAGGTGGGGCGATTGCGATCGGGGTTGGTTTTGGCCTGCAAAACATTTTTAGCAACTTTATATCTGGGATTATCATTATTTCTGAAAAAACCCTAAAGCTGGGCGATTTTGTTGAACTCAGTTCGGGTACATTTGGTGAAGTCAAAGAAATTGGTCTGCGCTATACGCTAATCACCACACGTGACAACATTGATCTCATCGTACCAAACTCAGAATTTATAAATGGTCAAATCACCAACTGGAGCTACAACGAAAAAAACCGTCGAATACACATCCCCTTTGGTGTTGCTTATGGCAGCGACAAAGAACAGGTTAAAGAGTCCGCGTTGGCCGCCGCTGACAAGGTAACAGGCGTTATTACCCGCGATCCAACACGTCAACCAGAGGTGTGGTTAGTCAATTTTGGTGATTCAAGCCTAGATTTTGAGTTAGTAGTTTGGGTTGATAATGAGCTGTTATCTCGACCTGGCAAAGCAAAAGCATTGTTTTTATGGCAACTAGAAACCGAACTTAGCCAGCGTAAAATCGAAATCCCTTTTCCACAGCGCGACCTGCATCTTCGTTCTGGTCAAATAAAAATTGATTTGCAAACACATACGCTCAAACTAGCAACTAGCGAGACTAAACATGACTAACCCTAAAGCAAACCAGGATGCGGCGACCCCAGAAAATGATGCGCCTTTTTGGCAGTTTATTCATCCAGAGGACTATGTCGTTCCTGAGCTGCATATTCAAAAAGCAACGGCTAATGCTTGGCGAGTATTTAAGAAAAACCTACGGGATGAACCCGCGCACGAAACCCTTTTTAAACCTGAAAACGAACTCCAAGCCCTTTCTGAAGTGCGTCTTTCGCATTTTGTCCCGCAGATTCCTTGGCATGAGGCTGCTGCCGCGTTAGATGCTCAGATTAAAGACTGGTTTAAAAACGACAACCCACATCACAAACACGATAGCGTGAAATTTCTTGTTGGCCAGCCTTTTTCAGGACACGCAAATATTGTACAGATTCTGGGGCAACGCCATAATGCACAGATTATTGCACCCCTTACCCCTGAGCAAATCCTTAATCAGGATTTAACTTGGTTTGATCAATTCACACCTGATCAGCTTTGGGTTCTGCCAGAACTTGAGCGCTGTTTTTTGCGCCACACCCATGGGCTCAGCCTTGTAAGAAGAGTTTTAAGCCTTGCCACCCAAGGTCATCTAGGTCAAGGCATAATTGGCTGTGATAGCTGGGCTTGGGCTTTTTTTCAACGAATTCACGCATGGCCAGCGACCGATGTCTTAACCTTACAAGCATTCGATGCCGAACGACTCACCTCATTGATTTCAGATTACGCCCATCATTCTAAAATGCATATTCATTATCTGAGCGCGATTAATGGTAATGAAATTCTGACCAACGAGATTGATAGCGAACAAACTGACACCGAATTTAATGAACTGGTTGCACATTGTCGGGGCAATCTGGCCTTAGCATTACATTATTGGCAAGAACGGCTTTATGACGACCTAGATGAGGCCAAGTCAGAAGGCCAGCTGATTCCCGATGATGAGGCCGATGACCCTAATGATACAAAGCAAAACGCCGTAAACAATAACGAAGAACCAACAACGCAACTCTCAGCAGGCACTCGTCTCTGGCTTGCCAAAATGCCCGCAGAACCAAGTATGCCAACGGGTAATCCTGAAGCCTTTTTTCTTGTTTTACATGCCCTATTAATCCATAACGGCTTAGATGAAATTGGCTTAGAAAACGTTCTGCCCTACTCGCAAACACGATGCCAAGGACTGCTTGCTCAACTTGAACAAGCCCAGCTGGTCGAATACCAAACCACACGCTGGTTAGTCAAAAAAACGGCTTACCCGACAATCCGCCGTTTGCTGATCAACCAAAACTATTTATCTGATGCTTTTTAGTGAAAAGAGAACAAAACCATGTCTGAAGAAATCAACCTAGGTAACTTTTTTCAAAGCCTAGACACGCCTGCTTTGCTTGAAATCGGCATCATACTCGCTCTTGCAATCAGTTTCATTATGACTATCCAGCGTTTAGTGCCTTGGTTAGCGAATAGCCTCCCCGGTCGTAAACGCCTGCTGGTACTCTCCATTACCCCTTATTTGCGCCTCACGACCATTATTGTTGCGGTTTTACTGATTGTACCGCGGGTGATTGAACCCACCTTTCAAAATATGGTCGCAATCTTTGGCTCTATCGGGCTGGCATTGGGATTTGCCCTAAAAGACTATGCCAGTGGCTTAATTGCAGGCATCGTGGCGATTGGTGAAATGAATTACCGCAATGGTGACTGGGTTAAGCTAGGGGATATTTCCGGTGAGGTGAAACACATCGGCTTACGAACTGTTGAAATCGTTACCGCAGATGATGACCGCGTGCTAGTGCCGCACAGTTATCTTTGGAGCAACCCTGTTATCAACTCTAACAACGGCGATGCACGACTGCAGTGTGTTGCCGATTTTTATCTTCACCCACAACACGATGCAAAACAAGTGCAAGCGCTACTAGAAGATGTAGCACTCACGAGCCCTTACATTTACTTTGATGACCCGGTTGCGGTCGTGGTATTTGAAAAACCTTGGGGCACCCATTATCGACTTAAAGCCTATCCGGTCGACGCTTCCCAACAATTTCGTTTTATCACCGATATGACCATACGCGGCAAAGCCGAACTCCTCAATCTAGGGGCACAGTTTGCTCTCGTGCCAAACGCTGTCCAAAACTGATGGGCTAGGATGTCTTAACCCATTGCAAGCTATATCGACCTAATTACTCTTGTGATCAGTCTCACTGGTGTTAAGTAAGGCGCTATCCTCAACCTCCTCGAGATTAGGACGGTGTTCCTCAACCCATTCTTCATCTTGACGCGGATCCATTTCTGCCAGCATCTGACCCGATGCCGCGGGTACCGCGACATAGACATTCATGTTTTCATCCGGAATACGCTCAGCCATTAACGAATAGCCCCCTAACGCCAAGGCAAACAAAGCCAACACAATAAAAAACACCGTTGCTGAAAACCCAAGAATAAACCCTAACACCAATGGCGCGATAAACGAACCTAAGCCATATGAAAACAATAAGGTTCGGCTAATTTCGACTAGGTCTTTGTTTTCGTCAAACACATCATTGGCGCGTGCGACACTCAGCGGATAAATACTAAACAAGCTCATGCCCAATAAAAAACCAACCGCATAAAGTAACACCACACTATTTTGCCAAACCCAGGGCAACACCAACATTAATACCAACGCGCCGACACTAAAAAACCCAGCCCAAGCCAGCATTTTGCGCCGCCCCAAACGGTCTGATAACACCCCCACAGGCAATTGCGCGACCAACCCACCCAGAATCGTGATCGCCATAAACAAGGACACCACGCTGGCTTGCTCAAACACATTCAATACGTACAAAGGTAACATGGTATAAAATGCGCCGACAAACACCCCGCCAATAAAACTACCGACCAACGCTAAGGGCGCAATCGACAGTAACTTGGGCATACTGTAACGTTCAAAAGGCTTTAATACCGGCTGCGCCACTCGGGTAATCGCCACTAAAACCAAAGACCAAAGCACCAAAATAGAGCCCAAAATAAAAATGGTGGTCGCAGGCCATTCAAACATTAACAGCAGTTGACCCATTGCCAACGCCAAGAAGAAAATAATGGTATAAACCGCCAGTATTTTGCCGCGATCCTCGCTCGAACTTTTCTCATTTAACCAGCTTTCAAGCACGATCAACATCGCATAAAACGCAAAACCGGAAACAAGCCGTAAGCCACCCCAAAACCAAGGCTCAAACCACAACGCATGGCCTAAAAACGCCATCACCATTAAGGCCGAAAAAGCAGAAAAACTGCGCGCATGCCCAACCGTAACAATCAGTTTTTGACTGAAAATCGCCGCTAACATTGCGCCCAAGAAAAACGCAGCATTAATCAGCCCGATCACGCCTTCGGACAAGCCTTCTTGTTTTAAAAACACGCCAATAAAGGTCATTAACAAACCATAACCGGTCGCTAACAACGCAATCGACAAAAATAACGAAGAGATGGGTAATAAGGCACGTTTAAAAAACACAGTTTCTCCCAAAACAACAAAGGCTTTTTTTGCGATGGCAAAAGAAGCCTTGTAAATCAATTAAATAACAACAAAACTAGCTAGGACAATACTAAATTATCTCTATGAATCAAAGATTCATCATCGATATAACCCAATATTTGCACAATGTTCTGGCTAGGTTGGCGCAGAATTTTTTGGGCTTCCTCTGCATTGTAATTCACCAAACCGCGGGCAATTTCAATGCCCTGCTGGTTTTGGCAGATCACCATTTCACCGCGTTTAAAGCCACCTTCCGCTTTGACTACACCCACCGGCAATAGGCTACGCCCCTGTTGAGTCACCACGCGCACCGCACCTTCATCTAGCGTGAGCACGCCGCGAGCTTGCAAGTGGCCGGCTAACCATTGCTTACGCGCTTTCATCGGCTCTAAATCCGGCACGAGTAAGGTGCCAAAATCTTCACCGGCAAACAATTTAGGTAGAATATTCGGCTCCCGACCAGAAGCAATCAAGGTAGCGGTTCCTGATCGTGCCGCACGTTTGGCGGCCATCACTTTGGTGTACATACCCCCTCGACCTAATGCGCCACCTTCCGGACTCGCCATCGCTTCAATATCCTTGCGACTCACCTGCGCTTGTTTAATCAACTGCGCATTCGGGTTTTCACGCGGATTACTGTCGTACAATCCTTGCTGATCGGTCAAAATCACTAAAATATCCGCACCAATTAAATTGGCGGTTAAAGCCGCTAGCGTATCATTATCACCAAATCGAATTTCGTCGGTGACCACAGTATCATTTTCATTAATCACCGGAATCACGCCCTGTTCAACCAGTGTTTGAATGGTTGAACGGGCATTTAGATAGCGCGCTCGATTCGACAAATCATCATGTGTCATTAAAATTTGTGCGGTATGCAGGCCACTTTTAGCAAACTCAGACTCATAGGCCTGCACCAGCCCCATTTGCCCGACCGCCGCCGCCGCTTGAAGTTCATGTAACGCCGTCGGTCGCGTTTTCCAGCCCAAGCGCTTCATGCCTTCCGCCACCGCGCCCGATGACACAATAATCAGCTCAACCCCCTGTTGACGCAAAATTACCATTTGCGCGACCCATTTAGCTAGCTCCTGCTGATTCAAACCTGAACCATCATTGGTTAACAACGCACTACCGAGTTTAATCACCCAACGTTTTGTTTTATTTAGTGCAACGCGTTCCATCGCTTAGATTTCCTCTTGCAAGGCCTGGGCTTTATTTGCCTGTAATGTCCACGAAATTTTTTGCATCAAGACTTCAGTACCTTGGCGTTCAGCGGCGGATATTTGATAAACTTCACCTTGCCAGTTCAGTCGGTCAACAATATCTTTGCACACCGCATCCGCTTCGTCTTCCAACAATAAATCGGTTTTGTTCAGCACTAACCAACGCACCTTGCCTGAAAGCTCTTCACTGAATTTTTCTAATTCTTTTTCAACAATCCGCACCGCTTCAACCGGGTCAGATTCATCAACAGGTGCAATATCAACCACATGCAATAACAAACCGGTACGCGATAAATGTTTTAAAAACTGCACGCCAAGACCCGCACCTTCGGCTGCACCTTCGATTAATCCGGGAATATCCGCAATGACAAAACTGTTTTCTGCAGAAACACGCACAACCCCGAGATTTGGGTAAAGCGTAGTAAACGGATAATCCGCTACCTTGGGGCGCGCAGCCGATACAGCACTAATTAAACTCGATTTTCCGGCATTCGGCAGACCTAACAAACCCACATCCGCCAGCACTTTCATTTCTAACAAAAGCTCACGCGCTTCACCGTCTTCGCCCAGGGTATGCTGACGCGGCGTGCGATTGGTTGAGCTTTTAAAATGCACATTACCTAAGCCATGACGACCACCTTGAGCAACCAATAATTTCTGACCGTTCTCGGTCAAATCACCAATCACTTCACGTGTGTTGATATCCATCACTTGCGTACCAATCGGCACCGGAATAATCAAATGCTCGCCCGCTGAGCCGGTTTTTTGATTCCCCATGCCGGCTTGGCCATTTTGCGCTTTAAAGCGTTTGGTAAAACGGAAATCAACCAGCGTATTCAGATTGACATCTGCAACAAAATACACACTGCCGCCATCACCGCCATCGCCACCATTTGGTCCACCAAACGGAATATATTTTTCACGCCGAAAGCTGATAATGCCATTACCACCGCGCCCGGCCTCAACATGTATTTGTGCTTCATCTACGAACTGCATAGTGTTCCAACCTAGTTTTAGGACTGTATGAACGGAAAACTCCGCTCATGCTTTGATTTTCAAAACAAAAACGCCCTGCACAGCAAACGTGTACAAGGCGTTTTATTTTAACACGCGAACGTTTTAACGATTAAGCTGACTGCTCAACAATCTCAACGTAAGTACGCATTGGCTTACCCTTGGTAACAAAAGCAACTTGACCGTTCGCTTTTGCATACAAAGTGAAATCTTTGCCAACACCTACATTTACACCAGCATGAAACTTAGTACCGCGCTGACGCACGATAATGCTTCCTGCTGAAACGGTTTCACCACCGAAACGCTTAACACCTAAGCGTTTGGCATTGGAGTCGCGACCGTTGCGTGTACTACCTGCGGCCTTCTTATGTGCCATGGTTTTACCCTCTCTGTAACAAGCCTGTTTAGTTTAAATAACCAGGCCTGGTGCTATTCATTTAGAAACTTAAGCTGAAATACCAGTGATTTCAACTTCAGTGAAGTTTTGGCGATGGCCTTGCTTAGAACGAGACTTGTTCTTACGACGACGGAATTTGATGATAGTTACTTTTTTGCCACGACCGTTACCCACAACAGTTGCTGCAACCTTAGCACCTTCAACAACAGGCGTACCTAGTTTGATAGATTCACCTTCACCGACCATCAAGACTTGATCAAATTCAACTTTATCACCTTCGTTAAGATTTAATGACTCAACGCGTAAAGTTTGACCTTGACGAACTCGATATTGCTTACCACCGGTTTTAATTACCGCATACATTTGTAACATCTCCCGGATTGAAAATTCTGCTATTCGGACGATTCTGTTCGAGCCGTCGCTACAGTAAAAGCGGGATTATATAGATTTTTGTTTTACAGGTCAAAGCAATTAAGAAATATTTTTATCAAATTGACTCATATTTCTTTAGCAAAACGCTTTTAAATCGAGCCAAATCATACTAAACTTCACAGTCATTTATTTTATCAAACATAACTATGACTCTGAACGAAATACGCCAACTGATATTACCTGATATTGAAGCAACCGATCAGCTTATACTAGATCGCTTAAGCTCTGATGTTGTTCTTATCAATCAAATCGGTCATTACATTATTAATAATGGCGGCAAACGCCTCAGACCTCTTATGGTATTGTTGAGTGCCAGAGCTTGTGGTTATCAAGGCCAGCACCATCTCATTATGGCTGCAGTGATTGAGTTTATCCACACCTCAACCTTGCTTCATGATGACGTGGTGGATGAATCCGATACTCGCCGCGGAAAGCAAACGGCTAACGAAGTTTGGGGTAATGCCGCCAGCGTACTCGTTGGCGACTTTTTATATTCACGTTCGTTTGAAATGATGGTTGAACCCGGTTTAATGCGCATTATGCAAGTCATGTCAGAAGCTACCAATGTGATTGCTGAAGGTGAAGTGCTTCAACTACTAAACTGCCACGATGCCAATACCGATGAACAACGCTATATGGAAGTCATTCACCGTAAAACCGCCAAACTTTTTGAAGCGGCTGCGCAAATGGGACCTGTTCTGTCTCAACAAACTGAACTTGAAAAACCACTGGCCGACTATGGTCGTCATCTTGGCGCAGCGTTTCAATTAATTGATGATGTATTAGACTACACGGCCAGTGCTGACGAACTAGGCAAAAGCATTGGGGATGATCTAGCCGAAGGGAAACCGACGCTGCCATTAATTTACGCGATGCAAAAGGGCAATGCTGAACAAAAACAAATCGTTAAACGCGCTATTGAATCCGAAGGCATTCTACTGCTAAAAGAAGTGACCGAAATTATTCAGCATACCGGGGCGATTGACTTTA
Organism: Thiomicrospira microaerophila; assembly: GCF_023278225.1. GTDB lineage: Bacteria > Pseudomonadota > Gammaproteobacteria > Thiomicrospirales > Thiomicrospiraceae > Thiomicrospira > Thiomicrospira microaerophila_A. Next base: position 1,937,391 of record NZ_CP070959.1, read on the forward strand.
CTCGCCAACGTGCTGAATACGAAGTGGAAAAGGCAAAAAAAGCACTTGAACCTCTTACTGATTCATCGTATAAATCAGCCCTTACTGCCCTAGCAGATTTAGCGATAAACCGTTCACACTAGAATCTTTCAAGCTCAATGCCTTCCGACATAAGTTCGAGGTGAGCTTGCAAACGCGCCTCCTCTTCTTTCTTACGTGCTTCAACAAATAACTTATACAAGTCGAGGTTATTTAACTTCGTCTTTTTCCAATCGATACGCCGCAGTAACCAACGCGTCACATACTTAATTATTTTCATTTGATCAATCGAGTGATAAAGCATCTCAGGCTTTGGCCTTAATCCATGCATACGCTCAACACAAATCGTCTGTAATTCAACATCAGGGGTAATTAAAATAAATCCATTATGCATATCATCAAAACTGCTGCTGTAATAAATGCGGACCACACGCCCCATGCTATAAATCGCTTTAGACAGGATAGTCGATTCTGCCTTACCGTTTATGCCGACAGTATTAATAAAAATATTTTGAGTTTTAAGCGAACGAAAAAACTGCTCCACTTCAGAAAAATCAACATCCTTAAATCGCTGCTGCTTTAACTGATTGGCATTTTTTACCGAATCAGAACGTCGCTCTAAGGACTTAAAGAAATAACTTAGCGCCGGGGTAATATCTGTTTTATTTGCCATAGCTTCACCTCAAGGTAATTAACGGCTCAAAAAGCAAAACCTAAAGAAAATAAAAAAGGCCTAGTTCTCCAAACAACAACTAGGCCTGCAATACATCTTACCATCTAGTAAACCCTAAAAAGGTATCAGGTGTGTTTTAGAAAGGTACATCATCATCGTCAAAGTCATTCGGTTGGTAAGCCGGACGTTGCTGAGGTGCGGGCTTTTGTGGTTGTTGAGGTGGACGCTGTGGTGCACCACCGGCCATAGGTGCTTGCGCATAGCCGCCCATTGCAGGTTGTGCAGGTCGCTGAGGTGCGGGGGCCTGACCATAACCGCCATCATAACTTTGGTCAAAACCTACATCACCGCTCTGCCCATAACCTCCCTGAGCGCCTTGATTATTATTGCGTCCACCCAGCATCTGCATACTACCACTGACATCAATCACCACTTCGGTTGAATACTTATCCTGACCTGTTGCCTGGTCTTGCCATTTTCGCGTTTGCAACTTGCCTTCCAAGTAAACCTGCGAGCCTTTCGTGAGATATTGCTGTGCGATTTCAGCCAACTTGCCAAAAATCACAACTCGATGCCACTCAGTACGTTCTTGCTTTTCACCTGTGGCACGGTCGTTCCATTGTTCACTGGTAGCGACACTCAAATTAGCAATCGCATTGCCATTGGCTGCATAACGTACTTCTGGATCACGCCCTAGCGTGCCTACTAAAATGACTTTGTTTACTCCGCGCATAATTACTCTCTCGCTTTAGCTTTTTGAAAATAGTCGATAAGGGCTTCTTCATTCACCAGTTTACGGTCAATTTTGAAATAAGCTTTTTGTTCATCGGGGATCACCACCGCTTCAAACACGCCCTCATACTCACATAGTTTATTTTGTAGATAGTCTATCTCATTTGGATTAACTTGTCCGATGGTAACTGAAGCAATACTCCAAGGATTCGGTTTTTGCATGGTTACGGCTAAGGCAAACCAAATTAAGCCTGAGATTACGGTGAAGGCAAACACCCCGTCATAACCATAATGCTGATAACACAGCCCGCCAATCGCACCGCCCACCGCCGCGCCCATAAACTGACTGGACGAGTACACACCCGATGCAGTGCCTTTTTTATCCGCAGGGGATAACTTCACTACCAACGATGGCAAGGAGGCTTCCAATACGTTAAACGCGGTGAAAAATAATAATAACCAGAAAAACAACCAAACATAGCTTGAATGGAATTGACTCATACCGATTTGAGCCAAGGCAATCATTAAAATCGCACCGGCGAAAATTTGCTTCATTCGCCCCTTCGATTCAGCCTGGATAATCAGTGGCACCATCAAAACAAACGACAACAACATCACCGGCAGATAAATTTCCCAATGACTTAACGAGTCCATACCGGCTTCATCACGCAATATAAACGGCACGGCAATAAACATCGCGGTTAAAATCGCATGCAAAATAAACACGCCAATATCCAAGCGTAATAATTGACCATTTTTTAGTACTTCGGCTAGTTGGCTGGGTACTGCTTGGGCTTCGCGCTGAAATTGCTGATTTGTGATCTCAGGCACGGCATAAATCACCAAAACCATACCCAAAACTGATAAACCGGCAATCACCCAGAAAATGCCACGCACGCCGATAAACTCAGCTAACAACGGCCCCGCCACCAATGACAAGGTAAAAGACAAACCAATGGTAATTCCAACAATCGACATCGCCCTTAGGCGGTAGGGTTCACGCACCAAATCCGACACACTGGCGGTTAACACCGCGGCCACTGCACCCGCCCCTTGCACCGCCCGCCCTAAAATCATCATTTCAATCGAATCGGCCAAGGCACAAATAATCGAGCCGATTAAAAACACAAACAGCCCGACTAAAATCAGCGGCTTACGTCCAAACCGGTCAGACAACATCCCATAAGGAATTTGTAACAGGGCTTGGGTTAGACCATAGGCACCAATCGCCAAACCGATTTGCAAACCGGTAATATTGGAGAATTCCTGCTCGGCAAACAGCGCAAACACCGGAAAAATCATAAACAAGCCGAGCATTCGTGTCGAAAAAATCCCAGCAATCGAGAAGGTTGCGCGCCGCTCTAACGGATTCATCCGACGCGATAAAACTTCAGACATAGATAACCTTTTTTATTTATCGTCCTGCAAACAGGGAGTAGAATTAATTTTCGGAAGATTATACCACCTAGGAGAACCCGTAAATGAAAATCAAAACAATCTCTGGCTTAGCCTTTTACCTTGCATTACTACCAGGCCTGGTGTTAGCGCAACACAAGATTCATTTTTCTATTACTGAACAAGCATTATTTGATAACGATCGGGTCATTGTTCAGTTTAATGCTCAGTTTCAAGCGGATGATGCTCAAACCGTGAGTCAACAGGTCAACAAGGCCATGCGCCAAGCACTCAACCAACTGAGTGATGTTGAGCGCAGTTTTGCCCAAACGGGAAATTACACTGTTCGCCCACAACATAATCGTGCCGGCGTAATCACACACTGGCAGGGTCAGCAACAACTGACGCTAACCCTTCCGGTAGAGCTGGACATTAGCGCACTGCTTGCCCGCATCCAACCCTACCTGACCTATCAATCAATGCAAGCAGACATTAGCCACCAAAAACAACAAGAGGCTGAACAAGCCCTAATCGAAAACGCATTAAAACGCTATCAACAACAAGCCAAAATGATTGCTAAAAGTTTTAATCAAACTGAGTACCAATTGTTAGAAACCCACATCCAAAGCCAACAACAGCCACGTCACTTTGCTCAACCCCGCATGGCATTGGCCTCATCCGCAATGGACAGTGCCCCGATTATTGAAGCTGGAGAGAAAATGGTCAGCGTGACGATCAACGGCATTCTGGTTTTACAGGACGAGTAACAATCTTTTGTCGTAACAGCGCTAGTTGTTTGCCAATCAGTTCACGCTTTTCTTCTGACATGCGTTCAAGATGCTTGACCTGCATCCCCAGCCGGGGATGCCCGCGAAACAGTTCTTGGTGCTGCTCAATAAAACCCCAATAGAGCGTGGTAAACGGGCAGGCCTGGTCGCCTGTCGCCTCTTTAGGTTTGTAGCGGCAGTGTTGGCAATAGCCGGACATCTTGTCAATATACTGACCGCTGGCAATGTACGGTTTGCTCGCCATTAAGCCACCATCGGCAAACTGACTCATGCCCAACACATTCGGTAACTCGACCCACTCCACTGCATCAACATACATGGCCAAATACCACTGATGTACCTGCTCAGGTTTAGCCTGCCAAAGCAATGCAAATAAGCCGGTCACCATCAAGCGCTGAATATGATGGCCATAACCATACTCCAACACCTGACCGATTGAATCCTTTAAACAGGCCATCTCGGTGTCGCCTGTCCAGTAAAACCCTGGTAAATCTTGCTGCGCATTCAAAGCATTCATGCTTAACCAATCGGGCATATACGACCAATACAGCCCGCGCACATATTCACGCCAACCTAAAATTTGCCGAATAAATCCTTCTACTGCGTTTAATGGGGCGCGCCCTTGTTGATACGCCTGTTCGGCCGCCGCCATGACTTCACGCGGATTGAGCAGTTTAAGATTAAGTGCCACCGATAACAACGAATGGTACAACCAAGCCTGGTTAGGCCACATCGCATCCTGATAATCGCCAAACTTGGCTAACCTATGCGTAATGAAATCCTCCAAGGCGGCCAGCGCTTGCTCACGGGTCACCGGCCAGCCAAATTCTGCCAACTTGCCGGGGTGCGGCGCAAAATGAAATTCAACATCTTTAATAACCTGTTGTGTAATCGCATCGGGCGTAAACCTTAATGGCGCTGGCACCGCTTGCGGGCCGGTCTTGCCAAAGCTTTGGCGATTATCCGCATCATAATTCCACTTGCCACCCATCGGTTTTTTGTCGTCCATTAAAATACCAGTGCGCTGGCGCAAGTGCCGATACCAATACTCCATGGTCGGTTTTTTGCGACCCGCTAACCAGGTTTTAAACTCCCCAGGTTCTGCGATAAAGTGAATATCCGGTAAAACATTCAGCGTTGTAGCCTTTTGCTGACACGCGGCTTTAATCTGTTGCAATACCCGATAATCACCTGGCACCACCAACTCAACTGCGCCGACTTGATGGCGAGATAAAAAATTGCCTAATGCCTGCTCAAATCCCACAAAATCATGACTTCCCAAAACCAAATAATGCAGCGACCAGGCCTGCTGCCGCAAAGACTCGGCAAAATGGCGCATCGCGCTTAAAAACAACACCGTGCGCTGTTTATGCGATTGCACATGAGTCGATTCTTCTGGTAACTCTGCCATCCATATCGCATCTTGAGTAGGATCAAAGTCCTGCCAAACCAACGCATCGCGGTTTAACTGATCGCCCAACACCACTACTAATTTTCTAATCATCTTTGCTACCGCCTTGTTTGCCGTGTTTTGCAGACCGCCGACAACGTTCTGAACAATAAATCACCTGCTCCCAATCCTTCGCCCACTTTTTGCGCCAGACAAACGGACGCACACAAACCGGGCAGGTTTTGGTCGGCAACTCGGATTTCTTGCGCATTTTCATTTAAAACAAACTCAATTGTGGGCTATCAACCTCAAGGGTGGCGACGGTTTTTTTAGACCTACGCCGACTAGCCGGACGCAAGCGGCTACCATGCTTAACATAAACCTGCTGCGCTTGTGCGCGAGCACTCGGTTGCTTGCGTAACGCGGCCAGCTGTTGTTTGGCCTCACGCGCTGACTGCTCAAGATCCACAATCGGCCAGGGATAATTTTGTCCCAATACCAGGCCTGCTTGCGCCAACCATTCCGGTGCGGCATCCCAAGGTGCATGAATAAACGCGGCCTCTAAACCAGCCAGTTCAGGACACCACTGCTTGATAAAGCGTCCTTCAGGGTCATGGTCTTGTGACTGCTTAACCGGGTTATACACCCGCATCGCATTAATCCCGGTGGTGCCGGATTGCATTTGCACCTGCGAGTAATGAATGCCCGGTTCATAATCCGTAAACAAACGCGCCAGCAATGGCGCCGTATCGCGCCAATCTAGCCAAAGCTGATAACTGGCAAAACTCATTACCATCGCCCGCATCCGAAACGGTAACCAACCGGTATGGCGCAAGCAACGCATACAGGCATCAACCAACGGCACGCCAGTTTGCCCCTCGAACCAGGCCTGCAAACGTGTCGGATACTGACCTTGGCTACGCAACCCCTCGGTTTCAGCTTGCAAACAGCTAAATTCCAGCGCCGGTTCGGTTTCCAGTTTTTGCATAAAATGACTTTGCCAGTGAAGGCGTGAAACGAAAGCATTCAAAGCACGGTCATTTTTTTCGCCCAGCCTGCCACGCGCGCCATAGGCCGCTTGCATCACCTCACGAATCGACAGACAACCCCAAGCTAAATGTGGGCTGAGCCGTGAACTGGATTGCCGTGAAGCCAACGGCTTGGCAATGTCATACAAATAACGCGATAGATGGCGCTGCAGAAAATCGGCCAAGCGCTGCTCGCCGCGTCGCCGGCCGCCCGGCTGGGTGTGCTCATCGGCCACAATCGGTGCAGGCAAATGGTATTCAAGCTGTTGGGCCAGCCCGTTGGCACTTAATGGCGGCGCCATCAGCAGGCCTGGTAAGCTGGCAGGTGTGGGGATTAAGGCTTGTTGAAAAAACTGGTCGGCTTGAGCCTGCCAATGATCTCGTTGTACAAGGCCACGTTTAATCGGATGCTGGGCTAATTCATACCAAGGAATCTGTTGATCTTGTAACCAACCTTTAACCTGCTTATCGCGTTGATAGCTCCAGGCATTACCGGTTTCTTGATGCGACCAGATCGCACTGATCTGATAATCCTGCTGGAGTTGCGCAAAAACGTCGGTCACCTCGCCAACCGCAAACACCAAGCCTTGCCCCAACGCACGTAAGTCTGCGTCTAAGTCCAGCAAACAATCCGCGACAAATCGCCATTGGCGCAAACTGGCATCCGGCTGTTGCCAAAGATCTGGCTCGAAAACATAGACAGGTAAGACCGCGCCCTGCTGGGCGGCAAAATACAGCGGCGCATGATCATGGATACGCAAATCACGCTTAAACCATACTATTTGAATTGAAGTCTTTTCCATACAGCCTCCGAAAGATTATTATACAACAACCAATACAAGAGCTATACATAAGATTTAATTAAAATCAGGAACTCGATTGCTGAGGCAGGTACTTAGACAGGATTTGGCCCAATAATTTAAAATCGACCGGTTTAGTCAGATAGTCATCCATGCCAACCGCCATAAAACGCTCGCGGTCGCCTTTAATCGCATTTGCAGTCAGCGCAATAATCGGGATAGCCTCCTTTTGCGACGCCGCTTCCAACTGTCGAATCCGTTTTGTGGCCGCAATGCCGCTCATATTCGGCATATTTTCATCCATGATAATCGCATCATAAGCATTCGCCTGATACATCGCCACCCCTTCAACACCATCATTAGCGACATCAAATTCCACACCAATTTTTTTCAGCACCACCTTCATTAACATCTGATTGGTCGGATTATCCTCAACCAACAACACTTTACCTGAAAGACTTGCAAGTTCGACTTTTTTATCAAGCAACGCAGGCTGACTGGGTTTGGCTTGAATAAGCTTGGCAGGTATTTTAAAAGTAAAACAACTCCCCAAGCCTAGCTGACTTTCCAGATTCAGTTCGCCGCCCAACATCTCTATTAAACGCGTGCTAATACTTAAACCCAAACCGGTTCCGCCATACTGGCGTGTGGTTGAGCTTTCCGCCTGAGAGAAGGCTTCAAAAATTTTGGTTTGATTTTCTTTTGCAATCCCGATGCCTTGATCCCTAACCTCACAAACCAACTGCTGACATTCTGAGTCATAGTCAATTTTTAAATCAACGGTCTTACCACTTGGCGTAAACTTAACCGCATTTGAAAGCAAATTGCTTAACACCTGCTTAATTCTTAATGGGTCAGATTCAATTTTCCCGGGAAGATCATCCGCCATATCAAGCTTGAAGCACAACTTTTTTTCTTCACAACGCGCGGCAAACAAATGGGCCACCGAACTCAATTCTTGACGAGGGTCAAAAGCATGAATATCAAGGTCCAACTTATTATTTTCAATTTTACTGAAGTCTAAAATATCGTTAATAATCCCAAGCAGCGTTTGCCCTGAATAGTAAACCGTTCTGAGATAACGCAAGCGCTCAGGATTAATTTCTTTTTCTTTAAGCAATTCAATAAAGCCTAAAATCGCGTTTAACGGTGTGCGAATCTCATGCGACATATTCGCCAAAAACTCACTTTTCGACTTCGTTGAAGCCAAGGCACGGTCTTTCTCTTGTTCCAAACGCTGATTCAAGGCTTCGATTTCAGTAATGTCTGCCAAAGACACAATAAAGCGCTTGAACCGGGTAGAACGGGTGGCGGTTAACTGAAAAGTAAATACCTTTCGATCACGCTGAATTTTGGCACGGTGGGTTTGATCCGGGTGTTCAAGAATATACTCCACCCAATTTTTGTCTTCGAACTTATAAACCAGGCCTGGTTCTTTGATAAAGACATCGCAAATGCACTGATGTTGTTGCAAAAATGCAGATAAATCAGGGTACTGTTTAAAAAAAGCAAAAAAGCCGCCGCTGGCGTCAATAATTTTGACGCCAGCGGTGACGACAATAATATGAGTCTGCGACTCGAGCACATCGGACACATAGGCTTCGCTCGCCTCAAGATTTCGATGTGTGCGGCGTAACTGTCTGGCCACAAAATCAATCATCAAAATGCCAAGTGCCAAAACCAAGAGCGTCAAACCCAATTGTAAATTGCGGTACTTATTTTTTTCAGCCGATACCTGCTGCTCAACCGCCTGCAAACGCTCAACATAGCCCTGTCTTAGTTGATCAGCATACTGAGTTAAACGCTCAAAATCAGGCATCAACTCACGTACATTAACCCTAATCTCCAACATCACCCGAGTTAACTCAGGGCTGAAAGTAAGCATCATCTGATCTCGCTGAACCAAGACAGATTCAAACAGCTCAATACGACTCACCAACTGATTGACCAACTGCAGAATCTCAACCTCAACCTTAAAATCCCCACCGCCTTCAGACAGTTGATAAACATAAGGCTCCATCATAGATTTATTCGAATCCAAAGACAGTTGCCGTAAACTAAAGATACCACCGCGCTGCAATACCTCAACATAATTGATGATATCCTTTTCGGCCTGCTTAATTTGCGACAAGCTGACCTGACGCGTTTGGCTATTTTCGGTAATGGTCAGACGATAAAAGTCAGCTTCGATCGCCTGAACTGCATGCAAAATATTCTCACTCAAGTAGCCTTGATATCGGGTATTTTGGGTGTACTGATCAAGCTGTTCAATGGTTTTACTGACACTATAATTCAGTAGCGCCTGCAAGCCAAAGCCAACAATAAAGACTAAAAACAAACCAATCAAATGAAGATTGGAAGCGGATAACTTATTGCTAACCGGCTCAGAGCTATCAGACTGTTGTTGAAATGAGGTCATAACACAGGATTCAAATAATGGATTATTTGCATTATTCTACTTAATCAAATGGCGTGCAAGGCTTTTTTACTTCCCCAGTCAACAAATAGATAAAATTTTACATTTAAACCAACCCATCAAATCCAAAGCGTATAAAACGCGAGCAAAACGTTGATTTATAATATAAAGACTCAAACCTCTCCCTCAAGCGCATGCTAGGACGCGACTAACCCCCTTGCCACTACCAGGCCTGGTGGTGGCAAGCTTGCGTTAGCTAACCACAAAAACGAACAGTGTTATAATCTCCGTTTTGGTTATTCGGCGGTGGGCTATGCGCGCCAGTTTTTATCGGTAATGGAAAAACCCGATTTAGACCATATTGAAGGCTTGTCGCCGACAAGGTTTCGTTTGCATTGTCGCCTAAAGTGTCTTTATCGGTTGACGGCTTAACCGCATGGAATTCTCGAAAACTTTCAAACTGCTTTAAAAAACGCACATTGATAGACTCTAAATTCTGCGCCAACACCGACTGCCCCGAATCCGTAAGCTGAACATGCGCACGTTTCAGTGAATTCACCAGGCCTGCTTTTTTAAGATAAGTAATCGCCCAACCAATTCGATTTTTTATAATCGTCTGCTTGCCGGATCGTAATAATTCGGCACGCTGTTCCGGCGTTAAAGCAAATTCATCGCTCACCTGCTCCACAATCTGCGCCGAACCCACAACATCCTTACCGGCTAAACACTTTAAAACCGGCAACATCACCGTTTGAAAATCAGGAATCGCCATAAATACCTCAAAATAATTTTGCTACCACCTTCCGACCCGCGTAAGAAAATGAAAATATATTCAGTTGAAAATTTAGCTAGCTAGCAATCCACTAAAGGTTTCACCACGATTTTAGTCATCCATATCAAATAATAAATCCGCGCTGACACCCAACGCGTTCGACAATTTAAGCAAGGTATCGGCGCGCGGAATTGATTTTTCATTTTCAAAGTTCGCGACCTGGGCTTGCGTAACCCCCGCTTTTTGTGCCAATTCAGCTTGGCTTAAACCAAAATAACGACGCCAAGCTTTTAATAAACTCATACCTTCAATGACATTCATCCCCACCACTTCATGCGGAAAAGTTGTGCGCTTTTGATCTGGCTTTGATTCAATCACATTAGACATTTTCATCCTAGGAGCCAATCTATTTAAAATGTATCGTTCTATTTTTTTCTTGCTCAACAAATAAAATAACTTTAAGATAACTGATAGATGGATCAGGGGTGCTCGGTCGGCGTTACAGCCTCGGTGGGTTCATCGGGGCTTCTCGCTTTTAAGACCCCTAAAAACTTGAAATACCTACCTCAAACATGAATACCAATGTGCCGCCCATCAGGAAGTTGCACATCTAAAGACAACTTGCCGCCTAGCGCCTCCACATAACGTTTAAGCGAAGACAACTTCACCTCGTGGCCGCGTTTTTCTAAGTTAGCCACTGAAGGCTGTGAAATCCCCAAACGCTCCGCCATTTCTACTTGCGAAAGCGCCAACTGTTCACGCAAATAAGCCAAACGCCAAGCTAGCACGTCCTCTTCGGCTTGATTTTGCGCGGCTTCAACAATCGCCGGATCGATTTTTAGCAATAAATCCGCTAAAGGTTTTGCCATAGTTTTCTCCTAATCCAGTTTTTCAAGATGTGCGATAAATTCACGCTCGGCAATCGGAATCATCCTGTCATAAAAACGTTTATCACCGGTTTTATCTCCACCACACAACATGACCGCTTGACGCTTAGGGTCAAAAGCAAACAACACGCGATACGGCTTGCCTTTATGCTGAACCCTCAGCTCCTTTAAATTTTTAACTCTATGCACGCCTGAAAGCGTATCGACATCAGGACGACCTAATAACGGTCCAATCGATTGCAGTTTAAAAATAGCGGTCAAAATACCTTGCTGTTCGGCTGCGTTTAACGATAAAAACCAATCATCAAAATAATCAACCGTCACTACTTGCCACATACAAACCCCATTATAACCTAAAGACTATATAGCTTATAAGCTATTTCACACTCTCTGCATCACCCCAAAAATCCATCAAAATAATCGCTGTCCAAGGTTTTGACTTGATACATCTCTTTCACGCTCACGCCAACATTATGCTCAATCATCAACTCGGCCAACTTTTGACCATCCAACAACACCACCGACAAATTGAGTCCACGCACCGAGGCTAACGCGCCCTGCAAAAAATCCGACGTGGTAATAAAAGCATCTTACGTTTTGCAATTACTTTGGTTTAAACTATTGCAATGCAACATCTTCCGCCGCATTCATAGTGCGGTGAGTTTCGGACGTGTCAGGAGAGGTTGCATTACCCTTTCAAAGGTCTGATAATGCCAATTTTAAAGCCATCCTCTTTTCGCCCCCTATACGCAATCAGTGCTGTAACCACTCGCCTTTTAAAACCCTAATTGACCAATCTTGTTTTAATTTGTTATCATAAAGCTTCGGGGTTGACCAGCTGAGTGACTGACCACTGTGAAGCTAACTAACCGTCGGCGGTGCCCGTCAGTGGGCGCAGAGCCCTTTTAATCCTGCCTGCCGTAAATCAGCTTTCCCTAGTATCCAAGCATGACTTTGGAAACGAGTGAAGCACATCACGCATTCGCAAACAAGAAGTGGATTCCAGCGTAACACCCTTAGCAATAAAATAGCCCTTCTCATTTTCAACCAACATTCTCTGACCAAGCTCTTTGAAGTAATCTTTTGTATGAAAGCTAATCAAGGTATTTTGCTTGTAATTAGGGTTTTTTAACTCTCTTCCTACTATTAAAATCAACTCATACTTAGCTGTCTGCAATGCAAGTGCTTGAGGATAATAACCGGGTTTGAGCTCAATATTACCTGTAAAATATGTATGTAAACTAGTGTAAACAAATAAGGATTTATAGGGAGAATTTTCGATATTAGTCACTCCCGCAATACTTTCCAAATAGCCTCTTTTTGACAAATTAACTTCGATTGTATTAAAAAATAAATTTGGAAGATCAATATTAAAAAAGTTATTTACTTCCTTTTTTGAATCAACAATTCCAGGCTCCCCTGTTAACTCAATACGGCAAATTGGCAATGGATGTAATTCTATATTACTTGTTGATACCCTTGGCGCCTCCAGTAAGTTAGCACGACCTTTTAATGGATTTTCTCCGTTATTTTTTATATGTATTTCGCCACTCATTTTTTTTCGTTTAGGACTACCATGGTAGGTTAAATGAGCATTGTCAGATATAAACTCATGTACCAACTTGCCTTTCATGTAGTGATGACACTTATAATTGTCTGGAAAACTAATATATACCTCAACGCCACCTTCTATTTCTTTCAAACTAAAAATACAAAATACTTTTCCTTTAAACACACCCATTATTTTATTTTGTGAATCCTCAGTCGGAAAATAAAAACTACAGCCTGAAAGTTCAGAAATATATTCTTGGCCAAAATAACTATGTCGAATTCCATTATTCATTATTTTAATCACCTCCACTAAACCAAGATAAATTCAGGAAGATAACTCCTGTTCAAAAAGATTATCCTCTTGAAATAACATATTAACTGTGAATAATATACATTCCAGTCGCATAGCATTAGGCCGCTGTGCTCATAACACAGAATCGATTCGGACGTTCAGGCCTTCGGGATGCGACTACTCTCTCGGTAAATATAAACACCTTCCATACAAGCACCTTAAGTTATGCAACCAGCTTGCTTCAAACATTTTTAATGGAACATCTTGCTTCGCATTATCTCCTAGCCTGTAAGCCGCTTTATTCACATACGTTAAGCAAGAGGTTAGGTTCTCCGCCCGAAAATTAACTCCCTGCGCAAGTACTAAGAAGCACAATCGCAAAAACCACAAATGCCACGCCCTTTAATGCACCTGTTAATAAATTCTTCACGCTAAATGCGTCCGCTATCGCTTCACCTGTCGTCGGAGGAATGGACCACCGAATATCGTCCGTATCAACAACCGTAAAACTCAAGTCCAACTCGAATGTATCCGATTGCTGTTGCCATTCTTTAGGTTCACCCTTAATACTTTGCACTAAACGCTCAAAGTCACTGAGGCTAGATGACAACTGATGACTAACTTTTGATAGCAGTTGGTTTTGAATATCAATGTAACGAGAATCACTGATCAACGCGTGCTGCAACTGTCTTTTAACCTCGATGCCACGACTAAACTGGGTGTTCAACGCACTACAAAACGCATCGGCTTGCGCTATCTCATTCATCGCACTCGGTATCTGATCGAGCCGTTGTGCTAAATGGCGTTGCCAATCATCAAAAAAAGCAAGCCATTGAGCAGGCCTGGTGGTTTCATTTAACTCAATCAACGTGCGTGGTTCACTCGACGTACGCAAGTCCTGCTCAACCGATTGCAATAGGTTGGCTAACGCGTCGGCGAAATAACGTGTTTCAGATTTAAAGTTTGGTGTTGTCATCCTCGCTATTCCTTACTGGTTAATTCCACGCTATACATTGCCCTCAATCAACGCGATTTCGTTTTGGGTTAGGTTGTAGAGTTGGTATGTGTGTTGGTTGAGTTGGGTTTCCTTGGTTTGGATTTGAGTTTGCAGGGTTGCCAGTGCGGTGTCGAGGGTGTTGAGTTGTTGGATTAGGCTGGCGTTATGGGTAGTTTTTAGGTTGAGAAGGTGTCCAACGAGTTTGTCGGCGGTGACGCTAGGCGTAATATTGGTGGTGCGTATGACTTGTCTCCATTGCGGCACAATCAAAGCGGCTTGTTCATCGGTGATGTACTGGGTAATGACTTCGATGCCATTCGCTAATAAACTGAGTTCACCGTCTTGATATTGCACGACTAACTTGGTTTTGGCGTTGAGTTGGCTGGCGAGGGGTTGCAAATTTTTGTCCAACACTTTTTGCGCCTGTTGTTTCGCCCATTCGGTGAGTTCTTTGCCTTTTAAGCCGGTAGCTTTGGCTTGGTCGGATTTTTTAAGGTCGTTGATGGGCTGAATATCCGCCCAAAGCCAGGCTAAGTCTTTGGGTTCGGCGAGCATTTGCGTAGAAGTGAGGCGTTTGTCGAATTGCGCGAGTTTATCGCGGTATTCCGAATGCAAATTTTGTAAGGTTTGCGCCAGTTCGCCAATCTGGGCTTTTTGCTGGTCGTTGGCATTGGGAATCGGCAAAGGTGCAAGATATTGCGATTCAATATCAAAAAAACCACCAGCCTTTGGCCTAGCAATTTTTTTGAAAATATAGCTGGCTACAGGGGCATTTAAGATACCCAGCAAATAGATTAAATCATTTTGATTTTCCGCATGAATTGTATAAACACGTTTATCATCAGCGGCGAAAAGCCCCGCTTCATCATAAGCCACTCTTAATTCAGGTGCTGTACCTGCAACAAAAAGTTTTTTCTCACCTTGTTTAGTCAAGTTTTTAGGATATACATACCCCCACCACTTGGAGTCATTATCCATTTTTGGATATTCCCTATTACGAAGCCTATGTTCTTGTGTTTTTAGATACTTCCATACAACAGGGTATTTATTTCTCATAACATCTTCTGATAATAAACTCGCCTTTTCATTTTGAAGATCATAAGGAATGATTATCGAGACATCCTGGTTAAACAAAGCATACCTAGATACGTTTTTTCCTGAAATTAAAGGCCTAACAACTTCTGATTCGGTTATGAATACATTTTTTGGAACAATAAAACGTTGATCATCTTGAGTTAAATGGTAAATATCGTTTGCACTAGTTACCAAACCTTGTGAAATTGATGTAGTCATGCTTTTCAACGATGGACAAGTTTCAAATAATTTATTGATTAAAACCCGTTCAACTTCCGGCATAAACTGCCAGGCCTGGTTAGGGTCGAGTTGATGGTAAGGTAAAGGCGTGATGTCGTCCCAATGCAGGCCTGCTAAATCGTCCGCACCTTGTGGGGCAAAATGCAGTTTAATGCCGTCATTCACTTGACCGGTAAAAAACTGCAGTGCGGTGTAGGTAATGGCTTCATCAAAGATTTGGTAGCTTTTGAAATCAATCCAACGATCCATTTGTTGGCTTTGGTGCAAAAAGGCTCTTAGCCCTGCGCCGTATTCGTTCACCGCCCACACACTCGGCGCGATAAAGCCCATGCGCCCTTTTGGATTAATCAGTTGCACCGATTGTTCAAAAAACGGTAAATAAATATCGTAATTGCCGGTTTGAGTGCTGCGAAACTTCGGCACGTGCTTTTCAATAACTTGACCGTTTTCGTCGGTCAGGCTTTCGGTTTTAGTGGCTTTAACCCAATATTCGGTGGCTTCCGGTGCGACCTTTTTCATGTTTTGCAGTTTGATATACGGCGGGTTGCCGATAATCACGTCAAAGCCGCCATTGGCGAATACGTCTTGAAAGGCTTCGGCGTAGCTAAATGGGTTGATTTTAGCGAGTTGGTGTTCGTTAAGGTCGGGCAAGATGGTTTGAATATCCCAATCGACCAGACTATTGCCGCAAAGGATATTGTTATCCAGCGAGGATAAGGGTTGGCCGGGCATGACGGTATGCAACCAAAGCGCGAGTTTGGTGATTTCGACCGATTCGGGGTTGATGTCCACGCCGTAGAGGTTTTTGGAGAGAATATCGCGATACACCTGCCCCACATCAAACAGCCCGCCCTGTTTAAATTCGTAGCTGATGCGGGCTTTTTCTTTGCCGATGGCTTCGTGTTCTTTTAATAGGCGTTTGAGCGCTTGGATTAAAAATGCGCCACTGCCGCAAGCGGGATCGAGCACTTTGATTTCGCTAAGCCGCGCTTCGTAATGTTCCAGGGCTTCGAAATAGCTTTTGGCGCGGGATTTTTGCGCGACGAATTTACCGCTTTTGGTGTGGGCGGCATCAATTTCTAAATCAGTTAAATCGCCATAGGCTTCAAAACCGAGTTCGGTTTGCAATTCGCGCAGGCGTAAACCTAGGGTTTGCTCAACCACATATTCAGTGACCCATTCGGGGGTGTAGTACACGCCGTCGGTTTTGCGTTTGCTGAGTTTCATCAGCGATTCTTCGTTGGCGGCTTCGGCTTCCATGATTTCAAGATCGGTAATGGATTGCTCGAAAATGCGCCCAAGGGTGTAGAGGCCGATGGTGCGTTCTCCGCCGTCTTCGATGCCGAAATTGTAGTTGGCGGAAAAATACAGCAAGGTGTGTTTTTCGGTTTTCATCGCCTGTTCGGTTGCGCCCTGCATCGGGGTAAAAAAGATGTGATTTGGGATAAACAGGTTTTCTAAATCGTCATCGGCGGCGAATAATCCGCCGTTGAATTTGTTGATGCTGTGATTCCATAAGGTGCCGCCCAGTCGCATAGTTTTAAACAGGCGCGCTACTTTTTCTTCGTAAAAGTCATTGGCTTGCGGGTTGTAGCTTGTGTCCTGCGAGCCTTCGACCATTAAATCGCGCAGCAGATTCACCGGGTATTCAAGATGCGCCCCCATGTCTTCGCAAAACATAATAAACAGCAAGCGGTCGAGCAGTTTTTGGGTGAGGCGTACCAGTTTTTGCGCTGGGTAGTGGTCGGCATTGGTTTTAACCAGCGTTTTAAATAAGGCTTCGCGGTAGGCACGGTATTCGAAATAGAAGGTTTTTTCGAGGGTTTTTTCTTGGATTTGCTGCGCATTGAGCAGTTTGAGCAAGGCCGATTCGTTGCCAGGATTTAGGAGCATGTCGGCTTGAAACAGGGTTTTGAATAAAAACCGTTGTTGGCGTGCCTGTTCGCTATCCGCCAGCAGGCTGAGCGATTGTTCTTTCATGGTTTTGGGTTTGAGGATAAACCGCTGGTATTGCCCCGGCATTTTGGCTTTCCAATATAAACGGAATTCGTTCATATCGGTGACAATGCCCCAAGTAGGTTGAATTTTTTCGTGTCCGTAAGGTGCGTATTGCAATCGGGCGAAATGCAGGTAATCGGCGCATTGTTGCACCGGTGAGCGGTCGTTGTCTTTGCGGTTTTGTTTTTCATCGAGGCCGGAACGAATGTCTTTAAATTCGCATAACACTTGCGGCGTTTCGGGGTGATCTTTTAAGGCAAACCAGCCGAGGGCTAGATCGGCGTAACCCTTGCCGCCGCGTTGTCCGGCGTTATTGATGGGAAACTGCGGATAGAGCGTAAAGCCCTGCTCGCGGTTTTGTTCGCCCGAACCGATATACCCCCAAAGTTCGACAAAAAATAATTGCACGAAACGCCCTTCGGAGGCGGTTTCTTTTTGAAAGTCTTTATTCGCCCAATGGCTGAGTTTTTCGCGTAACGTGTCGTCTTCGCCGCTGGCGCAGTAAGCGTCGTACTCTTTCGCCCAATAGGACATTAAAAACGCGGGACTGAAAAGGGTGTGTTGTTGGGTTTGCAGGTCATTGTTTTTAATTTTCATAGGGGCTTTTGATTTTTGATGAAGCGAAAATGTCGATTTTTATTAAATATAAATTACTGTGTTGTTTCGTTTACTTAACGGTTATTTAGGTCATTATTCAGAATTTAGCGGAAATAACAAGGCTGATTATCAGGGTGAAATTAATCCGAGTTCACAACCAGGCCTGGTGGTTCTATGTAGGTTTAATAAATTTAATTCGCTTTTTGGTTTTTCACCAAGATGACGCTCAAAACCGGAAACTTATGAAATCGTCGCCCTTATATTAAGAACAGTTTTCACGACATAAAATAAAACATAAAAAACAATAACACATTGTAATTTAATAACTTTAATGATTAAATAAACGACATCATTCACTACATACTTCATAACCTATGAACGTCGAAGATTACTTGCAATCCCAGATTGCGACCAGCAAACAAATCCAAACCGCCTGCAACCTCACCCAACGCCAAGTTGGCTTGCAAATCAACAAGCTAGGGAATCGCATTGTTAGAATTGCTAATGGACGCAGTCCAAAATATGCCCTGACCACAGCAAAATTTGGAGTGGGCGACAGCATTCTTATTTGGGAGATGGATAACTTTGGCAAACCAACCTGTATTGCAAAGCTTCGCCCCTTAGCCGCTGGTGGCTTTTTTATTGAAGAACATCAAAACATGCCCAAAGTCTTCTTGGGTGAAGCCAAAAATGGTTTGTTTGATGATCTGCCATTTTTCTTACTTGATATGGCACCAAAAGGTTTTCTGGGGATAAAAATTGCTGAGCAGCTATCTCGCGTGGATGAAAGTTTTCCCGCGCATCTAAAAGATTGGAAAACCGAGCATATTGGCCGTTACTTACTGGCTAATACTGACAACAGCATTGGCAATTTAAAATTTGGCAATAATGCCGCCTTGCAATTGCATAGCCCTTTCACAACGCATTCACGCAAGGAATACATTACGCTCGCCGATCATATTATGGATGAAGATGTCCTGGTCTCTTCTGCCGGTGGTGAACATCAAAAATTCGCCACCTTTTGCACAGACATTGACGCGCATGTCATTGTTAAGTTTTCACCAAAAGGCAATGACGCGAACGCGCGCCGCTGGAAAGATGTGCTTGTTACAGAGCATTATGCTGCCAAAGTGCTTAATGAAACCGGCTTTGTGAACGCGGCTGAAACCCATATTTTCGAGGATGACGAGCGTCTGTTCCTCGAATCCAAGCGCTTTGATCGTTCGGGGAAAAATGGTCGGCGCTCCATGCTATCACTAGAAATGATTGATGCGGAATTCGTCGGATCCGCCGTAAGCTGGATGGACAGTTGCTATCAACTTTTGCAGCAAGGTTTACTCACAGAACAGGACTACATCAAGGTTGAGTTTTTGTCTGCCTTTGCGCGCTACATCCATAATACCGATACGCATCTGGGCAATATCAGCTTTGCAACCCATCGAGACATCTTCTCACTTTTACCGATTTATGACATGTGCTCCATGGGGTTCGCGCCCAAAAGTAATGGTGAAGTTGCGCCGTTACAATTTAGCTGGCCAGAATCCGTTAAAGTTAAAAAACTAGCGCTTAATGGGGTAAAACACTGTGCAACGCGCTTTTGGAACAACCTCGCAAAAGAGCCTCTGCTTTCCGAGCCGTTCAGAAAATTTATTAACGAAAATGTTATCCCGCAGATCCCCGATTGAGGCAAAAGACGCCCCCTCTGTCTTTAAGGAAAAATAAAGCGACTGCTCACCAGGCCTGCTTGTTAAATCGGTGTAAAAACGAATCATGTTATAATCTTCGCTTTGCTTAATTTGGGCGGGTTGCTATGCTTGAGAAGATTATTATTCGCGGGGCGCGGACGCATAATTTAAAGAATATTGATGTCACTTTGCCGCGCGACAAGCTGATTGTGATTACCGGCCTGTCGGGATCAGGCAAATCATCCTTGGCGTTTGATACCATCTATGCCGAAGGCCAACGCCGTTATGTCGAATCGCTGTCGGCTTATGCACGCCAGTTTTTATCGGTGATGGAAAAACCTGATTTAGACCATATTGAAGGCTTGTCACCGGCAATTTCGATTGAGCAAAAATCTACCTCTCACAACCCACGTTCCACCGTCGGCACCGTCACCGAAATCTACGATTATCTACGCTTATTGTACGCCCGCGCCGGCACACCGCGCTGCCCGACCCACGATGTTGACCTGGAAGCGCAAACCGTCAGCCAAATGGTCGATCGCACCTTGGAACTGCCGGAAGGCACCAAATGTTTATTGGTGTCGCCAGTGGTGCGTGGCCGCAAAGGTGAGCACAACAATCTGCTAGATGAGCTGCAAGCCCAAGGCTTTATTCGTGCGCGCATTAATGGTCGCTTGATGGATTTAGACGGCTCGATTGCGCTCGATAAAAACAAAAAGCACGATATCGAAGTGGTGATTGACCGCTTTAAAGTGCGAGAGGACTTGAAACAACGCTTGGCCGAATCCTTTGAAACCGCGTTACGCTTGTCCGATGGCTTAGCGCGTGTGGTGCCGATGGACGAAGACGATGATTTTGAGCTGTTGTTTTCTGATAAGTTCTCATGCCCACATTGCGGTTACAGCGTGCCGGAACTCGAACCGCGTTTATTCTCATTTAACAACCCGCATGGCGCCTGCCCAAGCTGTGATGGCTTGGGGATTAAAGAAAGCTTTGATGCGTCACTGGTGATTACTCATCCTGAACTTAGCTTGGCGGGGGGCGCGATTCGCGGCTGGGATCGCCGCCACAAGTACTATTACGATATTTTATTGGCGGTCGCCACCCATTATGGTTTTGACATGGAAACACCTTGGGGCGAGTTGGATGAGAAATTTCAAAAGGTGGTGTTGTTTGGTTCGGGTCGTGACAAGCTCGCGCTGCCGCATGGTCGTTATGCGCAGGTGCGTCGCTTTGAAGGCGTGCTGCCGAATATGGAACGGCGCTATCTTGAAACCGATAGCAAAACCGTACGGGATGAACTCGACAAATACCGCGTGACCTCACCCTGTAAAACCTGCGGTGGAGAGCGCCTAAATGAAGCAGCGCGCCATGTATTTGTTGCCGATATTACGCTGCCGAAACTGACTCATCAATCCGTTGGTGAACTGTATGAATTTTTTGACCAACTCAGCCTGCCGGGCGCAAAAGGCAAAATTGCCGCACCGATTTTAAAAGAAGTCCGTGAACGCTTGTCGTTTTTGGTGAATGTCGGCTTGAACTATTTAACCCTTGATCGCAGTGCCGACACCCTCTCCGGCGGTGAAGCCCAACGGATTCGTCTCGCCAGCCAAATTGGAGCAGGCCTGGTTGGGGTAATGTATGTATTAGACGAACCCTCGATTGGTTTGCACCAGCGCGACAATGACCGCCTGCTGAAAACCCTAACCCATTTGCGTGACTTGGGTAACACCGTCATTGTGGTTGAGCATGACGAAGACGCCATTCGCGCGGCGGATTTTGTGTTAGACATTGGCCCAGGTGCCGGCATTCACGGCGGGCGCATTATGGCACAAGGCACACCGGATGAAGTCAAAGCCAACCCACAATCCTTAACCGGACAATATCTAAGCGGGTTGCGCAAAATTGAAGTGCCGAAAGAGCGGGTAAAACCTGGTCAAAACTGGTTAAAAATTATTGGCGCAAAAGGTAACAACCTAAAAAACGTGACCCTCGAAATTCCAGCAGGCCTACTGACTTGCATCACCGGTGTGTCAGGTTCAGGCAAATCGACTTTGATTAACGAAACCCTGAGCAAAATTGCCGCCCGCGACTTGAATGGCGCGCTATCAACGCCCGCCCCCTATGATAAGGTAGAAGGCTTGCAGCATTTTGACAAGGCGGTGAATATCGATCAAAGTCCGATTGGTCGCACGCCCCGCTCGAACCCCGCCACCTACACCGGCCTATTCACGCCGATTCGTGAGTTACTCGCCGCCACCCCAGAATCGCGCGCACGGGGCTACACACCTGGTCGATTTAGCTTTAACGTCAAAGGCGGTCGCTGTGAAGCCTGCCAAGGTGATGGCGTAATCAAAGTTGAAATGCACTTTCTGCCGGATGTCTATGTGCCATGTGATGTCTGTCACGGCCAGCGCTATAATCGCGAAACCCTGCAAATTCAGTACAAGGGCAAAACCATTCACGAAATGTTGGAGATGACCGTGGAAGACGCGCGCGCGTTTTTTGACGCGATTCCGGCTTTGGCGCGCAAATTGCAAACCCTGATGGATGTTGGGCTCGGATATATCAAGCTCGGTCAAAGCGCGACCACCCTTTCCGGTGGTGAAGCCCAGCGCGTGAAGCTGGCCAAAGAACTGTCCAAACGCGACACCGGCAACACGCTATATATTTTGGATGAACCGACCACCGGCTTGCATTTCCACGATATCGAACAACTGATGAAAGTGGTGTATGAGTTGCGTGATCGCGGCAATACCATTGTGATTATCGAACACAATCTCGATGTGATTAAAACTGCGGATTGGCTGGTCGATCTCGGACCGGAAGGTGGCGCAGGCGGCGGACAAATTATTGCCACCGGCACACCGGAAGATGTCGCCAACAATGCCGACTCGCATACCGGCTATTATTTGAAGTCCTGGTTGAAGTGAGGAGTGTGCGCTAGGGTTTATTCCGATTTTCCAAATGTAAATTCGGCACGCGACTTTGATGAATGACACCAAACACCCACAACTGATGTTGTTCTAAGGTGTAATAAATCATATGGCTAACATAGGGAAAACTAAAAACGGATTCAGCGATATCAGGCCTTGGCTCACCGATTAATGGAAACGCCGCCAATCGTTGAATCGTATCCCTTAACCCGGACAAATAAGCCTGTGATTTAACCTCCCCCCAATTTTTTACGTTATAACGTCGAATGTCGATCAAATCGGCTTTAGCCTCTGCCGTGAGCCGGTAAGCAAGCCTAGTCATACTTGCTCGTTAACAATTCACTGAAAAACTCGTCACCATCTGCTGTATCGCCCTGTTGGATTTCTTGCTGGGCATTCGAAAACCGAGTCTGTAACCACTGACGCTTTATTTCTTCGATGTTTTCAAATTCTTCAATCGATACCATCACGGCCACCGGCTTACCGTTTTTATTAATTTGTACCGGCGTTCGCTGCGCTTTCATTAGTAGGGCGCCAAACTGGGTTTTGGCCTCATTCGCGTTTAAAGCGTGCATAAACTCACTCCATATAATTAACCCTCAACCATTATAAACGAATCGAACGATTTAACCCGATTGTTTTTACGATACTTATAAAATAACAAGGCAACGTGATTTCATCACCAGGCCTGGTTAAACACCCGCTCAAATACCATAGTCAAAAACTATCAAAACCATAAAAATAAACTGCCTTTACATATCAAAAATCGGCGTAGAATTGACTCATGTGTTTCGTTAATTCGAGCACAACATCTTACAGATAAACCCTAGGAGGATAGTATGTCTGGTGGAAAATGCCCTGTTATGCACGGTGCCAATAGCTCTGTTGAAAAATCAACCATGGACTTTTGGCCTAACGCACTCAATTTAGATATCTTGCATCAACATGATCGCAAGGTAAATCCGATGGATCCTGGCTTTGACTACCGCGAAGCAGTTAAAGACTTGGACTATGAAGCCTTACGTCAAGATTTGCACGCGCTGATGACCGACAGCCAAGAATGGTGGCCGGCTGACTGGGGTCACTATGGCGGCTTAATGATTCGGATGTCTTGGCATGCGGCCGGCACCTATCGCATTGCCGATGGGCGTGGTGGCGGTGGCACCGGCAATCAACGCTTTGCACCGCTTAATTCCTGGCCGGACAACGTCAACCTAGATAAAGCACGCCGCCTATTGTGGCCGATTAAAAAGAAATACGGCAACAAACTGAGCTGGGCCGATTTACTGGTGCTAGCCGGTACCATCGCCTATGAAAACATGGGGCTGAAAACATTTGGTTTTGCCTTTGGCCGCGAAGATATTTGGCAGCCGGAAAAAGATATTTATTGGGGCGCAGAAAAAGAATGGCTGGCACCATCAGACGCACGTTATGACAACCTTGACGACCCTTCCACCATGGAAAACCCACTGGCCGCAGTGCAAATGGGCTTGATTTACGTCAACCCGGAAGGCGTCAATGGTCAACCTGATCCGCTAAAAACCGCTCTGCAAGTGCGCGAAACCTTTGCGCGTATGGCGATGAATGATGAAGAAACCGTCGCACTGACCGCTGGCGGGCATACGGTCGGCAAATGTCACGGCAATGGTCGTGCGGAAAACCTAGGGCCTGATCCGGAAGCCGCTGATGTCGTCGAACAAGGTTTTGGCTGGATGAATCATAAAACCCGTGGCGTAGGTCGCGATACCGTGTCTTCAGGGATTGAAGGCGCCTGGACAACCAACCCAACCCAGTGGGATAACGGTTATTTTTATTTGTTATTCACCTATGATTGGGAATTGAAAAAATCACCCGCCGGTGCCTGGCAGTGGGAACCGATTAATATCAAAGAAGAAGACAAGCCGGTTGATGTCGAAGACCCAAGCAAGCGTTATAACCCGATTATGACCGATGCCGATATGGCGATGATTAAAGACCCGATTTATCGTGAAATCTCAAAAAAATTCTACGAAAATCCGGACTATTTCTCTGAGGTATTTGCACGTGCCTGGTTTAAATTAACCCACCGCGATATGGGGCCTAAAGCGCGTTATATCGGCCCCTGGTCGCCCAGTGAAGACTTGATTTGGCAAGACCCGGTTCCGGCAGGAAAATCTGATTATGATCTCACCGCAGTGAAAGCCAAAATCGCCGCCAGCGGTTTATCGGTAGCAGATATGGTCGCCACCGCTTGGGATTCGGCGCGCACCTTCCGTGGTTCGGATTTGCGTGGCGGTGCCAATGGTGCGCGAATTCGTCTAGCGCCACAAAAAGACTGGCAAGGCAACGAACCGGAACGTTTAGCGCGTGTACTCGGCAAGCTTGAACCGATTGCGGTCGAGTTTGGCATCAGTGTGGCGGATGTGATTGTACTGGCCGGTAATGTGGGGGTTGAACAGGCCGCTAAAGCCGCCGGTGTGTCGGTTGACGTGCCGTTTGCGCCGGGGCGTGGTGATGCCAGCCAACAGATGACCGATGTTGAATCGTTTGAACCGCTGGAGCCGATTCACGACGGTTATCGCAACTGGGTGAAAAAGGATTACATTGTTCAGCCAGAAGAGCTGTTGCTTGACCGCACTCAGTTGATGGGGCTGACCGCGCATGAAATGACCTGCTTGGTCGGTGGGTTGCGTGTCATTGGTGCCAACTATGGCGGCTCAAAACACGGTGTCTTCACCGACACACCCGGGGCGTTAACCAACGACTTCTTTGTGACCTTGACCGATATGACCTATAGCTGGAAACCAGCCAGCAAAGATCATTACGAAATCGTCGAACGCAAAACCGGCGCGGTGAAATATACCGCGAGTCGCGTGGATTTAGTGTTCGGTTCTAACTCGATTCTGCGCAGCTATGCCGAAGTCTATGCGCAAGATGACAACAAAGCCAAGTTTGTCCACGACTTTGTAAAAGCCTGGACAAAAGTCATGAACGCCGATCGGTTTGATCTGGCTTAATCCTTTCTAACCTCAAGCTACAGACAACAATACCCGCCTTCGCGGGTGTTGTTGCTTTCAGGCCTCATAACTTGCCAACCACCAAGTCTGGTGGTTTAATATCATTCATATAAAGTCCGTTGTAAAGGAAGTCAACGATGTCATTAGCTGATACTATTTACGAAGTGATTAAACCCTTTCCAGATGATATGGCAAAAGAAGTGCTTGATTTTGCGCTCTATTTAAACCAGCGTGAAGACACTCAGGAATGGCGAAATCTGCAAGCCGCGCAAATGAATAGTTTCACCGACTGGAACAACGAAGATGACGAGGTCTGGAATCATGTACCAGAAGTCTGATATTGTCGTCATCCCCTACCCATTTACCGACCTTTCATCAAACAAACTTCGCCCTGTTTTAATGCTTTCAAAGCCGAATTCTCAAGGCGATTTTCTTGCAGTACAAATCACATCAAAATCCGGTTATGACCAAGCTGAAGAAATAAAGGCTTTGGACTTAATGCTTGGTCAACTCCCTAAAATCAGCTATCTGCGACCAGATAAACTTGTGACGCTAAATCACGCTCTCATCAAAAAACGCATTGGACAACTGACACCATCTGCAACACAAAAATTTGATCAAATCATCTGCCACCAACTTAACTGCTAAAAACTTTTGATTAACTGGAATTTTCTTAGGCTTTATCTTGCTCTGGTTTCGGTTCTGGCGCATCGTTGCTGAGCATAATCGCAATCCAGCGTGTGCTGTGATATTGCTCAAGGCCGATTTTGACAATCATGGTTAAGGGAATCGAGAGAAACATCCCCACAGGCCCGAACAGCCAACCCCAAATTAACAAGGATAAAAACACCACGAGTGGAGATAGTCCTAAACCTTTGCCCATATATTTCGGTTCAATAATACTGCCCATTGCTATGTTAATCACGACATAACCCATCGCCACCCAAACCGCATCGCCCAGCCCGAGTTGCACCAAAGCCAACAACACCGCTGGCACCGCCGCGATCAAGGAACCGACATTGGGGATAAAGTTCATTAACATCGCCACTAAACCCCAAAGCACCGGAAAATCCACGCCTAAAAACATCAACCAGAAGGTTACGAGCACGCCGGTGATAAAGCTAATAATTGTCTTAATTAACAGATACTTATTTACTTTTGCGATAAAACCGGTCGCGGCATCCAGAGTAAAATTAGCATTCGGCATCGCCGCACGAATTTTACGTGGAAAGGTCGCTTCTTCCATCAGTAAAAAAATCACGATAAACACCACCAAAAACACATTAGTCAACAACGATCCAACCGCAGATAACGCTGTACCGACCGTCCCCATTACATTTGAAGGGTTAACGTGCTCCATTAACATCTCACGCGTCACCGGCAAACCCAAACTTTCCAAAACAGGTTGGAGTTCAGTTAAGGTCGCTTGCAGACGAATTTGATAAATCGGCAGTTGGGCAATAAAATTGTCAATCGAACTGCTCACAACCATCGCCAACAGCCCACCAAATACAATCAAAACAAACAACACAATCAACACCGCCAAAGAGGACGGCACACCGCGCGCGGTCATCATGCGTAAAAACGGTGTACTGATAATCGCGACAAACAACGCCAACATAATCGGAATCGTGATCGCCTCTGCCGCTTTTAATCCCGAAATAATTACAATCACGCTGGCCAAGCCGACCAACCAAAACAAACCTTTATTATCTGTCATTTTTCTAAAATCCTTTTAGCTTCTCAATGCGTGCCAGTTTACCACCAGGCCTGGTTGATTAAGGGCTAAACTTTAAACCGCCGACTAAATTTCTGTACATTATTATTTACCACCCTTTTTAAAGGTAAATAGGACTCTAACACGCTTTGGTGCTGCTCAATTAACGCCACCATCTTATTAAACTCCTTAAGAACGAATGTGAACTTAACACCAATACTTTCAGAAAAAGCCTGCAAATGACGCTTCTGTATCCAGTCTAAACGATTCTCTCCACCGATTTTCATACTGAATTTTTGACTCAAGGTTTCATAACACTGGGTTGAAATTAGATCGTAAAATGGAGCCAGCTCGCACTTTGGTGCATACAAAAATGCGATATTTTTGCCATGTGCGTCACAATTACCGACCAAGAGATTAAACAACACCCAGCGAACAAACTGCAACAAGTCTGCCGCAGGTTTGTGGCTATACCCCCGAATTAAATCGGCACATTCCTTTAAACTAGGGCCACCTTCGGCTTCATATTTATTAGCGGCATCAATCGCAAGTGCCTGACAAAAATCTTCTTGATGCAAGCGTTCGCCATTAGACCGGTCATAACGCTGAATAATAAAATGCGTTTTACCCGCCACTGACAAAAAATCGACTTCCGGCACATTTAAACCCAACGCTTTAGCTAAGCGCATAGTGGTGACTTCATTGAGGACTAAGTCTTTAAAATGCGTATTCGCTAATTTGATAATATGCGTGGTCGCCAAGTCAGGCGAAATCGGCAAAGCAAAGGGGCTAGAAGCCTTATCTAACTTCATAACCGGTAACTTATTTTGCGCCCCCGCCAGTGATAAGCGAATATCGCCATCGATCGCTTTAAACGGGTTTTTTTCTAATGCCTGCAACAGTTCTGCTAGGCTTGACTCTGAAAGCGGTAAAAACTGGCTTTCATAGACGGGAAGCTGCAGTGTCGAATAGATAGAAATCGCACCAGCCACATCACCACCGATTTCAGCCAACAACCCAAAATCATTTTTTTCAGACAGGCCAAGTTTTTTGCACAGCGCTGCGCGTACATCAGCCTCTGGCAATAGATTTGCAAAAAACGTTTCAGCCTGTTCAAACGGTTCGCTTCGTAACGGTAAGCTTATCGACAAGGCAAAAGCATTTGGATTGGCTAACCAGGCCTGGTCATATTTAAAGCGCATTTGCCTTGCATTAAGCTTGACTAACTCACCTACCCTACTTTGTTGATAAAACACATAAAGCTGCTGCACACGGCCCCCTATTTTTCTATTTATCTACAATCAACAGCTGCAATCCCAGCGCCGCCAATACCGCTAGCACGGTATTAAGTTGAACACTCGGTTTGCCATTTTCTAGTTCAGAGACAAAACGCACCCCCACACCCGCAACGGCGGCTAAATCCTGCTGTGTTAAACCATCCTTCTTTCGCTTATCACGCACCTTATTACCCAGCTGAACCGAATCCAATATAGGATTATGCAGCCCTTCAATATTCCCGTTCGGGATATTTTTAACATTCGTCATAATTGAACCTCAAATTTATTCCCTTTCGGGAATAATACACCTTCCTACTTAATAAATAAAACAAAAAATTACCGTAAGGGAATAATCGACGCACAATTCAATTGACAAGCAATATGGTGTTGAGTATAGTTCGAAAATCGTTATTTACTTGAGTATAACTTGATGTCAAGTTCGTCGAATCAACCCGAATTTTTTGCCCCTTGGCATGTGCATTTAGGCAGCGGCGACATCAGCCCGCGTCGCTTGCATTTGTTGCAAGCGATTGAGGCGACTGGCAGCGTGTCGCAAGCCGCCAAGCAAGTCGGCATGACCTATAAAGCGGCCTGGGATGCGGTCGAGATTATGAACAATCTGGCGGGCGTGCCCTTGGTCAATCGGCAACACGGCGGCAAAGGTGGCGGCGGCGCGACCCTCACCCAAACCGGTCTGCAAATCGTCACCATGCACGAGCGGCTATCAGCGATGCAGACCATGTGGATGGCATCGTTAGAGAACACTGATGCCGATATTTTGCCCTTAATGCGGAGAATCAAAATGCAAACCAGCGCACGCAATAGCTTTTACGGCACGGTGGAAACCGTCAAAACCGGTGAAGTAAACGCAGAAGTCACGCTAAAACTGCAAGGCGATGATCGCATTGTGGCGACGGTCACCGCCGACAGCGTGACACGCATGGGGTTAAAACCGGGCGTCACAGCTTGGGCACTCGTCAAAGCCAGCTGGGTGGTATTAGCCAAACAACAAGCCAAAGGATTGATTAGCGCACGTAACTTTTTGTGCGGCCAAGTCAGTCGAATCACCGAAGGGCCGGTCAATGTGGAGGTGGTGGTCGAACTCCAAGGTGGCAACACCCTGTCGTCAATTATTACCCACAGCGCGCTGAATGAGCTCAAGCTCGCCGAAGGCGAACCCATCTGTGCGCTGATAAAAGCCTCACACGTTTTAATTGGCGTGGATGAGTAAAACGTTACGTTATCTGTCAGCCCGTGCAAACGGGTTTTTTAACCCCAAGCGATATAGCCTTTAGTATCTATCGCTTGTTTTTTTATTTTTAGGAGTGATCAATATGAAGCTTAAATATCTTTTACCAGGCCTGGTATTGGCATTTGCCGCCACAACCTCGGCAAAAGCCGCAACCGTGACCGCTGCAGTGGCCGCCAACTTCACCAAAACGATTGAAGAAATTGGCCAAGCCTTTACCGAAGACACCGGCCACACCATTCGTTTTTCGTTTGGGCCATCCGGTAAACTATTTGCGCAAATTCGCAACGGTGCACCGTTTGATTTGTTTTTCTCCGCCAATGAAACCGCGCCCAAAGCAGCGATTAAGCATGGTTTAGGCGTTGAGGACAGTTATTTTGTTTACGCTCAAGGCGTATTGGTGCTCTATAGCCCAACCTTACCTGTCGCCAATAACGCAATGGATATTCTAAAAAAAGCCGAGTTCCGTCACTTATCCATGGCGAACCCCAAAACCGCACCTTACGGGGCACAAGCCGAAGTCTTTTTAAACAATGTCGGACTCTACAATACCGTTCGACCAAAACTCGTCAACGGTGAGTCCATTGCGCATGCCTTTCAATATGTCGTGACCAAAAATGCAGAAATTGGTTTTGTCGCCAAATCTCAGGTCGTTGACCCAGCCAGCCCAGCTTATAACAATGGTGAATATTGGACGCTGCCTGCCGACCAATATAATCCAATCAACCAAGGCGCGGTGATTACTAAACGCGGTGCGAAAAATGAAGCCGCTATCGCCTTTATGGACTATATGAAGTCGCCAAAAGCGATTGAGATTATCCAGCGCTATGGCTATAACCTGCCTGAATAAATATTAATTAATCCAACTGAAACGGACAGTATTATGATTGAACTTTTCGGCGCTGCGGTCGACTTACAACCCATCTGGTTAACACTCGAAATCGCAACCTATACCACGATTATTTTGATTGTGCTGGGGACACCTTTGGCTTGGTGGATGTCACAAATGAAATCCTCAAACAAGGTATTACTCGAAGCGATTGTCGCTTTACCCTTGGTGCTACCGCCAACGGTGTTGGGCTTTTATTTATTAATTGCCATGAATCCCACCGGCCCAATTACCGAGTTTTTACGTTTTTTTGGCTTTGAAGGTCAATTGACCTTTAGCAAACTCGGCCTGGTGATTGGCTCGGTATTTTATTCTTTGCCGTTTGCGGTGCAACCGCTGATGCACGCGTTTGAAGCGATTCCGCATCGTTTGTTAGATGCGGCGGCCACGCTACGCGCAAGTTTTATCGATCGATTCCGTACCGTCATTATCCCACTATCGCGTCGCGGCTTTTTGACCGCGGCCACCCTTAGCTTTGCCCATACGGTCGGTGAATTTGGTGTGGTCTTGATGGTCGGCGGCAATATTCCAGGCGAAACGCGCATGGTGTCGATTGATATTTTCGATCATGTTGAAGCCATGGAATACACTCAAGCCCATATTCTGTCGGCAATCATGTTGGTGTTCTCATTATTTGTATTAATGCTGGTATATGGTTTAAACCGCCGTTTTGGCGTAAAGGTAGGATAACGCTATGGCAAAAAATCTATTAAAAGGCAACCTGCAACTCGACCTAGGCAGTTTTAAGCTCAATAGCGGTGACTTTGAACTACCACTTGAAGGCGTGACCGTGTTATTCGGTCGCTCCGGTAGCGGCAAAAGTACGCTATTGCGCGCCATAGCAGGCCTAGATAAACGCACCCATGGTCAACTCAGCATGGACGGTGAGGTTTGGCAGGCGGGTTCAAAACGCCTTGCGACCGAACAGCGGCATATTGGCTTTGTGTTTCAGGATGCCGCCTTGTTTCCGCACATGACGGTGCGCCAAAACCTGATGTACGGCATCAACCGCTTACCAAAAAACCACCCAACGGCGGATTTTGACAAGATTGTGCGCCGGGTGGGCATTGAAGACAAACTCGACCGCGACGTCACTTTTTTATCCGGTGGCGAAAAACAACGGGTCGCGATTGCGCGCGCCTTACTTATGTCGCCCAAACTGCTTTGCATGGATGAACCACTTTCAGCACTCGATTGGCGCTCAAAAGCCGAGTTATTGGGCTTGATTGAAGAACTGGTTGAAGAGTTTAAGCTGCCGGTGCTTTATATCACTCATGCACCGGTAGAGGTCGAACGCTTGGCGAACCAGATTGTGTTTATGCAAGAGGGTCAGATCGAAACCATTGAAACCCTGCAACAATCACTAAAACGTCCTGATTCACCCTTGTTTGACGAACAGGGTGCGGTGTCGGTGTTAATCGGCCAACCTGGTCGGGTGGAAACTGGATTGCGCGAAATCAACTTGGGCGAAGACACCCTCTACCTGAGCCAAACCCATGATATCCACACTCACACGGTACGTGTTCGGGTGTTAGCGCGGGATGTGAGTTTAGCTCTATCCGACCCCAAAGATTTAAGTATTATTAACCACCTTCGCACCGAGGTTGATGAACTGGTTCCGCTTGACGAACACCGTTTGTTAGTCCGCTTAAATCTTGCTGGGGGCCAGCAGTTATTCGCCGAAATAACCCAAGCCTCCGCCCAACGCCTCAAGCTACAACCAGGCCTGGTGGTCTATGCGTTGATTAAATCGGTCGCGCTAGCGGAATAACTCGATGAGTGGATTACAAAAACTCTGGCTAGCGGCGGTGCTCGGAGCTCTGATTGGTTTGCTCGGCGGCTTAATTGGCTTGGGTGGTGCCGAATTCCGTTTACCGATTTTGGTGGCGGTGTTCAGCTTGCCCACGCTGGAAGCGATTATTCTCAATAAAGCCATGAGTCTGGTGGTGGTCATCACCTCCATCTTTTCGCGTGGTTTTAGTGTGCCGATGGAAAGCCTGCTCCCGCATTGGCTGATTGTGGTCAATCTGCTGATCGGCTCGGTAGTCGGTGCATGGTATGCCGCCGGTTATGTGATGAAACTCGCCCCCGCGATGCTTAACCGGGTGGTGTTTGGTTTATTAATTGCGCTAGCGCTGATTATGTTTTGGGAACACTTAGTCGGTTTCGGTGAAACGGGCACACCTTTATTTCAGCAGGCCTGGTTACAAGCCTTAGTCGGCATATTAGCAGGCCTGGTGGTCGGCATCGTTGCGGCGGTATTGGGTGTCGCTGGTGGCGAATTATTGATTCCAATTATTGTGATTCTTTGGGGGATCGATATTAAAACCGCTGGCAGCTTATCGCTATTGGTCAGCCTGCCGACCATGCTGGTGGGTTTTTTCCGCTATCGCCAAGCGCAAGCCTTTGATGCACTACGTCGTGAAAGGGATTTATTAATCTGGATGAGTGTCGGCTCAATTGCTGGCGCGCTCGTCGGCGGCCTGATGCTCGGCCTTGTTCCGGCGCAATGGCTCGGCTTGTTTTTAGCAGTCTTACTGCTGATTTCCGCTTGGAAAGTATTTAAACATTAAGGCTTGGTTATGATTTATTTATCGCAACACGAGATTGACCAAATCATCTTAGAAGACATGCCACTGCACGATGAAACCTCACGCGCATTAGGTCTGAGTCAGCAGCGCGGCATCATTGAAATTCGTGCGCGCGAAGCGGGTATTGTGTGCGGATTGCAAATTGCCGAAAGAATGGCCGCCAGCTTAAATTTAAGCTTTGAAACAGGATTACAGGATGGCGATCCGATACAACCAGGCCTAGTGGTACTCATCGCAAAAGGCTCAGCACAATATCTGCATATTTTTTGGAAACAAGCCTTGAATGTCATCGAGTATTTATCCGGTGTCGCCGGTTACACCCACGCAATGTTGAGACAAGCTCGGCAACACCAACCGACCATTCAAGTCGCCACCACACGCAAAGCCCTGCCTTCGGCACGCAAACTTTTGCAATACGCCGTGCTCTGCGGCGGCGGCATTATTCATCGCACCGGCCTGTCGGAAACCTTATTAGTATTTGAACAACACCGTGCGTTTTTTCCTGAATTAAGCCTGCAAGATTTTGTACAACGCCTGCGCCAGCACTCGCCTGAAAAACGAGTGATGCTCGAAGCAGAAACGGCTCAACAGGCGATCGAAGCCGCGCAAGCGGGCGCCGACCAACTCCAACTAGATAAATTCAGCGCCGACCAACTGCGCGAACTCGTCCCCCAACTCAAACACCAATCACCAGGCCTGGTGATTGCCGCAACAGGTGGTGTTAGACTGCAAACCGCCGCCGCTTATGCCCAAACAGGGGTCGATATCCTCATCACATCCAGCCCCTATCACGCCAAACCCGCCGACTTCGGTGCCAAAATCACGTCGATTGGTTAAACCTAAACTTAGGAATCTGATGCAGCGCCAAATCATAGAGTTGTGCCATTTTGATTTTAGTTATCACTTCGCTCGGCACACCGTCTTGCAATAACGCGCCGTTTTGCATGGTCAATACCCGATTGGCAACCATCATCGCTTGTTCGGGGTGATGGGTGGTCATCATAATACAGCGCTTGTGATCGGCAAGATCGCGTATCCGTTCGAGTAGTTTAATTTGATTACCATAATCCAAGCTATTGGTCGGCTCATCCATAAATAAATAAGGCGTATCCTGCGCTAAAGCACGCGCAATCAACACCAGCTGGCGCTGTCCGCCGGAGAGTTCAGTGTAGGGTCGGTCTTTTAGGTGTGCAATATTCATTTGCGCCAGCGCGGCTAACGCGAGGTCTTTATGCACTGCCGTCGGCACTGCCCATTCGGAATAAGCCGCCATCACTCCCATTAACACCATATCGATGACCGGATAACCAAACGCCGTGCGATGATATTGCGGCACATAACTGATTAAACGCGCTTGTTGCTTTGCACTCAAGGCCGCCCTATCCGAACCGCGTAATAACACCTGTCCGCTCGTTTTGGGATGCAAACCCAACAAGGTACGCAACAGGGTTGTTTTGCCACACCCATTTGGCCCTAACAAACACACAAAATCGCCTTCATTCACACGCACACTGAGATTGTTGAACACCGCTTGTTTTCCATGCGCGGCACTTAAATCACGCACCTCTATCATGCTGACTCCTCAACCATATAGACCATACAAAATATACTAAACACTATATCGATAGCGCTAAAAAAGCCCGACGAATCGGGCTGGCTTTCAATCGTGTAAGGTTTAATCTACCGCAACCATGACGCTAGACGCTTTCACAATCGCATAGGCCGTTTTTCCGACTTCCAGACCCAGCGCTTTCGCCGAACCGTTGGTAATAATCGACACCAACTCAACGCCTTCTGCCACCTCAATCACCACTTCAGTATTCACCGCACCTTCGTGAATCGCTTTTACCGTGCCTTTAACTTGATTACGTGCGCTAAATTTCATTGTTTTCTCCTTTAACTGATGAAATTATTGATAAAAAATCGAGTATTACTTTAGGCAATATTGGCTTAACGCAATATCACCTATAATACATAACCTATTGAATTATTTCTAAATAATTCGGTAACATTAAACCAATCCTACCGCGTAGAGGTCAATACATATCGCCCTCAAAAAGCCGAATTAGCTTTGCCAAGCCCGTTTGCTATGGCGCAATGCCCAAGCAAAAACCGGCAAGCCGATTAAGGCGGTGAGTATGCCCAGTGGAATTTCGACGCTCATCGCCAAGCGCGCAACGTTATCCACCCAAAGCAAATAAATCGCGCCTAACAACGCCGAAGCGGGCAATAAAACACGGTTATCTGCGCCAAATAATAGGCGCGCGATATGCGGAATCACCAAGCCGACCCAGCCAATCATGCCGCCGAGCGTCACCGTTATCGCCCCCAAAAAACTGGCGACAACAATAATCATCATGCGCTTGCGTTCGACATTGATTCCCAGCGTACGCGCTTCGTCATCACCTAAACTCAACACATTCAGACTATGCCCCTGTAACCACAGCAAAACGATACCGGCCAGCATAAACGGCGCAACCATCAACATCATCGACATATCGGTATGCGCCAGCGATCCCATCAACCAATACACAATCGCCGGCAGTTTGTTATAAGGATCGGCAACATATTTAATCACCGATAAAAAGGCCGTGAACAACGCGCCGGAAATCATGCCACCCAACACCAACACCGTCAGATTTTGACGCAACTCGCCCTTGGCGAGTAACAGCGCAATCCCGACAGCTACCAAGCCAAAACCAAACGCCAAAACCTGCATTAGCCAAAGTGAATCGGATAACAGCAACCCCAACGCCGAGCCGAAAGCCGCCCCGGATAACACCCCTAAAATACCGGGCGAAACCAGCGGATTCATAAACAAGGCTTGAAACGCCGTCCCCGCAATCGCCAGCGCCGCGCCAATTAAAATCGCCGCGATAATGCGAGGCAAACGCACATCCAGCATCAGATTGACCACCATGTTATCCGCGTCACCGGGCAATAAGCCGAGATAACGCCCAAACTCAAGCAAGCTGGCAAACGGTGAAAAGTCATAACGCCCCCAACTTAGAGATAACAAAGCGGTTGCCAGCAAAATAAAACTGAGTATTAAACTGAGGCGCAAAGGCGAGAGCGTTAACATAGCCACTCCGGCCAAATCTCGCGCTTAAAACGCTCAAGCTGGGCAAGACGACAGCCATGCTCGGCACTCAGCGGATTTAAAGCTAAACGCGCTACGCCAAGATTAAGCAGACTTTGCGTTTGTTGGCGCACATCTTCCACTGTACCCACCAGCATTCTGGCGACTAACTCGTCTTCAGACAAGCTGGCCATCGGCCCCTTTTCCTTGCCCCAAAGCTGCGACTTTTGTGCACGCACGCTTTGAATATGTAACCAGGCCTGGTGACGCGCATCGTCCGTATGCTCCCGAATCAACACGCCACGCGCCGCCATCATATTCACCGGCTGTTTCGACAGAGCGTAACCTTGATAGGTTTGAATCAACTGGGCGATTTTTTCCTGTGGCCAAAACTGGGCTGCCATCAACCCAAAGCCCTGTTCAGCCGCAAGTTGAATCGTCGCCTCATCCGCGCTGGCGACAAACCAACTTTCCGGCGCTAACCTAGTTTTAGGTTGCAACGCCACATTTGACCACTGAAAATGCACGCCTTGATGACTCGCCACCGGCTGTTGAAATAACGCCAGCATCGCCGGCAAGGCCTCTTGCATCCGCGAACGACTCACATCTCTATCCATGTTAAACACCGCATTTTGTGCTTCAAACGGCCCACCTTTGGCAAACCCACACAATACGCGCTGCGGATACAGACTACTCAATAGCGCCAGTTGTTCAACCATCGCAATCGGATTATGAAATCCAAGTAATACCGCCGCCGCACCCAGCTTAAGCTGAGCGGTATGCGCTAAAAAATGCGCCATTAATAACAACGGCGCAGGAGTTAAGCTGTATTCGTTAAAGTGATGTTCAGTCACCCAAGCTTCATCAAAACCCAGTTGATCAATGGTTTGCACCAACTCGGTAAACTCCACCAAGGTTTGCGTCGCCGTATGTTGCGTCTGCGGCGTAATGTGCAACATCACCCCTAAAGTTGGCCTGCGTTTATTCATCAACTAAACCTCCTTGTAAAATACGGGCGATTTGAGCCTGGTTCAAATCCGTATCAAACACCTGCTTAAAAAACCCGCGCACCTGTTCATTCATATCAATGTCCGTTTGCTCAGGATAAAGTTGTGTCATTAACCACTGCATCGCCAACAGGCGCATATACGATGGCGGGCGATCCATCCAGCGAAACGGCATTTGCGGCATGAAAAACACCTGTTTGTTTTGCACCGCTTTGAGGTTTCGCCAGCGCGCGTCTTGATATACCTTGTCGTAAAACGCTTTTTCTTGGGTAACAATCGCATCCGGGTTATAACGCATCAACTGCTCAAAACTAATCGCCACCTTGCCATAACGACTGCCCTGCTCGGCATCCGCCGGACAATGATGCGGATTCTGACCCCCTGCCAAAGGAATCACTTCGGCATGAATCGACCCGACACATTCGGTTTCTAACCCCGAAGGCGATTGCGCGTAATACACGGTTTTGATTGGGGTATTTTTCGCCTCTAATTGCGCACGACGCTGCGCTTGTTGCGCAATGAGCTGTTCCGCTAAGGTGGCAAACGCCTGTGCTTTTTGTTCACGATGTAACCAAGTTCCCATTTGCCGAATCGCTAGGGGATAATCGCTTAACGCATCCAACTTGACCGTACACACCGGCAAACCTAAACGGGTCAATGCCGTTTGCCGACTGAGATGCACCGTCGCACCGGATAAAATCGCTAAGTCCGGTCGCGTCTTAATCAGCGCTTCGATATTTGGCGTTTGCCCTTGACCAAACCAACCGCCAATAATCGGCTTATCAAAACTATCCGCCGAAAACACGCCCTTCGCTTGGGGGGGCGGCGTAAAGTTCCAACCCACAAGCTTCTCCGGTGCTAAAGCCATAATTAAATAGGTCACCACCGGATTGGCGCCATACACCCGCTCTGGTTCTGTTTGACTAACACACGCTGGCGTTGCATAACTTAACGGTGAAAATAAAAGGCCTAAACCCAGCCAAAAAGCACGATGCATCATGCCACCTCCTAAAACTAAAAAAGACCCGTTTCGCCATCACTCGAAACGGGTCAATACCTTTTGCTAAAATGACAGATAACAAAAAAGGATTCGGTTTTACCAGGCCTGGTGATTCAGGCCTTCTCACAAATTAAGCGTTAAAAGTTTGCGCTGACACTGACCCAAAGTGTCCGCCCAGGCATCGGATCACCATCATAGATTTGATAATCTTTATCCAAGGCGTTTTTCAGCACCGCGTTCGCACTCAAGGTTTTATTAAATTGGTAGGCTGCTCGCAGATGCGCCAGTTCATAACCGGCGGTGGTGCGCTTGCCGTCGGTGGTGGTGTCGCGCTGGCTGGCAAACTGCAACTCCGCCGCCAAATCCAACTTGTCGGTAGCAAACCAATTCATGGTGACCATGCCTTGATGCTCCGGGCTTTGTGTCGGCACCAGCGTCTTGTCAGCTAAATCACGTTTAACATAGGCATAATTCACATCTAAACGCGTGTTGTCGCTGGTCGGATATGACAGCATGACTTCCGCACCGTAATGGGTAGCGGTTCCGACGTTTTTGTTTTGGAACTTACCGGCATCCGCGCCAGAGGTCAGCGTGATCGACTCAATCGCGTCCGAAATATCGCTATAAAAGAGGTTTAGTTGATAGTCGAGCTTTCCAAAATCACCCAGCGCGCCGATTTCATAATGCAACGCCGACTCCGCGCCTAAATTCGCATTCGGAATTGCCTGCCCTAAGCGATAGGAATAAATTTCCTTGATGGACGGATAACGCGTTTTCTTGGACACTCCGCCAAACAAGGTATGCGTGCCGAATTGATGCTCGGCTTTAACTTGAACGTTATCCGCACCTTGATCGCTCGAAGGCTGGGTTGTCGGATCGAGGTCGTCGGTTTTGGTTACCTTGTATTGGTCACGCCGATAGCCCAAAGTAAGTTGCGTGTTTTGTGTCAGTTGAATGCGATCTTCTAAACCAAATGAATGAATGTGGTTTTGGTAGGTCTTCCAGCGTTCATCAACCGTGCCGACATCCTTATTTAAATCGCGCTCTTTATGCTCATCATATTTAGCGTGAAACGCGGCTCTAAGCTGGTGTTGCGCGATGCGATGCCCCAGCTCAATGCTGCCGCCAAGGCTTTCGTCGTCATACTGTGAACGAAACGCATAACCCGCTGTAATCGCCTTATAACTTATATCGTTATACGAATTGAGTTTATTATTAAATTGATCATAATAAGCGCGGGTTTTAACATAGGTTTTCTCTCCCAGCTGGGTATGACTCAAGAAATACACACTATCCTTATCCCATTGCGGCCAGTCCCAATACGCCGGACGTGCTGACGTGCCGGTTAATTCACCACCGGCATATAACGGCGCATCTTTGCGCCCACGCACTTGATGGTAACTGAGCGCATACTCATCAGTTTCATTCGGCGTAAAGCCAAGCTTTAGATTCATATTTTGGCTATCACTCGCCGAGCGGACGCGATCGCCTTTAGGCTGAATCACGGTATTGGTAAATTGATTCGTCGCCGGACTAAAGCTATCCGATAACGGGAAGTTATCCTTATCAATCTTGCTAAAACCGGCGCTAATGTAAAACAACTCGTTTAACCGACTGCCAACCTGCACATTACCAAAACGCGAAAATACGCCATTTTTACCCGCCTCCATGCCAAGGCTGGCACGCCCTTCCAAGGACTCGGTTGGTTTACGGCTGACCAGGTTAATCGAACCGCCCATATTGTTTGGCCCCAGCAATAACGAGCCTAAGCTTTTTTGCACTTCGATTCGACTTAAATCGCCGGTTAAATAACGACTTAAATCAACATTGCCGTCATAGGGTAAATAAACCGGAATACCATCCAGGTTTAGCGTAATTTGACGCGAATCAAAGCCACGAATCGCCACTTGCGTTTCCGCGCGTCGTCCGCCTTCGCGAATGACCACACCCGGCACGCGCGATACCGCTTGGCCGACATCAGTTAGACCCTGCGCCCGCATTTCATCGGCATTCACCACATTCGCCTCAATTTTTTGCGTTTGTTCGCCACCCACGGTAATTTTGCCAAGCGTAAACGTGTCGTCGGCCATTAGCGGCGAGGCAAAGACACCGGCAATGGCGGCGGATAAAATGGTTTTTTTACAGGTCATTTTGTACAGCATGGTTTTTTTCTTCATCACATTCCCCGAGTTATACTTATGTACATATCGAAAGGGTTAAAAAAAGCCCGCATTCAGCAGGCCTGCTATTTTGGTTATTATGTCGCGCGCTAAGGTGCAAGCAAACGCACTTCGATGCGCTCCAACCACTTCACTTGGCGGCCACCTTTGCTCACATCATTACCGGGCATCAGTGCGAAGCGTCCATCCTCCGAACCCAATTCAACCTCATCCTTGGCGAAATACACCAACACCTGATCGCCGTTGGCTTGATTAAAAATTTCACCCCAAGAATAGGTCACCCAGTAGTCATCCGTGGCATAAGCGATAATCGCCAATTTGCGAAAATCTTTGCCTCTATCTACTTTTAAGCCGACATGTTCCAGCAACGTTTTTAATGC
The DNA here is from genome assembly GCF_023278225.1 of Thiomicrospira microaerophila. GTDB lineage: Bacteria > Pseudomonadota > Gammaproteobacteria > Thiomicrospirales > Thiomicrospiraceae > Thiomicrospira > Thiomicrospira microaerophila_A. Next base: position 1,978,025 of record NZ_CP070959.1, read on the forward strand.
CACACCGCTTAAGTTTTCCATTTGCCCTTTGTTCGCACCACTCATGCACATCACCTCAACAGCGTGCAACTGCAAACCGGCTAACTGCTTTAAATCGTTTAAACTAAAGGTTTTTTCTTGCTTAACCGCACCAAACACGCTCAGCGTTTCGCTCATTCTAGGCTGGTCGGCTTGCGCCTGAACAACCAAGGCCAGGCTGAATAATAGCAAGGATAAACCTAAGCGAAACAATCTCATCATATACCCAACCATATATCGAAATAGATAAAAAAACCTGAACACGTCAGGTAGGATGTTTAAAGCGTTATATCCACAGGTAAATAACGACTCATATTAGAACATGCTTATAGATTTAGAATCAAGCATTAACAGAATTAAATTTATTTATCCCCCTACAACCAGGCCTGGTTGTGTATGCGTTGATTAAATCGGTTGCTTTGGCGGAGTGAAGCAATGAGTGGATTACAAAAGCTCTGGTTAGCGGCGGTGCTCGGCGCTCTGATTGGTTTGCTCGGCGGCTTAATTGGCTTGGGTGGTGCCGAATTCCGTTTACCGATTTTGGTGGCGGTTATGTGATGAAACTCACCCCCGCGATGCTCAACCGTGTCGTATGATGAGTGTCGGCTCAATCGCTGGCGCGCTCGTTGGAGGCCTGATGCTGGGTCTGGTTCCAGCACAATGGCTCGGCTTGTTTTTAGCGGTCTTACTGCTGATTTCCGCTTGGAAAGTGTTTAAACATTAAAGACGCTAACCCTTTAAGACGCTAATTTAAAGCGCAAGCCCATTGCTTCAATCACCTTAAATACGGTTTCAAACCGTGGGTGTTTACCTTCCCCAAACGATTTATACAAACTTTGATAACCTAACCCCGTCTTTTCCGATAAAGCTTTCATACCACTTGAACGTGCGACCACGCCCAGTGCGTCAATAAAGAAGGCTGGATCATTTTCGTCCAGCGCGGCTTGCAAATAGGCTTTTACGTCTTCAGGGGTATTGAGGTAATCACTCACATTAAACGTATCATTCATTGATTGTGTCATGCTTCAACCATCCTTTTACTTTTTCAATATCTTTCGATTGATGAGGCTTCAGGCCAGCGATCATTAGCAAAACTAATTCGCTATGCGCTTGTTTATAATAAACACGCCAGCCCTGCCCAACATCAATACGCAGTTCATAAAGTTGGCCTTCAATATTTTAAAGTCACCACGATTGCCCTGCTCTAATCGTCTTAAACGCGCTAGTATTCGCGCTTTAGCAATAGGATCTTTAATTCCAGCTAGGCTTTCATCAAATGGATACCGGTCATTGAGTTTAAATTTTTTAACAATCATAGCCCACCTTTATCCATTTGGATAATGTAACCACTCTCCACCTTGAATGCAAGTGAGATTATCCAAAACGACACAACACCTGAGACTACAACACACCCTAGGCCTGGTGAAAACTATGGGCACTAATGACAGCTCAGTTTATGCGTCATTCCGAACGCGCTCCATCAAACGGATTTAGCCAGTCGGTATCAAGCGTTTTAAAATCGGCGAGATTACCTGTTACCACGGTTAAATGATGGACTTTTGCGGTGGCGGCAATCATGGCATCTTCGTAAAGCGTATTGGAAGTACCGTGCATCAATTTAACCCAAACTCGAAACACCTTGCCATCCAGCGGTAGAATATTGTAACTTTCTGCAACGCGGTTTAGCCAGGCCTCAATTTCCTGTGCTTTTGTGGGTCTTGCGCGCGCGTTAATTCAGAAATAACATTCGTGTCGAGAAGGTACATAGCGTCTGTCACTCGCCTTCTAGCGGCATCACTTCACGTCCTCGTTTTGAAACCATCTGTGGGCCATCGTGTAAACAGGTTTCTAAAAATTCACTAAAACGCGCTTTGGCGTCATGTACCGGCCAAGTGTGCATAACAAACCTCTTTCTGACTAGATTAATGACCAATTTAAGCATTTTATATATTTTTGCAACAAGCCCACAACCAGGCCTGGTGGTGCATGCACTGATTAAATCAGGTGCCTTGAGGGCTAAGTGAATAGCCCCGTGCTTGAACTATTGCGTGCACAGGTATATCATTTGAAACATATAATTGTTTTACTTGGAGCAGACTTATGGGCACAGTGAGTGATACAAGCGTTTGGTCTGTTGCGGATATCCCGCGCGGCGGGCTTCGCTTACTAAATGAAGTTGAACGCGGATTCAAGCATACCACGCTAAAACGCGTGGCTGAATATTCTGGCGTGTCTCAACAGTTACTGATAGAAAGCTTAGGATTAAATCGTTCAACTTATAACAGGCGAGCGAGTGTTGGCAGACTAAATCAAGATGAAAGCGACAGGCTATATCGTTTCACCGAGGTTTTATCGAGCGCGATTGATCTCTTTGAAGGTGATAAACTCGCCGCTAAAAACTGGCTGCAATCGTCGGTAAAAGGCTTGGGAGATCGCGCCCCTATCGACTTGATTAAAACGCAAGCCGGCTCTGAAATGGTATTGCGCCTTATCGGGCGACTTGAGGATGGAGTATTCACTTGAGTCACATCAAGGCCTACCGCATCGTCAAAACCAAACGTGCCGAAACCGCTTTCAATGGACAAGGCGCTAAAATCAATGGGGGGCGCTGGAACTCAGTGGGACAGGCCTGTATCTATCTAGCTAATTCACCCGCCTTGGCGCAACTGGAAATGCTGGTTCACCTCAATAAAGAGGCACTCATGCTGGCTTATACCTTGTTTGAGGTGAGCATACCGATTGACCAAATAGATAAGCTCGCTGACCAACAACTCCCTGATAATTGGGAGGAATATCCTGCCCCGGTTGAATTGGCGGATATAGGGGATAAGTGGCTTAAGGATGTCAATTCAGGCCTAGCTCTCGCCATACCCAGCGTAATAAGCCCATACAAAATCGAAACCAACTACCTGCTCAATCCAAACCATTTACGATTTCAAGAAGTCATAACGGCTGCGAAATCATTTGATTTTAGATTTGACCAGCGACTTAAACATTAGATTTATTGAATAGCGGAGGCGCTGATGGATATACAACTGGATTCGACCTTGACCTGCCCAAACTGCGGTCAAAGTAAAACCGAGCAAATGCCAACGGATGCCTGTCAGTATTTTTATGAGTGCACTTTTTGTGGCGCATTGCTAAAGCCACTGGCCGGTGATTGTTGTGTTTATTGTTCTTATGGGGATGTACCTTGCCCGCCGATTCAGTTAAGCGGCGCACAAGGATCTTGCTGCGGTTAAACTTCGCTGAATAGCATGGATTCCGGCCAACGTGATTTGGGCAGTTTGGCGTTAAAATCGTTCTCGGCTTGGTAACCTACCGCAACCACCGCCAAGGCTTTATAGCCCTGCTTGGTTAAGCCAAACTCGGCATCCAAAATCGCGGTATCCACCCCTTCAATCGGCACCGCATCCAACCCCATCGCGCCGACACCCAGTAAAAACGCGCCCATATTGAGATAAACTTGTTTTTCCATCCAGCACTGGGTATCCTGCCATTCAACCCGATGTAAATCGGCATAAAATGCGCGTACTTTTCTAACCTTGGCCTTCATCTCTTCCGAGTCAATCCGACCATCCTGCTGCTCTTGCTCCAGCAAGGCCTCCAAATAGTCGTCAGTGAAATCAGTTTTAACACAGAACACCACCGAGAAAGCGGCATCTAAAATTTTGCTTTCATTCGCAACATATTGCCCCCCGGCCGCTTTGGCAATCCGTGCCTTGCCTTGCGCTGTATCTGAGATAACAAAATGCCAAGGCTGTGAATTGACACTAGATGGGCTTAAACGCAACAAAGCTTTCACGTCCGACAATTGTTCAGGCGTCAGCAAACGACTGGAATCAAACTTCTTGGTTGAATAACGTCTCGAGGCGACCTCTATAATGTTCATCAACCTTCTCCAAAGCCAAAGTTTTGGGTGATATAGTCAATATCTTTATCACCGCGACCCGACAAATTGATCAAGATGGTTTTGCCAGGGTTTTCTTTACCGTGTTTCATCGCCCAAGCAACGGCATGCGCGCTTTCTAATGCGCAGATAATTCCCTCCATCCGCGATAGTTTATAAAACGCATCTAGGGTTTCGGCATCGGTTGCGCCGTGGTATTTCACCCGCCCGGTGGTGTTCAAAAAGCTGTGTTCCGGGCCAATGCCGGGGTAATCTAAACCAGAGGCAATCGAGTGTACCGGTGCTGGATTGCCTTCTTCGTCAGACAATAACATACATTTAAAGCCATGAATCATTCCCAGTTTGCCATAGGTCATGGTCGCCGAATGTTCCCCCAGCTTGGTGCCCTTGCCTAATGGCTCAACCCCGTTTAAGCCAACCTCGGCATCATCGATAAAGCCGGCAAACATGCCCATCGCATTCGAGCCACCGCCCACACAGGCCGCGACTTCATCCGGCAATTCACCAACCAATTCTAAATACTGTTCACGCGCTTCAATTCCGACAATCGCTTGAAAGTTTCTGACCATCATTGGAAACGGATGCGGCCCGACCACCGAGCCAATGGCAAAAATTGCTTGCTCAGTTTGACCAAGGTAAGATTGGAACGCCGAATCAACTGCTTCTTTCAAGCTGCGCCCACCAAATCCGACCGGCACGACTTGCGCCCCTAAGAGTTTCATACGGGTGACGTTGGGCGCTTCTTTGGCGATATCGATCTCACCCATATGAATTTCGCATTCCATGCCAAAATAGGCCGCGGCTGTGGCAAGCGCCACCCCATGTTGCCCCGCACCAGTTTCGGCTATTAACTTAGTTTTTCCCATGTGCTTGGCAAGCAGCGCTTCGGCCATACAATGATTGAGTTTGTGCGCACCGGAATGGTTCAAGTCTTCGCGCTTTAGATAAATATGCGCACCGACTTCCTTGCTCAAGTTATGAGCGTAATATACTGGCGTTGGGCGGCCTTGATAATGTTTGCGAATATATTTCAGTTCGTTTAAAAAGTCGGCTGAACGCCCTAAGGTCATATAGGCACGATTAATATCTGCAAAATGCGGCACGAGTTCCGGCGGCAAAAACGCGCCACCAAAATCACCAAAATAACCGTCTTGATTGGGTTGTTGTTTAAGATAAGACATAAAATAACCTTCTGAATGCGTTAGTCGAAATTTGGTGAATTCATTTTAACCTGATTTAACGCATTGTTCGAGTTGGTTCAAACTCGCTTCAGCTTTTTACGAAAACAATGACTCTATAAAATAGCTTGGAGCGATTGATTAAACTCATCAATCTTAGAGGGTTTGCCAAACAAATAGCCTTGATAGTAACGACAGCCCTTTTCAGCAAGCAAATGTTGTTGGGCTTGGTTTTCAACGCCCTCAGCAATAACATCAATACCAAGCGCAGCGCTCATAGCGATAATCGTTTGAACAATAATCGAGTCATCTTGATCGTCCACAATATCTTGAACAAATGATTGATCTATCTTTATTTGATCTAGTGGCAAGCGTTTTAAATACTGTAAAGATGAATAGCCGGTACCAAAGTCATCCAATGAGAACTGAACGCCCATCTTACGCAGCTGGTTCATTTTTTGAACGGCTTCTTCCATATTGTCTAAAACGGTACTTTCAGTTAATTCAATCTTCAATCTATGCGGATTGATTTGAGCGTTTTCAATAATCTGACTGACTTCTGACACAAAACCGGCTTCTTTGAATTGCTGAGCACTGACGTTAACTGAGAGCGATAAAAACTCAGTGGCGGGGTCTCGTTGCCACTGCTGCAGTTGATCGCACGCTGTTCGCAAAACCCAACGCCCTATGGTCTTGATTTGGCCTGTTTCCTCAGCCAAAGGAATAAAATCCGCTGGAGACACTCGCCCCTTCTCAGGATGATGCCATCGTATCAGAGCCTCTGCACCAGTTGGTTTCTGTTGCTGATCGACTTGTAACTGATAGTAGAGTTCAAACTGGTTTTGCTCAATCGCATCACGCAATTCAGATTCCAATAATGCGCGCGCGACCAGTACTTGCTGCATAAACGGATCATAGAAACTGACACGATTTCGACCATTCGATTTGGCGTTATACATCGCAGTCTCAGCTTGCTTCAACAAATCCTCAACCGACCATTCCATGCCTCTGAATAGCACGACACCGATACTCGGCGTTAAAAAGTGCGGAATACTATTGAGTAGGTAAGGTTGACTCAATTGCTCTCTTAGGCTCTCAGCAAGCTGTTCAGCCTTAGCCGCTGCCGAAGCTTCATCTGACCCTAAACCCTCAAGCGTAACGACAAATTCATCGCCACCCACTCTCGCAATATGGCTCTCAGTAATGACTTCACGCTTGACCAAACGTTCAGCCACTTCAACCAGCAACTGATCGCCGGCTTTATGGCCTTGGGAGTCATTAATTGTTTTAAAATTATCTAAATCAAACAATAGGATGGCAGAAAAGCTAGAAGTCAAATCATTCAATGACCGAGAATAATCGATACGCTCCATTAAAAGCCGGCGATTAGGCAGCTGGGTGAGTGGATCATAAAATGCCAATTGAAAGGCTTCCGCCTCAGCCAGTTTACGTTTTTTATCAGCCTGCCAAAAACTGATTAAAGCGCCAGCAATTCGGCCAAATTCGCCTCGGTCGGTAGCATACATTTTCTCAATTTCAAGCATTGTTTTGGGCGGCTCATCACTTTTAGCCATCGCACTTAATGTACTTGCAATCACTAAGATTTTTCTACTAACCAAGCCGGCTAGAAACAAAATCAAAAGCAGGATTACAACTAGACTCAATAATCCAATAACAATCACGCTATACAAAAACTGCTGCTGATTGATAAAAGACTCGGCGTTTCTAAGCGCGGCTCTTTCAGACAATAAAAAAGTGATACGCTGAATATAAACTGAGAAGTCAATAAAGTGCTGTTCCGCCTGGTGTAAATAGTCCTGAGCCACCTTGGGGTCAATCGCAATAATCTCTGTGGACATAATGACAAAACGGCGATAGGTCTGAAAAGCCTGCTGAAGCTTAATCACGCTGCCATGATTCACCTCGCGCAAAAGCTCTGATTCAACTAACAGGGTGACCTGATCTGCTAACACAGCCAGCTCATCGACAACCTGTGCATGAAAACGATAAAGCTGTACCTCTGATATTTCGCCTCGTTTAGCCTCAATAATCCGCTCGGCAACCGACTGATGAACCGAACCTATCTGCTGGCTAAAGGCGGCGGCATCTTGTACAACGATTAAATCCTGGAGTTGCTGCTGATGGTTTTTTGCAGATTGCTGGTTAATTGACGAAAGAACCCAGTAGGCAGTGATAATAGTAAACAAAGCAACCAACAGCACTGGCCAAAATGACAACAACAATAACGTGCGACTGGTCTTCATAAAAACTAATACCCCAGCTGCTTGATAACAACAGGCCAATCATTCGGGCTTAGCGTCGCAAGATATTCAAAACCCTCAGAAGCTAAGGGTCTAAAAAACACCAAACTGCCCTCTGGCGGAAAGTACTGCATAACCTCGACTAAATTGGGGCCATGCGCAACCAACACTCGGTTAGTGTTACCCACAACAGGTTCAGATAATAATTCGAGCGTACGTTGAATAATTGGCTGTTTTTGTTGGGTCGTTAAGGCAGCCGTGTATTGTAGATTCATATCAATAGTAAGAGGAGGGTTAAATACGATTTCAGCTGTTTGCTTGGCTCGGCACAAGGGGCTAGTCAACACGGCTTGATAAGGAAGGTTTAGCTGCTTGAAGTGTCGCGCAATCATTTCTAATTCAACCAGCCCCTCTGCCGAAAGAGGACGCTGTGTAGCGCAATCATTCAGATCAATTGGAACTTGGTCAGGCTGCTTAGTATCGGTTTTACCGTGACGCATATAAATAACAAAGCCGCCTTGACGTAAAGCATCTATTAACTGCGGGCTCGCCTTAACCACATCCTTAAACTCATCTTCTGCCAAAGCCGGCTTAAGCCAGATTACAAACAAGCAAAAAAATACAACCAACCATCGTTTCATAAAAAACTCTACATTTTTGAAAGCAACTTTTTCAGATTCTACCTTAGAAACCTCAAATAAAAAACGGTTTATGGCCTAATTATCTTTTAAATAACCCTAACTCACGTACACAGAGATTCACCCCGCCAGCCTGGCCGATAGCTAATAAACCAAATCGTGTCAGTCTTTCTAAATTAAGGGGGATACCCGTCCGATAAGGCGCAAATTGCGAAAAGGTCCAATAATCATTTTTCCAATCCAAAGCAGGGAATAGATTGTTTTTATAAGACTGCCAAGGCTGGCGCAATTCGGACGTTTTTAAATGCGCGGCCACCGCTGGAGCCAAACCGCGCCAGGTCACATAAAAGCCATCAAACTGCGAAATATCCTTAATGGCAGACAAGTCAAATTGCATTTGAATAAAGCCACCGTTGTTTTCTAGACTGACTTCACCCTGTAAGCAGGTGACCCAACCTCCACTCTTCTCCTGCTGCTGCAAAATTTGACCTTGAGATTGACCCCCCATCACTTGATCACTAACATAATCCCAAGCCTGCCCACTTTCCGTTGAACTTGGATCAACAGGGTATAAACGATAATGCATTATTCTCTCCTAGGGCTCAAAGCCCTGACCTAGAAAATCAAATAGTAAACCTGAGTCGGCTGGTGAGCGATTCGCCATAGCCTGCAAAAGATGCACGGCAGTAAAATCAGGCGATTGTAACTGCTCCTCGGGCACACGCCCAATAAAGGGCGCAGACAAAGGGCTTTGTGTGGTGCCGGGTTGAAACCCAACCAGTGTAACCAACGGATGACTTCGACGCAATTCAATTGCAAGATTCTTAATCAACATATTTAATGCTGCTTTACTGGCACGATAACTGTGCCAACCACCCAAGCGATTATCGCTAATACTGCCTACCCTTGCTGACAAGATACCAATTTTCAAGGGTGTACGCCGGGGCCAATGGCGCATCCATTGTGACAAAAATAACATCGGAGCCACTGCATTCATTTGGTAAGCAAACTGCAATGACTCGGCACTCATCTGTTCATGCCGACGCTCAGGCTGGATCTGTTTATTATGTAAAAAACCCGTCGCTATCCAAAGTTGGGCTATAGACTTCATTGGATTAGGCTTATCAGCTTGATGCGACCAGGCCTGGTAAACATTCAACCATTGTTTTTCGATAGACATTTGCGCAATATAATCAAGCGTTAAATCAATCGATTTAACCGATAAACTAGGCAAAGCTAAAGGCCGATGGCTAAACCTCACACACTCGCTATACTCCCCTGTCTTCAACGCTTGTCTAACCAATGCAGAACCAATCGCACCATTCGCCCCCACTAGAGCGAACCCTTTATCAGCCATGCTAGTCTCCTAAAACGCCATTTAGATTAGATGTTGACCATAACACAAGCACTTCTAAAATTAGATTAACAAACCTAAATATCAATAATACTTCCTCTAAATGAGGAAGTGCCCCCAAGTCAACAACCAGAAAAAATTTAGTGCTTGCTTTCCAAATAATTCAAAACCTATAAAACAACGCTGATTACACTCTTAGTGATATGAGTTTTACCCAGCCAACCCACTATGACTTTTTATGCAAACTCAAAGTCATCAAAAAAACCAAGGGGATTTCATTAAACCGTCATGATAATCGGCTGGCATTAGGCTAAAATGGTAATAATAAATCCATTAACGAGGTCCTGCCATGAGCGAATTCACTGAGCCAATGCTTAATCCAATTGAACCGATTTACTTTAACCGTGAACGAAGCCTTTTGGAGTTTAACCGCCGCGTATTGGCTCAAGCAAAAAACCCGGACGTTCCGCTTTTAGAAAGACTCAAGTTTCTATGTATTTCTTGTAGCAATATGGATGAGTTTTTTGAAGTCAGACTGGCGAGCGTGATCGAACTAACAAAAGATTCCGCAGCACGCACGCAACCGGATAATATGCGCCCTGATGATGCCGTTACCATGCTAACCCAAGTGGCACATGAAGTGGTTAAGGACCAATACCACACCCTGAACCACATCCTTATCCCAGCGTTAGAGAAAGAAAATATTCGCTTTATTCGCCGCAATCACTGGAATGACAAGCAAAAAGAGTGGATTCGTAATTTCTTTTTAGAATCGCTAAAGCCTGTTCTAAGCCCAATGGGTCTAGATCCGTCCCATCCTTTTCCAAAAATACTCAATAAAAGCTTGAATTTTATTGTGTCTTTGGAAGGCAAAGACGCATTTGGACGCTCGAACGGTTTGGCTATTGTTCAGGTTCCACGCTCATTGCCTCGCATTGTTAAATTGCCGATAGAAGCCACCGAGGGTGAAAACGACTTTGTCTTCTTATCATCTATCTTGCACTCAAATGTCGCTAACCTGTTTCCAGGCATGACCGTTACCGGTTGCTACCAGTTCCGCGTTACACGTAACACCAACTTATTTATCGACGAAGAAGAAGTCGATGACATTATGAGCGCGCTTCAAGGCGAGCTCTATGGTCGCCATTATGGCGATGCCATTCGGTTGGAGGTTGCCGACAACTGTCCACCGGCGATGGTTGAATATCTGCTTGATCGCTTTAAATTGGATGAAACCGCGCTCTATCAGGTTAATGGACCGGTTAATCTTCATCGTTTAGATGCGGTGCCGAGCATGGTCAATCGCCCCGACCTTCTATTCCCGCCCTACTTGCCCAAAGCACTGACCCCCAGTAAGTCAGGCAAGAACCCTTTCCGCTTGTTTACGCGTAAAAAACAACAAACCAATATGTTTGAGCAAATCAATCGCAAGGATATCCTGCTTCATCATCCTTACGACTCATTTGCACCGGTTATTGATTTCCTAAACCAAGCCTCTAAAGACCCTGATGTACTGGCGATTCGCATGACCTTGTACCGTACAGGTGAAAAATCAGCGATTATTGATGCTTTGGTTCGCGCCGCGAACAATGGTAAAGAAGTAACCGCTGTGGTCGAATTACGTGCGCGCTTTGATGAGGACAACAACATTCAACAAGCCACCCGCTTGCAAGACGCAGGCGTTCATGTTGTCTATGGCGTGGTTGGCTATAAAACCCATGCCAAAATGATTTTAGTTGTTCGCCGTGAAGACAACAAACTTCGTCATTATGTTCACCTGGGTACCGGCAATTATCACCATATCACTACACGTTTTTATACCGATTTCGGGCTATTCACCTGCCGACCCGCGATAGGCCGTGATGTAACCAAAATATTCCAACAACTAACCAGTCTGGGCAATACCAATGATCTGGAAGTTGTACTCCAGTCACCCTTTACGCTACATTCGGGAATGCTGGAAAAAATTGCCCGCGAAGCTGAAAATGCACGCCAAGGGTTACCGGCGCGCATTATTGCAAAAATGAATGGGCTTCAGGAAAAAGGCATCATCGATGCCCTATACCAAGCCTCTCAAGCCGGGGTGCAAATTGACTTAATCGTGCGTGGCATATGTAGCCTTGTACCCGGCGTTGAAGGGCTTTCCGAGAATATTCGTGTACGCTCTATTATTGGACGCTTCTTAGAACATCACCGTGTTTATTATTTTGAAAACCACGGTCAAGCCCCTGAACTCTACTGCTCAAGCGCTGACTGGATGCGTCGTAACCTTTTGGCTCGTGTCGAAACTGGATTTCCAATTTTAGACCCTGATTGCTTTCAACAAGTCTTCACTGAGGGGTTAGCAATCTACCTAGATGACACCACCTCTGCCTGGGAACTGCAGTCTGATGGTTATTACAAATTGCACGAACCTCAAGAAGACGAAGCTATTTTTAATGCGCAACTTGCCTTAATAGAAAAGTATAGCCCTCAAACCGAGAGTTGACCCCACCCGATATTTCGGCTTGGTTTATCGACTAAAAACGATTAGACTAGCCGAAATTTGTAAATAATGTGCCAAACCCTATGACAGATTCACATGAAAATGATCTCTATGCCGCGATTGATTTAGGCTCAAACAGCTTTCACATGATCGTAGCACGTGAAGTGCACGGACAACTCCAAGTGGTTGACAAACACAAAGAAATGGTCAGACTGAGATCCGGCCTAGATGAAAACGGACGCCTTAATGAACAGGCATTCCAAGCAGGACTCGACTGTCTCACCCGCTTTGGTCAACTGATTAAAAACATCCCTTCTGCGAATGTCCGTGTTGTCGGCACCAATACTTTACGTAATGCTCAAAACAGCCGTCAATTCCTGATCGCGGCGCGCAAAGCCCTCGGGCATCATATTGAAATCATATCTGGACAAGAAGAAGCACGTTTAATTTACCTTGGCGTGGCACATGGCCTCGCTAAAAGCGAAGAACAGCGCCTTGTGATGGATATCGGGGGCGGCAGTACCGAATACATCATCGGTCGTGGATTTAGCAACGAACATCTCACCAGTACTGAAATGGGCTGTGTCAGTATGACGCAATGCTTTTTTGACGAGGATATTATTACCGCAGAGCGAATGAATCGGGCGATTGCCAGTTGCCGACAGATATTGCGCCCTCATCGAAAAACCCTCACTCAACTGGGTTGGGACACGGCTTATGGCGCATCCGGTACCATTAAATCGATTGGCCAACTGCTGCTTGAAAACGCCTGGTCGGATGGCTGTATAACTCAAGACGGCCTTCAACAACTGCGTGGCGAATTGATTAAAGCCGGCAGTGCGCAAAACTGCCAAATTAACGGCTTAAAAGATGATCGACGCCCGGTGCTTGCTGGCGGCTTAGCCGTATTAATCGCAACTTTTGAAGAACTTAAAATTCAGCAAATGCAAATTAGCAGTAATGCGCTGCGTGAAGGCTTGGTATTTGATACGCTTGGACGGCTGTTTGCTGAAGATTCACGTGAGTCAAGTGTTCGTGCGATGCAGCAATGGATGCGTGTCGATCAGTCTCAAGCCTCGATGGTCGCTAAAACAGCGCGTTCTCTGTTTAATCAAGCGCATAACATCTGGCAATTGCGTGACAGTGAGTATGACTATCCAAAACTGCTCAATTGGGCTAGCGAACTGCATGAGTGTGGTATTGCGATCAGCTATAAGCGTTACCGTCACCACTCTGCCTATTTAATTGAACAGGCTGATATGGCGGGATTTACTAACCAAGAAAAGCAGATGCTGGCTGTGATGATGCTCAATCACCGTGGTAAATTTGTCCAAGAAGCTTTTGATTCGTTATTAGAGCCCCACAATACCAAGCTGATTTTTCTGACGATACTGCTAAGATTGGCGGTTAGGATTCACCGTGGTCGTGATCCGGAATGCCCGGAAGTATTGCTTGTGATCGAAAACGAGCATCAACTTCATCTACGCTTTGAAGATGACTGGCTAAAATCCCATCCACTGTCGCAATTAGACCTTGAAATTGAAGCCAAACGGATTGAAGCCGCTGGTTTTAAACTAACGTTTGAATAGCCAATCTCTAATAGGCTAACAACCAGGCCTGGTTGTTAGCCTATAACCGCCTCACGCCTTAGGCTTGTTTAGTTTGAGGCTTGCTTGGCTAGCCGCCACTACCGATTCAATTTTAAAAAACCCAACTTGCTGCTGCATATCTTTTGCTTCAGCACGTAAAGTATCCGCTGCCGATGCCGTTTCTTCAACTAATGCGGCATTCTGCTGCGTCACACTATCCATGCCATCAATTGCTTTGTTTAAATCCTCGATACTATCGGTTTGTGCGATATTAGCATTGGCTATCTCACCAATTAGGCTATGCATTTGTAAGATCTGCTCAACAACCCTTGAAAACTCTTCACTGGTTTTGCCGACCAAGTTCTGACTAGATGCCACCTGCTTGACACTTAACTCAATTAGCGCTCGAATTTCCGATGAAGCAGCGGCTGACTTCTGTGCCAAAGCACGGACTTCTCCGGCCACTACGGCAAAGCCTCGACCTTGCTCACCCGCCCGCGCGGCCTCGACGGCTGCATTCAGTGCCAACAAATTTGTTTGAAACGCAATACTATCAATCAAGCCAATAATATCCGCAATTTTCTGGCTAGAATCCGCCATTTCAGACATAGCGGATAAGGCTTGTTGCATCACCGTCGAACCTTCTTGCGCCTTCTGCTTAGCATCCTTCGCCAACAAGGCCGCCTGATGTGTTCTGTCGGCATTCTTTCTTACCACAATAGTAATCGAGTCCATGCTGCCAACGGTTTGCTGTAGTGTCGCCGCTTGAGTTTGAATCCGATCCGATAGGTCTGAGCTGCCAGTGGCGATCTGATTAGCAGCATCAGAAACGGTAAATGCAGCAACTTGCAACTCACTCACCACGTTCGCCATATTATTCATCGATGAATTCACCGCATCGGCCATCACTAAAAGCTTGCCGGAATAGTCACCGCTGATTCGCTGGGTTAAATCACCTTCACTCTGAGCAACAACAACATCAACCGTTTCACTAATGCCCTTTTCTAACTGATCAAGTGATTGGTTAATATGGGTTTTTAAGTTTTCTAGGTCACCGCTAAGCGCTAAACTCAAACGGTCAGAAAACTCGCCCTTTGAAATAGACTGCATAACCCGATTAATCGCATTAACCGCGCCCTGAGTATCACTCATCGCAGTTTGAAGACCAAGAATCATCTTAGCATAATCGCCCTTATAATCACCGACGACCTGGTAACGGTAATCCGCCTGCTTTAAGGACTCTATCGCCCCCTGAATTTCGCCCAACACCTTAGCAATTTGATCAGCAGAGTCATTCACCTGATTTTTAAGTGTTTCTAAATCGCCTTTTGAGTCTGAGTCAATTCGTTGTTTAAGCTGACCTTGTGATATGGATTGCATCATATCCGACACTGAAACCATCAAGTGTTGCACACTGGTAAGATAATGGTTAAAACTGCGGCCAACCCGCCCAATTTCATCTTGACTTAAAGACTCCGTTCGAATTGACAAGCTGCCATTGTCTGCCGCAAAGTCCATCTTATCGGTCATTTGCTTTAATGGCCGTAAAATTGAAAACTTCAAACGCCCGAAGACCTGGATCAACAACAGGATAAAGCCGCCAGACATCGCCGCTTGCGCGACATAAATCATAAAATAACTATCACTTAAAACCCGGTTTAAAATCGTCATCGGCTCAGCCACCAAATGAGCACCGACTGCTTGTCCCTGCTGATCATTAATTGGCTCCAGCATAACCAAATAACCGTCTTTGATACTAAAGCCGGATTCTAAAATCGCGCTAATATCTAAATCCTTCAACAACGAAGTCCATTGACTATCTAACGCTCCGTCACCCGTTGATATTAAAGTTGGTTGCGAAGTTTCCGTTAGCATACTGGCATAAAGACGGTCGCTGGCGTGCTCCATTTGTGCAATCTGGCTGAGCGGAATAGACATCACCACAGCACCCAATGTTTGTTCACCGAAGGGCACTGGCACAACTGCACGTACATAACCCTTGCCTTGCTCAAACACCACTTGGGTTAAGGGTTGGGCAGGTAATTGTCGAAGGCTGATCGGTGCACCGGCAGAAGTTTGTAGCGTGAGGTTAGCGTCAAAAACAGCCAATCCAATACCTTCTAGCTTTGCAGTATCCGTATAGTGCTGGTAATTGACTTGGATAATTTGCCACAAAACAACCTGTTGTTTGTCATGCAAACCATAGATAATTGCCGAGTTACTGGCAATACCAACGGCATTGGTTAATGCCATCGCCCCAATACCTTGAACTTCAGAAGCCAAATTACTTTGTAAAATTTGATGGCGCTCTACCACTGCGCCTTGATATAGATCATCTGCAACACTTTGCAAGTAAAGTTGCAGTAATACACTCCACATCACCGCCATAATCACCAAAGGGATCATAATTTGAGCAAGAATACTTTTTTTCGGCAAGGGGCTCCAACGCGCCAAACGTTCGCGCCAAGGCGATGTCAGCACGCTTTGGCGCAAAATGCGCTTACCGGATCGAACGTCGGCATAACTTTGCTCTACCTTAGGGATTAAGTCCCGATCAAGCGGCGTTCTCACCGACTTATAACCGACACACTGCCCCTGTTGCATCACCGGTGCGATATTTGCTTCGACCCAATAATAATCACCATTTTTACAGCGATTTTTAAGGTATTGATGCCAAGGTTCACCCTGCTTAAGTTGCGTCCATAAGTCTTCAAACCAGGCCTCAGGTACGTCGGGATGCCTAATAATGTTATGGGGCTGCCCGATCAGTTCATCCAAGCCATAACCGCTTACCTCGACAAAACCGGCATTGGCAGAAGTGATGTTGCCGTTTAAGTCTGTCTCTGAAACCAATGACATGCCATCAGGAATCAATCGCTCATGGGTTGTAACGGGCAGGTTATTTTTCATCCGGTTCTCTTTTATTATCTAACTCTAAAGGCTAAAAACTAAAAGCGTAAACGCTGTCTGAGCTCTTGCTCTAGGCGTTTTTTTGCTTCATCTTCGGCTTTTTTCTTCTCGGCTTCCAGTCTCTCGCGTTCTGCATCTAACCTAGCACGCGCTTCTGCTTCGGCTGCTTCAAGCTTTTCCCTCGCTTCACGCTCAACCTTTTCCAGCTCTTCTTTAGCTCTTTGACGCAAAGCCTGCTCGGCCTCTTTCGCCTGCTCAGCCGCATAGGCTTCAATATTATTGATATTCGCTTCAACTTCTCTAATCTTATCGGCATCAACACCATAACTAATTAAGCGTTGCTCTAGCTGGGCTTGATAGACCGCTAGTTCCGCGCGTAATCTTTGCTCCAAGTCTTGTTTAAGCTGCGCTAACTCCTGCTGAAATACCTGTTTAAAGCCTGCCGTTAATCGACGATCTAAATCAGAAGACGCAGAAAAACGAGGGGCATAAAGACGACCTTTTAATCCTGCTTCTACCTTGAAGGCATTAATGCTTTCAAATGCCGGAGCTATATAGCGTTGTACATCCTTTGAATCGGCTGCGGATAAATCAAAGCGTGTGTTTTGATAGTCAAAAATCAAAGCCAAATCCATTCGACTAATACCTTCAAACTGACCGGACGCACTAAATTGGTTTTGCGCTTCAGTAATCGTAACTGGCAAGCGACTGGAACCGCTTAAACGCCAATCCTTGACCTGATAATCAGGCCAATCGGCATTAAACTGTGTAATCACCCGATCCGAGGTCAAGTTGGTAGACTGCCCCTGTAGGCTTAAAGGCTTAACTTGTGACTGGGGCCGTGCCGACAAATTAAATCTAACCGGTTTTTGACTAAACGCATGGTCAAAGTTTAAGTCACGAACCTGAGCAACCAAGTCACCCCAATCGAGTTTGCCGTCAAAATCAATGCGTTTAATCATAAACTTGGGCTGTGGATCAAACTCGGTAAACGCAATATTTTCACCTTGCGAACGCGGTGGTTTGGGGGGGTTAACAGTGGCTTGCTCTGCACGATATTGTTCAACCCATGCAATAAAAGGTTGCGCTTTACGATACCAGTCTAAAGCAAGATCCAGTTTTTCTTGAACTGACTCACCAAAAAGCAGATAGGTGATATTGGATAGGCCTTCTTCGTCAAACGAGTAGGTTTCCATAATCCGGTTAACATCTTTTCTGGGCATATCCACCAAATCAGACACACCTTGACGTAAATCTCTTGACTGATTACGAACAAAGTTATTCGCATCACGAAGGGCTAACTTGTCCTTGACCCAGCGTTCTTGCAAGGCTTTTAAGGCTTCTTGACGCTGTTTCAAATCTTCCAAATCACGCACAGAGCCATCAAATACGCGGTCTATATCGACCTTATATTGGCGAAGCTGCTCTTCACGCGGTAAACGCTGTTCGATCTGCTTCCACTCATCCTGAGCTTGATCCGCCTGCTCTCTTAAAGCACGTGCCAATTCAAGCGTTTCTAACCGCTCCCGCGCAAGAATTTCATCGGTAGCGGGTAGATTAACACTAGGAAAACTAAAGCCTTCACCTTCCCGCTCATCCAGTTGGGGTTTAGCCGGTTTTTTCGGCAAGGCACCGCTGATTTTACGCGGGACATCCAATGCTAAGCCTTGTACTCGCAAATCCTCCACCACAAAACGTTTCACAACCAAATGATATAAATTCACGGTCATGTTGATATCGTCAATCACAAACAAATTTTGCATCGGTTGCTCAGGATCGGTCACGGCCAATTTTTTAACCCGAATACCTAAAGGATCAAAACCAAAGCCCAACTGTTGGATTTCAACTTTTGCCCCCCAAGCTTCTGAAGCCATCTGTTCAATTTTATTTTTTAGCATCAAGCTGGATAAAAAATAACCTAGCGCAAACACCGCGCCAACGATAACCGCCAACATAACGATGCCTGACCAACGAATCCAGCCTTTAGGGGCTTTCGGTTTTTTTACAGACTTGCTGCTGTTTTTGTCAGTAACGTCTGGCTTTGTAGAGGCCTGCTCTGGTGTTGACTGAATAACATCACTCATTTTATAAACCTCGATGCAAATGCCGCTTTATCGGATGCCTTTAAAAGTTGAACGACCTTAAACTTATTAATCCAAACTAAAAATCTTTGGCGATAAATACGAATCATCACCCAGCTAAAGATAAAGAATAAAGGGGCAAAACAATAAGCAAATACCACGCTGCCCATCACAATCGTATTGTTAAAATTCAAGAAGCGCCAGAAAGGATTGTTATACCATTGAGTCCAGATTTCTAGCAGGCCTGGATGCGATAATACCCAGAGTCCAAACTGGTGAAATAATGGATCAAACGCATAGGCAAATCCGGTAAAGATCGCCCAAGCCACCAGCACGCCGGCTAAATTAACGCGAAGAATAAAAATCAGCAAAATCGTCAGTAGGGTATGAGGCGAAAAAAACGGTGTTAGCCCTAACAGCATGCCCAGGGTCAAGGACATCGCAATTTGCCCCGGATATTGGTTCGCATTCAGCGCTTTAAAAAGTTGTATCAATGTACCCATGGTTTTCACACCCTATTTAAAAAACGTGATTAATTCGATCATTCTAAGACAAATCCACACAAAATCAATTTAATCTTCTTATTGTGTCATTAAGCCGAAGCACTAGCGTAATTCTTGTGGATCAATATCTAAACTCCAACGGACCTTTGACACCAAAGGCAGACGATAAATATCGGCCTCGACTTGAGACAACCAGGCCTGCAAACTCCGCCGGTGTTGCGACTGCAACAATAGCTGATAACGATATCGCCCTTGCCTGCGTTCCATTGGCGCAGAAACAGGACCCCATACCTCACAAGGCGCTTCTACCCTGACCTCTAACAAAACTTGCTTTATCTGCGCTAAAAAATCCAGTGCATGCTGCGGGTCAAAAGACTCTGCACGGACCAGGATTTGAAAACCATAAGGCGGTAGCTGCGCCGCCTCACGTTCTGCCAGCGCATCTTTTGCAAAAGCCGAATAACCCTCTGCAACCAAGCTGCGTAATAAAGGATGCTCCGGGTGATGGGTTTGAATCAGCACCTCACCTTTTCGGTCAGCTCGGCCAGCTCGCCCCGCAACCTGCACAATCAATTGAGCCATACGCTCGGCGGCGCGGTAATCGACACTAAACAAACCTTGATCCAAGTCAATCAACCCTACCAGCGTTACTTTGGGAAAATGATGGCCTTTGGCCAACATCTGCGTGCCAATTAAAATATCCGCCTCACCGGAACGCGCCTGCTCTACTTTATCGGCCAGACTGCCTTTACGTCGAGTGGTGTCGCGGTCAATCCGCAACACCTGCTTATCGGCAAACCAGCTCTGAATCACCTGTTCTAAACGCTCGGTACCCTGACCGACATTAACAAACTCTTTGCTTTGACACTTTGGACAGACCAAAGGCGCTTTTTGGCTAAAGCCGCAATGGTGACAGCGAAGTTCGTGCCAGGCCTGGTGATAGGTTAAATTCGCATCACAACTGGGGCAATCGGCTTGCCAGCCACAATCATGACACATCAGCACCGGCGCATAGCCACGACGATTTAAAAAAAGTAACACCTGATTACCGGCGGCTAGGTGCTTTTCCATCGCGGTTTTTAAAGGTGTTGACACCCCCTCATTCAAGCGCTCGCCGCGAATATCCAATAATCGAATGCTCGGCATTTGTGCCGAGCCAGCGCGTTGGGTGAGGGTTAAATGTTGGTAACGCCCTTGCTCCACATTGTAAAGCGATTCCAAACTGGGCGTGGCCGAACCCAGCACCACCGGCACATTTGACATCTGCGCGCGCCTGACCAGCAGGTCACGCGCAGAATAACGAAAACCGTCTTGTTGCTTAAAAGACAGGTCATGTTCTTCATCAATCACGCACAAGCCGAGATTAGCAAAAGGAGTAAAAAGAGCAGAACGGGTTCCAAGTAAAACTTGAATCTCGCCGGAACGCACTAATTGCCAAGCACAATGACGTTCTTGATCGTTTAACCCCGAATGCAAGGCCACCACCGGCTTTTGTAAATAGGATTCAAAACGCTGTGCGGTTTGTGGGGTCAAACCGATTTCCGGCACCAGCACCAGCGCTTGTTTACCCTGGGCTAACACCGCTTCAATCATCGCCAAATAAACTTCGGTTTTGCCGCTACCGGTCACCCCTTGCAATAAAAAAGCGGCAAATTGCGCTTGCTGAGCTAACACCTGATCAACCGCCGCCTGCTGTTCGGCATTCAACTGATGACCGGGTTTATCAGCTAATTCGTTATGAGACAAACAGGAACCTTCACGCTCTTCCAGCCAACCTTGTGAAACCCAGCGTTTGATCAAAGGCCGCCATGCATCAAACTGCTGATTCAACTGACTAGACGACCAGGCCTGGTTATTACTCAGCGCTTGCCAAAGTGCGCGTTGTTTAGGGGCATTTTTAGGGAGCTGATCTAGGCTGATTTCACGCCCCATCGCTGAACGCTGCCAACTCAGCAGGCCTGGTAACGCAAGGGGTTCTCCGGCTCGCAAACGCTTGGGCAAAGCGGCCATCACCACCTCACCTATCGGCTCGTGATAATAGTGTGCTGCCCAGTTTAGAAAAGCCAACTCGCGCTCAGAAAACAAAGGCTGATCATCCAACACCTCAATCAGAAGTTTGAGCTTATCTGGGTCACAGTCTGGTTTAACATCTACCGCCAGCAGCAATCCAATTTTGGTTTGTCGGCGAAAAGGCACACAAACCCTGACACCGGGCTGGAGCTTTTCAGTTTGAAAATTAGGCTCAACCCCATAGTCAAGCGCAGTTAAAAACGGCCCAGGCAGGGCTACCTGAATAATCATAGTTCGTCTTTTTTAACCAAGCCTTTCAGAAAACACAAGGCTTGTTATTGGGTTTATTAAAAGGGATAATAAATTATATACCCCTTAGCGAGTAGACCTTTGAATCTATTTATTAAAAATGCCAATCGTTGGGTTATTGTACCTGGCTTAGTTATCCCATTATTTTTAGCGCTTATAGCCAATTTTTTTCTCGCCGACTTGGTCTGGCCAAACCCAATACTGCACGCTCTCTTGGAAGGAGCGGGCGTCATTGTCTATATGAGCCTAGGCATTTATATTACAACACTTGTTAAAACGCACGCACTGCCTATTCGGTTTTACTGGCCGGTTGCCAGCTTCCTTTCGATGGGGGTAATCACCGTTTTTCATGGCAGCAGTGAACCGGGCAACACCTTTGTTGGCCTTCATAGCGTCAGCGTGTTAATCGGTGGGCTGCTTATGGCGATGATCGCACTGCCCTCGCGTCTGCACAAACCAAGCCTGCTAAAACATCTACCTTGGTTGGGGCTAGTGATCGGTTTTGGTATCAGCCTAGCGATGATCATGATGGATCAACAGTTCCCAACCATGTTGGTTGAAGAAGGTGTTTTTAGCGAAACCGCGATTATTTTAAATACGCTTGGCGCTGTCGGCTTTCTTGTTGCGACCTTACATCTTCTATTTTACAAAAAAGCAGAGCTCTCTCACTGGGCCTTGGCGGTATTAACGCTGTTATTTTCGGCATCAGCTATTCTTTTTGAATACTCCGCACTTTGGGATGCAACCTGGTGGCTTTGGCACTTTTTAAGATTTATGGCATTAAGCATGTTGTTAGCTTATTTTTTTCATTGGTTCTACAAACAAGCAGAGGATGCCAAAAGCCAAGCCGATAAACTAGAAAACCTAGCCTTTCGTGATAGCTTAACTCAATTGCCCAATCGAGCGCTGTTTTACCAACAGTTCAACCTCGAACTGCAAAAAGCTAAACGTAACCAATTTACCCTCGCCTTGCTTTTTATTGACCTCGACCGCTTTAAACAAGTCAACGACACGCTGGGGCATGATATTGGTGACAAACTATTAGTCTTGGTTGCCGCCCGCCTCAACCATGCGTTACGTCAAGCTGACCTTCTGGCTCGGATGGGCGGCGATGAGTTTACCGTTATCCTAAACGGCCATCAAACCGAGGCGTCAGCGTCCAAGGTCGCTCAGCATATTATCAACACCTTAACACCCAATTATCAGATTGATCAACATGATATCAATATTGGCGCCAGCATTGGGATTGCGTTTTACCCAAAGGATGGTAGCGAAATGGGAACCTTAATGCGTTTGGCGGATACCGCCATGTATCAAGCCAAAGCCGCCGGACGCAATACCTACAGAATCTATCAATCCGACTAACTTGCCTAACGGCCAAACACTTTTTTTAACAAATCGGTTGTTTGCTCAAGGGGATTTTCACGAATCTCGGCCTCTTTTTGTCCAAGATAATAAAACAAGCCCTCCATGCCTTTTTCGGTGGTGTGGCCAATCAAATCCGCTTTAATATCCGGCACGAACGGTGACTTTTTATATTGCGCCATCGCTTGGTCATACGCCCTGACCGCACCTACTTCGTTTAGCGTTTGTTCAATAATCGGGCGCATCTGCTGTTGCAAGTCATCACTGGTTTTTTCCCGTAGAAACCGAGTTGCTGAGTCATTCGGGCCATGATAGAGCGCCTGCACATCCTCAAATGTCATCGACGAGATGGCATTGACAAACAAAGCCTTAGCTTGTGGCGCGGCTAATTCCGCTGCCTCATTCAGCTTAAGCTCCAACTCTTCGGTATAACGCCCCATTCCAACCCTTGAAAGCACACTGTCAACGCGCTTCATTTGATCCGGTAAAGGAATCCGAACCAAGCTGTCATGGGTATAACCCCCCGACGCACCAAGTTGCGCGACCACTTTTTCTGAGCCGATATTCAAGGCTTGACGAAATGCTTGTGCCAATTCTTCATTCGAAAAACCGGTTAACTGACTTGCCGCTTGGCTCACCTCAGGTTTTTGCACGATTTCTGAGGCTGCTTCTTTTGCTTTCGACCACCAATTAGCTTGTGCAGTCATCGATACACCTGCTAATCCGATCGCTAAGCCTAATGCCAGTTTATTCACCATCACCCACTCCTAATTTCTTAATTCATTTTTCGTAAAAGCAATTATACATGGCTAACAAAAACCCTCGCACAAAATAAAAAACCTACCAGGCCTGCTGCTGACCTGATAGGTTTTATTAAACAAAGGATTTACGGATTAAGGCGACATTAAGCCGTTTTCGGCTTGTCGGCAAATTGCGCTCGAAGCTGTTGTGCCGCTTTGACCATATTTGCCAGTGCCGGTTCGGTTTCCGCCCAGCCGCGAGTTTTTAAACCGCAATCCGGGTTCACCCATAGCCGTTCAGCCGGAATCAATTGGGCCGCTTTTTCAATCAAACGCACCATCTGCTCGACCGTTGGAATATTCGGCGAATGGATGTCATACACCCCTGGGCCGATTTCATTCGGATAGGCAAAATCAACAAACGCATCCAGCAGTTTCATATTGGATTTCGAGGTTTCAATCGTAATGACATCGGCATCCATCGCCGCCACCGCTTCGATAATGTCATTAAATTCGGAATAACACATATGGGTGTGAATCTGGGTGTCATTCTGCACGCCCGAAGTGGTGACACGGAAGCTGTTGACCGCCCAGCGTAAATAATCCGCCCAATCCGACTTTTTCAACGGCAAGCCTTCGCGTAAAGCCGCTTCATCAATTTGAATCATATGAATACCGGCGGCTTCCAAATCCAGCACCTCGTCACGCAAGACCAAGGCAATTTGGTTACAGGTGGTTTCACGCGGCTGGTCATTGCGCACAAACGACCATTGCAACATGGTCACCGCGCCGGTCAACATGCCTTTCATAATCTGATCAGTTTGGCTTTGCGCATACTGTGACCAACTCACCGTCATCGCTTGCGGACGCGACACATCGCCAAAAATAATCGGCGGTTTCACACAACGCGAACCGTAAGACTGCACCCAACCAAACTGAGTAAAGGCATAGCCATCCAACTGCTCACCAAAGTATTCCACCATGTCATTGCGCTCCGGCTCGCCATGCACCAACACATCAATGCCGATACGTTCTTGACGCTCACAGACATCACGAATCTCCGCTTGCATCGCCTCGATATACTGCGCCTCAGTCAGCGTGCCGTTTTTAAACTGACGACGTGCTTGGCGGATTTCAGCCGTTTGCGGAAACGAACCAATGGTGGTGGTCGGGAATAACGGCAAATTAAACTTGGCTTTTTGCAGTGGCGCGCGCTCGCTATAAGGCGCAGCACGATCAAGCGGCAAGCTAGCCAACTGCGCCAAGCGCGCTTGCACTTGGGCATTATGAATCAGCTTAGATTGCTGTTTGTCTGCCATCAGCTTGGCGTTTGCTTGCAACGCGGCTTGTTCAGCTTGACCATTTAGCGCATCGGCAATCAGCTTCACCTCGGCGAGTTTTTGTTTGGCAAACGCCAAATAGCTTTTCAGCTCAGGATTGAGCTTGTCCTCCACTTCGAGATTCACCGGCACATGCAATAACGAACAGCTCGGCGCAATCCACAAATGATCAGCAAACTTATCTTTGGCGGCCTGCAGGCTGGCAAGCGCCGCATTTAAATCGGTTTTCCAAATATTACGACCATCAACCAAACCGAGCGATAACACCTTAGCCGCCGGATACTGCTCAATCAGCGCATTTAACTGCTTTTCGCCGCGCAAACCATCATAATGCAGGCCTGCTACCGGTAGATTGCACACTAAATCCAAATGCGCGCCCAGGGTTTCAAAATAGGTCGCCAACAGAATTTTCACCGGTGCTTGGCTCAATTCCGCATAAGCAAGATCAAACGCCTGCTGCCATTCTGTGCTCAGTTCCAAGCCCAAAATCGGCTCATCAATTTGCACCCAGTGAATCCCCTGCTCGGCCAGTTTTTGTAAAATCTGTTGATAGACGTTTAGTAGCGCTGGCAAACGACTCAACTTAGGAATCGCATGGCCGACATTTTCCGCTAGATACAGATAAGTCACCGGCCCGACCAACACCGGTTTAAAGTCAATATTCTGCCCATCGCCCTTGAGCGCCAAGGCCTCCGCCACTTCCGCAAACAGGCGCGTATCGGTCATGGCAAACTCGGTGTCGTCATACAGCTCCGGCACAATGTAATGATAATTGGTATCAAACCATTTCTTCATCGCCCCCGCATAGCCCGCTTTCGATTGGGCTTGTTGATGGCCGTGTTCCGCACAGCAGGCCTGGTCGTCCGACGGCGCACGCCCGCGCGCCATCCGAAACGCGACATCCAACTCATAATTTTCTTGACGAAACCGCTTGGGAATCACGCCCAGCAAGGTGCTCATATTCAATACTTGGTCGTAATAGGCAAAGTCATTCAACGGAATCAGCTCAATGCCCGCCGCAATTTGCGTTTGAATGTTTTGATAGCGAATCTCCGCCGCCACCGCATCGAGTTCGGCTTGGGTTTTATCGCCCTTCCAATAGGCCTCCAGCGCAAATTTCAATTCACGAAAATCGCCAATGCGCGGATAACCGAGGTTGTGGGTTTTGATTGTCATGTTTGTTTCCTTGTATTGTTTCAACCAACAAAAGTGTGATCGCCGATTATGGTAAGACGCCACAAACATGAAAACAAACGAATAAAATTCAGATTAACTTGAAGAAAATTAATAGCAATGGGATGGAGTTAGCTAATCCAGAATTTAGCGCGGCTTAAAATTCTACTTTTAGTTTTGGTTATAAATGGGGGGGTTACACAGCGGCCGAAAACTCTAGCTATTAAACCTAGTGATACTCATTCCTAAATATTTTTACAATACAAGAGCAGACTCCTGCTTAATTCTGATTGCTAACGCTTGGTTCAGGTGCGCCGTAGGTGTCACCTGAACCACTTGTTATGAGCGTATTACACAACCTTCTACACGCATCTCACTCAATGTAAATTCAGCCTTAAAGTGATTATTTAAAGCCAACTGAAGATCGCTAATAGTTACATTGGGTTTAAAGTAACTAAATCCATGCAAGCTCAATGAGCCTGATGCGTCATCCTTTATTGAAAATAAATCTTCTATTAAGTCAACAGCTTCTAAGCTTTGCCAACAAAAAGGAACAACGCCTGTATGAACAAATGAGTTAGTCCATTCATTGATTGCTTTTAATAAATTTAAACACACCGGAAACTCTATAAGGTCAGTATTGTTAGCAAAAAAATCTAGCAGGGAGCTTATCGGAACAAATTTAAAACCACCACCAATTTTCTCGACCTTTTCCAACCTAATCATGTTTTTTAACTTAACTTCGATAGATTGGCGTATTAATGTTGGCATTGTGGAAAAGTTAAAACTTCTACAAGTTGTTTCAGGTATGTTTTTGTGGGTGAAGTACGAGAATTTCGCATGTAGAAAGAATTGATGGCTTGACAGATAGTTATCGCGGCTAACTTGACAATCCAAGGCGAAACGGCCACCTGAAATTTGATTAAGCAATGAAATATCAGAAATTAATTCTCGAGTGAGCAACACAAGATCGTTTTCAGTTAGGTTATTTTTGTAAAATTCATTGAACTTAGACTTACTGTCAACAATTTTCTCAATTTGATTGCATGCTGACTTGCACTGCGCTTCAAACCAGTCTTCATTTATATCGCCACTGTAAAGATGAGAAAGGTATAGGCCTGCATTCTTATCGTTTAAGTAATTATCCAACTTAACCTTTAAGCCAATAAGATCTGATTTATTGTGTTCAAGATTACGCATTGCAATTTTAGCCAATTCTTCTGAGATATCCATATGTGTTCCTTACACTTATAACGCCTGTATTCTGGTAAGGCCTGATCTTACTCGACACTTTTAAGTGTTCTCAAAATAACGTCTTTCAAACTCAGCCGGAGATATGCGTCCGACTGATTTGACTTGTTACATGCTCAACCCACTCAATTTGCTTTGCATAGTTTCGCGGTAGTGGGTGATAGTACGAGTATTTAGTGTTTGGCTTTAAAATTCCGATAGGGTTGCTAATACACAAGGCTTCTATGGCTTGTTTAGCCAATGGAATTAAGGCTTGGTTTACGCCCCAGCCAAAAATAACCGGAATACCGTTAACGAATAGCTGCGCTAAATCAGCCTGACGACTAGGCGAAAAAATCGAATGCTCTACTACTCTGCTCTCTTCGGACCTCAAGAAACGATATAACTCTCTTGAAACCGGCGTGCGCAGATCAGATAGATTAAGAATCCTGGCGTAGTTAAATACCACGGCATCCATGACTCTCATAATTTGTTGTTGTGTATTGTCCGGCTCCGCCTCTGATGGTATGAAGTTATTATCGATACCGTCCAATGGGTAAGAAGAACCTGGATTCATCATTACTACCATGAGATCAGGTTCATTCATTTCTACACAAACTCGCTTGATGTCTAGATACTTGCGTAACTTGTGCCCATTGGACTCGTAAAAGAAGCCTTTAACTTCGAATATGTTGCTCAACTTGATTCCTTGGATAGCATGTAACGCCCCACTCACCGGAATTTTGGGAGCGCAACGAGTAAAATTTCCGCGTGCAGTGGCTTGTTAGAAGCATCACTCTCTGATGCTTGCCAGCTCTTGTTCACTGAACTCAATTTCGCTAACCCGAAGAAGACCGCTAGCAATAGCCGGCTCGAAATGTTCCAAAAGCCTATCGAACCCACCACTTCTTGATGGCTCCTCTTCAGGAATGTTCATTAGCACCAACTCAAGATAAGCATTTACATTTTTAGTTGCCTTGTAGTGGGAGATCTTGCTAAGCATCATATAGAGGCGATCTCGATACATAAATGGCGCCCCTCTATTTGGCCTAAACTCTACAAATATTTCATAGTCTTCATCTCTGTAATAAGCATCATAGATTGGTTGAATGTTGCTCACAGGGTCAACACCATGAAACTGCGTTGTTAGTTTGGCTTCCGTTATTACATTTGATTGGTGGATTTTCTTTGAAGTCAAATATTTTGACAAGGACAATTTCTCAGCTTCCCTCCAGTTATAGCTAACTCTGACGGGTGCCGTTGATTCTGCTCTTGTCGGCGACTGCTCCGAGCTTTTACTCTCCTCTACTTCTTCGACTGACGCCTTGGTTACGGTCGGTGGTGCGTGATAGTCGCCGTACACGTTGGTATGACTTTGGTTTTGTGTGTTATTGCTCGTGACAGAAATTAACTGAGTTAAAAGGTCGCTGTTCTTTTTCTCTAGTGTTTGAACCTCTTTTTCTTTCTTTTTGACCTCGCGAGAGATCGTGAGCAATTTTCCAAGAGAGAAGTTATCAAACGACTCGGCTAGTACAAGCACTAGCAAAAGAAATAGGAGAAATACAACTCCGTTATTTAACTCGCCTTTCGGTTCAACCCAGACATAGTTAAATATCACCATCGCAGCCAGCAACAGACAGAATATTGAGATCAACACCCTGACGAATGTAGACGCCTCTTTCATTTCAGATTGACTCATAATTCTCCTTGTACTGCTAACTATTATTAGACATCCTAAACCAAATACATTAAGCATGCCAATAAATTATAAAGCTGGTGTTTCACATCGATAACTTCGTAGATTGAATTAACATAACACCTTGTTATTATTAAATTTAATTTCAATCCTTAGCGTTTTATGAGGCATAAATTACAGCGCCTAAACCACGAGATCTTGTGCGTAAACGCATCCAAACTAGGTACTATTCTATACGCACTGAGTAGTCTTGTGTTGAGAATGTGACACGGGCCAAAAAATACAGCGTTTGCCTGTCGTTTTAACAAAAACTAAAGCCAGTCAATTACTTGAAAATATTCTACTTTTTTATCAAATTCAAACCAGGCCTGGTTTCATTAAGCACCGCTTCATTGAGTTAAAACCTATATCCCCGATATTAAAAAATCGATTGACACCAATATGTCTGATCTGAAATGCGTGAGATCAACGCCTTCACTGCCTAATTTGGCGCCGTGTTATTCCCGACATATCCTGCGTCATCAGGGTATAGGACTCGCCTTCAATCAATATGACCGGATTCAGCTTGGATAACCGAAAAGTGGAGTTAGCTAATCGAGAATTTAGCGCGACTTAAAATTCTACTTTTAGCTGCGGTTATAAATGGGGGCTTTGGCTAGATCTTAAAAAATTTATCACTTTCGGAAAGCTCAAGAATGACAGACTGATTTTTTAATAAATCGAATCTTGGATCGACCAACTTATCGCTTAAAAGCGCCACAATATATTGCCCTTCAAGATGCTCGGCTCGTTGAAAGATATCAAACACTTGGTTCACATCAACATCTTCAATACTATCGTGAATTACAAAAGATGGGCGTTTTATGTTGGTCGCCTTTACAAATTGAATATATGCTAGATCAAATGCGCTTAATTCCCCTTTCTTCTTTCCACCAGTTGGGTTCGGGGCAATATTAACCACGTCAAACCTGCACTTCTCGGTTTCTACATCAAACTCTAAATCGAAGATATATCTGTCACCATAAAATGACTTACTTAGCTCACCAAAATATTCGTTAAATAGCTCTACATTATTATCAAGAGCGTCTGTATTTTTTGCTATTTCTTGAACAACTTTTAGCTTGCTACTTTCTAAAGATTCAATCTCAGACTTTGTGTTCTCAATTTTATCCAATAAAGCAGATATACCTGCAATTTGCTCCTTAATCTTGGACAAATCGTTATAAAGAATCCCAATAGACCTAAGAGTGTCTGGCTCTTTTATGTGCTTAAAGATCCCAGACTCAATATTTTGTAGAGAAGATATTTCATCTCTTACTCTTGCCTCCTCTTCCTGATATTTATCAAAATCACTTTTCAGGAGATTTACTTTATTGGAAACCACTTTGTTATGAAAAACCACAAGATCTTCAAATGAACGCTTTAAGCCATCACTGATAGCTACACCCGCCTCTGCATAAATAGTGGTTAGCTCTTTTCCAGCGACACTCGCAGCACTTTCTCTAACCTTATTAATTGACTTTTCCAAATAACTTAATCTGGTCTTAATCTTGGAGTAGCCAATAGTCAGATCAGATATTTTATTTTGAATATCAACCAACTCTTTAACACTTGAATCTTGACTCCCAGTAAAATCAAACGCGTCAATTTTTTCCTGAAGCTCTGCTTCTTCGGTTTTTAGTGGCGCTATCATTTTTTGTAATGCGCTTTCCCTGTGAGGATTCCTATAAGCCGCCAAGTGCTTCGTCTTGGTTCTAATTTTATTATTTAGATTGGCCTTATCTTTTAAAAGATCCATTCCAGAAAAACCAAATAGAAATAAGTAAAGTTGATCATAAATATCTGGCTTCGCATTATCATGTAGAAACTTTGTCGTGTTTTGCATTTTCTCATTAGTGTTTCTTATAAATTTATGAGAAAGATTTCTGATTGAAGGCTTTTCATTTACTTGGCCAAATATTTGCTTGGCAACAAGATCCGCATAGTCGCTCTTATCACATACTTTAGAGTCAAGATAATAAACCGATGATTTTGGATCGGTTGTTAATGTTCTTCCAATTCTGTGTTCTTTTAGATCGAATCCTTCAGTCTCAAGCTCCACATAAATCGTATTCTCATTTATGAACCTATACACATCTGGAATTGGCTTGCCAAATTCTGCTTCTGTATAAATATCCTCGCCAGATGATAGAAATAAATAGTCTATTAATCTTGATGGCGTTGACTTTCCGACGCTATTTCCCGTACTTCCAGACTGAGAAATAGAATTTACTATTAAATTCAACCCCTTTTTGAAGGAAACAACTCTAATTAACTCACTATTTTTATAGACAGACAGTTTAATTAGCTTCATACGTAATATTTCCTTTTTCGCTTAGGCGAATAGCCCCCGCGATAAACAGCCAATCCAGTGTATATACGAAAACGTCGAATGATGCATTAAACTCACTCCTTACCTTCTCAAACAAACTTTCTATCTCAATTTCCGTATAGTCATATGTTGCCATCACATTCAGAATAAATGCGCCGATATTTATAGGGTTGAGTTTTGGATCAGAGTCAATTGTGATCATTTGGATTTTCCAAAACTATACATTCGATAATGCTATAGCTTGTTATTAAGCTAACTCCGTAATCAATATCTTCCTCAAAGTAGCCCTGCTTTAAATCTGCTGAGTTTTTCACAAATCTTTTAGTTAATGAAATTACTTCATCCACAATCGCGTCAGAATTAAGCTTCAATTTATCTAGGTCAAAGGGGGATCTATTGATCGAGTATTTGTCTAATGCACGATTATAAAAGGCTTTCATTTGCCTCTTTAACTTTGTGCTTCCATTCAGAATAGTTTGATTCAACGCTTCAATTGATTCATCAATGAGTAATGAAGACTGTATGTATTCTTCAATAATCCATTTATGGTTTTTTAGATCGTTAAAATTGATTTTTACGTCTATTTTGGCTGGATCTCTATCTAAATTAATTTCTGTTTGATCACTTGTTGCTATGATCTCAATTAACTTTCCTAATATGGAAGGACGAGCGGAACCACCTTCATCAATGATAGTGACCGCCCCTTTATTGTCATTAAATGTCACACCTTTTGACATTTTCTTTAGCCCCTATTATCAATATTTACTGGGCCACTGTTTTCTTGGAAATACTGTGATTTTTCGCCTTGTCGAACAGTGTTCTCATTCTTTGTATTGGCTTGAAGATTTGTTATTTCAATCCGTAAACTTCTTGCCTCCTCTTCAGCTTTTGACCTACCCAAGTATTGAACGATTGCGATTATTGCTGCCACGAATGAAAGCAAGTACCCAATAATTCCAACAATTGGATTTGACAGGAATGAAGTAATTAAATCCATATTCTCTGCACCTATACTATGACGAACGACTCGCAGCCGATTCAGGTTTATAACGCGAAGCTTTGCGGCAATTATGGAACCGCGAAGCGGTGGAAAAATTGTCCGACAACAGCGTATTGTTAGGCGATTCGTTTGCACAAACCACCTACTTCGGGACACTTTAAGAGAAATGGATTTAACCCATTGGCTTCCCGAGGAAGCCACAAAAGCCTGAACTCCTTTTGACTCGCGTAGAGGTCAGGCGGCTTTACAAATCCAATTGGCCCCGGCGGACGCTCCATGCCGGTGTAGAGCCTGTTTTTATAAATAACTTTTCCAGCAGCAGCTTCTCTAATCGAAACTATCCCCTCAAGGACCTCCGATACGGCAATAAAGAATTGTCTGGGATTCGTTATTTCAACGCAGTACCTGCCAAAAGTTTCGCCTAATTTTTCTGGCGAAAACTCAGTTGTTGTGCAGAGCACGTAAGCGTCGTGAAGGACTGACTTCCTGATATTATTGCTTATCGTAATGTTGCTGCACCCTGGCCCTATATGAATCCCACTTCTTCTTGCGACTTCAACCAATTCCGGATCGCTGCTGCCACCAACTGCATGACCTGAATTGTAGGTTTCGTGCCCTTCCTCGGAGTCTCCTTGCTCAGGATTCTCATAAGCTCTGCACGTTTCTAGGGTACTAAGCCAAACATCACCACGCGCAAGCGCGTCAGCTTGCCATTCTTCCTGAAAGAACCGATATACAGATTGACTGTGTTCATCCAGCAGAACGAGCGCCCGAGATGAGTTCTCTGACAAGCCATGCTCTTTTAGCTCTCGGCGTTCCCGTTTCAGTCTGCTTTTTTTACCCATGTATAAGCACTCTTCGCCTAACTATTATTAGACATCCTAAACCAAATACATTAAGCATGCCAATAAATTATAAAACTGCTGTTTTATATCGATTTTTTCGTAGATTGAATTAGCATAACACCATGTTATTATTAAGTTTAACTTCAACTCTCAACCATTTTATGAGGCATAAATTACAGCGCCTAAACCACGAGATCTTGTGCGTAAACGCATCCGAACTAGGTATTATTCTATACGCACTGAACAGACTTAGGTTAAAAATGTGACACGGGCGAAAAAAACCACAGCGTTTGCCTGTCGTTTTAACAAAAACTAGAGTCCGTCAATTACTTGAAAATATTCCACTTTTTTATCAGCGTCACACCGGGCCTGGTTTCATTAAGCACCGCTTTCATTGGGTTAAAACCTATATCCCCGATATTAAAAAATCGATTCCCGCCATGCCCTGCGTCATCAAGCTATAGGACTCGCCTTCAATCAATACGACCGGGTTCAGCTTGGATAACCGAAAAGCTTGCCGTATAATCAAACTAAACTTAGCTAAGGATAAAATTATGCACGCGGTCAATATGTTTGAAGCCAAGTCTCAGCTTTCTAGACTGATCGAGGCGATTGAAAGCCATCAAGAAAAAGAGATTATTATTGCGCGCCACGGCCGTCCGGTTGCCAAGCTGGTGCCACTTGATACCACGCCTGATACCACGCTCAGAATTGGCGTTGCAAAACATCTGATCATTCCCGATGATATTGATGCTCATAACGACCAGGTCGCCAAGCTGTTTTTAGGACAAGACGCATGAATATTTTGCTCGACACCCATATCGCGCTTTGGGCGATTGCCGACAGCCCCCGCCTCAATGCTCAAGCTAAACAGGCCATTTTAAATCCCAAAAATACCATTTGGGTCAGCACCGTCAGTTTGTGGGAAATTGCAATCAAACACAGCCCTGGCAAGGGCGATATGCCTGTTGATGCCAAACAAGCACTGAGCTACTTTCAAGCCGCAGGCTATCAAATATTGCCCATCTATGCCGAACACACTCTTGCGATTGCCGAATTACCCCACCATCATCAAGATCCATTTGATCGACTGCTGATTGCACAGGCGATGACCGAGCCGATGCGACTCATGACTCATGACACGCAAATTGAAAAATACGGCAGTATGGTGTTAATGGTTTAGTTAGGGATTTAAAAGAAGCCGCAAATCCTGACCATCACAACCAGGCCTGGTTATTTTTAATACCGGCTAACGAACGGCTAAATTAATCGAAATAATTTCATAAACATAAACGACAACCTGATTTAATTAAAGTAAACTTGCCACAAAAAGCAATTTGCTATAAATTATGTTTTATACAAAACCTAAAAAGGCATAAAACATGATTCATAGCGTTGTTCGTCAGACTTCGCAGTTTATCCTGCAGCGTAGCCAGCCCAGTTATCAGCGGTTCTTGCTCAGCAAGATTGATTTCAATGACCGGTTGATTGGCATTAAGGGCGCGCGCGGCAGTGGCAAAACCACCCTGCTGCTGCAATATGCCCAACAATGCGGCTTGCCTTTGAGCAAAGTGTTGTATGTGTCGTGTGATCATCCGGCGATGGTGGATGCCGACCTGTTTGAACTGGCGATGACGTTCTACCAAGAAGGTGGCAAGCTTTTGTTGCTCGATGAAAGTCACAAAGCCAAACAACTCGGTGCGTCACTCAAGGCAATTTACGACACCTTTGATTTAAAAGTCATTTTTTCCGGCTCTTCGGCGATGCAAATGACGCATCAATCGGCAGACTTATCCCGCCGAGCGGTGATGTTTCATTTACCCGCCTTGTCATTCCGCGAGTTTTTAGAAATTGAAACCGGCATTCAAATTAAGGCGTTCAGCCTTGCCGAATTGTTGAAAAACCATCAAGACATTGCGCTGGATTTGACCGCACAATTTAGACCGATTGAGCATTTTCGCGCTTACACGCAACACGGTGCCTATCCGTTCTATCAAGAATCCCTTAACAATTACCCATTAAAACTGCTCGAAGTCATTAACCACACCATTGACTCCGACCTCACCAGTATTTTCCATATCGATTCCAGCAAACTTGATAAATTGAAAAAGATGCTCTATTTGCTTTGCGCGACACCGCCACTGGAACTTAATAAAGCCAAAATCAGCTCTGCCCTCGAAGCCTCCTGGCCGACGATCGATAAATACATTCAACTCATGGCCTCGGCTGATTTGATTCATCACCTGCGCGGTGGCAGCGGCATGCGCGCGGTCAATAAACCGAATAAACTGCTGCTGGCTAATCCGAATCTGTTTTATGTGTTATGCGCCGAACCCAATAGCGGCAGTGTGCGCGAAAGCTTTTTTGTATCGCAACTGAGCCATCAGCATCAGGTGCATTATCACCACCAAGCCGACTTTATTATTGATGAACAGGCTATCTTTGAAATAGGCGGCGCAGGCAAAACCAAAAAACAGCTTCAATCGCTCGACCATAGCTACCTAGCGCTTGACGATATCGAAGTCGGTCATCACAACACCCTCCCGCTATGGATGTTCGGACTGTTGTATTAAAGCTCAAATTAAATTGAATAAAATTGATAGTTAAAAAGCAGGCAAACCCATGCTCGAAATCAAACACCTTAAAACTCTTGATGCGCTGGCGAAGCACGGCAATCTAGTGAAAACCGCCGATGCCTTGTTTATGACGCAATCGGCGCTGTCGCATCAGATTAAACAACTTGAAGACAGTGTTGAACTCAAATTGTTTGAGCGCAAAAGCCAGCCGTTGCAATTCACGCCTGCGGGGAAGCTGCTGTTGCAACTGGCGCAACAGGTTTTGCCACAAATCCACCACACCGAAAACCAACTCAAACGCCTCGCCTCCGGTGAACAAGGTCGGCTGAAAATTGGCGTGGAATGCCATACCTGTTTTGAATGGTTATTGCCGCTGCTGCGCCCTTATCAAGCGCAATGGCCGAATGTCGATGTCGATATTGCCGGACGTTTGAGCAATCTCGCGCTGCCCAGCTTGCTGAAACATGAATTGGATTTGGTGATTACGTCCGACCCGCTTGAAAGCGACGAATTGAAGTTTGAGCCGTTATTTAGCTATGAAATTCAATTGGTATTGCCACCGAACCATCCGCTCAACACCGCGACCCATAACCAGGCCTGGTTGCAACCGCAAGACTTGCAAAACGAAACCCTGATTTGCTATCCGGTAAGTGAAGACAAGCTCGATATTTTCCGCCAGTTTCTGACCCCGCACAACCTGCGGCCAAAAGCCACCGAACACACCGACATGACGCTGATGATGTTGCATCGTGTTGAAAGCGGGCGCGGCGTATGCGCCCTGCCAAAATGGTTGCTCGATACCCAAGACGACTTTAAACACCTGCCGCGCAAACGCCTCGGCCAACACGGCCTCTGGTCAACCCTCTACGCCGCCACCCAAACCAAACAATCGCCCTATATCCAAGACTTTATCGACCGCATTAAACAAACCATGGGGCATTAAGCAGCGCACCAGGCCTGGTTGGATGGATAAAAACAAATCATCCATAATTATGTAAATTATAAAGGTAAAGATATATAATTTATAAAAAAGGATGCTAAGTTATGATTAAACGCCATATTCAAAACCTGCTAAACGACTATCTCAAACTGTTTCCGGCGATATGGCTAGGTGGTGCGCGCCAAACCGGAAAATCGACGTTGGTGATGGCCTTGCCCGATTACCATTACGTCACGCTCGACGACATCACCCTGTATATGGCGGCACAAGACAGCCCGCAGACGTTTATTCAATCCCTGCCCAAGCCGGTGATTATTGATGAAATTCAACGTGTGCCCGAATTACTGCTGGCGATTAAGCAAGACATTGATGTAAATCGTCAGAATGGTCGTTACCTGCTCACGGGGTCAGCCAATCTGCTTGGCATGAAGAATGTACAAGACTCGCTGGCCGGGCGTTTAGGTGTACTCGAACTCACCCCCTTTAGCCTGCGTGAACTCAATAACCACCCGCAAAACCTGCTGGATGATTTATTCGATGGCGCAATAACACAACAAACACCAACGTTAGACAAACCCGTCATTGAACAGATGCTAAGTGGTGGTTATCCAGAAATGCAAACCCTCTCCGACGCACGTTTGCAAAAACTTTGGATGGGCGCTTACATCACCACCTATATTGAGCGCGACGCATTTAACCTGGCCGAAATCCGTAAAAAAGATGCGTTTTATCGGCTATATCATATCCTGGCTTCTCGCAGTGCTAACCTGCTTAACAAAGCCAGTTTGGCGCGCGACATCGGTATCAGCACCGCCTTATTGGATGACTACTTGGCCTTATTGCAAACCACCTATCAAATAAAATTAGTGCCCGCCTATTGGGATAACCTCACCAAACGCCATGTCAAAATGCCGAAATTGTTTTTCATGGATACCGGGGTGTTGTGCAATATGTTACAAGTGAATTTAGACAGCTTTTGGCAAAGCCCTTATCGCGGCTTAATAGCGGAAAACTTTGTGTTTAGCGAATTGTATCGCGCTAAACAAACGACACTTGAACCGACCGAGCTCTATCACCTGCGCACCAGTGATCAAAAAGAGATAGATTTGATTGTGAAACGCGGACAACAAACGATTGGCATCGAAGTGAAAGCGTCCAGCCAAATTGACGCGTCCGCGTTTAAACATATAAAGCCTTTTGCTGAAAACCTCGGCGATAACTTTAAAGGCGGTTATGTGTTTTATTTAGGCGACCACGCCGTGCAATTCGGTGACAAACTCTGGGCGTTGCCGATGGCCTATTTGGGTTAAGACAGAAAATACTTGACCGAGCGACCTTTGCCTTACACTTGCGTCATGCCCTTAGGCGGTTAAACAGAAAGTTGATAATCAGAAATCAAAGACTCTAGTGGAATATTCAAACCCTGATGAAGTTTGCGAATCATGCTCAGCGATAAACGACGTTTACGATTAAGCACTTCGCTCACACGACTGCGCTGTCCCAACATAGGCGTTAAATCCGCATCGGACAGGCCTTGTTGCTCCATGCGAAACTTAATAGCTTCTATGGGATCAGGTGCTTCAATCACATACATTTTAGATTCATACGCATCCACCAAGGTAATCAACACCTCCAACTCATCCCCCGCATCCGTTCCAGGCTGGGCATCAAACAGTGAATCAATCCGACTCAAGGCCTCTTGATATTCATCTTTTGTTCTAATCGGCTTGATTTTCATAAATAACCCCCTTCTAAATAGTTGCGACATCGATCTTATCGTATTGTTTATGAGTACCGACAAACCTCACATAACAAACAGATAATGAATAATTTATGGCC
This sequence comes from Thiomicrospira microaerophila, assembly GCF_023278225.1. Taxonomy (GTDB): domain Bacteria; phylum Pseudomonadota; class Gammaproteobacteria; order Thiomicrospirales; family Thiomicrospiraceae; genus Thiomicrospira; species Thiomicrospira microaerophila_A. The sequence goes on from NZ_CP070959.1 coordinate 2,016,386, forward strand.
ACGACTAAACGATACTTGTTGCCATGAATATTGAAAACAACGCGGTTATTACCGACAAAACTCGCGCTTCGAAACTGATTTTTAATATCTTGCGGCGTCAGCCAACTAGCATGTTTAGCCTCGTCATACCAAGCCTTTAAAGCTTGCTCCGCATCAGAGTAATCAGGCATTTCCCAAAATGCTCTTAACGTGGCTCTAGAAATTATTCTCATTAAGTATCTGCCCTTCACAACTTTCCCATTATGGGAAATAATAAAGATTTGTCAATAAAAACATCAATGCCTATTTCGAATGTCATAACGCAGCTCAGCCATGCCTGCGCCCATTTGTTGAACAGACGTTAAACGCAAGGTCGGGCTTAAAACCCGACGCGGAAACAACGGTTTTCCTTGACCTAAAGTGGCCGAACCGATTTGCACAATCAACTCATCCAACAACCCGGCATCATAAAATTGCCCCGCCAAATCGCCACCGCCGACTACCCAAATATTCTTATCGCCAGCCGCCGTCTGCATGTCTGCAAATACATCCGCCACATGACCACTCACAAACCGAATATCCGCCCCCACAACAGCAGGAAGTGTACGACTGGAAAACACCCAAGTCGGCTGGGTATAAGGCCAAGGTGAACCGGTTTCAGCCATCACAGCCTCTGCATTACGCAAAATCCATTCATAAGTTGAAGAACCCATCGCCAACGCGCCAACCTGCGCAATAAAATCGGCATAACTCGACTCTTCTAAACTTCCCAGCGGAAACAACCAATCGAGCGAATCCGCCTCCGTCGCAATAAACCCATCCAACGATGACGCAACATAATATTGAGTTTTCATAACTACTTTACTGAAAAAAATTGATCAACCACCAAGCCGGTGGTTAAAGGTGTTATGCCATAAACCTAAGTGCCATTATTTTTTGCTCTTAGCGACTGATTCTGAACTGTTCAGCCACATCAAGCCATTACTCAACAACCTAAAATAACTGCTCTTTAATTGTTAAGGAGTAATTTAGATACGTGCAACATCAATGTTGTAACCTTGAGCGCACATTTCTTTTGCCAATATTAAACCAGCCTCTTTAGCAAGATCATCTCTAAATGGAATGTAAATCAGGCCTTGAATATCAGAGGGACGCTCCATGTTTTCTTGCTGTTTTAGGAGAATTGCCACTCGCTTACGTCCCAGCTTAGAAAGCAACATGCCGAGTTCAAGCACCACGTTTTGCCTCGCCCTGTATGCCGACTCATCTGGATGCTGAGCACGGTGACCTTTATCATCTGGAGTTGCTAAAATTACTGCAAATTGGACATCCGCAGTGTAGGCTTCCAGCTTTTCAATTATGGTTTGGCCTTCTGATGGCAATTGATCAAGGATTAAGGGCTCCATTCCCCAACGGCGCAACATCGCCTCTAGCTGAGTGCGAGCGGGTTCATCATGGCCGTAAACAACAAAAACTTTATTGTTTCCACGTACAATTCCTGCCGCTGGTACAGCGGTCGGTTGACCACCAGGGTTAAGCCCTAACATTGCCTTAACATTTTCTTGTTCTTTACCACCTACGACGATTTTTCCTGAGTCATAAATATTCACCGACGAACCATTGGTGAATTTAATCTGCTGCCCATAGCCAATTGGCTTAATTTCATCAACCATATAGCCGTTAGCAACAAGTATTTCCTGTACTTTCTGTAAGTTCACTGAATAACCTCCTATTGTCATTTAATGCAAGCTTAAGGCACGAGCATCACCTGCATAGCATAATAATGCAGGATATTCACAGCACAACCATGCAGGTTGCTAACAAAATAAGAAAAAACCCTAGAAAAATTGCCAACTTCAATCTTGTCAGGATAACCCACTTTGGCCACTTTTTGCTTTTGATGTATTTGTTTGCACTCCATATAAGCTCACCGTCTCGGACACGATTCCACTCCTCTTTAAGTAGATTTTGCATAAGCACGGCAAGCTCATTTTTTAACCTTGCGTATTCCTGTCTTCCGCCAGATCTGCCTAAGTATTCTTCTGGTATTCCTTCAAGATTTTCCAATACAGTTTTTGAAGGTTGCTCTTCTCGGTTCAAAAAGAGCTTCAACTGGCAGATTAGAGCTAGAAGTTTTACTTTTTCACGATATGCCTCTTCATCATTTTTATAAGCCACATCGGTATACACTTCTCCTTGCGTCAAGGTCTCGGATAGGAGATTTCTGACCTTATCTATCCACTCTTGTCGAAACGTCGAAATCTTATGTTCACGAGTTAAGAGGGTAGATATAAAACCTCCGACCAAGGCCCCCAAAACTGTCCAAAGACCTATATAAAGGCCGATTTGGTCACTTCCTGCCATTTAATATTCCTCCTCCGCTACAACATTTATCAACATAACTTAAATGGCACCCATTTTTAATGATCAATACAATAAATGACCCAACCTAAAAGAAAGAGTCCTTTTAACGTTAAATATTAATTTATTGAATATTTTGCTTACGCCAATTATCTACAGCTAACGTTAGCCGGTCTTTTTTTACAGGGCACTGCCATTCGTCCCAGAAATCAACCGTTCCACTATTTGGCCTATTGAGTGGTTCGTCGATTCTTATTCTACTGGGTAGCAAGCTAGCATCACCAACTATCAATGCCTCACCCGTATCTAAGGTTGGAAGAATGTCTCCAAAACCACCTAGACTATCTGGAAGTAATTTTTTAATAACACCCTGATCCTCTGCATTTGTCAGTCTCATAGATATGAAATTGCTACACTGACTCAGCATGGTCTTATTTACCTCTGACGGCCTTTGGCTAATCACTACCAGGCTAACGCCATACTTACGTCCTTCTTTGGCTATCCGTTCAAATATCTCGATTGATACACTATCAGCTGAGTCTGCTGAGCTCTTTTGCGGCATATAAAGGTGTGCCTCATCACAAAGCAAGGCGATAGGATGTCGCAACTCCGCTGGAGTCCATTGCTGTACTGAAAATGCAGCTCGCGCCACTAAGGAAACTATTAAAGGGAGAATGTCCGAAGGAACTTCGGAAAAATTGACAATCTTGATACCTGCACTTCCGTTTTCGGAAGAACTTCCCAGCAGCTTTGTAGACAGCCGATTTAACCAAGAGAAATCCAGAATGTCATCGCCACCATTAAACAGGAAACCAAGTCTACGATCAGAAATCTTATTTTCTAAGCGAGATATCATCCTCGCTAACTTGCCAAAAAAATCGCCTTGTTTTTCTGACCCCGCTTTAGCACCCGGAACCATCTCAGTATTTATGTAGTTTAGCCGACCAAGTAACTCTTGTAAGTCAAAAGGAACAGGGCTGTCTACCGTAAAATGAGACAAAATATCAACATGTCCATGATCTTTTAGATATTGACGTTTTGCCTGGTTTATTTCTCTAGCCACAATCATCGCTTGATTAGGGGCATTTTGATCACTACGGTCAACAAACATTGACACCAGAGCCTCGTAGGAAAGCAGCCAATAAGGAAGGTAAAGAATGCCGTCTTCCAAGGTTCGCCCTGTTTCTACATCAGCAGGGCCAGCAACTTTTAGCTGCTGAATACCGTCGCCTACTAGCGGGGAGTATTCACCATGAAGATCAAACACTATGGCATTGACAGAGCTCAACCCTGCCATTTGCTCAATGATTCTGGCGGTAGTCCATGACTTTCCCGACCCCGTGCTTCCACCTATAAATGCATGGCGTTGAAAAAATTTATTCCCATTTAGATATGCAACGGCATGCTCATCAAGAGTATATTTTCCAAGGGTTAAAGCATTTCCATCGCCCGCAATGCTTGAGAGGGTTCTCATAAACCCAGTAAGATTGTCACCCTCCAGTGAAAAGCAGTTAGCATCAATTTCAGGAACTGACTCAAGTGTTCTACGAAATACGTTTTCCTTTTCACCGTCGCGATCCAACAAAGTACCAATGAGAGCGATTTTGCAGAGATTAAGCTCTGGAGATTGATCAACACTTCCCTCATCGATTATCTCTGTAATAGCCTTCTTTCTTGTAACTTGAACAATTAAACCTATGAGGTGTTGTCCTGGCCTACTACTTTGCAACACAGCTAAATGATTTACCTGTAACCTTTTCAGTTGGTCCACATTGTCTACATCTACAACCACTGTAGCCGTATCAACAGATGCCACTTTTCCAAGTGCATCATCGTCCATAAAATTAAAAATTGGCATCGCTCTGCCCCCTACATTATTAATGTCAAATAGCCTTGGAGGCTCCATAAATTTTTATCAACAAATACTGGCTCTTTTTCAAGAGAGCTATAAATCACTGACTGGTCATCATGTGCGCCACGCTCAATTGCTAGGTAGTTGCTTACGCCGCCATTGATAACATGCCTCCTTGTAGCTTCAGAAATTGAGCGTGTCACAATAGTAATTGGTGCCCCTTGCCGTACACATTTACTCATAAGCTTTGGCTGTATATGCTCATCATTGAATCCATAACCAACACACAGATATGACGCCGCATTTGTAATCGCAAGGTCAGCATTGTTAATAATTGAACGATATGGTTCTAGATGAGTTCTTTGGTACTTTTGAGTTCCAGGCGTCACAATCTGAGGAGAGTATCCGACGGGGATTTCTTCTAAGTGCGATAATCCAATAACGTCTTTTAAGGGTGACTCAAACCAATCAAGCGATCCATGCACTTTCCATATATTAACTTTACGTGAAACTTTAACTTCGGATGGCTGAGATAGCTGACGGAAATAACCATGACTAAATCCTGTGTAATGGTGAATATTTTCCCTATCACATGCATATTCAGCGAGCCTATCGTAATTTGTAGTAATGATGTTAATTGTAGAGATACTTGATTTGAACATATGAGAAAGCAGAATACCGAGACTAAACGGCTCATTACATTCGAGTCTATTTTTGAATATATCCAAATCTTCTTTGTTTATAAGAGTCCAGGTATGGTTAATGATTTTGTCTGTTAGTGCTTGGGATACTTGTATCTGATGCAAAGCCGTTTCTAAGTCGATCCCTGAATTCAAAGCGTTGCAAAACTCACCCCAATTGCTTTGCTCTTCTTCCAAAAGATCAGAAACATCGGTGTGCTCAATTAAATAATCGGCCAATTTTCCCATGCCTGACATACCATAGGCGGCTGAAGCGCCACTCCCTAAAATAATAACAGGGGCTTTCGAATAATAATCTTGTGCCTGATTTTCAAAGCTCATTAGATACTCTTTTAATAAAACTGCAATATGGTTTACTTGGTAGTGTAAAGTGAACGGGAGTGCTTTAGCACCACGTAATTTTCTTAAAAAAACTGAATATCAATCCTACCCCATCACCATCTGCTTTTCCACATTAATACGCACTTAAACTTGATGTAAAGCAACCAGGCCTGGTTGTTTTTATCTCACTCATTCTTCATCAGTTTTATTTCATTGACGATTTTCAAAAGTGCCCATTCGGTTTGGCGGTTCCAGTCTACGGCGCAGGATAGGCGTAGGCAGTGGTTGTAGTTTTCGGTGGTGGTGAAGATGCGCCCGGGTGCGATGCTGACGTTTTGCGGGATCAGGCGTTTGGTGAGTTCAAAGGTGTCGATCTCGAACGGCAGTTCGACCCACAGCACAAAACCACCTTTGGGGCGGGTGACTTTGGTGCCTTGTGGGAAGAGTTCGATAATGGCGGCAGTCATACGGTCGATGGCAAAGGCGTATTGCGGGCGCACGCGGGTGAGGTAGCGTTCGAATTTGCCGGATTGCAGAATCTCCGTAACCGCGAGTTGCGCAATCGATGAGGTGGCGAGATTGGATGCGTATTTAAAATATTCCAGCTTGTCGTGATAGCGTTTGGAGGCAACCCAGCCGACACGCAGGCCTGGTGAGAGGGTTTTAGAAAAAGAAGACGCGTAAATCACCCAATCGTCTTGATCAAAGGCTTTTAGCGGTTTGGGGCGGCGTGTGCCGTGGGTGATTTCGCCATACACATCGTCTTCGATCATCGGGATTTGGCGCTTGGAAAGCAGTTCAACCAGTTGATGTTTTGCCTGGTCGGGCATGCTTAATCCCAACGGATTGCTGAAACTCGGCACCAGCACACAGGCTTTTATCGGCCATTGGTCGAGCGCCATTTTGAGCGCGGGAATCGACATGCCAGTATCCGGGTCGGTGGGGATTTCAATCGCTTTCATGCGTAAGGAATGGATGACTTGCAGGAGGCCGTAAAAGGTCGGCGATTCGATGGCGATCACGTCACCAGGTTCAGCGCAGGCGCGTAATGCGAGGCGCAAGGCTTCTTGGCATCCGTCGGTAATGACGATGTCTTGCGGCGTGATGTCGCACCCATTGCCGACCATGCGGCGTGCGATTTGTTGGCGCAGTTCAGGCAGGCCTGGTGGAAATTGGTAATCGTTGACTTCGGCGGGATGCGTTTTGGCAACCTGTCGAAACGCTTGGGTCACGAGATGCGTCGGTAAAAAACTGTGCGCCGGCACCGCCGCACCGAATTGCACCATCTTCGGGTTATTGGCGGATTTCACCAGATGCAGAACCATTTCTTGTCCGCTAACCAAGGTTGGAATCGTGTTGGGGCGCGTGGGTTCGGGTGTGGTGATGGCTTCGGCCATTTGGCGTTTAACGTAAAAGCCGGATTTAGGGCGCGATTCGATATAGCCCTTGCTTAATCTGCTCGGCCAAATCTTCAGCCAGGGTTTGGTATAGAAAATCGTTTGCCATCGAAAATAATCCAACTCATGTATTGCGGTATTTAACCATCAAATTGAAATTCCCAAGCAATACAGTTTACGTTTTTTTAACCATCACAGGTACAGCACACCCAGTTCTGTACTGCTTTTATTTTCAATTTCTAATTCTGTATTGAGGTGCATTCAAACCGTAAACTGGACTCTCAAAGCGAGGGTTTGAGATGCTGAAATTTTGGTCAACATTGTGGTTAAAACTGAAGCCCGTTTTAGGCTTGGTAGTGTGGGCGGTGGTTATATTGTGGTTGGCTTGGCTACTATCAGACATGCCTGTCAATTCTAAACACCAGGCCTGGTGGTGGCATATTAAGTAGTAAAATTGACTAGATTTTCTAGTACTTTAAATACCGCTATCACTTTATAATTTGAGTACAGCATTTTTAACGTGCAATGACGCGGAGTTGATTCCAATCACCTAAGTAGATAGCCGCCATTTGCGCCAAGCACCGACTGAAGGAAATAATATGGCACAGCAATTTGACGCTTTAAACGACAAATTGACGGATTTTATCCAACAGCAAAAAATCTATTTTGTCGGCACCGCCACCCAAGACCGTCGCGTGAATGTATCGCCCAAGGCTATGGATTCGTTACGTGTGCTTTCGGCGAATCAAGTGGCTTGGTTAAATGTCACCGGAAGCGGTAATGAAACCGCCGCACATGTACAACAACAGCCGTGTATGACACTGATGTTTTGTGCGTTTGAAGGCGCGCCATTGATTTTGCGTTTATACGGCACCACCAAAGTGGTGCATCGCCAAGACCCGCAATGGCAAGAACTGTATGATTTGTTTAACCTATTGTCCGGCGCACGCCAGATTTTTGTATTGGATATTGACTTAGTGCAAACCTCGTGCGGCATGGCCGTGCCATTTTTAGATTATGTGGGAGAACGCGAGCAATTAAACGAAGTCACCGCCAAACTCGGTGAAGACGGCATACAACAATATTGGATTAAAAAAACCAAACCAGCTTAGACGGCGCACCCACGCATATTGTTGAAAAGAGTATTTAGTGATGTTTAATAATCCTGAACAAGCGATTTTAAAATCCTGGGATACCAATGCCAAAGCCTGGACGCAGGCGGTGCGCAATCGTGAAATCGAAAGTCGTAATCGAGTGACCAACCTAGCAATTGTCGATGCGATTTTGGCACAGGATTTTCAATCCATGCTGGATGTCGGCTGTGGCGAAGGCTGGCTGATACGCAAAATCGCCAGCACCAGGCCTGGTGCAAAGTCCGTTGACTATATGGGCATCGACGGCAGTGAGGATTTAATTCGCCTGGCGCAAAAAGCCGACCCACGCCATACCTATCTGAACCTGACTTATCAGCAACTCCATCTTGATACCTTGCCGCGCAAGTTTGATTTAATTGTCTGCAACTTCTCGCTATTCGGTAAGGAATCGGTAGATGATTTGCTGATTAAGCTAAAAAATTTGCTGACCGAAAACGGACGGATTTTAATTCAAACCCTTCACGTTGCAGACGAAACAACAGGCTGGCAAGCCGGTTCGTGGCAAGGCTTTTCCGAACGCTTTACCGACCCAGCGCCCTGGTATAAACGTAACCACCAGGCCTGGTTGCAAACCTTTGAACAAGCAGGCCTGGTGGTTAGCAAGCACCGCATTACCCAAGACCCCAGTAGCTTGCAAACTTGTTCGGTAATATTTATTCTCATTGCATCAAACCACAGTGCAGAATGTGTAGAAGACTGGCTTGATGCTGAGGAAGCGAGACAATGACCGATACCCGCATTTGTTTTATCGGCGATTCGTTTGTTAACGGTACAGGCGATGAGACGATGCTCGGTTGGGCGGGTCGATTGTGTGCGTTAGCGCAACGCAACGGCCATAACATCACCTATTACAACCTGGGGATTCGGCGTAATACATCAACAGATATTCTGCAACGCTGGCACGAGATTGCGTTACGCCAACAGCCAGATTGCGACAATCGGATTGTATTGTCGTGCGGCGTGAACGACACGACGCTGGAAAACGGTGCGTTACGGGTGGAATTTGAAACGTCTTTGCAAAATATGCGCGCGCTATTTGCGCGTATGCAATCCTCACCAGGCCTGGTGATTGGCCCGCCGCCGGTGGATGATCATGCGCAAAACCAACACATCCAAACCCTATCCAACGCCATGCAAATTGAAGCTGAAAAAGCCGGACTGCCGTTCACTCCGTTGTTTGATGCCTTGGTTCAAGACCAAGCCTATTTAACCGAAATCGCGCAAAACGATGGCGCCCACCCAACCTCAACCGGCTACAACAAAATGACGCGGCTTATTTTGAATTCCGGCAAATGGTGGTTTTAATCAATAAAGCTGTAAACTTTTAAATTCGCAGGTCATTATGGATTTTTCGATCAGTTGGATAAATGGCGTTTCGCTGGCTTTGGCGATGTTAGTCATGGCGAGCTTGCCGAGCATCAGCGTGTTTTCGGTGATACTGCGCGCCAGCCAATTTGGTTTTTGGCAAGGCGTGTTCACCGCACTGGGCATTGTTGTGGCGGATATTTTATTTATTGTGCTGGCGTTGTTTGGGCTGGTGTGGCTGGTAGAAAATGTGGCGTGGTTGTTTCAGCTTGTGGCCTATGTGGGCGGAGGTTATTTGCTGTGGCTGGCTTTGCGCCTTTGGCAGTCCAAACCCTTATCAACGCAACTTCAAAACGCCAACCCTTCCTCTTTGGCGAGTTTTAGCTTAGGTTTGAGTCTGACTTTTGCCGATCAAAAAGCGATTTTGTTTTATTTAGGTTTCTTTCCGGCGTTTTTGAACTTAAACCACATCACCCATTGGGATGCAGGCCTGGTGGTAATGTTGGCGATTTTGGCGGTCGGTTTGCCTAAAATCATCTATGCCTATTTAGCCGCGCGCGGATTCAAGTTATTGGCGAGAGATAAACAAACGCTCATGTATAAAATCACCGCCCTATTGCTTGCACTTGTCGGCGTGTTTTTAATCGTTAAAACAACAGCAACCCTTTTCGACTAATCTTCGAGTAAGCTTGATGTATATCGAACACGCCCCGCCTGATAATACAACACTATCACGCCCTTAACCCACCACAACATCACTTGCAACAATATTTTTCCCGATTGAATGCTTGTGCTAAGATGTAAGTCTATAACTTATATGCAAGGGATGGCATGACAATGGAAGCAATCATTCAGGACAATCGTTTTTCTGCATCCTTAATCACGCAAGCGGCAAAACGCAAAAAATCGCGTTCAAACCCTTTTATCAGAATCGGTTTTAGCTCAGCGAACAACATGGAAATTGACCAAAATATTCGCTCCAACAAGATACCGCTAGAGGTGATTTCAAAACTCAGCAAAGAGCTGGACTTGAATGAGCAACAGGTTTATTCGTTGGTGAATATTTCGAGTTCGACTATTTCAAGACGTAAGAAAGAAGGCAAAGGATTAAAGCCTGACGAGGCAGGAAGGGTTTACCGAATAGCCGCCATTATCTCGCTTGCAGAATCAACACTGGGTGAACATGAACGTAGTATTCGCTGGCTAAAAACACCGGCTAAATTTTTGGGCGGAGCGGTGCCGCTTGAACTGTTGGAAACCGAAGCCGGAACGGATGAAGTCAGAAAACTTCTCCTAAGAATTGAGCATTCGGTTTATTCGTAATGTTGGTTTATCGTCTAATCAAAGAAAAATATTTGGCTGACCCTTTAAGTGCCGAAGGCTCGGCCAAGGTGGGTGGGCGCTGGAATGCCGAAGGCACACCCATGCTTTATACCAGCGCCAATGCGGCGACTGCAAAGCTAGAAATCTTGGCAGGTGTGAATGAATATGCCACCTTGGCAGAATTTAAGCTGGTTTGCCTCGAAATTCCAGATGACAACCTATATATGATGACCCTTGACGAGCTGGTTAAGGCTCAAAAAACAATGGACAGTGCGCTGGCTTGGGATGCCGATATACGCCCAGAATTTACGGTGGACATAGGTGAAACATGGTTCAGCAGCATGGAAACCTTAGCATTAGGTGTACCTTCATCCTTAAGCCCCCATGATTACAATATCCTCATCAACACAACGCACCCGGATTTTGAAAAAGTCAAAGTGCATAAAGTGACGAATGAAGGAATGAGCCAACGCTTAATTACTCGAGACTAAGAGTAAAAAGTGACACAGCGAACGAAACAATTTAGCATTCCATAATGCTACGGAATGTAGATTCCGTTGCGTTAATAGTTATTTCTAGTGAAAGCTTCTGGCACTATTACTGAGTAAATGACTCGGTAATTATCCGAATGAAGAAGAAAACCACAATTAAATCATAGGAAATTAACGAAACGGAGCCAATCTATTTTGGGTGTCTTGTTGGTATACTAAATTAAACACACAAAAACGGCAGAGCGCCCTCTAAAGAGCACTCTAGTTACACTCAAAAAAGCTATAGAGTTTTAGTACAGTAATAAAAATCAACACAATCATACTCACCAGAAGCCAGTCTTAGCTTAGCCTCTTCCACAGTCGCGGCTGGAGGTACAATCACTTTTTCACCCGGTTTCCACGCTTCTGGCGTTGCAACACCATGTTTATCAGATGTTTGCATTGCTTGAACCATACGTACAAACTCATTAATGTCACGACCGTTAGACATTGGGTAGTAAACCATTGCACGCAACACTCCCTTGTCATCGATCACAAAGGTAGCGCGAACAGCTGAGGTATCGGCCGCACCAGGGTGAACCATCCCATAAGCTTTAGCTACTTTCATATCCAAGTCAGCGATAATCGGAAAGTTAATATCGACACCAAATTTCTCTTTAATATTAAGCACCCAAGCATTATGCGAGTGATGGCTATCAATTGAAAGCCCTAACAACTCAGTATTCAACGCTGCAAAGTCTTGTTGACGATTAGCGAACGCGATAAACTCAGTGGTACATACTGGTGTGAAGTCTGCAGGATGTGAAAAAAGAACCAACCACTTACCCTTATAGTCAGCCAGCGATTTACGACCATGAGTTGTCACCGCATTAAAATCAGGTGCAGCCTCATTCAAACGTGGAAAAACAACCTGTTCTTGATTACTATCAAAGCTTTGCATATCTATCTCCTTAAAATGAAAATAATAACAACATCAAACTAACTGATGTGCCTATTAATTTAAATAATTACAAACTTTATTGCCAATTAAAGTTTAGTGACGTATTAATAGTCAAATACTATCACAGTTTAAGTATTGATTTACAGAAGCATTAATAATTAAATAGAGAGCTTTGCAAAACTAACCTATTCCCCAAGTTAAACTTCCAAATTCGACTTTTTTGAATATGCATTTTGCATTTTAGTCCTTTTTTAGCCCAGTAAGGGGCGTTTTGTTGGTTTTTTGTGGGTGTATCCTGTTTTTTGGATACACCCACCTCTTGCGCCTTAGCGCTGTTTTATTACAGCCGCTCGTTTTAGGTTGTAACTGATACACATCAATGTCAGTTTAGCGGCATTACGTGCTAACCCGTTATAGCGGGCTTGTCCCATGCCGTAGTGTTGTTTTAATATCCCAAAGGTGCGCTCTACGATGTAACGCACTTCAGAGGCGAAGCGGTTGTGTTGCTTTTAGTGTTCGGTTAAGGGCGTGTTACGGTAAGCACGGTGCAGGATGTTGTTTTTGATCTTTCTTTTTTTGAGCAGTGTATCGTGCGCTTGGCTTTTGTAGGCACTTTGTGAAATATCAGCGAAATTTTGCTCACCACAACGCTTAGGAAACACGGTTGTTATGGTGTTGAAAACGCCATAACAACCTGCTGTACCGCCTCATCAGAATCCGCCATTTCGGTCACCAAAACCTGGATACCGTCATGGGTTAAACGCTGGTGCAATCCATCGCCTATTCCTTGAGTAATCAAGCAGTTAATCCCGTGTAACGGGTGATCGGGATGGCTAGATAATGCGCCGGAAAAATGACGAAACACCTGGTCTTTGGTGAGTTTTATATGCTGTTTGCCGTGTAGTCTGCCTTGTTGAATGTCATACACGAGATAACCCGGGCATTTGCCAGCATGGCCGGAAATGCTTTTGCCGTTTGGGCTGGTAATAGCGATTTTCATATTTCTCTCTTTTAACGATAAAACAGCGCCAGCGGCGTTTTTCTGGTAGGTCGATACTGGCGATCTGTCGTCACCACCACGGTTTTGGCTCGACTTAAACATTGACCCGAGTTTTGATGCCGAATTTCCTGATGAAACGCATAACGTACTTTGCTCAACGCCACGACGTGCACGGCAATCGAAAACAGGTCATGCGCCTGAATCGGGGCAAAATATTCAATTTCAATTTTCTGCACCATCAAGTTAATCCCTTCTTTTGCCAAGGCGGCAAAATCAATGCCCCGAGCTTTAAGAAAGCAATGACGGGCATGCTCAAAATAATGCTGATAATGCGCATTATTGACCACACCTTGAATATCACACTCGTGGTCACGCGCTTCTAACGTGACCTGATACAGCGTCGAGTTGTGCATTAATGATCCACGCAAATTTGTTTGTTTTTTACCGCCTGCCCAGTTTTATAGGCCAAATACACAATCAACAGCATTAATAACGTATGCAAGAAATAAGCGATGTATTGAAAGCCGATCTGCCCGCTATGCGCCGCCATAATGTAACTGGCAATCACCATCGCCGCGACCGGGAAGGTATAAGCCCACCAAGAAAGCGCAAAATCGAGTTTGGCGAACTTATGCAGTGACACCAACATCAACAAGGTCATCGCAATGCCAAAGAAATACAGAACCATCGCAAATTGATTGAGCTGATTATCGTTTAATGCCAAGTAAGAAATAAAACCGACCGCAGGAGGGGCAATAAAAATAAACAACGTTGGAATTAAACGTGCCTGCATCGGCGCGTGGAAAATAATACGGTTTATAACCACCGACTTCACCACTAGCCAAAAAACCAAACCAATTGAAAAGAAAAACCAGTTGAGTTCCATTGGCGCATGATGCACCCCCGCAATCGGCACGACAATATTACCGACAATCGGAATAAACCAGGCCGGACTCGAATGCTCAGGGGTAAAAAAGTCGTGATGCACCCAGTTATGCAGCACCCAATAGGTCAATGAAATTTGCATCACTGCGCCGATAATCCATAAACGTTGAGATATTTGCACCAGGTCTAACGCGTAAAACGCCACACTCAACAGCAACAGGCTGATACTGATAGCGGGTATAAAATTCATCTTCACCGGATGCTTCATCTCCGCCTTCACTTCCGGAAAAAAGCGAATTGTTTTATACAGATAGACACCAAGAAGCACAACCATCAAAACCGCCGCAATAATCACATTGCCAATCGCCACATTCGTAAATATCGGCGCGGTTTTACTCAATTGAAGAAACGCGATACTTAAACCGGTCACACCCATAATCATGCCAAAAAAACTGGCGGGGAAATACGCTATTCGCTGCAATCCATTAATCATATCTATACCCTCATTAACTTAACTAATATTAAATTATATTTGAAGCAACCTGAAAAAACCATGACTAAAGTATGACGCTACGCCACGAATTGTATAAGACTGCTTTAATTCTCACTGAAGTCAACGACAACCTAATCGAAGTGCCCTTTACAATAACATCCAAATACACATAGACTATCGAAGACCAATAAAACACAAATGTCACGTTATCGAACGGCGTTGCTCTGCGTCTGCGGGCTGACTTTATGCCCTCGCCATGCCAATAACCATCGCTAAAAATGGGGAAAAGATGGATTTTTCAATGAGTTGGATGAATAGCGTTTCGCTGGCTTTGGCGATGTTAGTCATGGCGAGTTTGCCAAGTATCAGCGTGTTTACGGTGATACTGCGCGCCAGCCAATTTGGTTTTTGGCAAGGCGTGTTCACCGCACTGGGCATTGTTGTGGCGGATATATTATTTATTGTGCTGGCGCTGTTTGGGCTGGTGTGGCTGGTAGAAAATGTGGCGTGGTTGTTTCAGTTTGTGGCGTATCTGGGTGGCGGTTATTTGCTGTGGCTGGCGCTACGCCTTTGGCAATCCAAACCCTTATCAACGCAACTTCAAAACGCCAACCCTTCCTCTTTGGCGAGTTTTAGCTTAGGTTTGAGTCTGACTTTTGCCGATCAAAAAGCGATTTTGTTTTATTTAGGTTTCTTTCCGGCGTTTTTGAACTTAAACCACATCACCCATTGGGATGCAGGCCTGGTGGTGATGTTGGCGATTTTGGCGGTGGGTTTGCCTAAAATCATCTATGCCTATTTAGCCGCGCGCGGATTCAAGTTATTGGCGAGAGATAAACAAACGCTCATGTATAAAATCACCGCCCTACTGCTGGCGTTGATTGGCGCGTTCCTTATTATTAAAACCACCGCCCTGTTTTTTGACTAACACCAGGCCTGGTGGTGGCATATTAAGTAGTAAAATAGACCAGATTTTCTAGCAATTTAAACACTGCTATCACTTTATAATGTGAGTACAGCATTTTTAATGTGTAATCACGCGGAGTTGATCCCAACCGCCTAAGTAGTTAGCCGCCATTTTCGCCAAGCACCGACTGAAGGAAATAGTATGGCACAGCAATTTAACGCTTTAAATGACAAGTTGACAGATTTTATCCAACAGCAAAAAATCTATTTTGTCGGCACCGCCACCAAAGATAGTCGCGTGAATGTGTCGCCCAAAGGCATGGATTCTCTGCGTGTGATGTCGCCCAATCAAGTCGTTTGGTTGAACGTGACCGGCAGTGGTAACGAAACCGCCGCCCATGTGCAACAACAGCCGCGCATGACGTTGATGTTTTGCGCGTTTGACGGTGCGCCATTGATTTTGCGTTTATATGGCACGGCCAAAGTGGTGCATCGCAAAGATCCGCAATGGCAAGAACTGTATGGTTTGTTTAACCCATTGCCCGGCGCACGCCAGATTTTTGTATTGGACATTGATTTAGTGCAAACCTCTTGCGGTATGGCGGTGCCGTTTTTTGATTATGTGGAAGAGCGCGAGCAATTAAACGAAGTCACCGCCAAACTCGGTGAAGAAGGCGTAGAGCAATATTGGATTAAGAAAAACCAAACCAGCTTAGACGGCGCACCCACGCATATTGTTGAGAAGAGCATTTTTTGAAAATTATTTGTCTAAATTAGTGAAAAGCTGAAAGCCCAGTTAACTTTACATCACCAGGCCTGGTGATTAGGCTACAATCAAAAAAAACTTTGTTTAACCCAATGGAGACATCATGCGTTATCTAATCAGCCTATGCCTGCTAGGTTTTAGTTTAAACACTCTGGCAGAACAACACAGTTTTTTAGAACGTCAAACAGATCTTCAGCAAGTTGGACAGGTTGCGATTGAGCGCCAAAAACCGGTGATGTTATTTTTTAATGCCAACTACTGTCGACCCTGCGAACTACTTAAACAACGGGCGCTGTTTGCACAACTTCGGTTTAATCAATTTCCTCAAGGGGTGCAGTTTATTGAAGTGTTTATAGACAGCCAACAAGCCCTAATCGACTTTTATGGTGAACCTATCTCGGCTGAAGATTTTGCTCTGTTCTACAATGTTGCCGAATTGCCGACTCAGGTGTTTGTTAACGGTGAAGGACAAGTGGTCGCACCACCGATTATCAACAACGGTGCCTATGAGTTTTATGGTAAATTGGTGAATGCGCGTATTGAGCGCGCTTTATCCAATATGCAGCAAGCTGAATAATGCAAAAATAGAAAAAACCCCGCCAAACACATTCAACGAGGCTTTTAGCATCGTTAGACGTTAATGAATCGTTATATGATTGATTATGTGGAGTCGTCGTCAAAAACGCCATACCATTCGCCATGAGATGTCCTCGGCGCAGGCACAGTGCTTCGCTCCGCCAAGGCTTCGCGGGATAATTTTGCCAACTCGCGTTGCTTGCGTAAATGCGCTATAACCCTAGGTTCGTGTCAATTTACCTTGACCTTGTTCATCATAATTCGTTACATTGGTCTGTGAACACCCTATTTATTTTTTGTGTCTTTCCGCCTTGAAATTTTGGCGGTTGGCTCGTCAAGAGGAGAGGAAAATGAGTGATTTACAAGGTAAAGTGATTGCCATTACCGGCGGTGCCGGCGGCATTGGAGAGGCGACCGCACGCATGGCCTATGCCCAGGGTGCAAGTGTGGTGATTACAGATCGTGAAGCAGCGGCAGTTGAAGCCATTGCCAAATCGCTAGGCGAACGCGCGATTGGGCTGGCGGTGGATGTCACTCAACGTGAAGACAACCAACGCATGGTTGCAGCGGCAACAGAGAACTTTGGCCGATTGGACGCGGTGTTTTTAAACGCCGGGATTGAAGGCGAAGTTGGCCCGTTTGACAGCCGTTCGGATGCGGCTTGGGAAAAAGTGTTTGCAGTCAATGTACATGGGGTGCGCTTTGGAGTTGAAGCCGCACTGCCCGCCCTGCGTACAGCCGGCGGTGGCAGCGTGGTCATCACCTCAAGTGTTGCCGGGGTGCGGGGTGCGGCTGGTTTATCGCCTTATGTCAGCAGCAAGCACGCAGTGGTCGGCATGATGCGCTGTTTAGCCGCAGAGTTGGGGCCTGAAGGCATTCGGGTCAACACCCTGAACCCAGGACCGGTGGATAATCGCATGATGCGTTCAATTGAAGAACAAGCCAGCCCTGGACATGGTAAAGAGGTGCATGATGCCTTTGCCGCTAAAGTGCCGCTGGGGCGTTATGTGACCAACGAAGAATGCGCCGCGATGGCTTTATTCTTAATGTCCGATGCCGCCTCCGGCAGCAATGGCAACACCTATTTTGTTGACGGCGGTTATTGCGCGCAATAACTAATCTTCATAATTCTTGTCAATTCTGCACGTCACCACGGGACAAGAGACTTGATCCAGATGAATAAGAGTCTGCATTTCGTTTAGCGTAGATTGATAAATACGATGGTTTGGCGCTAGCGTATTGGCGCAACGTGCTGCTTGTAATGCGGCCTGCTCGCAAGATTTTGCCTTTAATGCATAGGCCCAGTTATTCCATACCTGGGCTTCTAAGGGATGGCTTAAGCTAAGTTGCTGAAAGACCTTTGAACTTGCTAAATAGTCGGCTTGCGCATAAAGTAAATTACCCAAGGCCATGCCTAAACCAACCGATTCAGGCCAAGTTTGAAAGCCGGTACGATAAGCGATCAATGCCTTATCCGCCTGCCCGGTTTGCTCTAAATCAAATGCGGTTTTCAACCAGTCCAGTGGATTTGCCGTTGGCGGAATTTGATCGGCTTCAACAATCACTATGCCCCAATAGTCAGCTCGACGCCAAGTGCGCTCAAAAGTGGTCAAGGTCGTCAGCCAGCGCTCGGTTTCACCTGAACGCAAAATTAACTCATTGCGCTCTAGATCATAACCCATGACCACCGCATAATGCCAAACGGGAGCCCAATTAAAACTTAAGTTTTGCAGGATTAAAACCGGATTGCCCGCCGACACTTCCGTTAATAATGCTTGCATATTGACGGCTAAGGGATAAGGCATTAACCCCTGCTGTCGCACCGCTGCAATCATATCGATCTGTAAACTACCTTGCTTTTGCGGGGTATAAACCCGACTGACCAGGTCGTCCGGCAAGATAGTTTGCCCACGATACTGGAGTAAAGTGGCTAACGCAGCGGGACCACATTGATATTCAGCTTGGGGATAAAAAGGCACATCCACTAATTCAATCGACGTTTTTTCCAACGACAAAGAACTTGGCTCGACCTTTAGCAGACTGCAGCCCACTAAAAACCAGGACAAAAAAATGCCCAGTATTAACTGGGCACTTAGTTTAAATTTTGACCATCTCATCAATTGACCGGTCTAATAAATGGAAAAATATCTGTTGCTCCAATAACATCCGTAATAACAAAGATCACAAAAACCAGCGCAACTAATCCAACAATACCGCCGCCTGCAGGTAAATCAGCCATCTTTTCGTTTAGTTGCATCACCTCGGCATCCGTCATAGCCGCAACACGCAGTTGAACATCTTGTGCTGAAACCCCCATTGCCATTAGCTGCGCTTGAACGTCGGCTCGCTCTAGCATTGTCGTAACAGTTTCACGTTCTAACGAAGACTGTTGCGCCCCCACAACCTGGCCTGTTGATACCATAGCCGCCTGAGCAGGCAATACCGTCATTCCCATAAATGCCACTAACATCAACCAACTCGTAAATTTACTTTTCATAATCCAACCTTTTTTTAAAAAAAACACTACTGCTAGTGTTATACCAAACAAATCACTTTAATAGTAGTTAAATAAAAAGTGTTTGTCATGAATACACTTAGATGAAGAGTTTTATCTGCAAATGATACCGTCAACCCATCACTTAACTTCAGTGCGCTAGACCAATCACTTCCGACACAATCGCCAAACTCAACAATATCCATACATTCACTTTAATAGTACCTTAGTTAAAAATTGCCACGGATACTGAACGAGGGCAGGAAAGGAAAACCTTGTACCTTGTCCGGGTTATTAAAATTGCTGTAATCGGCCTCATAATCCAGCCCGACCACGGCGCTGTCAGGTGCAATCACTGCACCTACATTTAACAACTCAAAACGCAGATCCATATTCCAGCCATCAAATTTGATATTACGTTCCATCGACAGGTCTAACCTTGCATTTACCGGCAAACGTTTAGAATTTGTTTCACCGTACGTCGGTTTCCAATAACAGTTATCCACTGACTGGCAGGCCTGGTTATCCGTTACCCGTAATTCTTCACGCCCAATAATTGGCGTATAGGGTCGGCCTGACTGCAGCTGAACACTCGCTCCCCAAACCCAGTTGGACCAGCTACCGCCAAAAGGCTGCGCCCATACCAGATTCAAGGTATGCGGTTGGTCGCCATCAAACAAGCGATCCGCACTAGGGTCATCTTTGTCACTGCGCTTGGACTCTAAATAACTATAGCTTAACCAGCCATAACGTCGGTCTTTAAAGTTACGTTTAATCAGCACGTCCAAGCCTTGCGCCACGCCTTCACCGCGATTAGCATAGTTTTCAGGTGATGACCGAGACACCACTAACTTGGTCATGGGTTTTTGATAGAGTTCAACCTGGGTTGACCAAAGCGGAGTCCACTCATGCTTCACCCCTAAGATTCGATGCTCCGCTTGGGTCATCACCAGCTCAGGATTGCCTATATCTTTTGAGATTTCATTGCCTTGCGGTGGCTGAACAAACCGCCCCCAGCTGGCAGTCAAAATCGTTGCATCTGCCCAGTCATACTCAAAGCTAACACGCGGCGAAATTTCGTGATAGGTATCACGCGCCCAGTCATAATGACTTGAGCGCACCCCAAACGTCGCAAATAATCGTTCGGTGATCGGGCGCGATAACTCAACATAGGCGGCCGCTTCATAGCCGGAAAATTGCTCATCAATCAAATTCGGTGAACTGTTGGTTAAGGTACAGTCCGCTTGACCTTCTCGGCAAGGCTGCCCAATGTAGCCCGAAATATCGAAGTCATAGCGATACAAATCCACCCCTGTTTTCCAGCGGTTATCGCCCTGAAAAACCGCCCATTGTGGCAAAACAAACGTGGTGCGTCCCTGTTGTTCAAAGCCATAGGACTGCCCTGGATTCAGATCACCCGCTTGCTGCGTGCCTATCACGAAATCATTGGATGTCATCGATACCCCAAGGCGAATCAGCTGTTCAATATCCGGCGTTAAGGTTTTTGCCCAACGCAAGCCAAGCGTTTGAAACGCACGTTGGCTACCTAAATCACCCAAAAGTGCTGGATCTTGTAACCGTTCTTTTTCATCACGAATATCGAAGCGTAATTGATCATCTGCAGCAAATAACGAGAGGTCAACAAACCCATCTTTTAGCTCATGCCGGTACTTGGCTTGCATATCCCAAAACTGCGGAAACTGGGTATAACGGTTATCCGAGTCGGAACCTAGCGAACCTGTGGAAGGCAAAAATAAGTCAATATAGCTGCGGCGCACTGCAAAAAACGCTGAACCGTTTTCAGACGTTGGCCCTTCAATCCTTGCCGATGAATCATAGAAACCGACTTGATAACTTTGGCTAACACGCTGCGCATTCGGCTTACGGGTTTGCACATCCACCACGCCCCCTAAGCGATCCCCATACTCAACACCAAAACCACCCAAGTAGGTTTTAAAATTATCAATTAAATCAGGATTCAGTACCGAATAAATCCCGCCAAAATGATAGATATAGCCAACCGGCAAACCATCAATCAGAATTTTGTTTTCATTCGCATTCGAACCTCGAACATAAAAGCCAGGTGTTCGGCCTCCGCCACCATTTGCCAAAGTAATACCCGGCAGTGTGCGTACCGCACCAAGCGGGTCGCCTTGAGTCCCCGCCACACCTTTTAACTCAATAATATTTAATTGAATTTCTGAGGGTGCCGTTTCTAGCGTCGAAACAGAAGGCACAACCTCAACACCAGGCTGCAAATTCTGGGTTTCAGAAACAACTTGAACCTCTATCGTAGAGAGTTGATTGATTTCTTCAGCGCTTACCCTCGTCACCATTAGGAATAATCCAAAAAACAAAAAAATCATTCTGTTTCGATAATCACTCATCAAACTCTCCAAATGTAAACTTACCCGTCTTTAAACCAACATACTGTTTATATTAAAAATCTAAACTCAAATACAAGCTTTATTTCCATACTTATTCAACAAATAAAACCTTACTGGTCATTAATTTTTACCAAGCTGTACTGACTAGATAGGTTACCTGTTATAGGTTGTCCCTGCTGATCTAACAACCAAAGACGATTTTCGCCCACAAAAAAACCAATTTTCTCTTGTTCATGGCTGGTTAAAAACACTCGCTGCCCATCTTGGGCCCAAATAAAGTGACCCTGATCTGAAAAAGGCGTCATCGATTTTCCTAAATAAGTTCGAGTAAGTTTAAATAGATGGTTTTGTTTCAATTCGAGTTGCCAAAGAATCGCTTCACAATCCGCACAAGGTAAGGTTCCTTGATAAAGCCCAGCCCAATCTAAGGCGAGTTGACTAGTATGGTGATCAACTGGAGAACGAACGCTTGAACACCCCAATAAACTGCTCAACAATGCTGCGAAAACAATCACTTGCCAGGCAGATAGCTTTCTTGCTATATGATTCATAAATATCCCTTATTTTACCTAAACGCTTTAAAGGCTAAATTTTAAAGCCTAAACAATAAGTCGTCGGGTTTTATTAGACCAAATTCATTACTTTAACCTTGCCTGCCAATTCGATATTGGTTACATTGTTGGTTCATTTACAGGACAACAAGATGAACTTACCAAATTTCAATGACAAGCATTTGCCACTTATTGCACACCTAACCCACCCTGATTTCGACTTCGAGCTGACCGCTTGGTTAAGCCAATTACCTGCCGATGATCTAGAAATGGGGTTCGAGATTTTACGTTATTTCCACCAACAAGGTGCAAAAGATAGCTGGCTTCAATCTGAAGGCTCAAAAGCTAAAGAGCGGCTAGAGACAAACGCCGCTTACCAGCTTGGCAACCAAACCGCCAGCGAACAAAACCCGATAGAAATTCGCGTCAAAAACCAAGAACTCTGTACAAAACTAAACCCCTTTAACGCACAAACCCAAATCAAGCAACACCTGGCTTGGCAAGATGGTTTTTTAGATTGGGTTGAAACTCAACTCGGTGAGTCTTGGTAATTCACAGCATCCCTTTAAACTGATAGCTAAAGTTCGAGGCTGCATATTAAATAATCTGCTAACGACGTTCTGTTTTATTTAACGCCATTTGAAGCTGCGCCAAAGCAATGATCGCCTGTTCAAAATCAGGGTTATCGAGTGCATTAACCACCGCTTGCCATTGAGGGTAAAACTCCGATGGCAACTTCTCCTTCAGTGAGGCTAATTGGAGCTCATCAATATACTCGTTTGCGGTGAGCTGTTGTTTGAGCTGCTCTAATTGCTCAAGTGTTACCTGCTCGACAAACGGGACATCGACTGGAATATTCGGAACGCTTACTGTCAAACTCGCTAGATACGCCCTAATTTCTGTTTGCGTTTTTTGTAACGCTTGCTTAAATTCAGCTATCTGCTCATCCGTCGGGCGCTGATACTGCTTGAGTTGCAAATCGATTTGCTGGCTAAGGACAAACAAACCGTTAACCGCAAGGTTTCCGGCGACACCTTTAAGAGCATGGTTTAGTTTTTGTACTTGATCAAATTGATCAGACGCATCCGCCTGCTTCAACTGCTCAAGCATTAGCACCACTCGACTGAAATCCTGCTCAATTTGTTGATCCAACCTTTGCAGCAACTTTTGATACAACGCCTGATTGCCTACCAGCTGCTCAATGCCTGCTTGAATATTCAACATCTCACCCAGTTCGCTTACAGCCTGTTGATCTGAAAAAACATCTGCATAGAGATCAACCGTCTGCGCCCTAGCCTTGTCGGCAATTAAATAACGACTTAAAACCTGCTTTAGCTCTACTGAGTTCAGTGGCTTGCTTAAATGATCTTGCATTCCGGCGGCCAGTGCTTTTTCGCGATCCTCAATCATCGCCGCCGCCGTCAAAGCAATAATCGGGACTTGCGAATTGAAGGCACGAATTTTTTGCGTCGCTTCATAACCGCCCATCACCGGCATTTGAATATCCATTAAAATCAAATCAAATGCCTGCTGTTGGGCTTTTTCCACTGCAACTTGACCATTTTCAGCCAGTTCTACCACCAGGCCTGCTTTCTTTAATTGTTCCGCAGCGACAATTTGGTTGATTTCATTATCTTCAACCAACAGCACCCAGCCTTTAAAGTAGGCGTTCTCACCGGAATCACTCGTCTGAACCTGTGATTTTTGCTGAACAAGTGCAGCGGAATCACACAAAACAACTGGTAAGTCAAACCAGAAACAAGACCCCTGATCGACTTGGGTTTTAAATGCGATCTCTTCTGCGCCCATTAATTTGACTAAGCGCTGGCTAATCACCAAGCCTAGCCCTGTGCCACCGTATTTGCGGGTCGTGCTGGTGTCGGCTTGGCTAAAAGCTTTAAATAACTTGCCCGCCTGTTGTTCGGTCATACCAATTCCGCTATCTTCAATCGCAAAACGTAACCAGGCCTGGTTATTCCCATCCTTGCGCAAACAACTCACACTCAACTCTACTGAGCCTTGTGCAGTAAATTTAATCGCATTATTCATCAAATTCGACAACACCTGATGCAATCGCAACTGATCGGTTACCAAACATAATCCTTCATTGCCCTCGGCATCAAACACCAACTTCAGGCCCTTTTGTTCCGCGCTATGCGCAAACAAGCTGTGTAAATGATCCAGCAAAGTTGAAAGCAAAAACGGCTGAGAATCCAACGCCATCTTGCCGGCTTCAATTTTAGAGAAGTCTAAAATATCGTTAATAATCCCCAACAACAAACGCCCGGAACGATTCACCTTCTCCAGCTTATCACGCATTTTGCTGGGATCGGTTTCACTTATGCCTAACTCGCTTAAACCAATAATGCCATTCATCGGCGTGCGAATTTCATGGCTCATATTAGCCAAAAACTCTGATTTCGCTTTATTGGCAGCTTCGGCTTCTTGGCGTGAGGTGTCTAATTGCGCGGTGCGCTCCTGCACCCGCGATTCCAGAAGTTCACGATCCTGCTGAATGTGTTCGGCCATACGATTAAAATCACGTGCCAATTGTTTGATTTCTTCTGAACCGGATTCCGGCGCACGCTGAGTTAAATCATCCGACTCCATTGCTTTTGCAACCCGCTGCAATTGACGGATCGGGGTCACTAAACGATTGCCAAATACATAGGCGGCCACGCCAAATATCAACATAAACAGCGCCATTAGGATAAACGCCAGGTTACGCTGTTGGTAAATCGGCGCAAAGGCTTCATCCGCATCCACCTTCACCACCATGCCCCAATGGGTCGCCGGTAAAAACCGCGAGGCGGATAACACCTCTATGCCGGCATAGTCATAGGTCAAGGATTCTGTGCGCTCACCCTTTAAAGCTGAAATCATCGGTGGCGGCACCTGATTCAGATCGACCAACCGCTGAAAAGCCGCGTCAGGGATATGGCGCAATTCAGACAAATACAAAACCTGATCTGTTTGTGGCTGACGCTGCGCTAACACAATTTCCGCTGTGTCCCCTAAACCCGCACGATCAAGCGAAATATCCATCAATTTTTTGACATCAATTTGCAACGCCAGCGCGCCTAAAAAAGCACCCTCGTTTACAATCGGACTGACTACAAAAATCGCCACCTGTTCTTTAGAGGGCTGATAAGGTTCAGCACGAGTGATTTGAGTTTGCAGCAACGATGACACATCGCGAAACGCCTGTGCCAAGGCCGTTTCTTTGTAAACGCCGGTTAATAAATTAGTTCCTAAATCTGATTCTCGCAAGGCAGAAAACACCACATCACCTTGGGCATTGACCAATAACAAATCATAATAGCCGCCGTCTTCATACAACACGCTAACATCTCTTAGATAGAGTGCGGCCTGTTTTTCCCAACTGTCAGAGTAGAGGGAATAGCGAGCAAACTGCGCCATTGCATCATAGGTACAACGCACATGCGCAATATGCCTTGCGCTAACAATACGCTCGGCTATAAACTGATTAACCTCAACCATCTTACGATCGGCTATCGCCGATAAATGATTTAACGCGGTTTGCTGCAAGCCGCGTTCAACATACATGCTGTTAATACTGAAAACACCGACCATCGGCACCACGGCCAACAGCGTAAACCCAAGCATTAAACGCGGCAATATTTTTGAAAAGAAACTCACAGCCCTAACCTCGCGCGCGCCTGCTCCCAATCATAGCGAGTTCGATAAGTTGGCCAGGGTGTTGGACGGATTAAGTGATCAGTGACATAAACCTGTTGATATTGACCGTCTGGCTGGACATGACCAATACGCAACTGACGCCAAAGATGACGATTGGTGCGCTCAACCACCACCTTCGAACCTGGCGCAGGCATCGACAAGCTTTGCAAATACACATTGTTGACTTGGCGCGGATTTGCCGACTGCTCGTAAGCCACCGCCCTTGCCCAAAGTTGCACACCAAGATAACTGGCTATCATTGGGTCGGACACCGGCAAGTTCTCGCCAAACCGCTGTTGATAATTAGCAACCAAATCCTGTGTCAATGGGTCAGAAAGTGATTGGAAAAACCCCCAGACACCGTAATGTTGTGTTAAACGCCCACCGCCCCACGCTTGAAGCTCGGGCTCGGCGACACTAAACGACATTACTGGAATATCCTGCAGACCTGACGCGACTAAGCCATTAAAAAACGCATGATTGCTATCACCGTTTAGCGTGTTCAAAATCACATCGGGCTTAAGTAATTGAATTTGCTCAATCAGTAAATCAAACGCTTGATTACCCAGCGGCTTGTAGAATTCAGCCACAATCTCGCCTTGATTGGCACTAATCATGTCAGCCAAAATCATATTTGCAATCCGAGGAAATACATAATCTGAGCCCACTAATAGAACACGCGTGCCAAACTGCTGCATCGCCCAACGTGCACCGGGCACAATTTGTTGATTGGGGGATGAACCGGTGTAAAAGATATGATTGGATGCTTCCAGCCCTTCGTACTGCACAGGATAAAATAACAAATGATTATGCTGTTCAAAAACCGGCTTGACCGCTTTTCGGCAAGCAGATGTCCAGCAACCAAACACCACACTCACTTGATCATCGACAATCAACTTTTCTGCCTGCTGAGCCGCAATATCCGCATCCGATTCGGTATCCACAATCACCAACTCAAGCGACCGTCCCAACAGACCACCCTGTTGGTTAAGTTGCTCAACCGCCAGTTGAAGCATTTGCACCAACGGCTTCTCGCTGGTCGCCATGGTGCCTGTTAAGGCATGTAAAACCCCAACCTTAATCGGCGGTTGTGGCTTCGCAGAAACCAGCATCAGATAACCTGCGATCACAATAAACATCGACAAAGCTAGGCCTAAAGCCATTTTGATTGAAGGCTTTAAAAAGCCCGGGTAGGAGTTCATATTTTCACTATCAATAAGATTAAAACGCTGAGAAGATTTAGTTTTCTGCCGACTGGAGTGCAGCTAAGTCTCGCAACACTTCCGCCACATGGGTTTGCGGATTAACACCCTTATAGGCTTTTGCAATAACACCCTTCTGGTCAATAATAAAACTGTTGCGTCGGGCAAACTTAATCACGCCTAAGTTTAAAATCGAGTTATAGCTTGCCGCGACCTTGCCATCACTATCCGACAACAAGCTAAACGGTAATCGATGGGTTTTGGCAAAATTTTGATGGCTTTCAACCGAATCAACGCTAACGCCTAAAACAGTGGCTTGCTTGGCAATAATCCCGTTGATATTATCACGAAAACTACAGGCTTCAGTGGTACATCCGGGAGTATCATTTTTCGGATAAAAATACAGCACCACCCACTGCCCGCGATAATCGCTCAAGGTTTGCACAGCTTGATGCTGATCCAGCAAACTAAAATCTGGGGCGACATCGCCTTCGTTCAAAGCATAAGCCTGCCCCAAACCTAATAAAAAACCAAACATCAACGTCAATAGCCTTTCCATTGTCAGCCCCCGCTTTTTAATTATCTGCCAACAGTATACCTATACCCCCCTGAAAATAGCAATACAAAATCTATACAAAATCAAACAAAGAGAGCATGGTGAAAAATTATTTTAAGCAATAAGTTCACAAAAGTCGATAAAAATGATTTACCGGGCCATGCCCCTTACCTACATTAAGCTGGTCAGCCTGCTCAATCGCGGCCTGGATATAGTCCTTAGCCCGTTGAACCGCTAACACCAAATCACAGTTTTGCGCCCAATAACTGCAAATCGCAGACGCCAGCGTACAACCTGTGCCATGGGTAT
This sequence comes from Thiomicrospira microaerophila, assembly GCF_023278225.1. Taxonomy (GTDB): domain Bacteria; phylum Pseudomonadota; class Gammaproteobacteria; order Thiomicrospirales; family Thiomicrospiraceae; genus Thiomicrospira; species Thiomicrospira microaerophila_A. The sequence continues at coordinate 2,044,034 of NZ_CP070959.1, forward strand.
TAGCGGTATCAATCCGCGGTGCTTCAAACCAATGACCACCTTCCGCTGTCAGCAAAAAATCCGCACTGGTTTGATCCGTGCTAGTTTGCTCCACTAAATGCCCACCTTTCACCAACACCGCTTGTGCGCCTTTATTGATTAAGGCCTGCGCCTGTTGCTGCATCTGCTGGCGGTTTTGCGCTTCCGGTTGCCCCAATAACACCGCCAACTCGGGTAGGTTCGGCGTCACCAGGCCTGCTAACGGCAATAAACGATCGATTAACACCTGCTCGGATTCAGCGACCATCAACGAAGCGCCGCCTTTGGCAACCATCACCGGATCTAACACAATCGGCCCGTTAAAGCGCGTGAGATAAGGCGCGATCGTCCGCATCATGTCGGCACTGCCCAGCATGCCGATCTTAATGCCATCAATCTGAATATCGGCAAACAGACTGTCCAACTGTGCGCTTACAAACTCAACCGGCAAAGGATGGATCGCTTGCACACCCTGGGTATTTTGCGCGGTCAAACCCGTTATCACACTCATACCGTAACTGCCGGTGGCGCTAAAGGCTTTTAAATCCGCTTGAATACCCGCTCCGCCAGAGGGGTCTGAACCGGCAATCGTCAATAGGTTTTTTATGGTTTTCATTTATTTGCCCCCAAAATCCGCTGCTAAAATTTATCATCTATGTATAAATGCCCGGTCTTTAACCGCTGAGGCTCGTGTTTGACAAACGGCTTAATCCGAAATAAATCACCGTTTTCACCCAACAAAACCTGTTGCGCCAAGCCTTTTTCAAGCACTAGGTCGGCATGTGCCTGTAAATGAGCCGGCTCGCCATGCACCGGAATCAACAATGGCGGTTTAAGCTGCTGATAGAGCGCAATTAAATCCTGCTGTGATGGGTGACCAGAAACATGCAGGTGTTTGTTTGCTTGGTCTTCGGCATGAATTACCTTAATGTGATAACGCTGTAGTGCGCTGATTAATTGGTCAATGCGGGCAAGGTTATCCGGAATTTTAATCGCGCTAAAAATCACCGTGTCGTTCGGTTCCAGTTCACAAACCCGATGCTGACCGCGCGCTAAGCGCCACAAACCAGAGCGCGGTTCGCCTTGTGATCCGGTGGTAATCAGCATCACCTCATTGCGCGGTAGATAACCAATTTCATGCAGGCTTATCGGGGTTAGATTATCCGGCCAATAATTCAGTTGTTTAGCGATGGACACCATGCGTTCCAAAGCCCGTCCGGCAAACGCGAAATAACGCCCACTGGCTTTAGCGACCCGCGCCAAGGTAATTAAGCGCGCGACATTTGAGCTAAAACAACTGACCACCACCCGGTAGGGCTGCTGCGCAACGCAGGCTAATAGATCGGCATAACACGCGCTTTCAGAAGGCGTTTTGCCAGGCTTTAACGCATTGGTCGAATCACCGACGACCGCTAATAGTCGATTCAAGCTGCTAAAAGAGGTCATTGAAAACGCCTTATCGACCAGCGGTTGTGGATCAATTTTCCAATCAGCGGTATGCAAAATATCGCCCAACTCGGTGGAAACCAGCAGACTATGCGACTGTGGAATCGAATGGGTGACCGGCAACCAACGCAACCTAAACACCCCGACATCCCAATCCTGCTCAGGCGTAATCGTGATCAAGGTAGGGTTGAGTTCCTGTTCGGATTCAGCAAATTTGCGCTGAATCTGCGCCATAGCAAACGGGCTGGCATAGATGGGCACCTGTAGTTTTGGCCAAAGTGTCAGCAAACCGCCAATATGATCCTCATGGCCGTGGGTAATAACAATGCCTTGCAAGCGTGACAAGTTCGGTGTCAGACTACTGGGGTCGGCCACCACCCGCTCAAATTGGGTACTTGAGCCTTTTACCGGCTCAAATCCCATGCCACAATCGACCATCAAATACTGACCGGCATGACCATAAATCATCATGTTTTGACCAATTTCACCCACCCCGCCCAAGGGCACACACCATAGATCTTGCTTGGTGGGAATCGGCATGGCTTGTTTATTCTGCGCTTGGGTTAAAAACTTAAACATCCAACATTTAGCCTTATCCTGTATTGCGCCCTAGCCAGCTTTGGCTAAAGGCTTTAAAATAGGGGATTATTTTAAACGCAATCACCATGACAATTTTTAAATCACTCAATCTTTTCATCCTTTGGCAAAACCGCTTACAACGTCAATTTGGCCATGCGGTGGCTTGGCTGGCGTTTGCACTGGTGCTGATGACCAGCGCGACCGTGCTGCTGCGTTATGGTTTTGACTTTAGCAACAGCAAACTGGATGAAAGCTTAATTTATATCCATGCCAGCTTGTTTATGCTTGGCATCGCTTACACCTATCAACAAAACCAGCATGTTCGGGTCGATGTGTTTTATCAACGGCTATCGCCACGCCACCAGGCCTGGGTGAATTTGCTCGGGGCGATATTATTTGTATTGCCGGTGATGGGGTTTATTATCTGGGCTGGCTTAAGTTATGTCGCTGCCAGCTGGGCGATTCAAGAAAAATCGCTTGATGCCAGCGGCTTGGCCTATGTGTATCTGCTTAAAACCTTGATTTTAATTATGCCAGGCCTGGTGATACTGCAAACGCTAAGCTTTATCGCTGAATATGCCCTCACCCTGTTTGCGCCGCAACATCAGCGACATAGTGCGTCGGATTTTGCCGATGACTTAGCGGAGGGCGTGTAAATGGAATGGCTATCGCTGGTTTTATTTGCATTGGTGCTGATCGCACTCATGGTGGGCTTTCCGGTGGCCTTTACCTTGGCCGGGGTTTCGATCTTATTCGCCTTCGGTGCGCTGCTGGCGGGCGTGTTTGACATGGCGTTTATTCAGGCGATTCCCAGCCGCATCTACTCGATAATGACCAATTCCACGCTGTTGGCCGTGCCTTTGTTTATTTTTATGGGACTGATGCTGGAAAAATCGAAAATCGCGGATCAGCTGTTATTGACCCTCGCTGAAGTTTTTAAAGGTGTCCGCGGTGGATTAGGTATTGCGGTGATTTTAGTTGGCGCGTTATTAGCGGCCAGTACTGGCTTGGTCGGTGCAACCGTGGTGATGCTCGGACTGCTTGCCTTGCCGACCATGTTGCGACAAGGCTATTGCCCCAAACTCGCCAGCGGCACAATTTGCGCCAGCGGCACGCTGGGGCAAATTATTCCACCCTCGATTATTTTGATTTTACTCGCTGATGTCATCTCCAACGCCTATCAACAAGCGCAGCTAAAACAGGGCATTTTCGCCCCTGAAACCGTCTCGGTCGGCGATCTGTTTGCCGGTGCGTTACTACCAGGCCTGGTGCTGGTTGGGCTGTATTTGGCCTATATGCTCGGCGTAGCGTTTTTTCAGCCACAGCGTGTTCCCAAATTTCAAACCACCGCCGCCACAACACAACCCGGTTTGGCCTTGCGGGTGATTAAAAGCTTGTTACCGCCGATTGCGCTGATTTTATTGGTGCTAGGCTCGATCATTATGGGCATGGCTACCCCGACCGAAGCCGGCGCGTTAGGCGCACTCGGCGCATTGTTATTAGCCTTGGCAAAACGCCAACTTCAGCTCGACGACTTGAAGTATGTGATGCGCAATACCCTCAAGCTCACCAGTATGATTTTTCTGATTTTTATTGGCGCGGCGTTTTTCTCGCTGGTGTTTCGCGGGCTAGGCGGTGATGACCTAGTGCATGACCTACTCGGCAACCTGCCCGGTGGGCTGTTTACTTTGATGCTACTGACGATGCTATTTTTGTTTATTTTAGGTTTCTTTTTAGACTTTATTGAAATCACCTATGTGGTGGTACCGATTATCGCGCCGGTGCTGTTTATGCTGGGCGCAGATCCGGTTTGGCTGGCGATTATGATTGCGATTAACCTGCAAACCGCATTTTTAACCCCTCCATTTGGTTTTGCGCTGTTTTATTTACGTGGCGTCGCGTCTAATGCCCTCAAAACCCTCGACATCTATAAAGGGGTTTGGCCGTTTATTGTTATTCAGCTTGGGCTGCTTACCTTACTCGCCGCTTGGCCTTCGCTAGCTACTTGGCTTCCAGGAATACTGCAATGAAATCACCCGAACTCACACACGATCAGCTTGGATTAAGCTTTGACTCAGCCACACTAAAGCGAGCAAAAGGCGTTTATCAGCAAGGCAAGGTGCTGAGTGTGAAGCAAATGCCTACGCCTAACTTTGATGCAAAATCACGTTTATTTCAATACGAAGCTCAGGTGCTAGGCTCAAACGGCGAGCAGTATGACACACGCCTAACTCTGATTGAGTCGGACAGACCAGACCATCCATTAATTATCATTGGCAACTGTGATTGCTATGTCGGAGACAACTGTAAGCACGCCGCAGCGATTTGCTATCATCTGATGGCAGAGCATGGCAAACAGCCGATTCGTGAAATCGCAAGCGCATCAAATGCTATAAATATGCGCGATAGCGAATTTAGAAAACTGATTAGGGAAATAGAACATCAAACTCTAATAGAGGACGACCCGGATGAATGGTTCCATTTTCATGTGTTTAATGACCATAACCAGGCCTGGTCCGATCCCCATACACCTGTCAGTGATATAAGAATCACGCGCCACCACTTTACCGCGCGCGGCAATCTGGCTAAACCCAAATCAATGGCGCTCTATAATTTCTACAGCCAATTTTCATTTAAAGGCCTGACAGAAAACCATGCACTCGCGCGCCTGATGCTTGCGGTTGCCGATAACTCGTGGCACATTCAACACATCAAATTCATGAAACCAAACGGTTACCCCTTGCTGCGTGCGCTGATTGAGACAGGGCGCTGTTACTTTAAAACGCAAGAACAGCCACTGAATTGGCAAGCTCAAACCTATCAGCTCGAGTTTGAGCACCACGAACAAAATGGCCTGCACCAACTCAAGCTGGAAATCAGTGACGATCAGTTTTTAGTGCTGTGTGATCCACCGATTATGATTAACCACCAACTTGGGACGGCGCAAAAAGTTAACGCCCCGATACCTACACCGATCTTAGCCCAGATTTTGCAACTGCCCTGGCTCAACCAAAAGCAATATAATGAACTTTTAGACCATTTTTACCGGGTTCAAGCTAAAGCTAAACCCAGTAAAAACTTCAGCCAACTGCCCAAACCGGTCGGTATCGAGTTTAAAAAAATCGTTGAAAAACCTAGACCACTTCTGGTTATGACAGAGCCTTTGCCGCGCCCCTATTTTGAACTCAACTTTATCTATGACACCTATGTATTAGCACACTATCCGCACCATGAAGTGATTAAACAGCGCGTGGATAACATTCAACTCGAAATCCATCGCGACCTAAAGGCTGAATTAGCCGCCATTGAACAGCTCGAACCCTATTTAGAAGCACTAGCGCCTGACCCACTCGACACCTCACAGCCCTTTATCGCCCTGCTTAAAGACGGCCCAACGGACACCCCCATCGGCCTTGAAAACTATCTTAACTTTCAAGCCCTGTTACCTGAACTGACAAGCCAGGGTTGGGAGCTGGAAGGCTTTGACCAGGCCTGGTTAGATCTGGTAGAAGCCGATGAAATGCGGATTGAATCGGAAACGAAAAACGACTGGTTTAACCTAAGCTTTAATATCCAGGTTAAAGGTAAAACCCTGCCAATGGCACCGCTGCTAGAAAGCCTGCTTCGCAGTTATGATCGCACCGACCAAATGCCGGAAACCCTGCTGTTTCAAATCAACCCTAGCGAAGTATTACAAATTCCAAAAACTGATGTCGCGCCCTTGTTTGAAACCCTACTCCAGCTATACCAAAAAAAACCGCTTAACAAAGGACTCGATATCCAGCCGTTTGACGCACACCTAATAGCAGGCCTAGCCAACACACCGATCAAATGGTTAGGCGATAATAAACTATTACAACTGGCAGAAAAACTTAAAAATTTTACCCAAATTGAAACCATCAGGCCGCTGGCTAATCTCAATGCCACCCTGCGCCCCTATCAGGCATTTGGTTTAAGCTGGTTGCAATTTCTCTACGACCACGGTTTTAATGGTGTACTGGCTGACGACATGGGGCTGGGCAAAACCCTACAAACTCTTAGCTGGTTATTGCATTTAAAGCAACAAGGCGAACTTAACCTACCGGCTTTATTAATTGTGCCCACCTCTTTAATCGGCAACTGGAAATCTGAAGCGCATAGGTTCACACCGGAGTTGAAGCTACTTACCCTGCATGGCAGCGACCGGGCAGAAGCTTTCGACCAAATCGCCCAAGCTGACATCGTATTAACCACCTACCCCTTGTTGCCACGCGACATAGAACAACTCAAACAACAGGATTTTAAGCTACTGATACTCGACGAAGCCCAAAAGATTAAAAACCCACGCACCAAACTCTATGCCGCCTTAATGGAGCTGAATAGCCATGCACGTTTATGCCTAACCGGTACACCGGTAGAAAATCATCTAGGTGAACTCTGGGCCTTGTTTAACTTCCTGATGCCCGGTTTTTTAGGCAACCAACTCCAATTTAAACAAAACTACCAAAAACCGATTGAAATCGAAAACGATCGCACAATCCAACAACACCTCACCCGCAAGGTTGCGCCTTTTTTATTACGCCGCACCAAACATCAGGTTGTTCAGGAATTGCCCGACAAAACCGAGATCATCAAAACCGTAGAGTTTGATAGCGCGCAGGCTAAACTCTATGAAACTATTCGAGTCACGATGGAAGAAAAAGTTCGCCAAACCGTTGCCGAAAAAGGCTTAGCCAAGTCACAAATTACCTTGCTTGACGCCCTGCTCAAATTACGCCAAGTTTGCTGTGATCCAGGCCTGGTCAAAATTGACGCGGCTAAAAAGGTTAAACATTCGGCAAAACTAGAACTTTTATTAGAGCTGCTCGACGACCTACTTGAAGGTGACCACAAGGTGATTATCTTTTCTCAATTCAGCAGTATGCTAAAAATCATTGGCGACGCTCTGAAAAAACAGAACATTGTCTTTAGCCTGCTAACGGGTCAAACCAAACAACGTGAGCAGGAGATCAATCGCTTTAAACAGGGTGAAACGCGTGTTTTCCTAATCAGCCTCAAAGCCGGAGGCGTGGGGCTCAATTTGACCGAAGCCGATACCGTAATTCATTACGACCCTTGGTGGAATCCGGCGGTAGAAAATCAAGCAACCGACCGCGCTTACCGCATTGGGCAAAACAAAGAAGTGTTTGTTTACAAGCTGGTTGTCGCCAACAGCATCGAGCAAAAAATTCTCGAGCTACAAGCAAAAAAACAACAACTACAGGACAAGCTCTACGACCAACAAAAAACCGACGACCAAGGCACCCTCAATCTCGCTGCAGCCGACCTGCTAGACCTTTTAAAACCCAACCCTTAAAAGCAGCAAGCCTTTTAAAGGCTTGCCCCATGTCGCCATGCCAAAAACAAAAAAAGCCGAACATTTCTGTTCAGCTTTTAAATATTCTGTTCGCTACAACATTCAGTATATTAAAGGGCTTAATGGACTTAGCGTTGATTTTACGCCTATTTTGACCCCAAAAAATTCTGAGTTTATATGACTAAATATGAAACATAACAATCCAACATAGTTTACCCGCTCCCCACTAAAACTCCGGCATAATCCGCTTCATAAATCCATCAAACAATGGCACGGTAAAAGCCGTGTCACCATGGGATGGGCTATAGATCATTCCCTTGAGAATTAACCTTGCTCGAATAGGCGCAACAGCCGATGCCCCCTTACCTAGCAGCTCAGAAATATCACTGGAACGATGTGGCCCTTCGCCAAGTTCGGCCATCGCCCGCATATAGCGTTTTTCAGCAGGGGTTAGACGGTCAAACCGAACCCTAAAAAAGCTGTCATCTAATTCTGATAACGCCACATCCGTAGCATTTAATGCATCCTTTTTTTGAATAGGTGAAGATTCGGCTAAATCCCAAACATGCTTACCCCACTCCTGAATAAAATAGGGATAACCTTTTGTTTGCGCAATAATTTCGTCAATCGCGTCATCCGTAATTTGGGTTGATTCATGTTCCAGCGGAATTTGAATGGCTTGTTTTGCGGATTCATTATCCAGTGCATCAATGGATACGAACTCAAACAGGCGTTCAGCATAGGATTTGGCTTTACCCATTTGACCAAGCAACTGAGGCAGGCCTGCACCCAGCAAGGTAATCGGCAATTGTTTTTGACTCGCTCGGTGTAACGCGGCGATCAGGGCAGATAATTGTTCTTCAGGCACATACTGCAATTCATCAATGACCAACACAATCGGTTTTTTATGATGTTTGGCAGACTCCCCCACATGCACAATCAAATCAGTGAGGTCACTTTCGAAGTCGCCACTATCCGCCAAACCTTCTTCAAAATCAAAGTTAATGTTGACTTCAACGTCATCAAAGCGCACCTTAGCGGCTTTAATAAAACCGGCCAGCGCACTTTTAGCTTTGCTGAGTGAGCTTGACATCACTGCTTTAGCTTGGTTAAGCTTGCTCATTTTGATTAAAGCTGTACGTAATGACGGCCCCAACATTGCCGCCAAAGAACGATCCTCAGGCGCTTCTATAATGACCGACAAATAGCCTTCAGCTTCAGCAATATCGGTAAGTTTATGCAGCAACACCGTTTTACCGACACCTCGCAGCCCATAGAGCACCACGCTTCGCGCAGCTCGACCGGCTGCAATACGATGCAATGAAATCGTGGCGCGTTCGATAATATCGTCACGACCTGCTAATTCCGGTGGTGGTGTGCCTGCACCCGGCGCAAAGGGATTGTAACGGGGATCCATAAAACTCACCTTTAACAAAATATTCACTAATTAACAAATTTTGTTAATTATAGTCAATTTAGGTATAAACTTGAACTGATTATAAATTTTTACTTAAAGCCGCGCTAAGTTATTGATTTTAGGTTATTGAGGGCATAAAAAAAGCCCGTGTAGGACGGGCTTTTCTTGAAAATGGTGGCTACACCGGGATTCGAACCTGGGACCCCATCATTATGAGTGATGTGCTCTAACCAACTGAGCTATGTAGCCAAAGATGGCGGTATTATAGTGAATCGGTTTTATTTGTCAATGGCTAGATCGTATTTTATTTTTTGTCATCAAGCTTAGCAGGCCTGGCACTTCGCCAAATTTCCGTCGCCTTGTATTAAAACGGAAGATTTAATTCTGAATTAACCGCTAGCAGTGCTTCACGAAATTGTTGCTTAACCCTTTCTAAAGCCGCGGGCGTTTCTCCTTCAAATCGCATGACAAGGTTCGATGAGGTATTCGAGGCACGTACCAGACCCCAGCCTTGCTTAAAGTCTGCTCTTAACCCATCAAGGGTGCAAAGTTCTGCGTCTGGAAACTGGGGGCTTGCAAGCAGGGTTTGCATAAAAGCATGTGCGCCCCCTTCCTCAAACTGGAGTTCAAGCTCGGGCGTTGAATAGCCTTTAGGTAGTTCAGCAAATAATTGACTAGCAAGCCGTGTTTGGGCTGCTACGATCTGCAACATTCTGGCAGCGGAGTAGGTTCCATCATCAAAACCAAACCAGTGATCAGCAAAAAATAAGTGACCTGATAACTCGCCGCCGAGGGCTGCGCCGGTTTCACGCATTTTGGCTTTCATTAGAGAATGACCAGTTTTCCACATCAGTGGTTGACCGCCAAAACGTTGAATATGTTTGGCAAGTAACGAGGAACATTTAATGTCAAACAAAATCGTTGCACCCGGTTGGTGATGTAAGACATCTTCTGCATAGAGCATCATCTGACGATCTGCATACAACACCTGCCCCTGTTCGTCCACCACCCCACAACGATCGCCATCGCCGTCAAAGGCTAAGCCGATGTCAGCCTGATGACGCTTTACAGCTTCTATTAAGTCAGCTAGATTTTTAGGTTGCGCGGGGTCAGGATGGTGGTTAGGAAAACGACCATCAACCTGACAAAATAATTCAATCACCTCGCAGCCAAGACCTCGAAGAATGGCCGGACTGGTTGCACCGGCCACCCCATTACCGGCATCAACCACAATCTTTAACGGCCTTGCCAGCTTTATTCGGCGATGAATAGTCTGTTGATAATCATCAAAAATGGTTAATTTCGAATAACCGCCTTGTCCTTCAACATAATCCTGCTGCCTAATCCGTTCAGCCAAAGATTGAATCGCTGCCCCTGACAAGGTGACATCATCCAGCACCATTTTAATGCCGTTGTAATCCGGTGGATTATGCGAGCCTGTTATCACCACACATGAATTCACTCCTGGCAGGGTTTTGGCGGCAAAATAAACCATTGGCGTGGTCACCATGCCTAAATCAACCACGTCAATGCCACTGGCTAACAAACCTTGCGCCAGGGCCTTTGACAAATCTTCACTCGATAACCGGCCATCGCGCCCGATAATCACCTTAGACTGCTTAAGCGCTACCAGTTGCGCGCCTAAAGCCCAGCCAACCTGTTCGGCTAAGGCCGGGGTTAAATCCGTCGCCACCCGTCCTCGAATATCATATTCGCGAAAGATTCGCGGATTAAATACAAACGCCATTAATGTACGCCCGTATGACCAAAGCCGCCTGCACCTCGCGCTGTGTTTTCACCAAACTCATCTACCTTGGTAAACACCGGCTGTAATACCGGTACGATCACCATTTGCGCAATGCGCTCACCAACTTGAATTTCATAAGGCTTATCGCCTCGATTCCAGCAAGAAACCTTGAGTTCACCCTGGTAGTCCGAATCAATTAAGCCGACTAAATTGCCTAACACCATGCCATGTTTATGCCCCAAACCCGAACGGGGTAAAATCATCGCCGCCAGGCCTGCATCATCCAAATGTATTGCCAAACCCGTTGGAATCAATACCGTTTCGCCTGGGTTAACGGTTAGCGGCGTGTCAATACAAGCCCGTAAATCTAAACCGGCTGAACCGCTGGTAGCATAATGCGGCATTTCAATTTCATTGCCTAATCGTGGATCTAAAATTTTATACTCAACCTGAAGGGTCATAGACAAGGCTCCTTGTTTAATCATTAAAATAAGCCGCTGATTTTACCGTAATCTTAAACCAAGATTAGTCAAATAGCCGTATCAAGCTTTTCTATTGGAAATTAGCATTTGCTAATACTACACTGGATCTTAGTTTCTTCTTTCAGTTACTTAAACATATACAGGTGTCAATTATGTTACAAAACTACCTAGTGGCCTACCTGAACGCCTTTAAAAACCTATGGTTCCGCGACCCACGAGAATCGACTCTCTACATTAATGATACTGCTGTAAGAATTCGTGCCGGTATTTTGCTGGTCATCCCACTCTACATGGGGCTCACCCTATGGGATGCTATTTATGTATCCAATTGGATTGTAGATGGTAATACTTCGGTAGATACCTATGAAATCGATTGGGATGGCAATATTATTTATCAGGTTGAAGCGATTCGCCGTACTTTCGATTGGACGATTCAAACCTATGTACTGTTTTATGCCTTGTTTGAAATGATTGCCGGCATGTCGAAACATCTATCTCGACTATCACCCACGATTCTTATTTCGAGTCTTTTAGCCGCAAATAAACCGGCCGTTTGGAAACCCCTAGTGCCTAAACGTTTTGCTTGGACTATTGGCTCTATTCTGATTATTGTTTGTTTGATTTTCTTTAATCCAGAGGTTTTTGCGCGCTGGGTGAATGCGATAACCGGTGAAATGACCTTACCCACTCACGTGCAATATATGCCTTTTTGGATTCCCACGACCTTGGTATGGCTATGTTTAGGGTTTATGTGGATGGAAGCCGTGCTTGGGTTCTGTGTCGGCTGCAAGGTGCATTGGTTACTGGTTAAGGTCGGCATCATCAAAGAAGAATGTGAGAGCTGTAACAATATAGACTGGGATGAAATCGCGCGTCGCCACAAAGAGCGCCAAGCTCAAAACAAAACGCCCAATGGCGGCGATTAGGCTTGCCGAACCAAAACCGAAGGGTTAATATTACAGATTATATTGACGAATGACCAAGGATTCCCCATGTATTATATTGCTGACACTAACAAACCTTTTGACCAAGCTTGTGAAGACCTGTCTAAGGCCGTAGCTGACCATAAATTTGGCGTATTGCATATTCACGATCTCGGTCAAACACTACGCTCAAAAGGCTTTGACTTTAGCGAACAATGTAGGGTATTTGAAGTCTGCAACCCTGGGCAAGCGTCTAAAGTTTTAGCGATTGACATCAATTTGAATATGGCGCTGCCTTGTCGTATTTCTGTTTTTAGCGAAAATGGGCAGGTTAAAATTGGCATGATTAAACCCCAAGCCATGCTTGCGCCCCTATCGAATGAAGCTGCCTTATCGGAGATTGCTGCGGATGTTGAACAACAAATTATTAAGATGATAGAACAGGCAAAATAAACGCCAACAATGCCTGCGCTTGCTGATGTTTATTTGAGGTCGGCAAGCGTTGAGTTCTATTAGCCGTAATCAATGTCAAACAGTTATCATCCGTTTCAAAACCCAAACCCTCACCCACTAAATTGGCACAAATCATGTCCAAGCCTTTGCGGACAAGTTTATCTTTCGCGTAATCTAGCAGATTTTCTGTTTCCGCTGCAAAGCCGACCAAATAGGGTTTATCAGACTGCTGGGCTACCCAGGCAATAATGTCTGGGTTTTTAACTAGCGTTAGAATCACACTATCGTTATCAGCGGTTTTCTTGATTTTTTGTTGCGACGGCTGTTCAACCCGAAAGTCTGCCACGGCGGCGGCGGCAATCATCACATCCGCCTGCGCATAATGCTGCTGAACCGCTGCAAACATCTGCAGAGCTGAGCGCACGTCAATTCGTGTTACACCATGTGGGGTAGCCAGCGCAACCGGCCCACTAATCAGTGTGACCTCTGCGCCCATTTCTGCGGCTTGCTGAGCAATCGCAAAACCCATTTTTCCTGAACTACGATTACCGATAAACCGCACCGGATCAAGGTCTTCAAAGGTAGGGCCTGCGGTAATTAACACGCGTTTTCCTAACCAGGCCTGGTTAGCTGTGGCGATTTTTTTTTCCATAAACCCACTGACAAAATCCGCGATAGTCAATGGCTCTGCCAAACGCCCTGCCCCCACTTCTCCACAGGCTTGTTCTCCTGACTCCGGTGAAATCATCGCCCAACCGCGCTGCTGCAAAGCAACGATATTTTCTTGGGTTGCAGGGTTCGCCCACATTAATCGATTCATCGCCGGTGCAAACATAATCGGCTTATCGGTCGCCAAGCACAGAGTAGTAAGTAAATCATCGGCCATGCCAGCGCGCAAACGTGCTAACAGATCCGCTGAAGCCGGTGCCAACACAATCACATCCGGCCAACGCGCCAGCGCAATATGCCCCATCGCATCTTCCTGCTCCAAATCAAATAGGCTGTCACGTACTTTATTACCGGATAAGGCTTGGAATGACAAGGGCGCAATAAACTGCTTCGCGCCCTCGGTCATCACCACCTGCACCTGATGCCCTGCCTTGATCCAGAGCCGCACCAATTCCAGTGCCTTGTAAGCCGCAATCCCACCACTTACACCCAGTAAAATCTTCATGCGCGCGCTTCCTGTGGCAAAAACACCTGTTCGAGCTCAGGCGGAATTTCCGGGCGGCCTTTGGCGTTGACCCCGGTACCGATCACCTTGGCCTGCATTACCAATTTATCATCCGCACTGCGATAAATATGCTGAATAAACGCAAACTTTAGGCGTGATTCTCGCACACATTCAACGGTAATATAAAAATCATCTTGCGGCTTGAGCGACGCTTTATAATCCAGTTCCGCACGGGTTACCACCAGATTAATACCGCGCGCGGTGATCTCGGCAAAATTTATCTTATTTGCCAGCAAGAACTCATGGCGCGAATGCTCAAGATAATTTTGATAGACACTGTTATTCACTACGCCTTGAATGTCACATTCATAATCGCGGACCCGCATGGTTAGTATAAACATCTATTCCGCCTCCACCAGCACTCGACGCAACCAAGCGCCGATCGCTTCAATTTCATCCATACACACCTGATGCGCCATTGGATATGCCTGCCATTCAACTTGATAGCCCTTCGCCGTTAAATCATCTCGCGCCTTGGCGCCCAATTCAAACGGCACCACAGGATCCTGTTGACCATGGGCGATAAAAATCGGCATCTCACGGTGCAAATAAAACTGTTCCACCAACGGGCACCAAGTAGATAACGCCATCACACCGGCCAAAGGATGGTCATAACTCAAGCCTGCATGCAATGCAATCAATCCGCCTTGTGAAAATCCGGCAATCGCTATCTTATCGCTGCTAATACCTAGGTCACGTTGCTGCTCAATCAGTTTATACACCTGATGGCACGACACCCGAATCCCAGCTGAATCAACATCATTTAAAATATCCATCGAGCGAATATCAAACCAAGAACGCATCGCCATGCCACCATTAATCGTCACTGGCTGAACTGGCGCATGCGGAAATATAAACCGAATACCCTGTTCCTCGGCTAAACCTAAACTTGGCACGATATCGACAAAATCCGCGCCATCTGCACCTAAGCCATGCAACCAAATGACGGCCGCTTTTGCGGGAATTGACGGCTCTACAATAATCGGCAAATCCTCTGCCATGATTCGATCCTATAGTCTGATAATAAAGTCTGTTAAAATAGCGTCATTTTAACGCCTCAGGTCGGAGCCTGCACATGTGTTTAAATTTGTTGCGCTGTTTTTTTCAACCAGGCCTGGTTACAGTCTGTGCAATTAGCCTGGTTTTAGGATTAAGTGGTTGTGGCAAAAAAGCCCCGCTTAGCTTGCCCGATGCGCAAATAACCCTGACACAGACACACTACCCAGCAAACGCTTTATAAAAGGATCGCAGATGACCGCCGCATTTCATTATCAAAATAACCAACTTTTTACCGAACAGGTTTGCGTCACCGAACTGGCTCAACAATACGGCACCCCGCTTTATGTTTATTCTCGCACCGAATTAGAAAGCCGCTGGCAGGATTTTGATCAGGCCTTCGGCAACCAACCCCATCTTGTGTGCTATGCGGTTAAAACCAATTCAAACTTGGCCGTGCTGCAAACCCTCGCCAAACTCGGTTCAGGCTTTGATATCGTATCGCAAGGCGAATTAGAGCGGGTACTGCGCGCTGGCGGTGAGCCAAGCAAAGTAGTGTTTTCGGGTGTAGCGAAAAAGGAAGTCGAAATCGAACGCGCCTTGGATGTCGGCATTCGTTGCTTTAACCTAGAGTCCCACGCCGAACTACAACGCATCCAAACGGTTGCGCAACGGATGGATAAGATCGCGCCGATTTCTATTCGCGTCAATCCCGATGTCGATGCCAAAACGCACCCTTATATTTCTACCGGCCTCAAAGAAAATAAGTTTGGTGTCGATATTCAAACCGCCCCCGCACTCTATCAACAAGCCCTAGCCTGTTCACATATTAAAATTATCGGCATCGATTGCCATATTGGTTCACAGCTTACCGAGATTGCCCCGTTTGTCGATGCGCTGAAAAAAGTGCTGCAACTTAAACAGCAGCTTAGCGAACAGGGTATTGAGATTCACCATCTTGATTTAGGCGGCGGCTTAGGCATTCGCTACACCGACCAAACCCCGCCTGCGATTGCTGATTATATCCAAGCCTTGCTGAACCAACTTAACGACCCAACTGTCGAGGTAATTATCGAACCCGGTCGTGCGATTGCGGGTAATGCCGGCATTTTGGTTACCGAAGTCGAATACCTCAAACCCACCGAACACAAACACTTTGCGATTATTGATGCCGCCATGAACGACTTAATCCGCCCGGCGCTTTACCAAGCCTATCAAAACATTATTGCGGTAGCACCACGCAATGACGGCGTCGATGCCAGCTGGGATTTAGTCGGCCCGGTGTGTGAAACCGGTGATTTTTTAGGCAAGGATCGCACGCTAAATTTAAAAGCCGGTGATTTACTCGCGGTGATGTCAGCCGGAGCCTATGGATTTACCATGAGCTCGAACTACAACACCCGACCGCGTGCGGCAGAAATCATGGTGCAAGGCAACCAGGCCTGGTTGGTACGCCCGCGGGAAACCTATGAAGATTTAATGGGCTCAGAACGCTTAATTGACTAAACACTTCTCTAACACAACCAAAAGACACTAAGCTTCATCAACACGGCTGGTTGAACCTGTTTGTTCAACCAGCATCTCCATCGGGTTATCGAGCGCCCCCTATCACCTCAAGATTCTACTTTTGTTTGCCTAAATCAAGCGGCTCTCATCTTTGTTATACAAACATCAAACAAAATTCACCTGATTGTCATGCCTTGTGGCAAAGATAAAGACGTTGATACACAGCCAATAAAGCTAAATCATTGATTTGCTCGGTTGAACTATTCGCATGCAACTTAACACTAGGATTATTCTGAATTTTGCCGGGAAAAACGACTCATGCCCCATAACAGGCATCCATTAAAACTGAACACCCTGATCAAAATGAGTTTGCTTGTTCTCTGTTCCACAAGCACTGGTCTGTATACCAAGTTCAGTTATGGTTTTAAAGCCTTACCCAACGCACTGACCGATCAAGCACTAAGGCCAAGTTTAATCATGGAAACGGGCGTTAGGCAAAAAGCAAAAGACAGTCATTATCATACTAAAGTGGGTCTAAACCTGCATAAAGTTGAACTCAAAAATGCACTTTTCTCGCTATCCTATGAACAATTCGATTTAGCGTGGGATCAGCTCAACCATCCTGATCTTAGCGGAGTAGCCCAACCGATAGATACACTCGAGCGCTGGCGCGGACATCTGCGTCTTCCCTATCGCATAGATAACCAGCGTTTATGGTTGGCTGAAATCGCTCTGGCTAATACCATCGAGCAGCATGCAAAAACCTCACTCAGTTATGAAGGATTTATTCTTTACAGCCAAGCACGCAACCTATCTAAAACAGATTTTGATTCATGGCAACTGGGTCTATTTATTCAACAAAGCCCGGTTGAAACGCTGGTGTTACCCATTATCGAACTCACGTTCAACTTGAACAACCCCCATAAAAAAGGCTTTTATGGCCACATTGGTTTCCCCAAAACTCAGCTGGGTTACCACTTTAATCCAGTATGGCAGAGCGAATTTGAACTGATCTATTACCAAACAACAGCCGGCTTACGCGACACTAATCCCTTGCTGCCCAATGGCTATGCACAACTCAAGAGCTGGCGCAATGAGTGGAAAACTACTTACGCCCTCAACGCCTCGATCGATATCCATTTTTCTATTAAACACACCCTGACACGCGAATGGCTTCGATATGACCATACCAAAAAGCAAACCGGCAGGTCTGATCTTGAAAACACACTTGGCTATGGGATAGGCATTCACTGGCGGCTTTAAATTGAGCAGAATATCAAGAAGGCATCTCTAATCGCTCAGCATTCGTTAAATCGGCTGGCTATACTTCTGTTAGATTTTTTCTGGTAAATGGGTTAAAACTTTAATAACCAGAGCTCTATTTGCGTTTGCAACGCCGCTGATGGCAATTGATTTTTCCCTTGGCGACAGCGAACCAATTTAGTTATTCCGGTTTGTGAGCGATTCAGCAAAACAGCAACCGGTTGTTGTTCATAATTCCATGCCCATAACTCCAAACAAGACTCGGTTGCTTGAAAATCAAGCCACCAGGCCTGGTGTTGCGTTCGACTGAGCTGTGCCCATTCCTGCAAACTGGTTAATAACTTCGGTGAATCAGTAAGCTTCAAGTCTTCAGCTGAACTTGGGCAAGCCTCAAGCAACCAGGCCTGGTAAAGTGCTTCTACCTCCACCAAGTATCTACAATCCCCGATTGATTGCGTAATCATTGAATGCCCTAGGGATTCTGCCAAACGGTATACATCCTCAAGCAAGGCAATCATCGACTGGCATTGCATGGGTCGACAAGGTAATCGTGCCAATGTTTGGTGTAGGCGGTGACCGATTAATTGAGGGAAAGCCGCTGCAAGTGAAAGTGCCATAGAATTAATCCTTGGCAATTGCGTTAAAGCATCTAAACGCGAAACATCCAATAAGCAGATCTCGACCTGTTCAAGCAACTGGTCATTAACCTTTCTTAATCTTAAGTTACGGAGAAACTTAAGCGTTTCATTTTTACCTGGCCAACCTAAACGTTCGAGCATATCCATTCGTTTAGCCTGCAGCAATCTTTCTAATTCAAAATCAGTTAGTTCAAGCTTGGCTAAATGCCAAGCAAGCATTGGAGAATGATCTAATAACTCAAGCATTTGGGGATAACGAGCTGCTGTGTGAAGCAGCCTAAGCTGATGTGAGGGAAAAAGCCGGCAACTATCCACAACCCATGCAGGAATCAATTGTAACCAGAATCTCAGATGACTATGCACACTCCAATTTAAAAGGTCAAGATCAACCGGATAATCAGGAACGGGCTCATGACCTAGAATCATCCAATCCCACCCTAAAATGCGCATCACGCCAATCTCGGGAAAAAAACGCCTGGTATCCAACCAAAGCACTTGCTCCTCTTGATCCCAAAACAAAAATTGATGACTATGTTTTTTTAAAATTGCAGATGACCATTTCATAGCCGTTAATTTGTTGCCAACTTTTGTATCACCTGGCCTGCAATCATCAGACCAAAAATGCCAGGCATATAGCTGGCGGTACCATTGACGACTCGGCCACGAGACCCCTCAATATCCTCAAGAGGTCCGGGTGCCTTCGGAAGTTCCGATGAAAAAACCACCTCGATGCCTTTTTTAATCCCGTTTTTACGTAAACGCTGCCTCATAGCTCGCGCCAAACCACAACCAAAAGTCTGACTGATATCTGCAATCTGAATTTTAGAAGGATCAATGCGTCGCCCAGCCCCCATGCTTGAAACAACAGGAATACCCTGTTTAAAAGACTGTTCGACCAGGGATACTTTACAGTTAAGACTATCTATTGCATCAACGATATAATTAAAGCCCATTGAAACCAAAGCGGGCATATCCTCTGGCAACATAAACTTGTCGAGTTTAGTCACCTTACAGTTTGAATTGATCTGCCCGATCCGCTCAGCCATCACATCAACTTTTAATCTTGACAAGGTTGAATCTAAAGCAACAATCTGTCTATTTTTATTAGATGCTGAAACCCTATCATGGTCAAGCAATGTAATATGACCGACTCCAGCACGCGCTAAAGCTTCAGCAACAAATCCACCGACGCCACCAATACCCGCTACCAAAACATGCGAATCAACAAGACGTTGAATCGAATCTTCACTAAATACAAGCAAACTTCTTTCATATAAAGGATCATTTAACAACATTTAACTGTAAACTCTCAATTGCATTTTGATTACAAATTGTAACAACATTTTCTGAAGAACACCCTTTAATCTCGGCTATCTTTTTAGCTATAGCACTAACCATATCTAAATCTGGAGGTAATCCTTTAGGGTAAGCAACATTGGGAAAATCGGACTCAATAACAAATGCACTCAACGGCAAAAATTCAACTAACCTTTGATAGCGTGGGGTATTAGAGCGAAGTATAATACCATTTACTCCCAGCTTTAAACCCAAATCCAAAAAAGGCTTAGCTTGCTCTGGACTACCGGAAAAACCATGAATAACCCCTATAACTGGAAACCTTTTTAATAAATCAAGCATATGATCGTAGGCTTTATATAAATGAAGCGAAACAGATAATCCGTGAAAAGAAGCAAAAGCTAATTGCCTAGAAAACAGATCGATTTGCTTGCATGAAGTATCTTTGTAACGATCAGAAAAATCTAATCCAATCTCGCCGATAATAGAAATTTTATTAAACAAGATATAATCAAACAAATTATTCAATTCAGCAGGGTTAAAAGACTGGCAGAACCATGGATGAATACCAACTGCAGGAAAAATAAAAGAGGATCTCTCGAATAAAATCAATTGATTATAAGATGTTTCTAAATCAACAGAAACAGATACAACAGGATGAGTAAGAGAGGTTAATAAAGAAGAATTAGATAAATGAGCGTGCGTATCAATTATAGGAGGCATAAAAAAGGCCGACTCAAGTCGGCCCTATTTTATTAAGCTTCGCTTGAAGCATCCTGACTCGCGACAGGACGATCAACTAACTCAACAATAGCCATAGGCGCATTATCACCAGGACGGTAACCACATTTTAAAATGCGAATATATCCACCTGGACGAGTTTGATAACGAACACCTAAATCAGTAAACAACTTACCGACGGCAGCTTTATCACGTAAACGTGAAAAAGCAATTCTACGATTGTGAACTGAATCTACCTTAGCTAAGGTAATTAAAGGTTCTGCAACACTTCTTAACTCTTTAGCTTTAGCAACCGTAGTTTTAATAACTTCATGCTCAATTAATGAAGCCGACATATTTTTAAACATCGCCTTACGGTGTGAGCTATTGCGGTTTAATTTACGACCACTCTTACGATGACGCATAATAGCTTCCTTTTAATCTTATGCTGGTTCTTTACTAACCAAGGAAGATGGAGGCCAGTTTTCAAGTTTAGTACCTAGTGCTAAACCTCTTTGGGCCAGAACATCCTTAATCTCTTGTAAAGACTTTTTACCTAAATTAGGTGTTTTTAATAGATGGGATTCGTTACGCTGTACTAAATCACCAATATAATAAATTTGTTCCGCTTTCAAACAATTAGCTGAACGAACCGTTAATTCTAAGTCATCAACTGGTTGCAAGAAGATAGGATCAAATTCACTCTCAACTTCTTCCGGTGCAGACACTTCTTGATGCTTTAGGTCAACAAATGCTGTTAACTGATAATGCAGAACAGTAGCTGCCTTCTTTATAGCATCTTCTGGGTCTAAAGAACCATCCGTAACCACATCTAGAATTAGACGATCAAGATCAGTACGCTGTTCAACACGAGCATTTTCAACTTCATAGCTTACTGTATGAACAGGGCTAAAGCTTGCATCAAGCTTTAAAAATCCAATCGAGGAATCAGTTGTTGAATCAGCTTGAGTAGCCGCTCTATAGCCAAGGCCACGCTCAACCTTCATTCTCATTGAAAGTTCAGCACCATCACTTATATGCGCAATGATTTGATCTGGATTACATAGTTCAACATCATGGTTAAGTGTAATATCCTTAGCACGGATAACGGCTGGTCCTGTTTTATTTAAAAGTAATTCAGTTGAATCTTTAGAATTTAACTTAATCGCTACTTCTTTTAAATTAAGGAGTATTTCCAGCACATCCTCACGAACACCTTCAATTGTAGAATACTCGTGCAAAACACCATCTATTTGTACTTCAGTTATAGCTGCACCAGGCATTGAAGACAAAAGAATACGTCTTAAGGCATTACCTAAAGTATGTCCAAAACCACGTTCCAATGGTTCTAAAGTAACACGACTATGTGTGTTAGATATTCTTTTTATGTCAACAAGACGCGGGGTCAACAACTGTTCTAACATATCTTGCATCAGGTGTTATCTCCGTTTCAATATTACTTAGAGTAAAGCTCAACTATCAGATTTTCTGATATCTCAGAAGGTAAATCAGAACGATCAGGTAAAGATTTAAATGTACCCTGAAAAGCTTTAGCATCTACTTCTAGCCAAGATGGAGTTCCTGATTTGCCAGACAATTCCAATGCTGCTGAAATACGTAGCTGAGTGCGAGATTTCTCGCGAATACTAACCACATCACCAGCTTTAACTTCATAAGACGGAATATTAACTAGAGAACCATTAACTAACACTGATTTGTGAGATACAAGTTGACGAGCCTCAGAGCGCGTGCTTGCAAATCCCATTCTATAAACAACGTTATCTAAACGGCTTTCTAAAAGCTGAAGCAAGTTAACACCTGTTGAACCTTTACGACGATCAGCTTCTTTGTAATAAAGACGGAATTTTTTCTCTAAAACACCGTAAATTCTTCTTACTTTTTGTTTTTCACGTAACTGAGTACCATATTCGGTAACACGTGAACGACGAGCACCATGTTGACCTGGTGCTTGATCAATTTTACACTTAGACTCAATACTTCTTACGCCACTTTTTAAGAAAAGGTCAGTACCTTCACGGCGTGCGAGTTTGCATTTTGGACCAATATATCTAGCCATGAACTTCTTCCTTAAACACGACGTTTCTTAGATGGACGGCAACCATTATGTGGAATAGGTGTTACATCTGAAATGGATGTAATTTTAAACCCAACACTATGTAAACCACGAACAGCAGAGTCACGACCAGGTCCAGGACCCTTGACCATAACATCCATATTCTTAACACCGTACTCTTGAGCCATTTGACCTGCTCGTTCTGCAGCTACTTGAGCTGCAAATGGTGTACTTTTTCGTGAACCACGAAAACCACTACCACCCGCAGTTGCCCAGCACAATGCGTTACCTTGACGATCAGTAATCGTCACAATTGTATTGTTGAAAGAAGCATGAACATGTGCAACAGCATCATTAACTACATGCTTTACTTTCTTCTTAATACGCGAATTTGCTTTTGCCATAATTTATCTCGCAGATTTTGCGTTATTTCTTAATAGGTTTTTTTGGACCTTTACGGGTACGTGCATTAGTCTTAGTACGCTGTCCACGCAATGGAAGACTACGACGATGACGAATACCACGGAAGCAACCCATATCCATCAGACGCTTGATATTCATAGATACATCACGTCTTAAATCACCTTCAATTTTATACTTTGCCAATTCATTTCTTATCGAAACCAATTGGTCTTCAGTAAGGTTACGAACCTTAGTAGTAGGATCTAGCCCAGCTGCTGCGCACAAGTTTTGAGCAGTAGTCTGGCCTACTCCATAAATGGATCTTAAACCGATAACAATGTGCTTGTTAAGCGGTAAATTTACGCCGGCAATACGAGCCATTTTGACGCTCCCCTAAAATTTCTTACTAGAAAACAAGCGATTATACTTGATTTCAAATTACAATACTAGACAAAGAATAATATATTCTATTTGCCTTTTAAATTAGCTTTTTTCATCATGCTTTCATACTGCCCTGACATCATGTGCGACTGTATCTGAGTCATAAAGTCCATCACAACAATCACAATAATCAAAAGCGCAGTACCACCAAAATAGAACGGAACATTCCAGTAAAGAATCAAAAACTCAGGCAGCAAACATACTGCGGTAATATAAATAGCTCCCGCAAGAGTCAAGCGACCCATTACGCTATCTATATAACGAGCAGTTTGAGGGCCAGGTCTAATCCCTGGTAAAAATGCACCGGATTTTCTTAAATTATCTGCCGTTTCTTTAGGATTGAACACAATAGCCGTATAGAAAAAACAGAAAAACATAATTGCAATTGCATACAGGATGACATATAAGGGCTGACCAGGTGCGAGTGTAGTCGCAATATCCTTTAACCAACCCATATTTTCAGAACTACCGAACCATCCACCCAGTGAAGCAGGAAACAAAATAATACTCGACGCAAATATTGGGGGAATTACACCAGCCATATTAAGCTTTAGAGGGAGATGACCTTCTTGACCACCGTATAATTTTCTACCTCTCATACGCTGTGCATAATGAACTGGTAAACGCCTTTGACCACGTTCTACGAATACAACAAATGCAGTCACTGCAGCAACCAACATTAACAGAACTACAACAGTAAGAGCATGCAAAGCACCGGTATGAACCTGCTCTAAAGTACCACCCAAAGCAGAGGGTAAACCAGCAACAATACCGGCGAAAATAATCAATGAAATACCATTTCCTATTCCACGCTCAGTGATCTGTTCACCTAACCACATTAAGAATATTGTTCCACTAACCAAGGTTACAACAGCAGTTAACATAAAAATTGGCCCTGGGTTAACGACAACAGGCATGCCATTTATATTCTGCGCTTGTAATGCAATAGAAACACCAATAGCTTGAAATGTTGCTAAAACAACTGTTCCATAGCGAGTATATTGCGTAATCTTCCTTCGTCCTTGCTCACCTTCTTTTTTTAACTGTTCAAGCGTTGGGGAAACCGCAGTTAATAGCTGCATAATAATAGCTGCAGAAATATACGGCATGATTCCCAAAGCAAAAATAGAAAGACGCTCAAGTGCTCCACCAGAAAACATGTTAAACATGTCTAGCACGGTACCCCTCTGCTGATCGAACATTGCTGCTAAGGCAATGGGATCAATAGAAGGTACTGGAATATGAGTCCCTAACCTGTAGACAATCAGTGCACCAATTACAAACAATAATCTTGCTTTTAAATCACCAAGACCCGCTTTTCCTGATGCACCTTGAGCTAAAGTAGGACTATTCATAAATTACTCTTTAATTGTACCGCCAGCGGCAAGAATCGCTTCTTTAGCACCAGCAGTAACATTAATTCCAGATAAAGTTACACTAGCAGTTAAATCACCTGATTTAACAATCTTAACTTTTTTCGTGTTTGCAGGAACAAGATCATGTGCCTTTAACAAAGCAACATCAATTTCCGTTCCAGCAAATACATTTAACGCATCTAGACGAACTTCAGCAGAGAACTTGGCCATATGTGATGAAAACCCAACTTTAGGTAGGCGACGCTGGATAGGCATTTGACCACCTTCAAAGCCAACCTTGTGAAAACCACCTGAACGGGACTTCTGACCTTTGTGACCACGACCACCCATCTTACCAAGACCTGAACCTTGACCACGACCAACACGACGCCTTTCTTTTCTAGAACCGTCTGCAGGAGATAAAGTATTTAAAAACATTATACTTCCTCAACTTTTAATAGATAAGAAACCTTATTAATCATTCCACGATTTTCAGGAGTATTAATCACAGTAACACTATGATGCATTCTTCTTAAACCCAAACCGGCAACACAAGCCTTGTGTGCAGGTAAACGACCAATAGTACTCTTTACAAGTGTTACTTTAATATGCTTATTATCCGACATATTATTCACCTACAATTTCTTTTAGATTTTTGCCACGCTTTGCAGCAATAAAATCAGGAGAATGCATTGAAGACAAACCATTAACTGTTGCACGAACAACGTTCACAGGTCTAGTAGTACCAATACATTTAGCTAATACGTTTTTAACACCAGCCGCTTCCAAAACAGAACGCATTGGACCACCAGCAATAACACCTGTACCTTCTGAGGCTGGCAGAATTACAATCTTAGCCGCGCCTTGCTCAAAGCTAATTGGATACTCAAGTGTACCGTTGGTCAAATGAATATTTTGCATATTTCTACGCGCCTGCTCCATTGCTTTTTTAATCGCTACCGGAACTTCACTTGCTTTACCACTGCCAAAACCGACACGGCCATCACCATCACCAACCACTGTTAAAGCAGAGAACGAAAATACGCGTCCGCCCTTTACAACTTTTGCTACGCGACGAACAGAGACCAATTTTTCAATAAGTCCATCTTGACCGTCTTGCATTTCATGTGAAGACATATAAAACCCTTTCCTTAAAACTCTAAACCGTTCTCACGTGCAGCATCTGCTAGCACTTGTACGCGTCCATGATATTTAAAACCAGAACGATCAAATGCAACTTTTGTTACACCTGCTGATTTAGCTTTTTCTGCAATAGACTTTCCTACTGCAATGGCTGCCTCTTTGTTTCCGGTATATTTTACTTGACTTTTTACATCCGCTTGTACGGTAGAGCTTGATGCAATTACACTTGCACCATCAGCAGAAATTAACTGTACATAAATATGCTTCGGTGTTTTATTTACACATAGTCTCGGCATATTTAAAGCAGAAATTTTAGCGCGGGTTTTTTTTGCTCTACGAAGCCTAGTTTGCTTGCTATCCATATAACAATCCCTATCCTATTTCTTCTTAGCTTCTTTACGAAGAATTCTTTCATCAGCGTACTTAACACCTTTGCCTTTATAAGGCTCAGGAGGTCTATAACCACGCACTTGAGCTGCAACTTGACCAACGGCTTGCTTGTCAGCTCCACGAATAATAATTTCAGTTTGAGTTGGTGTTTCAGCGGTTACACCTTCAGGCAATTGATGCGCTACAGGGTGCGAAAAACCAAGCGTTAAATTGATCACGTTACCCTGAACTTGAGCACGATAACCTACACCCACTAACTGGAGTTTCTTTTCAAAACCGTGTGACACACCTGTAACCATATTATTGATAACAGCGCGAGCGGTACCCGCTTGTGCCCATCCATCAACGGATTTACCACTTGGCTCAAAAGTAACTACACCGTCATTATTTTGAACTTTAACTGAAGAGTTAATCTTACAGTTTAAATTTCCTTTTGGCCCCTTTACCACTACTTCTGAACCAGTAATTGAAAACTCAACACCTGCAGGTAAAGTAATAGGAGACTTTGCAATTCTAGACATTGAAAAACTCCTTAAGCAACATAGCAAACAATCTCACCGCCAACGCCCTGGTTACGAGCTTCGCGATCAGACATAATGCCTTTTGAGGTTGAGACTACAGCAACACCCAGTCCACCGATAACTTTTGGCAACTCGTCTTTATTTTTGTAAACACGAAGACCTGGACGACTAACACGCTTAAGTAGCTCAATTACTGGCTTGCCTTGATAATACTTTAAATCGATAGACAAGGTTGACTTGCCATCAATATTCTTAACTTCATAAGAAGCCACATAACCTTCGTCAGCAAGCAATTTTGCTAATGCTGTTTTCAATTTTGAAGAAGGCATGCTCACATTTGAATGGCCAGCCATTTGGCCATTACGAATACGCGTTAACATATCCGCGATTGGATCAGACATACTCATACTTTAATCCTACCAACTTGCTTTTCTTAAACCAGGAACATCGCCCTGCATTGCATATAAACGTAACATGTTACGCGAAAGACCAAACTTTCTGTAAACAGCATGAGGTCTTCCGGTCAATTTACAACGGCGTTGCTGCCTTACCGGTGATGCATTTCTAGGAAGCTTTGAAAGCTTATCTATTGCATCCATACGCTCATCATAAGAAAGGGACATATCTACAGATTTTGCCTTAAGCTCTTCACGCTTAGCAGCAAACTTTGCAACTGTTTTTGCGCGCTTCAGTTCGCGCTCAATCATTGAAGTTTTAGCCATTAGAAACCTCTTTACTTTTTAAACGGAAAATTCAAAGCCTCTAGCAGGGCTTTAGCTTCCGCATCACTACTAGCTGTAGTAGCAATATTAATATCCATACCACGCATCATATCTACTTTTTCAAATTCGATTTCTGGAAAGATAATTTGCTCTTTAACACCCAGTGTGTAATTGCCACGACCATCAAATGCTTTTGCATTTACACCACGGAAATCACGAACACGAGGCAATGAAATATTAATAAGCCTATCTAAAAACTCATACATTCTTTCGCCACGCAAAGTTACCTTACAACCAATTGGCCAACCTTGACGCACTTTAAAACCAGCAACAGACTTACGTGCCAATGTTTTAACTGGTTTCTGACCTGCAATAGCTTCCATATCAGCCATAGCGTTATCTAAAACTTTTTTGTCAGCAAGCGCAGCGCCAACACCCATGTTAATGGTAATTTTAGTTATTTTTGGTGCCTGCATTACAGACTTATAATCAAATTGCTCTACTAATTTAGGTACAACTTGATCTTTATAAAATTGTTTTAATCTTGCCATCTCTAAAACCTAATTAAGCATCAACAGCTTTGTTTGTAGACTTGAAGAATCTGATCTTCACATCATTTTCAATACGAAAACCTATGCGATCAGCCTTTTGCGTTTCAGGGTTAAATAAAGCAACATTAGAAATGTGTATTGGCATTTCTTTATTTACAATACCACCTTGCGCACCCGTCATAGGATTAGCCTTAGTATGCTTTTTGACGAGATTTACACCCTCAACAAGTACACGGTCATTATCAAAAAACGTTGCTACTGTACCTTTTTTACCCTTGTCTTTACCTGCAAGGATTATGACTTCGTCACCTTTTTTCAAACGATTCATACCATCTTCCTATTACAATACTTCTGGAGCCAATGAAACGATTTTCATAAACTTTTCATTACGCAGCTCACGAGTAACTGGTCCAAAAATACGTGTGCCAATAGGCTGCTCTTTGTTATTTAAAATAACAGCAGCATTATCATCAAACTTAATTAATGAGCCGTCCTGACGTCTAACACCCTTTGCCGTTCTCACAACAACAGCGCTGTAAACATCACCCTTTTTTACCTTGCCACGAGGTGCAGCTTCTTTAACAGAAACCTTAATAATATCACCCACACTAGCATAACGACGCTTAGATCCACCAAGAACCTTGATGCACATAACACGTTTAGCCCCTGAATTATCAGCGACTTCTAAAATTGATTGCATTTGTATCATAGCGGTACTCCAAAATAAACGCTTTCAAACCGCGAAAAAAATAATGATAGCACAAAAACCGCTGAATGACTAGTACCAAATTGGCTTGGTCATTCCAGCGGTTGAAAAAATCAAGAAGTATAAACTAAATCTTAGCTTTTTCGTCTACGGTCAATAATGTCCATGACTTGTTCTTTGACAAAGGACGACATTCCTCAATAGTAACAGTATCACCTAAACCACATACATTTTGCTCATCATGAGCCATAATCTTTGTTGATTTTTTAATATACTTTTTATACTTAGAATGCTTTACATATCGCTCAGTCAATACAACAATAGATTTATCCATGCCATTACTAGAAACTACTCCAGACAATGTACGTGGTTTTTTTGTTTGTTCTGACATAATTAATTACCCACTTTTTCACGAATAATAGTTTTTACACGTGCAATTGAACGTCTAACAGTTTTAAGTTTAGCTGAACTTGTTAGCTGACCCGTTGCATTCTGCATTCTTAAATTAAACTGTTCTTTTAAAAGAGCAATCAATTCTTCATTAAGTTGCTCTGGTGTTTTTTCTCTTAGATCACTTGCTGTCATTTTACATCACCGTTCTTGTTACAAACTGAGTTTTAAATGGCAACTTTGCAGCAGCTAAACTGAACGCTTGTCTGGCCAAACTCTCGTTAACACCTTGAACTTCGTACAGTACACGACCAGGTTGAATCTGAGCAACCCAGTACTCAACACTACCCTTACCTTTACCCATACGAACTTCTAATGGCTTACTTGTAATTGGCTTATCTGGGAAAACACGGATCCAGATTTTACCACCTCTTTTAATATGACGTGTCATCGCACGACGTGCTGATTCAATTTGACGAGATGTCAGCCTACCTCTTTCGGTAGCCTTAAGACCAAACTCACCAAAACTTACCTTGCATCCAGTCTGGGCCAACCCACGATTACGCCCTTTCTGGACTTTTCTAAATTTAGTACGCTTCGGCATTAACATGGTAATTAATCCTTCTTATTTACGGTTTTTCTTAGCTTTGGGCTGACTTTTATCTTCTTTCAACATTGAGATTTTTTCTAATTTCTCACCATGGAAGATCCAAACCTTAACACCCAACTTACCGTAGGTAGTATCTGCTTCAAAAGTAGAATAATCTATGTCAGCTCTAAATGTATGTAAAGGAACTCGCCCTTCACGGTACCATTCGGTACGTGCAATATCTGCACCATTCAAACGACCAGCGATTGAAACTTTAATACCCTGAGCACCTAAACGCATAGCATTACCTACCGCACGTTTCATAGCACGTCTAAACTGAATACGTTTCTCAAGTTGCTGTGCAATGCTCTCAGCTACAAGCTTTGCATCTAACTCAGGCTTTTTAACTTCCTCAATGTTTATATTTACAGGTAAACCTGTCTTCTTCATTAAGTCAGCCTTTAGTTTTTCAATGTCCTCACCCTTTTTGCCAATAACAACTCCAGGGCGAGCAGTATGAACAGTAACACGAATACCATTAGCCACACGCTCAATGTTAATCTTACTAACTGAAGCATGACTTAATTTTTTATTTAATTCTTCTCTAATTTCGATATCACTTACCAAAAATTCAGAATAATTCTTGCTATCTGCATACCAGCGAGAATTCCAATCTTTAGTTATACCTAGACGGATACCGATAGGATGTACTTTTTGACCCATTCTGGCTCTCCTTATTTCTCACCAACAGTAACAGTAATGTGACTCATACGCTTAACAATACGATTGCCGCGACCTTTAGCACGCGCTCTCATACGTTTCATTAATGGCCCTTCATCAACAAAGACGGCTGTTACTTTTAGCTCATCAATATCGGCACCTTCATTGTTTTCAGCATTTGCAATAGCAGAACTTAGAACCTTTTTCATTAGGTCTGAAGCTTTCTTATTACTGAAAGTAAGTATATTTACAGCAGACTCAACATCTTTTCCACGAATAAGATCCGCAACTAAACGTGCCTTTTGAGGAGAGATACGAGCGAATTTATGTGTTGCACTAACTTGCATTTTCATCTCCTAAATTAACGCTTAGCTTTCTTATCAGCAGCATGACCACGATAGGTACGAGTCATTGAAAACTCACCCAACTTATGACCAACCATGTTTTCAGAAACAAAAACAGGAATATGCTCTTTACCATTATGAACTGCAATTGTTAATCCAATCATATCTGGAAGAATCATTGATCTTCTTGACCAGGTTTTAATTGGACGCTTGTTACCAGATTCTTGCGCCTCAATCACTTTTTTTGCTAAGTGATGATCTACAAAAGGTCCTTTTTTAACTGAACGTGGCATTATGTCCTTCCTTATTTACTATTTCTACGACGTACTATCATATTATTAGTACGTTTATTACTTCTAGTCTTCTTACCTTTAGTAGGCACACCCCAAGGCGTAACAGGATGACGACCACCTGAAGTACGACCCTCACCACCACCATGCGGGTGATCAACTGGGTTCATAGCAACACCACGGACAGTTGGACGAATACCACGCCATCTTTTTGCACCGGCTTTACCTAGCTTCTTAAGGTTATGCTCTGTATTGCCAACTTCACCAACAGTAGCACGGCAATCTACGTGAATCTTACGCATCTCACCAGAACGAAGCTTCAACAAAACATATGAACCTTCTCTGCCCGCAATTTGTACATAAGCACCCGCACTACGAGCAATTTGAGCACCTTTACCTGGACGCATCTCAACAGCATGCACAACTGTACCAACGGGTATATTTCGCAATGGTAAAGTGTTACCAACTTTAATAGAAGCTGCAGAACCTGACTCTACAACGTCACCAGCAGCTAAATTACGCGGTGCAAGAATATATGCACGCTCACCATCTGCGTAACGAACAAGTGCAATATTTGCAGTTCTGTTAGGGTCGTACTCTAAGCGTTCAACCGTTGCAGGAATACCATCTTTGTTCCGCTTAAAATCAACAAGACGATAATGCTGCTTGTGACCACCGCCATTATGACGAACAGTAATGCGACCTGTGTTATTTCTACCACCATTCTTTGACTTTTTTTCCAACAAAGGAGCGTAAGGTGCACCTTTATGCAATGATGGTTCAACAATCTGCACGACAAAACGACGTCCTGGAGAAGTTGGTTTTGATTTTTTAATAATCGCCATTTAAAACTCCTTATTCACCAGACACAAAGTCAAGTTCTTGACCAGCAACAAGCTTAACAACAGCTTTTCTACTGCCACTACGAACACCTGCGCGACCTTTGAAAACCTTACGCTTACCTTTTTGGTTCAGCACGTTAACAGACTCTACCTTAACGTTAAACAAGGTTTCGACAGCCATTTTAACTTCTTGCTTTGTGGCATCAGGCGTTACTTTAAATACATATTGAGACTGAGCTTCAGCAAGTAATGAGCTTTTTTCAGAAACATGCGGTGCCAATAAAACTTTCAACAAACGTTCTTGACTCATGCGAACTTCTCCTCTAGTTGCTTAACAGCACCCTGGGTAAGAATTACATTTTTAAAACCTACCAAACTTAACGGATCAACTGATGCAACATCAGTAACATCTGCCTTGTATATATTTCTGGCAGAAAGATATAGATATTCATCAAAAGCTTCAGTTACAACCAGGGCATCTGTTACACCTAGGTTTGCCAATTTAGATTTGAAATCACGCGTCTTTGGTGCATCAACCTTAAAATCATCTACAATAATTAAGCGACCTGCTCTACTCAACTCACTTAGTATTGAACGCATTGCACCGCGATACATCTTCTTATTAACTTTTTGTGAGAAATCGCGATTTTGACCTGGGAAAGCTCTACCACCGCCAACCCAAATAGGACTGCGAATTGTTCCAGCTCTAGCTCTACCCGTTCCTTTTTGACGCCAAGGCTTAATACCACCACCTCTAACTTCAGATCTTGTCTTCTGAGACTTAGTACCAGAACGCGCACCAGCCATATAAGCTACAACAACCTGGTGAACGAGCGATTCATTAAAATCAACACCGAAAACGGATTCTGAAACATTAACCACTCCAGCACTAGCACCGGTAGCAAGTTCAATCATTTTTAATTCCATAATGCCCACCTTACTTAACTGCTTTGCGAACAATAACAGTACTACCTTTAGCCCCAGGTACTGCACCCTTCACTAAAAGCAAACCATTTTCGACATCAACGCGAACAAGCTCAAGATTTAAAGTTGTTTGACGAACGGCACCCATGTGACCCGCCATCTTCTTACCTTTAAAAACACGTCCCGGAGTCTGGTTTTGACCTATTGAACCAAGCACACGGTGAGATAATGAGTTACCATGTGTTGCATCCTGGGTTCTGAAATTATGGCGCTTCACACCACCCTGAAAACCCTTACCTTTTGTTGTACCAATTACATCGACAACAGATACATCAGAAAACTTATCTACGGTTACTTCAGTACCTACCGAATAAGCAGACAGCTCTTCACCATCAACTCTAAACTCCCATAAGCCAACACCAGCCTCAACACCAGCCTTAGCAAAGTGACCTGCTTCTGGCTTATTAACTCTGCCAGCATGCTTTGCACCCATTGTAACCTGAACAGCAGTATAGCCATCCACTTCAAGGGTTTTGATTTGCGTGACTCTATTTGGTGCAACTTCTACAACCGTTACCGGCAATGAAACCCCTTCTTCATTGAAGATACGGGTCATGCCAATTTTTTTACCTACGACACCAATATTCATATTGCTACCTCTTATTATTCCAACCAGTCATTACGATTGATGACTAAATCAATGCTTAACGCAATTCCAATTGAACATCTACACCAGCTGCCAAATCGAGCTTCATTAGCGCATCAACTGTTTTATCCGTAGGATCAACAATATCTAACATACGCTTATGCGTGCGTAACTCATACTGATCTCGCGCATCTTTGTTGACGTGCGGAGAAATCAATATAGTAAAACGCTCTTTACGTGTTGGTAGCGGTATTGGTCCGCGAACTTGCGCACCTGTTCTTTTAGCTGTTTCCGTAATTTCTCTTGCAGACTGATCAATTAAACGATGATCAAACGCCTTTAAGCGAATACGTATATTTTGTGTTGCCATAACCACTTCTCGCTATTTAAAAAAAATAAAAGCAGCGGCTCTTATGAGCCACTGCTATTTAGAGTTTGCGGATTGTACTTTAATTCCTAAAAATAATCAAGCCTGATTATTTCAAAATCTTAGAAACAACACCTGCACCCACAGTACGACCACCTTCACGAATCGCAAAACGCAAACCTTCGTCCATTGCGATTGGGTTGATTAGGGTGATAGTCATTTGAATGTTGTCACCTGGCATAACCATTTCAACACCTGATGGTAATTCGCATGCACCGGTTACGTCTGTTGTACGGAAGTAGAACTGTGGACGGTAGCCGTTGAAGAATGGGGTATGACGACCACCTTCTTCTTTTGACAATACGTATACTTCACCTTCAAACTGGGTATGTGGCTTGATTTTACCTACATGGCTTAATACTTGTCCACGTTCAACGTCTTCACGTTTGGTTCCACGTAGCAATACACCTACGTTATCGCCTGCCTCACCTTGATCTAGTAACTTACGGAACATTTCAACACCGGTTACGGTGGTGCTGACAGTATCACGAATACCTACGATCTCAATGGTGTCACCTACTTTCACGATACCTGTTTCGATACGACCGGTTACTACTGTTCCACGACCTTGGATTGAGAATACATCTTCAACCGGCATTAGGAATGGCTTGTCAGTATCACGCTGTGGCTCTGGAATATAGGTATCTAGTGCTTCGATTAGACGACCAATCGCTGGCTCTCCAATTTCAGACTGGTCACCTTCGATTGCTTTTAGCGCTGAGCCTTTGATTACCGGAGTGTCATCACCTGGGAAATCGTAGTCTGAAAGCAATTCACGCACTTCCATTTCTACTAGCTCTAACAATTCTTCGTCATCAACCATATCGGCTTTGTTTAGGAATACAACGATGTAAGGTACACCTACTTGACGAGATAATAGGATGTGCTCACGCGTTTGTGGCATCGGGCCATCCGCCGCTGAACATACCAGGATAGCGCCGTCCATCTGCGCCGCACCGGTGATCATGTTTTTAACATAGTCAGCGTGCCCTGGACAATCTACGTGTGCGTAGTGACGTGAATCCGACTCATACTCTACGTGCGCCGTAGAGATGGTAATTCCACGCGCTTTTTCTTCTGGCGCGTTGTCGATTTGGTCATAGGCTTTAACTTCGCCACCAAACTTTTTACCTTGGACAATGGTTAGTGCCGCTGTCAATGTAGTTTTTCCATGGTCAACGTGACCAATTGTGCCTACGTTTACATGGGGCTTGTTACGTTCAAACTTAGCTTTTGCCATTTTGAATAATCCTTATTAAAATTAAAAATTAAGAACCTTTTTTTGCCTTAGCAATAATTTCTTCTTGAACTGATGCTGGTGCTTCAGCGTATTTAGCGAATGTCATAGTATAACTTGCACGACCCTGAGAAAGCGATCGGACATTAGTAGCATAACCAAACATTTCAGACAATGGAACTTCAGCCTTAAGCTCTTTACCAGAAGGGGTATCTTCCATTCCTTGAATCATACCACGACGACGGTTAAGATCACCCATTACATCACCCATGTAGTCTTCTGGCGTAATAACTTCAACTGCCATGATAGGTTCAAGAATAACTGGGCGTGCTTTCTCGACACCGTTTTTCACACCCATTGAAGAGGCAATTTTGAATGCCATTTCATTTGAGTCAACATCATGATATGAGCCATCAAACACGGTAACTTTAACGTCAACAACCGGGTAACCAGCGATAACACCATTCTCTAGCTGCTCACGAGCACCTTTCTCTACAGCTGGTATATATTCACGCGGAACAACACCACCAACAATTGCATTTTCAAACACAAAACCAGTTCCTGGCTCTTGTGGCTCGATGCGTAATACAACATGCCCATACTGACCACGACCACCAGACTGACGAACGAATTTACCATCCGCTTCAACAGACTGACGGATTGTTTCGCGATAAGAAACTTGCGGAGCACCAACATTGGCTTCAACACTGAATTCACGCTTCATACGATCAACAATAATATCCAGATGCAGCTCACCCATACCAGATATAATAGTCTGACCTGTTTCTTCATCAGTTCTTACGCGGAATGAGGGGTCTTCAGAAGCCAACTTAGACAAGGCAATCCCCATCTTCTCTTGGTCAGCCTTAGTCTTAGGCTCAATAGCAATCGAGATTACAGGCTCTGGAAACTCCATACGCTCAAGCGTAATAATATTATTTAAATCACAAATAGTATCACCTGTTGTCACATCTTTAAGACCGACAACACAACCAATATCACCTGCACGCAACTCTTTAATTTCTTCACGCGAATTAGCATGCATCTGAATCAAACGGCCAGCACGCTCTTTTTTACCCTTCACTGGGTTATAAACCGACTCACCTGAATTAAGCACACCGGAATAAACACGAACAAACGTAAGCGTACCAACATAGGGATCTGTCATCATTTTAAACGCAAGTGCAGCAAAAGGCTCGTCATCAGATGATTTACGACTAGCAGGCGTATCATCTTCAAGCACACCTTCAATTGCAGGAACATCAACAGGTGATGGGAAATATTCAATTACCGCATCAAGCATGGCTTGAACACCGATATTCTTAAAACTAGAACCACAAAACATCGGAATTGCTTCATTGTTAATACAACGCTGACGGATACCTTGTTTGATCTGTTCTTCAGACAGCTCACCTTCTTCAAGGTAGAGATTCATTAATTCCTCATTAGCCTCAGCTGCAGCTTCAACTAATTGCTCACGATAAGACTCACAGTCATCCTGCATATCAGATGGAATATCTTGGTACTCAAAAGTCAAACCCTGAGTTTCAGGATTCCAGAAAATTGCCTTCATTTTCACAAGATCAACAACACCACGGAATGTATCTTCTGCACCTATCGGCAACTGCATTACAACAGGATTAGCACCTAAGCGCGTCTTAACCTGCTCAACAACTCGCAAAAAGTTCGCACCAGCACGGTCCATTTTATTAACATAACCCATACGTGGAACTTCATATTTATTTGCTTGACGCCAAACTGTTTCGGACTGCGGCTGAACACCACCCACAGAACAGAAAGTAGTAACAGCACCATCAAGCACACGCAATGAACGCTCTACTTCGATAGTAAAGTCAACGTGCCCAGGGGTATCTATAACGTTTATTCTGTGCTCTGGAAACTGCTTAGCCATACCAGACCACATACAAGTTGTAGCAGCCGAAGTAATAGTTATACCGCGCTCCTGCTCTTGCTCCATCCAATCCATGGTGGCACCACCATCATGAACCTCACCAAGCTTATGGTTTTTACCTGTATAAAACAAAATACGTTCAGTTGTTGTTGTTTTACCTGCATCAATGTGAGCCATAATACCGATATTACGGTAACGCTCTAAAGGGGTTTGACGTGCCACTTTATTAACCTTTTATTTGATTGAATTAAAGAATAAAGGCCCGTCAAGGGCCCTTGTTGAATTTTACCAGCGGAAATGTGAAAAGGCTTTGTTTGCCTCAGCCATTCTGTGTGTATCTTCTTTCTTCTTGATCGCAGAACCGCGATTTTCAAGTGCATCTGATAACTCACCAGCAAGGCGCAACATCATGCCTTTTTCACTACGCTTACGCGCAGCTTCAACAATCCAACGCATTGACAACGCCATTTTTCTTTCTGGACGTACTTCTACAGGCACTTGATAGGTAGCACCACCAACACGGCGGGATTTAACTTCTACCAAAGGACCAACATTTTCTAGCGCTTCTTTTAAATAAGCCGCATGATCACCGCCTTTACGACGTTCCACAACCTTATCTAACGCACCATAAACTATTTTTTCTGCAACCGCTTTTTTTCCGCTAACCATTATCATGTTAACAAACTTTGTCAGGGTTACATCACCAAACTTAGGATCAGGTAATACTAATCTTTTTGGTATCTCTCTTCTTCTTGCCATTCTTTACTCTTCCGGTATAAAAGAATTAAAAAAAGCTAGCGCATGTAAAAGGCTTACTTACCTTTTGGACGCTTAGCACCGTACTTAGAACGACCTTGTTTACGCTCATTAACACCAGAGCAATCTAATGCTCCACGCACTGTATGATAACGCACACCAGGCAAATCCTTAACACGACCACCACGAATTAAAATAACCGAGTGTTCCTGTAAGTTATGACCCTCACCACCAATATAGGTAGATACTTCAAAACCGTTAGTTAAACGAACACGCGCAACTTTACGCAGGGCTGAGTTAGGCTTTTTAGGGGTAGTTGTATAAACACGCGTACATACACCACGACGCTGCGGACATGACTCCAAAGCGGGTACTGTAGACTTTTTAACCTTGTCTTTACGCGGCTTACGAACCAACTGGTTTATTGTAGCCATTAAAACTTCTCCAAATTTGAGACAAAACTCATTTACCATAAAATATTTGTGAGCATTAAAGCCCACAAATAAGGTTTCAAGATTTTAGTGACTATGACACTGATTGTCAAGTCACAAGCTATTCAAATTTAAAACTAATTACACTTCACTTTCTTCAGTTTCA
Source organism: Thiomicrospira microaerophila (assembly GCF_023278225.1). Classification (GTDB taxonomy): domain Bacteria; phylum Pseudomonadota; class Gammaproteobacteria; order Thiomicrospirales; family Thiomicrospiraceae; genus Thiomicrospira; species Thiomicrospira microaerophila_A. The sequence goes on from NZ_CP070959.1 coordinate 2,082,066, forward strand.
AAGAGTCTATCATCGATGACGGGCATTTCTTCCAAAATCTCATCATCAATATGGTCTTCAGCACCGGATTTAATGAATGCTTTTAGCTCATCATCAATAATATCTGTAGCACGTTTTCTTGCCTGATGATATGCAAAACCAGTGCCAGCTGGGATCAGACGACCAACAATCACGTTTTCTTTTAAGCCCACAAGGGTATCGCGCTTACCACTTACTGCAGCTTCAGTGAGTACACGAGTTGTTTCTTGGAAAGAAGCAGCCGAGATAAAGGATTCGGTGGCAAGCGATGCTTTGGTAATACCCAGCAATACACGATCATAGCTTGCTTCAACCTTACCTTCTGCACGCATTTTTTCGTTTAACTCTAAAACGCGTGCATATTCAGTTTGCTCACCTTTGATTAATCCTGTATCGCCCGCAGACTTAACCTCTACCTTTCTAAGCATCTGACGAATAATCGCTTCAATATGCTTATCGTTAATGCGGACACCTTGTAATCGATAAACATCCTGCACCTCGTCTACAATATATTCAGCCAAGCGCTCAACACCTAATAAACGCAATATATCATGTGCATTTGAATTACCTTCAACAATAATATCGCCACGCTCTACACGCTCGCCTTCGAAAACGTTTACACTTCGCCATTTTGGTATTAGTGATTCATACTGCTCACCAGAGTCCTGCGTGATGATTAAACGCTGCTTACCCTTGGTCTCTTTTCCAAATGAAATTACACCGCTTACTTCAGCCATAATTGCAGGTTCTTTAGGTTGGCGAGCTTCAAACAAATCAGCAACCCTTGGAAGACCACCAGTAATATCTTTTGTTTTTGAAGATTCCTGCGGAATGCGAGCCAATACGTCACCCGCCCCAACCGTTACCATTGACTGCACTAAAACAATTGAGTTTTCAGGCAGATAATAAATAGCCGGAGTTTGTGTACCTGTAAAACAAATACTTTCACCCGCATTGTCAACCAAACGAATGTAAGGACGCGCGTCCTTAACTGATGATGAACGCTCTTTCGCACTCTTAACTACACGAGTTACCAGGCCTGTTAATTCATCAATTTTCTCTTCCACGGTACCATCAAAATTACCAAACTCAACTTGACCGCTCACCTCAGTAATAACAGGGTGAGTATGAGGATCCCAGGTAGCAATCACATGACCAGAGGCCAGTTTCTCGCCTTCCAACACTTCAAGTGATGCCCCATAAGGTATTTTATATCGTTCTTTTTCGCGGCCAGATGCATCTAATATAGTTACCTCACCGGAGCGTGTAGTAACCATAACTTTATTTTCTGAGTTTTTTACGGTCTTAAGATTATGATATTTAACCGTACCCTCGTGCTTAACTTCTACCTGGCTTTGTGCTGCAGTTTTAGATGCGGTACCCCCAATATGGAATGTACGCATAGTTAACTGTGTTCCGGGCTCACCGATTGATTGCGCTGCCATAACGCCGACTGCTTCACCCATGTTAACAAGGTGACCACGGGCTAGGTCACGGCCATAGCACTTCTGACAAACACCAAACTTGGTTTCGCATGTAATTGTTGAACGAACCTTAACCCTGTCTATACCATGCTCATCAATCAGACTAACTAATTGCTCATCTAACAAGGTATCTTTGGTAACCAAAACATTACCGTTAATATCAATAATATCTTCACTAATGACACGACCCAAAATACGTTCACGTAAAGACTCAATAACATCACCACCCTCTACGTGCGCAGTCATTTCAACACCGGCATCAGTACCGCAATCGTGCTCCGTTACAACCACGTCTTGAGCCACATCAACCAAGCGACGAGTTAAGTAACCCGAGTTTGCTGTTTTCAAAGCCGTATCAGCCAAACCTTTTCGAGCACCATGGGTAGAAATAAAGTATTGAAGAACGTTCAAACCTTCACGGAAGTTAGCAGTAATAGGTGTTTCAATAATTGAACCATCCGGCTTAGCCATAAGACCACGCATACCACCTAACTGTCGCATCTGGGCAACTGACCCACGCGCACCGGAGTCAGCCATCATATAGATCGAGTTAAACGAGGTTTCTTTTACCTGATTACCCTGAGCATCTACTACCTGGTCAAACTGCAACTCTTCCATCATGGCTTTTGTAACCAATTCATTGGTATGTGACCAAATATCAACAACCTTATTGTAGCGTTCACCCTCAGTAACTAAGCCTTGAGCGTATTGCATTTGAATCTCTTTAACCTGGTCATCTGCCCGCTCTAGAATGCCTGCTTTTTCATCTGGAATCAACATATCATCAGAACAGAATGACAATCCTGCCATTGTGGACCACTTAAATCCCGCATACATCAGTTGGTCAGCAAAAATAACGGTTTCTTTAGGACCAAGAACACGGTAGCAGGTATTTAAAACCTTACTGATATTCTTTTTAGTCAGGTTTAGGTTAATTAAATCAAAAGACAAGCCTCTTGGTAAAATACGGCTGAGTAATGCCCTTCCTACTGTTGTATCAACAATACGAGTAGCAACATGCTCTTTATCACCATCAATAATGGTCTCTTCAATCTTTAACTTAATTTTAGTATGCAGGTGAACAACCTTAGCCTCTTGAGCACGAGCTACCTCTTGCCAATTGGAAAACGCCTTACCTTCACCAATTGCATTAATCTTTTCACGTGTGATGTAATACAGACCTAAAACAACGTCTTGTGATGGCACAATAATGGGCTCACCGTTAGCAGGTGACAACAAATTGTTAGTTGACATCATTAAAGTTCGCGCTTCAAGCTGCGCTTCAAGCGATAAAGGGACGTGGACAGCCATTTGATCACCGTCAAAATCAGCATTAAACGCAGAACAAACTAATGGATGCAGGTTTATCGCTTTACCTTCAATCAAAACTGGCTCAAACGCCTGGATACCGAGCCTATGCAAGGTAGGTGCACGGTTAAGCAGTACAGGATGCTCACGAATTACTTCATCAAGAACATCCCAAACCTCCGGCAAACTTTGCTCAACCATCTTCTTCGCAGCTTTAATCGTAGGTGCAGAACCACGCTTTTGTAACTTACTGAATATAAAAGGCTTAAACAACTCTAAAGCCATTTTTTTAGGCAAACCACACTGATGCAACTTAAGTGTTGGACCAACAACAATAACAGAACGACCTGAGTAGTCCACACGCTTACCTAGCAGGTTTTGACGGAAACGACCTTGTTTCCCCTTGATCATATCGGCAAGTGATTTCAGTTGGCGTTTATTTGTACCCGTAACAGCTCGACCACGACGACCGTTATCAAGTAACGAATCTACCGATTCTTGCAGCATACGTTTTTCATTACGAACAATAATATCAGGTGCCATTAAATCAAGCAGTCGCTTCAATCGGTTGTTACGGTTAATAACACGACGATACAGATCATTTAAATCTGAAGTAGCAAAACGACCACCATCTAGTGGAACTAATGGGCGCAATTCAGGAGGCAGTACAGGTAAAACTTCAAGAACCATCCACTCAGGCTTATTACCTGAACTTAAGAAAGACTCAATCAACTTCAATCTCTTAGAAACTTTCTTCTGCTTAGTTTCAGAAGTTGTACTTTCAACCTCTTCACGCAACTTTACTGCTTCTTCAACCAGGTTAATTGACTGAAGCATACGTTTAATCGCTTCCGCACCCATCTGAGCTTCAAATTCATCGCCATATTCATCAAGCGCATCAAGATACTCTTCCTCAGTTAACAACTGCCAAGGCTCAAGTGGTGTTAGACCAGGGTCTACCACCATAAATGCTTCAAAATACAGTACCGCTTCAATTTCTTTAAGTGTCATATCCAGCATTAAGCCAATACGACTCGGCAAAGACTTCAAAAACCAAATATGCGCAACGGGAGTTGCAAGATCAATATGCCCCATACGCTCACGACGTACTTTAGACTGGGTTACCTCAACACCACATTTTTCACAAATAACTCCACGATGCTTTAGGCGTTTATACTTTCCGCATAAACATTCATAGTCGCGAATCGGTCCGAAAATTTTGGCACAAAACAAGCCATCACGCTCAGGCTTGAAGGTACGATAATTAATGGTTTCAGGCTTTTTAACTTCACCATAGGACCATGAGCGGATCTTCTCCGGAGAAGCAAGCGATACTTTTATAGCATCAAATTCACTAGAAACGTTTTGTTTTTTTAAAAAACCGAGTAAATCTTTCATTAATCTTGCTCCAACTCAATATCAATACCCAATGCACGAATTTCTTTACGTAGCACACTAAAGGACTCTGGCATACCAGGCTCCATGTATTCATTACCATCTACAATATTTTTGTACATCCGTGTACGACCATTTAGATCGTCAGACTTAACGGTTAACATTTCTTGAAGCGTAAATGCAGCTCCATACGCTTCCAATGCCCAAACTTCCATCTCTCCAAAACGTTGCCCACCGAATTGTGCTTTACCACCAAGTGGCTGCTGAGTAACAAGACTATAAGGACCTGTTGAGCGTGCATGCATCTTATCGTCAACCAAATGATTAAGCTTGAGCATATACATATAGCCAACTGTCACAGTTCGGTCAAATTCATCTCCCGTTCTACCATCGAACAAACGCATTTGACCAGATTCTGGTAAATCGGCTAATCGTAGCAATGACTTAATTTCCGCCTCATTAGCACCATCAAATACAGGAGTCGCCATAGGCACACCTTTGCGGAGATTTTTAGCTAATTCAATTATTTCGTCATCATTAAAAGTCGACAAATCTACCGACTGCCCTTGAGTTTCGTTATAAACCTTATGCAAAAACCCACGAACTTCACTCAAATCTGACTCACGCTTCAACATAGCATCAATTTTCTGACCCAATCCCCATGCGGCCAAACCTAGATGTGTTTCCAATATCTGCCCAACGTTCATACGTGATGGAACACCTAAAGGATTGAGACAAATATCTACAGGGCGGCCTGTTTCATCAAATGGCATATCTTCAACCGGACAAATTCTGGAAATAACCCCTTTGTTACCATGTCTCCCTGCCATCTTGTCACCAGGCTGAATTCGACGCTTGATTGCAACATAAACCTTCACCATCTTTGAAACGCCTGGTGCAAGGTCGTCACCCTGTGTCAACTTTTTACGTTTTTCTTCAAAAAGTTCATTTAACTCTTTACGCTTTGATGTTAGCTGGTCTTCCAATAATTCGAACTGACGAACCAGCTCTTCGTTATCAACATTTAGACCCAACCATTTCTTTTTATCAACCTTTGATAAATAACCCGCATCTATTTGCGTACCATCCTTCAGCTTTTGACCATCTAAAAGTGATGCCACACGATCATAAACGTCTTTTTCCAAAATACGATACTGCTCATCAATATCTTTTCTTACTTTAGATAACTCATCTTCTTGAATATCTAAAGCTCGAGCATCTTTTTTAACACCTTCACGGGTAAAGACTTGTACATCAATGACTGTACCTTCAATGCCCTTTGAAACGCGCAATGATGAATCTTTCACATCGGAGGCTTTTTCACCGAAAATGGCGCGAAGAAGCTTTTCCTCTGGAGTTAACTGTGTTTCACCTTTTGGCGTAACCTTACCAACCAGGATATCACCCTGCTTAACTTCAGCACCAATATAAACGATACCGCTCTCATCCAAACGAGATAATGCTGATTCGCCAACGTTGGGAATATCTGCTGTAATTTCTTCTGGACCTAGTTTTGTGTCACGTGCCAAACAAGTAAACTCTTCAATGTGTATCGTTGTATAACGATCCTCTTGAACTACACGTTCAGAAACCAAGATGGAATCCTCAAAGTTATACCCATTCCAAGGCATAAACGCTACGCGCATATTTTGACCCAAAGCTAACTCACCTAGATCGGTTGATGGGCCATCCGCTAAAACATCACCGCGAGATACAACATCACCAGAGTTTACAATTGGCTTTTGATTAATACATGTATTTTGGTTAGATCGTTGATACTTGATTAAGTTATAAATATCAACACCTGTCTCACCCTCAACGATCTCATCATCATTAACACGAACTACAATTCGTGAAGCATCTGATGACACAACAACACCACCACGCTCTGCAACCACGGTTACACCCGAATCGATTGCTACCGTTTTCTCAATTCCTGTTCCAACCAAGGGCTTGTCAGCACGCAATGTTGGTACAGCTTGACGTTGCATGTTAGAACCCATCAAAGCACGGTTAGCATCATCATGCTCAAGGAATGGAATCAAAGCCGCAGCAACTGAAACAATCTGCTTGGGTGAAACATCCATCAAATTTATATCTTTAGAAGATGACAAGGTAAATTCATTCTGATGTCTTGCAGAAATCAAATCGTCAACAAACTCACCCTTGTCATTTAGCTTAGCACTTGCCTGTGCAATGACGAACTGTGCTTCATCAATCGCAGAGACATAGATCACTTCGTCGGTAACACGGCCATCAACCACCTTTCTATAAGGTGTTTCGAGAAAACCATATTCATTCGTTTTAGCATAAACCGCTAATGAATTAATTAGACCAATGTTTGGACCCTCAGGCGTTTCAATAGGACATACACGACCATAATGAGTAGGGTGAACGTCACGGACTTCAAAGCCTGCACGCTCCCTGGTAAGCCCTCCTGGCCCTAAAGCTGAAACGCGACGTTTGTGCGTTACTTCAGACAGCGGATTTACCTGATCCATAAACTGCGACAATTGGCTTGAACCAAAAAACTCTTTGATTGCAGCTGATACCGGCTTAGCATTGATAAGATCCTGGGGCATTAAGCCCTCACTTTCAGCATTATTTAGGCGCTCTTTAACAGCACGCTCAACCCGAACCAAACCTACTCGGAAAGCATTTTCTGCCATTTCACCTACTGCACGAATTCTTCGGTTTCCTAAAGTATCAATATCATCAACAGTACTTTCGCCATTACGAATCTTTATTAACTCAGAAATAACATCAACAACGTCTTGTTTTTCTAAAACTAAACTACCCGTGTTATCATCCCGACCGAGACGCCTGTTAAGCTTCATTCGACCAACCGATGACAAGTCATAACGCTCAACCTCAAAGAACAAACCATTAAACAATGCTTCCGAGGAGTCTTTTGTAGGTGGCTCGCCTGGTCGCATCATACGATAGATTTCGATTTGAGCTTCAAGCTGAGTAGTTGTTGAATCTAAATTTAACGTATCGGAAATATACGGACCATGAAGCAACTCATCAATATATAAAACATTAAACTCAATCTTATCAAGACCTTGAATTTTGGTTATTAACTCCTGTGTCAACATAGTATTGGCAAGAGCAATCAATTCACCTGAACTCTGGTCTATCAGATTTTTAGCGAGTGTTTTCCCAAGCAAATAGTTATCAGGAATATTAAAATACTTGACACCAGCTTCTTGAATTTGCTTGATTGTTCTTGCTGTTACACGAGAACCCTCTTCAGCAAAAACTTCACCCTTATGCATCAAAACAAAAGGAGCTGGCTGTCCTTTGAACTGCTCAGCATTAAAAGCAATACTAAACTGACCTTTTGCAAACTTAACCGAGGTGTTTTCAAAAAATACATCAAGAATTTGCTCGTTATCATAGCCCATTGCACGTAACAATACCGATACAGGCAATTTACGTCTACGATCTATCCTTGTAAACAAGCAGTCATTGTGATCAAATTCAAAATCTAACCAAGAACCACGATACGGAATAATTCGAGCATTGAATAAAATTTTACCTGAAGAATGAGATTTACCCTTGTCATTATCAAAAATAACACCCGGTGAACGATGAAGTTGGGTAACAATAACGCGTTCAGTACCATTAATAACGAAGGTACCGTTGTCTGTCATTAAAGGCATATCGCCCAAATATACTTCTTGCTCTTTTATGTCTTTAACAGGACGATTGCCTACTGGTGCATCCTTATCATAGATCACTAAACGCATCTTAACCCGTAAAGGCGCTGCATAAGTTACACCACGCTGCTTACACTCCTTAACATCAAACTCTGGCTGCCCTAGATGATAACTTACATAGTCAAGATCAGCAGTTCCAGCAACTCCTTTTATAGGAAAAACAGAACTAAAAGCCGCATGTAAACCAACCGGAGCTCTTTCTAGAGGCTTTTTATCTCTTTGAATAAAATCATGGTAAGAACCTTTCTGTAAAGAAAGTAGGTAGGGCACATCTAACATAGATGGATTTGTAGCAAAATCTTTACGAACGCGCTTCTTTTCGGTTAAAGAGTAGGTCATTGAATACCTCGACAAGAACTAAATAAATGAATAAATAGAGATTTCTATTTAAATGTATAAAACTGTAGTATCAACCAAATGAATATCACACTTTTACACACTACCAAAAACAAGAAAAGGCCGGCACCTAAATGCCAGCCATTTCATACTGCTTAAGCAGCAAAAACCAAATAATTATTTGATTTCAGCTTGACCACCAGCTTCTTCAACTTGCTTCTTAACAGATTCTGCTTCTTCTTTAGAAACACCTTCTTTAAGAACAGTTGGAACGTTTTCAACCGCATCTTTCGCTTCTTTCAAGCCTAAGCCTGTAATACCACGAACGGCTTTGATTGCACCAACTTTGTTAGCGCCAGCAGCAGTCAAGATTACGTCAAATTCAGTTTTCTCTTCAACTGCTTCTGCAGCAGCAGCTGGACCTGCAACAGCCATAGCTGCAGCAGATACACCAAACTTTTCTTCCATTGCAGAAATTAACTCTACAACTTCCATTACAGTCATATTAGCAACTGCATCTAAAATATCATTTTGTGAAATAGCCATGTTTTAAATCTCCTAAAAATTATGTGGGTTGAAAATTATGCTGCTTCTGACTCTTTCTGCTCTTTAAGAGCGGCCATGGTACGAGCCAATTTCTCAACTGGTGCTTTCATCACATACATTAACTTGCCAATAGCTTCATCGTATGTCGGTAGAGCTGCGATTGCATCCAATTGATTGACATCTAATGCGCCAGAACCAATTGATAATGCTTTTACGACAAATGCATCGTTCTGCTTTTTGAAATCTTTAGCTACACGAGCAGCTGCTGACAATTCATTGGTTGAGAAAGCCAGTACAACTGGACCCACCAACGTGTCAGTTAAATCTTCAAAAGGTGTACCTGCCAACGCTTTACGCGCCAGGGTATTTTTAACAACACGAACTACAACATCATTTTCGCGTGCTTTAGAACGAAGATTAGTCATTTGCTCAACAGTCAAACCACGATACTCTGCGACTACCATTGCAACAGTTTTAGCCATTAAAGCTGAAACTTCTTCAACGACAAGCTTCTTATCTTCTAGCCTAAGTGCCATTCTAACCTCCTTAAAACCTACCAAAGGTAGGCCTCTCATCTACGTAGGCATCGGATGAAATTAAGAACATTATTCAACATGCTCACCTACGGTCTGCGATGGGCACTCACTAGTTAGGAGACCCATAACGCAAATCTTAATATAGAAAAATATTAAGATTAAATTGACGACTGATCTACTTTTAAGCCAGGGCCCATAGTGCTAGATACAGTCAACTTCTTCATATAAACACCCTTAGCTGCTGAAGGCTTAGCCTTATTTAAGTCTTCCAACAAAGCAGCCAAGTTTTCTTTTAACTTCTCACTATCAAATGATGACTTACCGATAGGTGCATGGATAATTCCACCCTTATCAACACGGTAACGAACCTGACCAGCTTTAGCGTTATTAATAGCACCAACAACATCAGGCGTAACAGTACCCGTTTTCGGGTTTGGCATTAAACCACGTGGACCTAGAACTTGACCCAACATACCAACAACACGCATTGCATCAGGGCTGGCAACTACAACATCAAAATCCATCATGCCTTTCTTGATTTCATCCGCAAGGTCTTCCATACCCACAAAATCAGCACCGGCAGCCTTTGCAGCCGCTTGATTTGCTTCACCAGTAAACACGGCCACTCGAATATTTTTACCCAAACCATTTGGAAGGACCGTTGCACCACGGACAACTTGGTCAGATTTACGTGGATCAACACCTAGTTTTACAGAAACCTCGATCGTCTCATCAAATTTTGCAACTGCAAGCTCTTTAAGTAAATCAAGAGCAGCAATTAATTCATAGCTAGAGTCTTTATTAACACGCTCAGCAATCATTTTTTGTTTTTTAGTTAGCTTTGCCATTTTATTATCCCTCTACCGTTAAGCCCATGCTACGTGCTGAACCTTCAATTGTTTTGATCGCAGACTCTAAATCGTTAGCATTCAAATCAGGCATCTTTGTAGTAGCAATTTCTTCGATTTGAGCACGAGTAACCTTGCCAACCTTGTTCAAGTTTGGCACAGCACTACCACTCTTAATGCCCGCTGCCTTTTTAAGTAACACTGCAGCTGGAGGCGTTTTGGTAATAAAGGTAAAACTCTTATCACTGTAAACGGTAATAACAACCGGAAGGGGTAGCCCCTTCTCAACATTTGCTGTTTGGGCATTAAAAGCCTTACAGAATTCCATGATATTAACACCACGTTGACCTAAAGCAGGACCAACGGGTGGACTTGGGTTTGCAGCACCTGCAGGAATCTGCAGCTTGATATAACCTGCGATTTTCTTCGCCATTTTTATCTCCTTTGGGTTTTAACGCTTTTCAGCTCCCCGATTAAAAAAATCAGCTTTTCACAACTTGAGAAAACTCTAACTCCACTGGAGTAGAGCGACCAAATATCAAAACTGAAACTTGCAACCTATTCTTATCGTAATCAACACCCTCAACAACCGCTTCAAAGTCGGTAAAAGGGCCATCTGTTACACGAACCATTTCACCAGGCTCATAAATAACCTTGGGACGTGGTTTATCAACATTTTCTTCAACACGCTGTAGAATGCGCTCAACTTCTTTCTTACTTATTGGTGCTGGTTTATCGCTTGTACCACCAATAAAACCAAGTACGTTTGGAACACTTTTGACCAAGTGCCAAGTCGATTCATCTAAATCCATTTCAATCAAAACATAGCCGGGGAAAAACTTGCGTTCACTTGTGCGCTTTTTGCCATCGCGAATTTCCACAACCTCTTCCGAGGGCACAAGTATCTGTCCAAAACTATCTTCAAGGGCTGCTCTTTCTGCATACTCTTGAATTAAGTTCTTTACCTTGTTCTCATACCCAGAATAAGCATGCACTACATACCATCTTTTAGCCACACTAACCTCCCTGCCCTGTAAGCAACTTCACTGCCCACAAGAAAAACATATCGATTAACCATAGAAAGATTCCAACTAAAATAACTGCTATAACGACAATCAATGTTGTTTGCGCAGTTTCCTTTCTTGTTGGCCATACAACTTGGCGAACTTCTTTCTTAGTATGTACTAAATAACGGTACCAGCCACCACCCAACTCTGTCGTGTACACAATCCCGATCGCTGCGGCAACACCCACCAAAACAACCAATACCCTTACAACAGCATGCAGATGAGAGAATTGGTAATACGCAACTATTGAAGCAACAAGAAGAATCACTGCTGCAATTAACTTAGCGGTATCTAATGGACTTTTTGACTCTTGCACTTCTGTTTTTTTATTCATAAGTTTGTCAATACAATTAAAAAAACGACCCGCATCTACAGATGCAGATCGTTAAAGAATATGGCAGGGGTAGAGAGACTCGAACTCCCAACCTTCGGATTTGGAATCCGCGGCTCTACCAATTGGAGCTATACCCCTGAATTTTACGAAAAAGGGACTATAACAGCCCCTTTAAAGATTTGCAAGATTTTTTAATTTAAAATCTTAGAAACAACACCTGCACCCACAGTACGACCACCTTCACGAATCGCAAAACGCAAACCTTCGTCCATTGCGATTGGGTTGATTAGGGTGATAGTCATTTGAATGTTGTCACCTGGCATAACCATTTCAACACCTGATGGTAATTCGCATGCACCGGTTACGTCTGTTGTACGGAAGTAGAACTGTGGACGGTAGCCGTTGAAGAATGGGGTATGACGACCACCTTCTTCTTTTGACAATACGTATACTTCACCTTCAAACTGGGTATGTGGCTTGATTTTACCTACATGGCTTAATACTTGTCCACGTTCAACGTCTTCACGTTTGGTTCCACGTAGCAATACACCTACGTTATCGCCTGCCTCACCTTGATCTAGTAACTTACGGAACATTTCAACACCGGTTACGGTGGTGCTGACAGTATCACGAATACCTACGATCTCAATGGTGTCACCTACTTTCACGATACCTGTTTCGATACGACCGGTTACTACTGTTCCACGACCTTGGATTGAGAATACATCTTCAACCGGCATTAGGAATGGCTTGTCAGTATCACGCTGTGGCTCTGGAATATAGGTATCTAGTGCTTCGATTAGACGACCAATCGCTGGCTCTCCAATTTCAGACTGGTCACCTTCGATTGCTTTTAGCGCTGAGCCTTTGATTACCGGAGTGTCATCACCTGGGAAATCGTAGTCTGAAAGCAATTCACGCACTTCCATTTCTACTAGCTCTAACAATTCTTCGTCATCAACCATATCGGCTTTGTTTAGGAATACAACGATGTAAGGTACACCTACTTGACGAGATAATAGGATGTGCTCACGCGTTTGTGGCATGGGGCCATCCGCCGCTGAACATACTAGGATAGCGCCGTCCATCTGCGCCGCACCGGTGATCATGTTTTTAACATAGTCAGCGTGCCCTGGGCAATCTACGTGTGCGTAGTGACGTGAATCCGACTCATACTCTACGTGCGCCGTAGAGATGGTAATTCCACGCGCTTTTTCTTCTGGCGCGTTGTCGATTTGGTCATAGGCTTTAACTTCGCCACCAAACTTTTTACCTTGGACAATGGTTAGTGCCGCTGTCAATGTAGTTTTTCCATGGTCAACGTGACCAATTGTGCCTACGTTTACATGGGGCTTGTTACGTTCAAACTTAGCTTTTGCCATGATGAAACCCTTCTGACATAATACAATGACTGGCTAACCAGCCTTAATAAATGGAGCTCTCAACCAGAATCGAACTGGTGACCTCTTCCTTACCATGGAAGCGCTCTACCGACTGAGCTATGAGAGCATTGCATGGAGCGGGTGATGAGAATCGAACTCACGTCATCGGCTTGGAAGGCCGAGGTAATAACCACTATACGACACCCGCGAATTTGGTGGAGGGTGGTGGATTCGAACCACCGAAGGCTGAGCCAGCAGATTTACAGTCTGCCCCCTTTGGCCGCTCGGGAAACCCTCCAAATGTGGGGCGTATTCTACCTGTTTATTTCTAGCTGTCAACTTGGTTTTTTAATTTATTGAAAAAAAAATCATTTCAACGTAACCTGTTTGCTATTGCTATGTTACTGGAGCTTTATGCTAATGGACTTTGATCGCCTTCATATTTGGCACCCATACAACTCGCTTCCCTCTCTCCATACTCAACTAGAGGTTGAATCTGCTAATCACTGCTTAATAAAACTTCGCGATGGGCGTGAGCTGATTGATGCCATGTCTTCTTGGTGGTCTGCTATACATGGTTACAATCATCCTGTTATTAATGCTGCAGCCAAATCCCAAATTGACCAACTGTCACACATTATGTTTGGTGGCTTCACCCATCAACCTGCGATTGAACTGGCTGAACTTTTAATTTCAATCAGCCCTAAGGGCTTAGATAAAATTTTCTTTGCGGACTCCGGCTCCATTTCAGTTGAGGTTGCACTCAAAGTTAGCCTGCAATATTGGAAAAGCCGGAATCAGCCTGAAAAATCAAAATTCTTGGCACTTAAGCATGCCTACCATGGAGATAGCTTTGGTGCGATGTCGGTATGTGACCCAGACGAAGGAATGCATAGTTTATTCAAAGACAACATCATGCAAAATGTCTTTGCGCCCTCACCAGGCCTGGCTAAAAATATGTCTAATTGCTTGATTGAACTCGAAGCGCTTTTTATCAAACACCAGCATCAGTTGGCGGCGTTTATCTTAGAACCCCTGGTTCAAGGCGCAGGCGGTATGTTGTTTTATCCAGCCGAATATTTGATAAAAGCCCGTGAACTCTGTAATCGCTACCAAGTTCTTTTGATCGCTGATGAAATCGCAACCGGATTTGGCCGAACCGGTAAACTGTTTGCCTGTGAATGGGCCAACATCTCCCCCGATATTATGTGTGTTGGCAAGGGTTTAACTGGTGGCTATATGACCTTAGCGGCAATGCTATGCACCGAACATATTAGTCAAACTATTTCACAGGCGCAACCAGGCCTGCTCATGCACGGCCCCACCTTTATGGGCAATCCCTTGGCCTGCAAAATCGCCTATACCAGTACGAGACTTTTACTCGACTCGCCTTGGCAACAACGCGTTAGACACATCGAACAAACCCTGAAACATCACTTCACGACACTGAAAAACCTTGAAGGCATTAAAGACGTAAGAGTCTTAGGGGCTATTGGCGTGATTGAACTTGAACAAGATGGCATTGGGCAAGACATACAACAAATTGCATTAAAAAAAGGGGTGTGGCTGCGTCCATTTGGCCGCATTATCTATACTATGCCGGCCTACTCCATCAAGCCGGACCAATTAGAAACCCTAGCAAAGGTGATCGTGGAAGCGGTTACACTGGGCTTGCAAAGCAGCGCAAACCCAGACGAGACGCTAGTCAATCAGTTTGTCTAAATAGCCGGGTAAGGCAAAACAGGCTTGATGGAGTTTTGGCGTATAGTAGCGCGTACTCAACTTGGCTTCGTTAAAACGTTGCGTTAACTTTCCAAGCTCCGATTCACTTAAGGTGTCGTTTTGACTTGCCCAGGCAAAGGTCATAATACCCCCCACATAGGTCGGAACGGCGGCGGTATAAAAACCGCGCTGTTTGAAAAGTGGCGCCAAACGTTGTGCGGTATTTTTCACCTCATCCCGCTGCAAGAAACTGACCCCATTCTGTGCAACAAACACCCCACCAGGGTTAATACACTGTGCAATGCCTTGATAAAAGCGTGAAGTAAACAAAACTTCACCCGGCCCTACCGGATCGGTGGAATCAGAAATTACCACATCAAAACGCACGTCGGTTTGATTAACAAACTCAACCCCGTCCGCAATCACCAAATTTAAGCGTGGATCCTCAAACGCACCTTGAGAATGATGGGGTAAATAGGTTTTACACATTTCCACCACCTGCGCATCAATCTCAACCATTGTGACATGGGTTACAGAGCGATGCTTCAACACTTCACGCAGAATGCCGCCATCTCCGCCGCCAATAATCAATACGGACTTAGGTTCAGGATGTGAAAATAAAGGCACATGGGTCAGCATCTCATGATAAATAAATTCATCTCTCTCAGTGGTTTGAATCACGCCATCGAGCGCCATCACTGTGCCCCATTGCGCATTACGAAATATCACCAGGTGTTGATGTTCGGTTTTGCTTTCAAACAAGACCTCATCCATCACAAATGACTGACCCCAACTTGGGTGAAGGGTTTCTAAATAACGTAACTCACTCACCCGCGACTTCCCCACGTAAAATGGTTTCGACATTTACACCGGAAGGAGTAAACGCCGCTTTCAATACTTCAATCGCTTTCTCGGGCTGCGCATCACCGCACATGAAAACATCAAACGCAGCAAAATCGCGCTCCGGCCAAGAATGTACGCTGATATGCGATTCAGCCAATACCGCCACACCGGAAATCCCGCCATTCGGCGTAAAGTGATGAAGGTGAATATGCAACAAGGTTGCCCCGGCCTTTTCAACCGCTTCGCGCAGGGTATTTTCCATTAAATCGAGTTCATCTAAACGCTTAGCACCCCACAAATCGATAATCAGGTGTGTACCTGCATATTCCTTCCCGTCACGGACAATAAAATGATCTTGCGTTAGATCTTCCACTGCCTGATCATGCGTTGGCCAACCTGACTCAATCACGGTTGTTTTTTCGATGATTTCAAAATGTTCGTTACCGGTTTTTAGAATATTTTCAGGCATTTGTGGCCCACCTTCCTGTTTATTAAGAGTTAAAAAAAGACGCGATTATCGCTATTCTCCCTAGAATTGCAAGTGATTTAATCCACTGTAACAATTTCAAAGTCGTGTGTAACCTGTGCAGACTGCTCCAGCATCTTGGATACCGAGCAGTATTTTTCAGAAGATAAGTTGACGGCACGCGCGACTTTTGCCTCATTAAGATCGCGCCCTGAGACAATATAATGCACATGAATTTTGGTATAAACTTTAGGAATAGAATCGGCACGCTCGGCACTGACTTCGATATGACAATCGGTTACCGCTTGGTTGCTTTTATTCAACATTGTAATCACATCAACAGCAGTACAACCACCCAAGCCTAGCAACACCATTTCCATTGGGCGAGGGCCGAGATTCTGACCGCCGATATCGGGTGGGCCGTCCATCACCACCGCATGTCCTGATGCGGTTTGCCCGACTAAACAGAGGTTATCCAACCATTTAACACGTGCAATTGTATCCATGTTTTTCTCCTCAAAACAACCAGGCCTGGTTATCGTGAGATGAACCAGGCCTGGTTATAATATTCATTAATTAAATAGATTTTGTAGTGCTTCACCGGGTTCGGTCGCGCGCATAAACGCCTCACCGACTAAAAAGCTATTCACCTGATGCGCACGCATTAGCGCCACATCATCAACGGATAAAATACCACTTTCAGTAACGATGATTCTGTCTTCCGGAATCTGCGCCAATAAATCCAGCGTGGTTTGCAAACTAACGTCAAAGGTATGAAGATTGCGATTATTAATCCCAATCAATGGCAAAGGAATCTTTAACGCGCGCTCAAGCTCCTTACCATCATGTACCTCAATCAATACATCCATGCCCAGCGATTGTGCCAACTCAGTCAACTCAGCCATCGCCAGATCACTCAAGGAGGCCGCAATCAATAAAATACAGTCTGCACCAATGGCTCTTGCCTGATAAACTTGATAAGGATCGATAATAAAGTCTTTACGAATCACCGGTAAATGGGTTGCCGCGCGTGCTTGCTGCAAATAACTCATTGACCCCTGAAAAAAATCGACATCAGTCAACACTGACAGACACGCTGCACCATGCGCCTGATAAGACTGTGCAATCGCGACCGGATCAAACGGATCACGTAGAATGCCTTTGCTTGGCGAGGCTTTTTTTATTTCAGCAATCACCGCCGATTGCCCAACCGCCAATTTAGCACGCATCGCCGCGACAAACCCTCGTGGTGCATCCGCCGCCGCCGCCGCCTGTTGTTGCATCGCGGCTAATGAAACCTGTGTCTTATCCGCTTGAATTTCTTCGCGTTTACGTGCATTTATTTTATTAAGAATCGTTGGAGTCGTCATTAAATCGCCTGCGTAAACTGGATAAATTCATCAAACTTCTTCGAGGCCAGCCCCTGTGCAATCGTTTGACGCGCCAACATCACCCCTGCGGCATAATCATCAGCCAGGCCTGAAACATACAACGCCGCCCCCGCATTCAAACAAATAATATCGCGCGCAGCGCCATCACTATTGTGTAACGCGGCACGTATTAAATTTAGGCTTTCAACCGATGACTGTACCACCAACTCCTGCAAACTCGGATGATCCAAATCATAGTCTTGCGGGTTAAGCGTCCACTGCGTGATTTCACCGTCTTTGAGTTCTGCCACCTGAGTCAGGCTCGAAACCGAAATCTCATCCAGACCATCCTCGGCATGCACTACCATCACGTGCTTAGAACCGAGTTTTTGTAACACCTGAGCAAAAGGCAACAACAAGGCCGCATCATACACACCCAGCACCTGATAAGGCGCATTTGCCGGATTGGTCAGCGGGCCTAGCAGATTAAAAATAGTGCGCACACCGAGGGCTTTGCGTGCACCAATCACATGCTTCATCGCGCCATGATGGGCAGGCGCAAACATAAATCCAACCCCGACCTGCTCGACGCAGGCCGCGACTTGATTGGCCGTAAGGTTAAGATTGACGCCTGCGGTTTCAAGCAGATCCGCGCTACCTGATTTACTCGAAACCGAACGATTACCGTGCTTCGCGACCTTCGCTCCGGCGGCGGCAGCAACAAATGCGGTCGCGGTCGAAACATTAAAAATATTTGCGCCATCTCCACCCGTTCCGCAGGTATCAACCAAATGCGCCATACCTTCCAGCTCTACCTTGGTTGATAACTGGCGCATCACCTTCGCGGCGGCGGTAATTTCATCAATCGTCTCGCCCTTCATGCGCAAAGCAATCAATAAAGCGCCTATCTGGGCGTCATTTGCTTGACCGGACATCAACTGGGTCATCAGCGATTGCATGTCGGCTTGAGACAAGTCCTTTCGGGCTAATAACTGGTTTAAAGCATCTGATAATTCCATGCGTTCCTCGCTTTATGGCTTCGCGGCGACAGACGACTGCAAAAAGTTTCTCAACATCGCATGCCCCTGTTCAGTCAGAATCGATTCTGGGTGAAACTGCACCCCCTCAATCGGTAAGGTTTTGTGGCGAACCCCCATAATTTCATCGAGTTCGCCTGCTGCGGTTTGCGTCCAAGCCGTCACTTCTAAACAATCCGGTAAACTGGCTTGTTCGATCACCAACGAGTGATAACGTGTAGTTTCTACCGGATTCGGCAAATGGGCAAACATCCCGACATCCTTATGGTACACCGGTGAGGTTTTGCCGTGCATCACCTGCTTGGCGCGAACAATCTTGCCACCAAAGGCTTGACCAATAGATTGATGCCCCAAACAAACGCCCAAAATCGGCAACTTACCTGCAAAATAATGAATCGCATCAATCGAAATACCGGCTTCATTTGGTGTACAAGGACCAGGTGAAATCACTAAATAATCAGGCTTAAGTTGCTCAATCTGTTCCAAACTTACCTGATCATTGCGATACACCACCACTTCTTGACCTAGCTCACCAAAATACTGCACGAGGTTATAGGTAAATGAATCATAGTTATCTATCATTAACAGCATGTCAGGCTACCTATTCTTTTGTTTGCGGATTGTCTGTCCGCAAGCCTTGACTAACAAATTGCGCCGCACGGAAAATGGCACGCCCCTTATTCATGGTTTCATCCCATTCACTTTGCGCTACCGAATCCGCCACAATCCCCGCACCGGCTTGAACAAACAAGCGCCCACCTTTAATTACTGCAGTACGAATAGCAATCGCGGTATCCATATTGCCATGCCAACCAACATAACCTACCGCGCCGGCATAAACACCGCGCTTAACCGGTTCGAGCTCATCGATAATTTCCATCGCTCGAATTTTAGGCGCACCGGACACAGTGCCCGCAGGAAAGGTGGCGCGCAACACTTCTAACGGCGTCAGGCCTGGTTGTAATTGACCATCCACATTTGACACAATATGCATTACATGTGAATAACGCTCGACAATCATTTTCTCAGTTAACTTGACCGAGCCGACCTGAGCAATGCGCCCGACATCATTACGGCCTAAATCAATCAGCATCAAATGTTCGGCCAGTTCTTTTGGATCCGCTAATAAATCCTGCTCCAATACCAAATCTGCCGCCGCATCCAGTCCGCGGCGACGCGTACCGGCAATCGGTCTCACCGTCACCAAGTCATCTTCTAGCCGTACCAAAATTTCCGGTGACGAGCCGACCACTTGAAAGTCGTCAAGATCCAAATAAAACATATAGGGTGAAGGATTAAGATAACGCAACGCCCGATACAAATCCATCGCAGACTGGGTGTAGTCAACCGACATTTGCTGTGACAACACCACCTGCATCGCATCGCCGGCGAGAATGTATTGTTTTACTTTATCAACCGCTTGCTTAAAACGTTCCTCACCAAAACTCGACACAAAATCAGCTTCGGTGGGCATAAAATCCGCAGGTGTACTCAACGGCTTTTCAAGCGGCTGATCGAGTTTCGCTAATAGCTGAGCAATCCGCTGTTCCGCAAGCTGATAGGCATTGGCCACCGATAAGTCCGCCTGCACAATGACATGCACCTGACCGCTCAGGTTATCAAACACCACCAATTCTTTTGACAGCATTAATAAAATATCAGGTGCCCCAATATCATCACGCGGCGGCGTTGACTTCGCTAATCTCGGCTCAACATAACGAATCGTGTCATAACCAAAATACCCGACCAATCCGCCACAGAACTTGGGCAAACTGCTGTCCTCCAAAACCTTAAACTGAGCCTGATAAGCCTCAATCCAAGCCAATGGATCACTAGCAACTTGATGTTCAACCAACTCACCCTGCTGATACACCTTAACCTGCTGGCCTTCAACGCGTATCTGGGTCTCACAAGGTAAACCTATAATAGAATAGCGACCCCATTTATCGCCGCCTTGAACCGATTCAAATAAATAGGAATAGGGTTGATTAGCCAACTTGGTGTACACAGACAGCGGCGTTTCAAAATCCGCCAATAAGGTGCGCATCACCGGCGCATGGCTATAGCCTTCAAGGGCAAGTTGATCAAAATGGGCTTGATTCATCGGTTAATTCGTTTCCAAATAATTCACAAGTTCGCTCATCGAATCCATCACTACATCCGGCTGATAGTGCCGAATGTCTTCGCCATGGTTATAGCCATAAGTCATACAAAAAACATGAAAACCAGCGGCACGCGCGGCTTTGACATCACTTTTTGAATCACCGATCATCAAAGCGTTATCCGGCGACACATTCATCAGCGATGCCGCATGTAACAAAGGCATCGGGTGCGGTTTTTTCTCCGCACAAGTGTCACCACTGACGACAAACTCAAAGTAATCACGCAAGCCCTTGTCTTGTAACAAAGGTAGAGTAAACGCTTCGGCCTTATTCGTCACACAACTTAAACGATAACCCTGCGCCAACATCCACTCCAAGCCTTCAACCACCCCCGCATACACATGACTGCGTTGTGAATAATTATGCTTGTAAAGTTCTAAAAAAACCGGATAGGCTTGGGCAAACAGCGTTTCATCCGGCTCGCCGTCAACCGCATTGATTAACGCGCGGCGCACTAAACGCTCCACGCCATTACCCACCCAATCACGCACGGCCACTTCACCGCGTAACGGCATAGATAATTGCGCCATCATTTCATCAACGCAATAAGCCAAATCCGGCACGCTATCAATCAGCGTACCGTCTAGGTCAATCAATACCAGGCCTGGTTTAATTTTTTGAGTCATAACTTACGCTTTTGCCAGTTCTTCACGCATTTGTTTGATAATCGTGTCATAACGATTTGCGTCCGAGGCATTCGCCTTACCAAAAATACCTGAACCCGAAACAAAAGTATCACACCCGGCTGCCGCGACTTCGGCAATATTTTCGGCTTTCACGCCGCCATCAATTTCCAAACGAATATCACGTCCACTGGCATCGATTAACTGACGTGCGGCACGCAATTTATCCAGCGCATGCGGAATAAATGCCTGACCGCCAAAACCTGGGTTAACCGACATAATCAAGATCATATCGATTTTATCCATCACATGCTCAAGGTAACTTAAAGAGGTCGCTGGGTTAAACACCAGACCTGCTTTACAGCCTGCGCCTTTAATTAACTGAAGGCTACGGTCAATATGTTCTGATGCTTCAGGATGGAAAGTAATATAGTCTGCACCCGCATTGGCGAAGTCACCGATCACGCGATCAACCGGCTTAACCATTAAATGCACATCAATCGGAGCGGTTAAGCTTTCACGCACCATATAGTTTTTTAACGACTCACAGACCAATGGGCCAATGGTTAGGTTCGGTACATAATGATTATCCATCACATCAAAATGAACGACATCTGCGCCTGCATTCAATACATCCTTAACGTCTTTACCTAACTGCGCAAAATCCGCTGATAAAATTGAAGGGGCGATCCAGTTTTGTTGCTTAGCCATGCTCTTATTCCTTTACTTTAATTGAATTGTTTTTCTGCATTTTACCAGCATCCGAATAAATTTCACCTAAACCTAATATAAAAACAATATAATGCGGAAAAATAAACGTTAAATCTTAGAGGTTAAACATGAGTGTTCACCACACCAAAACCACCCGTGCGATTCGGCGCACAATAGGTTTTTTCGAAATTATCGGCTTGGTTATTATCGCAATCGCCACTATCTACGCGGGGTTTGCCGAAGTCAAACATATGGTCAATACCGCCACGGTTACCCTCGGAGACCTGCTATTGCTATTTCTTTATTTAGAGGTATTAGCAATGGTAGCGATCTACCTCGATTCCGGAAAATTGCCGATTCGCTTACCGCTTTATATCGCGATTATCGCGATGGCGCGTTACTTAATCCTTGATATGAAGGAGCTATCCGAGTGGGAAATGCTGGCGGTAGGCATCACGATTATTCTGATTTCTCTGGCTATTCTCGCCTTACGTTATGGCTCATTGCGTTTTCCGTCAGAAGATCGCCTAGGCCCACGCTGGAAAGCACCAGAACTATTGACACAAAGTAAGTCAAACTCAGACATAGACACAATTACAGAACAGCAAAACAAGGACAAAGGGACTGAAAAAAAATGAATGCACTTCATCAATCGAACCTAACCAGTTTAAAACTGCTCAATCGTGGCAAGGTGCGCGATATTTATGACCTTGACGAACAGCATCTGCTGATTGTTACCACCGACCGCATTTCAGCATTTGACGTCATCCTGCCTAATCCAATACCGGGCAAAGGACGCATCTTGAGTGAAACCGCACTGTTTTGGTTTAAAAAAACTGAAAACATCCTCCCCAACCATATTGCCAAAGACATTTCATTGGCCGACTACCTCACCCCCGACGAGCTCGCGCAGTTGGACGGACGTGGCATGGTGGTACGCAAACTAAAACCGCTACCGGTTGAGGCGATTGTTCGCGGTTATTTGGTCGGTTCTGGCTGGAAAGAATACCAGCAAAATCAAAGCGTCTGTGGCATAGCCCTTCCACCAGGTCTGGTTAATGCCCAACAACTGCCTGAACCGATTTTTACCCCGTCCAGTAAAGCTGAAGTCGGCGATCATGACATCAATATCAGCTTTGACGAAATGATAAAATTAATGAGCGAAGACAAGGCGAAAAAAGTCCGCGACTACAGCCTAGCACTCTACAAACAAGCCGCTGAGTTCGCCCTAGAGCGCGGTATTATTATTGCCGACACTAAATTTGAGTTTGGTGAAGACAAGCAGGGAAAAATCTACTTAATTGACGAAGCCCTCACACCTGACAGCTCACGTTTCTGGCCCGCCTCGAGTTATGCCGCCGGCAGCAACCCGCCGAGTTTCGACAAACAATATATTCGTGACTATCTCGAAACCCTCGACTGGAATAAAACCGCCCCCGGCCCTGAACTCCCCACTGAGGTGATTAACAAAACTCTGGAAAAATACCAAGAAGCCAAAGCACGTCTGACTGAAAACTAAGCATGATTAAACCCACTAAATTGACCACCGATCCCGGTGGTTTTTTCATTACCGGTACCGACACTGAAATAGGCAAAACCTACATCAGCTGTGCACTAGCTCGTGGATTCCGCCAGCAAGGACTAAGCGTTATTCCTCGTAAACCTATCGCTTCTGGTTGTATTTGGCAGCAAGGACAATTGGTTTCTGAAGACGCCCTAGCGCTGAAGGCAGCTGCGGCCTCACAAGAAGCCTTGTCAAAAATTTGCCCCTACCAATTTGAAGCGGCTATCTCGCCTGCGCGAGCCATCAAACAAGCGGGAAAAAATATTTTGATCAACGATCTAGTGCAAGCCTGTCAGACTGAATCAGCAGGCCTGGTTTTAGTTGAAGGCGCCGGCGGTTTTTACTCTCCGATAGCGCTTGATGGCTTAAATGCAGACTTGGCAGAACAGCTTGCTCTGCCGATTATTTTGGTGGTGGGAAACCGGCTGGGTTGCATTAACCATGCCCTGCTTACCATTGAGGCCGTCAAAGCTCGGCAACTTAAACTTCACAGCATTATTATCAATGATCTTAGTCCAGAAGCGGATCAAGACAATGCCAAGGACCTTCAAGCACTCTGTGACTACCCAGTCATCAGCTCACCTTATTCAACACAAACAGAATTAAACCTGTCACTGCCTCTTTGCTCAGTGCTTGCTACAAAATAAATAGCCAAAGCAAAAGTAAAACTCCAGCATAAATCGCCAACATCCATGCGTGACCTTTAAACCAAACCACGACTGTTCGCAAAATTTCTTCCGGACGATACTGAAAAAAAGCCAGCACCACCACTCCAACCGCAATCAGCAGCAAAACCAAAGGGACAAGCAGTAACAACTGATATAACGTCATGACATCGTCCTATCCAGCATGGCTAACAACCCCTGTAACCAGGCCTGGTCGCCTTGTTGTCGTCCTGCCAACAAAGCCGCCTGCTGGCAAAATTCTGCATTATTTGAGTTAATCAACTGCTCCAACTGTTGCCGTAATCGACACAAAGCGCGTGGATTTTCTTCAACAAATAGCAAAATTGCTTTTTCTTCACCTTCTTCTTCAACCGCCAGATAGGCGGCCAATAAGCTGTGCAACTCAGGCCAGGCATGTAAAAAATCAATATGCTCCTGCCAACCCATCTTAACCACCTTATTTATCAGGCTGAGGGAAGGCCGTTAAAACATAGAACCCATCCCCCCTTCTTACCAAAACCACTCTGACAACGGCTTGATCCGGCACATAAGCAGCTTCCACACGATCCTGCCACATCTGGCGCGTTAAATATCGGCCATGAGTCGGAACCCTTGCAAAAAATGCTTGGCGGGCTAAATCCCCACGCCACCAATCCGCAACCTCTTGCCTTCGGCTATTCAATACCGCATTAACAGATGCCTCCGCTACCTCATAACTACTAAAGGTTGAAACCGTATCAAGGCGCAGGTTACGATCTAAGCGCTCAGATAGATAGTTGTCGTCTTTAGCCACGTGTCTGGCAATAGTATGACCTCCAGCATCCTCATGTTGCTGTAGGTTAACTTGTATTGGCTGACGTACATCTCCCAAACCACTACCATCAGGTTTAGGTGCACAGGCCGTCAAACCAAATAACACCAAGAAACCCAACAAAAACATCATCCGATTTAACACATCTTTCACTCTTTCATCCTCAAAACACAAAAATCTTAAAAGGCTTGGCACGAGCCGTGCCTAAAACATTGTAACTCGTACAAAAACGCTTAGTTAATGTTGATCGTTACCGCCTGATAGATTTGCCATACGCCCATTAAAATAACGCTGATACCGGCAAAACGTTTAACCCAGGGGTTACGCGCCCAACGCGTAAAATAAAAAGCAAACACCCCCATTAGCAACAGATTAGGCAAGGTTCCCAACCCAAACGCCAACATCACCAATGCGCCCTGAGTCATAGAGGCGGCACTAAACGCCATAATTAATACACTATAAACCAATCCACAAGGCAACCAACCCCAAACCATGCCATACAACCAGGCTTGTGGCAGTGTCTTGACCGGTGTCAAGCTTCGTGTATAGGGTTGCAATCTTCTCCAAAGCCCGCCACCCAATTTCTCAATCGCAACAATCCCAGTCCACCAGCCCGCCAAATACAAACCCAGCGCAATCATAAACAAACCGGCAAAGATTTGTAACCCTTGCTGAAACGGCAAAAAAGGCACTAAACTGCTTAGAGACGCGGCCAGCAAACCAATCATCGCCCCCACCAAAACATAACTGGAAATCCGGCCAAAATTATAAGCCAATTGAAAAGGCAGCATGCGCCAAGGATGCAACTGATGCTGGGGTGATAAACTAAAAGTCAAGGTTCCGACGACACCGCCACACATACCAAGACAATGAACGCCACCCAATAAACCCACCACGAAAGCGGTTAAAAGCATCGACTCCAGCATTATTTAAACCCCTGGCGTTCAAGATTACGATAACCCAGAGCCTCAGCCAAATGTGCCTTAGTAATCGTAGATTCACGCCCCATATCTGCAAGCGTTCGTGCCAATCGTAGAATTTTATGATACGAACGTGCCGATAGCTCTAAACGGGTCATCGCCTGCTTCAAAAACAACTGATCTGATTGAGTTAACTCGACATACTGTTCAAGCTGCGCCAAGCTCAAGGCCGAATTCAAACAACCTTGACGGCTATATTGAATCTCACGAACAGCCTGAACCCGCTCGCGCACCAGATCAGAGCTTTCGGCATTCGGATCACAAGGCGCGGTGAGTTGGTCAACCTCCACGGCAGGCACCTGTAAATGAAGATCAATCCTATCCAGAATCGGCCCTGATATTTTACGACGATAACGGGCGATTTGATCCGGACTATCGGTACAACGTGGGTCATCGGAAAAGAAACCACTGGGAGTCGGATTAAAAGCAGCCACAAATAAAGTATCACAAGGATAAATCACCTGCTGTTTAACCCTTGAGATATTGACTTTCTTAGTTTCCAACGGTTCCCGTAGCGCTTCGATAACATCACGTTTAAACTCAGGAAACTCATCCATAAACAAGACATTGTGATGCGCAAGCGTCAAAGCACCGGGCTTAGGATTTTGGCCACCCCCAATCAGGGCAGCAGCAGACGATGAGTGGTGAGGCTCTTTGAGAAAGCGCTGATAAAACTGGCCGGCAATCAGAGGCTCACCCGCAATCGAACGCAAAGCGGCACTTTCAATCGCTTCCTGCTCATTCATCGGAGGTAAAAGAGTGACCAAACGCTGTGCCAACATACTTTTTCCAGCCCCTGGCGGCCCCACCATCAACAAAGAATGCTGACCACTGGCAGCAACTTCTAAAGCCCGCTTCGCCTGAGCTTGACCACGGACATCCGCTAGATCAACCGGATAATTCAACTGACCAATATCACGATCCGGTACAGCTTGTAACTTAGCTTGTTGCGTTAGGTAAGCACAAACTTCCAATAAATGCTTTGCACCCCAAATATCCGCATGGGTCAATAGCGAGGCTTCAACCAGGCCTGCTTGTGGAATAATCGCAACGGTCTTTTCTTTTTTAGCCTTAATTAAGGCAGGCAACAAGCCCGAAATATTCCTGAGCTCCCCATTTAATCCCAACTCACCGTAAAACTCATGACCGGCCAAGGCCTGTGCCGGTAACTGCTGGGTAGCGACCAAAACCGCTAAGGCAATCGCAAGATCAAATCGGCTCCCCGCCTTGGGAAGGTCTGCTGGCGCAAGGTTGATCGTAATACGCTTTGGCGGCAATTCAAAACCACTATTTAACAGCGCACTTCTTACACGATCTTTACTCTCTTTGACTGCGGCTTCAGGTAAACCCACAATCGATAAACTAGGCAAACCATTCGAGGCATGCACCTCAACCTGAACTAAAGGCGCATCCATCCCCACCAAAGCACGACTTTGAACTAAAGCAAAGCTCAAAACTAAACGTCCTTACCCGGCTTATCCCAATCGGCCAACCGCTGTTCAATGGCTTCGAGCTTAGCACGTGTTTTAGCCAGCACGGCTGTTTGCACATCAAACTCTTCACGGGTAACCAAGTCCATATCTTGCAAAGCACGTTGCAAGCCGGCCTTTAACTGGGCTTTAAAAGCTTCTGGAGCCTGCCCCATTTCATCCGGAATAATTTCCAAAACCTTACGGGTTAACCCTTCCAATTGCGCTGCATTAAACATGACCCTATCCTAAACCAGATTAAAGAATTTATAATTATACGGTCTCAAGCTTTCCAACTGGCAATAATTTTAGTCAACCGATTGCAGTAACCATGCTAGAATTTTTATATTCCCTTTTAGAGCATAGATTTAAATGAACATGCAGCCTGACACCTTTGAAAAAGCGCAAAAAATTTTTCAACACATCAGTGAAATTTTTGAAGAGAAGCAAATCAATCCCAGCCCAACCAATTATTTGGTTTGGTATAGCTACTTTAAAGGTGATAAACCTAAACTACGTCAAGAGTTAGACTTAATACTGCAAGACCCCTTTGGCTTCAGTGATCGAGCAGGAAGACGGCTTTACGCTGAGTACCTGGATGAAGATCAAGAGCAATCGGATCTTGACAAGCTTTTCAAGCGTTTGCTTGATGCGATGATGAAAAAACTGACAGCCTGGACTAACAAGCTAGAGACCAGCACGCATCAGCTAGATCAATACAGCCAAGAACTGTCTCACAATCAATTAAACCAAGAGGAACTCAAAAACCTCACCCATTCAATGATTACTACCACTGCACAAATGCGTGATCACAACCAAACTTTTCAAAAAGAACTCATGACGGCACTAACGGAAATTCAACGCCTGAAACGTCAGCTTTTGGAAGCGAGGGCGGAAAGCATGCAGGATGAACTCACTCAACTCGGTAACCGCAAGGCCTTTAACCTAGCTATTGAAGAATTAACCACACAAGAACCCGCCGCGTCACTATATTTAATCATGACTGACATTGATCACTTCAAAAGCTTCAATGACCGCTTTGGACACTTGGTTGGCGACAGTGTTTTACGTTACCTCGCCAATATCTTAAAAAAAGAACGTAAGATTAACCATACCAGCTGTCGATATGGCGGTGAAGAATTTGCAATCCTCATTCCCAACGCCACCACTGAACAAGCCAAAGACCATGCAGAAACACTGCGACAAGAACTGCAAAAAGTGCACCTAAAGCGCAAGGATACCGGTGAAATCCTACCGGATATTACCGCTTCATTTGGGATTGCTCAATACCGCCAATACGAATCGATTGATGAGTTTATTAAACGCGCTGACGATATGCTTTATCGCGCTAAACAACAAGGTCGCAATCGCGTTGTGACCGAGTTTGATCAAGACCCTGGCTAATCCAGTGGCAGGGTGCTTGCAGGTGCCTTGACCACGCGGGTGTCCGCTCCCAACCGCCTTAAGGCATTACGCTGCTGATTTAAAGCCAACCGATCGGTAAATGGCCCCAACATCATCCGATAAAAACGACCGTTTTGCGTTTCAATCGGCGATATTAACATTGCTCGCCCCTCAGCCGACAAGCGTTGCTGCTCCCTTTGCGCTTGAGCTAAATCACGAAAAGATCCCGCCTGAATCCACATGGGTTCCGGTAACTTAATCGGTAACGGCTCAACATCCACCACTACTTCCATCCGAGGTAACTCGGTATAAAAGCTGTAATTTACAGCAGAAATCGATTCCTCAATCTCAACTTCTCGAACCGCCGACTTGGAGGACGTAGGTTGAAGTGCTGTTGTTTCCATTTTTTCGACAGGCTTCTCTGTCATTGGAGGCTGATAAACCTCATTGACTTGAACGCTTTGACTTGTCCTCTGCTGAAATTGTTGAATAAAATGGCTGATAATCAGAAAGGCCGTCACCAAAGCCAGAAAAAACAAACCAATCTTACCGGTAAACGGCAACTTTCTGCGCTGATGGTTTTCTTGGTCTGCCTGCATTTGTTGCGAACGACGCTGAAACTCAAACTTGGGTGACGGACCATGTCGTAAATCACGTGCCATTACATATTCTCTGGCGCACTCACGCCAATAATCGCTAAGCCATTTTTAAGCACCTGTTGTACCGCACAAATCAGAGCTAAACGCGCATTACGTAAAGCATCATCTTCTACAATAAATTGTTGTGAGTTATAGTAACTGTGCAAGCCATGCGCCAAGTCTTTTAAATAGTACGCCACTTGATGAGGCTCACGCGCCAATGCCGCACGACTAATCAGTTCAGGGAACTGCGCCAACTTAGAAGCCAAATCCGTCTCATGCGACTCGGTTAAAAGATTTAAATTTGCCAAACCTTGAGCTAAATCCAATTGATAGCCTTTTGGCTCTAACTGATTCAAAACATTACAAATACGTGCATGCGCATATTGAATGTAATAAACTGGGTTTTCATTTGACTTAGATTTTGCCAAATCCAAATCAAAGTCCATATGCTGCTCAGACTTACGTGCAACATAAAAAAAGCGTGCTGCATCCGAACCTACTTCATCTCGTAGTTCACGCAGGGTTACAAACTGACCGCTTCGGGTAGACATCTGAGCTCGCTCACCACCACGGTATAAAATTGCAAACTGAACCAACTGTACCTCAAGGGCATCAGGGCTGGTATCCATTGCCTGCATCGCAGCCTTAACCCGAGGAATATAACCATGATGATCCGCGCCCCAAATATCAATCAGGGTTTCATAGCCACGTTCCAGCTTATTAAAATGATAAGCAATATCCGATGCAAAATAGGTTTTCAAACCATTTTCACGCACAACAACTCGGTCTTTTTCATCGCCATAATCAGTTGAACGGAACCAAAGCGCACCATTATTTTCATACACCTGACCGGACTGCTGCAGCTTTTCTAAAGCGGCATCCACCACGCCACTGTGCATTAAAGATCGTTCTGAGAACCAGTTATCAAACGTAACGCCAAACTCAGCAAGATCCTCTTCGATATCAGTCAAAATATCCTTCAAAACTAAACCAAAAACCAGCTCATAGTCCTGAGCACCTAACAAGGCTTTAGCCCGTGTAATCAGGTCATCGATATGCTGCTCTTTATCACCCTGCTCCTGCCCCTCATCAGCACAAACGCCAGCAAAAACTTCAAACGCAGGCTTACGCAATCTATCGCCATGCTGATCAAACAACTGACGCGAAACCGCATAGATATAATCCCCCTTATAGCCATTGCTAGGGAAATCAAAGTTTTCACCGCAAATTTCTAAATATCGCAACCAAACAGACGTTGCCAAAATATCCATTTGACGACCGGCATCATTGACATAATATTCACGCGTAACATCAAAACCGGCAAACGCTAACAAATTCGACAAACTGGCACCGTAAGCAGCCCCACGACCATGCCCTACATGCAAGGGCCCCGTCGGATTTGCCGAAACAAATTCAACCAACACCGATCGCCCCTGCCCCACCGCTGCCTGCCCAAAACGTTCCGCCTGTTCAAGCACGCTATTGACCACGCTGAACTTAGCTTGATCGGCTACAAAAAAATTGATAAACCCCGGCCCTGCCAATTCAACCTTGGTAATCACCGAATCCTGAGGCAGCAGTTCAATAATCTTTACCGCTAAGTCCCTTGGTGGCATCGCGGCCGCTTTCGACAACATCATCGCCAAATTAGTAGCAAAGTCGCCATGCGCCTTATCTTTAGTCGCATCCACTTGAACACGAACGCTCTGCTCATTAGGAATTACACCCTCGGCTTTTAGCTGGTCAATGACATCAATTAAAATTTGGTTTAGTTTGGTTTTCATCTGAATCTCATTATGGCTTCAATAAATTGGCGGCTATTTTAACCCGATTATTTAACAAATTTACAGCGATCTTACCGGTTCCTTAAAGTCACAATAAAATTCTCGAAACTCAAATCTAGGCAATAACTGCGAACGGTTAACTCGGCTTAAGTTAAAACCACCAGGCCTGGTGGTTTTGAATCTCTAAGTTGCTTAGGTCAACCAGGTTTAATGGATGACTTTTTAGCGGGTGTTTTCTTTTTGACCGGCTTTTTGGCGGCCGGCTTTTTAACCGCAGCACTCCCTCTTTTTTTCGGCGGAGGCGCATCAGCCAAACGCTGCTGACATTCTTCCAAACTCAGGGTCATGGGATCTTCGGTTTTTGCAATTTTGGCATTGACCTTGGTAACCGTATCGGTAATGTAGGGTCCCCAACGACCCTTTAGAATTTTCACATTGGTTCCGGCAAAACTTCTGACGATCTTATCTGCATCGGCTTGAATTTTCGCCTCTACCACCATTACCGCCTCATCCAGCGTAATACTTAGAGGATCATAGCCTTTAATCGGTGCAAACTGCTTTTCACCATACTCTAAATAAGGCCCAAAAGGACCTTGCTTAGCAATCAGAAGCTGTCCTTGTTTTACGCCAAATACCGAGCCGTCTGCAGCAGTAGCCACATAGTCTTCCGGCATTTCTCCTAGGGTTCGTGGTAGCTTAAACAACTCCAAGGCCTCTTCCAGCTTAATCGTATCCATCTTTTGGCCGGGACGTAAACTGGCAAAGGTCGGCTTTTCATCATTTTCGCCGTCTCCCAACTGAACAAACGGTCCAAAACGGCCAATTTTTACCAACAAAGGCTTACCTGTTTTCGGATCTTGTCCTAAAAGCCTTGCTTGGCCGGCTTCTTCTCGCGACAGGTTTTCTGCTTCTTCCACCTTAGGATGAAATTTTTGATAAAAATCGGTCAGCATTTGCTGCCAGGCCTGGTTGCCCTCGGCAATTTGATCAAACTCCTGCTCAACCTTAGCCGTAAACTGAAAATCCAAAACCTCGCCAAAATTCTTGACTAAAAAATCATTAACCACCCCAGCAATATCGGTAGGAAAGAGTTTATTCTTTTCACTACCCGCCATTTCAGTTAGGGTTTCTGCCGTTAACACGCCATCTTTTAGACTTAACTGGCGAATGTCACGCGGTGAACCTTCACGATCCTCTTTAATCACATAACCACGTTGCTGAATGGTATCAATCGTTGGCGCATAGGTAGAAGGACGTCCAATCCCCATCTCTTCGAGTGTACGCACCAAACTCGCTTCGTTATAACGTGCCGGTGGCCGACTAAAACTTTGCTTCGCCTGCATATCGACTAGGTTCAATGCCTGACCCAACTGCATAGCTGGCAATAGAACATCATCGTCTTTGCTACCATCAAGGTTGTAAACCTTTAAAAAGCCATCAAATGTCACTACCTCACCCTTTGCCTGCAGGGTTTCAGTCGGCAAATTACTAATGGCAATCGACACGTTTGTTCTAAGCAACTCCGCATCAGCCATTTGTGATGCCATAGTTCTACGCCAAATCAACTGATATAAACGCTGCTCGTTACGCTCACCTCCGACCTCTCGCACAGAAAAGTCGGTAGGTCGAATCGCCTCATGCGCCTCTTGCGCCTCAGCTTTTTTGGTTTTATAACGCCTAGAGTGACTATACTTGCTGCCAAAATCTTCGGTAATGACTTTTTTTGCCTGTGCAATCGCGGTTTCCGAGAGATTCACCGAGTCGGTACGCATATAGGTTATCTTACCCGACTCATAAAGCCGCTGTGCAATCACCATCGTTTGTTTGACTGAAAACCCAAGCTTTTGCGAAGCTTCCTGCTGAAGCGTGGAGGTCGTAAAAGGTGCTTTTGGAGAACGTTTAGCGGGTTTTTGCTCCAAATCGGCAACACTCAAACTCGCCTGCATTAACGATGTTAAATAGTCATGGGCTTGCTGTTCGGTTTCAAAGCCCGCTGAACGCTTAACACTAAAGGCTTCGCCAAAAACACCCTGCTCGCTAATCGGCTGTAAATGGCCTTGAATTTTAAAACTGGGTTGCGCATTAAACGCCTCAACCTCCCGTTCGCGTTCAACAATTAAACGCACTGCAACCGACTGAACACGTCCGGCTGACAGTCCAGTACGAATTTTCTTCCACAACACCGGCGACAACTCGAAACCCACCACACGGTCCAATATCCTTCGCGCCTGTTGTGCATCAACAAGATTTAAGTCAACGGTGCGTGGTTCAGCTACCGCTTGGGTGATCGCATTTTTTGTAATTTCATGAAAAACAATTCGTTTAGTGGTGTTCACGTCTAGTTTAAGCGCTTCAGCAAGGTGCCAGGCAATCGCTTCTCCTTCGCGATCCTCGTCCGTTGCCAGCCAAACCGCATCGGCCTCCTTAGCGAGCTTGCGCAACTCTGTAACCGTTTTCTTTTTGTCCGGCGAAATCTCATAGCTCGGCATAAAACCATTGGCGATATCAATCCCCATTCCCTTCTTGCTAAGATCACGAATATGACCAAAGCTCGAGCGCACGGTAAAGTCTTTACCCAAATATTGTTCAATCGTTTTTGCCTTGGCAGGCGACTCGACTATCACCAAGTTTTTCATAGACACCTTAATTCAGTTAAATTCTATTTATTGTTTTGCTTTTTTCTAGGGTGCATAATTTTTCGCCATTTTGCAAATAGTGTTTGCAGAAAAGTGGGAATTTATTTCAAACGCCGCCATCTCGCTGCCGATAAGGCTTCGACACGCCCCTCTATTTCCAGCATCATCATCTGCGCCTGAATGTCCGCTGCTTGCAATTGGCTAAGCGTCACCAGTTCATCCAGACTCATCGGCTCAAACTCCATCAAATCGAGCAGGGGATCAGATTCACTCTCCAGTAGTCCTGCTTCTATATTAGCCGAGGCGGCGGCCTGGTCAGCTTGCAGACTAAACTCAATCAGTGGTGCCAACTCCTCTAGGATATCCTGTGCGGTTTCAACCAGTTTAGCGCCCTGTTTAATAAGTTGGTGACAGCCCTTCGCCAACGAATTGTTAATCGAACCGGGGATCGCAAACACCTCGCGCCCTTGCTCCATCGCTTGTCGTGCAGTAATCAACGAACCACTTTTTAACGCTGCCTCAACCACTAAACAGCCTGTCGCCATACCGCTGATAATGCGATTTCGTCTAGGAAAGTTTTGTGCTAATGGCTTAGTTTGCAACGGATATTCCGAAACAATCACACCCTGCTCGGCAATCTCACGCGCAAGATGTTGATTGGCCGCCGGATAGATGCGATCAATACCTGTGCCTACCACCGCCAGGGTTTTACCTATCCCCTGCAAAGCGCCTCGATGCGCAGCCGCATCAATTCCATGTGCTAAACCGCTGGTAATCGTTAAACCTATGCCCGATAGGTAGCGACTAAAGTCTTCGGCAATCTGCGCCCCCTGACGGGAAGCGTGCCGACTGCCGACTACGGCTAATTGCGGTGCATGTAGCAGACTGGCATCACCACGAACATATAATAATATCGGTGGATCAGCAATCTCTCGCAACAATCCGGGATAGGCCGCATCATCCAGGGTAATAATCTGCTGATCTGGCTGTTGCGCCCAGTTTAACGCCTGTTCAACCAAACTGGGATCCTGCTTAAACACACTGTCAACCAACTTATCACCAAAACGCTCAACCCTTAGCCAATCAGCAGGCTTAGCACTGAGTGCCGTGGTTAAATCACCAAAATGATTTTGCAAACGCGCCAGTTGTTTGGCGGTTAAAAACGCAAGGTGCAAGCGCAACCAATCGCTTAAACTGGGCTTATCGGCAATTTGCTTCATAATTCGTTATAATGGCAAGATATAAAAATCCCAAGTATAAACCTTAAAAGACGAAAATCCTATGCAAAAACTTGATCTTGTCCTTTTTCCCAACCAAGGACTGCGCGAAGTCTGCGCCACC
The DNA here is from genome assembly GCF_023278225.1 of Thiomicrospira microaerophila. Taxonomy (GTDB): domain Bacteria; phylum Pseudomonadota; class Gammaproteobacteria; order Thiomicrospirales; family Thiomicrospiraceae; genus Thiomicrospira; species Thiomicrospira microaerophila_A. The sequence continues at coordinate 2,117,271 of NZ_CP070959.1, forward strand.
GTTACTGAAATGACTGATGAATTAGATCGCCTGATTGATGACATGTTTTATACCATGTACGATGCACCGGGCATAGGCCTAGCAGCGCCGCAAATTGCAGTTCAGCAGCGCGTTATCGTGGTCGATGTTTCTGAAGGAAAAAACCAACCCTTAGCGCTCATTAATCCTGAAATTGTTCGCAGCGCAGGTCAAATCACTTGGGAAGAAGGCTGTCTATCGCTTCCGGATATCTATGCCAAAGTAGAGCGCCCAAGCGAAATTATTGTACGAGGGATGAACCGCGATGGCAAAAAAGTGGAAATGGAAGCGAATGACTTGCTTGCGATCTGCATCCAACATGAAATTGACCATCTCAATGGACGTTTGTTTGTTGATCATTTATCCCCGCTAAAACGCACTCGTCTTTTACACAAGTTCAAGAAGTTGCAAGCAGAAAAAACAGGTAGTTAATTATGGCTTATCGAATTATATTTGCGGGTACCCCGGTATTTTCTGTAGCACCGCTTCAAGCGCTATTAGATGAGGGACATGAAATCATTGCCGTTTATACTCAACCAGATCGCCCTGCAGGTCGAGGCCGTAAGCTCACAGCCAGCCCAGTGAAACAATTGGCATTACAACATGGCCTCCCTGTTTTCCAGCCGGAAAGTTTGAAAACAGCCGAGGCGCAAGCCGAATTGGCTAAACACAATGCCGATATCATGGTTGTCGTCGCTTATGGTTTAATTCTTCCGCAAGCGATACTCGACACGCCCAAACTTGGCTGCTTAAACATTCACGCCTCTCTACTGCCTCGCTGGCGCGGAGCCGCTCCGATTCAACGTGCAATTGAAGCCGGCGATAAAGAAACAGGCATCACTATTATGCAGATGGATGCCGGCTTAGATACCGGTGCTATGTTGCTAAAAACCCACTGCCCTATTCTTCCGCACGACACAGCGGAGACGCTGCACGACAAGCTTGCAACCCAAGGGGCTCAAGCCATTATTGATGCACTAAAGCAACTTAAACAGCTCGTTGCCGAAAAACAGGATAACAACCAGGCCTGCTATGCAGCCAAATTGACTAAAGCCGAAGCAAAAATTGACTGGAATACCTCAGCCGAGGTCATTCAACGCCGCATTCACGCATTCAATCCTTGGCCTATGGCTTTTTGTGAGTTTGAAGGTCAAAGCCTGCGCATTCTAAACGCCCAAGCGCTAGAAGGACCCGCTCACAATAATGCGGGCGAAATTATCCTATTAGAAAAAGCCGGACTAGATATTGCCTGTGGTCAAGGCCTGCTTCGCATTACCCAGGTGCAACCTGCCGGCAAAAAGCCAATGTCAGCCTATGACTTTGCCTTGTCTCGTAACCTGATAGGTCAGGTTCTTCAATGACGCCTAACGCAAGAGTGAACCCGCGCTTAAGCGCCCTTAAGTGCTTATTGGCAGTCGTTAAGCAAGGCCAGTCCTTAAGCCAAGCTTTACCACAAACTTTTCAGAGCCTCACTGACCGAAGAGATAGGGCTTTTGTGCAAAACTTGGTATATGGCTGCCTGCGCTGGTATGATCGTTTAGCTGCGATTCGTAGTCTTCTGATCAGCAAACCGTTAAAAACAAAGGATGAAGATATTAACCTACTCCTGTTGATGGCGCTTTATCAACTGCTCTATCTCGATACCGCTGAACATGCGGCGGTTTCTGAAACGGTAAATCTTAGCCAAAAATTAAAAAAACCTTGGGCGCGTGGATTATTAAATGGCGTGCTACGTCAATTTTTACGTGAGAAAGAGGCGATCATAAATCAACTACCGCAAACGCTTGAGATCCAAACCGCTCATCCGAGCTGGTTAGTGAAACAGCTACAGAAAATCTATCCTGACCAGCTTGAACAGATTTTAAACCAGAACAACCAGCCTGCGCCCTTATGCCTCAGAGTAAACACGCGTCTTCAAAGCCGTGAATCTCTGCTAAGCAAGTTGGCAGAAGCCGGCATTGAAGCCCATCCTCACCCATTAAGTCCGGTTGGTATCCGCCTTAGTCAGCCTGTGGATGTCAGCCAGCTACCCAGTTTTGAGCAGGGAGGATTTAGTGTTCAGGATATCGCCGCCCAACAAGCAGCACTGATCTTACAGCCGCAAAAAGCAATGCGAATTCTAGATGCCTGTGCCGCGCCCGGAGGAAAAACCTGCCACCTCCTAGAGGCCTGCGACAACCAATCTCAACTGATTGCGTTAGAAAAAGAATCTGATCGTATCGAGCGTTTACATCAAAATTTGGCACGACTGCACTTGTCAGCTCAAACCCAAGTCGCTGATGCTGCTGAATTAACTAGCTGGTGGGATGGTCAAGCTTTTGATCAAATTCTGTTGGATGCACCTTGTTCAGCAACTGGGATTATTCGCCGACACCCGGATATAAAACGTCATCGTCGCGCCGAAGATATCCTGTCACTGACTCAAATTCAAGCTCAATTACTCAGCCAATTATGGCAAACGTTGAAGCCTGGCGGTCAGCTACTCTATGCTACCTGCTCGATCCTCGCGCAAGAAAACAGCCAGCAAATTATGGCCTTTTTGGCAAAAACACCTGATGCGGAACATCAACCGCTTGATGTGAATTGGGGTCAAGGAGAGATAGGCCGTCAAATACTTCCGGGTGAACAGGGAATGGATGGCTTTTATTACGCGCTGTTAAGAAAAAAGACATGCGTTCACTAGCGACTCAGGGGTTTGGACTCATACTCCTTCTCTTTGCCAGCCAGGCCTGGTCGATCGCAGACCAACTCAGCTATCATATTCATCCACCGCAACTCTTGATGAGTGCGCAAGTTGACATGGATTTACCGGAAGAAATTCGTCAAGCGATTGAGCATGAAATCCCCATTCTATTCAAAACCCAGATTCAGCTCGAACAACAAAGCCAATTCCTCTTCTTTCGCTCTCGTCAAAAACAGGTCGATATTAGCTATCTAACCGAATTGAGTTACTCGCACTTTTATCAGCGCTACACCCTTCACAACCTTCGCAACAATAATCGACTTCACTTTAGCAGCCTTGATAATGCTTTGCAGACACTAGGGCGTTTTGACGATTTTTTATTGGCAGATCTCAATCAACTCCACGCGGGCCTTAACTACAGCTTGAAATTAAGAATAAGTGTTGACTGGCTTCAATTACCCGCACCAATCCTGAGCCATGCACTTTTTAACCGTGCTTGGTTTTACAATACCGGCTGGCTGGTCAAGCCGATAGCATTTAGGATAGGCGAATGAAAAAACTGAGAATTAATTTTTTTAATAGCTACGGTTGGTTAATGATCACTACCGGTCTATTACTGGCCGCTCTACTAGTAATGAGCCAAATCATTCAACGTGCGCCTGAGCTGATTGACTACTACCTCGGATTATTAATCTTCAGTCTAGGCGGTATCTTATTGTTGTTTGCACTGCTGATTAAGCAGCTTGTCGAACTCTACCTCCACTATAAACGCAAAACTTCTGGGATTAAAACCACCGTTAAAATCACAGCCAGCTTGATGTTGCTCTTAAGCCTACCGATACTGATTTTATTTTATTTCAGCCTAAGCGTTCTTCACCAAAGCGTCGATCAATGGTTTGATGTTCGTACCAAACAAGCACTGACTGACGCCAGTGCGTTAGTCAAAACAAATTTAGACTATGCCACCCGCGACCACCTGAACAAAACCCTGCAAGCTGAACGCACCATGCGCCCACTACTGACTCAAACGCCTGCTTTTTCTGCCAATGAACTTCGTAATCAACTGGAAGCAAAAGAAGTCGCACTCTACCAGTCCAACGGCCAACTGGTTGCGTTTAGTCATGAGTTTGGCACCGAAATTCTACCTAGCCGTCCAGCAGAAAGTTTGCTTAGGCAAGCACGTCAACGCCTTAACTATGCAGCCATTGAAGCCAGTGATGATTCAGAACATGAAATTATCCGCGTAGTCATCCCGGTGATAGATCCCTTTTTGAATCAGGTTTATCCGCTGCAAGTCATCTACAACCTGCCGGAAAGTATTACACGCTATGCGCACTCGGTGCGCCTTGCAGAAAGTCAATACAATGAGTTGGAATACCTAAGAACACCGCTTAAAACCAGTTTTACACTGATCCTTTCGTTGGTACTGCTGCTTACGCTCGTCAGTAGCTTATTATTTATTATTCAAGCCGCGCAAAATTTAACCCGCCCCATTCGACATCTTGTTCAAGGCACACAACGTGTTGCTCAAGGCGACTACACCACCCAAATGAGTGTCGATCGTAATGACGATTTTGGTGCGCTGATTCAATCCTTTAACGATATGATTAAACAAATAGGAAAAGCACGAAATGAAATCAAAGTCAGCCATCAACAAACCGAAGTGCAGCGTCTTTATTTCCAAGCGGTGATTCGTAACCTAACTAACGGCGTCATTACCCTCGATATGAACCACCGTATTCGTACCGCCAATGATAAGGCAGGCGATATTTTAGGGGTCGATTTACACCAGTACAGTGGCGAACGTTTCTGTGATCTCACGGCCAGCCCGGCAAACCCTCACCTAAATCCTTTTTTCGATGCCCTGATGCCGCGCTTTGAAAAAGCAAGCTACAGCAAAGACACCAAACCCTGGAGCCTTCAGCTCACCCTCAACACCACCGACCAACAAAAAATCATTCTAATTCACGGCTCAACCCTACCAAGCATTGATCAAAAAATAGGCGGTTTTGTTGTCGTTCTTGATGATATTACCGAATTGGTACAGGCACAATTACATGCTGCATGGAGTGATGTTGCTCGTCGCTTGGCACATGAAATAAAAAACCCGTTAACACCGATTCAACTTAGCGCCGAAAGACTGGAATATAAACTCAGTAACAAGCTTGCAGAGGATGATGCGAAACTGCTTAGCCGAATGACGCAAACCATTGTCGAACAGGTTGCCAGCATGCAAAACCTTGTCGATGCCTTTATCGACTTCGCGCATACGCCTGAATTTGAGCGTGAAAAAATCAACCTCAACCAACTGCTAGAAACGCTGGTCCATCTTTACCAAACACCGAATGAGCCAGGAAAAATCACACTAAACCTTGACGCTAGCTGTCCTGCAGTTTATATCGACAGCCATCGTATGCGCCAACTCTTTCACAACCTGATTAAAAACGCATTAGAAGCCACCGAAGACGTCGAGTCACCGTCCATACTGATTGAAACCGACTGTCAAAACCTCAGTGATAGTATTACAATCAAGATAAAAGATAATGGCAAGGGGATTCCAGAGCAAGCCATCAACTGGATATTTGAACCCTACGCTACCGACAAGCCAAAGGGTTCCGGGCTTGGCCTAGCGATTGTTAAGAAAATTGTCGAAGAACATAAGGGTCAGATTGAAATAAACAGCCAACCAAATCAAGGAGCCTGTTTTATAATACAACTGCCTGTTGGCAGCCGATCCACAGAAAACTAATCAGAAAATGGACAGTTTGCATGCAACCTAACGGACAAACCAAACTCCTGATTGTTGATGATGAAAAAGATATTCGTCATCTCATGGAAGAGATTTTCAGCGAAGAAGGTTATCAAGTCAGTTTAGCCGCCAATGGCGTTCAGGCGCGCCAAGCTTGGCGCGACCAAGTACCGGATTTAATTTTTTTAGACATTTGGATGCCTGATATCGATGGATTATCTTTGCTAAAAGAAATGCAAGCCGAACAACTGCTTGAACATACCAGTGTGATTATGATGTCGGGGCATGGAACCATTCAAACTGCCGTAGAAGCGACTCGATACGGTGCCTACGACTTTATGGAAAAGCCGTTATCACTCGCAAAGCTAATTCTTATGGCAGAACGTGCGCTGGAACATAACCGTTTGCAACATGAAAATCGACAGCTAAAAGTACAACAACCAGGCCTGGTTATGCCAATTGGTAATAGCAAACTTATGCGCCAACAACGCGATAACATTGAACGCCTAGCTAAATATACCATGCCGATTCTACTACTGGGTGAAACGGGAAGTGGTAAAGCCTTCTTTGCTCAAGCCTTACATCAAATGAGCCCTCGTAAATCTCAACCCTTCACCAGCTTGTCGGCTGACAAACTCAACAATGAACTGGAAGATTGGTTAGGTTCGCTCACTGACGACAAGAACATAGTCGGCAAAATAGAACAAACTAAAGGCGGTACCCTCGTTATTAGCCATGTTGAAAAGCTATCACCCGACAGCCAAGCGTGTCTAGCTGACCTCCTTTTCCATCAAGCTTATCGTCGCTGCGGTTCGGACAAACTCCATAATATCGACTTGCGGATTGTATGCAGTAGCCAAGCAGACCTTGAGAATGAAGTCAGTGAAGGTCGTTTCAGAGAAGACATATTCAAGCGACTAAATGTCATGCCTTTAATCATGCCCGCTTTACGCCAACACAATGAAGACCTACCTGATTTAGTCCATTTTTTTGTCGATCAATTCGTACAGCATGATGGATTAACGCGTCGTAAATTCCCAGAACAAACACTACGACAGCTCAAGCAATACAGCTGGCCTGGCAATCTTCGCGAGTTAAAAAATCTTATTCAACGCCTACTTATTTTGGGAAAAACACCCGATGTTAACGAAGAAGAAATAAGCCTTGCACTAAACCAAACTGCGCATCAATTTTTTAGCGCTGCTCACATTGATACCAGTGTTGACCTGAAAACGGCAAAAGAACGTTTTGAAGCCAGCTATTTAAAACAGTTACTGCGAGAAACATCAGGGAACGTATCTGAAGCCGCTAAACGTTCAGGCGTAGAAAGAACCCATCTCTACCGCAAACTCAAAACGCTAGAGATAGATCCAAAAGATCCGATATAAGGAAAACCCATGAACATTATTATCCTTGGCGCAGGCCAGGTCGGTTCGTCTTTGGCCGAACTGCTTGTAAATGACAATAACGACATTACAATTGTTGATTTAGACAATGCCAGCTTACAGCGGCTACAAGACCGATTAGACATTAATACCGTGCACGGTCATGCCTCGCACCCTGATGTGCTGATTCAGGCCGGGCTTGAATATGCCGACATGTTGATTGCCGCAACACAAAACGACGAAACTAATATTTGTGCTTGCCAAATTGCGCATATTTTATTTAAAACCACCACCAAAATTGCACGGGTGCGCGGTTCAGGATATTTACAGCATCCTGAATTATTCAACCGTGAATACAGTACCGATGCGATTCCAATTGATGTGTTAATCAGCCCGGAGGGTTTGGTAACTGACTATATTCTTCAACTCATCAGCTATCCCGGATCTTTACAAGTCATCGACTTTGCTGAAGGGCAAGTGCGTTTAGTAGCAATGCGCGCTCATAACGGCGGGCCTTTAGTTGGCAAAAAAATTGCCGAACTCAAACAGCACCTACCCAACCGAGTTGGTTTTAGAATCGTTGCAATTTACCGCCAAGATGAAGTGGTCATGCCCACCGGTGAAGTTACGATCCGAGTGGGTGACGAGGTGTTTTTTATCGCTGAACCCCGCGACGTTCATTTAATCGTAGAAGAATTTCGTCGCGAAAAACAAAAAAAAGCACGTAATATCATGATTGCCGGTGGTGGCCACATAGGTTTCAACCTCGCAAAAAGTTTAGAAAAAAATCACCAGGTTAAAATTATCGACCACAACATTGGTCGAGCTCGTGAAATTGCCGAAGTGCTGGAAAAAGCCATTATTATTCATGGCGATGTGTCCGATAAGGACTTATTGATTGAAGAAAATATTGATGAAATTGATTTATTTGTTGCGGTGACCAACCGTGACGAGGCGAATATTATCTCTGCGATGCTGGCAAAAAAACTTGGCGTACGCCGTGTAATTGCATTGGTCAACAATCAGTCTTACCTTGAACTCATTCATCTTAACTCGATAGACATTGCGATTTCTGCTGACCGTATTACCACCAACAATCTGTTGCACTATATGCGTCAGGGCGATACCGTGCGTGCGTTTACCCTTCGCCGCGGAGCCGCAGAAGCAATGGAAATTATTGTCCACGGCAGTGAAAACAGTTCCAAGTTGATTGGTAAAACCCTAATAGAAATTGATTGGCCGCATGACATAACGATTGGCTGTATCGTACGTGATAACAAAGTGCTGTTTGCTCATCGTGACTTGATAATCGAAGCTGAGGACCATGTGGTGCTATTTTTAACCGATCGCAGTCGTATCGACGAAATCACTCAACTCTTTATGCCGGAAGAACGCCGTTCTTGGTTAAGCTGAAGCGAGATCTGAACCATGCAAGCCAAAATGATTATCAAAATTCTTGGGCTGTTATTAATGCTTTACAGCCTAAGCCTGCTCCCCCCCATTACCATTGCATTGATTTATCAAGATGGTGCGCTATGGGCATTTGTTGCGGCAATGATGTTGACCTTAGCCATTGGCCTAGCACTTTGGACACCAAATCGCAGACATAAACGTGATTTAAAAATTCGTGATGGCTTTATCGTTGTCGTGATGTTCTGGACTGCACTCGGTCTTGCAGGTGCGCTACCCTTTATTCTTGAAGAAGAAGTGCCCATCAGTATTAGTGATGCAATATTTGAATCCTTCTCAGGTCTCACCACCACCGGCGCAACGGTTTTAAGTGGTTTAGACGCCATGCCGCATGCAATTTTATGGTACCGTCAACAGCTGCAGTGGTTAGGCGGAATGGGGATTATCGTCTTGGCCGTGGCGATTTTACCGATGCTTGGTATCGGGGGTATGCAGCTTTACCGTGCCGAAATGCCTGGCCCAACCAAAGACAATAAACTGGCACCGCGTATCTCTGAAACCGCCAAGACCCTATGGGGTATCTATCTTGCACTCACCATCATTTGCGCTACTGCCTACTGGATGGCTGGAATGAGCTGGTTTGATGCGATTGGCCACAGCTTTTCCACGGTCGCGATTGGCGGGTTTTCTACCCATGATGCCAGTATTGGTTATTTCAACAGTGCGGTGATTGAGGCGATTGCGATCTTCTTTATGTTTTTAGCCGGCGCTAACTTTGCATTGCATTTTCGTGCCTTTCGCTCACTTGAAGCCAAACCCTATTTATTTGATCCAGAATTTCGCACCTATACGCTTGTGCTATTAACTGGAGTTGTGATTAGTACCCTTTATCTCTATTCACAACAAGTCTATGATACCCTGCTTGAATCCTTACGTTATGGCGCATTCATGACAGTATCGATTTCAACCACGACAGGGTTTGGTAATGCGGATTTTGCGATGTGGCCCGGTTTTTTACCGGTCATGTTGATTTTTATGAGTTTTATCGGCGGCAGTGCAGGTTCCACCGGCGGCGGCATCAAAGTTATTCGCTTCCTGCTACTGCTTAAACAAGGCGTGCGAGAAATTCAACGTCTAATGCACCCGAATGCATTGATGCCGGTTAAGCTCAATGGCCGTGCAATTTCCGAAAGAGTCATGTCTTCAGTCTGGGGTTTCTTTGCGCTCTATGTTGCTACATTTGCTGTGATAATATTGGCGTTGATGATGCTGGGGATGGATCAAGTGACCGCATTTTCTGCAACTGCGGCAACGCTAAACAACCTTGGACCAGGACTGGGTGAAGTGGCTGCAAACTTTGGCGGTATTAGCGACCCACAAAAATGGATTTTAACCCTGTCGATGCTACTTGGACGACTTGAAATCTTTACGTTACTAGTGATCCTAACCCGCACCTTCTGGCGCGCGTAAGGCAACAAATGCTTTGTTAGCTTTGAACCACAGAGATCGCGAAGAACATAACCGTTCTTCGTGGTTAATTTAAATGTGTTTTCCCTGAGGTTTGTCTTGATTTTCAGCCGCCGAATTTTGTTTTGTTGACTCTGTTGAGGTATTGTTGGTCGGTTCTGGACCTTCGTCATCAAATAGAATCCGATGCCCGGCACCATCTAGGTCATCAAACTGGCCTTTTTTTGCCATCCAAATAAACATCGCGACAACTAGACTACCAACAATCAACACCAATGGGATAGTAATATAAATAATTTCCATAAGCTATTTCCTATTTTTAATTCGATCCGCGTAAAAACTTCGTATCCGCATCGCATTTAAAATCACCACTAAACCACTTAAAGGCATGGTAATCGATGCCATTAGGGGGGTTAGCATCGCCGCCATGGCCAAAGGTACCATCGTGACATTGTAACCAATCGATAAAGCAATATTTTCTTTAACCGTTTTTAACGTACGTTGCGACAAGTCTAATGCCGTATCAATCGCAATCAGTTGATTATGTAACAAAACAATATCGGCTGAATCCATCGATACATCGGTACCACCGCCTAGCGCAAAACCTACATGCGCGCGACTCAACGCAGGCGCATCGTTAACACCATCACCGACCATCGCGACTTTTTTACCTTGCTGCTGGAGTTTTGCAATCACATCGGCCTTATCTTCCGGTAAAACTTCAGCAATCACATCAATATCACCCAACTGCGCTGCAACGGCACGCGCAACACTATAACGATCACCACTTAACAGGGTAATCTGTTTACCACGTGCTTGCAGCTTTTCAATCAGCAGCCTAGCATCATCGCGCAATTCATCTTCAATCGTCAGTACAGCAATAGCTTGTTGATCGGTCGCTAACCAAACACCGGTACGCCCAAGCTCGGCTTGCTGTTGCTCAAAAAGCTGTAATTCATCTGATAAAACTATATCAAATTGTTTTAGCCAAGCCGCCGTACCTATTCGGATGAGCTGCCCACCACACTGGGCACTCACACCACGACCGGGTTCTGCCTTAAAATTTTGTATGCTACAGGACTGCTGACGCCAATTAGGCTGCCTTAGTTCAACCCCATCTACAATCGCCCGTGCTAAACTGTGTTCTGATTTTTGCTCAATATAAGCGAGTTTTGTTAACCAGGCCTGCTGATCAAATCCTTCTAGCCATTGTTGATCGACCCATTTCATTTGACCTTTGGTGAGCGTACCGGTTTTATCAAATACAAAATGATCTATCTCATTCAGCATTTCCAACACCACACCATTCTTCACCAAAATCCCATTGCGTGCCGACACACCAGCGGCAACCGCCATCGCCATCGGTGTCGCCAAGCCTAGAGCACAGGGGCAAGTAATAATCAACACCGCCGTTCCAGCCATAATCGCCACTTCAATACCGGCTTGAAAAAACCAAAATACAAATGCGATAACGGCCAACGTAATAGTTGCAGTAACAAACCACGGCATAATCTTTTCAGCGGTACACTGAATTGTTGCCTTAGAGCCCTGTGCATCTTCAACCAAATGAATAATCCGTCCGAGCCGTGTATTCTCAAGGGTGTTTTCAACTTCAATCAGCAAAGAACCGTCAAGGTTTATAGTACCGGCTGACACAACCAGGCCTGGTTGTTTAAATACCTCACGCGATTCACCACTTAACATCGACTCATTGACATTGCCTTCGCCTTCGACAACACGCCCATCAACTGGTAGTTTATCGCCGGGTTTAACCATCACGCGCTCACCGACTTTTAGCAAACGAACTGGCACAATTTGCTCTTGACCTTCTTGCCATTTTCTTGCCATTTTCGGCTGAAGATCCATTAAGCGTTTGGTTGCATCTAAGGCTTTGTTTTTAGAGATGGCTTCAAGATACCGTCCGACCAACAGTAAGAAAGTGAGATCAATAATGGTCGCAAAAAAGGGCTGCCCACCTTGCTCTGGCGTCAACATCGCATAAACTGAATAGAAATAAGTCACGAGCAGACCCAGTGCGATTGAACTATCCATACCGGGGGATCTGGCTTTTATATTTTGCCATGCGCCTTTAAAAAAAGGCTGGGCTGAGTAGATGAGGGTCACGCTGGCAATAAGAAACAGCATGAAATAAAAGTACCCGGTATACTCACCATCATCCCTTGCACCAGTATATAGTGCGACTGAAAACCACATTGCATTCATCAGCGCAAAACCTGCAAACCCCATGCGATAAAGCAAGTCACGGTTGGCCTTTTTATATGCTTTCTCGCTCTCCTCAGCATCATAGGGTCGGGCATCATAGCCTATTTGATTGAGCTGCTTAAGAATTTCAGATAGCTTTATTTTACGATTATCCCATCGCAGTTTGATTTGCTTATTGGTGAAATTGACATTGGCATAGGTGATGCCTTGAATTTTTGCCAGTGAGTGCTCTATCAGCCAGATACAGGCCGCACAATGAATAGAATCTGACATCAAGGTTATTTGTCGTTGATCAGACAGTTCTTTGACATATTGCGACTGGACTTCATCATAGTCAAAGAATTCCGAACCCTTAATAAGCTCTGGGGCTGGCGCAACCGGGCGTTGCGTATCCGGAGAAAGTTTGTAGAAACTTTCTAAACCGGAATCATGAATGACTTCACAAACAGATGCACAGCCATGACAGCAAAAACCTCGCTCTGTACCTTTGATATTGCGATCAATGCGTTCAGATGGCTTGATCTCTTGACCGCAATGATAGCATTGCGCCATAAACTAAACGGGGTCTTGAACCATGATGGAGCGACCCACACTGTATTTTAAATCGCCCTGTACGACTTCCAGAATAAAGTCCCACTTACCTTTTAACGGTAGCATAAATTCAGCACTATACTTTCCAGAAGAACCTAGATTCTGCAATTCAATATAACCGTCAAGGTTACGATCAGAAGGGCGGTAATAATAAAGAATAGCCGAATCTACATTAAATAAACGATTATCCTTGTCTTTTATTTCAAGCGTAATGGTTTCAGATTTACCCTCAGACATAATAGGCAAGTCTATCCCTAACTGCCAACCCATTTTTTCCATTTCAATGCGTCGAGCAATAATAGCACCGTGGTTTTTACCTCGCTCATAATAATCATCTACCACCAGCCCTGGTGCCGTTGTAATGGCCATACTGATCATAAAGGCATTAACCATAACAACAGTTAATAAAATCCCAAACCAAAAAATAACCAGTGGATTTTTCCAGGCTACACTCCAGTCACGTCTATCAATTTTTTCTGTACTCATACTGTTCTACCTATCTTACGGCTAACAAGCAAAAAAACCCTCTGCAAGAGGGTCTTTGATTATAACAAATTTAAACAAGGAGACTGCATACTATTTAGGTGCATGGAAAACGCTTCGATAGCGATCTGTAATTTGACCATTATTTTGATCCGTCACCACGATATCTATTGGCAATGAATCAGTACCCACTTTATTACGTGGAATTCTAACCAACAGCGAGACAGAACCTACTGTTCCGGGCGACACATCCGCAATCCGATCCGCTATATAGAACAAATCATCATGGCCAAACACTTCAACTTTAGCGCTAATCAACTCATTTGATTTGTTCACAATTTTAACTTCATATTTATTCTGAATCGTACCATCACTCATTTGCACAAACAGCGGTGAACGATCTTTTAGTACGGTTACGTCCATCGGTGCCATATTCGATAAACCCCAAATTAAGGCTGCTGCCGCAATGGTCATAATCGACGAATAGACGATGACACGGGGTCTGCGCCAAATAGGTGGCAATGCTTTACCGGCAAATTCATTAATCGCTGCATAACGAATCAGACCTTTTGGTTTTTTAACCTTATCCATTATTTCATCACAAGCATCAATACATAAACCACAGGTTATACAACCAAACTGTTGTCCCAATCGTATATCTACACCGGTAGGACATACATCTACACACATCCTACAATCGATACAATCTCCCAATACCGGTGCCTCTTCACCTGGTTTGGGTCGTTTGGCACGTCCACGTGGTTCACCACGGTCACGGTCATAAGTTGGCATAACCGTTTCAGTATCTGTCATAGCACCCTGAATACGCGAGTAAGGACAGAATCCCATACATACTTGCTCACGCATAAAACCAGCGGTAAGATAGGTTAAAAGCCCCAGCACGGCAATAACAGCTAGTTCAATACTACCCAATTGAAAACTAAGTAATCTAGCCCAAAGTTGAAAGGCATCGGTAAAATAGGCCACAAAACTAAAGCCAGTCATAAACGAAATTAATATCCAACTAATATGCTTAGGCAGCTTAATTTTAAACTTAGAAAAGCTCATTGGCTCAGCATCTAGCTTGATTCGTTTTGCAGGACGACCTTCAAATTTCTCTTCTAGCCAAGTAAAAACGTCAACCCATACCGTATGGAAGCAGAAATACCCGCACCATACACGACCGGCTATCGCCGTGGATGCCGCCAGTAACAAAGCAAAAAACAACAAAATCATCGCCAGCATCCAAATATCTTGCGGAAGGATCGTTAGGCTAAGAATATGAAATTGACGCGCACCCAAATCCCACAAGATCGCTTGAGACCCATCCCAACGCAGGTATGGCCCCACAAACAATATGATCCAGAAAGAAGCAGCCAGCCACTTAAATGTCCTAAACTTCCCTCCTGTTCTTTTAGCGTGAACAGTTCCGCCGGTATGTAGGGGAAGAATCTCCACACCAATATCGTCGAGGGTTCTTGATTTAACCTCTATGTCATCCAGCACAGAACCTGTGTGAATTTTAGGGCGATAAATTTCTTTGTTTGGGTCAGCCATTAGTAGTCCTTTTTATGAGTTTTTATTATTAAGTCGTATTTTATATCTTATTGATGACAGTGAAATACAAAAGAATTTATAACTACCCATAAATAAAAATAGGCCTATGAATAGACCTATTTTTATTTATGGCTCAGCAAAAGAATTAGTCTTTTTTAGAATCCATGTTTTTGAATAACTTCCAACCAAAAGCAACGGCAGAAACAATACTAAACAAAACTGCCAAAATTGATGCCCAAAGCACCCAATCATTATTTAATTCGCCACCCATAGTGAACTCCTTTTGCCTTAGTTTAATAACCTGACATTTTTAAAATGTCAGGTTATGTGATGCCTAGACTATTGACCACCACCCAACTGGTGAACATAGACTGCTAAACGCTTGATGTTAACTTCTGCATCAGGAAGACGCTCTTTAAATGAAGGCATGACTGCTTCACGTGTACCTGCTACCTGTTGCTGGCCTACACCATACTTAATAGTATAGATATAAGACTCTAATGTAGATGCCTGTAAGTTACCTGGGACACCTTGGAAGCGGAAAATACCATCTGCTAGGTTTGATGCACCATTTGGCGCAAGTGGTTTTCCAGTTGGGCCATGACACGCCATACACATACCCGCACCATTGTAGATCGCCTTTCCAGCTGCAAATTCAGGATTATCACCGTCACCAGTAGACAAGGCTAAAGAATACTCTGCAACCTGAACAACCTGCTCATCGGTAAGGTTACCCATCATGCCACGTGCCGGCATATTACCTACACGACCATTGATCATAGCCGCTTCAATTTGCTTAACAGTACCGCCCCACTGCCAATCATCGTTGGCCAGAATAGGGAAGTTAGGGTTACCCGCACCACCCCAACCGTGACAAGCCATACAATAATCACCAAACAATACTTTTGAGGTATTTACCGCATAAGCACGCAAATTATCATCAGCTAAAATCTCGGTAACATCCAAGGTTCTTAATTGCTCCTCTTCAGCCGCAAAAGTACGTTGACGCCAAGCTTCCAGTTGACCCTTACTCTCTTTATACTCTTCAATTGCTGTCCAGCCAGCCAAGCCCTTAGTATGGCTGTCTGCCAAAGGAATAGCTGGGTAATAAAGTGCATAAAAAATAATCATTACAAAACCGGCGTAAAACGCCAGCATCCACCAGAGGGGTGGTGGATTATCCAATTCACGGATATCCTCATCCCAAATGTGTCCAGTATTGCCTTCATCAGGCCATGGATTATGTTGTGCCATACTTATTCTCCTCAGAATAATCAATCGTCATCAAGTACCTTATATTTTTGTTCTTCGAGCTCTTTTCGCCTACTGGGTTTCAACGCCCACCAAAAGGCGATGGCCATCCCAAAAAATATAACGACCGTTACAATCAGTCCAGCCCAATCGTGGCCGGTCATCGCGGCCCAATCGGTACTGAAGTAGTTTTGTTTATCACTCACGGTAAACCTTGCTATCGTCTAGTCTAACCATAGTGCCAAGAACCTGCATGTATGCAACGATCGCATCCATCTCAGTTTTTCCTTTGATATGTTCCTGCGCTAATGCAATTTCGTCATCGGTGTAAGGCACACCAATACGACGCATCGCAGTTAAACGCGTCTCCATATTACGCTTGATACCGAAAAAGCTGGTTTCAATGCTATTTTCAGCTAACCAAGGATAAGCAGGCATAACCGACTCAGGTACAAGGTCTTGAGGACGTAACAAGTGCATTACATGCCACTCATCAGAGAATTTACCACCAACACGCGCCAAATCTGGGCCAGTACGCTTAGAACCCCATTGGAACGGATGATCATACATAGATTCAGTTGCTAATGAGAAGTGACCATAACGCTCACGCTCATCACGGAATGGACGAATCATTTGCGAGTGACAAATATAACAACCTTCACGAATGTAGATATCACGACCCGCTAACTCTAAAGGTGTGTAAGGACGAACACCGTCACCCGGTTTCCAATCCGAACCCCAAGATCCATTTGGGTTTTTATAAATCAAACGCTTATTTTCGCTGCCAGCAGCAAGTACAACTCTGCCATTGGCATCTAGATCAAACTCTCGCTCCCAGACCAATTCTGGGAATTTTTCGTTTTTAACGTTACCGTACTGATCCGTCTTCTCGGTATAGTCAACCGCTGACTTGAGATAGAACAAAGGTACGATTTGAACAATACCCGCAATTGACACTGCAAAAGCGGTTGCCAGCATCAATGCGAATATGTTTCGTTCTGCACGATCCTGGAAATTTTTTGGTTTTTCGTCTGCCATGAGTTTCTGCTCCTCAACTCATTAATCGTTGGAGCGGAAGCTTAGTTCCGCTCCGCTTCTTCTTTAAGCCTGTGCAGTAACCGCACTGGTCTGTCTTGCCTTAGCCATTTTTAATGTCATTACAATGTTATACAACATAACAACAGCACCAGAGGTGAACAATACACCACCAATAGTACGCATCACATAGTAAGGATGCATAGCTGACACAGACTCAGCAAAGGTATAAGCCAACATGCCATACTCGTCATAAGCACGCCACATTAGGCCTTGCATAATACCTGATACCCACATAGCTACGATATACAACACGGTACCAATCGTTGCCAACCAGAAGTGGAAGTTGATTAATTTCATTGAATACATTTCAGTATTCCACAACTTCATCACCATGTGGTAGATCGCACCAATCGACACCATCGCCACCCAACCTAAAGCACCAGAGTGTACGTGGCCGATTGTCCAGTCAGTATAGTGAGAAAGTGCGTTAACAGTTTTAGCAGACATAACTGGACCTTCGAAGGTCGCCATAGCGTAGAAAGCCAAAGCCATTACTAAGAAACGAAGAATGTAGTCAGTACGTAGACGATCCCAAGCACCTGATAGCGTTAACATACCGTTAAGCGCACCACCCCAAGAAGGAATAATCATCGCTAACGAAATAACCGCACCCAAAGAACCTGTCCAGTCAGGTAGAGCTGTGTACTGCAAGTGATGAGCACCCAACCAAACATAACCGAACATTAATGCCCAGAAGTGAATAACTGATAAACGGTACGAGTAAACAGGGCGCTGTGCTTGCTTCGGAACGAAGTAGTACATAATCGCCAAGAAACCAGCTGTTAGGAAGAAACCAACTGCGTTATGACCCCACCACCACTGAATCATTGCGTCCTGAACACCACTAAAGATTGAGTAGGATTCAAACAATGACACAGGAATCGCCAAACCATTTACAACATATAGGTAGGTGATCATTAACATCATACCCATAAAGAACCAGTTTGAAACATATACATGTGAATGCGTTTGCTTGTTACGGTTAGCAATCGTCATAATAAAGTTGAAGGTAAACATCAACCATACCACGGCTACAGCAATATCAAGCGGCCAAATAAGCTCATGATATTCTTTGCCTTGAGTCATCCCCATAGAAAGCGTTAAAACACCTAACAACAAGCCAATAGTAAATAGGATAGCAGTTGTCCAAGCTAAACCATTGCTATATAGCTTTAAGCCATTTGTACGTTGAACCGTATAAAAAGCCGTGGCCATCAAAGTCATACCACCAAAAGCAAAAATTACTGTGTTGGTATGCATTACACGAAGACGTGCGAAGGTAATTTCAGCAATATCAAAGTTCAATGCAGGCCATGCTAACTGCGCAGCAGCATAGGTACCCATCAATGTGCCGAGCACCAAAAACACGACTGCAAGAACAGTCAAATACTTGACCACTCCGTCGTCATATTGTGGTTTTGTCATTGTAGTATCCATCAGTTGGATTCCCCTTATAGTCTTAAAGTTTCACCCCTGCCTAATTTGATCTTTCCCTCGTCAAATAGTTCAGAGACTCCTCAGTGCCCAATTATAGGCTTTTGTTGCCCCATTGCTATTCAAAACGCAAAAAACTTAATCTGCATCAAGATTGTTACGCCTGAAGGAAATAACCAAAGCAAGAAGCCTTTTTAAAAAATCTTTGGAATTATCCAATAAACAACCCTCCAGTTAAACTAAAAAAATTTTATGACCCTTCGAGATCTTTACTATAACTCTTTAGTTATGCGTGGTTATTCAATAAATTCTCCGCTCTAAAGCCACCACACTCCCTACCGTGTTGTGTCATAAATCATGCAAAAAACCCATTTTTTCAGTATGATTACGTTTTTTAGTTTTGGTAGATGAATAAAATGCGCTGTGCAGCTGTCGAACGCAATACCCTGGAAACGCAAATCAAGATCGAGATTAACCTTGATGGAACAGGTAAAGCCTCCCTGAATACAGGAGTCCCATTTTTTGAGCACATGTTAGATCAGATTGCCCGCCACGGCATGATTGACATTAACATTGCGGCAGTGGGGGACCTACATATTGATGACCATCACACTGTGGAAGATGTTGGCATCGCATTTGGCCAAGCATTACGCGAAGCGGTGGGCGACAAAAGAGGCATTGCACGTTATGGCCACGCCTATGTTCCCCTTGACGAGGCCCTTTCCAGAGTGGTCATTGATCTCTCTGGACGCCCTGGGTTATCTTTTCACGCCGACTTCACACGCGCTCAAATTGGCACATTTGAGACCGAGTTAGTGGCCGAATTTTTTCAAGGCTTCGTAAACCATGCACAAGCCACGCTTCATATTGACAATCTTCGCGGAAAAAATGCTCACCATCAGGTTGAAACCATTTTCAAAGCTTTTGGTCGCGCATTACGCATGGCCTTGACAGCTGACGAGAGAATGGCGGGGATTTTGCCATCGACCAAAGGGAGCTTATAAACAATGAACCGCAAACAAATTGTGGTCGTGGACTATGGCATGGGCAACTTGCGCTCGGTCGCCAAAGCAGCTGAACACGTCGCTCAGCAAAAAGCCGATATTCTGGTCAGCCAAGACCCAAAAGCAATCGCAAATGCCGATGCGGTCATCTTCCCTGGTCAAGGAGCTGCTAAAGCCTGCATGCAAGCGCTAAAAGAAACCGGCATGCTTGATCCAGTAATCCAAGCCGCAGAATCCAAACCCTTTCTTGGCATTTGCATGGGACTTCAAGTTCTGATGACCTACAGCGATGAAAACCAAGGCGTTGAATGTCTTGATGTTATACCAGGCCTGGTAAAACGATTTGATGAAACACGCTTTCCAGATTTAAAGATCCCACATATGGGATGGAACCAAATCCAACAAACACAAGACCACCCCCTTTGGCACGGAATTCCTAACGCCAGTCGTTTTTATTTTGTCCACAGCTACTTTGTTAAGCCAAAGCTAGATCACTACAGCCTTGGAACCACCGAATACGGCGAAGAGTTTACTAGCACAATTGCTCATAACCAGCTATTTGCGATCCAAGCACACCCTGAAAAAAGTGCGGATGCTGGGCTTCAACTATTTAAAAACTTTATCAACTGGGATGGCCAATAAGCCAAGTTTTTTAGGAAAATTTATGTTACTGATACCTGCAATCGATTTAAAAGACGGTCAATGCGTTCGACTACGACAAGGCATTATGGAAGATGCTACCGTTTTCTCCTCAGACATTGTTGCCATGGCCGCGCGCTGGGTAAACCAAGGGGCACGCCGCTTGCACATGGTCGATCTAAACGGTGCCTTCGAAGGCAAACCTATCAATGGTGACGCTGTTCACCAAGTTCGCAAAGCCTATCCGGATTTACCGATTCAAATTGGTGGTGGCATCCGTGATTTACAGACGATTGAAGCCTATTTGAGCGCGGGTGTAAGCTATTGCATTATTGGCACTAAAGCAGTACACAATCCTGAATTTGTAAACCAAGCCTGCAAAGCCTTCCCTGGGCATATCATGGTAGGGTTAGATGCCAAAGAAGGCTATGTTGCCATCAATGGTTGGGCTGAAGTAACTGAACATAAGGTTACCGAACTAGGTAAACGTTTTGAAAACGATGGCGTTGAGGCGATCATTTACACCGACATTGGCCGCGACGGCATGATGCAAGGTGTCAATATAGAAGCCACTCAAGCACTTGCACAGGCACTAAGTATCCCAGTGATCGCTTCAGGCGGTATTACTAATCTTGATGACATTCATGCGCTGGCAAAAATTGAACAAGATGGCGTTGTCGGCGCCATTACCGGTCGCGCAATTTATGAAGGCTCGCTTGACTTCGCAGAGGGACAAGCACTAGCAGATCAGCTTAGCCAGCAACTGGGGCAAATGTAAATGGGTCTAGCAAAGCGTATCATCCCCTGTCTTGACGTCGATAATGGTCGCGTCGTTAAAGGTGTGCAGTTTGTTGAAATCCGTGATGCTGGCGACCCGGTTGAGGTCGCTAAACGCTACGATCAACAGGGCGCAGATGAAATCACCTTTTTAGACATTACCGCCAGCTCTGACAACCGCGAAACCATTGTACATGTCGTTGAACAGGTAGCCAGTCAAGTCTTTATCCCGCTAACCGTTGGCGGAGGCATTCGCAAAGTTGAAGACGTGCGCCAAATGCTCAATGCCGGAGCGGATAAAGTGTCGATCAATACTGCAGCGATTCACAATCCTGACTTTGTCCGCCAAGCTTCTGATTTATTTGGCTCCCAGTGTATCGTAGTTGCAATTGATGCCAAAAAAGTCAGTGCAGAAAATGAACCAAATCGATGGGAAATTTTTACCCACGGTGGCCGCAAGTCAACAGGAATTGACGCGATCAACTGGGCGATCAAAATGGAAAGCTATGGTGCTGGTGAGCTGCTTCTAACCAGCATGGACCGTGATGGCACAAAAATTGGATTTGATCTTGAACTAACGCGAACCATTGCTGATGCCGTGAAAATACCGGTGATTGCATCGGGTGGCGTCGGTGAACTTCAACACCTTGTAGATGGCGTAAAACAAGGTCATGCTCAAGCGGTATTAGCGGCGAGTATCTTCCACTTTGGCCAACATACGATCAAAGAAGCCAAACTTGCGATGCAGCAACAGGGTGTAGAGGTACGTTTATGAGCCAAGTTTTAGCACAGCTCGACCAGATTATACAGCAACGCAAAACCGAATCAGCTGACAGTTCGTATGTGGCCAGCCTCTACGCGAAAGGTTTAGACAAAATTTTAAAGAAGGTAGGTGAAGAGTCTGTTGAAACCATCATGGCAGCAAAAGACGGTGACGCCGAACATTTAGTTTACGAAATTGCAGATTTATGGTTTCATACACTCGTGCTACTCGCACACCAAAACCTATCCAGTTCCGAGGTTTTAAACGAACTAGAGCGTCGTTTTGGCTTATCTGGGCTAGAAGAAAAAGCGCAACGAACTGAATAACCGACAAAAACTTAAGAGAGATCCTCCTATGCAATCAGAACCAAGTATTTTTACACGCATTATCAATAAAGAAATCCCTGCTGACGTGGTGTATGAAGACGACAAATGCATTGTCATCAAGGACATTAACCCACGCGCCAGAGTACATCTATTAATTATTCCTAAAAAACCCATTGCCACGCTATTTGACCTCAAGCCGGAAGACAAGGACTTGATGGGGCACATGATGCTCTTACTGCCGCAGATTGCACAAGCTCAAAACCTAGATGGTTTTAAAACGCAGATCCACACTGGCGAATCAGGCGGGCAGGAAGTTTTCCATATTCATATACATTTACTTGGTAACTAACCGAGTTATTTGCTATTATTCAACGCTTACAAAATAACCTCATAAATTTGATT
Source organism: Thiomicrospira microaerophila (assembly GCF_023278225.1). Taxonomy (GTDB): domain Bacteria; phylum Pseudomonadota; class Gammaproteobacteria; order Thiomicrospirales; family Thiomicrospiraceae; genus Thiomicrospira; species Thiomicrospira microaerophila_A. The sequence goes on from NZ_CP070959.1 coordinate 2,139,531, forward strand.
GGAGACAAAAATGGGCATTAGCATTTGGCAATTATTAATCATTCTGGCGATTGTTTTGGTTATCTTCGGAGCAAAGCGCCTAAAAAATGTAGGAACTGACTTAGGCAGCGCAATTAAAGGTTTCAAAAAAGCAGTCAGTGAGGACGATGAGAAAAAATCTGAACAACAAACTGCTGAGGCACAAAAAACCCTATCAGAAGAAAAAAAGACAGATAATGTCTATGATGCCCAGGTTACAGAAAAGCAAACCGATGCGGAAAAACCAAAAGTTTAACTCTTTATTTACAACGCATCATTAGGATGAAGCATGTTTGACTTTGGTTTTCTCGAAATTGTCGTCGTTCTGGTCATTACGCTATTGGTAGTGGGGCCGGAACGTATGCCAGAAGTAGCACGGAAAGCGGGCCAAATGGTTGGCAAATTTCGCAACTTTATCAACTCGGTAAAAGATGACAGCAATTTGCGAGATACCGTGCGTGAACTGCAACAGGCTGTTGACCTAAAAGAAGAACAAAAACGCTTCGAGTCTATTCAGCAAGATCTTTACAAGGGCTTTGACGATGTAAAAGATCAAATCAATTTTGATGAATTACAACGTCCATTTGGACAGTCGGTTATCGAACCGACAAAACAAGATCTTGAGCTGGCTAAACGTCAGCTTGAAAGCACAAATGACGTAGAAACACCAACAGCCCCTAACAACCAAGCATCGTCAAGTGACACCGACGACAAACCAAAAACATAACCTAATAGCCACCTATGAGCACCAGCGCCCTACCGCCAAACGATCAAGAAATGTCATTGGTTCAGCATCTGCTAGAACTTCGCAATGCTGTCGCCAAATCGGTGATCGCGGTTTTAGTTCTATTTTTAATGCTTTTCCCATTTGCAAATGACATCTACACCTATATTGCTGATCCACTAACCCGCTTTATGCCTGAAGGCAACAGCATGATTGCGGTTGGCGTTGCCTCACCCTTTTTAACGCCATTTAAATTAAGCTTAGTACTGGCCATTTATCTTGCCATGCCGTTTTTGCTTTATCAACTTTGGCGTTTTATTGCGCCCGCACTCTATCAGCACGAAAAACAGCTTATTGGCCCAGTTCTATTTTTTAGCTCCTTTTTATTTTATGCCGGTGGTGCATTTTCCTACTATGTGGTATTTCCTTTAGTATTTGGTTTCTTATCACAAACCGCCCCAGAAGGCGTGACCATTGCCACTGACATCTCGCTCTACCTAGACTTCGTGATCAAGATGTTCTTTGCCTTCGGCTTAGCATTTGAAGTCCCTGTAATTACGGTTTTGTTAATACTGACCGGCATGGTTAAACCCAAAGCCATGTCTCATGCTCGCCCGTACGTCATCGTTGCAGCGTTTGTATTGGGTATGTTGCTAACACCGCCTGATATCATTTCTCAAACCCTACTCGCCGTTCCAGTATGGTTATTGTATGAACTTGGCATTGTGGTGGGCACCTTTATATTAAAACGTAAAGGTATCGACCCAAATGGCGATAGTTATGAACCCGAGCCTGAGCCATCATCATCCAGCTACAGAAACAAAACTGATAACGAAGGTTTTGACAATCGCTATGCTGATCAAAATAAAGATGTTAACCCACATCAGGCTAAGGCGGCAGAGCAAAACAAAGCAAATGTGAAAAAACAGCAGACACCCGTTGACGATGATTTCGACTTTGATGCAGAGTTTGATAAGATTGATGCAGAAATGGAAAAGCTTAAACAACAAGCTGAACAAAGAGAGCGTCAAAACAATGAAAACCAATCTACCGGCTCTAATTCAGATAGATCACAACCAGCTGACGTTGAAACGGATAGCAAGCCAAAAAGTTAACAAACCTATCCATGCTTCCCAACCTGGCCTGGTTGGGATCTTGTTATTTGTTTTAGCTGTATTCCCGCTGGCATCCTATGCTGAGAGCCCGTTAAAAAAACACCCTTCTGCCTATCTGGCGTTACATGCTGATGATCCGGTTGATTGGAAACTATGGTCAGCAGAGATCCTAAATAAAGCTCAACAACAAAACAAACCTATTTTTATTTCTTCCGGCTATTTTGCCTGCCACTGGTGTCATGTTATGCACCAAGAAAACTACAAACACCCCTTAGTGGCTGATTTAATTAACCGCCATTATATTGCGGTCAAGGTTGACCGTGAACTCACTCCCGATCTAGATGACTACCTGCTTAACCGCTTACGCCAAGCAACAGGGCAAGCCGGCTGGCCGTTGCATGTCATCTTAACCCCAGATGGACATAGTTTTAGTGGATTTGTCTACCAACCCACTGAAACACTGCTACAAACCCTGACTATTATTAATCATTGGTGGCAAACTCAAGCTGAAACCATTACAGCCTTGGCCGCCCCCGCTAAAGAAACAGCCCAGCAAAATCAAACTTTAACCCGCAGCGAACTTGCCAACGAAATTAGTCAATCGCTGCCAACTATCTTGGACAGTTTTGATGGCGGACTACAAGCCATTCAGAAATTTCCTCACAGTCCATTGATTAAATATCTGTTATTGCATAAAAACAATCAACAAGACACGCTCGATTGGTTAGTCCTTACACTCGAGCAAATGCAAACCGAACACCTATACGACCATATTCACCATGGTTTTTTTCGCTACACAGTCGATCCAAACTGGCAAGAACCTCATTTTGAAAAAATGCTGTATGATAATGCCCAATTAGCCGAGGTGTTTTTTATTGCCGCAGATCGCTTTAACCGTTCAGACTTTTTGGTGACCGCGCAAAATACTTTAAGCTATATTGAGACGGAATTGATTAGCACGCTAACTGGTTTAGCACGCGCAAGTCAGTCAGCACTCGATCACAAAGGGGAAGATGGCGGTCGTTATCTTTGGTCAAACCAACAACTTTTAACCCAACTCAGCCAACAAGACTACAAGCTCGTCAACCAGGCCTGGTTGCTTGAAAACCCTGCTCCATTTAGTCGCGGCTGGCTTCCTAAACCCCTAAATCATGCTCGCTGGCCCAACATACAGCAGCAACTCAGTCACCGCCCAAGCTTAACCGATGACAAAAAACTCTTAAGCTGGAATGGATTGCTCTTATCCGCCTATGCTCGTGGTTTTGCTACTACCCAAAACCCTGATTATGCATTAGGTGCCAGTGAAATCTCCGCCCGACTCATTCGTCTTTTACAACAAACCAACCCGCCTCGTGCGGTTAATGATCAAGGCGAAATTTTCGGTCAAGCCACGCTTGAAGACTATGCCTATAGCCTCGCAGGACTTCGGCTTTGGCAAGAAGTTAGCGGTCTCAATTACCAAAAATGGATTGATAGCCTAACCCAGCAAGCCGAACAGGCCTTTTACAATCAACAACGCTGGCTAGCAAGCAGTGAAAGCCTGCTACCCGGCCAACAGGGCTTAGCCAACCTTCCTGACCTGGCCACACCTTCGGCCAGTGCGATTATGAACTGCACAAAAGAATCGTCTATCCAATTACAACCAGGCCTGCAAGCATGGCAATATGCCAGCTACCTCACCTACCAAGGATGCCAGTAACAAATGGGGCTTTTAATTGTTGGCCTAGTATTACTGGCAATCATCAGCTTTGTGCCCCAGTGGTGGACACAGTGGATACTAAAAAAACACAGCCAGCCCCACCCCAGCCTTCCAGGCACCGCCGCTGAATTTGGCGAACATCTACTCAGGAAATACCAGCTCGAAGACGTTAGACTTGAAGCCATCCCGCAGGGTGCACAAATGGGTGATCATTACGATCCGATTGAAAAAGTGGTCAGGCTATCCAGCACAAATTACCATAGTAACTCACTGACGGCTATTGTCACCACCGCGCACGAAATCGGCCATGCCATCCAACATCAACAAGGTTACGAACCCCTACTGACACGGACTGAAATGGTTGAACGTGCTCAATGGTTACAAAAGTTCAGCGGTATCGCCCTGCTTGCAACCCCGGTACTCATTCCTCTACTCCATACGCCTATGATCGGTTTAATCACCTTCGCTGCCGGATTTATTGCGATGGGCATCCCCGTTTTAATTCATCTATCGACTTTACCGGTTGAATTTGATGCCAGCTACAAACGTGCTTTACCTCTACTTGAACAGGGTGAATATCTTGATAAAAAAGACCTGTCGCGTGCAAGGCACATCCTTACTGCCTGTGCCTTCACCTATGTCAGCGCAAGTCTCGCCAGCCTATTCAACCTATGGCGCTGGTTCAGTGGGTGGCGTCGTTAACAAGACTTGATTTTTGGCATAAAATCTGTTAACTTCATGTTAATAAAACTAAACAAGAGGTTGTGATTTATGGCATCAACAGCGCTTACAATTCAACAGCTTACACCAGGGCAAAACCTAGAAAGCTATTTACGCACTGTTCGCACGCTTCCTCAACTGAATGCAGAGGAAGAACGAGAACTGGCTGAACGTCTTTATTACCACCAAGACCTTGAAGCCGCCCGTCAACTGATTCTGGCATCGCTGCGTTATGTCGTTCCAGTGGCGCGAAGCTTCAATGGCTATGGCTTACCGCTCGGCGATTTAATTCAAGAAGGCAATATCGGTTTAATGAAGGCGGTCAAGCGCTTTAACCCAGAAGAGGGCGTGCGCCTGATGACGTTTGCGGTGCACTGGATTCGTGCCGAGATTAACGAATTTGTAATTAAAAACTGGCGCATAGTTAAAACCGCGACCACCAAAGCACAGCGTAAATTATTCTTTAAACTGCGTGGTGCCAAAAATGCACTCGAGTGGTTCAGCGATAAAGATGCGGATCGCGTCGCAGAAGAGCTGGGGGTAACCCGTGCCGATGTACTGGAAATGGACAGCCGATTATACGGCAAAGACATTCAGGTTGACATGACCGCTGATGAAGAAGATGAACGCGGCTATCATGCACCGGTATTAATTAGTCATGAGCTTGATCCTGAAACCCATTGGGTACGTGAAACAGAAGACCAGCGTCAAACTGAACTCATGCAATCCGCACTGCAACAGCTTGACCCGCGAAGCTTGGATATTATCCAAGCTCGCTGGTTAGGTGAAAATAAACTGGGCTTGAAAGAGCTATCAGAAAAGTATGGCGTATCGATGGAACGCATTCGTCAAATAGAGCAGCAAGCAATGAAAAAACTCAAGGCCTCTCTGAGCGAAAGCCTTTTGCTGGCCTAGCTGGTTTTTTAACAAGCCCAAATAAAAAATGCCCCGAAATTCGGGGCATTTTTGTTACACAAGCTTTAAAATGGCCAGGCCTGCTTATGCATTGCCACAGCGACAAGATAAAACAAAACCAACAAGGCTAACAACCAATAAACCGCCTTCAAACCACGAGTTTTAGCAAACTTAAACGCCATTAAACCCAAGCCAATATAAAGTAACAGACCAATGATTTTTGCTAAAATCCAAGGATCAGAAAAACTAAACCCCGTCATCAACACCACCGCCACGGCTGAAACAATCAGCAAGGTATCGACAATATGCGGAATTATTTTCACCGGTTTTTTAGACACCCAGGCCTGCTGAAAGATATGCCCAACGCCTCGGCCAAAAAAACCAATAATACTGACCAATACCGCTATCTTATGTAGCATAATTAAACTTACAACCATCCTTAACCCCTCGCCTTTAATTGATTTTGAAACTCATCTAGCGTGATATTTACCACACCATTCTTATCACGATTCGGTCCTTTAAAAACCTCTTGCGCCGCCCAAGCATGGCCATGAACCACCTCATAGGTCGCACAAACCTTATCGTCTTGCTTTTGCTTTTCATAAGCGGCCAACATCGCATTAAATTTTGTTTTACCGGTTAAACCTCGAACACGCTGTTGCTGTGCATTGGTCGCACCAATCGCTTTTAAATCTCGAATAACCTCAATCGGCTGTGAATAGGTTAAACGATAACGCTCAACATCCATAACCGGCTGCCCGAATCCGGCTCGTACCAACGCATCACCCAAGTCATGCATATCAACAAAAGGACTCATTCTTAAATGACCCGCTTCACCTTCCACGCTGACCCAAGCCTGCCGTAACTCTTTCAAAGTATCCGGCCCCAAAGAGCTTAACATCAATAACCCTTCCGGTCTGAGTACACGACGAACTTCTTGCAGCACGGCATCCAAATCATCACACCATTGCAGCATAAAATTGGTCACAACTAAATCCTGAGAACCCGACTCAAAAGGCAGATGATAGGCATCGGCTTGAACAAAACAAACCCTAGGAATCGTTTTCAACCAAGCGGACCACCAGGCCTGCTGTGGATAAGACCGTTGAAATCTTAACCTAGCTCGATGCAACATCGACTCAGATAAATCGACCGCACTAATTTCAGCCTGCGGATAACGCGCCCATAATTTTTCTGTCAAAAATCCGGTACCCGCCCCCAAATCAACTATCCGCTGAACCTTAATCTTAATTAGATCAAGTCGCTGGTCTAACTCATCGGCTGTCAACTTTTGCAAAACAGCGGCCTCGTCATAATGCAAGGCCGCTTTCGAAAAATGCTGTTGAACATGACGAAGATTCATCATTTGGCCAGTTTCAGTCTTCAAGTGAACCCTCAATTAAAAAGTGGATTAATGCGTCTGCGGTTTGTTCTGGATGTGAATAAAAAGGCACATGGGCCGCCCCCTCAATCACAGCAATACTAGCCGTTGGCTGACACTGCAATAAACCTTGTGTTACAGCAAGCGGCACCAAGGGATCTTTCTCACCCAACAACCATAAACTAGGCACTTGAATATCAATTAAACTAGAACGTAAATCAACATCGCGTAACAATTGTAAGCCTTGTTGCAAACCGCTAATGCTTGGCAACTGTCGGTGCTTCATTTGATCAACGAAATGTTTAATCAGCCTACGCCCACCGTCACTCCCTTGTAACTGTAGCTTCCAGAAACGATTCAGTAAGGCGGCACTATCTAACCCAACCGCTTTTACAAAATCGGCTATTAAAGGCATCGACACGCCATAGCGCCAATCATCTGCCTGAATAAATCTTGGGGTCGAAGCAATGCAAGCCAACTTCTTAACCTTATTCGGAAACCTTAAAGCAAGTTGCTGAGCCATTAAGCCACCCAGCGACCAGCCTAATAGATAGGTTTGTTCTGGAAGAGCTTCAGCAATAAGCGCTAACCAGGCCTGGTTAACTTCGTCTTGATGCAGGTTTTTTAAAGGTGGACTCTGGCCAAATCCTGGCAAGTCAATTAAAGTTACTTTAAAGTTAGCGCTAAGGTAGGTTTCAGCCCAATCTCGCCAAACCGCACTTTCCGCTCCCCAACCATGAATTAGGCTAAGCGACGGTCCTTGACCAAAGCTTTCAGTATAAAGATGCGTTTTAATATTTGCCACGGTGCGCCCAATCTATAAAACTGACAAGATTGTAACGACTGAACACCACTAAGGCTAGTTTAAAACATAAATAAAATGATGGATTTAAATCAATTCATAAAAATATAACCTTAATTTCATCGTATTTAATAAATATAACCCTATTTTTTATTTGACTTGGTGTTACAATTGAATTGCGTCATTAAGTTTGATGGCGGATTAAATGTTTTATTTTGAGGTAGTTATGTCAGATTTAGTTACAGGCACCGTTAAATGGTTTAACGATGAAAAAGGTTTCGGTTTTTTAGCACAAGAAAATGGTCCAGATGTATTCGTACACTTCCGCGCCATCAACGGTACTGGCCGTAGAACCTTAGCTGAAGGTCAAGCAGTGACTTTCAACATTACTGAAGGTGATAAGGGCTTACAAGCGGAAAACGTTAACGCTCTTTAATCTAAAGTTCGTTGCACCAGACCTGTGTTGATGCAACCGAAACCGTGAATTTGATTCATCAGCTTCACGGTTTTTTTATATCTAAAAATACCACACCGCTAGATACTCAGTATTTTCTCAACATTTTACCCCCGCTGATTTATACTAAACGCTGATAAATAAAAGATTCATCAAACCAACCCGAATGGCTTATAAATTTGGGCTAAAGGAGAACTCATGCATATTCTTAAAATTTGGCTTGTCAGCCTAGCACTTTTTATAGGTTTTGGCGCGGCTCATGCCCAAACCCTCAAACCCGTAAAAGAAATCCAAGGCCCCACTCAGGATCGTTTCCCTGGTGATCCGGCTACTCATAAGGTCGTCTATATGTTTAACCAAGCCGATAGTGACTATCAAACATCGATTCTTAACTCAATCCAAGCCATGTTAAGAATGTATGACGATGACGTTGAAATTGCGGTTGTCGTGATTGGCCCCGGCATCCATGTTCTTGCCAATAAGCCACAACGTGAAGTTGACCCACTTATTTACGAGCGGGTTGAAAGTTTTGCGCGTGATTATAACGTGCGCTGGATAGCTTGCGGTAATACAATGAACTCGATCGGCTGGCAACACCAAGACATGCGCCCCTTTGCTGAATATGTTGAAGTCGGTGCATCTGCACTAATGGAATTGCAATCTAATGGGTTTGCATTTATTGCTTGGTAAACCCATTAACAATGAATTAAGCCTGTTTTCAATGGGCTTAATTATCACCCATCTCGATACGATTACGTCCCGCTGCCTTAGCAAGATACAGAGCATCATCTAAATGCTTATAAACCAGCGTAAAATCCTTCACCTTCTCTGCCTGCCAAGCCAAAGCGCCAATCGATATCGATACCACACCCAATTCAGTGCCCTTATTTTCAACGTTTAAATCAACAACCGATTGCCTAAAACGATCAAGGTGGAGCTTAAATTCATCGTTAGATAAGCCGTTAGTCATAATTAAAAATTCTTCACCGCCCATTCTAAAAAGATAATCCTCACCTCGATTAAAATGCCTTGCCGCGCACTCCGTAACGGCTTTTAAAACCTGATCACCCACCAAATGCCCGTATTGATCATTCACATGTTTAAAATAATCCAGGTCAAAAAGCGCCAGATTCAACAAGCCTTTTTTACGTCTAATACGGCCTATCTCGGCATCAAAAACTTGATTGAGATAGCGGCGATTAAATATCCCTGTCAATTCATCTTTAATAGATAATTCTTCAATGATTTTTTTATCCGAAATATTAACGCGCGTTGCCCAGACCTCAGTTACTTTTCCTAGATAGTTTTTCTGCGGACTGAGGGTTAATTCAACCCAATAAACCTTACCATCCTTGGTTCTGCCTTCCATCTCTCCGCTCCAAGCATGGCCCGACAAGACTTGCTTAGCAATGGCTTGCAGCTTATTGCTACTCATATCAGGACCGGCTAAGTCCATAAAATTGGTTTGTTGTAAGGTTTCTAAGCTATAACCGGTTAACTCACAATAGCGCCGACTGGCCCAAACCACCTTATAACTCTGTGCATCAATTAAACTGGCATAAGTGAGTTCATGCACCTGATCAACATAACGCTGTAATCTTTTCTTTTGGTAACGATAACTCAACCCCCAAGCCAGCATCATTAATAACAACCCGGATACGATCAAAACTAGCTGAATCAATTGTTTGGTATCTAAACGCTGTACCATTTCAAACCGAATCCATTTTCCATAGATATGGTCATGCTCGGCTTGGGTGATGCTGTACAGGGTTTTTTGCATGATACTAAATAACAGAGGGTCATCCTTTTGTACGCCAATTGCTAATTCAAATCTTTGATCGGCCTGACCTACCACGCGCAAACCTGTCATACCTCGCTGCTGCAATATAAAATTAATCACCGCGAGATTACCAGAATAAACATAAGCATCCCCCTGCAAAACAGCTTCTAAGCCTTCCGAAACACTATTTACCAGATATAAATCAATGCCCGGATAATTGTCTCGAATATACTCGTGAGACCAATAGTCCTTAACCACCGCAACTTTTTTGCCTGTTAGTTCACTATAGTCATTAATGAAAAAAGTTTTTCCGGTTCCAACCAATACCATTGGAAAAGACATATAGGGCTGGGTAAACCTTAGAAAACGCTCGCGCTCTGGTGTAGCCGCTGCGGCTGATAACAAAACCACCTCCTTGTTGCGCGCCATTGCCATTACCTCAGACCAAATCTTATCCTTCACCGGTTCAAACTTAACCCCTAATCGCTGTTCAAACAATGCAAAATAATCAGCTGCCATCCCACTGAATTGGCCGTTTTTATCAATAAACTCAAAAGGCTCCCAATCAATATCATTTCCGATTCTGATAACCGGGTTATTTACCAAATACACCCGCTCTTCTCGTGTTAAATCTAAGGAACTCCCCGAACGCGCCACAAAACTCTGGGGGTTAAATTGACTAAACTCATGCTGGCTTAACTGCCCAATATCGCGCGCTTCAGCCGCGGTCGCAATCAACCTTGCCGGCTCAATAGCCCCAATGGGTGTGGTGCCGGTGCGAACATATTTGGTGGTTGCCCTCGCTTCATAAAGCAGGGCTTGTCGGCTTTTAACCAAAGGATAATGCTTAATAATATAGTCAACAATCTCCTCTTGATGCTGAATCGCATACTCCCAACCCGCAATAGTGGCTTCGCGGAATTTATCGACCAGGTCAGGGTTTTCAGCATTAAACAGCCTTGAAACAATAACCAAATCTTCCATGCTGTTAATGCCAAACTGGCTGGGTTTAACCAAATAATAAGCCTCACCCAGCTCATCAAGCTGATAAGGCTCGTTGGTTTCATACGCACCATAAAGATCGACTCGACCCTCAATAAAGTCGGCTAAATCCCCCGTTGGCGGTAAGGTTGTGCTTGATTTAGCCGTTTCTTTTTCCGCTCGTGTCAGTAAGGCCAAAACCTGCAAATTATTATAATGGGTTACCGTTTTACCACTCAGCTGGCTTAACTCAGTGATCGGTTCTTTAGAAAGCAAAACCATTGGAGAATACTGAAACGAAGTCATGACTGCCTGAATCGGCTGACCCTTAATATAATCGACCAATGCGGAGGAATAAGCCGTACCAAAAGTTGCCCGACCACTGGCGACTTCATTAGTAATATTAATACCGGGTTGCCAGGACTTAATGGTTACATCCAGGCCTGCTTCTTGATAAAAGCCCTTGGCTTTAGCCGCATAAAACCCTGCAAATTGGAACTGGTGATGCCAATTAATTTGCACGCTGACCGGCACCAGCGTCGGGGTTTCATCGGCGATTGATGTCCTGCTAAATATCACAAGACAAAGAATCAATGGAAAATAGGCTAACGCCAAGCTAAATCGTTTCATTTTTATTATCCATTTTCCCGATCAGCCTTTTGTAAATCAGCTAACACTGACAAAAGAGATTCAATTTGGGTCTGATTGTGAGCGGCACTTAAGGTTACCCTTAACCTTGCTTGCTGCTTAGGTACAGTCGGATAACGTATCGGCGCCACCCAAAAGCCCTTTTGCTTTAAAACTTCGCTCCAATGGATCGCTTTAACAGCATCGCCCAACAGAATCGGTTGAATCGGACTGGCTGAATTTAACAGCTCAAGACCCAGCAACGCCGCCTCATGCCTAAAAAACCGAATATTGGCAAACAACTGCTGACGCAAATGATCCGCCTGTTTAACCCATTTCAAGGCTTCCCGTGTCGCCAAGGCATTCAAAGGCGACGAGGCGGTCGTATAGATATAAGGACGCGCAAACTGGATCAAGCTTTCAATTAACACATTAGAACCAGCAACAAATGCGCCACTTGTGCCAAATGCCTTACCGAAAGTGCCTACAAGAATATGATCCACTTCGATTTTCTGATTAAAATGGCTAAAACTTCCGCGTCCCTGTTCGCCCAAAACCCCTAAACTATGCGCATCATCAATAAACAACCAGGCCTGGTGCTGATTCGCTAAACCTGAGAGTTGATTAATATCTGCCAAATCACCATCCATGCTAAACACACTATCACTGACGACTAAGGTCGTTTGCTCACTCGCCTGCAAGCGACGAGCTAAAGCCGTATAGTCCAAATGGGGATAGCGTTTAAAATCAGCCCCCGAGGCCAATGCGCCATCAATCAAAGATGCATGATTTAGCTTATCTGCTAAAATCAAATCCCCTTTCTGCATTAAGGTTTGCTGAACGGCAAGATTCGCCATATAACCGGTAGAAAACAAAAGACAGCGCTCCACCCCCAGCCAATCGGCCAGTTCATCTTCAAGCAGATGATGGTGCAAATGATGGCCGGTTACCAGATGAGCTGCCCCAGCCCCCCAACCAGCCGTTACATCCGCACAAACCGCGGCCTTAATTCTTGGCTCAGACGCCAAGCCAAGATAATCATTTGAACAAAAATTAATCGTCGGGAAACCATTAATTTGCATAATGGGCTGCTGTGCAGAAAGGGCGAGAGGACGCTGGCGATAAAGCGATTGCGCTCGACGCTCATCAAGCCGTGCTTGAAAACGCGAGGCAATCGAGGATTTCATACTAATCTCGCCAATCCGTTAGGGTTTTTGTTAGGGTTTCAGCAGGATAGTCACCACTGATATAAGCCTGACCGATTGACTTAAGCAAGACCAAACGCACCACACCGGCTTGAACTTTTTTATCACCGGCCATGTAATGCATAAAACCCTGATTGGTAAGGGCGTTAGGTGGATAAATTGGCAGTTTAGCACGACGAAATAACGCGGCTATCCGCGCCACATCCTGCTCGGTCAAGTCCCCCAGCAACTGCGACATATAAGCCGCCTGCATCATGCCGGCGCTGATTGCCTCACCATGCAACCAAACCCCATAGCCCATGCCGGCTTCAACCGCATGCCCAAAGGTATGGCCAAGATTTAACAACGCACGCTGACCCTGCTCGGTTTCATCCGCCGCTACGATATCCGCCTTATTTTGACAAGAACGCTCAATTGCCTGAGCCAATAACTCAGGATCTCGTGCCAACAAGCCTTCAAGATGTTCTTCTAACCACTCAAAAAAAGCTAAATCTCGAATCAAACCATATTTAATTACTTCAGCCAGGCCTGCTGATAATTGACGATCCTCTAGCGTATTAAGGCTATTGGTATCAATCAACACCGCTTGCGGTTGGTGAAAAGCCCCAATCATGTTTTTACCCTTGGGGTGATTTACGCCGGTTTTTCCGCCCACCGAAGAGTCCACCTGTGACAAGAGCGTGGTCGGAATCTGAATGAAAGGCACACCGCGCTGATAAGCCGCCGCCGCAAATCCCGTCATATCCCCAATCACACCCCCGCCCAAAGCCACCAATGTTGATTTGCGATCAAAATGCTCACCAATCAACTTATCAAACACCTGGTTAAGCACTTCGAGACTTTTATACTGTTCGCCATCCGGTAAAATAACCCAGTCTAGCTTAAAGCCTTCAAACAAAGCTTTACAGGCCTCCAAATAAAGCGGCGCCACTGTGCTATTCGTTACAATCATCACCTGAGACCCTTTAACATAAGGCCTTACCAATTCCGCTTGGTTTAAAAGATTTTGACCGATATAAATGGGATAACTGCGTTCTGCTAAATCAACCTTTAGAGTAATCAAGATGGGTCCTTTAAATTTAATTAGAGCAAAGCCTACACCACGCCTTTTGTTTCAAGCGTTTCGTGGATATGCTTTACGACACGGTAAACGGAAACCTGCTGGGTTTCCACCACCAGATCGGCCAACTCCATATAGATAGGGTCGCGTTTTTCAAGCAAATCACGAATAACCTGCTCAGGGTTGTCTGTTTGTAATAATGGCCGATTGCGATCATTTTTAGTCCGCTGAATAAGCGATTCGACACTGGCGCGCAAATAAACGACAAAACCCCGAGAACGTAAGGCGCGGCGATTTTCTTCACGCAAGACCGCCCCGCCACCGGTCGCTAACACCAGATTGGATTGCTGGGTTAGCTCGTCAATCACCGATACCTCACGATCTCGAAAGCCGGTTTCACCTTCGATATCGAAAATCATCGGAATCGTCACGCCCGTGCGCGCCTCAATCTCATGGTCACTGTCGAGAAAGCCATAGCCCAAACGCTGCGCCAAAAATCGACCCACCGTAGACTTGCCCGCGCCCATTGGGCCAATAAGAAATATATTTTGTTTTTGCATCTAAATATTGTATCCAAATTTCAAGCTTAAGTTTTAAAAACCTTAACGCCTAGACAGGGCTTTTGGTAAGATTTACCCAAGTGAATCCAAAGGAATTAACCATGCAAGGCAATCTTTACATTATTTCCGCCCCATCCGGTGCAGGCAAAACCTCATTAGTCTCAAAGCTACTGCAAAATGATCCGATTATTCGCGCCTCGATTTCAACCACAACGCGAGAAAAACGCCCCGGTGAGCAAGAAGGCGTCAATTATTTTTTTGTGAGCCAACAAACTTTTCAAGCCAAGATCGAATCGAATGAGTTTTTAGAACATGCCAAAGTATTTAACAATTTTTATGGCACCAGCAAAGACAGCGTGATTCAGCAGCTAAATGCAGGCCAAGATGTAATTTTAGAAATTGATTGGCAAGGTGCGCAACAAGTTCGCAAGGTGTTTCCAAATGCCAGCAGCATTTTTATCCTGCCGCCATCGCTGGAAGAATTACAGCGTCGCTTAACCGGGAGAGGTACCGACTCTGAAGAAGTGATTAACTATCGGATGAACCAAGCGGTCACAGAAATGTCGCATTATGAAGAGTTTGATTATCTGGTGATTAATGATGACTTTGATACCGCGATTCACCAGCTACACAGCATCTTTATCAGCCAACGCCTAAAGCAAGACGCACAAAAAGCAAGACATAGCAGCCTATTAAACCAATTGATAACGGGCTAATGGGATTGAAACAACAGGGATTATTTAACTAAAAGCTGGAGCAAGGGGATGACTTGAATAGCGATAACCAAACCTACCATCCACTTAACCAATAAAAGTTCTTTGCGAACAGGTTCAAGTTCTTTTTGTAAGTCATACTTGGTAACAAGCTGTATTTCTTGAGCATCGCGCACTGCGTTTGCAATAGCCTCGGCTTGCTCTTCACTCATACCCGATGACTTTAATGTTTTTACAAATTTTAAAGTGTTGAAAGTAATAGCAGACATCGTTCACCTCCCTAAATATTCTCTATATCATACAACAAAATATAAACCAGCAGGCCTGGTGGTTAAAGCTAAGCGAAAAATAGCTTATATACGATTGCCATAGTAAAGGCCAAGTTAAAAGCAACCATCCATTTTAGCAGCAACATTTCGGCTTTTAGTATTTGGATATCTGACTTGCTGGCAAGGCTCTCGTCCACAATGGCTTTTGCCGCAGCCACAGCTTGCTCGTCCGGTACGCCTGCCTTTTTAAAGGCATTATACACCTCAATATTCATCGTACTCATAACTTGACCCTAATAACTAATGTTGAAACATCATAGCACAAAACAAAAAACCCCGCGTTTGACGGCGGGGCTTGAATTCAAATCAAATGCGGTTTAAGCCGCGAATTGATTAGAAGTTCATGTTTAAACCTAGGTAGGTTGAAGTAGTTGCTTTGTTACCTACATCAGTACCACGCTGGTTGTTTTTGTCTAAACGACCAACTTCAGCAACAATCTTAGTTCCTTTACCTAGAGCATAGTCAAGACCCAATGCAACGTTAGTAGAGTTGTCTGCATTTTCATAAGAAACGCGAGAAACTTTTGCACGTGGCGTTAAATCACCCATTTTCTGAGCAACACCAAAGGTCATGCTGTTTCCTTGTTTGTTACCAGCAACTTTAGCAGCATTGTACATACCAGAAACAACTAAACCAGCTTCAGCAAACTGAACGGTTACACGCTGCATATCAGCTTTTACGCCAGCTGGCAAAGCTGCATGGTCTTCACCTACACGAGTCATCGCTGCTGCAGCATATAAACCTTGACGCTTAGAACCATAAGCAATAGACGCAGAAACACCATTGTTGATCGCTTGATCATCAATACTGTTAGCTGTAGAAGTACCGGCAACTGCCAACTGCACGCCACCGAAGCTTGGAGAAATATAGGCAATTACGTTATTTAAACGGTGTTCACCACCAACTAGACCACCGAAACCATTAAAGTTACCAGTATTGTTGCCTAGGTAAACGTTATCGTTAAAACCATCGTTAGGCTGGATCATACGTAATGGTGTGTCATGACGACCCATTACCACGGTACCGAAACCACCCGCTAAACCAGCGAAAGTGTTACGATCGAATAAAGTACCAAAATAATTATTGTTCTGACCAACAGTGCCTTCTAATTGGTAAACTGCAGTCAAACCATTACCTAGATCTTTAGCACCTTTAATCCCTAAACGTGAGTTACGGTGAATAACGCTAGAACCTTCGTTAGTTACATTAGTCACACCCAAGTTCATTTGACCATATACAGTTGGCGCTTCTGCCATTGCCACTGGTGCTGCGATTGCTGCTGCGATACCCATAGCTAGAATATTTTTTTTCATGTTGTCTTCCTAATTAGTAGTTAAATTATCGACGCTATTCGCTTTCATAGCGAACTTGAAAGCTACTCTACATAAAACCCTGAAACACCGCAAGCGCTGTTTTTCGATAAACCACATTTTTTATCACTGTTGTTTTTTTACAACAGTGATGGCGGATCACTGATTAGCGCATGGTGACCAATTCTTCGGATGAAGAAGGATGAATGGCAATCGTCGCATCCAAATCCGCCTTGGTGGCGTTCATCTGTACCGCAACCGCAAAGCCTTGCAACATTTCATCTGCTCCATCACCAACAATGTGAATGCCGACAACACGCTCTTCTTCACCGGTTACCACCAGTTTCAAGGCGGTTTTGATTTGGTGCTCGGTAAAGGCATAGCGCATTGGCGTAAACACCGAGGTGTAAACTTTTACATTGTCATGGCCGTATTTTAAGCGTGCTTCATGTTCCGCTAAACCGACTGTGCCAACAGGTGGATGCGAAAAGATCACCGTGGGTACGGCATGTAAGTCGAGTTTTAAGTGCGGCTTGTTGTTATACAAGCGTTCGGCCAAAAAACGACCCGCACGAATCGCGACCGGCGTTAACTGCGGCTGGCCGGTGACATCGCCGATCGCGAAAATATTCGGCACCTGGGTGCGATGCTCGTCATCGACGTCAATAAAGCCACGGCCATTCGGTGTAATACCGACATTTTCAAGTGCCAAGGGTTCGACTAAGCTACTACGCCCTACGGCCCAAACAACCTGATCAAAACCTTCTAAATGCTGCCCGTCTTCGCTTTCTACCGTTAAGGTGCCGTCTTGCGCTTTAAATAAACGTGCAACTTTAAAATGATATTCCTTGTGAATCCCGCTGGTAATCATTGCATCCGTTAGGTTTTCACGAATCATATCGTCAAAGCCACGCAACACCAGGTCTTTACGGCTTAACAAGCTAACATCAGTACCCAAAGCTTGAAACACGCCAGCTAGCTCTACCGCGATATAGCCGCTACCAATCACCGCCACTTTTTTAGGTTGTTCGGTTAAAGCAAAAAAACCATCGGAGGTAATACCCAGCTCACCGCCTTCGGTTTCTTGCGGGATAGTAGGCGTGCCACCGGGGGCAATCACAATGGTTTCTGCAGTGTAGTGCTTACCATCGACTTCAACCGTATGCGCATCTACAAATCGCCCCCAGCCTTGTAATACATCCACGCCCTTGTCTTGCATATAACCCGTGTACCAGGTGTTGATGTTTTGAATATACTGCTCGCGTTGTTTGACAAGCTTTTGCCATGAAAAACTTTTAACATCGACATCAAAACCAAAATCAGGCGCGTCACGCAAGGCTTCGGCAATATGCGCGCCAAACCACATGACCTTTTTAGGTACACAGCCGATATTGACACAGGTTCCGCCAATTTTTTTGGCTTCCACCACCGCACATTTTTTGCCGTATTCCGCAGCACGCTCAACAACCGATAAACCACCGCTACCGGCACCAATTGCAATTAAGTCATAATCGTATTTCATTTAAAGTTTCCTTTTGTTTTAAAGCCTGTTGGGTTTGTTAAATATCGAATTAACACAGCGTAGATTTGATTAATCAAAAATCATTGAGTTTTTTCAGTTCACCGCATTTACTAAATTCGCCAAACCGAACATGCCTTATAAAAAAGGAGCCATTCGGCTCCTTTTTTTACTAAAGGCTAAAGCCTGCTTTATCTTAAAAATTAGTTTTTCAAGTAGGCTTCCAGATCATCCGAACCACCAATGTGCTTACCTTCGATAAACACTTGTGGCACAGTATCACGGTTAGCAACGGCACGCAAAGTACGTGAAGTTAAACCGCTATTGCTAATCACGATTTCTTCGAACTTGATACCTGCATCTTCCAACGCTGCTTTTGCTTTGGCGCAGAATGGGCAACCGACTTTAGTGAAGATGGTCGCAACCGGTGGCTTTTTCGCGTTAGCATTGATGTAGTTAAGCATGGTATCTGCATCAGACACTTCAAATGGGTCACCTTCTACTTCTGGCTCGATAAACATTTTATCTACCACGCCGTCTTTCACCAGCATAGAATAACGCCATGAACGCTTACCAAAACCTAGGTTGTTTTTGTCAACCAACATCCCCATGCCTTCTGAGAATTCGCCGTTACCATCAGGCAACAGGATAACATTGTTAGCTTCTTGGTCTTTCGCCCATTCGTTCATTACAAAGGTATCGTTAACTGATAAACATACAATGCTATCAACACCGTTTTCAAAGAAAACAGGCGCTAGTTCGTTGTAACGTGGTAAATGGGTTGAAGAACAGGTTGGGGTAAAAGCACCTGGAAGTGCAAATACAACAACGGTTTTGCCTTTAAAAAGGTCATCTGTTGTTACGTTAACCCATTCACCGTTTTGGCGAGTAGGAAAGGTTACATTAGGAACGCGTTGACCTTCTTTGTTTGGTAATGCCATGTGTTTTCTCCATTTAAGATATCAAAATATAAAAGACTGTTAAAAGTTAAGCAAGCACGGGTGTAACTTAATTAACTCGCTTGATGGCTAGTTTAGAGAAACTTATACCATTAGTAAAATTAAATATTCAAATAAACCCAATAGCTATTCGCTATCAAGCATCGCTATTGAGTTGGATGCCGCTGCAAGGCCTGCATAAACCAATCCAGCTCATCACGCTCCTGCGCATATTTCATCATTAACCCCAACAAAGCTTGGTCTTCATGCTTTGAAGCAATACGGGCAGCAAGCTGAAACTCACGATCTACCACACTGCCTTTAAAGGCATTCAGTTCCAACAAGGCAGCCGCTACCCCAATGTTATGCAACAAACAAGCGGCCTGCAGCGCTTTGACCGGCTCGCCCGCCGCATCATGGGCTAACACTTGTTGGGGATTAACACCCTGCTCCTCAATTAAAAGCCGCGCCATCCAATAGTTCATTTGAGGTTCTTCGGTACTTTCCAACACATTCATATAAATTTCATCCGGCTTAAGATGATGCTCTTTAATCAAGGTCTGCAGGGTTTTAGCAAATGCTTCACGATTTGCTAGATCAAAGTTTAATAAATTCATAGCTTATCCAAAATAAAAACACTGCGTATTATACCACCTGTCCGCAGGCGTGGCCGCTGGCCCAAGCCCATTGAAAATTGTAACCGCCTAAATGGCCGGTCACCTCCAAGACTTCGCCTATAAAATATAAGCCGGGTTGTTTATAGGCTTCAAAGGTTTTCGACGACACCTCATCGGTATCAACGCCACCGAGCGACACCTCAGCCTTGTCATAGCCCGCTGAGGTTTCAGGATAAAGCGTCCAGTTGGTGAGCCGTTCAGCATAGTCCTCCAAAGCCTTATCACTGGCATTGGCGAGCAGGTTTTCAAAAGGATATTTTTGCAACCAGGCCTGGGTAAAGCGCTTTGTCCAGTATTGCCCAAACCATTTACTCAGCGTTTGATTATTGGCTTTGAATTGTTGCAACTGCGCCAAGACCTCGACACCGGGAAACAAGTTAATGCTAATCGGCAACCCCGGCTGCCAGTAATTTGATATTTGCAACACCACCGGCCCGCTGATGCCTTGATGGGTGACCAGCATGGCTTCTCTAAAGCATTGCCCCTGACAACAGATTTCAACCTCCAGACTCAATCCGGCCAATTCGGCAAACCAATCTTTCCAGGGGTATTTGAAAACCAAGGGTACCAGGCCTGGTTGACTAGTAATGACATTTAAACCAAATTGCTGGGCGAGTTGCATGCCAAAATCACTGGCTTTAAGCTTGGGATAGGCCAAGCCGCCGGTGGCGACAACTAAAGAGTGACAACTAAACGTGCCTTGGCTTGTGACTAAGCCAAACCCCTGTGCATTCGCTTGAACCTGAGTAATGCTACAAC
This sequence comes from Thiomicrospira microaerophila, assembly GCF_023278225.1. Taxonomy (GTDB): domain Bacteria; phylum Pseudomonadota; class Gammaproteobacteria; order Thiomicrospirales; family Thiomicrospiraceae; genus Thiomicrospira; species Thiomicrospira microaerophila_A. The sequence goes on from NZ_CP070959.1 coordinate 2,159,818, forward strand.
CCAATCGAAGCTCAACGCCTGCCCAGTCGGCTTCAGTCCTCAGCATCGCGATAATTTTACCTGCGCCGTCCAAGGTAAATAGCTGACCGTGAGCACGTTGTTCATAGTCAATGCCATGACGTTCGACCAGCTCGATAAATTGCAACGCCGGATAGCGCGCCAGTGCTGATTTAACAAAGTGTGGGTTGGCACAAATATAATTTTCCGGCTTAACATTGAGATTAGTGAAGTTACATTTACCACCGCCGGAAATGCGAATTTTGGCTGCAGCTTTGGGCGCGTGATCCAATACTAGCACCTTGCGGCCTCGATAGCCTGCTTGGGCGGCACACATTAATCCGGCCGCACCCGCCCCTAGAATAATCACATCATAATGCATCACGCTTGGGTTTTCTCTAAGGGCAACCAAGCCTGGTTACGTGCCTGTATTTCTTGCATTATTACATCCATCCCAGCCTGAGCGATATCAGGTTCACCCTCAACCCCCAACTCAATATAACGCGCTCCGTTTTCAGCAATGTGTGGCAAACTGAACAGGCGCAACTGCGGGAAACGCTGCTCAAAAGACTCCATAAAGTCTATCCAGTCGGCCTCCATGCCTTCAACCAGTTTTACTGCCAACTCAATACGCGGTGCCTGGCTAAGGTCTGCATAATAGGTGTTCAGTACCCACTCCATCATCGGCTGGGTCATCTGAGGGAATCCTGGCATAAAATAATGTTGCTGGATTGAAAAACCGGCCACTCGGTTAAAAAAGTTAGGAATCATCGCTGCACCTTCTGGAAAATCTGCCATACGTACACGATTTGGATAGGCTTGATCACCAAATTTTGCTTCAATCTCTGCTAAGGCTTCTGGGTGACGAATCAGCGGCAAGCCCAAGGCTTGAGCCGCACTTTGCCGAGTTCGATCATCCGGTGTCGCCCCAATCCCTCCACAGCAAAACACTACATGACCGCTGGCAAAACTCTGCTTGAGATGATCAACCAATAGCGATGCATCATCACCCAACACTTTAAACCAACTTAAGCTTAAACCTCTGGGTTTTAACAGTGCATTTAAATTGGATAAATGGCGATCTTGTCGCTTGCTAGAAAGGATTTCATCACCAATAACGAGCAAACCAAAGTGGGGCCTGACCGACCTTTTCATTCATTTAACCTCGTAAACTTTTATCAAACTTGATTATACCGTAAATAAAAGTCGAGTTAGTCAACGTGCTTATTAAGTTATCTTGACAAGGATGAAACCTTAAAACAAAATGACAAGTATTTATCAAAATCGGATTCAGTTACTATGCTATTGCAGACCTGGATGATGCTGGTTATTCTGCTGGTGCTTTTTTCACTCTTTATCGCCCTAGGACTTCTGCTGCGAAAAAATAAACAACTGCATCAAAAACTGGCGCAAACGCCTGATCCCTCCGTTAAACAAGAAATTCTACAACTTCACCAGTTTTTTCAAAACCACCTGTCACCGATGCTGTTTATTGACCCAGACTCAGGTGAAATTGTTAATGCCAACCAAGCGGCAGCTGATTTCTACGGCTACTCACTTAATCAACTTAAATCGATGAATATTCACCAGATCAACACCCTACCCAAAGAACAAATCGAATTAGAACGCCAACGCGCTAAACATGAAGAACGTAATTATTTTGTTTTTCCGCACCGTCTTTCTAACGGCGAAGTGCGCCAGGTTGAGGTTCATTCATCACCGATTACCCTTAACGAGCGCATATGCCTATTCTCGATTATCCATGATGTTTCCGATCGCATAAAATCTGAAGAGCAAATTCAAAAACTTGCATTTTACGACCCACTAACCCACCTCCCAAACCGCCGATTATTGATAGATCGCCTTGAAAACAACCTAGCTCACATGCGCCGCCACCCTTTTCATGGTGCTTTGTTTTTTATTGACCTTGATCACTTTAAAATTCTTAACGATAGCCATGGACATCATTTTGGCGACCAATTGCTACAAGAGGTTGCCAAACGCATTAGCCAGTGTATGCGAGCAGGGGACACGGTTTCTCGTTTTGGCGGTGATGAATTTGTTGTACTGCTTACCGACCTGCATCAAGATCCGATCCACGCGGCTCAAGAAGCAACGATTGTGGCTGAAAAAATCCGCCAACAAATCAGCTTACCTTATCAATTGAGCACCCCCAATCAAAAAACCAAAGTCAATCATCAAATCAGTGCCAGTATCGGCATTTCTGTATTTAATGGACAAAGCTCAATTGATGATTTAATGAAATGGACCGATATGGCGATGTATCAGGCTAAAAACGCGGGCAGGAATGAAGTGTGTCTGTATGATCCTGAAATGCAAAGGGCCTTGGATAGCCGAGCGGAAATGGAGCAGGAGCTACGAAAAGCAATTGATCAAGGTCAGTTTGAGCTCTATTTTCAACCCCAGGTTGATAAAGACAAGCGCATAATCGGTGCAGAGGCTTTACTACGCTGGCCCCACCCAACCAAAGGTTATATATCACCTGCAGATTTTATCCCGCTTGCCGAAGAATCCGGTTTAATCCTTGCACTAAGTGAATGGGTGCTCGATCGTTCTTGCCAACAGTTGGCCGAATGGCAACGTGATCCCAAACTTTGCACGGTGCAACTCGCGGTGAACATTAGCGCAAAACAGCTGCGCCAAGTTGATTTCGTCGATTCAATCGCCAAGCGGATTATAACCTATGAGATTAATCCACTGATGCTAAAGCTTGAGTTAACGGAAGGCGTCTTTTTATCCAATAAGGACGAGTCCATTAAAAAAATGCAAGACTTGCGCTTACTGGGTATTCAATTTTCGATGGATGATTTTGGTACTGGTTTTTCATCCCTCTCCTATCTGAAGCAATTGCCCTTGTCTCAGCTCAAAATTGACCAATCCTTTATTCGCGATCTAGGGACTGATTATATGGACAATATCATGGTTCAAACCATTATTACTTTAGGGCGGAATTTTAATTTAAGCATTGTTGCAGAAGGGGTTGAGACGGAAGAACAGTTAGATTTTTTACGACGGTTTAAATGTGAAATCTTTCAAGGTTATTTGTTTAGCAAGCCCATTCCTCTTATCGAATTTAAGCAAAAACTAATCGAGAACTGAGCTTGTTTAGGTTAACCGGCATAAGGAACAATCCTTATGCCGGTTAAAATTAACTAGGCTGCTTTTTTCGAGCCGGTCTGCTGATAAAGCTTAACGACAGGATAAATCCATAAAACCGAGGCGGCAGCATAGCCCGCCGACATCAACACAAGCAGTAACCAGTCGAGCCAATACCCCATATAGGCAAAACTTGAACCGGTTAAACCAGGTAGGCTAACAAACAATAAACCAAATACCAGTAAATAAGCTATAGCGGTCAACTTTATTGCTGGGAGATTGAAAAATCCTTTGGCTTTTGACATGGCAAGGAAATTCAATACCAAAGCACCAACCGCAAACACAGTAATGACTAACCAATTAATCTGAGCATAGCCCAATAACATATAAAACAATAAACCTAGTTGTTCCATTTTCAATTCCTTTTAAACTCTGCCTCTGAGCATTTGTTGGTATGCGGGTTTTAACATCTGATCCTTCATGATCCAAGCCATCCAAGATTCTTTCTTAGGGTCAATCATTGGGAAGGTCGGCGTTAAGTTACCGTTGTAATCAAATTCAATCAGCATCGCCGCACCAAAACGTGTTAACAGCGGACAAGAAGTGTAACCATCAAAGGTTACACTTGGGTCTTTACCATCAATTACAGCCAAAAGATTCGCTACTACCACAGGAACCGACATTTTTACCGTCGCTGCGGTTTTACCGCGTGGTGTGCCATTCACATCGCCACAGCCAAACACCTCAGGATAGGTTAAATGCTGCAAGGTGTCTTTATCGACTGCCAACCAGCCACCTGCGGCCATGTTGCCTTCTGTCCAGGCTAGGTTAGAGTTTCTGACTACTGCGGGCGCGCGCATCGGTGGCACAACATGTAATAAGTCATAATCTTGAGTAACGCTATTGCCATCTGCCTGTTGAAAGGTTGCTTTGCGCGCTGTAATATCGACTGCGGTTAGCTCACTTCGCAGGTTAACCGCCATATTGTTTTTAGCAAATTCATCCATCAAAAATTGGTTGTGAAAGGCAATGCCAAACAAACCATTTGTAGCGGAATGGAAATGGGTATTGGCGCGTTCAAAACCACCGTTTTGTTTCATACGATCCAGTGTTAACAACGCCATTTTCAAAGGTGCACCAGCACAACGAATGGGCGTACTCGGCAGAGTGAAAATACCCTCCCCCCCCTGCTGACTGTAAGCTTTGATGACATCCCAGCTTTTCGCTGCCGCATCCGGACTTTGATAGACACTGGCAAGGCCATTTTGACCTATTGCATCAATATCCATGCCTTCAATCGCATCATAGTGGTATTCAACACCATTGGCGACCACCAAATAATCATAATCGATCTTGCGTCCGGCATCGGTAGTAACACGTTTGGCATCAGGATCAATTTCCGCTGCCATTTCTTTTACCCAGTTGATATTACTTGGAATAAAGCTGCGATTATTATCTAACACCTTACTTTTGTTCCATGCACCGGTTGCAACCATGGTTAAACCCGGCCAGTAGAAGTGAGTTTCTTTTCGCTCTACCAAAGTAATAGAAGCATTCTTTAGCGCACGATTAAGTCTATTGGCAATACTGATTCCGGCTGCACCACCCCCAACAATTACGATACGTGCTTTTGTTTCTGTCGCTTTGGCACTTAGTGATACCAAGCCGGTTGCAGCGGCCAAGGCTGTCGCACCGCCCGCTATAAATTTACGACGACCCAACTTGGATAACTTAGTTAATTTTGTCATAAGAAGTCTTTTCCATTTAATATCAATTTAAGGTTCATAAATGAACACTATGTAAACCCAAAAAAATTATATAGACCTTAATAACTGGCGTCAATTCAAGGTTTTTGAGTATATTGACACAATAAACAGCGAAAAAAACGGAGAGAATTAGAAAGATTTACGGAGAAAAATTTAGTTTTTAACATTCGGTTGGTATTGTCAATATTGGCATTACCAACCAAGATAGTATGCGTTTACTGAAGCTTAGAAACTAAACTCAATACCAATATTGGCACCTTTATCGAAATTATAGTAACCGCCACCCGACTTGTGAACATTGAACTGGCGATAACCGACATAACCACTTAAATTGCGTAGCAATTGAACCTGGTAACGTACATTGCCTTCACGCAAAGAGTCCCCATCACCTGTTGTTAGAATTTTGGGGCCATACAAATACTCAAGCATCAAGGAACTTGGAACAGGTGTTGGCAACCAATACTTAGCCTGTACACCCATTAATATGCCTAGCGTTGAGTCCCCAGAAGGATCATGATCAACATAAGCCAGCTTCGCTTTTACACCTAGATCAATATTAGGATCTAACATGCCTTTATTTGCATAAAGCACACTTGCATCGACAAGGTAACTCTTGTCATTATCAAATTGAAAGCCAGCATCATATCGATAAAGTTCATTCACCCCCATACTCTCGCTAAAAAAACCTAGCCTTGCGGTTTCATCAGCCAACTGTAAATTTAAACCCAACTTATCTGCACTAGCTTGCGTAGTTAATAGCCCGGTTATGCCTAATGCGGCTATTTTTAACGTTTTTTTCATATTACTCTCACTCCTTGTACGTTACTTTTGTGAATCCAATAAAGCTTGAAATTGATCGCCTTTTAGCGATAAATATTCAATAAACACTTCCAACGACTGCACTAATCGCATTGAAAACTCTCGTGCTCCAAGCCAATCAAACATAATCGCTAATACAGCAAACACCAATAAAACCATCAATAAAAAAAGTTTAAACATAGTCATCCCTGCTAAATGGATTTAAAAATTTAAGCAATAAGTTTGCCATTGCCAGTTTTTTGCCATGCTCTAATCAAAAACCTTGCCGGATGACAGGCCGCCAATAATTTTGCATCGATTGAGACGTCTTGACCTGTTATTTGCTCGGCAATAATATCTGCGGCTAAAAACACGGACATTAGCCCTCGTGCACCATGTCCGTTAGATACATACAAACCTGAATTGTATCGTTGCGGTGGAAACCTAAATGGCGTGTGACTCGACGACTGAGAAAGATAATTAACTCGCATCCAATCCACATCGGGTAACGCACCAATAATTGGTAAATGATCCGGTGTTGTCGGACGAAAGCTAACACGCCCTGATGTCTCCATATCGACTTGGCTCGCCAAAGGTGCTAACCAACCGGGTAAACAAGTCTGAGCCATTGCCAGATTTTTCATATCAGCCTGCTTAGATGCATCTGGGGTTAAATCGGGTGCCTCAAAGGTGGCACCCGTAACCGCGTAACCCTTATCCGCTGGCGCAGAATACCCCTGATGCGCAACGCTACAGCCGAGAGACCAGGCCTGGTAACTCGGCTCTAATTGGGTTACCTGACCTTTTACCGGTCTAATTGCTAAGTCAAACTGATCATTAAGGCTCGAAATCGCACCGCTTGCCAACACCACTATATCGGCTTTAAAAGCCCTATCCTGAACGTTAACCAACCAGGCCTGGTCATCGGACCTTACGATCCCGGTAATGGTTTGATTTAACTCAAGCTGAATATTCTGATGACTGAGACAGCGCGCTACAATCGAAGGCGGATTAAACCAACCTGCGCGCGGAAAAAATAAACCAGGGTATGGGCATTCACCACCCAATTTGTCTGAAGCCTGTTTTACGTCAAACCAGTGTGCAAAACGGGTGATAGTTGGCACCCTTATTAAGGCCTGCTGCATACGTTGAAAATTTTTTTCATCAACAGCCAAATGCAACAAACCATTCAATTCACCCTTAATTTCATCCTTCGCCAACCAAGGTTCGAGATAGGCTAAAGTGGCTTGTAGGCCTTGCCAATACCACTGACTTCTCAAGTTCCAATCCGCGGTAACCAAGGGGTGTAAGGCACCAGCTAAATTGCCGGATGCACCCTGTGCCATAGATGCACCTTGATCGACCACCTTAACCATCAAGCCCAAGTTCGCTAAGCGATGAGCCACGGCCGCGCCCGCCAAACCAGCTCCGACGACTAGGGCTTGCTTGCCTTTTAACTGATCCCTCGTGCAAAATGCGCTCGGCGTGTCAAACCAGGGTGCCCTTGATTTATACCATTGAGTCTGTTGCAAATTCACCACACTTAAGCGTTTAATTATATTTAGTACTATTTTAACTTAGGGATGACTTAGCTTTCGGTTAAAATATATTTATTAATTTATTGAATAAACTAGGTTGGGTGATGAAAAGGGTATCCGTTGGATTTATTGCATTTACTGTTTCAGTAATAACGCCTCTGGCACATGCTGATACGCTAAGTGCTGGTTTTGGTGTTGGCTTATGGAAAACCTCACCATCAGGAACCCTTAACAACATCAATATCAAGCAAGATGCAGGACTAGGCACAGAAAACAACAGCTATGCTTGGGCCTATATAAACCACCCTCTTCCTTTTGTACCCAATGTTCGTATTGAGCGCATAGACCAATCCTACTCAGGAACAGGAACGGTATCTTCATTCCTTGACACGAGTTTTAATGGCAATGAAACCCATACGCGAATGACGCTGGATCAGACTGATGCGTTACTCTATTGGGGATTCTCATTACCCTTGATCCGCTTTGACTATGGCTTAGGCGCCAAACAGGTGTCAGGCGATGTCACGATTACCGATATCAACTCAAACTCAAGCCACCAATCACTCAATGAAACCCTGCCTATAGGTTATTTATCTGGACAACTTAGCCTACCTTCGTTGCCCATTACCCTATCTGCCGATACAAAAACCTTGAGGAGTCGATTTAACGATACCACTTTTAAAGCACGGTATGACATCACAACATTTGGTCTCAAACTGGGTGCCGAGGCGGGCTATCGAACTCAAATCATTAATAGCAATGACATTAATAACCTTAACATTGATATGAAAATAGACGGCTACTTTGCTGGAATAACCCTGGTTTTTTAGACAGTTGAATGTCAACCTCTGACTTTATTCAGACGCTAAGGGCGAATCTAAATACCCAACAGCATCGCCACTGTGTGGTAATTTGTGGTGACTGGAAATGGCGAATCGAACAACTCGCCCACCATGAAAAAAATAGCGGGTTTTGGGTAGGGGAACCAAGCCCCCTTGCAAACTTGGCACCGCTTCAACCCTCTCAAATTCGACACCACTTAGGTCAGGAAATCCCCACTGCGGTCTTTTGCGCTGAACAGGGAATTGACGCAGATGCATTGGGAATTATCAGTGGCATGGTGCAGGCAGGAGGCATTTTATGGATTTTAATTCCACCGCTCAACGCTTGGCTTAAGCTGCCCAATCCTGCCAATCAACGCTTTTTAAATCACCCTCAATCCTATCTAGAGGTAAACCAGGGGTTTACTCGCTTTCTGTACGCATCCTTGAAAACCCATGCACTTTGGTTGGAGCAGGGGCAAAACCTGCCCAAACTGTCTAGCAATCAGATGCCATTCCAGCACAAACTTCAAGGTTTAACACCTGACCAACAACACGGCCTTGATGCTATTTTACATTGCGGATTTGGCCATCCAAAACGCCCTTTATTGCTAGAGGCGGATCGTGGACGCGGCAAGACCAGTCTGCTGGGTATAGCCGCTATTGAACTACTGCTGCAAGGTAAAAATCATATCGTTATCACCGCAAGCCGTTTGTCACAAGTCGCTACCGCCTTTGAACAGGCAGCATTAAGCCTTGAAGCACGGAAAATACCCTATCAACAACAACCAGGCCTGCTGATGTTTGAAACCAAAACCCTTGAGTTTAGAGCGCCTGACAGCCTGATAGGCTCGCCACAAACGCTAAGCCACAAGGCGTTTGATCTGCTGATGATTGATGAAGCCGCGCAGCTAGCCTTACCGCTTTTACAGTCATTGGTCCTAGCCCATTCTCGTGTGGTAATGGCCACCACCCAACACGGCTATGAGGGTTCAGGGCGAGGGTTTGGACTCAGATTCAAACCCTTTCTTGACCAAACTTTTCAGCATTGGCAGAGCCGGTGCCTTCAACAACCGATTCGTTGGCATCACAATGATCCACTTGAAATACTGATTAACCGAATGCTTTTGCTTGATGCCGAGCTGGATGGGGTTGAATCCGGTTCAAATACTGAGCTGATTATTCGCCGATTGGCGATTGCCAAGCTAACACCAGTAGAATTGAAGCCAATCTTTGCGCTCTTGGTTCAGGCGCATTATCAAACTTCTCCTGCAGACCTGCAACAACTGCTCAGTTCGAACGACTTAAACCTTTATATTGGCTATCAAAACCAACGTTGCGTGGCGGTATTACTGGTAACGCGAGAAGGCGGCATCCCATCTCCGGCTCGTCACCGACGAGTCAAAGGGCATCTCGTGCCTCAGAAACTGCAGCAAACCTACGGTGACCTTGATCTTATGTCAAAACACTCAGAAAGAGTCATGCGTTTAGCGGTTCATCCGAACTTACAACGCCAAGGTATTGGTCGCAAAATGGTCGAGGCTTGGCTAAACCAAACCCAAGCAGAATTTGCCAGCGTCAGTTTTGGCGTCACCGCAGACTTGTTTCATTTTTGGAAACAACTTGGTTTCCAATCTACGCATCTTGGAGCGAAAAGAGATAAGGCCAGCGGCACACACAACCTGATCATGCTCAAATCGCTTAATAGCACAGTGGAATTCGGCAAGCTATTCAAGCTGTATCAACAACAATTACCCCATAGCCTAATGGAGTTTATTACCGGACTGGAACCTGGCCTGGTCATTGAGTTATTAGCTGAAAACACGCCTGACAGCCAGCAGATTTTTGATTTTCAGCATTATCTCGAAGGAACACAAGCCTATGAAGCGATCAGCCATCAACTTTGGCATTGGACAGTTTGTCATGCAGATTCAATGCGCAGATGGCCACAGCCATTGCAAGCCATATGGCTAGACAAAATTTTACGCAAACAACCTTGGCAACAGCTAGCCGATACCTACCGACTCGCAGGAAGAAAAGGGGTTGAAGATCTGCTTAAACAAGCCCTTAATCAAATATAACAGCCTGCCAAAAACAAGACCCACTAGCGCTTAACTGCTAAACACCACCGTCTTGTTACCATGAATAATAACGCGATCCTCCAAGTGATAACGCAATCCTCTCGCTAACGCGGTTTTTTCTACATCTCGACCTTGACGGCGCATTTCTTCAATCGAGTGCGCATGACTGACACGAATCACATCCTGCTCAATAATCGGCCCGGCATCCAATTCTTCAGTCACATAATGGCAGGTTGCACCAATTAACTTAACCCCACGTTCATAGGCCTGGTGATATGGCTTTGCGCCGACAAACGACGGCAAGAAGCTATGATGAATATTAATCACGCGACCTGCATAATCTGCACACATTTTGGGCGGCAAAATCTGCATATATCGCGCCAGCACAACCAAATCAGCTTGATAGTGCTGCACTAGATGCTCAGCTTCTGCAAAAGCTTGTGGCTTGGTCTCAGGTGTAACCGGAACATGGTGAAAAGGAATGTTGTACCATTCCACCATCGAGCGCAAGTCCTGATGGTTAGCAATCACACACACGATCTCACCCGGCAAGTCTTTTTCATGCCAACGGTACATCAAGTCGGCCAAACAATGTGACTCTTTACTGGCGAATAAAGCAATGCGTTTAGGCTGATCGGAGTCGGTCATAAACCATGTCATATTAAACTGATCTGCTATCGGTGCAAACTTGGTTTTAAAATCCTCCAAGCCTAGAACGAGTGAACTGGCTAGGATCTCATGACGCATAAAAAACCAGCCGTTGCCTGCATCAGTATGGTGATTGGCTTCAACAATCGTACCGCCCTGCTCGGCGATAAAACTCGCCACTCGTGCCACAATACCCACCTGATCCGGACAGGACATCACCAAACGATAAACTCGACTCATCTCTAGATTCCAAATAATGCAAAAAACGCTATGATACCAAAACCCAAAAGTATAGGCACAGGGCTGTGCTATACTTTTGGGTTTAAATGACTAATAAATTGCAAATATCATGTTAAGAATTGTTTCTTTTAATGTAAATAGCGTGCGAATGCGCCCCCACCAGCTTGAAGCCTTAGTTGCACAACATCACCCCGATATTATTGGCCTACAAGAAACGAAAGTCCAAGACCAAGACTTTCCGGTCGAGATGATTGAACAGCTAGGTTACAAAGTTGAATTCTTTGGTCAAAAGACCCATTATGGTGTTGCGTTAATCTATAAACCGGAATTGGAATTAGTACAACTTCAAAAAGGTTGGAATACCGATGATGAACATGCGCAACGCCGCATGATTATTGGCGATTTCAAAACGCCAAGCGGTGAAAAACTAAGAGTGTTAAATGGCTATTTTCCTCAAGGCGAAAAGCGTGACCATCCGATTAAATTTCCCGCTAAACTCGCTTTTTACCAAGACCTAATGCACTATCTAAACAACGACTGTACCCCTGAGCAGAACCTGGTGCTAATGGGTGATTTTAATATTTCACCACAGGACATAGATATTGGTATCGGCGAGGCTAATCGACTTCGCTGGCTCAAAACCGGAAAGACCAGTTTTTTACCAGAAGAGCGTGAAATATGGCAACAGCTTATCGACTGGGGCTTAAAAGACACCTATCGCTGTATCTATCCCGACAACGCAGAGCGCTTTAGCTGGTTTGACTATCGCTCGAAGGGATTTGAAGATGAACCCAAACGTGGTCTGCGAATTGACACCCTTCTTGCCACCGCCCCGTTAGCCGATAAGGTCATTGCCTCTGACATAGGCTATGGCATTCGTGGTATGGACAAACCTTCAGACCATGCACCGGTTTGGTCAGATTTTAATATCCAATAGCTTAAAGAAGCCAAATTAATGATTACAGAAAACCCTCTACGCCATAGTTTGATTGATTTTGAAAATTTATCACAACAAATTCGACGTTATTGGCTCAAACCTGAACAGCCATTTAATTACCAGGCGGGCGACTATATCATGCTTGGTTTTGATCCTGCCGACTTGAAACCCTTCTCGATTGCCAATGCGCCGTCTGCCAATGGCTTACTCGAGTTGCACATACGTTATGACCAGGCTAGCCCTTGGATGCAACAGTTGTTTTCACTAGAAAAAGACAGTTCACTCTACTCCAGTTCAGCCAAACCTCAAATGCAACTACACCCAGAAAGCTCGCTTAACCTTTTTATCGCAGGTGGAACTGGACTTTCTCCAATGAAAGCCCTACTGGAAGCACGCATTGCTGAAGGCTTAACCCTACCAACTAAACTCTATATGGGCGCACGTCAAGCAGAAGAACTCTATCTCAACCAAGCGATGCAACAACTGGCTGACAACACACCCCTGTTAGAATATATTCCAGTAATTTCTGAGCAGGAAAGTTATTCAGGTTTTAAAGGCCTAGTTCACGAAGTCGCAATTCAGCAAAATCCGCAGCTAAGCGATGCCTCCGTTTATCTCTGTGGCGCTTGGGCGATGACGCAAAAAGCCAAACAGGATTTTATTGACGCAGGTCTCAATGTGCGGAACTTTTTTCACTAACCATCGTCGAGGCAGTTATGCAAATTTTTACCGGGTTGGTTTTAGTCTTTAGCCTAGGATTGTTAATAGGCTGTAGTCATCAAAACCAAAGAGAGACAGAACAACAAAGGGCTGACCAACGCACGGCTCAGCAAATTGAAGCGACCGAACGTGGTGCGCGCGAGGCGCACCGCCGTCTCGATCAGTATTAACGATTATCAAGCATTTTGTCGATTTCTCGATCCAAGGCTTGAAGTGCTTGCTGACTTTGAAACTGTTGCCACAATGCATCTTCATTACGCAGACTGGTTTTAATGCTATTGCGCAACGAACCTTGATCCTTAACGCCCACCAACAACACCAGTGTGCCGTCTGGTGCGACCCATCTAGCTAACTGATTAGAACCATTTAGCGTTTGATTGGCTACTTGTCGGGATACATTCGCAATATTCGCCTCATAGGTCTGTGCCTCGCCCGTTCCGGTAGTTCTAGTCCAGTTTTCTAACATATTCTTAACTTCAACTTCCATCTGGCGGGCAAGATCATCGCGTGCATTGCCCATTGCCACCGTGCGTTGCATATTGTTATCACCGGCCGGATTTGGCGCGGCTTCACCCACTGCAGCCAAACCACCTTCATATTGCGGATCACAATACCATTGCGGCGCTTTCACACCTGGTTGGTATTCACAAGCCTGCGCGCTTTCAGCCTGCTCCAGTTTCTGCTTGTTTGCACAAGCCGACAGGAACACCAGCATTATCGCGACCAATCCTAGCTTAATCTTCATTGGATAACCCCTATTGAGCCAATACGCCATCAACCATCGCTTGCGCTTCAGACAAAATCTGATCCAAATGCGCTTGGTCTTTGAAGGATTCGGCATAGATTTTATAAACATCTTCGGTGCCGGACGGACGTGCGGCAAACCAACCGTTTTCAGTGGTGACTTTTAAGCCGCCAATCGCTGCACCATTACCGGACGCATGAGTGAGTTTTGCGCTAATCGTTTCACCCGCAAGTTCGGTTGCACTGACTTGATCTGCACTAAGCTTGCTTAGCTTGGCTTTCTGTTCACGATTCGCCGCGGCATCAATGCGTGTATAAATGGGCGCAGCAAACTGTTCGGTCAAGGCTTGATAATGCTGCCCTGGGTCTTTACCTGTTACTGCAGTAATTTCTGCCGCTAACAAGTTCATAATAATACCGTCTTTATCAGTGCTCCAGGCCAAGCCCTGGCGGTCTAAGAACGAGGCACCGGCCGATTCTTCACCGCCAAAACCGAGACTACCATCCACCAGGCCTGGTACAAACCATTTAAAACCGACCGGCACTTCGACTAGTTTACGCTCCAGTTTGGCCGCCACACGATCAATCATCGAACTGGATACCAGCGTCTTACCGATACCCGCTGTTTTCGACCAGTTAGGACGATGCGAATACAAATAATCAATCGCCACCGCCAAATAATGATTCGGGTTCATTAGGCCGACGGAAGGCGTAACAATACCATGACGATCGGCATCCGGGTCATTACCAAATGCAATATCAAATCGATCTTTTAAATCAATCAAACTGGCCATTGCATAGGGTGATGAACAATCCATCCGAATCTTGCCGTCTTTATCCACCGTCATAAAGCGGAAAGTCGCATCAACATGCGGGTTAACCACTTCAAGATTTAAGCCATAGTGTTCAGCAATGGGTTGCCAAAAATCAACCCCTGCACCGCCCATCGGATCGACGCCAATTTTTAAGCCCGAATCGGCAATCGCTTGCATATCGACCACTTCATGCAGTGTTGAGATATAGGGCATAATCAAGTCTTGTGACTTCACCAGGCCTGAGTTCATCGCTTGGGCTAAGCTGATGCGCTTAATGGCTTTACCGCCATCAAGCAAAATCTGGTTAGCACGCTGCTGTACTTGATTGGTTACATCGGTGTCCGCCGGTCCGCCATTGGTAGGGTTGTATTTAAATCCACCGTCCTGCGGCGGATTATGTGAAGGCGTAATCACGATGCCATCGGCCAACCCCGTTTCGCGCCCGCGATTATGACGAATGATCGCATGTGAAATCACCGGCGTTGGTGTGTAACGGCCACGGCCTTGAATAATCAATTGAATTTGGTTAGCCGCCAAGACTTCAATCGCGGTAGCCTGTGCCGCCTCTGATAACGCATGGGTATCCATGCCGATATAAATCGGGCCGGTAATGCCCGCTTGTTGGCGGTATTCCACCAATGCCTGACAAACTGCGGCAATATGATCATCATTAAAACTGGTTTTTGACGAACAACCACGATGCCCTGAGGTGCCAAAACCCACCGCTTGTGCTGGCTGGCTGACATCCGGCTTCAACGCATAATAGTCCACCATCAGTTGTGGAATATTGTCTAACAGTTCCGCAGGGGCCGGTTTACCGGCAAATTCTGATAACGCCATAGATCACCTCTTTGGTTGTTCGTTAAAACACTGTTTATATCGCATCAATAATGGCATTGAATGTTGCGCTTGGACGCATTACCGCATTCGCCTTGGTGCTATCCGGATGGTAATAGCCACCTAAATCCACCGCTTGTCCCTGCACGGCATTCAGTTCGGCCACAATCGTGTCCTGTTGGCTGGTCATCGCCTCGGCAACCGGTTTAAAGCGTGTTTGCAAACCCGTGTCTTGGGTTTGTTCTGCCAAGGCTTGTGCCCAGTAAAGTGCAAGGTAAAAATGACTGCCGCGATTATCCAATTGCCCCAGCTTGCGACCCGGCGATTTGTCTTCATCCAAAAAGCGACTGGTCGCTTGGTTGAGCGTATCAACCAACACTTTGGCTTGGTTGTCACCGGTTTGATTGGCAAGATGTTCAATCGACACCGCTAAGGCCAAAAACTCACCTAACGAATCCCAGCGCAAAAAATTTTCCTGTACCAACTGTTGAACATGCTTTGGCGCTGAACCGCCTGCACCGGTTTCAAACAATCCACCGCCGGCCAACAGGGGCACAATCGAAAGCATCTTCGCACTGGTGCCCAGCTCTAGAATCGGGAATAAATCGGTTAAATAGTCACGCAACACATTACCTGTAACCGAAATCGTATCCAAGCCGTCTTTCGCGCGCTGCAAGGTGAGTGCGGTGGCATCGCTTGGTGATAGAATTTGAATATCTAGGCCTTTAGTATCATATTGATCCAATGCCACCTCAACTTTCTTAATCAAGTTGGCATCATGCGCACGCTCGGCATCCAACCAGAAAATCGCCGGCGTAGCGGTCAAACGTGCGCGCTCCACCGCTAAGCGGACCCAGTCTTGAATCGCCACGTCTTTGGTTTGACACATACGCCAAATATCACCCGCCTCAACCGCATGTTGCATTAAACAATCGCCCTGCTCGTCGATGACCTTAACCAGGCCTGGTTGGGTAATTTCAAAGGTTTTATCATGCGAACCATACTCTTCCGCTTTTTGCGCCATTAAGCCAACATTCGGTACCGTGCCCATGGTCGCCGGATCAAACGCGCCGTGTTGTTTACAGAACGCGATGGTTTGCTGGTAGATACCGGCATAACAACGATCTGGAATCATCGCTTTCATGTCCTGCAGTTCACCCTGCGCATTCCACATTTTGCCGGAAGCACGGATGGCCGCTGGCATCGAGGCATCGATAATAATATCGCTAGGCACATGCAGGTTAGTAATCCCCTTATCCGAATCGACCATCGCCAGGCCTGGTTGTGTTTGGTAAATCACCTGAATATCGGCTTCAATTTGCTGACGCTGATCTTCCGGCAGGCTTTGAATTTTGCTCAGCACATCACCAAAACCGTTATTTGGATTGACGCCTAACTGCGCAAAGGTATCGGCATATTTGGCAAACAGGTCTTTAAAATAGACCGTCACGGCATGACCAAACATAATCGGGTCGGAAACCTTCATCATTGTGGCTTTGAGATGCAAGGACAATAACACACCCTGCTGCTTAGCCTCGTCAATCTGCGCCTGATAAAACGCCCGCAAGGCCTTAGCGGACATACGTGAAGCATCAATCACCTCACCGGCTTGCAACGCAAACGGCGCTTTTAACACGCTCACTTCGCCACTCTCAGCATGAAGTTCGATTTTCACCGAGGTCGGTTTTTGCAGCACCACCGATTGTTCCGAACCATAAAAATCTTCGGCTTGCATATGACCGACATGCGACTTGGAATCCGCAGACCACGCACCCATGCTATGCGGATGTTTTTTGGCATAGTCCTTAACGGGTAGCGCCACACGACGATCAGAATTGCCTTCACGCAACACCGGATTCACCGCTGAACCCAGCACCTTGGCATAACGCGCTTTGATGTCTTTTTGCACGTCATCTTCCGGTGAAGCCGGATAATCCGGTATCGCAAAACCTTGCGCTTGCAATTCTGTAATCGCCGCCGTCAACTGCGGAATCGATGCGCTAATATTGGGTAATTTGATGATATTCGCTTGCGGCGTTTTAGCGAGCTCACCCAGTTCAGATAAGGCATCCGCTTGACGTTGCATCTCGGTTAAATAATCAGGAAACTGGGCCAAAATACGTCCGGCTAACGAAATATCACGGGTTTCAACGGCAATACCCGCCGCACCGGTAAAAGCGCGAACAATCGGCAACAATGAGTAGGTGGCTAAAGCCGGCGCTTCATCGGTATGGGTATAGATAAGTGTCGATAATACATCTGTCATAACGCTTCCTTAAATCAAATTATATTTTTTCAGCGACGCAAATTCGATTGCGCCCTAGTTCTTTAGCTTTATACAAGGCGTCATCTGCACGCTTCAAAAGCTTATATACAGGCTCTTTGGTCTTAGCTGATGACAGATTAGCGACACCTAGGCTAATAGTAATAAAACCAAAAACCTTAGAATAAGCATGCGGAATCGCCAAACGATTCACCTCTGCATGCAGGCTTTTGGCCACCAACATTGCACCCTCTAGGTCTGTATCAGGCAAAATGACCGCAAATTCCTCACCACCATAACGCGCCAACAAATCAGTCGGCCGTTTTACCACTCTAGATAACGCACGCGCAACCTGTGTTAGGCACTCATCCCCAGTTCCATGCCCATAGTTATCATTAAACGGCTTGAAGAAATCAATATCAAGCATAATCAACGACAAGGTTCCGCCTGAACGTTGTAACCGACTCTGCTCCTTGCTTAAAACCTCGTCAAAATGACGTCGATTAGCGATACCAGTTAAACCATCAAGGTGAGAAAGTTCCTCAAGCTGGTCTGTTTTCATTTTAAGCAACATATGATTACGTAAACGTGCTTTAACAATCGGTAAATGAAAGGGTTTAATAATGTAATCAACCGCTCCAATATTAAGCCCGCGTTCTTGATCCTCGTTATTTTGTAACGCCGTCACAAAAACCACTGGAATCCCCATCGTTTTAGGATCCGACTTAAGCTGCTTACATATGCTATAGCCATCCATGTCAGGCATCATGATATCTAGCAAAATAAGGTCCGGTGGGCATTCTGAACTAGCCATTTGAATTGCTTGCCAGCCTTGTGTTGCAACGATAATGCGGTAGTCATCTTGCAAAGCATTCGCCAGCATTTGAATATCTGAAGCGATATCATCTACAATTAGAATCGTCTGTTGATCATGCGACATAATTATTGTTCTCCAGGCACTAAAGCCAAAATATCCTTTTCAAGTGCTGACAGCAAAACCTCCGCCTGACGAAAATTAAACTCAGTAACCGCCAATTGAATTTCAGGATAATAACGTTCGAGCAAGTCCTTGGATAAAACTTTTTCAAAGGCCGTTAATCGATCCAGGCTAATATATTCATTAACATGAACGGCGGCTTTTAAGGTCTTTAATTGCTCTAATGCCCCCTGCTTATCAAACACGCCAAGTACTGCCTCACTCTGCCAATTATCAATTAAAAACTTAACCGACTCGATAGTTTGATTCATAACCTGCTGAAATTGATTTAATTCAACTTCTGAAGGCACCAACTGGTCAGACAACTTCTGGTCAAGATGGTTTAACACATCGGTCAAATCAATTAATGCTAAATTACTAGCGACACTTTTTAAGCTATGCGTCATCGCCTTCACCTGTACCCATTCCGCTAAGTTTTGATTAGATAAACTTAGCAACAAGCCATACAGCGAGTGATACGTCCCATCCATCTGGCGTAAGAAATTAGCTAACAAATGCCTGTAAAGTTTTTGGTTACCTTCTAATCGACTTAAGCCCTGCTTAATACTTATACCTTTTAACTTAAAACCAAAAGCAAATGATTGTTCAAAGCTAGAAGACCTTGAGGCTCTAATCGGTCGATTACCTTGTTCAAGCCAACGCGCAAGAGCAAAGTGCAATAACTGACTATCAATCGGTTTACACAAGTGATCTGTCATCCCCGCTTGTAAAGCTTTTTCTCGACTCTGTTGGGTTGCTGAGGCTGTTAAGGCAATAATCGGCAAATCCGGATGGGTTTGTTTTATTAAAAGGGTCGCTTGAAAACCATCAATACCTGGCATTTGAATATCCATTAATACCAGATCAAACATTGCTTGGTTACAAACCTCAACCCCCTCTTCACCCGAAGCGGCCAAGGTGACATTTAAACCAAAACTTTCTAACTGTGCCTTAAGCACTTGCCGATTGATAGGATTATCTTCTACCACCAAAACACGCCCTTTTAGCTGGAAAATCGGCTCATCTAAATTTACAGCCGAACCTGCCTGAGCATCGTTTCTCAACTTTAATGGCAAACGAAAACTAAAAGTGGAACCCTTGCCTTCCAATGTTTCTAGCTCAATCCCTTCACCATTTAAGGCCTCAACCAAGCCTTGACTAATCACCAGCCCCAGGCCAGATCCCCCATATTGTCTTGTAATCGAGCCGTCCGCTTGGCTAAAGGGCTGAAATAACTTGGCCTTGTTTTCAGCAGAGATGCCAATGCCCGAATCACTCACCTCAAATGACAAGCAGGCCTGCTCCCCCTCAAGCTTAACAATACGTATCACCAACCTAACAAAACCCTGCTCAGTGAATTTAATCGCATTACCCACTAGATTAGTTAAAATCTGTGTCAGTCGAAATTTATCACCAATAAAGGCCTGAGGAAATTGAACATCGGTATCAATCGTAAAAACTAAGTTTTTAGCCTGCGCGGCATATTGAAATAAGCCTTTCAAGCTTTCTTCAATATCTGCCAAATAGAAGTCCTCTTCAACGAGTTGCACCTGCGTTGTCTCAAGTCGAGTAAAATCAAGGATATCATTCAAAACCGACATTAGACCTCGAGCAGCTTGCTGAATTTGTTTTATTTTTGTCTTAGAGTCGATTGACATTTTCGGGTCATCGATTAACTCGCTGAGTCCAATAATCGCGTTCATTGGTGTTCGAATTTCGTGACTCATATTCGCTAAAAACTCGGATTTGGCTTGATCCGCTTGCAGCGCGCGCTGTTGCGATACAGCAAGCTGTTCATTTAGCAAAATATACTCTGTTTGATCAAGCAAATAACCATAAAGCTTGACCAACTCACCACGATCGTTGTATTCAGGACGCGTATAGTCATAAACCCACCGAATCGAGCCATCTTTATGCATTAAGCGGTAGCGCGACTCCCAAAAACCTAATCCCTCATCAAGATAACGCGCTCTCTCCTGCTCAATACGTTGTCGATCCTCAAGATGTATTAAATTAGAATATAACCCTTGACTTTTATCGATCATTTCGGAGCTATAACCTAAGAGTTGTTCAATATTTTTTGACACAAACTCAATAGGCCAACCTTCTTTAGCATGCCAAATCAGCACACTAACCGGACCACCAGCAAACAAATCACGCTCGGCTTCAGCTTGGCGCTTTTGACTTTTCAACAGCGCAGCCCAATCCTGATAAACTAATGCCACTAAATCTTTTTGATGCAAAATCCCGCAAATTCTTTCTTGTTCATCAACAACAACTAAACGCTTAATATGCTGTTCTCGACTAAAATTAAGCGCATCATGCAGCGTCATATCTTCATGCAAAGTGACCAAAGGACTACTCATATAGTCACCGACCGGTCTCTGCCAATCAACCTTCTCATCAAACAGACGAATCAAATCACTTTGCGTGATGATCCCAACGGGCTGGGTATCCGAGTCCGCCAAAACCAGTGCCGCACTTTGATTTAAAGGCGCTAGTTTTTTAAATGCTTGTTCTAAGCTATCATCGACCCTGACCCTAACAATTCTACTCAGGCGCACCACTTGTCGTAACGATTTATTTTGCGCAAGAAATTGCGGATCAAGACTAGCTGCCAGATCACTATAGCTAATAATTCCGGTTAAATAGCCATCCGGATTGATTAAACAAAGATGCTCGTCAACATGCTCACTGATTAAGGTGATCGCATCAATGACATTCGCAGTTTCGGCAATAGTGGGAACCTGGTTAAGATTAATATTATCTAGGGATTGCGTAAAAGGAACCTTGTCTGCGCTGAGCTTGACCAATTCCTTCGCGGTAATAATGCGCAAACCTTTTTTTCCGGTAACAATCACATCACGAATATTATGCTCACGCATATGATGAACAGCCTGCTCAATCGATGCCTGTTCAGAAATGGTGATCACATTGCGCGTTGCAAGTTCAATTAGTTTCGGAAAAAACAATAATACCCCCTAATGCCAGTATATAACTGACCTTGACTAGCGGTTTTTTCGATGGAAAACTAAAACATCTCTAAAAACTGCTGGATCCTTAATCATCGTCATTTCACCTTCACGTGGGATCAGTTTATCTTTTAATCGTGACAACCAAAAACGGAAAGAAGCCATCCTTAAAGCAGCATTCCATGTGCTGTGTTCCACCTCAGTTAGTGGCCTCACCCTTTGATAAGCGGCTAGCACACCAGATAGCTTGTCAAAATCAATACAATTATCTGAATTTCTGCACCAATCATTTACCATTACCGCTAGGTCATACAAGCAAGCACCATGACAGGCATAGTACAAATCAATAATACCGGTTAAAACTGAACCCTCAAACATCGCATTGTCAGTAAACAAGTCTGCATGAATAACGCTTTGTGGTAAGCCTGTCCAATCGACTGTAGCTTGAAATGCCAGTTCATTTCCAGCCAATACTTGATCATCCGCGCTCATTAAATCTTTAATTTGTTCAATCACCGCTTGCGCCCAATTTAAATCGCGATCATTTGCTCTATAACGATCAAACTGCATACCGGCAAGATGAAATTTAGCCAAGGCTTGAGCCATGACCTCACACTGCTCCTGATTAGGATGATCCAGTGTTTTTCCTTTTAAGCGCTCAACCAACGCCGCAGGTTTTCCAGCTAGCGTTTTAAGATAATGACCTTCTAAATCTGCTTTTGGATGTGCCGTTGGAATCTGATGTTCAGCCATAAAAGCCATAATATCTAAAAAATAACCGAGCTCTTGATGACAATGATGTTCAAAAATCGTTAGAACGAAACGCCCTTTTTCAGTATCAACAAAATAGTTAGTGTTTTCTATACCTGCACTAATACCTTCAAAATCCACCAAGGATCCAACATCATAGGTATTCAAAAATTCAGAAAGCTGTTGGCGCTCAATAAGCGTATAAACCGACATGAAAGGGTCCAAATTTGCAAAAAAATTAATATGATTTTACCACAGGAGAAAAGCGACGCGATGAAATACAGAATTTCAAAGGCTATAAAATCAAAAACCCGCTTTAAATGCGGGTTTTCGTGCTAGAGAGGACTTGTGAGTTGATTAAGACAACTTAGAAGCCGTGGTGACCAACACCCGGTGCATCAACACCAATACGCTGGTCAACGTTGTAAGCTGGCGTACCATCTGGTAAACGGCCTGCTGTGCGGTAGTTGTGAATATCACCTGTGCCGTCACCCACCATATAGTCAGGACAGTCACTCATGCAACGCTCGTTTGCAATTACCGGACGGTGATCACAGAAGAAGTTACCTGCGTTAGCTAGATACTTATTCGCCTGCATTAACATTTCTGCGTTAAAGAAATCGTCATCCTCTATCTGAGTTCCCTGATCATCTAGAGGAATGCCGTTCATTTGCAGAATGTAACCAGTGATACCCATGTAACCCGCATCACCAATCATTGGCATGTTTGGTGTCCAGAAAGGCATTGCACGACGGTTGTAGTCAAACAAGGTGGTTGCATAAGGCCAGTAGTTTTGAATAGTTTTAACCGGCGCTGAATCGTTAAAGTCAGACGTCACCAATGGCAAAGGATCACCCTCAGTTAAAGGAAGGTATCCTTTTGCGCCTTCACCAAACTCACCATGACACATGGCGCAGAACTGAATGTAAAGATCACCACCTTGTAGAACATTCATACCCACGTCTAGCGGAGGCAAACCATTACCATCAGCATCAACGTGAATCTTCCATACATCAAGTGCTGATTCTGCAATCGGCGTACCGTAACCATAGGCTACGAATGAAGTGTCGTTAAAGTAGTTTTCGTTTGCACGAGCATGAACATCAATAAAGGCTTCAGGCACTTTACACTGCATATTGCCGTGTGGACCACCATCGATAGAATCAGCAACCTCAAACGAGTAAGGATTATTTGGATCCATCTTCTCAACTAAACGCATACGATCGTCTTCACCTAATATGGCTTTAACCACCGCACCATCCAAATACTTACCGTCCGCTGCTTCAATAATTTGACGCCAGTTTTCCGGAAAGCCTTTAACGCCTGTCAACTCTGGGTTATGGTTTGCATCAGGGGTAACTAGATTGCCTGCTTTTGCACCATCACCATTACCTGACATAGCCATAGCTACACCAGATGCCATCATCACACCCGCTACCGCAGATGCGATCATCGTTTTTTTAGTATTGAACATTTTCAATCATGCCTCCGAATTCGCTGTTGTGGGCGTGAACCTTCCAAGTTACCATCGCAGTACGGTGATAAACGTTGTTAGTGCCTTCGATAGAACGCATTTGCGGCATACCAGGTTGAACATAACCGGTTTCATCCGTAGTACGACTCATCATCAGTAACTCGCTACCATCCCAGTCGAATTCAAGTTCAAAACGTGTCCAAGCCTTCGGCAATACTGCTGAAGTCAATTTCGCTTCAGTCCAGTTACGGCCACCGTCAAACGTGATATCAACGTGATCAACCTTACCGCGACCTGACCATGCAATTCCTTTCGCTACATAACGGCCTGGACCTTGCATTTTGAAATCTGGCGATGGATAGGTGATTACAGAGTTCGCTTCCATGTACCATGACATATTCTGTACGGTACCATCTGGCATCAACTCGGTGTACTTAGAGGTTTCTTCACGGTGCTGTAATGGCACGTTAGTCACTTGAATACGACGCAAGTGCTTAACCCACATGTTCGCTTCACATCCAGGCACTACTAAACGGATTGGATAGCCATTTTCAGGACGTAGCGCTTCACCGTTTTGCGCATAAGCGATCATACAATCATCCATGCCCAGCTCAACAGGCACAGAACGCGCCATACCGGAAGCATCTGCACCCTCAGGAATTAGCCAAGTGCCTTCAGGCTTAATACCTGCTTCCTTAAGAAGAGTAGAAAGCTTAACACCGGTCCATTCAACACAAGACATCATGCCGTGTGTCCACTGAACTGAGTTCAACTGAACCCCTTTCCATTCCATCGCGCCGTTAGCCGGACACTCTGCAAATAAAACACGAGACTCAGATGGGAAACGCTTAAGGTCATCCATCGTGAAGATCAATGGACGTTCAACTAAACCGTGGATAACCAAACGGTGCTCATCAGGATTGATATTGATCCCACCACCATGATAACGCTCAAAGTGAAGACCGTTAGGAGTAATCATACCGTGTAAGCTTTGTAGTGGCGTCATAGTGATTGATGCCATAGAGTCAGGTGTTAACCACTCTAGCGTACGACGCTGCACTTCTTTCTCGAAAGGAGAAGGCATACCGTATGGGTATTGACGAACACCCCAACCCAACGCTTTACGCGCAGCTTGATCTTGTAATACGTCAGTGATTTCTTCACGACCGGCATAAGGCGCAACCGCCTTAGCTGGGTTAAATTTAATTTCACGTGCACTTGCTGCCTGAGTGAAAAGTACACCCCCCGCTACCGCGGCACCACCTTTAAGGAAAGCGCGACGGCCTTGGTTACGAGATTCTTCAGTCTGAACCGCAACCTTTTCTACTACTTTATCTGTCATTTTATGCTCCTTGATTGGCATCCTTAACGTGTAACAACACCACAGATTCAAGAGTTATTAGTTATATCCAATCGCCAGTAAAGGTTAGATTTTGGATATTGCCAAACAAAATCTTGTGCCGATACTCACAATGCTGGTCGATTATAATAAACCTGAACCATCAATCAGTTCAAGCTAAAACATTAAGGAAATTAGCTTTTGCTTATATAAATTTTTTATGGGACACCTTCACAATTCTATTGACTTAATGCTTTTAGGTTAAAAAACCCCATTGTTTTTTCTCTGAAACGAGTTCAATCATTTATTTTTTAACGATGTCAGCGTATATTAATTAAGTTAATTAAACCTTTGGAGCCCAACATGATTGAACGACAGTTTCCGATTACCCGCATGCGACGTATGCGCGCCCAATCATTTTCACGCCGCCTAATGCGTGAACATCAATTAACTACCGATGACTTAATTTATCCGATGTTTGTCATTGAAGGCTTCAATTTACGCGAACCCGTTCCATCCATGCCTGGTGTTGAGCGTTTAACCATTGATTTACTTCTTGAAGAAGCTGAAGAACTGGTTGAATTGGGCATACCAATGATTGCCCTTTTTCCGGTCGTGCCCGTCGAGCATAAAACGCTAGAAGCAGAAGAAGCCTATAACCCTGAAGGTCTAGCTCAACGAGCGGTGCGTGCAGTTAAAGCTGCGTTTCCTGAACTTGGCGTTATGACAGATGTAGCCCTAGACCCCTTTACCACCCACGGGCAAGATGGAATTATTGATGAAAATGGCTATGTACTGAACGACGACACGATTGACGTGCTGATGAAACAAGCCTTATCCCACGCAGAAGCTGGCGCAGACGTGATTGGGCCCTCTGACATGATGGATGGTCGAATTATCGAAATTCGTGAACTACTTGAAGATCATGGTTTTCATAACACGAGAATCATGGCCTATTCCGCTAAGTATGCTTCCTCCTATTACGGCCCATTCCGCGACGCCGTTGGTTCAGCAGCAAACCTGGGCAAAAGTGACAAGGCCAACTATCAAATGGATCCTGCCAATAGTAATGAAGCCTTGCATGAAGTTGCTTTAGATATTAACGAAGGTGCTGACATGGTCATGGTTAAACCAGGCCTGCCTTATTTGGATATCGTTCACCGTATTAAATCTGAATTTAAAGTCCCGACCTATGCCTATCATGTCAGTGGCGAGTATGCCATGCTCAAAGCCGCAGCCCAAAATGGCTGGCTAGATGAACGTAAGGTAGCAATGGAAACCCTGCTTTGTTTCAAACGTGCTGGTGCTGACGGCATCTTGACCTACTATGCAAAGCAGGTAGCTATCTGGCTAGAAGAAGATGCCGCATTATGATCCAAGCTGATCCTGACAAGTACGGAGTTGTCGGCGACCCGATTGCACACTCAAAATCCCCGTTGATTCATCGATTGTTTGCTGAGCAAACTGGACAAAATATAAGCTATCAAGCAATCCGTATCGATAGTGAAGAAATCAGTTTTGCTAACGCCATCAAACAGCTTAAGCTTGAGGGCTTCAAAGGGCTAAATATCACCCTACCCTATAAAGTTGACGCCTTCGAGCAGGCAGATCAACTAACGGAAAGAGCCCAGTTAGCGCAAGCTGTAAACACTTATCTATTCAATGAAAATGGACAGATCCTAGGTGACAACACCGATGGGGCAGGGCTGGTATTAGATATTGAGCAACAGGGGCAACGGCCTTTTAACGACCAACGTGTTCTGATTATTGGCGCTGGAGGTGCAGTACAAGGCATACTGCAACCTCTACTAGCTAAACAACCAGGCCTGGTTCATATTGCGAACCGAACGGCTAAACGTGCCGAGTTATTAGGCCAACGCTTCTCAACACCGATACCGATTACAGGGAGCGGCTGGCAAGATATACCACAAGAACCTTTTGATATTATTATCAATGGCACCTCCGCCAGCCTTGAAGGAAAGCTTCCCCCTATTAGCGAAAAGGTGATAGGTCGGCACTCGCTGGTTTATGACATGATGTATGCTGCAGAGCCGACCGTATTTTTAAACTGGGCTAAACAACACCAACCCGAATGCCAGATCCTTGATGGCCTTGGCATGCTGGTAGGCCAAGCCGCTGAAAGTTTTTATCTATGGCGCGGGATCAAACCTGATATCGAGCCGGTGATTCAGCAAGTTCGTAAACTTATCTCATAACTCATAAAGCACTAGATATTTCATGGAAAATCAACAACAAACAACACAAAACCATTCGCACCGAATCAAAAGCTTTGTACTTCGCCAAGGTAGAATGTCCAAAGCACAACAAACCGCCCTCGATAAACTGTGGCCGGTCTTCGGGCTGGAACCTCAAGGAGAAGCTTTAGACCTAACCCAGCTGTTTGGTCGAATGGCGCCGACTTATTTAGAAATCGGCTTTGGAATGGGCACAAGCCTAGCTGCAATGGCACAAGCCAACCCTGATCGCAACTACATTGGCATTGAGGTGCATCGTCCCGGCGTGGGCGCACTGTGCAAACTTATTGAAGAGCAAGGTTTAACCAATATTCGACTGTTTAACCATGACGCGATCGAAGTTCTCGCGCAGCGCATTCCACAAAATAGTTTAGCGGGTGTTTACTTGTTTTTCCCCGACCCTTGGCATAAGGCACGTCATAAAAAACGACGCATTTTAAATGCAGAGTTTGCCGATAAAATCGCACAATACCTTACAGCGGGCGGGGAGTTTCACATGGCCACTGATTGGCAGGATTATGCGGAACAAATGATGGACGTGATGAGCAACGCTAACGCCTACGAAAACAAAGCTGGAAAAAACCAGTATATGCCTCGCCCGGATTATCGACCGCTAACCAAATTTGAGCAGCGAGGCCAACGTTTGGGACATGGTGTCTGGGATTTAATTTTTA
Source organism: Thiomicrospira microaerophila (assembly GCF_023278225.1). Lineage (GTDB taxonomy): Bacteria > Pseudomonadota > Gammaproteobacteria > Thiomicrospirales > Thiomicrospiraceae > Thiomicrospira > Thiomicrospira microaerophila_A. The sequence goes on from NZ_CP070959.1 coordinate 2,187,580, forward strand.
TCAAACGCAGCTAGTTTTTAGTTTAATGGCACTTAAAACTTGACCTATATCAATCAAGTCTTTAACTATCAAAAAATTGAATTTGAAATTTTTAAAACATAGCGGTATATTGCAACTTGAAATTTTTCTAAATATAAAAAATCTAACTCTGAGGCAGCACCATGAGAAATGAACTTAAATTTTTACTGGTATTAGTGGTTATCGTAGTTATCCCCTTCGCAATTTTAATGGGTATCTACCTTAACATTCTCCCACAAAGCTTACAGGTAGCGATCGGGCTATTTGGCGTGGCATCAGCCATTGCGATTATTGTAGGGGGTAATGTTTACCTAATGTGGGACGACATCAAAACAGGTCGTTACAAAAAGCGTACCTAAACCAGTAGCTTGTCATCTTAAAACCCGACTAGTTCGGGTTTTTTGTTTTTAACACGAATTCTTTTATAAAGTTTAGCCTAAAACCATTCAAACAGCTCAAATTCACGTACAATACTAAAAAATTTAACTAAAATTGAACGATGGAATCTGACGACTTTATTGCCCCAGCGCAGCAAAAACATAATCGAGCCAATTCAAAAACCCAAAAACCCAAGCCAAAAAAATGGCTGAAATATAGTTTTTGGAGTTTGCTATTAATAATGTTTATCCCACTAATAGGTTTAAGCGTTTATGTTATCCAGGTTTATCCAACGCTTCCCGATGCATCTGAGCTAAGAAACGTAAGCTATCAAGTCCCTTTGCGCATAGAAACGGCTGATGGCCGTTTGATTACCGAGATAGGTGAGAAGCGCCGCATTCCCCTTGATTACCATCAAATTCCTGAACGCATGACCCAAGCTATTATTTCAGCTGAAGACGACCGTTTCTACGAACATTTCGGTGTCGATCTCAAAGGCTTAGCTAGAGCGGCTTACGAACTCATCACTACTGGCTCAAAACAATCGGGTGGCTCAACCATTACCATGCAGGTCGCTAGAAATTTTTTCCTTACCAGTGAGCGAACCTATACTCGAAAACTGAACGAAATTATTCTTTCGTTTAAAATTGAACGTGAACTGACCAAACAAGAAATCATGGCGCTTTATCTCAATAAGATCTTCTTAGGTCACCGCTCATACGGCGTAGCCGCCGCTGCAAAGACCTACTATGGCAAAGAATTAGCAGAACTCGAACTCCATGAGTTTGCGATGATTGCCGGCCTGCCCAAAGCCCCTTCTGCTTTTAACCCAGTTGCCAACCCGCCTCGTGCCAAACTGCGTCGAGACTATGTTCTTCGAAGAATGAATGAGCTTGGCTATATCACTCGACTCGAGATGCGCATGGCTCAAGAGCAACCGATTGCAGTGACGCTTTCAGGCGTGCGCATCGATGTTGAGGCAGGTTACATCGCTGAAATGGCAAGACAATTTGCATTAGAAAACTTTGGCGAAGACGCCCTTAACCTTGGCCTAACGATTGTTACCACCCTAGAAAGCGAACACCAATTGTCTGCCAACCAAGCTCTGCGTGATGGATTACAGGACTACGAACGACGCCAAGGCTATCGAGGCCCTTTAGCGCAACTTGACACAGAGACCCTCGCAAATGATGACAGCATTATTCAAGCCATGCGTGAGTTCCCTGCCCCAGGAGGCTTACAACTGGCAACGGTTACCTCTATTCAGCAAAACCAAGCGAACCTACTGATGCGAAATGGTGAGCGTGGCGTACTTAGGTTTGAAGGCATGAGCTGGGCCGCTCCTTTCGTCAATATCAACCGAACAGGGTCAGCGCCCCAAAAAATAGAAGATGTTTTAGCCACTGGTCACGTTATCTATTTACAACGCCATAACTCAACCTGGCAACTAGCACAAAACCCACAAGCCGATGCAGCCATAGTTAGCCTTAACCCAAGAGATGGCTCGATCTATGCATTGGCGGGGGGCTTTGACTTTTTTAAGAGTCGTTTTAATCGAGCCACTCAAGCTAAACGTCAACTTGGCTCAGCTTTTAAACCCTTCCTTTACTCGGCAGCACTTGAGCGCGATTACACCCTGGCTACCGTTGTTAATGACGCACCGGTGGTTTTTCATGATGATGCCCTTGAGGGGATTTGGCGTCCAGAAAACTTTACCGGACGCTTTTACGGCCCAACCCGAGTTCGCCCTGCTCTAGCCCACTCAAGAAACCTGGTACCCATTCGCATACTGCAAGACATAGGTGTTCACCCCACTATCAACCATGCTAGAGAATTTGGCTTACCGCAAAACGAATTAAACAAACATCGCAACCTTTCATTGGCGCTGGGCTCGGTCGAAGTCACACCGCTCGAAGCGGCGCGTGCCTATGCAGTGTTTGCAAATGGCGGTTTTTTAATCGAACCTCATTTTATTAGGCAAGTTCGAGATTTCAATGGCCGCACTATTTATCAGGCTGACCCATTGAGAGCCTGCCAAATTCAATGCCTAGACAATGACCCAAGCCTTGCTCCACGGGTTATCAGCCCGCAAAACGCCTATCTAATTACCTCGATGTTACAGGATGTGATTAGCTATGGAACAGGCCGCACTGCAAGCGCACTTAACCGCCAAGACCTAGCTGGTAAAACCGGCACCACTAACCAGCAGTTTGATGCTTGGTTTGTGGGTTACAACCCTGATGTAGTCACCAGCGTTTGGGTTGGCTTTGATAATCCAAGCAGCCTTGGCCGACGAGAAACGGCAGGGCGCGCTGCATTGCCCATTTGGATTGACTATATGCGCACAGCGATTCAATCTTCGCCAAACATCCCTTTTCTACAGCCGGAAGGCTTAGTGAACGTGCCTATAGACCCAGATACCGGACTAGCGGTCCCCGCTGACTCCCCTAGAGCTGTATTCGAGCTATTTTTAGAGCGTAATGCTCCTGAAACACCCAGTATCACTCCTAGTACACTGAGAGACCTTACACGTGAGCTTTTTCAATAAACCCAATCTTCTGCCCACTTCTAATCGCTATATCTAATCGCTATAAAAGCCTTGAAGTGGACAGTAAAAATAACATTTATTGAAATATTCGGGTTAAGCATTCCTTAGAAATTACACATAAAGTCGGTATAATGCAATGGATTTATCCTGAATTAATAAACTAGGAAACAGCACAATGAAACTGATTCTTCTTGGCGCACCCGGCGCTGGCAAAGGCACGCAAGCCCAATTTTTAACTAAACAGTATGATATCCCTCAAATCTCTACAGGTGACATGTTACGTGCAGCTATTAAGGCTGGAACAGAGCTTGGTAAACTAGCAAAATCTTTTATGGATGAAGGTAAACTTGTAACCGATGAGATTATTATCGGCCTTGTAAAAGAGCGGATTGCACAAGAAGATTGTGCCAAGGGCTTCCTACTTGATGGCTTTCCCCGCACCATTGCCCAAGCGGATGCACTGGCCGAAGCCGGTGTTGCCATAGATGCAGTCATAGAAATTGATGTCGCTGATGAAGTGATAGTCGAGCGCATGTCAGGTCGTCGTTGCCACATGGCTTCTGGGCGTACTTATCATGTAGTGTTCAACCCACCAAAAGTGCAAGACAAGGACGATGAAACCGGTGAAGAACTGATTCAACGGCCTGATGATAAGCCTGAAGTCGTGCTCGATCGCCTTAAAATTTATCACGATCAAACCGCACCCTTAATTGATTACTATCAAGCTAAGTCAGAAAAAATTGAAGCTTTAAAATACGTCCGAATTGATGGCACTCAACCGATTTCTGAAGTTGAAAAAGCGATCACTCAAGCATTGAATTAATCGTTATAAATTTTATAATCTGAGTGTTTTTCTCGGGTTATAAAAAAATTCATAGCAAACTCGATAGCCTCCCTCCTAGTCTTGGGGTAGAATTAAAATTAGTATTCAATTAATTTTATTTATGGGGCCTAGATTATGCGCAACCACTCACTTAAAACCAAAATCATCCTAGCGACCCTAGGGGTTACCACCCTGGTTGTAGCGGCCGTTGCTTTAACTCTCTACCTAAGTCAAATAAAACCCCTAGCAGGGCAAATCGAACAAAATCTTACCAACGAAATGTCCACTTTTATGGACAGTCAAATCGAGCTTAAAATTCAATCCGGCATTATTGGCGCAACCATGATGTCTCAACAACCTATGACGCTGAACGCGCTCAATCAACGTAATGATCGTGCTTTACGCCAAGTTTTAGCAGGCCAGCAAGCTCATTACAGCAGCGTGAGTAACTTTAGAGGTATCTTCTCTGAAATTCTTGATGCACAAGGCCAATCACTGCTACGCTCGTGGAACCTAGATACCCCTGGCGCAAACCAAGCTAACAATGAATTGATAAGAAATGTGATGCAACAGAAAAAAGCCAATGGCGCGCTTGGCTTTACCGAACGCGGTGTCGCCATTACCTCGGTCACTCCTGTCCTTAATCAAAGTAAAGATCTGATTGGACTCGTCACGATGGTTCAAGGGGTTGGTTCAATTTCACGCGATTTTGAAAGACTTGTTGGTGGTTCATGGATTATGCTCGTTGACCGCAACTATGTGCAAACCACCCAAGGTCATACACGCGCCATCGACAATCTTAACCCTATTAACAACCGCTATGTCATTGCCAATAATAGTTGGTTTAAAGAAGAAGTCGTTAATCTCACCAAAAACCTTTACCAGCAACTTGATGGCGATCAAAGCCAAGTTTACCTAAAAAATGGCCATGTAGTGGTCGACCTCCCTGCCTATGACGAAGCCGGCCGTGTCTTTGGCCGCCAATTATTTATCCAAGATGAATCCGTTTACACCTCGGTACTGGCTCAAGCTCACAACCAGGCCTGGATTACGCTTGCGGGTGTGGTATTTGGTATTTTACTACTGGCGGCCATCTTGTTATTGTTGGTTAATCGCTTAGTCATTACCCCACTTCAACAACTTAACGTGACCATGGCAGATATTCAAAAAACCGGTAATTTCTCACTACGCGTAGCGGTCAAGTCTAACGACGAAGTCGGGCAGACCGCACAGGCGATCAATGAGCACCTAACCCAAGTTAGCCAAGCCATGAATCAAACCGGTGAAGCGATTGCTGCGCTGGCCAAAGGCGACTTAAGCAAGCGCATTAAGGGTGAATTCGTTGGTGATCTGCTCACCATCAAAAATGGCGTCAATTCAAGCGCTGACAATGTACAAAAAATGATTGAACAAGTTGCGACCGCGATGGCTAAACTCAGCGCAGGGGATTTTAACTATAAAACGAATCTCTCGGCAGAGGGCGCATTTGCTGAAATCCTTGACAACACCAGCCGTGCAATGAGCGACCTCAACCATATTATGCAAGACATTAACAACACCATGTCGGAAATGGCTCAAGGTCGCTTCCAGCAACGCATCGAAGCGCAAGCACAAGGTGATTTAAATAGTCTAAAACAAAAAGTTAACCAAAGCCTTGAAAAACTTGATGAAGTGATTCGAGACATCGCCGGAGTAATGCAAGCTCAGAGCAGTGGCGATTTAACTTTACGCGTTGCAGTGGATTGCGAGGGTGATCTAGACCGTCTGAAAACGGCAATCAATGAAAACGCTGAACGCTTAAGTCAAATCATCAATGACGTGCTGATCGCTGCAGATACCGTTTATGGCGCAGCCGAAGAAGTTTCACATGGTTCTGACAGCCTAAGCGAAAGCGTGCAACAACAAGCTGCATCGGTAGAACAAACTTCGGCAACCATGACTGAAATCACTTCTGCGATTGACAACAATGCACAAAATGCAAAAAATGCCGACAAGCTTGAGCATGCGCTGGAAACCAACTCGCAAACCGCAGCGAAAGTGATGCGAGACACCATTCAAGCGATGAGCGCGATTCAAGACTCCAGCAACCAAATCAATGATATTGTCAGCCTAATTGATGGTATCGCTTTTCAAACCAACCTGCTGGCACTTAACGCAGCGGTTGAAGCGGCTAGAGCCGGTGAGCATGGCCGAGGCTTCGCTGTCGTTGCCGGCGAAGTACGTTCGCTGGCACAGAAATCAGCCGAAGCGGCGAAAGATATCAAGAGCCTGATTGAAAAAAGCGTTGAGCGTATAAACCAAGGCACTCAGCTCGCTGCTGAATCAGAAGAGATTATCAGCAAGATGAATCAATCTATCACCGAAGTGACCGGCATGATCGCGGACATAGCCAGCGCTTCGGTAGAACAGGCACAGGGTGTTAGTGAAATCAACCAAGCGATTGGTTTGATCGACAATGTGACTCAACAAAACGCAGCGCTGGTTGAAGAAACCTCTGCTGCTGCCGAGAGTCTAAAAGATCAAGCAAAATTGCTCAGTGAAAGCGTGTCCTTCTTTAAAACCAAAGCACACAAGGGCTTGGGTTTTAAAGGTTAAACAAATCGCGATATCAGCCATCTCTGCCAAATCGGGATGGCTAAAGTTTTAGTGATCTCAGATAGGCTTCAACCTCGGCTTTCTCGCCCCTAAAGACAAAAGCTTGCGGATAACGCTTTAACTGAAAAGCATACATCGGATCATAATATTCTTTCAGCAATATTGTTATCCAGTTCAAGTGCCATGAAAGGTCAGCGTTATCTTTTTGCTGCAACCAGGCCTGGTCAAACGCTTGGCGTACCTGGGTATAACGCACGCCGCCAAGACGTTTAGCAATCCGTTCAAAACGCTGCTGCATAAACCCAACCCACGCAGCTAAGTCAGGGTATTCTGCCTGAGCCTCAATCACATATTCGTTCAAAATATTTTGCAGACGCTGTTCAAAAGGTACCTCAAGCAAAATACGGTCACCTGACTTGATCGCGTTAAACAAGGCGGGGCTAAGATGAACCGAACCAATGTTTCTACCCTCGTCCTCGAACAAGGCATAGCGACAAGAACCCGCCGCTAAACGAATCCAACGATAAGCCAATTGGTTTTCAAAATCAATTTGTGTCGGTTGTGACCAAGCATGGCCGCCAAACGTTGAACCCCGGTGCTGGGCTAAACCTTCCAAATCTATCGCGCATTCAAAGTTTTGAATGACCTGGGTTTTGCCCGATCCGGTTCGCCCCGCCAAGACAATAGGTTGGGTAGCTTGTGTGACCAAGCTAACCGCCATCTGATCTAACTCATTAATTAAATACTGACGAAAAGCCTTATAACCCCCTTGTAAACGCACAAGTTCTACACCCGCTTGCTGTATCCAGCTTTGAGCAATCCGCGAACGCAAACCACCGCGAAAACAATAAAGCATTGCATCAGGTTGTTGATGCTTAAACTGACACCAAGCGTCTACCCTCGGTTGACGTACCTCAGGATTGAGCAGCCGATGACCCAATTCAATCGCAGCATCCTGTCCCTGTTGTTTATAAGCCAATCCTACTAAACGCCGCTCTTCATCTTGCATTAATGGCAGGTTCACCGCATTAGGAATACAGCCTTTGCTAAACTCAACCGGCGCACGCACATCAATCAACGGCCTATTCGCTAAAACGATCGCTTTAAAGTCATCAGTGCTTGCTAAAGAGCGGCTCACACTCGCACCTCAACCAAAGGCGCACCCGCTTGAGCCAAAGCATGCGTTGATCCCAAAGACTTGAGTTCTAGGCCTTTTTCACGACACAACGCATGGAAAGCATCCAGGCCTGCTTGTTTAACCATCAGCAACAACCCACCCGAGGTTTGTGGATCACACAGCAAATCTCTGAGTTGCGAGTCTAAAGGCGACACCTTATCGGCAAAACTTAACCAGTTTCTAGCGGTTCCACCAGGCACGCACCCTTGGGATAAATAGGCTTTTACATTGGGTAACAAGGGCAAACGCTCTGCGACAAGACTGGCACCAACTTGGCTGGCTTCACAGACTTCAATTAAATGACCTAATAAGCCAAACCCGGTGACATCGGTCATCACCTTCACCGCTTCACACTGCGCCAAATGAAAGCCAATATCATTGAGTTGACACATGCTATCAATTGCTGGCTGCAAATGATCGGCCATAATTTTATTTTGTTTTTGCGCGGTTGTTAAAATACCCACCCCTAACGGCTTGGTCAAAAAAATTTCGCAGCCAGGCTCGGCCATGCTATTGGTTTTGATAAACCGATTTTCAACCAATCCGGTTACCGCTAAACCAAAGATCGGTTCCGGAGCATCAATAGAATGCCCGCCCGCCAAAGGAATAGCTGCCGCTTCACAAACACTGCGCCCACCCGCAATCACATCTGCACCTATTTCAGCAGGCAACTTATCAATCGGCCAGCCAAAAATTGCAATCGCCATTAAGGGCTTGCCCCCCATTGCATAGATATCTGAAATCGCATTCGTGGCGGCGATGCGACCAAAGGTAAAGGGATCATCCACAATCGGCATAAAAAAATCGGTGGTGGATAAAACAGAACGCCCGTCGCCCAAATCAAACGCGGCGGCATCATCCTTTGCGCCATGGCCAACCAACAAACCGGGAAAGTGGACTTGGGAGGCCGCGCCTTGCAGCAGCCTGTCAAGTAAAGCGGGGGAAATTTTGCAGCCACAACCTGCGCCGTGACTGTACTGGGTTAATGGAATAGACATCTAAGAAAACTCATTAAAAATGACCTATTATGCCAGCTTTGACAGGGCAACACCCAACTGAGATAGCGCTTGCTCCATCGTTTGTTGTGATACCGCGATATTCATGCGCATAAAACCACGCCCTGCCTCACCATAAGACAAACCATCATTCAGGCCAAGTTTAGCCTGATTAACCAACCAATCTTTTAAAGCTTGATGGTCATTAAACAACGCCCGAAAATCGAGCCAAACTAAATACGAAGCTTGAGGACGGATTAACCTCACCTGTGGAAGATAGCGGGCTAAAAAAGCATCTAAACGCTCGATATTAGCGCTAAAGTGTTGCATAAGGCGGTCTCGCCAAGCAAGCCCGTCTGGGCTATAGGCCGCATGCAAAGCCACCATCGCCATCAGATTCAAATCTTCAATTTTAACCCTTGCACAGGCAGCCTGCATCGCCGCGTTTATTTGCGGATTAGCCGAAATCGCATAACCTATCTGCAGACCGGCTAAATTAAAGGTTTTACCCGGCGAGCTCAGCGTCAATACCTGCTGACTTACCGCTGCTGACAAGCTGGCCATCGGTGTGTGTTTAAAAGGCGAATACACCAAATCAGAATGAATTTCATCCGAGACGATCTTAACTTGATACTGAATACAAACTTCAGCCAAAGCTATTAATTCCTCACGAGTCCAAACACGACCGGAAGGATTGTGGGGGTTGCAGAACAACAACAGCTTGACTTGATGCTGCTGGATAAGCTGCTCAACCCTCTGCCAATCGATATTATAAACCTGACCGTCAAACACCAAAGGCGCTTCAACAACGACTCGATCATTTAAACTGACCGCCTTAACAAACGGCGGATAGATCGGCGGCATTACCATCACCGCATCACCAGGCCTGGTTAAAGCCTGAACCGCTAAAAACAAGCCGTTAGCCACATTGTGAGTAAAGATAATTTGATCCGGCTCAACCGAGTAGTGATGTTGCGCTTGCCAATCACAAATCGCTTGATAAACCTCAAGGGGGGTTAAGCTATAACCTAAGATCGGGTGCAATAGCCTTTGTTGCAAGGCTTTCAGCACAAAAGGAGGGCTAGGCAAATCCATATCTGCTACCCACATGGGCAGCAGATCTTCGCGGCCAAATAACGACTGGCGCAAATCATACTTTTCGGAGCAGGTATTCAGCCTATCAATCGGCTGGTTAAAGTCTATTTCTTTTTCCAAAGCGTAACCTGACTAAGCTGATGAGAAAAACACCGCGCATTTAGGGGCTGAACAAGCGGAATGTCTTGCGGCGGCGCTAATTGTTCAAACTCTTTAGCCAGCAAAGCCTGCAATGTTTCAAGCGTCGTGACATTCTCGCCTGACTGCGAATCCTTATAACCGCCAAGCCAGTTAGCTTGTGTGGTGAAAGACGAATTCCAATCATAGGTTGAGCCCAACATTAACAAGCCGCCGGGGTTCAAACGGTGAGCAATATCCTGAATAAATTTTTGTGTTTCATACAAGCGCTCTATCACATTCATCGCCACCAACATATCGTAACCGCTAAAAATAGGTTTTAGATTACTCGGATCTTGCTGCATAAAGCGGCAGCGTGCCACCCCATGATCTAGGTTATGCTCTTCAAGGGTTTGTTCCTTAAAGTCCATAATCTCACCTTCAATCGGCAAGGTATAAAGCACCGAACCGGTTTGTTGCAAGCGGTTTGCCACGTTGATAAAGCGCGCTGAAAAATCCAAGCCGAGTACCTGGTCGAAATAAGTTGCCAATTCAAAACAACCACGACCTACTGAACAGCCTACCTCTAAAACACTTAAAGCCGTTCGAGCCGATAAATCACGATCTTGTTTAGCAAAATCTATCGCTAGTTGCGCATAGCTTTTAGCGAAGTTACCGACGCCAAAATGATTTTCGCCATAATAAAACTCACAGGCTTGCGCCACATCCAAATCGGTCTCATAACTCGCATATTCAGTTTTAACCTCAGCCGTTGATTCAATATAACGAAAACCCGCATGCTGAAAAAAATGACGCCTGAAAGCATAACGCGAATGGCCATTGATCTCGTTACCGGTTGAAATCCAACTGCCACCCTTAAAAATATTATGTTTATTGTCAAAAGTCGGCGTAGTGAAATCATCATAAAGAGGATGTACTTTAAACCCCTCAAAAGGATGAATCGGTGTCATGGTCCACTGCCATACATTGCCGACCACATCGTAAAAACCATTCATTTCGCACTGATCAACCGGCACCGAGGAGGCGTATTGCTGTAGGTTAATATTCGCCCGATCATAAAAATCCAAAGCCTGCGTCTGTTCACGCAAACGCAAATACTCATCTTCTGAGGGCAAGCGAATCGGCTTGCCGGTCAGCTTGGCTTTCCAACGACAAAAAGCGGCCGCTTCCAAATAATTCACCTCAACCGGCCAGTTCCACGGCATCGGAATTTCTTCTGTCATACAACGCAAATACCAGGCCTGCTGGTTATTCTCGGTTTTCTCAACCCAAAAACTAGGATGTTTAACCGGGCTGAATTGACGCCAGCGGTCGCCCTCCTCATCCCAGAATTCAGCCGTTTGATACCCCCCCGCCTCAACAAACGCTAGGTATTCACCGTTAGAAACCAAAAACTCAGCCGCATTAAACCCCGCCACCTCTGCCTGGTGAAAGCCATATTCATTATCCCAACCATAATATTGAGCCGGATCCTGATGATCAATCACCACCCGACCCGGTTCAACCGGAAGCAAACGGTTTGTTAGCGGTGCAGAGCCACGCTGCGGGCACACTGGAAACAGCTCAGAGGCTTGAACATACTTTAAATCCAATTGGCGAATCAAAACCGATGACGTTTCTAAATGAATACGCTCATGCTCAATTCCCATCATCACCGGCCAGAGCGGACTTTTCCAATCAATCGGCAGGCTAAAACTGACGGTATCAATCAGATGATTCACAGCCTCCCGCAGCTGCTGACGATATTCGCGTACTTCATTGACACTCGGCCAATTGTAGTGCGCCTCATTCAAATCATCCCAAGACATTTCATCAACACCAATCGCACACAGGGATTCAATTTTAGGGTTAATTCGCTGCGGCAATAATTTGGCTAGCACCAGTTTATTGGTAAAAAAAGTGGCGGTATGGCCAAAATAAAAAATTAACGGGTGGCGTAAAGAACAAGGGCGCTCATAGTAAGCCTGATCTTCGCGAAGACAGCTAAACAAAGATTCATAGGCATCAAAGGTGAGATTAAAGTAACGCTTAATTTCTGCACGCTTGGTTTCAATATCCCCATGATTTAAGACAATATTCTGAGTGATCAAATCCGCTTTTTGCATTCCGATTTCCTAAGATAAATTTAATGATTAGCAACATTATACACCAGCTATACAATATATAAATAACCAATACACGAATTAGACTTCAGAATTAAAGCAGCTGGTCCAAATCGCATTTTTAGGCTTCGCTTTCAAAGAAGCGTATTTCACTTGATTCAGTTTAACCAGCTTTTTATCCAGCTTATATTGCCGTCGGATTAGCTTAGCCAGTTTTTTATCGGGATAACTGAGCGCCTTGGTCAAGGCCAAAAGACTGTTTAACGCATAACCTTGTGGTGAGTGCTTAGAATCGAATAAATAGCCCTTGCCGCCGAGCGCGCGCAGTTCAAAGTGGTTATTATTGGCAAAGTCTAAAAAGTTAATGCTGTAATTTTTCTTTAACACCCGATTAAAGATAAACGCCCAATCCTCAGGCTGATAACTAAAGAGTTGGGCCACAATATCTCGTGTAAACTTGCGTGACTTAAAACTTAACAGGCCGTGTTGATCAAGACTATAAACCACGGCTAACGGCGATATACGGCAGTGCGCCTCAGTAGAAAAATGAAGATGAAACCCTATATCATCACCATCTTTTGCGCCAAACTGTTTAAGCTTTTTAACAAACACATTAAGATAATAAATTAATGACAGCGGATCCAGCTTAGGACTCACCAACTCATAACTTTGCAAGCCAGCCGGAGGACAGCCGGTTTTTTCAGCCATTAAGTAAAAGTTTTGTCCATCCGTTTTCGGTACCTGATCCAGCTTTACAAGCAAAATTTGATCGCGTGGTAAGATCCCTTCAATCGACTGCGCTAATAAGCCTATCTGTTCAGCAGCAAGATAAAACTCTATCTCAAAACCTGCAACCAGCTTTTGGCTAATTTGATCAAACGCATTGGGCTGAAGTTGATACAAACTCAGTAAACGTCGCGCAAATTTTTTATGACTCAACTCACCCTCATGGCGCTCGAAATCAGTAATATGCTGCTGATCCGAAACCCAGTATTTACTGGCCGAAATAATAGCCTGAAGTTGTTTATTCATAAGATTCCAACAGATAAAAAGAAGGTTATTAGGATTATAACCTCTTAAACTCAGACGTAAAGCAACAAAACCATATCCAACTAAGCGCTTTGTCTAAGGTCAGTGACGCGAGAAAATACCTCTTGATTATGCAGGCTGGGGCTTGCCGAAATAATAACCTTGGAAACCCGTCGCTCCGGCAAGCTTGGCTGCCTCGAACTGAGAAAGGGTTTCAACCCCTTCCATTACCAACTTATAATCGGCTTGACGAATCATCGCCGCGGTGGATTGAATAATACCACACGTCTTTTCATCCAATTCTAAAGCTTGAGTTAATGTCATATCAAACTTAATAATATCGACCGGCATATTAGCGAGATAACGAATCGATGAATAGCCACTACCAAAATCATCCAACGCAATTTTAAAACCTAATTCACGCAGTGCTTTCAATTTAGCGGTGACCAATACCATGTTAGTAATAAGCGTGGTTTCAGTGACTTCAATAATAATTCTGTAGGTCTGAGCATAAGCCACAAGCTGCTTAAGGGCGTCCTGCAAGTCCAACTGCAATAGCGACTGAGGCGAAATATTCAATGAAATACCGGTATTTTCAGCGATTTTTCCCTCTTTAAATAACTGAATAATCGCCGCGATCACCTGCAAGTCTAAATCAATTTCTAAATGACGATGGTTGACCACATCAAAAATCTCACCCGGAAAAATCAACACACCTTGCTTTCGAATCCGTACCAAAGCTTCATAATAAATCACATTTTGATCAACCGACACAATCGGCTGCAAGTGCATTTCAATACCCTCGCCACTGCGCAATGCATTCATAATAATTGAAATACGTTCATTCGACACCAGTGTTTTACCTGCAGAAGAGTCTTCATCCGCAAACAGTTGAATCTTATCATGCAAAGAATGTTTGGCCTTATACAAGGCAATATCCGCATGTTTATGCAGTTTTGTTAAGCTGATCGCTTGCGCCGTCAGACTCAAGCCCACACTAAAGTGAACCCTTTCATGAATACCTAATTCAGCAAACGGCATTTGCTTTAAATGCGCCAAACAATGGCTTGCCATCTCTCTTAATTGAGCCGCATTGATACCCGGCAAAACAGCGGCAAACTCATCACCGCCAATTCTAAAAACCTGAGTAGATAATGGTAAACACTCGGTCAAAGCCCTTGCTGTCAACTTAATCACCTGATCACCAACACAATGACCATAGGTATCGTTAATCGCTTTAAAATAATCACAATCTACCAGCATAAAACCTACGCAACCACCTTCAGATGAGAACTGCTGCTCCAGCGACTGCATGGCTTCATCAAAAGCATGACGATTGGGTAAACCGGACAAGGCATCGGTTCTCGACTGTTGATAAGCCAGTTGGCGCTGCACATCAATTTTTTGTTGTGCATCCACTAAAGCCCGGTTGTAACTGGCTAATGAGGATTTAAGCGCCTCAAACTCACTCACCATAAACTTAGCTTTAGGTCGAACAACCTGATCAGGTTTGGTTTTTAATTCGGTCAGATAAGCCGATAAACTGGCCAGCGGACGCACAAGGCTATAACGAAAAAACAACACAAACAACACCGCGACCAACACCGCATAAAGCAATACATAGCTAATAAAATCTTGGATCAGCGTCCATAAAAAATGATCCACCGGATTTTCAAGCAGCTTAAAATCCAAATATTCAGCAGGCTGAAAAACAAGATCCTGAATTGAAATTTTATCGGCCTCTAAACCAGGCCTGGTTGTTAGACTGGCACGTTCGATATACTTAAACTGGGTATCTTGCTGCAACCAAACCATCAAATTGAGGTTTAATCCCAAATAACCCAACTTATCCCCGGTCTGTCTTTGCTGCACATCGGTAAAAACTCGATAACTTAACTGCTCCTGATCAAGGCTAAAGCTAGCTAATACAGATGGGACTTCATTAGGTAAAAAAGGAGAGACTGGATCATTCGGGCCTTTGTGAAACAATTGCTGGCCTTTTGAATTATAAATTTCCAATTCATTAAAATAAGGACGCCAATGCTGCGACACCTTTAAACGCTCATCGCGCCAAAAAAAATAATATCTCGGCTGGCTCAACTGCTGATGCACCTCATCCCAGGCTTTAAGCCGCTCGATTTGTTCAGCGCTCAAGTCAATAAAACTTTGAATCTCTCGCTTCAATTCTTGCTCGGCAAATTGAACCATCTGCTGTTCAGTTTGGGCTTTAATATTCTGCGCACTTGAATACAAATAACCAAACATAAACAAATAAGCCCCTAAAGAGGCTGAGAGAAACATCAACATGTGCCATTTAGCCTGAATCGGCTTTAAGCGTGGAAACATCACGGCACTACGTCTGATTGATAGCTGTTAAGAATCTGAACAAGACGATCTTGTAAATCAAATTCATGCATGCTGGAGAAAAAATGATTTGCACCCTCAACAAGATGCAGTTTAACCCCCACCGCAGCAAGTTCGTCTAACCATTCAAATCCAGTTTGTTGCAAAATCTCATCACCCGTACCCATAATCGCATGAACCGGTACGCCAACAAACTGTAAATGGCTCAAGTTCTGTTGGCGAGTTAATTGATGATAGGAGAGGAAACTTTGCGGTGTCGCATAATAAGTTTCCTTGCAGAACAAAAAGCTAAAGTGCTCCGGTCTGGGTGAACCGGTTAACATCATATTTCTCGCTCTCGATAAGTCTGAAGTCTTTGTCCCTATATCCTGACCATTAAAATAAAACACACTGGTTAAAATCAATAATTCCACAGCGGGATGCGGCTCAGTCGCTTGGCTAAATAATAAATCCTGACTACCACTGGAATGCCCCAACAACACGACATGCTGATACCCCTGTGCCTGTAACCAATCTATCCAAGCACCGATTTCAGCGCGATTATCTTCAAGTGTATGGGTGTGCAAGCTATCACATTTCAGTGAATCTTTACGACCACTAATACCGTAACTCATATTCGGGCTCAGGGTTGCAATGCCTTGATCATTAATCGCACTGACCATGCTACGAATAGTATGAAATTGATTGGTAGTTAAAAACCCATGTTGAACCAACACTGCAACCTGTTTGTTATCTTCAACAGGTTGACTGAATTCGGCTTGGAGAAAAAATCCTGGCGAGCTTTCTAAACTCACGGTCTGCGCCCAACTTGATGTCCAAAACACCATAGCTAGCCCAAACCCTAAAAAGGTTTTCAAGCTTAGATTAATATGAGTGTATTTGGCCATGATTTCAGATCTTATAAATTTAGATTAAACAACGATAAAAGCATAGCTTAAATTAGCGATCTCTATTATCAATAATAAAAATGACCAAATAGACAATATTTATAATAAAGCGTATTGATGCAATAGGATTTATTCTAGACAAAAACGGACAAAACAGACATACTATTAAAACCAAATGAAAAGCTTACAGGGAGGCGGTCATGCACCGAACCCATCGTAGATTGCAGGATTTAAAATCAATATGGCTTGTTCTGATATTATTTTCCGGCCTAACAAGCGCAGCGACAATCAACCCTATTGTAGACCGTGGTTGGCTAGCTGAACATATTCACCACCCCGATTTGCGCATTATTGACGTGAGAGAACCTCATAACTTTCAAGCCGGACATCTTGCCAATTCGGTCAACTTGCCCTATCCCTTGCTGTTTGATCAATATCTCAACCTGCCCCCTTTGTCTAAACTTCAAACCCTATTGTCTGAAGCAGGTGTTGATGCAAGCAAAAAAGTAGTTGTACTGGATCATGGAGGTTTTAAATGGGCAGCGCGATTAGTATGGGTTCTTCATGCACTTGGGCATACAGAAGCGGGTTTGTTAAATGTCGGCTATGGACACTGGCCGGAAGGTATGTTTGAGATCAGCCAGCAAGCAAAAGAAGTGGAAAAAACACAATTCATCACTCGGGTTGATCGTCAAAGAATGAAGTCCTACCTAGACACCCTAGTTGCGACCCAGCAAACTAACCACTTCATTTTGGACGCACGACCATCAAGCCATTTTTTAGGCCTTAGTAGCCTCGCTGAAAGAGCTGGGCATATTCCCAACGCATTAAACTTTCCTGCGGTAAACAACAGTCTAAGCACAGATTTAGGTTCTCAACTGCTTGACCTCGAAGAACTGGCTCATCTCTATCAAGATCTACCCAAAAATCAAGACATCATTCTCTATTGTAACGATGGCGCCTCAGCCGCCATCAATTATGTGGTGCTTCATGCTTTAGGTTATCGCGCGTCAGTCTATGAAGGCTCTTGGCTGGAATGGGGCAATAACCCGAGCTTACCGATTAACAACCCGAGTCAGTAAGCATGTTTAAGACGCGCAGCATTCGACAAAAATTGATTATGATCATAATGGGTTCTGTCGCCAGCAGTTTTTTATTAGGTTACTTAATATTTGTCAGCTGGTTTCAAGTTAACCAACAACGTGAATCACAACAGCAAGCAGAGGTCATCAGCCAACTTTTAAGCCAAGAGTTTGCCAAGTTGATACTGATCAACCAACTCGACATTGCTGTGGACATCAGCAACAAGCTCGCCTCCTTTGATAAGCTCGAGCGCATGGTGTTATTTAACCAACAAGGTGAAGCCATTCATCAATACCTTGCCGTGATCGATACCCCTAGACCTTTAAACTTAAAACAAGCCCAGACCTGGTTAGAACAAAACGATGAAGCCCAACGAATTAGCTTCCTTATCCCCGCCAACTATCAAGGACTTGAACTAGGGCAGGTCTTTATTAGCCTTCGCTACCAAAGTCTTACCTCTCGTATCCTGCATGATGCTCACTATATTTTTTTCACTATTCTATTTGCCCTCGGTTTCTCCTTTTTAATGGCCTTTTGGCTAGAAAAACGCTTTAGTCAACCGGTCATTAAGCTAGTCCAGTTTTTAGAAAGAATTATTAGTGGCGAACAATTAAGCCAACGCATTGAAACTTCGGAAATTAATGAATTTAAAACGCTTTATGACGAAGTGAACACCATGCTGGCGCGGATTCAAAAAGATCACGCCGAACTCTCTCTGGCCGCAGTGTCATTTAATACTCCTAGCGCGATTATGATCACAGATCCCTATCATCGGATAATGCGTGTTAACCGAGCCTTTACAGAGATAACCGGCTATAGTGCAGATGAAATACTGGGAAAAACGCCTAAAATCCTGCGCAGTGACCAACATGAATCCAGCTTCTATAACCAAATAAAGTACCAGCTAAGAAGCCGTCATAGCTGGCAAGGTCAAATTTGGAATCGCAAAAAAGACGGTAGCCTATTCCTTGACGATCTCTTGATCCAGCCTGTTTATAACGAACAAAAAGAACTCATTAACTTTGTAGCGGTTTTTACCGATATCACCGAGCAATATTATGCTAGCAAGAAACTTGAAGAACTCGTCAGTTTTGATCAGGTTACAGGACTAAGTAACCGTAAACAACTGACCGAAAACCTTGAAAAACTGCTCGCCAAGCAACAACAAATCACTGCCTTAATTTGCTTTGATATCAATGATTTTAAAAAAATTAACGACGTATTTGGCCATTCAGCCGGTGATGAACTACTGGTCGAGCTGGCTAATCGCCTTAGGGCACAGTTTTATGACGCATTGTTATTGGCTCGTATTGGGGGCGATGAATTTGCGATGATTACCCGACTACCCAATGAAGCCAAAAGTGAACTAATTTTTGAACTCGAACGTGAAGCCGAACGTATCCTTAGCTTAATTGAACTGCCTTTTGAGCTCAACCAGCAAACGCTTCATGCACAAGGTTCGGTTGGCATTAGCTATGCGCTGCCTGAACAAACTGTTTCTGCAGAAACGCTGATTCAGCAAGCTGATGCGGCACTGCATCAAGCTAAAACCACCGAGGATCAATCGATTATTTTCTTTGACCCTAAAGCCGAAGAAGAAGCTCTAGCAGCAATAGAGCTTTACAACCAACTCAAGCATGCGATCAAAGCCCAACAACTTGAACTTTATTACCAACCCCAACACCACATCGCAGAAGGGCTGATCGGTGCCGAGGCACTAGTTCGCTGGAACCACCCCGAAAAGGGATTGATTCCCCCGAATCATTTTATTCCGCTAGCTGAGAACTCAGATTTAATCCTACCACTAGGGCAATGGGTGCTTAACCAAGCATGCCAGCAACTAGCAAACTGGCAAGTCAATCCCAATACGGCTCATTTAAGCCTGGCGGTGAATGTCAGCGCCAAACAGTTTTATGCCAAAGACTTTGTAGAACAGGTCACTCAACAAATCAAACAGCATTGCCTAGACGCACGAAAACTTAAACTTGAACTCACCGAAAGCCTTGTCGCAAAAGACCTCGAACACATGACCGACATTATGGCTCAATTGACTCGGCTCGGTGTCAAACTATCGCTCGATGATTTTGGAACAGGTTATTCCTCACTGCGCTACCTGCAAAAATTGCCATTGACACAGGTTAAAATTGATCAGTCATTTATTTGTAATTTGCTAAGCCAGCAACACAATGATGAGGCGATAGTTAAAACAATTATTTCGCTAGGGCAGGCTTATGAGTTTGATATTATCGCTGAAGGTGTAGAAACTCAGGCACAACGCCAGCTATTAGAAGACCTTGGCTGCTTGGCGTATCAGGGTTACTACTATAGTCCACCCTTACCGATAAAAGAGTTTACAACCTACCTGCATCGCCAAATCTTATAAACCATGATTGAATCATTCGATATCGCAGAAAGGGATAACTAAAAAATGCTACACTTCGTGCTAAAATCAAAATTTAACCAAAAAGACTAAAGAGGCGCATCAGAATGAAAGGCATGGTATTTACCGAATTTTTAGACATGGTAGAAGCTAAGTTTTCAGCCGATATGGTTGACGATATTATAGACGACGCCCAACCCGCATCCGGCGGCGCCTATACTGCGGTTGGCACCTACGACCACCAAGAACTGGTGGATATGGTCGTAGCCCTATCTAAACGCACCGACATTCCGGTTGATACGCTGGTTAAGGTATTTGGGGAGCATGTTTTTAGTGTGTTCGCTAACAACTATCCAAGCTTTTTTACCGATGTCCCTGATGCCTTAACCTTTCTTTCAGGCATTGAAGACATTATCCATGCGGAGGTTATTAAACTTTATCCTGACGCGCAACTGCCCAAATTTGACTGTCATTTTGATGGCGATACACTGATTATGGATTACCAGTCACCGCGGCATTTTTCGGATCTAGCCGAAGGGCTAATTAAAGGATGCGGTGCGCATTTTGGTGAAAACCTAGAGGTTGCACGACTTGAACTCAACCCCGACACAACCCGCTTTACAGTAAGTCGTCAGGCGGTATAAAGCTACAAGGCCAGTCTAATGATTCAAGACACGACAGCCGAAACCAGCCAACTCGTGCAAAGGTTGCAAGGCAGGCTTGATCGAGAAAAACGGGCGCGCAAAGAAGCCGAGCGACTTCTGGAAGAAAAAAGCCTTGCGCTTTATCAAACCAACCTTGCGCTGCAACAACAGGCCAACAACCTAGAACAAATAGTGCTTGAACGCACCGAAGACCTTCGTAAAGCGCTTGAGCGCGCTGAAGCCGCCACTAAAGCCAAAAGCAATTTTTTAGCAACCATGAGCCATGAAATTCGCACCCCGATGAACGGCGTAATCGGCATGACCGACCTGCTGCTTCATACCGATATTTCAGAGGAACAGCGCAACTACCTCAATGTGCTAAAAAGCTCCGGCCAAAACCTTTTAAGCCTAATTAATGACATTCTGGATTATTCAAAAATAGAAGCTGGAAAACTGGAACTCGAGTCGATTCCACTCAACCCTAAACAGCTGCTTGATGAGTTGGCCTTTATTTTTAAACCTCAGTTTGACGACAAACATCTAGCCTTTAAGCTTGAAATCGACCCTCAGGTGCCACAATGGATAATCGGTGACCCAACTCGGTTACGTCAGCTATTTTTCAACCTAATCTCAAATGCCCTTAAATTCACTCAACAGGGTTCCGTCACTGTTCGGCTAGTTGCCACTTCAGATAACCATAGCTGGCAAGCTCAAGTAGAAGACACAGGCATCGGCATTAGCCATCAAGCCCAGCAGAGTCTGTTTCAAGCTTTTCAACAAGCCGATTCCTCCATCACTCGACAGTTTGGTGGCACGGGTCTGGGTCTAGCCATCTGTTCACATATTGTTAAAGCGATGCAAGGGCGTATCTGGGTGGAGAGTGAACCGGGCGAAGGCAGCCGATTTTGTTTTGAGTTTTATGCACAACCCAGCCAGGCCCTTCACAAAAACACAATTTCTGCTAGCGATACAGTGGATTTCAGCCACCTTAAAACCCTCGTCGTTGAGGATAACCCCATCAATCAAATGCTAGTGGTCAAATACCTTGAAAAACTCCAGATTCAACCACAAACCGCCAATAACGGTTTAGAAGCGATAGAAAAGCTACAACAACAAAACTTTGATCTTGTGCTGATGGATATGCAAATGCCAAAAATGGACGGGCTATCGGCAACGCGCTTTATTCGTGCATTGGCTCATCTTCACCAACCGATTATTTTAGCCTTGACCGCTAATGCTTTTCAGGAAGATCAAAAAGCCTGTTTTGACGCTGGAATGAATGGTTTTTTAACCAAACCCATTACACTGAATACACTACAAAATGCAATCAACGAGCACCAGGCCTGGTAAGTTCAGCGCATTTCTTTTCCCAGCAGTTGACTGGGTTTTGTTAGAATATTAACCTTGTTTTTAATCAGCCACTAAGGATATCCCGATGCCATTACTAGACAGCTTTCGCGTTGACCACACCATTATGCCGGCCCCTGCCGTGCGTGTTGCTAAAACCATGACTACGCCTAAAGGTGACACCATTACCGTGTTTGATCTGCGCTTTTGTAAGCCGAATGAAGAAATCATGGGCGAGCGCGGTATTCATACTCTAGAGCACCTTTTTGCCGGTTTTATTCGTCAGCATCTGAATGGCAATGGCGTCGAAATTATTGATGTATCGCCAATGGGCTGTCGCACCGGATTCTATATGAGCTTGATCGGTACCCCCGATGAACAACGTGTCGGCGAAGCATGGAAAAAAGCCATGCAGGACGTGCTTGATGTTAAAAGCGAACAAGACATTCCTGAATTAAATGTCTATCAATGCGGTACCTGCGAATTGCATTCACTCGAAGAAGCCAAACAGATAGCGCAAGACATTTTAAACAAAGGCGTCGGCGTAATGCACAACCAAAACATGTTGTTGGCTGACGACAAACTACGCGCACTGGGTAACGCAGTATGACGCTAGCAATTATCGCGGCAATGGAAGAAGAAGTTATTCTATTGCGCGAAAAAATTCAAAACCTCACCACCGAAACCATCGCCGGCTTTGAGTTCTATCATGGTCACATCGGTCAGCAAAAAATCGTGCTGCTTCGTTCCGGAATTGGTAAGGTGAATGCGGCGATGAGCACAACGATTTTAATTGACCGTTTCGCGCCTAAAGCCGTGATTAATACCGGCTCCGCAGGAGGCTTCCACACCGACCTTGAGGTTGGCGATATTGTTATCAGTCAATCCGTTTGCCATCATGATGTCGATGTCACTCCGTTTGGTTATGCCTTTGGTCAAGTACCCGGCTTGCCAGCCTGCTTTGTGCCGGATGCAGAATTAATCAAACGCGCCCAATCCGCGATTGAAGCCCTAGGCGAAGTCAGCCATATGCACGGCCTGATTGCTACCGGTGATCGTTTCATGCACCTTGCGGAGGATGTCGCGAATACCCGTGGTAAATTCCCTGAAATGATTGCCTGTGAAATGGAAGCGGCTGCGGTCGCTCAAGTTTGCCATCGCTTTGCCACCCCGTTTGTCGTGATTCGAGCCTTGTCAGATATTGCCGGCAAAGAAAATGTATTGGCCTTTGATGCGTTTTTAGCCCAGGCTGCAGACCACTCGACCCGCGTGGTATTAGAAATGATTCATCAGTATGATTTGGAGGCTCAATGAGCATAATTGGTACCCCTTTTTCAGCGACCGCAACCCGAGTCATGTTATGCGGTGCTGGCGAACTTGGCAAAGAAGTTGTGATCGAACTCCAACGTTTTGGCATTGAAGTGATTGCGGTGGATCGTTATCCGAATGCTCCAGCGATGCAAGTTGCCGATCGAAGCCATGTTATTAACATGCTGGATGGCATGGCTTTACGTCAGTTAATTGAACAGGAGCAACCCCACTACATTGTTCCTGAAATAGAAGCGATTGCTACCGACACCTTGGCCGAACTTGAAACCGAAGGTTTTAATGTGATACCGAGCGCACGCGCTACACAATTAACCATGAACCGCGAAGGGATTCGCCGTTTAGCCGCCGAAACCCTGGGACTTAAAACTTCAGCCTATCGGTTTGCACAAACCGAGGCTGAATTTAACCAAGCTATCGAAGAAATCGGACTGCCCTGCGTGGTCAAACCGATTATGAGCTCTTCAGGAAAAGGCCAAAGCACCATTAAATCGCCGGATCAAATTCAGCAGGCCTGGTTATATGCGCAAGAAGGCGGTCGTGCCGGCAAAGGCAAGGTAATTGTCGAGGGCTTTGTGGACTTTGATTACGAGATCACCCTGCTAACGATTCGTCATAAACAAGGCACCTGCTTTTGCGCACCGATTGGCCACATCCAAATTGACGGCGACTATCGCCAGTCATGGCAACCTCACCCTATGTCTGCGGCGGCTTTAACAGAAGCAGAACGCATGGCAGAGCAGGTCACCACCGAATTAGGCGGCTGGGGATTATTTGGGGTTGAACTGTTTGTGAAAGGTGACCAGGTGATCTTCAGTGAAGTTTCACCACGCCCCCACGATACCGGCTTGGTGACCTTAATTTCTCAAGACCTCTCAGAGTTCGCTTTGCATGTTCGGGCCATTCTTGGGCTACCCATCCCGAATATTCAGCAGCATGGGCCGTCAGCATCTTGTGTTATTCTGCCGGAAGGCCATTCAAAGCAGACACAGTTTAGCGGTTTAGAACAAGCCCTAGCCCAACCCGACACTCAATTGCGCTTGTTTGGTAAACCAGAAATTGCCGGTCGTCGCCGTATGGGCGTGGCGCTTGCTCGCGCTGCAACCCTCGAACAGGCCATTGAAAAAGCGACAACAGCGGCCGCAGCCGTTAAGGTAGAGTTTTAGCAATCTGGCATAATTAGTGCTTTATTCCTTGTGTTTTAAACACCTCAAGATAGAGGTGCTAGCCCTATAGCTAACACACAAGGAATCAAACCTATGAACACAAGCTTACATACCGAAGCGCATGCGATTGAAGGCGCATTGCTTCAAGAATATACCCGTCAACCTGACGTTGAAAAAGTCTTGGCCGATAACCCGCGTAAAACCGTTTTAATGCTGTTACAAGGCGCGGTGGATAAGGCCATTCTTGCCAGAGTCTGTCACGACAGCCACTCAATGGTTGAAAAAGGTTTTCACCTGGGTCGTATTACCACCATTATTGATGCTTTGCGTGACCGCCTATACCTCAGCGATCAAACCCCCTTGGCTTATGATTTAGAAGCCCTATACCAATATGCTGACCAATGCATACAAGACGCAGTGTATGAAAAAGCGACCGAGCAATTGGATAACGCGATTGAAATCATGACCGAGTTACGTGACGCTTGGTTTGAGATGCTAAAAGCCAGCGGCGAACTTGACCTGAACCAATAATGCCGCTCCCCCATCTCGCCATCCCGAATGGCGAGATATTTCCCCTAAAGCCCCTATTATTCACCCAATCCACCAATCCTATAGTTAGGCACTTTTTAAATTGATTCATGAGTCAGCATAAGACTTTGTTATACTTAATAACTAGCCCTGGTTGTGGAGGAAGTGAACATGGGACTCGTAAAACCAACAGAAAAATACAGCTACCAAGATTATCTCGGTTGGGAAGATCGTTGGGAATTAATTGATGGCATCCCTTATGCGATGAGTCCATCACCCGCATTAGGGTTAGGGCATCAGAATACCAGTGGCTACATCCACACACAATTGCTACAAAACCTAAAAAATTGTCAGGCATGTCACGCTGTGTTAGCCACCGATTGGCGCATTGACGACCATACGGTCGTCTGCCCGGATAATGCGGTGGTGTGCGATCTGCCTGACGATGCACAATTTATTAATCGCACCCCGAGCATTATTTTTGAGGTGCTGTCGCCGAGTACTAAGCACCGCGACCGGGGTGTGAAGTTCAATCTCTATCAACAACAGGCTGTGAAATATTATGTGATGGTCGATCCGGCAACCGGTTTAGCTGAAATTTATCACCTGGTCGAGGGCGAATATCAAATGCTCACCGAAACCCTGCACAAGGACACCCTGACATTTGATTTGGATAACGGCTGTCAGCTAGATTTCGATTTTTCACAGATTTAAACCAGTTTGCCAAAAACACCAGGCCTGGTTGTTTCAAACAGATTAACAATGTATATTAGCAATGTATGTAAACACGTGAGTTTAAGCCATGCATCGAACCCAAATTTATTTTGAAGAGGCGTTTTTTGAAGCGCTGAAACAACAAGCCAAGCAAGCAAACACCTCTATATCAGGCTATATTCGTGACGTATTGGCGAAGGATTTAGCTAAAGCCAAAAACGCGAGCGAAGCACCTGATTTTTCAGAATTTGCCGGCATGTGGCAAGATCGCGACATTAGCCAAGACGCCTTACGTGAACAGGCTTGGCGATGATTTGTCTTGATACCAATGTATTAATTGAGATTTTAAAAAATAATCGTGAAACACTTAATAAACTGCAACAACTGAACGTAGGTTTTGCAATCAGTAGCATCAGTGCCATGGAACTGCTTTACGGCGCACGCGATAAAAAAGAGTTAATAAAACTTCAGGCATTCCTTGAAAAATTTAAGCTCATCCATTTAGATCAAACCAGCAGCGAACGAGGCCTTGAGCTAATTGCCGGTTTTGCTAAAAGCCATGCACTCGATATACCCGATGCGCTAATTGCCGCAACCTGTCTTGAGCACGCATTGCCATTGTTCACCTACAATTTAAAAGATTTTCGCTTTATACCAGGCCTGGTTATCATCTAAAATCACTCTTTCATTTATAGACTTCGTTATTAAGGTTTCCCATGTCGCACACACATTCTGCTCCGATTATTCTTGTTGATGGTTCGTCTTATTTATTCCGCGCGTTTCATGCGCTGCCGCCTTTGACCAATAAAGACGGTCACCCGACCGGCGCGATTTATGGCGTCACCAATATGATTGGCAAGCTATTGGAAACCTATCAACCGGAATTTATGGCGGTGGTGTTTGATGCCAAGGGCAAAACCTTCCGTAACGATCTTTATCCCGAATACAAAGCGCATCGCCCACCCATGCCGGATGAATTACGGGTGCAAATCGAGCCGATTCATCAGATTGTCAAAGCCCTCGGGTTGCCGCTGCTGGTGATTGAAGGCGTTGAGGCGGATGACGTGATCGGCACGCTGGCGGTGCAAGCCACCCAAGCCCAGCGCGATGCGTTGATTTCAACCGGCGACAAAGACATGGCGCAATTGGTGAATGAACATATCACCCTGATTAACACCATGACCAATACCCTGATGACACCGGATAAGGTGGTGGAAAAGTTTGGCATTCGCCCTGATCAAATTATTGATTACCTGGCGCTAATGGGCGATACCTCCGACAATATTCCCGGCATTCCCAAGTGCGGACCGAAAACCGCAGTGAAATGGCTCACCGCTTATGACACGATGGATAACTTGATTGCCCATGCTGATGACATCAAAGGCAAAATAGGCGAAACCCTGCGTGAACATATTCCGCATTTGCCCTTGTCACGCACCTTAACCACCATTCGCACCGATTGTGAGTTGCCGATTAACCTGCCGGATTTAAAACGCGATGAAGCCGATATTGAAACGCTTAAAACCCTGTTTGCCGAATATGAATTTAAAAACTGGCTGAAACAGTTGGAAGACGGTCAATTGCCGTTTAGCAAACAGGTCAATCACCATGCTAAACCTGCGCCGAAAAACGCGGCAAACATTGACAATACACCATCACCAGGCCTGGTAACAAGCACTAGGCCAACCCAAACCTTTGAATCAGCCGACTATCAAACGATTTTGGACGCGACTAGCCTCGACAACTGGCTTAATAAACTTCAACAAGCCGAACTGTTTGCGTTGGATACTGAAACCACCGCGCTTGAGCCCATGCAAGCGCAATTGGTTGGGCTGAGTTTTGCGCTAGAACAAAACGGCAAAATCGAAGCCGCCTATTTGCCGTTGAAACATGATTATGACGGTGCTCCGACTCAACTTGATTTTGAGGCTACCCTCGCCAAACTTAAACCGCTGCTGGAGTCTGACACGCCACAAAAAATCGGCCAAAATCTCAAATACGACTGGCATATCCTCGCTAATCACGGCATTCAATTACGCGGTATCGCGTTTGATACCATGCTTGAATCCTATGTGCTGAATTCAGTGGCGACCCGCCACAATATGGACGATTTGGCGCAACACTATTTGCACAAAACCACGATTAAATTTGAAGACATTGCCGGCAAAGGCAAGGCGCAAAAAACCTTTAACCAGATTGAACTCGACCAGGCCGCGCCCTATGCGGCGGAAGATGCCGATATTACCCTGCAATTGCATCAAACCCTTTATCCACAACTGACCGAAAAACCCGACCTAGTGCCGGTTTTAAACGACATAGAAATGCCACTCTTGCCGGTATTGGCAAAAATGGAACGTCACGGCATGCTCATCGACAAAGACCTGCTAAAAATTCAAAGCGGCGAGCTGGCAGAAAAAATCAATCTGTTGGAAGAAGAGGCCTACCGCCTGGCCGGACAAGAATTTAACCTCGGCTCACCGAAACAACTGCAAGACATTCTATTCGACCAGTTGGGGCTACCGGTCATCAAAAAAACCCCAAAAGGCGTGCCTTCGACCGCCGAACCTGTGTTGGCAGAGCTGGCAGAACAAGGCCATGAACTGCCCAAAGTGATTACTCAACACCGCAGCCTAGCCAAACTCAAATCCACCTACACCGATGCGCTACCCAAGCAAATCCACCCCGACACCGGGCGCGTGCATACCTCTTACCAGCAAGCGGTGGCCTCGACCGGGCGCTTATCGTCCACCGAACCGAATTTGCAGAACATTCCGATTCGCACCGCCGAAGGGCGTCGCATTCGCCAGGCGTTTATCGCCAGGTCGGGTTATCAACTGCTAGCCGCCGACTATTCACAAATCGAATTGCGCATTATGGCGCATCTGAGTGAAGACCCAGGCCTGGTGCAAGCCTTTGCCGAAGGGCGCGATATTCACCAAGCAACCGCGGCTGAAATTTTTGACATGCCGCTAGACGAAGTCACGCCGGAACAACGCCGCAGTGCCAAAGCGGTGAATTTCGGGCTGATTTACGGCATGTCGGCGTTTGGTTTAGCCAATCAACTGGGCATAGACCGTGGGCTGGCACAGGCCTATATCGACCGTTATTTTGATCGTTATCCGGGCGTAAAAACCTATATGAACACCACCAAGGCCGATGCCGAATATTATGGCTATGTCGAAACCCTGGCCGGACGGCGTTTTTATCTGCCGGACATTAAAGCACGCGGACCGCGCAAACAACATGCCGAACGCACCGCAATCAACGCGCCGATGCAAGGCACGGCGGCGGATATTATTAAAAAAGCAATGATTCGCCTAGATCAATGGATTGAGCAAAGTGAGTTAGATATTCGGATGCTGATGCAGGTACACGATGAACTGGTGTTTGAAGTCAAAACCGAGCAACTTGAACAGGCCAAACTGGAGATCAAGCGCATTATGGAAAGCGCGATGTCACTCAGCGTGCCGTTAATTGTAGAAATTGGCGAAGGCGATAACTGGGATCAAGCGCACTAGTTCCTGCGCTTGTTTGGGTGAAATGACAAGACCAGATCCTGAAGCCTCTGTGGATGAAAGGGTTTGGTCATCCAACCGGTCGCGCCTAATTGCTTAGCTAGATGGCGTGATTCATTTTCCTGATCTGCCGACAACACAATCACCGGTAAATTAGCAAACTGAGGTTGTTGCTTAATTTCAGCCAACAAACTTGCCCCACACTTTGGGTGCATAAACCAATCGACAATTAGCAAGTCATAAGGGTTCAATTTGATCAAGTCTAACGCCGCGTCAGCCGAATCACTGGTATCGACATGCGCCACACCTTCGGTAGCATTTAGTACCAAACGAACCAACTCACGAATCGAAACACTATCATCTACCGCCAATATTCGCATAGTCTTCTCCTTGTCATCTAGCTATCTTAACGATAAATCCGCCTAAAGAGAACTACAAACTTATTGATGCCAGCGTAGTGTTTACTTATAGTCCGTTTAAACCTGAGTGACTGCGCAATTACGACCTTGTTTTTTCGCCTGATAAAGCGCTGAATCAGCTCGTGAAATCAAATGATCAAAATCATCACCCACTCGATAACTGGTCACACCAATACTTAATGTTTGTTGCCCCACCCTGTCAAACGGCTTGCTTGCAATCTGACAGCAAATTCGCTCAGCCAAGAGGCTGGCATCTTGCGCATTCAACTGGGGACAAATGATTAAAAATTCCTCGCCACCCCAACGCCCAATACTGTCATCTTTGCGTAAATGCATTTGTAAACGCTCACTGACTTGCATCAACAGCTTATCGCCGATTAAATGACCATATTGGTCATTCACCCGTTTAAAAAGATCGACATCTATCAATAAAACTGAAAAGGTCTGCGCGAAACCCTCGGCCTGCTCAATACAAAATGCCAACAACCTATCGGTATAGTGACGGTTGTAAAGGCCTGTCAGCTTATCAGTTTCAGCAACTTTTTTAAGTTGAACCAATGCATCTTCCAACGCATGGGTTTTTTCTTTCACTCGTTTTTCAAGCCAAGCATTACGCTCTTCCAATTCTTTTACTGGATAGGGTTCGTCATCACAATGTTCACTGGTAGGAAAAGAAGCATGGAGGTGCACCAGTGACCATTGACCATTTTTCTTGACCCCAATTAACGTAATGCGCAAGTGGTTAAACACCAACTGCTGCGCTAAAATCTCAGTCTCTAAACGCAAAACCGCACTAAATTGATAAGCTTGATGATCTACCAAACTGACAAGCTGTTGCTGGTTAATTTGATAATAAATCGGATTCGGAGCATGAGTAATATCATGGCGATAAAGCGCAATACTCTGCTCTCGATTCTGACCCACCTCACCCGCTCCGGTTCCAAACCCCGTCATCGCCTCATCAAGTAGACTCAGAACGCCCTCAAGATCACGCTGCTCAAATAACACATCAAGATACCGATGAAAGAAATTTAGCGCTTCTGTCTGCGCTGCGTTATAGCTACTTATCTCTGACATTTATAAAAAAACCTCACACTCATTTATTTCTTGAGTCTCCAAAGACCAAGCAAGCCTGCCAAAATTTAGTTTCTTGGCAGTTTGAATCGGTTGTAGGTCCATTGATATTGGCTGGGCAAATGGCGCGCGCTGGCTTCGACACCTTGGTTGAGGGCGCAGGCGGCTTCAAATTCATCCAAGCTGGCAAGCGCTGATGATGCAGGCTTAATGTGCAAAACATAGCCCTCGCCGTTGGCTAAGCGTTCAGCATAGGTAAAGAAAATCGGGCACTGGGCTTTGGCCGCTAGCTTGGATACCAGCACCATGGTATTCGCCGGCTGGCCAAAGAAGGGGGCAATCACGCCACCACTGCTGCCGGGGTCTTGATCCGGTAAAATGCCGATCATTTGATTCGCCTTTAATGCACGGCGCAAGGCTTTAACGCCGGATAAGTCTGTAGGCACCAGGTTTGCGCCTGCTCGCTCGCGCACATGGCGCATAAAGCCGTCAATTGAGCCGATTCGCGGTGGTCGATATAAACTGGTAATCTGATAATAAACTGACCAATACCAGCCCATCATTTCCCATGCGCCAATATGCGGTGACAAGACGATAACACCCTTACCCTGCTCAAATGCTTGGGTAACTAGGTCTTCACCCTCAACGCGCTTAACCAAAGGTAATAACCGCTCCTTAGGCCATAGCCAAAGAGGGCCAAGTTCACTAAAGGTTTTGCCGGTTTCAATTAGCGTTTGCTTGACCAAGGCGCTCTGCTCTTGCTGCGAGCACTCTGGAAAAACCTTTGTGATATTTTTTTCAGCGACACGTTTCGCCTTGTTTGAAGTTCGCCAAAGCAACCAACCGATTGCCGCACCTAATCGATGATTCCAACGAAGGGGAAACCAAGAAAAGAAACGAATAATTCCTTTAAATAGTACGCCTTGAATTGGTTTTTGCTTGTTATTCTTCTTCATCCTTACCCTCATCAACCAGGCCTGCTAGTCCGGCATGATTGTCATCCGCAATCAGCGGTTGCATCGCGGTCCATAAATTAGCAAACAGGTGTTTATTGGTTTTTTCTTGCTCTAACAGCAACTGTTTAAATTGCTGACGTGCTTGGGGTTTGGCAAAACAGGCCGGACAGTTATCCGGAATCACCGGCAAATCTGCCGCTGCCGCAAAATCCCGCGTTTGATTTTCACGCACCCGCACAAACGGACGGATAATCCGAATGTCTTTTTCGTTATTCAAATAATGGGCTTTCATGGTGCGCAACTGACCGGCATTAAACGCCGACATCATAAAACTCTCGGCCAGATCATCCAAATGTTGCCCCAACGCCAGCACGTTATAACCTTCTCGCCGACACACGGTATAGAGTTTACCGCGCTTATGACGCGAACAAAAACTGCAAAATGAGTCGCCTTTCATATATTGGTTTGCCAGTGCGACCAGATCCTCGGATTCATAAAAATACGGCACCTCAAGCTCAGCTAAAAACGCTTTCAAAGGGGAAGGATCAAACCCCGGAATTTCAGGGTCAATCGTGCAGGCCGCCAGCTCAAACTTTATCGGCGCATGACGCTGTAAATGTTTAAGCACCATCAATAATGCCAGCGAATCCTTTCCGCCCGATAAACCGAGCAACACCCGATCACCATCACGCAACATACCAAACTGCGCGATCGCCCTGCCCACCGGTTGCAAAATTTTTTTCGGCGGCTTTAACGGCTTCGGTTTTTTGATTTCTTGTTCCATTACTCTCCCATTACAAGGCCTGCTGACCCTTTAATTTATATCGCGTA
Source organism: Thiomicrospira microaerophila (assembly GCF_023278225.1). Taxonomy (GTDB): domain Bacteria; phylum Pseudomonadota; class Gammaproteobacteria; order Thiomicrospirales; family Thiomicrospiraceae; genus Thiomicrospira; species Thiomicrospira microaerophila_A. Next base: position 2,219,712 of record NZ_CP070959.1, read on the forward strand.
TCACCCCAAAATCCCTCCCATTAATGGAGGTGTCAGTACAAAAGCCCCTCCCTTGATGGGAGGGGTTGGGGAGGGTGAACTAACCAGCCATTTTCTTAACACAAACTTGATAAATAACTTCGACCACTGACTCAGTATTTAACAAGACTTCATTATTCCAGAATCGCATAATCTCATAGCCTTGCGCCTCGAACACCTGTGTTCGCTTTTGATCTCTAGTCAGATTTTCAACTTGATTATGCTGCCCACCATCCAATTCAATAATAAACTTAATTTCGTGGCAAATAAAATCAACAATATAATTTTGAAACGGTTGCTGACGCCTAAATTTTAGCCCAGCGAGCTGCCGTGATCGCAAATAGTGCCATAGCGTAGCTTCTGCAGGCGTCGAGTACCTTCGCATGGTGCGAGCACGTTGTGTAAGGATTGGTTTTTGCTTTAACACCCGATTCACCCTCCCCCAACCCCTCCCATTAAGGGAGGGGAGCTGCTTTGTACAAGCCTGTTAATTTTCGCCAATGCACCAAAGCCGCTACCTGTTAGAATGTTTGAAAAGCTCAACTAACCTATCAAAAGGCCTGGTAGTTTTTGGTATAAAATAAACAGGCTCATTAAAACTAAAAACACGGCAAAAAATTGGCGCAATTTTTGTTGATCAAATTTATCACTGATTTTATGACCTAACCAACCGCCTAGAATCCCCAACAAACTAAATTTAATAATAATCGCCCAATCAATCGCCAGATCTTGCGCCGCCAGCACATCGAGGTACACCACAAAGCCAACCAGCGATTTCATCACAATAATCACCAGACTGGTACCCACCGCCAAACGCATGGATAACCCGCCCAGCAGTACTAAAGCCGGAATAATTAAAAACCCACCGCCAACACCGACAAGCCCGGTCAACGCACCCACGACCAGGCCATCGGCCACAATTTTTGTGTTGGCGCGCACTTTAGGCGGATGGCTTAAATCCATCGGTTTAAACATCAAATAGGCAGCGCTTAACATCAAGGCCGCGAAAATCAACATCTGCACCATCGCATCGATAAAATGCGCCAGCCAAGCCCCGCCAGCCGCGCCTACCAGTCCTGGTAGGCCAAACCAAGCCACCAGCCGCCAATCGATGGTTTTTTGACGCGCATAAGGCCAGGCGGCAAACAGCGAAATTAACGCCACAATCATTAACGAGCCGGCCATTGCCACTTTTGGGTCTTGCCCCACCAGATACACCAACACCGGCACCGTCAAGATCGAGCCGCCAGAACCTAACAAGCCCAGCGTAACCCCAATAATCAGTGCGCCGATCCAGGCTAGAATCATGCCGGTTTTCTCGTCAGCCACACCCCAGATTCAAGGTGGTGACTATAGGGGAATTGATCAAACAAGGCTGCCGCTTGTATCTGGTGCGTTTGCAGCAGGGTTTCTAAATCCCGTGCGAGAGTGTCCGGGTTGCAGGAGATATACAAAATATGCTGATAGTTAGCCGCCATGCCACGGGTTAAATCATCTAACCCTGAACGCGGTGGATCGACAAAAATGGTTTTAAAGTTATAGCGGTTCAAATCCACGTCAGCCATACGGTTAAACGCCTGACCTTGCAATGCCAGCGCAACCTCTTCGGCGGCCATCTTAACCACGGTGACATTTTCAATCTGATTTTGCGCTAAATTAAACTGCGCAGATTTGACCGAAGACTTTGAAATCTCTGTCGCCAATACCTTGTCAAAAATATCCGCTAACGCAATTGAAAAATGCCCATTACCGCAATATAGCTCCAGTAAATCGCTAGCTTGATCGGCGACAATCTTGCGGCTTTGCTCACGCGCCCAAGCCAACATATTCTGCGCCATCTGTGCATTCGGTTGGGTAAAACTGTTTTCAATCTGCTGAAACAACCAGGCCTGGTTATCAGCCCGTAAACGCTCAATAACAAAATCCTGGTCAAGCAGGATTTTTTGTTTACGGCTGCGGCCGATAAGATGATTAATCGGCAAGCCTTCGCGCAAACCCTGCGCCGCTTGCAACCAGGCCTGCTCATCGAGTTTACGCCGATAAATTAAAGTGACCAGCATTTCACCGCTTAGGGTCGCTAAAAAATCGATTTCAAACAGCCCGTTTTTCAAGACTTCATTTTGGCTAATCAGCGCCAATAACGGCTGCATCAATTGATCTATCGCTTCGCAGGCCATCGGGCAGGCTTCAACCTCAACCGGCTGCTTCGGATTCGCCGGATCAAACATCGCATAAAACAAACGCTCAGGCGTGTGCCAAATTCGGAACTCAGCACGTTGGCGATAATGCGCTGGCGGCGAAGCGAAAACACTGAGGTTATCAGCCATTGAAGGAATCAAACTGGTGAGCCGCTGACGCTTCTCATCAAGTTGTTGCTGATAATTATTTGGAAAAACCTGACAGAGCACAGCTTACCCTCAACCTAAATAAAAAAGCTATTATAACCGCTGATAGGTTAAGAGATAAAACTAGCGTGCATTGCCCTTTAGACATCGGCTAACAAAGCCAACACCTGTTCAAACTCAAAATCATCCAATAGTGTTTCAATTTGTTGCACACTCGCCTTACCCAAGTATTCAACAAAATAGGCTTTATGTTCATTAAAATAGGCCAGGGTCGAACCACTAAAGTCATCTAGATGGCTTTTAAAAGCAGATAAAATGCTTGGCCACTCTGCAGGGTCAACAATGACCTCATCATCGGTTTGCGCAACATGCTGCTGACAAAACCCATCCAGGGCGCTTAAAGCAACTTGATAGTCATGCAAAAATCCTTCGTCCAACAAGGCCAATGCCTGACCAAGCTGTTCTGCTTTAACCTTTGTTTCAATGCCCGCCAAACGCTTTGCAAATTCAACGAAACCGAGCGTAGCCGTTAAGCCTTTTAAAGTATGAGCCTTCAATAAAGAGTCAGCTTGGTCTTCAAACTTTAAAGCCTGTTGCAACTTAATAAGACCCAACTGATAACGACCAGAGAAATCGCACAAAGATGAAACTAATAAATCCGGTTTTGCCCCAAGATTACGCTTCAAACTAGCCAGATCTAACGCGGTGATCTGCTGTAAGGCTGAATCCAAATCAGAGCTTTCAACCTGGTCGGCCTGAATGAAATCAGTTGCATCCAACCAATCTGCCAATAACGTATACAAGCGTTCGGGGATAATCGGCTTGGAAAAATGGGCATTCATACCTGCCGCTTCACAGCGCTGACGCTCCTCCTCAAACGCATGGGCTGTCATGGCAATAATCGGAATATCCAGCCCCGCCGCTCGAATTTCACGGGTCGCTGTCAAGCCATCCATCACCGGCATTTGAATATCCATCAGCACCAGATCAAAGGCTTGCCCACTTTCAGTCAGCAGAAAGACAGCAACCTCACCATTCTCTGCACCAATGACTTCCGCCTTGGTTTCTGCCAAAAATTCTTGCGCAATTTGCTGGTTAATTGGATTATCTTCAACCAATAAAATGCGTTTACCCTTTAGATCAGGATAGCCCTCTATCATTGGCCCGCTATTCTCCTCGGACACCCCAAATAACAAGTGACGCAAGGACGTGACAAACACCGGTTTCATAATAACCTGTTGAATCCCTTGGCTTTGAGCGGCATCTTGCAGGTCTGACCAATCGTAAAACGACATTAACACGCAACGCGCTGCCCAATCCGGATAGTGCTGCTTAATCTGCTGATACAGGGCTATACCATCGGTTTGTGGCATCTGCCAGTCAATAAAAATCCAATCGGGAGCAGCGTTAGGGCTTGCGAGGTACAACATTACATCCTCAGCCGAATCCAGCAGAGTGGTTTTAATCCCAAACAAGCTTAATTGATTAGCAACCTGTTGAGCCGCAAGTGGATGATCATCAACAATCAGCGCTGTTTGCTCAAGTGCTTGGCAATTAGAATGGCAAGGTTGATTTTCAAAACAAACATTCGTTGTGAAGGTAAATCGACTTCCAACACCCGGTTGACTGGTTACCGTTAAATCACCGCCCATTAAGCGCGCCAAATTGCGAGAGATCGCCAAACCTAATCCGGTTCCACCATATTTACGCGTTGTGCTGGCATCAGCCTGCGAAAACTCGGAAAATAATTTCTGCATTTGGCTTTCTGTCATGCCGATGCCGGTATCTTCTACCACAAAACTCAGCATCCAACTGCTTTCATCAAACCTAACCTTAAGCCGAATATAACCTCGATCGGTAAACTTTACGGCATTGTTAAGCAGGTTAATTAAAATCTGGACCATCCTTGTTGCATCACCATAAACTTGAGACGCATAACAAGCGGTTAACTCCGGTGCAATATCGACCACAATTTCCAAGCGCTTTGCCCGCGCGGCGACCTGAACCGGCAATAACGCATCCTGAACCAACTGCTCGATATCCAACTTTATTTCTTCGACTTCAAGTTTACCGGCTTCAATTTTTGAAAAATCCAAAATATCATTAATGATTGTCAGTAAGCCGTCTGCCGAACGTTTAATTTTTTCAATGTAATCGCGCTGTTTTGCATCAAGTTGTGTTTTTAATGCTAAATGCGACATGCCTAAAATCGCATTCATCGGTGTTCTAATTTCATGGCTCATATTCGCCAAAAAGTTTGATTTTGTAACCGCTGCTTGCTCCGCATTGCGTTTTTCGATTTCAAGCTTTTCCAACAACTCCTTTTGCTCTGTGGCTTGGCGTAAACTGGCAATCAGTACACCACAGGTATTATTAAACGGCTCTAAAAACTCTGCTAAATCCAACGAATAGTCATCCGGGCTGTTGGCAATACCATAGACACCAATCAGCTCACCAGCTTGGAAAATAGGAACGCCCATGTATTTGCGCAAGGGCGGGTGACCATGCGGTGTATGACCGCCACGCGGGTCGTTTTGCATGTCATTGCCAATAATAATCTGCTCTTGATACATTGCCATGCCAATCATGGTTTCACTGCTGCACAACAACATATCTTGGCTTTTGAGTTTTTCATAGAGTTCGTAAGACGGTTTATCCCACGAAATATTGGTAATCGTGTGGATTTTAAGGCAACGCTCACCGCCTTCGCGAAACAACACCTCGCCAATAAAACCCTGTTCACTGTCGGTAATTTCTAATAGACTGTGTAACAAATCATCCCAAACCTGATCTTGGTTATCGGTAATCGCCACAAACTCTTCGGTTGCTTTTTTTAACGCAGCCAATAACTTATTACGTAACTCCGTGGCTTTGCGGCTTTCCTCTCGCTCACTAAGATCCGTTACAAACCCTATAAAGCTTGATTCTTGGTCGGTATCCACTCGGCTAATCGCCAGATGAATCGGAAATTCAATACCTGCACTATTTAATGCCGTCACCTCGCGTCCGGTGCCGATAATTTTATTGACCCCGGTATTCATCTGGTTGGCAAGATACTGGTCATGATGCACCGCAAAGGATTGTGGCATTAACAGCTTCACATTCTGACCCAGCAATTCCGATTCACTATAACCAAACAACCTCAACGCAGCCGGGTTAACTCGGATAATTTCGCCTTTAGGGTTTATTTGAATAATCCCTGCTGCGGCTGAATTTAAAATCGCCTCGTTTTCTTGCAAAGGCACAATGGCTTGACGGCGAATTCCACGGCCATTTACAAATAACAAAACAAGTAACAGTAACGCACTCAAAATAAGCATTACGCGCTTGGCAGTTTGTTCAAAAAAACGCTGCTTGTAACTGGCAACAAGCGCCAGCTCAATCTGCTGAATCGTTTGATTTAGCTGTAAATAAAAAGGTCGAGAAACCTCTACACCATAGTTAATGTCTGGATTGGATTGATAACGCCCCTCTAAAAGAGGCTGAGTATAGTCGGTTTTAATACCTTGATAAGCCAAGGTATCCTCAGCGACCCGCCCCAGCAAGTCTGCTGAGAAGCTATGTTGATGGGTTTCAAACAAATAGGCCAGCTTATTAAACTGTAACTCGGCTGCATTCAAACGTGTCGCCAAAGCCGCCTTGTGATCAAGCCTAGCGTCCATGTCCATCACACAAATGGTACTTAATAAATTTGATACTGCTTGACGATAATTCAAATAAATCCGCATTAAGGTCATATGATCAGTTACAACCTGACTATCAATTGGAGTTTGAAAAAACAGATGGGTAATAGAGCCATTCAAGTGAGCATGTAAATTGGTCGCCTGTAGCTTTAGCTCGCTACCAAACGCAGCACAGTCACCCGCTGTTTCGACACACTGATCCAAGGCTTCGCGTGTTTTTTGATAATCTAGTGCAAGCTTTTGCAAATACTCACGGTCTGCCTGTGCTTGCTTAAACAATAGGGTTTGAAAAGCCTGCTGAGCCAGTAGATCCGTCTGCCTGCGCAAACCCTCTAATTCTTCACGCTTAAGTATTTCCGGTACTTTGCTCATGACATAGCTTCGCCTTGACTCTTGCGTTAAGGCAAAACCATAATCAATCAAGGTCGGTAAACTCTCAAGCTTGGACAGATATGCGCGGTGTTCTTTAATTAAACTGATTGCATATATTGACATGGCCAACACCATGACAAGCGTAATCACAAAGGCCGTGGCTAGCTGCCGGGTTAACAGATTACTTGCTTTTTTCATGGGTAAGCCTTAAGGATTTGAAATTTAATTAGGACATAAACGCGCAATTTTATCGGCTAGGGTTTTTGCGCTAAACGGCTTGACAATAAAATCATCCGCACCAGCTTTTATCGCCGTTTGCACCACACTAGCAGCAGTATCAGCGGTAATCATAATATATTTGGTTTGTGCAAGATGCGGAATCTGTTTTAGTTGTTCAAGCAATGCCACCCCACTGATTTCCGGCATATTGTTATCCAACAAAACCAAATCAAACGCACGTTTTTGCAAAAGGCTCAGGGCTTTTTGTGGACTGGTTAAAACCGAGACTTTTTGATAGCCCTCACCCTTTAGCAACGAGCTGATTAGGCGGCACATTTGCGGGGTGTCATCGACAATCAAAATAGAGAGTTGTGTATTTTCTTTTGGTTTATCTGACATAATTTGGTTCGTTATTAGTCAGCCCACTGCTGACTGATGGCAAGAATTTGATCTTCAATACTTACAAAACAAGCAAAAAGTTCGGGGTCAAAATGTTTAGCACTCATTGTCTGCATGATCTCAAGTGCCTTAGTATGTTCAAAAGCGGCTTTATAGGGTCTTTCAGACCGTAACGCATCATATACATCCGCCAACGCCATCAATCGTCCGGCCAAAGGAATCGCTTTACCGCTCAATTGATTCGGATAGCCGCTACCATCCCATTTTTCATGATGGCTAATCGCAATCGACTTGGCCATTTCTAAATAATCACCATAGCTTCCCATTGATCTAGCCGCTGATTCAAGGATCTCATAGCCTCTTTGTGCATGACTTTTCATCACTTCAAACTCATCGTCGGTTAACTTGCCGGGCTTTAATAAAATATGATCCGGAATCGTGATTTTACCCACATCATGTAACGGAGCACAGCGGGTCATCAATTCAATTTCAGTATCTTCTAACTGAAGGTGGGGAAGACTGCGCTGCGCTTGTTGTGCAATAAGTTTAACAAAATGCTGGGTGCGTTTAATGTGCATACCTGTATCTTCATCACGAAACTCAGCAAGAGAGATCATGACTGATAAGGTGGCGTCCTGCAGGTTATAAATATCACTTAAACGTTTTTCAAGTCGCGCCTCAAGGTCTTGATTTTGCTGTCGAAGACTGTCGTGATAACGTTTTAACTGGAGATGAGTATGAATTCTGGCCTGCAAAACATCCGGATTAATCGGCTTGGTAATAAAATCGCTACCTCCAGCGGCCAAAGCACGTTGCTCGTCTTCAGTTTTGTTTAAGGCCGTTAAAAATAATACCGGAATCGTTTGGGTGCTGGCTTGGGTTTTTAGGCGTTGACAAACCTCATAGCCATCCATTTCCGGCATCATCACATCAAGTAGAATCAAATCAACCGATTGACGCTCCAATAGCTTTAGCGCCTTAAGACCTGAGTTCGCCAATCTAACTTGATAATCCTGCTCTAAAAGGCCATTCAACAAAGCTAAATTAGCGGGGGTATCATCTACACATAAAATAACGGGGGCATTTATAGATGTCATAGAACCATCTCTTTCATTATAAAATCGTGCTTCTATTATTTAAACATCAGCTTTATGGATTATAACAAAGCGTTAACTGGGCGTAAAAAATTTATTGTCGGGTAGCTATTCATACTCCAGCCTGCCAGAAAACCTGCAAATATATAGCTAAGCAGGCCTGGTATCTGTTTAAATAACCTTATAATAAACATAGATATGATTCATTGATACATGTACAATATGAATCTAATAAATCAAATATAGAGCTTAACGATGCAAGTAGTTAATTCCTCCGACATCTTACGCAAACCGGCTTTGCTCAGCTCGTCCGAGATTCTGTATATCGAAGACGGACGTAAACATATGTTAAAAAGCGTGTTATTGCCGATTGATTTATACGAAACAGTTCGAGAGCAAATCGAAGCCGAATTGTATTTGCGCAAAAACGCCAAGGCTTTGGGGGCGGATGCTTATGCCGAATTTAAAGAGATTGAAACGGTGACAGAGGATTTAGCGAAATGATTCTACGTGGCTAGATTTATTTGGTCAATTTCGGCACGCAATATAACAGCGAATTTGGCAAAAATAGACCGGCACTCGTCATTCAAAATAACCTAGCCAATCGTGTTTTAGACAAGGTGCATTTTAAAGGTGTCACTGTCATTCCACTGACCACAAGCCTAGTCGGAGGTCGATTGCGTGTTCAGATTGAGGCGCGCGATCACCTAAAACAAACCAGCGAAATTTGCATTAACGAACTCTGCACCCTTGATCTTTCGCGTATTCAGCAAGACTTGGTTTTAACCCAGCTCCAAGAAGGCGAAATCACCGAAGTTAAACAAAAACTAAAGCAGCATTTAGCGCTCTGAACTCAGATAACTAAACCAGCAGGCCTGGTGCCAAGCAGCCGATATTTATCAACCACATATTGACTTATGACAAAGATTGCCATAATCTGGAGGCGTCGATTTTATAGGAGAAGATGATGGCGACCATGAATATTTCGCTACCGGATCAAATGAAAAACTGGGTTGAAGAGTCGGTTCAGTCCGGTCTTTATGCCAATGCTTCGGATTATGTTCGGGATCTGATTCGGCAAGATCATCAAAAAATGGCTGCGTTACGCCAAGCGTTAATAGAAGGTGAAAAGTCCGGTGTTGCCAGTGAGTTTGATTTAGAGACTTTTATTAATGCTAAAAAACAAACCGCGCAATGAAAATTGAGTTTAAGCCCAAAGCGCAGCAGGATTTAAGCGATATTTGGGACTATACCTGCCAACAATGGGGTACAGTGCAAGCTGAAACCTATATTCGCAACATTTGGCAAACTATTGAAAGTTTAAAATCCAGTTATAACCCTTCACAGAACATCGATTTTGTTCGAGCGGGTTACCGCAAGATTCAATCCGGTTCACACGTCATCTTTTTTAAACAGGCTTTAGACACGATCACCGTCATTCGCATTCTTCACCAGCAGATGGATATAACGAAACACCTCCCCTAACCCGAATATTTCACAAATTTGCACCGACCTTGCTTGCTCCTTGATTCCACAAGAAATATTTTCTCAGTCGGCCGTAATCATGGATACGGCGCTTCTTCGAAAATTTCCTTGTGAAACCAATGCACTGCGCAATCTCAGCACAAATTCATGAAACGTTCGGGCTAAATTGTAGATTCCATCTCTAAGATTTAATCCACCCGACCGGGTACTTGACAAATTTGCTAAGCAAGTTTAATCTGCATGACATCTCTCGGGGTGCGTTTGCTTTTGCGAACGCTGAGAAGGTCTTAGACCTAACCCGCTGAACTTGAACTGGTTAGAACCAGCGTAGGGAAGAGAATCATTTAATCGGCGTGTTTTAACTCTAGTCCTCCCGCCGTTTCTGAATGCCTCCGGTGATCCAAACCGACTTTTCACGCTGTTTTTCTGCCTTTAAATTTTTACCACAGAGACGCGAAGGCACGAATTTTTTTACAGTGCTTGGCAAAAACCACTACGTTGCCAGTCGTCATGGCGAGCGGAGCGAAGCCATCTCTGGAGATCGCCACGGCCTTTGGCCTCGCGATGACAGAAAACTCAATAAACTTCGTGTCTCTGTGGTAAATCCATAACCGGAGAAAAACATGACTCAAAACACTAAATACACCGCTGAACATAGCGAAATCACCCGCAATCCGTTTCCGGCGTCGAAAAAAATCTACATTCCCGGCGAAATCCACGCCGACATCCGCGTGCCGATGCGCGAAATCGAACTGACCAATGGCGAAACGCTGACAGTGTATGACACCTCCGGCCCTTATACCGATCCGACTGCTGACATTGATTTAACTCAAGGTTTACCGGCGATTCGCCAGGCCTGGATTGCGGCGCGTGATGATGTCGAAGGCTATGAAGGTCGTCAGCTTAAAGCGGTCGATAACGGTTATAAGCGTGAAACCGATGTACCGGCGGAACTGCTCAAAGCCGAACAAGGCCTGAAACGCACACCGCTACGTGCCAAAGCAGGCAAAAACGTCACCCAAATGCACTACGCCCGCCAAGGTATTATCACGCCGGAAATGGAGTTTATCGCGATTCGTGAAAACCAACGTCGCCAAGACGTGATTGATGCGGAACGCGAAGCACGCCTAAAAGGCGAAAGCTTTGGCGCAAATTTGCCTGAGTTGATTACGCCAGAGTTTGTGCGTGATGAAGTCGCCGCAGGACGTGCGGTAATTCCGTGCAATATCAATCACCCCGAATCCGAGCCGATGATTATTGGCCGTAACTTTTTGGTCAAAATTAATGCCAATATCGGCAACTCGGCGATTACCTCGTCGATTGCCGAAGAAGTCGATAAAATGGTCTGGTCAACCCGCTGGGGCGGCGATACGGTAATGGATTTATCAACCGGCAAAAACATTCACGCCACCCGCGATTGGATTATCCGCAATTCGCCAGTGCCGATCGGCACCGTGCCTTTGTATCAAGCGCTCGAAAAGGTCAATGGCATTGCCGAAGACCTGACTTGGGAGGTTTACCGCGACACCTTGATTGAGCAGGCCGAACAAGGCGTGGATTATTTCACCATCCATTCCGGGGTGTTATTGCGTTATGTGCCGATGACCGCCAAACGGGTGACCGGCATTGTGTCGCGCGGCGGCTCGATTATGGCGAAATGGTGTTTGGCGCATCATAAAGAAAACTTCCTTTACACCCACTTTGAAGACATTTGCGAAATCATGAAAGCCTATGATGTCAGTTTCTCGTTGGGTGACGGTTTACGTCCGGGTTCGATTGCCGATGCCAATGACGAAGCCCAGTTATCTGAGTTGCAAACGCTCGGTGAACTAACCAAAATCGCGTGGAAACACGATGTGCAAACCATTATCGAAGGCCCGGGGCATGTGCCGATGCACAAGATAAAAGAGAACATGGATTTGCAACTCAAGCTATGTCACGAAGCACCGTTTTACACGCTCGGCCCGTTGACCACCGATATTGCACCGGGTTACGACCATATCACCTCGGGCATAGGTGCGGCGATGATCGGTTGGTACGGCACGGCGATGCTGTGTTATGTCACGCCGAAAGAACATTTGGGTTTGCCGAACCGTGAGGACGTTAAAGAAGGCTTAATGGCCTATAAAATCGCCGCCCATGCTGCGGATGTGGCCAAGGGTCATCCGGGCGCACGTCATCGCGATGATGCGATGAGTAAAGCGCGGTTTGAATTTCGCTGGATGGATCAGTTTAATATCGGTCTTGACCCAGAACGTGCGATGGCCTATCACGATGAAACGCTACCGCGTGATTCGGCCAAAGTGGCACACTTCTGCTCCATGTGTGGGCCGAAGTTCTGCTCAATGAAAATCAGTCAAGAAGTGCGCGATTACGCCGACCAAATGGGCGTGGATGAAAAGGCGGCGTTAGAAGCCGGCATGGCTGAACAAGCACGCACCTTTAAAGAACTCGGCGGCGAAATTTCGGTGCCGGTTGACCAGCTTAAAAAGAAAGCTTAAATCATGAACTTGGACGGTTTGAAGACTGTAGGGATTGCAGGGGCAGGCCTGGTGGGTCGGGTGTTGGCGCTGAATTTAATTCAGCGCGACATTCAGGTCACGCTGTTTGAGCGCGACAAGGCCGACACTGTGCCGAACGCGGCGGGCTACACGGCCGCGGGTATGCTCGCGCCCTATGCCGAATTGGAACTGATGGATGCAGAGTTATTTCAACTTGGCATGCGCTCAATCGAACTCTGGCCAGGCCTGGTGGACTGGATGGCGGCGCAAGGTTATCCGGTCGATTTACAACAACGCGGCAGCCTGATTTTAGCGCATCAAAATGACCGCGCTGACCTCCAGCATTTTATGCGTCAACTGCTGCATAAATTGCCTGCAGGTTATCAGCTTGAAGCGCTTAATAATCAGCGCATCAGCGAGCTTGAACCCGAGCTGGCGCATCATCACCAGGCCTGGTGGTTGCCGAATGAAGGCCAGGTCGATTCCACCCAGTTTTTTGCGCAAAGCGAAACGCTGCTGAAAAACCATCCCTTGGTGACATGGCGTGACAATACCGAGGTTAAACAGCTGTCATCTCGGCAGATTGATGAGCAGACGTTTGACTGGGCATTTGACTGTCGTGGTTTAGGGGCGAAAACGGATATTAAAGATTTGCGCGGAGTGCGTGGCGAGGTGTTTTGGCTGGATGCGCCGGAGGTTAAACTCAGCCGACCAGTGCGTTTAATGCACCCGCGTTATCGCATTTATATTGTGCCGCGCGCCAATGGGCGCTATGTGATCGGTGCGAGCGAAATCGAAAGTGAAGACCGCAGTCCGATGTCGGTACGATCCAGCTTAGAATTGCTATCGGCGGTCTATAGTGTGCATCCTGGCTTTGCCGAAGCGCGGATTGTCAATCAACTGACCAACTGCCGTCCGGCATTGGGTGATAACTTGCCGCGCATTGAGCAGCTCGACGGCCTGACGCGAATCAATGGCCTCTATCGCCACGGCTATTTATTTTCGCCAGCGATAATTGAAAAAGCACTGGGCGCTTTTTAATGCTTAGTTTTGAATCTTGAGTTTTGAGTTGTCGGCCCTACTCGTTGGTTTTGGTTGACAAGTGGAATCGCGTCATGGCGAGCGCAACGAAGCCAGCTTAATTGCGCTTTCGCTTTGTGTACTTGCTCCTTCGGCTTTTTGCTGCGCAAAAAGAGGCGTCGCTAGCACACAAGGCTACGCGCAACCCTGTACCACGTTATTAAAATTGGATTAAAAAATGATTGTCATCATAAATGGTGAACCAAGAGACACTATAGCCACCAATCTAGCAGGCCTGCTGGTGGAGTTAAAAATTGAAGGGGCATTTGCGTTGGCACTTAATGAAAACTTTGTGCCCAAAAGCCAATACGCCAACACGACAATTCACGAAAATGACCGCATCGAAATTGTCGCGCCCATGCAAGGCGGCTGAGTGTTTAATGTTAAGTTTTTAATGTTAAATTTTAGCGTGATGTGTATTGCAGGTAAGGCTACTTTGGAATAGGAGCAAATCCTGTCACGTTGCAGTCGTCATGGCGAGCCTAGCGAAGCCATCTCTGGAGATCGCCACGGCCTTCGACCTCGCGATGACAGTAGGTTTCGTAAAAAATCTTCGTGCCCTTCGTGGTTATTAAATTAGAGAATGAATGATGAAAACAACTAACAACCAGGCCTGGTTATTGGCGGACAAAGAAATCAACAGTCGTTTATTAATCGGTTCGGCACTTTATCCGTCACCGGATATTATGCGCCAAGCGATTCAAGCCAGTGGCAGCCAAGTAGTGACGGTGTCGATTCGCCGCCAGAATATTGGTGACCAGAGCGGTCAAGCGTTTTGGCAAATTATTCAATCACTGGGTTGTCATATTCTGCCAAACACGGCTGGCTGTCGTAACGCCAAAGAAGCGATGACCACCGCGCAGATGGCACGGGAAATTTTTGGCACTAACTGGATCAAGCTTGAAGTCATCGGTGATGACTATACGCTCCAACCCGATCCGTTTGATCTGGTCAAAGCCGCGCAAGCGTTAATCGAAGACGGTTTTGAAGTCTTTCCTTATGCCAGTGATGATCTTGTTTTGTGCCAAAAATTGGTGGATGTCGGTTGTCGGATTGTCATGCCTTGGGCGTCACCGATTGGTTCCGGCAAAGGCATTATGAACCCCTACAATATGGAACTGATTCGTCAACGCTTGCCCAATACCACCCTGATAGTCGATGCCGGTATCGGCAAACCCTCACACGCGGCACAGGCGTTGGAAATGGGCTTTGATGGCGTATTGCTTAACTCGGCGGTAGCACTTGCCGATGATCCGGTCAAAATGGCCAGCGCCTTTAAACACGCGATGGATGCCGGACGTTTCGGTTACGAGGCCGGTGTCATGCCACAACGTGAATTTGCCAGCGCCTCCACCCCAACGCTCGGCACCCCATTTTGGCATCAAAGCTAAAGCGCTTGTTTTTCTGCGTTATTACTGCCACAATCGAATTTGCGTTTTATTAATCCAAGGAGAAACGAAATGGCACAGATTACATTAAAAGGAACACCGATTGAAACTGTCGGCGAATTACCGGCAGTCGGTACACCTGCTCCAGAAGCCGAGCTTACCCAAGGCGACTTAAATGATACGTCTTTAGCCGATTTTAAAGGCTCACGCCTAGTGTTAAATGTATTTCCGAGTATTGATACCGGTGTCTGCGCGGCATCTGTGCGCGAATTTAACCGCCAAGCCGCCAGCCTAAATAACACCAAGGTGCTTTGTATTTCTGCTGATTTGCCGTTTGCTCAGGCGCGCTTTTGTGGTGCGGAAGGCATTGACAATCTGGTCATGCTATCAAGTTTTCGCCATGATGTGTTTGGCTCTGCGTTTGGCTTAACCATCAAAACCGGCCCGTTACGCGGCTTACTTTCACGTGCGGTTATCGTTTTGGATGAAAACGGTAAAATCATCTACACTGAGCAGGTGCCGGAAATCGCTCAAGAACCCAACTACCAAGCCGCCATTGCCGCGCTTTAATCTTTCTTAATTGCTTTCAGCGCCAGTTGGTTTTTAATCTGACTGGCCGCTAGCAGCCTGTCGCTTTTAACTAGGGTTATAGCCACCATCTTTTCCTATTAGAAAAAGTCTTTTTATATTTTGACGATTATCATTAATCGAACATAAATGTATGATTAAGTCACACCTAAGGAAAATCTAGTTATGTGGCGAAATCAATCTAATCATTACGGCATTATTCATATCACACTGCACTGGCTGATTGCGCTGGTTGTGTTTGGCCTGTTTGCACTGGGATTATGGATGACGCAATTGGATTATTACAGCCCTTACTACCGCAGTGCGCCTGATTTACATCGTAGCATCGGCCTATTGGTGGTGATGGCGATGCTATTGCGCTTTGCTTGGAAGCAGCTTAATCCGAAGGTTCAACCACTTGCCCAGCACGCAAGATGGGAAACTTGGTTAGCGAGGATTGTTCATAGTTTGATGTATCTGCTGGTTATTGGCTTAGGCATTACCGGCTATATGATTAGCACGGCTCATGGTCAACCTCTGATGTTATTTGATTGGCTGGCTATTCCCGCTATAGATTTCGGTATTGACTATCAAGAAGAGCTGGCCGGTGATTGGCATGAACGCTTGGCTTGGAGTTTGATGCTACTTGTCGGCATTCACCTATTAGGCGCACTTAAGCATCATTTTATTGACAAGGATTCCACTTTAAAACGCATGATTTCTTATAAAAACTAAAGGAGATTTACCATGAAAAAACTTAAATCGATGTTTATTGGGGCCGCCGCATTCTTGTTGGCACCCTTTGCTTTGGCTAACGCCACCACCTATGACATTGATGTGCCGGGGATGCACGCTTCGATTAACTTTAAAGTCAACCATCTAGGGTTTAGCTGGTTAACTGGTCGCTTTGATAAATTCGAAGGCTATTATATTCACGACCCCAAAAATCCCGCGAATGAAAAAGTTGAGGTGACGATTGATACGCGTAGTGTTAACTCCAACCATGCAGAACGTGATCGTCACTTGCGTAGTGATGACTTTCTAAATGTTCGCCGTTATCCTGAAGCGAAGTTTGTCAGTACCAACATCACCAATCAGGCCGATGGCAGCAAATTAATAAAAGGCAATTTTACCTTGAATGGCGTCACTCAACCTCTTGAAATTATCGCGCATAAGATTGGCGAGGGCACCGATCCTTGGGGTGGGTATCGTTCTGGATTTGAAGGTAAAACCGAGTTTAAGATGAAGGACTTTAACTTTAAAAAAGACCTAGGACCAGGTTCAGCCACAGTATATTTAGAATTGCATATCGAAGGGATTAAGCGTTAATCTTCTAAGGACAAAGCCGGCTTAACCCGAATGTTTCATGAATTTGTGCTGAGATTGCGCAGTGCATTGGTTTCACAAGGAAATTTTCGAAGAAGCGTCGTATCCATGATTACGGCCGACTGAGAAAATATTTCTTTGTGGAATCAAGGAGCAAGCAAGGTCTGTGCAAATTTGTGAAATATTCGGGTTAATGCAGGCTTTGTCAATATCACACCCAATAATGTAAAACCAGACCTAATAAAATTACCAGGCCTGCCCAGTGATTCAGCTTAAAGGCTTCAAAACACATTAAAGGATCTCTGTCTTTGATCATCCACTGATGATAGCCAAACATCACGGCAACGCCAGCGATACTAAGATAATAGATTAAGCTCAAGCCCGCTAACCATCCTAACCAAATCAGCAAGCCCAGCATCACAAACTGCAACAAACCAATAATCAAGCGATCATAGTCAGCAAACAATACCGCCGTGGATTTAATCCCGACTTTGCGGTCATCTTCACGATCGGCCATCGCGTACATGGTGTCATAAATTAACGTCCAAACCAGGGTTATCGCAAACACCAACCAGGCCTGGTAGGGGATTTGGTTTTGCACCGCTGCATAGGCCATCGGCACAGCCCATGCAAAGGCGGCACCTAAAAACAACTGCGGCCAATGGGTAAATCGCTTGGTAAAAGGATAGAGCATCGCCAGTGCGACGGCACCCAAAGATAGAAAAATAGTCAGCGGGTTTAACAATAGCACAAGACTAAAACCGATAAAGCAGAGTAAAACAAATAGCCCTAACGCCTGCTTAGCGGTCAAAACACCGGTTGCTAAAGGTCGATTACAGGTGCGTGACACTTCACCATCCCAATGACGGTCAGCATAATCATTAATGACACAGCCGGCAGAACGCATAATAATCGCACCCAGAATAAATACTAAAAGCACCAGGCCTGGTGGTTTACCTTCAGCCGCTAACCATAACGCCCAAAGTGCAGGCCAAAGCACCAGATAAATGCCAATCGGTTTATCAAGGCGCATTAGTTGAATATAAGCCAACCATTTAGAATCCGCGGGCGATTTAGCCGAAGACATGACCATACCCCATTTGCTTTAACCATGCGATGCCTAATGGACTGGCTTCGATTTCATAGTTAATTTCGTTGTAGCGTTCACTGTGGTGTAAGGTTATTTTTGCCTTATCCTTTTCCCAAACAGCGATGATAGTCCAACCCATCAAATGGCTTTGTCCACCATCAAACTGGGTACGCTGCCAACCATCCTCTGCAAGCTGTTGTTGAATCAGGCTATATTCTTCGGCTGTTAACATGGTTTTCCTGTTAGATTTTTTTAGTTGGCTTTTGCCAACCTTTTATCGTTAATTGCTTAGCACGACTTAAGGTTAATTCACCTTCGGGCGCGGTTTTGGTGATCGTTGAACCTGCACCTATGGTCGCATCGTCCCCTATACTCACGGGCGCAACCAATTGGCTATCTGAGCCTATAAAAACACGGTCACCGATAAAGGTTTTATGTTTGTTGACGCCATCATAATTACAGGTGATGGTACCCGCACCGATATTGACCAGCGAACCCATTTGGGTATCGCCAATATAGCTGAGATGATTGACCTTAGAACCCTGGCCGACTTGAGTTTTTTTAATTTCAACAAAGTTACCGATATGTACTTGATCCGCCAACTCCGTATCCGGTCTTATACGCGCATAGGGGCCAATTTGACAAGATTGACCCAACTTAGCATTATCAATATGACTAAAGGGCTTGATAACCGTGTTGGCACCGATTTCGACATCTTTTAAAACACAGTTAGCACCAATTTTCACCCCGTCAGCCAGCTTCACCTGGCCTTCAAAAACTACATTAACATCAATTTCAACATCCTGGCCTACTGAAACATTTCCACGAATATCGATCCGACTGGCATCAATTAGCGTTGCGCCTTGCTCCATTAAGTTACAAGCTAGCTGGAATTGATATTGACGCTCAAGGTCCTGCAATTGCTGTTTATTATTAACGCCAAGCACTTCAATAACATCGTTAGGCGAACTGGTTTGAATTTGATAACCATCGGCAACAGCCATTGCAATAATATCCGTCAGATAATACTCGCCCTGCGCATTGTTATTACTTAAGTGAGCCAACCAGCCTAAAAGCTGTTGACCGTTGACTGCCATAATACCGGTATTGACTTCCTGAATTGCCAACTGTTCTAGATTGGCATCCTTTTGCTCAACAATTTGTTGAACAAATAAGTCGCTATCACGCACTATACGACCATAGCCGGATGGATTTTCTAACTCAATAGTTAACAAGGCTAATGGGTGTTTTTCATCAACCAAAAAAAGAAGTTGTTCTAGTGTTTCAACCCGTGTTAACGGCACATCGCCATACAGAATCAACACAGTATCACTGGCATTAATAAAACTTTCCGCCTGTTGAACCGCATGACCCGTACCTAATTGTTCGGTTTGCAGACACCATACTAAATTCGATTCCACTATCCGCTGTTTAACGATTTCCGCACCATGACCAATCACTCCGATAACTTGCTCCGGACTCAATAGTTCAGCCGTAGCAATCACATGACTAAGAAGGGGTTTTGCAGCTAGAGGTTGTAAAACTTTAGGCAGGTTTGAACGCATACGAGTGCCTTTACCCGCTGCAAGAATAACTATTTTAAGTGCCATGAAAAACTCCTGTTAATGCTTATAATTTTAAGGCAACATGCGTTAGCGTAAAAGCAGAAGCATGAACATGAGACAAAAAAAAAGCGCCCGAAGGCGCTCTTTTGGGGAGGATAATTATGCCATCCCAGTTTTTTGCAAACGCTCACGAAGTTTCGTGATGGTTTGTATTTGGGCAACCGCTTCAGCCAATTCAACCTGCGCACGCGCAATGTCAACTTCACTTTTCGCGTTTTCCATAGCATCCTCAGCACGTTGTTTAGCTTCCGCTGCATGTGCTTCATCCAAGTCTTTTGAACGAACACAAGTATCAGCCAAAATCGTAACAACATGAGGTTGCACTTCAATCGTACCGCTATTAATGTAGTAAGAATCTTCTTCATCACCACTTTTAACACGGACTTCACCAGGTCTAAGCTGGCTCAAAAACTGGGTATGGAGAGGTAGAATACCCACCTCTCCATTGGCAGCCTGTGCGAAAAGCATATCCGCTTTTCCTGAGAAAATCTCACCTTCCGCACTTACGATATCTACTTGCATAGAGACTGCCATGACCTATTACCCCTTATATTTCTGAGATTTCTCGATGACCTCATCAATAGTTCCACAGAACATAAATGCCTGTTCAGGCACATCGTCCATTTCACCACTCAAAATCATTTTGAAACCACGAATGGTTTCAGCTAGAGGAACATAACGTCCATCTTCACCGGTAAACACTTTCGCAACGAAATAAGGCTGAGAGAAGAAACGTTGCATTTTACGTGCACGTGCAACTAATGCACGGTCTTCTTCTGAAAGTTCATCCATACCCAAAATAGCAATAATGTCTTTCAACTCTTTATAACGCTGTAAGGTTTGCTGAACACCGTTTGCAACATTGTAATGCTCTTGACCTACAACCAACGGATCTAGCTGACGTGAAGTCGAGTCCAATGGGTCAATCGCTGGATAAATACCAGTTTCAGCGATAGAACGGTTAAGTACAACAGTTGCATCCAAGTGAGCAAAAGTCGTTGCCGGAGACGGGTCAGTTAAGTCGTCAGCAGGAACATATACCGCTTGGATAGAAGTGATAGAACCAGTCTTAGTAGAGGTAATACGCTCTTGAACCTGACCCATCTCTTCTGCCAATGTTGGCTGATAACCTACCGCAGAAGGCATACGACCTAGCAAAGCTGATACTTCAGTACCAGCTAGGGTATAACGGTAAATGTTGTCAACGAAGAACAATACGTCACGGCCTTCATCACGGAAATATTCCGCCATGGTTAAACCGGTTAAAGCAACACGTAAACGGTTTCCTGGTGGCTCATTCATCTGACCATAAACCAAGGCAACCTTATCAAGTACGCCACCTTCGTTCATTTCATGATAGAAGTCGTTACCTTCACGTGTTCGCTCACCTACACCGGCAAATACCGAGTAGCCTGAGTGCTCGATCGCGATGTTACGGATCAATTCCATCATGTTTACGGTTTTACCTACACCGGCACCACCGAACAAACCGACTTTACCACCCTTAGCGAATGGGCAAATCAAATCGATTACTTTAACACCTGTCTCAAGCAACTCTTGAGACGCCGCTAAGTCTTCAAATCTTGGTGCTTTACGGTGAATTGGCATACGGGCTTCAGCTTCAACTGGGCCTGCATTGTCAATTTCATTACCTAAAACATCAAAAATACGTCCTAGTGTAGCCTTACCAACAGGAACAGAAATTGCTGCACCTGTATTAGATACTGTCATTCCACGCTTTAAACCGTCAGATGAACCCATCGCGATAGCACGAACTACGCCATCACCGATTTGCTGTTGAACCTCTAGGGTCAAACCATTATCATCAACAGTTAAAGCATCATGAACCTTCGGTAACGCAGCACCTTTAAACTCGACGTCGATTACCGGGCCGATAATTTGTACTATTTTTCCACTCATGATATTAAACCTTTTTTTGCAAATACAAACCTAGACTGCAGAAGCACCTGCAACAATCTCTGACAACTCTTGTGTAATCGCTGCCTGACGAGCTTTGTTGTAAGCAAGTTGTAGCTCTTTGATCATCTTGCCCGCATTATCAGACGCACTCTTCATTGCGACCATACGTGCTGATTGTTCACAGGCTACGTTTTCAACCACTGCACCAAACACAGTACTTTCAACATAACGAACCATTAGCGTATCTAATGCTTCTTTAGCATCTGGCTCATACAAATAGTCCCAATGGGTAGCAGTTTCATCCTGCTCTACCGTTAAAGGAACCAATTGTTCGATAGATGGATTCTGTGACATCGCGGATAAAAACTGATTTGATGCAACAAACACTGCATCAATATCGCCCGATTCGAAACGATCCAACATAACTTTAATCGTACCAACTAGATCACTGATATGCGGTGTATCACCTAAATCAGCTTTAGAAGCTACAACATTGCCGCCAAAATGCTTAAAGAAGGCTAGAGCTTTTTTACCGATTAAAGCCAACTCGACTTCAACATTTTGCTCTTTCCACGCTTTAAGTTGTCTTAGTGTTTTACGGAATAGGTTGGTATTTAAACCACCACATAAACCACGATCAGATGAAACCACCACTAAACCTACACGTTTAACTGGACGCTCAAGAGTAAACGGATGTTTATACTCATGATGTGCACCAGCAACGTGTGACATTACGCGTTTCACCTTTTCAACATAGGGGCGCGTCGCGCTCATACGAGCTTGTGCTTTACGCATTTTAGACGCGGCCACCATCTCCATGGCTTTGGTGATTTTTTGGGTATTTTTTACCGACGCAATTTGCGTCCGTATCTCTTTACTACCGCCTGCCATGGTCAATTCCTCTTAGTAAACGCCGGTTGATTTGAATGATTCAATGCCTGCTTTTACGCCAGCAATGATTTCATCATTCCAGTCACCCTTAACGTTGATTTTAGCCATTAGTTCAGCCTGTGAAGAGTTCATGTATGCATGAAGCGCTGCTTCAAAATCACCAATCTTCTCAACATCAACATCATCTAAGAAACCTTCGTTAGCGGCATACAGAGAAACAGCCATTTCAGCAATAGAAAGAGGCAAAAATTGTTTTTGCTTCATCAATTCTGTAACGCGCTTACCACGCTCTAATTGAGCTTTGGTTGCAGAGTCAAGATCAGATGCAAACTGTGCAAAAGCAGCCAATTCACGGTACTGAGCCAAGTCAAGACGAATACCGCCACCTAACTTTTTAATCGCTTTAGTTTGAGCAGCACCACCAACACGTGATACAGACAAACCAGCGTTAATCGCAGGACGGATACCTTTAGCAAATAAACCTGTTTCCAAGAAAATTTGACCATCAGTGATCGAAATTACGTTGGTAGGAACGAATGCTGATACGTCACCCGCTTGGGTTTCGATAATCGGTAATGCCGTTAATGAACCTGTTTTACCTTTAACTTCACCATTAGTAAAACGCTCTACATACTCTTCGCTAACACGAGAAGCACGCTCTAACAAACGTGAATGTAGATAGAATACGTCACCAGGGAAAGCTTCACGTCCTGGTGGACGGCGTAATAACAATGAAATTTGACGGTAAGCTTGTGCTTGTTTGGTCAAATCGTCATAAATAATTAACGCATCTTCACCACGGTCACGGAAGTACTCACCCATCGCACAACCTGCATAAGCAGCTAAAAACTGAAGTGCAGAAGGATCAGAAGCATTGGCTGCTACAACAATGGTGTTTTCCATTGCGCCATATTCTTCTAGTTTACGAACGATGTTGTTTACAGTTGAAGCCTTTTGACCCATTGCAACGTAAACACATTTAACACCGGTGTTTTTCTGGCTGATAACCGCATCGATTGCGATCGCAGTTTTACCAGTCTGACGGTCACCGATAATCAACTCACGCTGACCACGACCAACCGGAATCATTGAGTCAATTGACTTAATACCGGTCATCATAGGTTGATCAACTGACTTACGGTCGATTACGCCAGGCGCAATACGCTCGATAGGTGAAGTCAGCTTAGTATCAATCGGACCTTTGCCGTCGATTGGACGTCCAAGACCATCAACAACACGACCCATTAATTCTGGACCAACTGGAACTTCTAAAATACGACCAGTACAGGTTACTTTGTCGCCTTCAGAGATATGCTCATATTCGCCTAGAACAACCACACCTACAGAATCACGCTCAAGGTTAAGCGCCATACCAAAGGTTTGTTCGTCAAACTGAACCATCTCACCATACATCACATCTGACACGCCGTGGATAAGCGCAATACCGTCAGCGATACTAACAACGGTACCTTCACTGCCAGACTCTGCAGTCACTTCGAAACCGGCAATGCGGTTTTTGATTAAGTCACTGATTTCAGAGGGATTCAATTGCATGTGTCTTCCTCTCAATTAATTGGCTATTGCTGCACGAAGTTTTTGTAGTTGGGTATTGGCTGTATTATCAACAACCCAATCACCCACTTTTACACGAAGGCCACAGATCAATGATTGATCTACTTGATATTCAATATCGACTTCCGCATTAAACTTCGAATTTAAAGCAGCACTTAAATTACTTTTTTGCTCAACCGTAGGTTCCATAGCAGAAACTACATAGGCTTTTACACGCTTCTCTTCAGCGATTTTCAGTTGCTCAAATAATTGAGCTACTGAAGCTATCGCTGACAGGCGACCATTTTCAGCCATAGCTACTAATAGGTTTTTAGCTTCATTTGTTAAATCTGAACCCAGCACACCTGCGAAAACAGATAATTTGTTTTCGTTAGTAACACTTGGATTAGCAATTAATTTAGCCATGGTTGCATCCGCAGCCATTAAAGCCAAATTATTCAACAAATCAGACCATTGAGTAAGCTGATTTTTTTCCTTAGCGAAGTTAAAAGCAGCTTCTGCATAAGGTCGAGCGGTTGTGATTAATTCTGCCATCGCATTATCCTTAGATTTGTTTTACTAAGGTATCAAGCATCTCATTATGAGCCTTAGCATCAACTTCTTTGCTCAGGATTTTTTCAGCACCTGATACAACTAAAGCGGCGACTTCTTTACGAAGTTGCTCTCTAGCACGGCTAATTTCTTGCTCAATATCTGCTTGGGCGGCCGCTTTAATGCGCTCAGCTTCTTCAGCAGCTTTTACTTTCGCATCTTCTACGATTTCAGTGCTGCGTTTTTCAGCTTGACTTAGCACATTTTGCGCTTGAGCTTTTGCATCTTTTAACACGTCTTTTGCGCGTTGTTCTGCAAGCTCAAGTTCATGTTTGCCTTTTTCTGCTGCAGAAAGACCATCAGCAATACGCTTTTGACGATCTTCCATTAGCTTAGACATTGGCCCCCACAGCACCTTATTCACGAACCAGATTAATAACACAAAGGAAATAATCTGGATGATTAGGGTTGCATTTATACTCACGGTGGTTACCTCGTCATTCGTTGGTTAAAATTACAATTATCAGCGACTATTAAGCGCCGATAGCCGCTTGTAATGCACCTACGAATGGGTTAGCGAACAAGAACCACATTGCGAATGCCAAAATAATGAACGGGAAAGATTCCATAAGACCAGCGAAAATGAACATGTTAGTCATTAAAGCAGGACGCATTTCTGGTTGACGAGCAATACCTTCCAAAGTTTTAGAACAGATTAGACCCCAACCAATTGCAGAACCTAAACCTGCAGCTGCCAAAATTACACCTACACCAATCGCAGTTGCGGCGTAAATATCAGCAATCATAGTAGCAGTTACTTCCATTGACTTTCTCCTAAGTTTTTAAAGTTAAAGTTAAAAAAGCTTTTTACCAAAACGGTAGGTGCGCTTAAACCCTTTTTTCTAACGGGCATAAGCCCGTTAGTGTTTTCAAAATCTATCTACTTAATGACCTTCGTCATGCGCCATTGACAGATAAACAATGGTGAGCACCATAAAGATAAAGGCTTGCAGCGTGATAATCAAAATATGGAATATCGCCCATGCAAGATCCAATACGATTTGTAGAGGTGCCCAGAATAGAGCAGCGGCACCCACTGCTAAAGTTCCACCAATCAATGCGATTAGTAGGAATACAAGTTCACCGGCAAAAAGGTTACCGAATAAACGTAATGCAAGAGAAAGAGGCTTCGCTAATTCTTCAATAAAGGTCATCACAATGTTAACCGGTACAAAGAATTTACCGAATGGGTGGAACAAGAACATTTTCATGTAGCCACCAAAGCCTTTAAACTTAATATTATAGTAAACAACCAGTGCAAATACGACTAACGCTAAGGCAAGTGTAGTATTCAAATCCGTTGTAGGTACAATTTTCAGATAGGCATCTGGGTTATTGGTCACAATTGTGAACAAGTATGGGAACAGATCAACAGGAATCAAATCCATAAAGTTCATCAACCAAACCCATAAGAAGATGGTTAAAGCTAATGGAGCGATCAGTGGATTATGGAAGGGGAAAGAGTCTTTGACTGTTTTGTCAACGAACTCAAGAATTGATTCTATAAAGTTTTGTAAACCGCCTGGTACACCTGTTTCCAGTTGTCGTCCAACATACATGGCTACACCAATAATTAATGCACCCAGAAGCGCACTGACTACAATAGTATCTAGATGGAATGTCCAGAAACCACTTCCAACATAGTTGTTTTGTAAATGATGTTGAATATATTCAACACTTCCCAGATTTTCAGAACTCAAGAGCCTTCTCCTTAGTCAGTCAAACGGCGCTTACCTTGAAGATTGAACATTTGCCCTAGTGTCATCACTACAAACGTAATGACCACAGCCAAAGGATCAAGCTTCAAGAGCGCCAGCCCAATAACAAACAACACAGCCAAAAGCACAAAGCGAATGACTGCACTCATATATAAAACTAAAATACCACCCTGTGGATCAGCGGCGGCTTTACTATTTGCTTTTTTAAAGGTTAGAACCAACAA
Organism: Thiomicrospira microaerophila; assembly: GCF_023278225.1. Taxonomy (GTDB): domain Bacteria; phylum Pseudomonadota; class Gammaproteobacteria; order Thiomicrospirales; family Thiomicrospiraceae; genus Thiomicrospira; species Thiomicrospira microaerophila_A. The sequence continues at coordinate 2,245,820 of NZ_CP070959.1, forward strand.
TCCAATGTTGGCAAAACCAATCATCATGCCATAGAGAGCTGACAAAAACTGACCGTAAACTGCAAACCCTATTACAGCGATGAGTCCAAGTATGCCTTGAACAATAAACGGGCGCTTTAAGTTAGCCTGCATCCGTTTCCTTACGATTCTGTTCGGCTTTATCCATCTGCGACATCATGCGTTGAACTTTTTGTGTGCCGCCAATTATACCAAGCAAGCCACAAAGTAGCATAAAAATTGGTGTTGTCCCGGCTAGATAATCAATGAAGTAACCCACTATAAACCCTGAAATGATCATCGAGGCATACATCTGGCCTGAACCAATCATTAAAAAATTAAAGCTTTGCTTGGGTTTATCTTTTTTATTCGCGGTCATTGAGTTCTTTTAATTTGATATCGATTAATTAACTTTACTGCATAAAGCTTGCACATATTATCCTTTCGCACTCTTAAATGCTAGTCTGCTTTATGCTTTTAAATAAAAAACTTTCATGACCCGACTATCAATAGTTTCAACTTCACTCAGCACCACTATATCTAGTAGATTGCGACAGGATTAATTTTTTAAATCAGCTTTTAATTATGCATTAGCCTGTATTTATTAAATCAGCGGTTCGGTAACAGCTTTTTTAATATTCCGTCAAGCTCATCTAGATCCGTGTAACTAATTTCCAATCTACCGCGCCCTTTTGCACCCTGTGCAATTTTCACCTTCGCACCAAGCTGTTCAGAAAGCTGCGCCTGCAGTGCCTGCACATTCGGATCCACTGCTTTGGATTGATGCGTTGATTCTTCGGGCTGCGCTTGCCGCTTAACAGCTTCTTCCATTTGACGTACTGACCAGGCCTGGTCTATGGCTTTTTTTGCTAAGGAGAGCTGTTGATGTTCAGGCAAACTTAATAAGGCTCGCGCATGGCCCATAGTTAGCATCTCGTCCTGTAACCAATCCTGAATCAGTTCCGGTAGCTTTAGTAACCTCAATGTATTGGAAATAGCAACTCTTGATCTCCCAACAATATCGGCAACCGACTGCTGGTTTAAATCAAAGTCTTTGATTAAGCGGGCAAAGGCTTGCGCTTCTTCAAGTGGTCCTAAGTTTTCTCGCTGAATATTTTCTATGACCGCCATTGCCAGGTTTTGTTGATCATCAACCTCCCTGACAATCGCAGGCAAGGTTTCTAAACCCGCTAGTTTAGCCGCTCGCCAACGACGCTCTCCTGCTATCAATTCATAGCATTCACTTGCAACCCATTTAACGATAATCGGCTGGACTAAACCTTGAGATTTTATGGATTCGGCTAACTCTACCAGACTCGCTTCATCAAATTTTTGTCTGGGCTGATAACTGCCCTGCTGAATATGCGCTAAAGGTAATTTTTCAACCTTCCAATCATTGACTTGATTGTCGGCCTTTTGCTTACCACCAAGAAGCGCGTGAATGCCGCGACCGCCTAATCCTGAATGTTTTTTTGCCACATTCCCGTCCTTCTACTAAATTCTTAATTTTCTTACTATTTCATTGGCCAAGGCCAGATACGCCATCGCGCCGGTTGAACCTGCATCATAGTCCAGAATCGATTCACCATAACTGGGCGCTTCCGCCAAACGAATATTCCGCGGAATAATGGTTTGCAACACCTTCATACCAAAATGCGCCACCAACTCGTTAGAAACATCGTTCGCCAAGTTATTTCTTCGATCATGCATAGTACGCAATAAACCATCAATTTGCAGATTCGGATTTAAGCCCTGTTGAACCGTTTGTACGGTATCCATTAAGGCTGACAATCCCTCTAAAGCAAAGTATTCACACTGAACCGGAACCAGCACACCATCTGAAGCGGCCAAAGCATTCAGTGTCAGCATATTTAACGTTGGGGGACAATCAATTAGGATGACATCATAGTTTGATCGAATTGATTTTAAGGCTTTACGCAAGTGCTTTGGCCCTTTCTCATGCTCCAATAAAGCGACCTCTGCCCCGGTTAGGTCACCGTTTGCAGCAATCAAATCAAGATTAGGCTGTTCCAAATGCTGAATCACCTCGGCAGCCTTAGCCTCAAGCATTAATAGATCATAAGCTGATTGATTTAACTGATCCTTTTCCACCCCCAAGGCCACCGTACTGTTTCCTTGCGGGTCAAGGTCGATCACCAAGACTTTTTTTTCCAACCTTGCTAAACAGGCTGCCAAGTTAACGCTGGTGGTGGTTTTTCCAACCCCGCCCTTTTGATTAGCAATCGCCATGACTCTAGCCATTGTGCCTATCTCCTTGTTGGTACATGGCGACTAAATAACGTGCCGCATTCAAATCCGGCACGCTTAATGTATAGGTTTGTTCGACCACCAGGCCTGGTGGTAGCGCTTTCTTTTCCTCTTCTAGACTTTGCGACTTCATTGCCCACCAGCGCCCATTTGGTGCCAGCAAAGGCCGGGTCAGATTCACAAAATTGTCCAGCGCAGTAAACGCGCGTGAGATTACCGCCTCATATTGCTGAATATGGTCTTCAACCCGCTGGTGGTAAACCTGAACATTCTCCAAACCCAACTGAGCCTTTACTTGAACCAAAAAGCGTGTTTTTTTCTCATTGCTGTCTAACAGTGCAACCGGCATAGTGGGAAACATAATCGCCAAAGGAACCCCGGGTAAACCACCACCAGTACCGACATCTATCAAATTAGCAGGCGCGGCCTGCCCAATCACCGGAACCACCGCCAAACTGTCAAAAATATGCTTAACCAACATCTGCTCAGGATCACGAATCGCACTCAGGTTATAAACCTTATTCCACTTCTGCAGCAGCGCCAGATAATCGAGTAATTGCTGGCAGGCCTGGTCACTGAGCACCAAACCTAACTGGCTTGCACCTTGGCGGAGTGAATGTTCAAGCGTCACGCGCAACCTCTGCCATTTTTGCTTGCGCTGCTCGGTGCTTTTTCATAAAAATCGCTAATAGCGAAATCGCCGCAGGGGTAATTCCTGAAATACGAGAAGCCATCCCCAGGGTGGCCGGTCGATGCTGGCGCAACTTTTGTTTAACCTCATTCGACAAGCCAGAAATAATGTCTAAATCTAAGTCATCCGGTATAGGCGTAGTTTCTTCACGTTTGGCTTTTTCAATCTCGAGTAATTGACGTTCGATATAACCGGCGTACTTGGCCTCAATTTCAATCTGTTCAATCACAGCCGGATCACTGACGCCTTCACCAAATACAGCTAACTCAGACAAGGCACGATAGCTTACATTTGGGCGACGCAATAAATCAAACAGCTTATGCTCCTTACTCAAGGGCAACTGCATTAATTCTTCAGCTTGTTTGGCATCCTGATGTGCGGGATAAATCCAAATATCTTTCAAGCGTTGAACTTCTTGCTCCAAACATTCCAGCTTGGTTTCATAGGCGGCCCAACGCGAATCATCTACCAATCCAAAAGACCTTCCCAACTCCGTTAATCGCTGATCCGCATTGTCTTCGCGCAGTAACAAACGGTATTCGGCACGCGAAGTAAACATTCTGTAGGGCTCTTGAGTACCTAGAGTAATCAAGTCATCGACCAATACCCCCATATAAGCCTGATCACGCCTTGGATACCAGCTGTCTTTTTGCTGCGCCATTAACCCTGCATTTAAACCGGCTAACAAACCTTGCGCGGCCGCTTCTTCATAGCCAGTAGTGCCGTTGATTTGACCGGCAAAAAACAAACCTTTAAGGGCTTGCGTTTCTAAAGTCGGTTTTAAACCACGCGGATCAAAAAAGTCATACTCTATCGCATAGCCGGGGCGCATAATTCTTGCATTCTCCATGCCTTTCATCGACTGCACAATTTTGACCTGAGTTTCAAATGGCAAACTGGTTGAAATTCCATTGGGATAAAGTTCGTGCGTCGTCAATCCCTCTGGCTCGATAAAAACCTGATGTGAATTTTTATCCGCAAAGCGCATGACCTTATCTTCAATCGAAGGGCAATAACGTGGCCCAACACCTTCAATCACCCCAGCATACATCGGCGATTGATCAAGCGAGCCACGAATGGCTTCATGGGTTTGTTCATTAGTATGGGTAATATAACAAGGCAATTGGCGCGGATGCATCGTAGCTGAACCCATATAAGAGAACACAGGAGCCGGATCATCGCCTGGCTGAATCGCCATTTGTGAAAAATCAACCGTGCGCGCATCAATACGCGGTGGCGTACCGGTTTTTAAGCGCCCAACCGGTAGACTTAATTCGCGCAATTTGGCAGCCAATCGGTTGGCCGGCGCATCCCCAGCGCGACCGCCTTCATAGTTTTGTAAGCCAATATGGATACGGCCCGCCAAAAACGTGCCTGCAGTTAACACTACTTGGCGTGCATAAAAGTTAAGGTTCATTTTAGTGACCACACCCACTACCTGATCACCCTCAATCAAAATATCTTCAACCGGTTGTTGAAAGATCGTGAGATGAGATTGATTTTCGAGGGTCATACGAATGGCTTGCTTATAAAGCAAGCGATCCGCTTGAGCACGTGTAGCACGAACTGCCGGCCCCTTAGACGCATTCAAGGTACGAAACTGAATACCGGCTTGGTCGGTCGCCAAAGCCATTGCACCGCCCAAAGCATCCACCTCTTTAACCAGGTGCCCCTTGCCAATCCCGCCAATAGCAGGATTGCAGGACATGGCGCCTAAAGTATCAATATTGTGGGTCAATAGCAGGGTGTTTACCCCCATTCTTGCTGAAGCCAAAGCCGCTTCGGTTCCGGCATGTCCGCCACCAACGACAATCACATCAAAATGCGTTAACGCTTTATCCATATGCTTTTAAAATTCAATCATTTCAATTAAAACCGAATTTTACCACAAAGCGAAACCGCCCCAAGTGTAAGATAATAGGTTTAGACCTTATTACAGATGAAGTCAGGAATAAGCCATGTTTAGAATCACCTCTGTTATCCTTGTCAGCTTAACCCTGTTAGGCTGTAGCCATTTTGATACCCCGCGTAAATCCGAAATCCAACCGGGTCATAGCTTTGTACTGAATCAAGCCGTTGAAATCACACCTGGATCTACCCGTCGTTTTATTCAACAGGGGAAATTCACCACGCGTTCAGGGTTTGACCGACAACAACAGCACTGTCGAATAGAAGTCAGAACCCTAAGCGAACAAAGCCAAATTATCCAACCGGATCGCTTCGAAATCACCCGAGTCAGGTTTGATTCTGAACGGATTGCTGAAACCCGACCGGTTATGCTTGCCAGTAATATCCGATTGGGTATCGGCTTTAGTTTTGGTACGCAACTTGGCTTTAACAACGATGCACCACCCGAAACCATGGAGTTGATCGCGATGGATCTTTACTCTGAGCACCAACCGGACGTAATGCGATTAGTGTGCGCTGGCTCACTCAGCGACGGTCATCCAATTGACTATCCGCACAACCTCCGGCCAGGATTACACCAAATCAAACTGATTCTCGGTGAAATAGGTCAGCTTGAACTTTAACCGAAACATTCGATTAAAATTAAACGGGGCTAAAAAGCCCCTAAATTAAAGGAAACATCAATGATTGTATGTGGAATAGAACTTAGCGGCAATGACGCCATTATTTGTCTGCTTAAACAAGATGACGGCATCTTTTATCTTCCCGAATGTCGTAGTACGCGTATTCAATGTGCCAATCCGGATCGCGCAGAAGACCTACAGTATTTTCAGAAAACTTTTGTCAAATTGGCGGAGGATTACAAAATTGACCAGTTAGCGATTCGTGCACGACAAAAAAAAGGCAAATTTGCCGGCGGTGCGAACGGCTTTAAACTCGAAGCCGCTCTGCAAGTTGCGCCCAGTCTGAATGTTACTCTACTGGATGCCACACAACAAAAGGCCAATCTTAAAAATTATGCCCTGCCGATTGCATTCAGTGAAACCAAGCTCAAAAAATTTCAAGAACCGGCCTTTATGGTGGCCTTTGCCTATCTAGCCGGTCAGCATCAATGGTAAGACCATCAAGATTTTGCTTTGATTGAACGCCCCGGTTTTTCGTCCAAAGGTTTATCCGGCCAGCGATGCTTGGGGTAACGCCCTCTCATCTCTTTGGCCACTTCAAAATAGGAATGCCGCCAAAAATGAGCTAAATCGGCAGTAGTCTGAATCGGGCGGCGCGCCGGCGACAACAACTCAAAGGTTAACGCCACTTGACCCCAAGCCAAACGCGGTGAACTTAATTCACCAAACACCTCCTGCAACTGCAGCGATACCTTGGCGGTATTCGGCTGACTATAATCTATCGTGACTTTTTTATCACTCGGCGCGTGGTAAAACTGAGGGGCTTCTTGCGCCAAAACTTGCTGCTGCTCATAACTTAACAGGCTTTGCACCATCGCCAACATGTTCAGGCCCTGCAACCCCCTAACCGAAACCATGCCTGTTAAATAAGGCGCCAACCAGTCTTGGATATTTGCTGTTAACCAGGCCTGGTCAAAACTTGGCCAATCCGGTTGAAAGTTCGCTAACCAGCGCAAGCGTTTTAAATAATCCAACGCCACTTCGCTCCAAGGCAATAAATCCAACTGCTCGGCCAAAATCTTAAGCAAGGCGGCTTGAAATGCCTCAGATGAGATAGCGTCAGTCGGCTTTTCAGTTAAAACCAGCTTGCCTAAACAACGCTGCTCGGTCGCAACCAATTCACGTTTTTTACTGTCAAACCTCAAGCTGAGATCGGTTCGAATTTGATCTTTAAACACCGACTCTATCACCGACAACTCCAAGGTCGCGGCCAAAAAAATCTGCCCCTCTTGCCGCTGGCCATCCAACTCGGCAACCACCAACCAGGCCTGCTGCCCTAAAGGATCGGTGTCACGCAGCCACGCGCCCTTGCCATTACTTAATCGATAACGGGCCGCTTCACCCTTCCGCCGCTGCGCAATCCGATCTGGAAAGGCTAAAGCTAAACAGCCACCCAGCGTTTGCTGCAGCTTGCTTAAGCTCAATACAACCGGTTCGGCAAACCCCAATTGCCGGCGCCACGCTTCTGTGTTTTTTAATACCTGCTCAACCCGCGCCACCTTAATTGGCAGGTTGAGCCGTGCTTGCTTCGAGTTTTTCCGATAAGACTGTAGCGCCAACAGTCGCTGAATCAAATCAGCATCCGCTTCGCCTACCCATAAATCAGCCTCATTTAGAATGGCCGCCAAATCCAATGCCAGCATTTGTTGCTCATCGGATTGATGCTGAGCGGCCAAGAGCATCTTTGCCAAGCGAGGGCTCATACCCAAATCCTGCGAGGCCAATCCAAGCTCGGATAATTGATGATTAGGCAACAACAACCCCAATTGCTGTAAAAGGCTGCTAGCCGCCGCATAATGGGCTGGTGGTGGCTGCGTTAACCAGTTTAATTCATTCGGTGTTTTAACCCCCCATAAAGCCAACTCCATACATAAGCCTGACAAATCGGTTGCACTATCTCTTCAAGATCAAACTCAGCCATTTGATCTTGCTGGCTTTCTGACCATAAACGATAACACACGCCTGGCATTAAACGCCCGGCGCGACCCTTACGTTGTTCCGCTGAAGCTTTAGAAATTCGCTGGAGCACCAATCGAGTCATGCCACTCGACACATCGTACACCGCTTTACGCACCCAACCGGAATCCACCACCGCACCAATGCCTTCAAGCGTCAAGCTAGTTTCAGCAATATTCGTCGTTAAAATAACTTTACGCCTGCCGCCTAGATCAGGCACCAGCGCGATTTCTTGCTGCTCCGCAGAAAGCTGAGCGTATAAAGGACAAATGGCCAGGCCTGGTTCCAAGTTTGATTGCAAAACCTCTTGCAACCGCTTGATTTCAGACTGTCCGGGTAAAAACACCAACACATCCTGTTCCGAAGTTTTCAAGGCCTGATAAATCAATGGCTTTAACCTAACTAACCAATCACGGGGATGACCAGATTTAATCGGTTGCGGCAAATAATAGGTTTCGACCGGGTAAGTTCGACCCTCGGATTTAATTACACTGGCTTGATTTAAAAAACAACTAACCTGCTCACTATCCATCGTCGCCGACATCACCAATATTTTCAAATCTGGACGCAAAGCTGATTGCACATCTAAACACAGGGTTAATGCTAAATCGGCATGAATTGAACGCTCATGAAACTCATCAAAAATCACCAAGGCCACATCGGATAATTCAGGATCTGCCTGCAACCGACGCGTCAGAATGCCCTCGGTAACAATCTCCAAACGAGTTTTAGCTGAAACCCGACATTCGTTACGAATCTGATAACCGATCGTCTGCCCCACCTGCTCTCCTAGCTGATGGGCAAGATAACGGGCGATCGACCTTACTGCCAAACGCCTCGGTTCCAGCATAATCACTTTCTTGCCCGTTAAAAATTCTGCATTTAATAATGCTAAAGGCACCGCCGTGGACTTACCCGCTCCAGGCTCAGCCTGCAGTACCAGGCCTGGTTGTTGCGACAAAACCTTTAGAATTTCGGGTAACAGTGGGGTAATCGGTAGTTCCATTCCGTATCCTAAAAACACAAAAGCCCGCAAATCGCGGGCTATAAATTATAAAACTTTAGTCTATTTCAACTTTTTCACTGTAAGCGAGTTTGATAATCGCTGGGTTTTAAAGAACGCCATATCCTCAGCCAAAATATGCGCCTGCTCATTCAAGGTTTCTGTTGCGGCAGAGGTTTGTTCAACTAGGGCCGCATTCTGCTGCGTAACCGAGTCAATTTGGTTAATGGCTTGATGCACTTGAGTAATCCCCAGAGCCTGTTCAGCGGCTGCAGTGGCAATTTCATTAACCCGCTGAGCAACCTCTTCAATCGCATTATTGACGGACTCTAAAGCCTCACCGGACGCACTGGCCAACTGCGTACCCTGGTTAATCCGACCCACCGATTCTTCAATCAAGTGTTTAATATCCTTAGCGGCATCGGCTGACTTCTGAGCTAAGGCTCTCACCTCACTCGCTACCACCGCAAAACCACGGCCATGTTCGCCGGCACGCGCTGCTTCAACGGCGGCATTCAACGCCAATAAATTGGTTTGGAATGCAATGCTGTCAATCAGCGTCACGATCTCAGCAATCTTTTGGCTCGATGCCTGAATACCTGACATCACCTCAATGGTTTCACGCATCACCTTAACACCATCTTGTGCTTTTTGTTGAACATCCTGGGTGATGCGCGCGGTTGCCTGACTATTTTCCCGCGACTGTTCAACCGCTGATGTCATCTGATCCATGGTTGCGGAGGTTTCCTCAATCGCCGCTGCTTGCTGCTGAACGCGCATGCTTAAATCATTGGCACCGGTAGCCACTTCAGCTGAGGCTTGATTAACCACTGCAGACGCTTCTACCGCTTGATTCACCACGGCTGTCAATTTAGTCGCTGTTTCATTGACTGCATCTTTTAATACGCGCAACTCTCCGTGATATTCCTTCTCAATTTTCTGCGTTAAATCGCCACGCGACTGTGCATGAATCACCCGCACAATCTCAGCCATCGCATTTTCAAGCGAGTCCATTGAGGTATTAATATTTTGCTTTAGTCTTGCCAATTCACCAAACGCTTCAACCTCAACGCGATGCTGGTATTTACCTTGATTCATATAGTCCATTACTTCAGAGATACCCTGAACGGTATGATGAAGTTGTGACATGGCTTGGCTGGCTGAATCAAGCATGACCTTAAATTCACCGGATAATTTTGTTCCATCTAACTGAATTGAAAAATCACCTGCTTTAAGTGCAGACATCGCCTTACTCAATTGATTCATGGTTAATTGGATCGATTCTGCACTTTGATTTACACCCATTTTTAGAGTTAACAAATCGCCCTGCAATTCGGTTTGGATCCTTGGCGAAAAATCACCCTTAGCAATATGCGCAATAACATGATTAGTTTCATTCATCGCATCTTGAGTTTGGGCTAAAAGTGCATTGAAGCCTGCAGCCATTTGCCCTACTTCGTCTTGACTGGTTACCTTTGCTCGCTGAGAAAACTGTCCGGTACGGCTTATCGCTAACATCGTTGCTGACATGGAGGCAACCGGGTTAATGACTTTTAGTTGGACCATGACAATCAGCATCCCAACAATCAATATCACAACCAAGAAAATAATAAACAAGGTCAGTAACATCTGGTTGGTTTGCTCTGCAATCATCGCATTTAATTCATCAGCTGGTATCTTAAATATATTACGTCCTAATACCTGCCCCATTTCGTCATAAGCCGGAATATTGATATAAATAGCATTGCCATTCAACATCACCGCCGTTTGATCAGACTCTAAAGCTGGATAGCTCAACGTTTTAAGCTCATCAACAAACTCCGCTGCAAACCATTGAGTATGGCCTACAATATAACGCGAATCATAGCTTGGATTCTGTGACACGGTTTCGGCCAGAGCGGGGTAGCGGTTTTGGATATAAGATTTATCCCACAGCATTAACCAATCAATATTGGATTCAGTTTTGAGCTCACGAACCACCACACCAAAACCACCGGTCACGGCAACAGCGCCAACCACCTTGTCATTGACAATCACCGGAGACACCCCCAACAAAGCCGGGCCTCGACGCGTCAAGGTCACACTGCCGGCAAATTGACGCTGTTCAAACACTGAGCGTACCATTGGATTTCGAATTTCCTCACCGAAACTATCTGGTGCCCATGATTTGATAAAAGAGCGCTGGTTACGATCAAAAATATGCATTTGAATACTGCCGTAAGTGCCTTTCGACGCCGTTCTAAAGTGATCACGCGTGGTTTTCAAGTGCTCAACCGCTTGAGCACGCGGGATATCGCCAGTCAAAGCCTGCTGAACAGCCTGATTTTGAGCTGCCGCCATCGCCACCGCCATCACTGTTTCCACCCGCGCCTGCATACGCCGGTCAATGTCTTGCGCCATCTCTAATTTCGTTCGCTCTAATTGAACCTGCTCTATCGGCTTGACCTGAAACCAATACAATAAACCTCCAAACAACAGTAAGCTGGATATTAACAACAATGCGGTAAAAAATAAGAAGGACGCCTTGAGGCTTTGAGTAAGAAACGACATGACAGCTACTCCGACTAAGGTCTTGACAGATGCAACAACCTTTTGAATTCAAGAAACCGCCAGTAATAACGATTTCATTTGCTAAAATAAATATAATATCAGTATAAAATATATTTATAAAACTAATTTATTCACACTTTAATTATAGATCAAACTAGGACATCATATCGATTCATTTCTTTAGATTAGAAAAGTCTAATAATTCACTTACTGGCGTACCAAGCGTGGCATCTTGACATGCGGTTGAAAGTTAGAACGATAAGGGTTGATGTCCAAACCACCCCGGCGCACATAACGCGCATAAACCGTTAAAGCTTCGGGCTGGCAATGGCGCTGTAGATCCATAAAAATCCGTTCTACGCACTGCTCGTGAAACTCCATATGTTCACGGTAAGATACAATATAACGAAGCAAACCGGTAGGTTCAATCTGTTTTCCTCGATAACTAATCACAACCGTTCCCCAATCCGGCTGGCCGGTCACCAAACAATTCGACTTCAAAAGATTGCTATAGACTGTTTGTTCGACCTCCTTGTCTAAGGTGCTTAAGTAATCAGTATTAAGCTGATAATCATGGATTTCAATATCCTGATGATCTAAGCAAAACGCATCTTCAATCTCACCGACCAAGGCTTGCGGCTCACCAACAAGCTTCATTTTAACTTTAACTTTACCACCACTGGCTGCAGACAGATCGCGGGTTAAATATTCAATTACCTCAGTTTGACTGGCAAAGCGTGACCCATTAAAGGAGTTCAAATAAAGCTTGAAAGACTTAGATTCGATGATATTGGGCGAATCAACAGGAAACTCAAACTCCCCCACCGCGACCATCGGCTTACCCTTTAGGTTCAGCCATGACAATTCATAAGCCGTCCATATATCCGCCCCCCGAAACGGCAGCAGCTCAGGCATCGCTAATTCATCGCGCTTTAGCTTGCGGGCGATAGGAAATAGCAAACCAGGATTATATTGAGAACAATAAACGACATTTTTTCCCAACGGACTTAATTCAACATGACCTTGACCCATAACACCCCTTTTAAACCACAAATAAGTTAACTGTCATAATTTTATCATCTAGCGGTATTAAACTAACATGACAAATTTGTGATATTCGAAAAGGAAATAGAATGCTCAACGCGCTCTTCTGGGGATTTATTCTTACCTTTGGTGGACTTGCGGCTTTATGGCTAGGGTTTATCCAACTAAGAAAACATCCAAAATTTGAAAAGCTAAATAGTCGCCAAGCGAACAAGCGCATGCTTCAATTCAGCTTCATCTTTTATTTCGGCGGCTTTATACTCACGGTTCTACTGATGCTCAGTTAAGCGCACTGTACCGCTGCATACCCATCTTTTAGGGCCTCCAACCAACTGGATAACTGACCAAACCCACGCTGCTGCTTGGCTGCTGGTGACAAAAACAACACAGGCCGATGATATCGATCAAAGGCTTCGATCATCAGTTCAATCCCATCTGCAAAGGTTTTGGTAATCAACCATAAACTATCAATCGCCCGAGTGGTTATAAAAAGACTATGATTCGTTGACTGGGCTTTAACCAGGCCTGGTTGCACCGCAAAATCTTGTTTTTTATTTGCGTAATGACAAGCTACACCTAAACTAAACAAAGTCATTTCAAAATCAAGTTGTTGATTACTAATGGCCTCAAATAGATCACAGACCCGTTCAGGTTTTAAAGCACTAACCCCCTCATTAAACTGTCGATAAGCCTGAGGACGCGTTACCTTATATTGCGCCAATATGCTATCCAAGTTTTCGCGGTAAGCCAACAATCTCCAGTCGTTTCTGAGTGCCAACCTATCGAGCAAGGCCGGCTGATGCGGCACAATCAGGGAAGCACAGCGTTGTTTTTGATTGACCAATAAACTCTGTCCAACTGAGGACACCTTAGCCCCGTACTGGGACGCTGATCTTTGGTAGATTGTTAACATGTTTTTACTCCTTTTTTGATTGCTAATCATTATCATTTATTGTATTATTTAAATCAATTGCAAATGATAATAGTTTTTAACTTTAAGGAGGAAATCATGCAACCACTAAATCTTCCAACTCGAGGCGCGCTTGAAGGCGGTTACATAAAAGCCCTGTTCCCATTGTTTATTAAAGGATTGGAAAATCAAGGTTACTGGAAATCGGGATTAATCAACAGCCTAGGTCAACATGAGATCATTACGCATTTTAATAAGGTTAATATCCATCAAGATCAACAAACTTTAAACTGTTTTACTAATCAAACTCGCATCCAATTAAAAACAAACGAATGGAAATATATTGAATCTTGCTCAAGCAATCACAAACGCCATCTATTTGCATTGGATCAAGCTCGAGATCTTTGTCAGTACTTCAAATCGCTTAACGAAAAACACAGTGAACAGGCAGACGCTCTTGACAGTTATTGCGCGGCCTTTGAAGACCGCGTTCCGCTTATTTATAAGTCCACACCACTAAAACAATCAACCCTTCGGCAACCCATAAAAGGCGAATTTGAACAGGACTGGAAACAAATCAGCACGCTCCACCAAGCGGACAACCTGCTGAACAACTTCCAATTCGACTTTCACCGATTCACCCAAGCGCATAATGACCAACCGGAAGCACTAAGCTCAGAAGATTTTGCTCACCGACTAAGCGGCATTAAGTTGCGAGAAAATAAAGTTCAAATTACCAGTCATAACCTGAGCTGTATGCAATCTCATCACGGAAAAATAATTAACCTGCTTCAACTCAACCAACAACTTATATTGGGTGACGCCGGGTTTAAATGCCAGCTCAACCTCAACGCGATCAAGCACATTTGGCGCTGGCAGCAACAGACAGCTTCAGGCAAACTGGAGCAAATAATATTAGTCGATCAGAAAGGGAAACTGGCACTCAGCATCAGCGCTTGGATTTAACATAACTAATAAAATGCCCTGAGTTCACGGAAATGAAATCAGGGCAAAGATAACTAAAGCAGAAATCTGTCAAACAAATAGATTATTCCAGACAACTGATGGACGTGGCGAATCAATAGACAGGATTTCTTGACCCAAGCGATTAAACAATTTGATTTGATGAATAACCTTATGTCTGCTTGGAATCCGTAACTGCCAAACACCCAATGATGACAAATCACTTAACTCCAACTTAAAACCAGTGTCACGAATAACAATGTGCTGTTCGTCATCAAGACCCTGCTTAATTCGACCCACATGGGCTTGTGTCAGGCATGCATTGCGTGCGGTAAAGGATAAACTTAACCGCTCATTGCGGCAAGTTTCAATCACCTGCAAGATAAATTGACGATCCATTTGCTTGGCAAAATCAGGCGACAAAGCCTGGTAAAGATCCAACAATTGATACTGATGCGCTTTAAAAATACTGGCGGCTTGCTGCGGATGGACTAATTGTTGCCAAGCTTGGCGCACCGCATCCTTATCAATCTGCCTTGTTTGACGACAAGCATTAAATCGTTTGAACCCGATGCTATTTTGGCTTGCAAACGCCGCCACCCAATCCTTCAATCGCTCAGCCAAAACCGAACCCGGCTCAGCCAAAGACCTCAAGCGATAATGGGGCACGCCCGCCCTGTCTTTAAAGTTCAAAAAACACAGACCATCCAACCAATCTACTGCAACAGCATAAATTTTTTGACTAAAAAACGAGGCCTGAATACCCGGCGCTTCGCCCATAATACGCTGCCCCCGGGTTCGCATGCTAGAAAACTGATTCACAACATGGTGCTTTAAGCCTTCAGTGACGAGACAGGCTTGCCAATCACCAAAGACAGACAAACCTTTCAAAAATCCGGCCACGTCGTGATGAACCATCTGTGTCGCAGGTAAAACCTTGCGCTCCAAAGCAATCATTGCTGAACCTCCTACATGAGTGACTAGGTTGCGACCAGTTTACCAAAATTAACACAAATGGCAACTATTATCATTAGCTTTAATAAAGAAAAGATTATTCACCGCTGGCGCGCTTCACTGCTTCTTGATATTGTGCCGGGGTGAGCAGGTCTTTAATCTGATTAAAAACCCGAATCTCTTCTTCGGCTAGGCGGCGCTTCATGGCTTGTAGCTCGTCTAATCGGCTGGCTAATTGCTCTGGGGTTTGACCGTTTTGCACAAAATCCTCAACAATTTTGGTTTCAAAAGCCTTGATTTCATCACGCATGGGCAACACATTTTTCGGCACATAGTCCGTGACCTGTTTAAGCTGCTGGCGCTGCTCAGGGCTCAAGGCTAAATCGCCTTCCAGCGCCATAATAAAACGCGGCACACTGCGTGGACGCAATTCATACGAAATCAATGAATAGCTGTTTTTGCACAAGCCATTCGCCTGTGCCACGTCCTGCGCAGGGGTTTTAGCCTGAACAGCGGAAAATGCCAACATACCGGCGATCACCAGGCCTGCTGCTAAAGGTTTAAATGAAACGCAAAAGCTTGTTTGATTTTTCATAGTCTAATTCCTTTTTTAATGCGCCCGTGGACGAGCGCAGATGATTCAAATGATTAAATAGCTTTAAAAATACACACGCACACCGGCATGAATAAAGGTGCCCGGATCGGAACCGAGTTCTTTATCGACTTTGGCGTTAAACAGGTTATTCACCCCGCCAAAAATTTCTGCTTGCTGCCATTGGCTTGGCGCATAGTTTAGGTTGAGATTCACAAGGGTATAGGCGTCTGTTTCAAGATAGCGGGTTTGCCCCTTTGAGGTTATGCTGTATAGCTGATCGCCAACATGTTGAACATCGACACGGGTTTTAAAACTAGGCGCAACCTGATAATTCACCCCCAAGCGCGCCACAAAATCCGGCGTGTACTCCAAGCGTTGCTGGGTTTCTTTATCCTTGGTATCCAGAAGATTTAACGCCAGATCGATATCGACATCGGAATGCATTTTCCAACCTATCCGCGCGTCCATACCTTGAATCGTCACCGACTTAGCATTTCTAAAACTTAGATAATCTTGGGTGTTTTGGCGCAAAATATTGTCCGAAATTTCAGTATTAAACACCGCAAGATCATAGAACCAGGCCTGGTTACGCCCGCTGATGCCCAACTCAATGTTTTCGCTCTTTTCGGCCTTCAGATCGAACGCCTGTTTGTTAATCGAAGCATCGACCACCTGTGACCCCACAAAGCGACGCCCCTGAGGATTAAAGCGATTGATATAGAGTTCTTGGGCATCCGGTGCGCGAAAACCCTGGGCATAACGCGCGCGCAGGTTCATCATCGGATTCAGTTGATAAACCGTGCCAAGATTGGCGGTGGTCGCATCGCCTCCACTGGTAGTATCGTCATAACGCAGGCCGCCGATAATCGACCAAGGTGCCGACACCTGCCACTCGTATTGGGCAAAAGCGGATTTGTTGTCGAGGGTTTTGGTCGTCATTTTGCCATCACGGTCAAAAAACGCCGCATCGCGCTTATCTTCAAAATACTCCACGCCTGCCAAAATCTGATGGCCGGCTTGCGATGTCCAAAAACTGTTTACACTGTGTTGCTGAATGTAAACCTTGCCATCCCCGGTTAGCCCGGCAGAGTCTTCGCGGCTGGCATACCCCAACTCTTGCCATAAATCAGTCGTGACCTCATCTTGTTTTTTGTAATAAGACAAATCGGACTGCCACTCTAGCCTAAGCTGCTCGCTCAGTTCGAGCTTCGCGCCCACCCCGGTTTCAATGCGCTCGTTATCCATCGCTTGACGATAAGGCACATTCTGCACACGAATTTTTTGATTGTTCTGTGGATTCGTTTGATTGGACTCATACACATTCGCAATACCGCTCGTTTGATGGGTTTCGGTCATTAAACTCAAACGCGCATTCAGCTCAAGCTGTTCGTTCAATTGATGGGTCAGTTTACCGCCTATATTCATCACATCCGCCTTGGCGCGATAGCTGGTATCAACGGCATACTGGTCATCCAAGTTGTTACGCAACTGACCAAAAGGCGAGTTAGGCGGACCTTGCAGTTCCGAAGGACGGCGCTGCTCCCCCCCTTGCCCGACACGAATATTGGCGGTTTCTGTTTCGGTGTAAGCGTCACGGCTTTGCGCACTAAACCAAGCACTATAACCAGTCGCACCCGAACGCCCGCGAAGATCAGCATCAATCTGCACCTGCCCCGCTTCGCCCTTAAGACTCGAACCACCACTCACACTGATGCTCGACTCCATGCCGTCTTGAGGCGATTTGGTAATGATATTAATTACACCGCCTAACGCATCCGAACCATAAAGCGCCGCCATCGGCCCTTTTATAATCTCCACGCGCTCAATGCTGGCAACCGGAATCCGCCCCGAATCATAGTTTTTTGTAAACTCCGACGCGACACGACGACCATCAATCAACAACAACACCCCTTTCGCGCTCGCGCCACGAATCGACATCGCGCGTTGATCTGGGTTCATAAACACCCCTTCACTATGACGCAAAATATCACCAAACGTGGTCGCACCGATGGCTTTAATCGTCTGCTCATCAATCACTTCAACCGACACCGCTGTTTGCTCTAACGCACGTTCGGTTTTAGTCGCGGAGGTCACGGTGATTTTTTCCAACGAAAGATCCGCCCAAGCCGGCACAGAACACAAAGAAACACAACACAAAGCTGCAAGAGGTTTTAAACGCATCATCTTAATCCTTCTACAATAACGAAGCATAAATTAATCACTAAATAACATAGTAATAAAAACTGTTCTTATTATTATAAATATAGATAATAATTGCAACACAATTAATGCGCTTATAAAAAACTCAAATAGCAATACCGTCCAACATTCTTTAATAAAGATGACTCACGGCATATATGCTCATATAAATTCAAGCTATCAAACCAACCTTTATAATAATTTTATATTGGTCAACTTCACATTCGCGTCTTGGTTTCAATGCTATTCGCGACGAGCCTAGCAGGCCTGGCTTGATTCAGACAGGTCTCGCTCGGTATGAGTTTACTGCTTGCATTAAGTTATTGGTATTATTGGATTGGTGCTAACCCTGTGATTTGCGATCGTTAGCCTAGTAAGTCTTGTGGCAAGCTGAGATCCGTCAGTGCAGCGGTATCTATTTTGTTGTACCATTCGATTTAATTTCACCACAAATAAATTTGGAGCTGTTTGTTATGAAAAAATCATTGTTTGCAGTAGGTGTTTTAAGCTTAGGTTTGTCGAGCCTTGGAGCGCAAGCTTCCGATCACGGAGTGAAGCATTTTAAAGGCGTGCCTTCCGAAACCTATGAACAGGCGGTGGCGAATTTAGCAGAATATAATCCCAAGCTGGCCGCCATCGTCGCCAAGGAGTCCTTAACCCCTAAAGACATGGCGGATATTCATCAGTTGACCTATACACTGGAAAATGCGATTGAACGCATCAAAATCCATGTGGAGACCACGGCTGAAACGCTCGAAGAAGTGCATCAAGCCAGTGAAAAAGCACAATACGATACCGCACGCGATCAAGGCCGTATTTATCTAGAACAATCGGGTTTGTTGGTTAGGTAACGTAATTTCAGTCTATAAAAAACGTCCCTTGATTGGGACGTATCGAGCTGGGCGACGATCAAGCCGAACAGATTATCAATGCTCAACAAGGCTTCACGTTGTGATTAATGCCCTATTCAGTCAATACGTAATTATACCATGTAATATTTCAATTTTTACCGTTTTCAACAAAAAAAGCCGAGGCAAGCTCGGCGATAAGGACTAAATGAGGAGACATAAAAAACAAAAAAATGGCAGCCGAAGCTGCCGAGTTAAGGACTAAAGAGACATAAGAAAAACAATAAAAACTATACCAACGCATTAACCGATAAAACTAACCGGCTAACACAGCAGAAAATACCATGGTTGCCAACGAAATAACTAAACAAACAATGACCAAACCCTGCGTTGCCGAGTCTAATTTGTTTGCATCTGTGTTCATAAAGCCTCCAAGTTTTAACTGCTGTAATTGATAACGATTTCTATTATACACAACCAGCAAAGCTTATCAAGAATTATTTTCATTATTTTTAGCGCATTGGAAGAACAAAAAAGCCGAGACAAGCTCGGCTTAAACTAACTAGGAAAACACAAAAAATTAACGAAAATTAATGTTTAGAGCTTGCCGCCAAACGCTGTAAATATTGGTTAATCAGATACATCGCTTCACCGGTTTCACCTTTAAACGCCACCAATTTAACCTGATCCAAAATACCACGGAATAAGACTTCTTCTTCACGCTGTTCAGCAATAAAATACTGCAACATATTAAAGGTATTGAAGTCTTTAAAATCCAATGCCATTTCAGCCATCACATTGATTAACGCAGTCACTTTAAGCTCATGCTCAAAGGCTTTATTAATCACATCCACCAGGTTTTTAAACTCTGTGGGCGGTGCAGCGACCGCACCGACCGTTACCGGCGCATCACATTCAATCAAATAATCAATAAACTTATCGCGGTGCATCAACTCTTCCGGCACATGTTGGCGGAAAAACGCCGCTGCACCCGACAAGCCTTGCGCTTCACACCAAGCCGACATTTGTAAATACAGATTAGAGGCATACATTTCCGCCGTAATCTGCTCATTCAATTTTGCAATCATTTCTGGTTTTAACATGGTTTTCTCCTTAATGACGCGCCCCAACAGCGGGGCATTAACGCCATTATAGATAAAATAAAACAACACAGGGAAGAGAATTAAACCCTGGTTGACGAGAAGATTTAGGTTTAAAACTTATACTTCGCACCCAGCTCAAACGAACGCTCTGGTCCAACATAAATCCCTTGGCGCAGACCCGCAATATAACGTTCATCAGTCAAGTTTTTAACGGCACCAAATACCGCGAGTTGCTGGTTAACACGGTAGTTAACATTTAAATTAGCCGTGGTATAGGCATCAAGTTTACCGCCCCAGATTCCGCCTGCTGCATTAGCTGGAATCTCTTTGGTATTCGCACTATCACCATACTGTTCACCCGTATGATGTATCGCTAGCTCTGTTCTTAAACCGCCCGTTTGATAACCCAAAATTAAATTTGCGATCAATTCAGGTGAATAGCTAATTCGGTTACCCTTGTTATCTCCACTTTCAAATTTTGAAGTTGGGATATAGGTTAAATTGGTGTCAATTGAAAACCCTCCTTGCAAATCAATGCCAAACGCAGCTTCAACACCTTGATGAAGGGTTTTTCCTGCATTGGAACGGGATAGGTTTGGATCAGAATTACCCGTTACAACCTGATTGGAAAAATCCATATGAAAGGCTGTTAGCTCATATCGTATTGAGTCAGAAGCGCCCCTAACACCCAATTCAACGTTAGTAGAGCGCTCTGCTTCGAGTTGCTGGTCAGTTAAGCCATCCAACGCCACGCCGTTTTCAGCTGGTGAAAACGCGCGATACACGCCCCCATAAACCTGTGCCATCGGGTTAAGCTGATAGGTCATCCCTAAACCAGGCAAAATTTCAGTATTTGATGTTGTTTCTGAGTCATTATTTGAAGTTAGCACCAAGCGTTTTTGTTCATAACTTTCAATACGCAGGCCTGGTGTGATCGCTAGACGGTCATTAACCATGAATTTATTTTGGCCGTAAACCGCGTAACTATTGGCTGAATCAATTTGATGGCGATCATTAACCCCAGTTCTGTCTTGAGTGCGTGTTGCACGAATACGAGTGTCGTTTGACTTTTCTGTAAACACACGCAAGCCCATTTCAGCTTCATTGGCTAAACCGAACGCAGCATGATTAAAATTCAATCGCGTGTCCAAACCAACCCGCTCCCAAGTACGGTTGTTACCGGTGAGGCTGTCAGTATAAACCCAGCGGCCTGCTGCATTCGAAGCGGCCGTATCAACACCATATCGCCAATAATCACGCGTTACATCACTCCAATAGATCAGGGTTCGCAATTTAACATCGTCATTCAGTTGAATTTCATGGTTAATATCAAACGCTTTTCTCGTGGTTAAATACCAATCATTCGGCGCAGGATTATAGGTTTTACCCGCTTTATAATCATCCCAAAGCAATCCGCGATATGAGATATTTGCGTCATTCGCGTGATGCGAAAACTTTATCCCCAGCATTTGATTATCGCCAAGTGCCATCCCTGCCTTGATCATGATATCTTCCATATCATAACCCTTGCCCATAAAGCCATCACTCTGAGCCTTAGTGGCAACAATACCAGCAAACGCATCACCCGAGGCAGAACTGCCACCCGCTTCGACCATTGCTTCTCGCATATTATGTGAACCAACACGTCCACTGATCAATACACCATCATCTGGGGTTTTCGTTTGATAGTTAATGACCCCGCCAATTGTAGAAGGACCATAGCGTAACGAGGCTGCACCCTTCACTACCTCAATACTTTCCATACGTTGAATACGTGGATTGTAATAACGCCCATTTCCAATAAACAAACCTGGCGCAACCGGAACACCGTCTTCTAAGATGAGCGATTTAGCTTCAGATGCACTTAACCCTCTCAAACCAATGTTTGCGACCACCGCCGTCTCTTCTTCGCCTTTAATATTGATACCCGGTACGCGACGCAATGCATCTTCAGTAGACAAGGGTTGTTGTAATTCCAGCTCTTCTTTGGTCACAATGGCTACCGAACCCGGTTGCTTAGTAACCGCATCTTCACCCTGACCGATAACATCAATACGCGGCAATTGCTTTGTTTCAGCTATAACAGGCGCGGCCATCGCAGACGCCATACTAATTACAAGTGTTTTTAACGCTAGGTTTCTTTTTGACATGAACTTCCCTCAGATAACTTAGTTAGTTTTTATCAGCCTATTCAACCAGGCCTGGTTGTTTAAGCCAGTTAATATTTTGCGGTTTGGGTTTTACAAGATGCATCGGACAGTCATGACAAGAACACTGCTCACATAACGCCAGTGCACAAGTGCTAAGGCAGGCCTGCTGAACTTTGTCGCGGCTCGCGGTATCTAAACAATGCAGATCCGCAGCGCACAACACGCCAAGTCTAAACAACTCAATCAATTTCGCTTCGGAGAGTGTTACATTTACTGTTTGAGTTTGCTTGGTCACAGCGATACCCTACTTTTTAGCCACAATTTGCTTGCAATGACTAAATGAACTATTTAAATCCTATACAACTTGATATACATAAAAGAATTGATAATAACTATCAATTAGAATCAATAGTCTACTTAAGCCCAAATCAGAAGTCAAATGCAAATAGCTATTAATTTGATAAGAGTTGACATCCTCTATAAATCCGATCCTAAAACATGCAAATTACGCTAACTGTAAACCAAATAAATCAATAAACCCGTCCGTGAATGCTAAAATCTATCTATCCTTATAAGGACAATTGCTCATGACCTCCACCACCCACAAATTCATCCTTACGATCACGCTCTGGTCTGTGTTAGCGGCGGCCTCTTTGGGTTATCATTTTTACAGCCTATGGCAAGCCACCCTTCAATCTGCTGAAGCCGCAGCTAGCGCGACGCTAAATAAAGACCTGAGCTATCGCAACTGGGCCAATTCACATGGTGGCATCTATGTTCCGCCGACAGAACGCACGCCAGCTAACCCCTATTTAAATGTTCCTGAACGGGATGTCACCACCCAATCCGGTAAGGCTTTAACCTTGCTAAATCCAGCCTATATGATTCGAGAAATTCAACTCTATTATGGTGACCAATATGGCAGCAAAACCGTCATCACCAGCCTAAACCCAATCAACCCTTATAATATTCCTGATGAATGGGAGCAAAAAGCGCTGGAATCGTTTGAAATCAAGGTTGAGAAGTATCAATCACTGGATAAGATCGATAATGAACCTTATCTTAAAATGATGGTGCCTTTTATCGTGGATGAAAACTGCATGAAATGCCATGCACAACAGGGTTATAAGGTTGGTGACATAAGGGGCGGCATTGCCACCTATTTACCGATGAAGTCTTTTCTAGAACGTCAATCTAAACGCCGGATAGAACTAAGCTTAACCCATCTTATTGTTTGGATAATCGGGTTACTTGGCTTTATTCTAGCTTGGCGTCATCAAACAAAACTGGATGATGCAGGTAAACGGATTGAGCGTTTGGCACTTTATGATAGCTTAACCCATTTGCCCAATCGGCACCTGGTTAACCAAACGCTGACAGCCCCCCATCCGGCTCGCGCAGGACTTGTGCTGATTGATATTGACAACTTTAAACTGCTTAACGATACACTCGGGCACCATTTTGGCGACAAACTGCTTTATGCCGTCGCTAAGCGGCTAGAAACCCACTATAGTTCAGCGCATTTTGTAGGCCGCTTGAGTGGTGATGAATTTGTGATTCTGTGTGATCAGCTGAAAAATAACGCCTGCATCACTGAGCAATCGCTGGTCGATTTTACCCAGTCTTTGCTAGAAAAAATGAGCAAGCCTTACCTTATTGACCAGCGAGACTATCAGGTAACCTTCAGCGCGGGCTGTGCGGTCTTAGACACCAAGAATCAGAACCCTTCGCAATTACTAAAATTTGCAGAAGTGGCTATGTACCAAGCGAAATACAGTGGTCGCAATACCTATAAACTCTTTCATCAAGACATGCTCGCGCTTGTTAGCGCCCGAACATGGCTTGAGAAGGACTTGCGCACGGCTGTTCTCGAGCAGCACTTTGAACTTTACTATCAAGCTCAAGTTGATAGCAATGGCTACATCTTTGGTGCTGAAGCGCTGATTCGCTGGCATCACCCAAAACGGGGATTATTAAACCCGGTCACTTTTTTACCGACTGCGGAAGAAACCGGATTGATTTTGACTATTGGGCAATGGGTGTTAACCCGTGCCTGTCAAACGCTAAATCAATGGCAAACGGATGCACGGTTTGCACATCTAACCCTAGCCGTGAATGTTAGTGCGCACCAATTTTATCAAGCTGATTTTATCGAACAGGTTTCGCTCGCTTTACAAACCACCGGAGCACCCGCCAATCG
Organism: Thiomicrospira microaerophila; assembly: GCF_023278225.1. GTDB lineage: Bacteria > Pseudomonadota > Gammaproteobacteria > Thiomicrospirales > Thiomicrospiraceae > Thiomicrospira > Thiomicrospira microaerophila_A. Next base: position 2,269,842 of record NZ_CP070959.1, read on the forward strand.
ACTTAAACTAGAGTTAACCGAGTCACTTTTCGTTGCAGATATTGAACAAGTTATGCAGAAAATGTCTGATCTTAAATCGCTTGGTATTCAATTTTCTTTAGATGATTTTGGCACCGGCTATTCATCGCTGAATTACCTAAAGCGCCTTCCGCTCAACCAACTCAAAATTGACCAAAGCTTTGTGAAAGACATTACACATAATCACAATGATGTTTCCATAGCCAAGATGATTATTACTCTAGCTAAAGAACTCGAGCTGAATGTAATAGCTGAGGGCGTTGAACAAATTGAACAACAGCAAATACTTGCCCAATTGGGCTGCTATTGTTATCAAGGCTTTCTATATGGACGTCCGCAACCGCAAATTGAATTCGAGAAAACGATTCCCTATCTATGAAAACAAAACAAGACCGAAATTTTGACCGACTCGTCGATAAGTTTGCAGAAAAAGTTTATGGCACCCTGAAAGGCGAATGGCGTCTTAAATTACTTAAAGAAGACTTACAAAGGTTTCACGTGAAACAACCAGGCCTGGTCGTTGCGCCGCTTGATATTTGGGATGCCGGATGCGGTTTTGGTCAAATCAGTCAATGGCTAGCTGAATCCGGTCACCAACTCACCCTCTCTGATCTATCAAAAAATATGCTTTATCACGCGCAGCAAAACTTTGAACAAGCTAAGCTGAATGCAAACTTTATCCAAGGCCCAGCGCAAGACTTGGCAAAAGATTTACCCGTATTTGACTTGGTATTATTTCACGCGGTATTGGAATGGCTCGCCCAACCTAAACAAACCCTAGAAACCCTAGTACAAAAGGTTAAGCCTGGCGGCTATCTTTCGCTGTTGTTTTACAATCGAAATGCGATTGTGTACACCAATATGTTAAAAGGTGAATGGCGTTGGCGTATGATCCTTGATGATGCCTATATCGGCACAGGTAAAAAACTGACCCCTCCCAATCCACACTATCCGCATGAGGTCCAGGCCTGGTTAACTGACTGGGGGTTTGACGTTCAAGAACACACCGGCATTCGTGTATTCCATGACTACTTGCGACCGGAGGTGATAGAAAAAAGCGATTTAGATGAATTAATGGCGCTTGAATATCAATACTGTCGCACCCCCACCTACCGTGACATGGGACGCTACATTCACCTCCTTGCCCAACGTAAAGCAAAATAACGCCAACCAATAAAAAACGTTTACATATTAGAAAATAATAATATAATTATATTGAATAAATTGTCCAACCCAATCGTTATCAAGGAAAATACCCATGAAAAACAAATGGCTCTATGCAAGTTTACTTTCCGCTGCGATGTTCAGCACCGCTACCGTGCAAGCTAACGCACTACCTCACTCTCCTTCACCGGCACCCAAAAACGAAAACCATCAAATCCCTCAGGGTCTGTATGTGACCCCACAACAAGCCTACGACATGGTTACCGAGGATAAAAGTGTTATTTTTGTTGATGTACGCACGCCTGAAGAATGGATGTTTGTTGGCTACACCCCTTTAACAAACATTATGCTACCTTCAGTGATGTTTGATTATTCACAAATGGATACCCATCAAAACATGCCACGCTATATGCCTGTTCCGCACCCTAACTGGATTAGCGATTTTGAAGAAAAACTAGCTGACTTAGACGGTGACAACGAAAGTAAAATCATTGTAATGTGCCGTTCAGCCTCTGAACGCGCAGCACCTATGGCAAATGTACTTCATCAATACGGCTATAAGAATGTCTATCTATTACTCGGCGGTTTTGAAGGCGGTGTGGTTCGCGAAGGTGACAAAAAAGGCTTCCGTTTAGTGAATGGTTGGAAAAATGCTAACCTACCCTGGACCTACGACATCCAAGAAGACAAGGTTTATTTCAAAACCTACGGTGTTAAATACTAAAATCACATCGAAATCATCTCAAGCCGCTTAAACGCGGCTTTTTTTATGCGCCCTCGCGGCTTCAGATTTATAATGATCTCCATTTTAATTTGATACGCTAGGAAACCTTATGTCCTTGTTAAAGTTTTGGCAAAAGCAAGCCAAAAAAACTGCGGGTGCTGCCAGCCCGTTCAAAAAAAACCGTTTAAAAACTAAGCTACAAATTCTGACGATTCTTGTCATTTTTGGCGGCGGTTGGTATAGCTATGAAGTCTATATTGCCCGCCCAGCGATGGCATTTGAAGGTATTCCCAAACACCAAGACTGGAAGATGGAGCTGACCACACGGGTTATTCGAAATGAAGCCTTTATGGTTGGTTATTCGGAAATCTTCGGCAACCCTCTTTGGGTCAAGTATCAGGTTCTGCCCAAACCCGATAATATCCAGCGTTTGCCACGACCTGACCGCTTTGTTCACGATTGGCGCAGCCTGCGCTGCTGGTTACATTTCCCCTGTGTAAACCACGATGACTATACCGGAACCGGTTATGATCGGGGTCACATGGCGCCTAACCATGTGATTGCGACTCGCTATGGACAAAATGCTCAACATCAAACCTTTCTGATGACCAACATTACCCCCCAACGCCCCAATCTTAATCGCCGAGCTTGGCAGCGTCTTGAAGAAATTGCCGCCAATCACTTTTCCGATAACCTAGGGGCTTTTTGGGTAGTCACAGGGCCAATTTTTGATGAAAAACCGCAATTCCTACCCGGTTACAAAATGATTGCGATTCCTAAAGCCTTCTACAAAATATTTATTCGCGAAGCTGAGGACCCGAATGAGCCACCGAAAGTACTGGCCTTCATCATGCCGCAAAATCTAAACGGTAACGAAGATTTAAGTGACTTTTTGGTCAGCGTTCGTGACATAGAACAACAAACCGGTTTGGACTTTTTTCACAAGCTCGATGATGCGGTTGAAGCCTATGTAGAAACCCTGATTGACCCACAAAGCTGGCAATTCAATCAACGCATCGCCAACCAGCGCGCACGATACTAAACCAGCAGGCCTGCTGGTTTTTGCTAACGCGATTCAACAGGCACGATCACCAGATAACGGTCAGGGCGCTCGATAATCTCAACCGGTGTTTGATACACGGCTTCAATCGTCGATTGAGTTAGGACCTGATGAACCGGCCCTTGTTGAACGATTTTGCCTTCCGACAATAACAACGCGCGGTCGGCATATTGTGATGCCAAGTTTAGGTCATGCAACACCGCCACGACCGCCATCTTGACATCGCGCGCCAAACGGCGCAGTACCTTAAACACCTGCTGCTGGTGGGCTAAATCCAAGCTGGAGGTGCATTCATCCAGCAACAATAACGGTGGCAAGCCGCCCGTCTGTTCAGCTTGTTTAGCCGCCGTTAATATTTGCGCCAACACCCGTGCCAACTGCACCCGTTGTTGCTCGCCACCGGACAAGGTGAGATAGTTGCGCTGAGCAAAATGACTGACATCAAACAACGCCAACGCCTCGTCTACTCGGCGCTTTACTTCCGCTTTGCCGGCATAAGGAATCGCCATACTAACCACTTCTTCCGCCAAAAACGGGAAATCCAAATGCACCGATTGCGGCATGACCGCACGCAACTGCGCCAACTCACGCGGCGCATAACTGGATAATGGACGTTGATGAAATTGTACGGCGGGCTTATAAGCCTCGAGCTCACCCGCCAACACCTTGAGTAAACTGGATTTACCCGCGCCATTGGGTCCCAAAATCACAAACACTTCACCCGCTTCAATCTCTACTGAAACCTGTTGCAAAATCGCTTTGCCATTCAGCGTTAAATTAAAGTCTTCTACTGAAATCATACTCATCCTTAAAAACCAACTCGGTTACGACGCTGGAGTAACAAGGCAAGGAAGAACGGCCCACCAATCGCAGCCATCACCAGCCCGATAGGTAACTCCGCCGGGGCAACAATTATTCTGGCAATCGAATCAGACAAAATCACTAAAATCGCGCCCATTAAGGCACTACCAGGCAATACCCAACGATGATCAGGCCCTAACAACAAACGCACCAGATGTGGCGCGACCAAGCCGACAAACCCAATCACCCCACTGACTGCGACCGCTGCACCCACACTCAATGCGGTCAAAACGATGATCGCACGCTTGGCCAGCTTGACATTAAAACCGATATGTTCGCTGACTCTTTCTCCCATTAAAAACGCATTCAGGGTTAAGGCAAAATAGGGTAATAAACCTATAGCCAACAAAATCGGAATACCCGATACCAATACATCTGTCCAGGTTGCACTTGCCAAGGAACCCATCGTCCAGAAGGTCAAGCTGCGCAAGGCTTCATCGGTTGAATAATAGGTCAAGACCCCTGTGGCCGCACCGGCAATTGCATTAATCGCAATCCCCGCCAACAGCATCAGCGCGACATCGGTTCGGCCATCTTTGGTGGCGATTTGATAAATCAGCCAAGTAATCGTTAAGCCGCCCAAAAATGCGGCAATCGGCACCGCATAATAGCCGGTCATAGCTGTCCAACCGGCAAGATAAGTCGATCCCAATACAATCACCGACACCGCCGCCAACGCCGCACCGGTGGACACACCAACCAGGCCTGGATCGGCTAAAGGGTTGCGAAACAATCCCTGCATGGCCGCACCGGCCACAGCAAGACCGGCACCGACCAGTATCCCCAGAATCACACGCGGCAAACGGATCTCCTGCACCACCCAATTCCACTGCGCATTATCCGATAACCCAAACAACGCCAGCACCACATCTAGCCAGCCAATCTGAATCGCACCTATCGTCATGGACACCACGGCCATCAGCAGCACCACAACCACCAATACCGATAAGCCGCAAGGCGCACATTTAATTAATCTCACTTATTGATTCCCGTTTTTAGCCGTATGGCGTGTTGCGCTTGATTCTTGCTGCCATTGTTGATAAACATGGCTGATCATTTGCCCCAATCTAGGACCAAAGTTCAAGGCATCATTCGGCATGATAATTAAACGCTGCTGGTCAAACGCCTGCGTATGCTTCAACACCGGATTATTTAACACGGCTTGCTTACCTCCTGACATACTGACACCCTGTTCCAGCATAAAAATAAAATCTGGATTAATATTAATAGCCGCTTCTGCTGACAACTGCTGGTAATTATAGATCTGCTGCTCCACTGGATTGGTCACGCCAATCATCTTCAGAAGTTCGTTGGCACGACTGCCTTTTCCGGCTACCGACAAATTACCATTGCGCACGGTTAAAACAAAAATCCCTTGCGGTTGACTCGCTCCGCTAGCCTGTTGCTCAGCAATGATCGCGATAGCTTGATCAAATTCCTGCGCGATAACCTGATTAAGATCACGACCTCGCTCCGGCACACCCAACACCGCCGCAATCTGCTCAACCTTATGCATAATACCGTCTAAACTGGGCGTATTTTCTATAATCTCAACCCGAATACCCGATGCCTGAAGCCGATCTAGGGTTTTGCTGGGCTTGGCATCACTGGTCGCAATAATTAAATCCGGACTCAGTGACAAGACCCCCTCAACCGTGAGTTGGCGCATATAACCCACATCCGGCAGGTCGTTCACCGCCTCAGGGTAACGACTGGTAATGTCACGCCCGACCACTTTATCGCCTAATCCGAGCGCAAACACAATTTCTGTAACCGAGCCATCAATCGTAACAATCCGCTCCGCAGCCTGCGCTTTATGCCCCAAACCCATCAACAAAACCAGACCGATAAATCCTACAACAAACCACCAGGCCTGGTTACTAAAAATATGACTTTTTATCATAGTTGCTCCTTTTAGATAGATCCACTTTTCACAGTGAGCGCAAAGTGCTAAGGTAACTCTGCATAACGCACTACAAGATTGCCACTTGGATCAGCGCCCGTGGGACCGGTATTGCTGATCACCTGTGCTTTGAAATAACGCCCCCCGTCTTCAAACAGATAGGTCGTGAAAGTTGGCCACATCGCATGGTTTCCGCCCCCTACCGCATAATGAAATGCGCCATAACTGCCTGGCTTCGACATCGTACTGATCACGGTATCTGCTGCAAAAACCGGTACTTGGTTTATATCAGTTGGATTAGTGACATTTCGTGCATCCGGGTTATCGCCAACCAGCTGACCAACCCCTGCCGATCCTGAACCTGAGACCCCGCCATTAAGTTGAATTTTGGTACTTCGATTCGCCGACTCAAAACGAATTTCCCAATCATCGCTGTCGGTAACTAGACTATTGGTTTCTAAATCCCAATAAGCGGGGGCACCCGAAAAATTAATCGCCACACTCTCTATCGGGGCATCCCAGCTACTGCCATTCCATTTTTCAATGGTCAAGGTCAACTCGGATGTCCGTGTTTTGAACTCTTTAAAACCAATTCGTGCATACTGATAGACTTCACCCGTTTTTGAAGCCGAACGTAAAATCCAACGATTTTTTGCCTCATTTGGGCCGGTAATGATGCCTGAAGCCATATCGTAATCTGGGTTTTGTGACCACCAACCTGCACTCGATAGCTGGGTCTTTAACGTATCGACCTGTTCCGGTGTGCAACTCGTTTTGGTGACCTCTTCAAAACCAGCTAGGGTGTTTTCGAGTGTTTTCGCCTCAAAGGCCGCTTTAACTGGTTGACCTTGCTCGTCATACAAATCCGCAAATTGATGGGCAATACAGGATTTCACATCGCCCGTCCCAGAAAACCCACTGTTGGTTTTAAAACCGACAAACCGTTGATAGGCAAAATGCCAATCACCGTCTTGCGAAACAGTCGAACCATTTGCCAAATTCAAATGTGCAGGGGCTGAACCCGAACCCGTTGCAGAAGCATTAAGCAATGCCGTTTGAATAGATAAGTTGTTACCTTCTTTCCCTGCACTATCACTCGAACTATCTAAACAGCCGTGCAAACCGAACATCGCGGCTGACAGTAATACCACACTTGTTTTTTTAACTAGACTCATTTTTGTTAACTCCCTTATTACTATTTAAAAATAAAACTAATACTGCCAACGGGCACCGACATAAACATACCTTGGTTGTTCCGGCCGGCTATCCGCTAGGGTAAAATCTTTTTGCACACTGGTCAGGTTATCGACACCGGCAAATAACAACCATTGCCGGTTCAATTCATAATTCGCCTTGATATCCCAGACGGTAAATGCCGGGGTTTCGCTGGTGTTATCACTGTTTTCAAATTGAGCCGATTGGAAATTGGCTTTAACAGAAAGCACCAGGCCTGGTTGTGGTGACGCCCAATCAAGCCCTAATTTCACTTCGTGAGTCGGTCTGCGCGGCAAGTCTTTTTTCGTTAGTCGATCTTTGGCCTGCATAAAGCTATAACCGACATCCAGACTCAATGCCGAATTCAATGGAACGAATCCATTTAGCTCAACCCCTTGGGTTAAGGCTTCGGCAAAGTTGCGGTAACGATAGATCAACAATTGTTGCGCTGCCGATTCCGCCTGGTCTTCATCAGTTTCAATCAGGTTTTTGATTTCATTGCGGAACAGACTCAGCTCAAACCGTCGATCCTGCGCTAACCATTCCACCCCTGCCTGAAAACTGGTCGAACTTTCCGGTTGCAAATCCGCATTGCCCATCACCTTGTAGCCAATATGACTATGATCAAATAGGTAATAACGCTCTTTTAAATCCGGCACGCGGTAACCATTGCCCAAGCCCAAACGCCAGTTCACTTGGCCGCTTGTCGTTTGCTGGCGATAAACCCCATTCACCATCGGTGCCAAATGCTCACCAAAGGTTTTATCTCGATGCAAACGCAAGCCCGGCATCAACTCCCATTGGTCATTCACAAACCAACTGTTCTGAGCAAACAGCTCTTGAGTTTGTGCACGTTGGTTATCCACCTCCACAATCCGTTGAGCCGGTGCATTGTTGAAACGTTTGGTTTGCACCACTTGCATTGAATGGGTTGAGGCCTGGGCACCCAGGGTCAATAAATGGTTCCCTAACGGCAGGTTATATTGCACTGAGGCCAACTTTTGATTGATGTCGGTATTACGTTGCTGGTCAACAAAAGAAGTCAGAATAGTATTTTGCTGGGTTTCGCCATCAAACTGCTCATGCATAAGGCTCAGTTGCAGGTCACTGCCTTGCTCGAACTGATGGTTTAACGTCAGACCCAAGTAGTCTGTACTCGTCAAGTCAATCTTTTCAACTTGATTGACAAAGGGCGGGTTGCGCTGTGTGGTTTTGGTTAACAAGTCCTCTTGATAACGCCTCGGTGAAAAACGTATTTTTGTTGCTTCAGTCGGGCGATAACCCAATTGCAAACCGACATTCGCTTTATAGCCCGCCCAACCTTGAGTGCTATAGCTATCAGGGTTATTACTGAAACCATCGGAATGACGCACATCCCCTAAAAAACCTATGTCAAACTGCTCTCGACTGAGATGCCATTGTGCTTTTAAATGGTGCATTGCAAACGGATTGGACCCCACATTCTGCTCGCCATAACTGCCCCCACTGGTTGTCACCGATGCGGATACACCTTGCTCAGGTTTGCGTGTAATGATATTGACCACGCCACCCATCGCAGAGGTGCCATATAAAGCCGACATCGCACCTTTGATAATTTCAATTCGCTCGATATCCGTTACCGCAACCTGCGTGGTATCGACCGCCGAACCGGTACTGGCGGAAACCGGATGACCATCCACTAATACCAAAACCCGATTCGCGTCCAAACCTTGCAGCCAAATACCATAACCACTTTTGCCATGAATCGGACGTAGCTGCAGACCGGGTACATATTTCAGCGCTTCATTGAGATCTTTGGCATGCAGTCGTTCAACCTGCTCTGCATTCACCACTTGAGTTCTGACCGGTACATCAGCTAGGCTTCGCTCAGTTTTGGTTGAACTCACCACTTGAATCCTTTCTAGCTGGTTTTGCTGACATTCAGGGACAACACAGCCATTGCCTGATGAATTGGCTGTGCCTGAAAACAAGCCAGCAAATACCCAATGCAACCATTTTCGATATTTGAATTTTGTGGGGCGTCTTTTACAAAACAACATCATGGACTTAAATTTCTTTTAAATAAAATATTGCAAATCATTATCATTGCATATATGATTTAAGTCAACAAGCTAATACAAATTATTTTTATTTGTAGTTATATATTTTATGATTTAACATGAGCCAGTAAAATCAAGTTCACTCACCCAATCCAGTTGGAGCATTGATATGGAAACCCTACCTTTACAATCGGTCTTTAAAGACTTTGAAAAATTCATCCAATCCTTTAAAACCGTCATTCTTGGCACACTGAGTGCCACCGTTGAAGCCGAAGCCAGTTATGCTCCGGTATTGCAAAAAAACGGCAAATTTTATATTTACGTCTCTGAACTCGCCAAACATACCCATAATCTTTTGGAAAACAAACAACTAACCCTGTTGTTTATCCAAGACGAACAAGACGCGGATAATATTTTTGCCCGCAAACGTGCAACACTTAAATCGGAAGCTAGACACCTTGCCCGCGACGCTGAAGGCTGGAGCGAGTTGATGGATGCTTATGGTGAGCACCTAGGGGAAACCGCCAAAAACCTGCGCAATTTGCAGGATTTTCATTTATTTGAACTTACCCCAATAAAAGCCACGTTTGTTCGCGGATTTGCTCAGGCCTATCATCTCGATGGAGAACAACTCAATCAAGTGCGCCACATGAATGACCGTGGTCACGGACAATCAAAACTAACTGAAGACAAAAAAGCTTCTTAACCCCCTCAAGTTGCTTTTAGGAGATTTTAATGCGCCCACTTGATGAATTGATTCTGAAAAAACAGGTTTTGTTAAATAGCGACAAGCCGGTTCGCGCGCGCAATGCGGCTGAACAACTCGGTATCAGCGAAGCGCAGTATGTCGCGCTATCGCTTGGCGATGGTGCCGTAGAACTCGACATGCAGTGCGTGAAAGACCTGTTTGACCAGCTCGCATCCTGTGGCGAGCTGATGGCGCTGACCCGAAACAATGAGGTGGTAATCGAGCGCAAAGGCATTTATCAAACACCTAAAGCCGTCAATGAGGCGTTAATTTTAGTGAACAAAGACATTAACCTTCGTTTACGTATCAATGCGTGGCGCTATGGTTTTGCGGTCAACGAGAACGGTCGCCAAAGTCTGCAATTTTTTGGCGCCGACGGGGTTGCAGCACATAAAATCTACGCGACCGATTTAACGCATAAGTCGATTTTTCAGGGACTCATCAACCGCTTTAAATTACCGGAAACCCAAGCTAAGCTACTGGAAATTTCTCCAGCGCAAAAGATCGAGTCAAACCATCCAAAACCGCTGAATGCAGACGCATTCAAGCAGGCCTGGCGTAATCTAAATGACGCCCACGAGGTCAACAACCTCTTAGCCGATTTTGGGCTTTCTCGCCTGGAAGCGTATGCTTTACTCGATCATCAGGATGCGCAACGGCTGCAAGCGGACGCATTAAATACCCTGTTTACACTGATCGCTGAACAACAACTTCCCATAATGCTGTTTGTACCTAATAAGGTTGCCACCCAAATTTTTACCGGTCACATTCATAAACTGCTGGAAACCGGCCCTTGGTTTAATGTATTAGATCCTGGTTTTGACTTACACATGAGCCTGAGCGGTATTAACCAGGCCTGGCGGGTCACTAAACATCTCAAACCCACTGACAGCCAGGAACCGGTACAAGCCACCCACTCGGTGGAATTCTTCAACGCCCAAGGTGAACTGGTCATGTTTGTCTATCTGGAACCCGATGCCAACAAAAAACCCGAACTTTATACACGCTGGCACACTGGCTTAGAGTCGTTGAGTCGGTTAAACAAAACCGAGGAATAGAAGGCGGTTTCTTTAACAACCAAGCCACCACTAAATTGTACTCGAGCCAGTTGGACTAAACACCAACTGCCTCAAGCAGGATGACTTTTCGCTTCATTCAATTTAGTCCACTTAGCTCCGAGATTATTTTAAGATTACAAACTCATGGCGGTTTATTCTATGTTTTTTTAGCTTAGAATTGAGTGTTGTTGGTTTTAGATCTAAAAGCTGGGCAGCGCCATCTTTGCCAAACACCTTACCATTGGTATGTATGAGGGCATTGATTAGAGCACGCTTTTCTATTTCGGCGAACGAACTTAATGTATCAACGCGTTCTCGGGCTAATTTTGTGCTTGCGCCAGTTTGAAACGCAGAGGTCTGCGGAAGTTCTAATACATACTTATCTGATTGCGCCAATATTACTCCGCGCTCAATCACATTCACTAACTCTCTAATATTACCCGGCCAGTCGTAAGCTTGCATTTGTTGCATATCTGCTTGACTAATATGCAATCCTTGTCGATTAAACTTGCGTTGAACTAATTGTAAAAAATGTTCGACTAGTAAAGGAACATCTTCTCGTCGTTCTCGAAGCGGATAAGACGCGATAGGAAAAACATTTAGTCGAAAAAACAAATCCTCACGAAAACGCTTTGCGCTCACTTCTAAAAGTAAATCACGGTTAGTGGCCGCTAAAATCCGCACATTGATTTTGCGTGTTTTTGACTCGCCTACCCGCTCAAACTCTCCTTCCTGAAGTACACGCAACAATTTACTTTGTAAAGCTAGCGGAATTTCACCAACCTCATCCAAAAACAAGGTGCCATTATTCGCCAACTCAAACCGACCAATACGATCTTGAATAGCGCCTGTAAACGCCCCTTTTATATGACCAAAAAATTCACTCTCAAACAGCTCTTGAGGAATGGATGCGCAATTCACCTTAATAAAGGGTTGTTTAGCACGATGACTGGCTTGATGAATCGCTTGGGCAATCAATTCCTTTCCTGTTCCCGATTCACCAGTTATCAAAACACTGGCATCCGTCGTCGCCACCAAATCAATTTGCTTGATTGTTTTTAATATGGCACTGCTTCGTCCCACAATGGATTTATAGTTATGCTCAATTCTATAAGTTTCATGCAAATAATCGTTTTCCGCTTCGAGTCTCTGCTTAAGTGCTTGCACCTCTTTCAGCGCTTGCTTAAGCCTTTCTTCTGCACGAATACGCTCACTGATGTCACGAAATACCACCACAGCACCCACCAACTGACCTGAGTCTAAAATCGGTGTACTGGTATAAGCAACCGGAATCACTTGCCCGGTCTTCGACCAAAAAACCTCGTCATCAACTTGGCGTATCTCTCCATCACGAAACGCTGAGTAAATAGGACAATCATGACCATGATAATGCTTGCCGTCAGGATAATGGTGATGAATTAAATCATGTACATTTTTACCGATCATTTCTTGCGCTCTCCAGCCTAAGATGCGCTCACAAGCCGGGTTGACAAAGGTCGCGTTACCGTGAATATCAACACCATAAATTCCATCACCGACTGACTGTAAAATTAAATCATTGTCGCGCTCAAACTCACGAAAGGTTTGCTCAATCGTTTTCCAGTAATCTAAACCATCACGGTGCAAACGATGCACTTCGGCCAACTGTCGCCGTTGTGCTAAATTTGGTTTACTGGTTAAAACCATCGCGATTAAAGGCTTGTCTAACTCAGAACGCTTGACCTCAAAACCTAGGGTTTCAACGGCTAGGCTTTTATCATTCTCTTTAAGTCGAATCGTCAAATCCGCAGACCAGGCCTGCTTCTTCTCCAAAACCTCTTCAGTGAAAACGACCAACTTTCCTGAACTTGAGGAGAACAATTCGGTCGCAATCACAGAAGCATTCAATAAAGCTTCTGCTTTTTGATTTCGATAACAAACTCTGTTTGAAAACGGGTCAACTAAAATACACGCTTCAGGCAATTGGGTAAAAAACAGACCGAATAATGACACGACCACACCTACTATATTTCGTACTTAGACTACTTTATATCATACAAACACGATATAAAGTAATATAAATTCAAGCCACAAGCCCATCAAAAACCAATTATTTTATTTAAAATCAATGCCTTAAACCTATAAGACTCACCCTGGCACACCCCCTGCTCTAAAGTCAATGTATCGTACAAACCCAAACACTTAGGAGCACGACCATGACCATTAAAAGCCTAACGAATGCCTTTGACAAAAAAAGCAGTCTTCTTCACGTTAAAAACTGCAGCTGCCCAATATGCCAAACCGAAAAACAATCCATCAATCTAAGCCCATCGCAACGCCAAGCTCAAATTGAAACTCAGGCAGCGCAATTCAAAGTTGAGCATACGACCAAAACGCAACCTCAATTTAACGATAGCGAGGCCATGCTAGACCGTGCCATCGAGAACGCAGTGGTTCGCTCGGTTTTCAATCATAACGAACTATCGCGCCGCAGCTTTCTCGGATTAGTTGGCGCAACCACTGCAGCGGCGGCACTTAGCAGTTTTTTTCCACTTAATGAAGCCAAAGCCGCGATTAAAGAAGCGATGGGGCCGTTAGAAAAAACCAGGCTCAATATCGGTTTTGTTCCTATTACCTGCGCCACGCCAATCATTATGGCTGAACCCATGGGTTTTTACGCTAAATACGGTTTAAGAGTGAACTTGGAAAAAACAGCCGGCTGGGCGGTGGCACGTGATAAGTCGCTATCCCGCGAATACGACGCCTCTCACATGCTAACACCCATGCCACTTGCGATGACGATGGGTGCAGGTTCAACTTCACGTCACTTTATAATGCCTGCTGTGGAAAATGTTAACGGTCAAGCGATTGTTTTACACAATGACCATAAAGACAAGCGTGACCCAAAACAGTGGAAAGGTTTCCGCTTTGGTGTACCCTTTGAATATTCCATGCATAACTTTTTGCTTCGCTACTATGTTGCAGAACACGGGCTAGACCCAGACCAAGACATTCAAATTCGAGTGGTTCCACCACCTGAAATGGTCGCCAATCTTCGTGCTGGCAATCTTGACGGATATCTTTCTCCCGATCCATTTAATCAGCGTGCAGTGTGGGAGAACGTTGGCTTTATTCATATGCTCACCAAAGATATTTGGGATAAACACCCCTGCTGCGCGTTTGCCTGCAGTAAAGAATTTGCCGAACAAAACCCAAATACCTATGGCGCATTATTAAGAGCGATTATCGATGCCACTCAATACTCCTCAATCCAAGAAAACCGCAGAGAAATTTCTGCCGCGATTGCTCCACGAAACTATCTGAATCAGCCTGTTCCGGTTATTGAGCAGGTTTTAACCGGACGTTTTGCTGATGGGCTAGGAAACATTCAAAATGTACCGGATAGAATTGACTTTGACCCATTCCCTTGGCACTCGATGGGGGTTTGGATTATGACGCAAATGAAACGCTGGGGTTATATCAGTGGTGATGTGAACTATAACATGATCGCCGAGCAGGTTTATCTGGCAACCGAAACGGCTGACATTATGCGTCAACTGGGTTACACCCCGCCAACTGAAACCTACAAAACTCATACCATTATGGGCAAGGTATTTGACCCTGCACAGCCTGAAGCTTACATCAACAGCTTCGCCATAGGGCGCAAAAGCTAAAGGAGCAGAAGATGATCAAGTCAGTTAACCTTAAAGCTACTCTGGTTAGTTTAGCGATTCTAATTGTGTTTCTTGGCAGCTGGGAGCTGGCGACCTACACCCCGCCTGTAAGCTTAGATCGTGAACTCACTGAGTATGAACTTCTAATGGGCGCGGGTACAGCGAATGCGGCGGTTCCGCCCCCCTCTGCCATTATTTCACTAGGGTTTCAGGAATTATCAAATCCCTTTTATGATGCCGGCCCCAATGACAAGGGTATCGGCATCCAATTGGCGCATTCAGTTTATCGTGTACTGGTTGGGTTTGCCCTAGCCGCGCTGATCGCCATTCCCTTGGGCTTTGTAATCGGCATGTCACCGATGATGTACAAGGCGCTTAACCCCTATATTCAAGTACTGCGTCCGATTTCACCCCTAGCGTGGATGCCGCTGGCCTTGTTTATTATCCAAGATTCCAGCCTTTCTGCCATATTTGTAATCTTTATCTGCTCGGTTTGGCCAATGCTGCTTAATACCGCTTTCGGGGTCGCGAGTGTAAGAAAAGACTGGATTAATGTTGCTAAAACCCATCAGCTTTCACCGATCCAAACCGCTTATCAGGTCGTGCTGCCTGCCTCTGCACCCACAATTTTTACCGGTATGCGCATCTCTATCGGTATTGCTTGGCTTGTGATCGTAGCGGCTGAAATGTTAGTTGGTGGCACGGGCATCGGCTATTACGTTTGGAATGAATGGAATAACCTCGACCTAGCGCGTGTTATTTTCTCTATTCTAATGATTGGTGTCATCGGCATGATTCTGGACATGATTTTAGCCGCCGGTGCACGATTTGTTGCTTATCAAGAATAACAGGAGTGAGGAACATGACAAAATTTTTAGATATTCAAGGTTTAAGAAAAAGTTACCCCACACCCGATGGTAAAAGCATGTCGACTGTTTTTGAACATGCCAATTTTACGATAGAAAAAGGCGAGTTTGTCTGTGTTATCGGCCACTCAGGCTGCGGTAAATCGACCATCTTAAATATTCTAGCCGGCCTAGACCAAGCTACCGATGGGCTGGTTTTAATGGATGGTAAAGAAATCGTCGGGCCAAGCTTAGAACGAGGGGTTATCTTTCAAAACTATAGCTTATTGCCCTGGAAGACGACGCTCGACAATATTATTTTTGCGGTAAAAGCACGCTGGCCTAATTGGGATAAAGCCAAAATAGAAACGCATAGTAAACGCTATCTAGAACTGGTAGGTCTAAGCCACGCCCTAGATCGTAAACCGGCGCAACTTTCCGGTGGAATGCGTCAACGCGTCAGTATTGCACGTGCCTTTGCTACTCAACCTCAACTGTTATTAATGGATGAGCCCTTTGGCGCGCTTGATGCCTTGACTCGAGGAGTGATCCAAGAGGAATTAATCAAAATTTGGAGCGAGTCAAAACAAACCGTTTTTATGATTACCCACGATGTTGATGAAGCCATCTTGCTCTCTGACCGAATTCTTTTGATGTCAAATGGCCCTAAAGCACAGATCGCCGAGTCAGTGAAAGTCAGCATTCCACGCCCCCGAACTCGAACAGAAATTATCCATGATGAAAACTACTACAAAATCCGCAACCATCTGGTCGATTTTCTCGTCAACCGCTCCAAAGACCTATCAGGCGATGTCTGCCATGTAAACCCTGATCACCAACCGAAAATGGTTGATTTAGCTGCAAGTTAACCCATAACCGAGGAGAGAATCCATGAAAACAAAACTTGAAATGACTGAAGCCATTGTACTGGCAAAACATCAGTTAGCGGTAAGCTGGCAAGCGATTGCACAAGCCTGTGAGCTCAGTGAGGTTTTTGTCACTTCTGCCTGCTTAGGCATGAACAGTCTTAAAGCCGAACCCGCAGAAAAACTCTGTGCGTTTTTAAAACTCGACTCGTCGATTGCGCTCGCCTTGCAAAGCTGCCCACACAAAAGCTGGGATAAAGCTGTACCCACTGATCCTTTAATTTATCGGCTATATGAAATTGTCGGAGTTTATGGCCCGACCATGAAAGAACTGATTCATGAGAAATTCGGTGATGGCATTATGAGTGCCATTGACTTTAGCATGCATATCGACAAAGAGCAAAACCCGGCGGGCGATCGTGTAGTGATTAGCATGAACGGCAAATTCTTGCCCTATAAAGCATGGTAATTTATTTGTCACAAACTGAAGTCAAACCCTTGACAGCTTGGCTATAATAGAAAGATGACGATTAAATCTGTTTTGCTCAGCTTTGTATTAGCCTTAACACTACTTGGTTCTCACACGATCCAAGTGGTGCACGATGCCGTGCACCCGTTTCACGCACACTTGGTATCAGATACAGTTGCAGAGCATACAGAAACTCAACACACCTCAGGACACCCTAAGCAAACACATTCAATTGAACCTTGGCTGTGTGACTTATTTGATGCGTTTTCACATTCAAAAGCTGCCGTTAGCCAGGTTTTTGATCTCGATTTCACCCCCGATCTGCAACCAGGCCTAGTTGCGATTTACCCAATTTTAGCGCAAGCATCGCGCTATCATGCATTTCAATCCCGCGCACCGCCTATCGCTTTCTCAGTTTAATTCCGTTTGAAAATGTTTTTAATCTTGCGCTCTCTTTGAGATGGATTGCCACGGCCTTTGGCCTGGCAATAGCCCTTCTCTTGCAACGCAATCTTGATGCTGTGTATTCTCAAAACTGAAGAAGGATATTGCTATGAACTTTAAAACCAAACCGATTGCTTTGGCGCTAAGCGCTGTTTTTTCTGCTGGCTTATTAACAGGCTGTTTAGATAGCAGCAGTCATAAAGATGATCACCATGACCACGATCATTCACATACTAATGTTGATAAATCACTGGTTTTTATTAACTCAACTACGGGTGAACAATACATTTACGACTTCCAGACTCGACAAGCGATTAACCTTAATGACAAGGCGAACGCTTCAACAGTAGAGTCTGAAAAGAAACTCAATATCGAAGGGCAAACCAATCTAAGCCACTTTATCCACTGGCCTGATTTCCGCATTGTCAATGAAGTGATGAGGGAGGATAAAAAGGTCGTACTGATGAATGACAGCTATACAGGTGGTGATGTCGATGCCAACCACTTTTTCTATTTGGCCCACTTTCATGGTAGCGGAGAAGAACGTTATTTAGCCGCACACTCAGCTGATGAATTTGAAAACCTGCCTGAAGGTCATGGTCGCCTAGCCGGACTTGCGAGATTGAATAACTTTATCAATAGCCAAACACAACTTGAAAGCGATCTCGCTGCTCAATTACCTGAAGGTCAAACACTCTGTAAAGCCTATGTTGATCCTTACCTGAAACACAAAGACGGTGTGGCTGAAAACACCTTAGTTCACTACACGCTGACCACCACAGGTCGCATGTATTTCTACCAAAAAGAAGGCGAAAATTTCAGTCTAGTACAAAATAGCTTTGAAACGCTAGACGGTGTCACCTCGATTGAAAACTGCAACCAAGTAACCATTACCCGCCAAAGCGATGATGGTGTTTATGTGTTTGTTCCTAACGCTGAGCATCTTTACTTTATTGATCGCCATGGCGCAGACTTTCACCTCCACGAACGCATTCGTATTGATAGCCTGATTCCTGCAGGTGTTAATCCTGACATCATGGGGGCAATAGGTGAAGGCAAGGGTCACTAAACGCCATTCTTAACCTTTAACCAGGCCTGCTTTAACCAGGCCTGGTTTTCTTATCGAGGTTTCACGTGAAACAGTCTATTCCACTTTTATTATTACTGCCTTGGTCGCTGAACAGTTGGGCACAAACCAGCTTGAACACCATTGAAGTACACGGTATTTCTGAACCGGCAAACGCTGAACAGCAAAGCCATGACCAAGCCGACTTGGAACGCAATGCCAGCGGTTTTACCTTGGGTGATTATTTGGAACATTTACCCCTCGTCAATTCCGCCAGCTACGGTCAAGGCGTGGGGCAACCGGTGATTCGTGGGCAAACCGGTTATCGGGTTAAAATTCTTAACAACGACCAACAAACCACCGATCTTTCCGGCATGGGAGCCGATCATGCGGTCGCGGTGATGCCAAAAGCCGCCAAGCGGATTGAATTACTCAAAGGCCCGGCATCACTGCTTTATGGCGCACAATCCGGAGGCACCATTCGGGTGATTGATCGTTTTAACGATGATCTATTACCGCAACCAGGCCTGGCAGGCAAGGTCTATGGTTCAGGCTCAACCAATAACCAAGCGACCCAACTGGGGGCAGGCGCAACCGTCGCCAATGAATCCATCAGCCTTGAGCTGGATGGTCATCGCCAATCGGTTGGTGATTATCAAGACGGCCAAGGTAACCGGATTCGTTTTTCCGACAGTTGGAGCCAACAGGTTCAAGCGATTGCTGGTTATCAACAAAATGATTGGCTAATTAAAGCCTTTATCAGTGACCTGGAAATGGACTATGGCATTCCGAATGGTTCGGACAAGGCCAGCCGCATTAATTTACAGCAACAACGGTTTGGCATTAAATCACTGCATAACCTGCAGGGTGAGTTTTTGGAGCGGGTGCAACTTGATCTGCAATATACCGACTATCTGCATGACGAAACCGAAGGCGGTAGCGCAGACGGCTTGTTTGGTTTAGAAAGTTTTGCAGCAAATATCAAACTCGATGCACATTATGATCATTGGTTGGCGAGTTTTTTATTCGGTTACCAACAACAAACCCTGCAGGTTTGTCACGAACACGGCGCTTGCCAAGATTTTTCGGTAGCGAGCCGAACAGGAAACAATACCAGCCTCAGCGTCAAGCCAATTGGCGGTGGTTTTAACCTGCCCTATTTCCACGGTCACCCGATGCCGGACACGCAAACCCAAAGCTTTACCCTCGGCAGCCATTTTGAGGGTGAGTTTTCAGCAGGCCTGCTCAGTTTAGGTGCCTATATTGAATTACGTGAACTTAAACCTGATAGCAAAAACATTCAAGAAAACTGGTTAATGCCTAGTGCGCCCACCGAAAATATCGACTATGCCGACCCGGATTTTTACCGTTCACAAACCGATAGCGCCTTGAGTTTATCAATCGGTTGGCAACAGCCCTTAACCCAACGCCTAACCTCGCAAAGCTCGCTGAGCTATATCGAACGCCTACCGAGCAGTGAAGAGCTACTATGGAACGGCAATCATCATGCCACCCAAACCTATATTATGGGCAAGCGTGACCTCACCAAAGAGCGTTCGCTAACCCTAGATTGGGATCTGAGTTATCAAACCCAAAACACCCATACCAACCTAAACCTGTTTGTCACCGAGTTTAGCGATTTTATTTATCAAACCCCTTTGCGAGACAGCCAAGGCCATGAAATCAAAGACCCGGATCACAACAATACGGTTTGGCAAACCCTGCAAGCCGATGCACGTTTTTATGGCCTAGGCCTACAGCAAGATTGGCAAATTGGGCGTTGGCAGCAAGCGGATTGGACACTCCGCCAGCAAGCCGATTGGATTCGAGGTCAACTTAAAGACGGAGAAAACCTACCCAGAATTCCACCGATGAGTTATCAGGTTTCGCTGCAACAACAAAGCGCACACTGGTTTAATCAACTGAGTTTTAAGCAGGTTTTTAAGGCTAATCAACTCGAACGCTATGAAACGCCAACGCAGGGTTATCAATGGCTGAGTGCGTATTCACGCTATCAAACGCGCGCGCTTGGACTGGATGCCGAATTCTGGTTTAAGGCCGATAACCTGCTGAATCAGCAAGCCCGAAACCACTTGTCTTACCTAAAAGACACCGCGCCCCTTATCGGACGACAGTTAAGCGCGGGGATCGAATTGCGTTTTTAACCATCCAGGATTAGCTAAAAATCTGCACAATTTTTAAGTGCAGATTTTCAAATTTATCCTCTAAAATAAAGCGTAATTAATTTTATTAAATCAGATGACCTATTCTTTTAGAGAGAAAGAGGCCCATGAATAAACTTTACTTTGCGCTACTAGGCAAACTCATCCTAATGGCGATACCAGGACTCACTCAAGCTAACCAACAGCAGGATCGCCTATTGCTGCAAACCTCGTTATGGACTAAACACTTTAACCCTGACCCAATTCATAATAATCACCAGCGCTTGATAAACCTACAATGGCATCCACAAGGCTATGCCCCTCGCCGACTCACTGAGCACTATCCTCAGATGGATGAACTCGACTGGTTTTTTGGCGCGGCACGCTTTAAAAATTCCTTTTCACAAACCACCCACTATGCATATATCGGCGGTCGGTTAAATTTTTTACAGCATCAGATGCTTCAACCCTATGCCACCATAACAGGCGGATTGATTCATGGCTACCGAGGGGAATACCAAGACAAGATTCCTCTCAATAAATTTGGGGTCGCCCCCGCATTCATCCCTTCAATAGGCGTCGAATACCGGAAGATCACCACTGAGTTCAGTTTTTTCGGTGCTTCCGGTGTCATGCTTAAAATGGGTTACTTTTTCAAATAAACCCTATGGTTGCTTAAGCTCGATACAGTACCCGCTTATTCAGGCCGAAAAACACCTGAATGGTTTTGGCTTGAATCAATATAAACGGCAACAGAATTAAAAAGTAAATTGGTGAAAAAATTGGCGTAATCTGGGTGGCCACCAAGCCCAGATGAACAAAGAACATCCCGAATACAAACATCGCCACCCCAGGACAAATCAACGCAAACGAGGGCGCACCGGCTTTGTCACCCTGAACATAATCACGGAAATAGCCGAGTTTTTTCATCACTGCATATCCAATCAAACCAAAAATCAACTGCACAGATAGCAATGCACTAATCAATAAAAAATAATTAATCGGTTCTGCAGATTCACTAAAATGATGGTTGATGCCGTGTGATAAGCGCACATAGGTAATCCCTAAAATAGTCATGATCGGAATCACTATCCACAAACTGCCCGCGGCTTCAACCCGCAAACCATGGCGTAAAATATCATTAAAGCCCAATACCAGTTTAACCACCATCAATAGCACCGCCAAGACCGCAAAAAAGATTGCAACAAATAAGCTCAATGCAACCAGGCCTGCTATATCACTCATCGCGGCCGGTGCAGCTAATCCCACCGCAATCATCGACAAGGCAAAGATCGACACCATCGGTGCCAAACTATTATTCTTAGAAAAATCAAAATCAGCATTCACAAACAGACGCGTGAAATAGACCCCTAAAATATTCAGTGCATAAAGCCCAATCGCTAAAAAACCTAAAATCGAGAAAGGGAACAAGACCTCTTTAACCGACCAAAGGTTGGGAATAAAGACCGCGCCCAATACAAAAAACACATTAATCGTCATCGCTAGGGTTAAAGGAATCGCCATCAGGCTGATTTCCGCATTTGAATTTCGTAAACTACTAAATGCCGGTGTTTGACGAAAGCCACGATATTCCCGAATATTCCAGATCAATAGGCGAACATGAAGCCCAGCAAATAACACAATACCTATCAATGCTAAACTAATTAAACCCTGCTGCCAAAGCTCACCGGCTTGAAAATAAGGCCAGATATGATTAAACGTTACAATCGGTGTATCCGGATGTGGCACCATAAACATCAAATACATAAAGAAGGATACGGATAAGCCCCCTGCACCCAAAGCGGCTAGAAAATACATTGGGCTATAGGCCTCGCCAAGCTGCTTAATCATTTAGATTACTCCCTTAAAATGTAATATAAACCTTTGCAAAAGTCAGTGATTGCCACAAAGGTCGCTAAATAAACAAAATCGATCCAATTCTATAAATATTATTTATATAGTCATAAATCAAATCATATTAAATAATTCTAATATAAGTAATTACTAATTACCACCCCCTACCTAATTTTGGTCGTTAATTGGGTTGCTTAACTTGCAAGAACTTGATCGAATGGTTGCAAAGAACCGCTGAATTCGGGAGAATTTTATGAAATATTCGGCGGTATCTATAAGCTGAAACAAAAAACTGAGCTAGCCCGAATGTTTCATGAATTTGTGCTGAGATTGCGCAGCGCATTGGTTTCACAAGGAAATTTTCGAAGAAGCGTCGTATCCATGATTACGGCCGACTGAGAAAATATTTCTTGTGGAATCAATGAGCCAGCAAGATCGGTGCAAATTTGTGATATATTCGGGCTAGTATTGAGCTACAACCTAAATAACGTTTTTGCAATAAATGGAGCACCATGAACCGTCGCTATTTTTTAAAGCTTTGCTCAATCAGCCCAATCGGGTTGCTCGCCGGCTGCACGCCTAACGAGGTCAAAAAAACCCTGCAAACCGCACAATCTTTAACCGACGGTAATCTCGCGGATGCGATTAACCAACAACTTCCCTCTTCAGGCATTGCCGAAGTCGATCTGCTTGTTAAACGCAAAATTGAAAATCTGGCGGAAAGTCTTTATAAAAAATGGGGCGATAAAAAGGTCGCCAGCCCAAAAGAGTACGTTAAGTACACAGATCACTACCAAAATCGCGCGATCATTAACTTTGAAACCGGGCTGATTCGCGTCGAAACCTTAGAAAAAGAGCAACCCAAAATAAAGCTGGAGCAAGCGATTGCCACTACGCTGCTCACCCCAGATGACCCCAGCGAAGTGGATCTTTTAAGTGATCAGGCCGTCAAAGCTCAAGGCCAACCTTTTTTGCTTAACCTGGTGATCGATCACCAGGGCCAGCCTATCCGCTTTCAATGGCGTGCTGAAAACTATGCTAAACACCTGATGCGCACCGCTTACCAAACGCGGCGAGAAAACAACCAAACGATCCATTTTGTTGAATTCGCCATGGTGCAAGATCATCAAACGACCTCACAAAATAAATATGCAGGCCTGGTAACACAATATAGCCGTCAATTTAAAATCAGAACCGACCTGATCTATGCGATTATGGAGGCCGAAAGCAGTTTTAACCCCTACGCGATGAGCCATATTCCGGCCTATGGTTTAATGCAAATTGTGCCCAGCTCGGCCGGACGCGATGCCCATCAACTGATCTACAAGCGCGATGGCACCCCCAGCAAAGACTATTTATTTGTACCCAATAACAACATTCAAATGGGCGTGGCGTATTTGTCGATTTTAAATGATCGTTACCTAGCGAGGGTCACTCATCCTTTGTCACGCGAATACTGTGTGATTGCCGGTTACAACACCGGCAGTGGCAATGTATTGCGCGCGTTCGATAGCGACCGCAGCAAGGCTTTTGATCGGATTAATCAAATGCAACCCAACCAGGTTTACCAGCATCTCGTTAGAAACCTCCCCTATCAAGAAACCCGACGCTATATGCAAAAGGTCACTGAGTTTCAAAGAAAATATGTTTAAGATAGGCGCAAATTCGCACTGACCACGCAAAAAGAGTAGAATGCGCCTTCATCTTTGATTTAACAGGAAATAATGCTTTGATCTCTACCGCAAATATCACCATGCAATTTGGCGAAAAACCGCTGTTCGAAAACATCTCAATTAAATTTGGCGGGGGTAACCGCTATGGCCTTATTGGCGCGAACGGCTGTGGCAAATCCACCTTTATGAAAATTTTGGGCGGTGACCTTGAACCCACCGCCGGTCAAGTGATGCTTGATCCCAACGAACGCTTAGGGAAATTACGTCAAGATCAATTTGCCTATGAAGCCTTCAGTGTTATCGACACGGTCATTATGGGCCACGCTGAGCTTTGGGAGATAAAAAAAGAGCGTGATCGCATCTATGGCCTAGCTGAAATGTCTGAAGAAGACGGCTTAAAGGTCGCTGAGCTTGAAGTCGCATTTGGTGAAATGGACGGCTACACCGCTGATTCGCGCGCGGGTGAGTTATTACTCGGCCTTGAAATCCCAGTTGAATTGCACTATGGCCCTATGTCGCAAGTGGCACCGGGATGGAAATTGCGTGTATTGCTAGCCCAGGCTTTATTTTCAAATCCCGACATTCTATTGCTGGATGAGCCCACCAACAACCTCGATATCAACACCATTCGTTGGCTTGAAAACATACTGAATGCCCGCAACAGCACGATGGTGATTATTTCGCATGACCGCCACTTTTTAAACAGTGTCTGCACCCACATGGCAGACTTAGACTATGGTGAACTACGGATTTACCCTGGCACCTACGATGACTATATGCTCGCATCCACTCAAGCGCGTGAGCAACTTCTATCCGATAACGCCAAAAAGAAAGCTCAAATTGCCGAATTAAAGACGTTTGTCAGCCGTTTCTCGGCGAACGCATCGAAGGCCAAGCAAGCTACATCTCGCGCCAAACAAATCGATAAAATTGAATTAGCCGAGGTCAAACCTTCCAGTCGTGTCAATCCCTTTATTCGTTTTGAACAAGAGAAAAAATTGTTCCGCTTGGCCGTCGAGTGTGACAATATCAGTAAAACCTTTGACACCAACCCGGTTTTTAACCGCTTCAGCGCAATGGTTGAAGCAGGCGAAAAACTTGCGATTATCGGTCCTAACGGCATAGGGAAAACCAGCCTACTTCGTGCGCTGGTGGGTGATCTGGAACTCGATAAAGGTGAAGTTAAATGGGCCGAGAATGCCAGTATCGGTTATTACGCCCAAGATCACGCACATGAGTTTTCTATAGATATGTCGCTGTTTGACTGGATGAGCCAATGGAAAAAACCGGGAGACGACGAGCAAGCCATTCGCGCAATCCTTGGCCGGATGTTGTTTTCACAAAAAGACATCGATAAATCGGTTAAGGTCTTATCGGGTGGTGAAAAAGGTCGGATGCTGTTTGGTAAATTAATGATGGAAAAACCCAATGTGCTACTGATGGACGAACCCACCAACCATATGGACATGGAATCGATTGAGTCACTGAATATGGCGTTGGAAGACTATCCCGGCACAGTGATTTTTGTCAGCCACGATAGAGAGTTTGTATCATCACTGGCGCAACGTCTTTGGGTAATGTCAGCGGAAGGCATTGAAGACTTTAGCGACAACTACGAAGCCTATCTGACTCACAAGGGTCTCGTCTAAGCTTAAAGGTGGCTCGCGTTTTTGACTTGAGCCACCGCTAATACTTAACGGTATTTTTACCTTCAAGCCGTGCTTGTCGGTAAAGTTTTTCAACCCGCTCCAACAAACCTTCAATCGTTTCATCCACCTCAATCGAGACCACACCAACGCTAATGGTCATTTCAGTATCAGGAACTAATAGACTTGAAGCGATCATTAGACGTAACTTTTCTGCTAGTTGATAAGCATCGACCAGTTCATTACTGGCGGCAACGATAATATATTTTTCAGCTTGCCAACAACCAAACTCATCTGATATACGTAGTGCGTTCTTAACCATCCGGCTAAAATTATTGCGTAGTTCCAGCCCAGCCTTTTCACCCTCGCTTTGGCTATACTCTTTAAATTGGTCAATCGACAACATCAATACTGAAAAGGGCGTGCCATAGCGCTTGAACAAAGAATAATTCAAACGTAACATTTCTGTTAATTTAAGACGCGTCGCTGTTCCGGTTGCTTCATCGTGATAGGTTGCATTTTTTTGAAGGGCTTTTAACTCGTCAAGTTTTTGACTGAGTTCGATTTGTTCGCTCACATCTTTTAAAGAACTAATCACACCATAAGCTTGATCTTCCTTGTCAATCAGTGGACGAGGATAAATCATCACCCACTTTCGAGAACCATTAGCACATTTAATTGAAAACAGATTTCTGCCTTGTCCTTGATTAACCAATAACAAATCTTTGCTTAGGGTTGTTTTTAGATGATGTGTTTCAAACATTTCTTGCCAATTCAAACCCAGGTAATAGTGAGGGTCAATCCCGGTTAAATCCAGCCAGGAATCACTCAGGTAAGTAATGCGTTGCTGAAGATCTGTTTGAAATACCACATCTTGTGAAAAGGTGTTTAGGGTTTTATATATTTGCTCTGAATCGCTTAACTTAAATGCAACCCCTTTTGGCAGTGTTGGTTCACTGGCGACTAGATTGTCGGCAAACCCGCCATAGAGGTTTAAATGCTTGTCTTGAGCAATTAACTGAAATAACGCTACAATCTGACCCAGCCCAATTCGGCTGATAAAACCACGCTTACTTCCATAGGTTTTGGCACCCAAAACATAAAAATTAGGCTCAGGTGTTCTTAGCGCAAATGCCGGCATAGCGGTAGTGACTTCGGTATCCAGGTCAAGCCTACTGAGCAAACTCTGAGTATAGGCTAGTGGCCCACCGTTGGTATAAGACTGTTCGATATGTAAATCTTGCCATAGGCTCGGATCTACTTGAAAGCCATAATTACTGATGACCTGATCCGCTTTGAGGGTTAACGCTTGATCACCACGACACAGGCTTAAGCTCCAAGGCAAAGATGGCTGTGCTGGGTTATACTGAATCGCCATTACTCGGGTATGATCCATAAAACTGACCTTGTCTGACAAGCTCGGATCCTGTGAAAGAGTGCGCTCGATATCAGCAAAAGACGGCGAACCAAAACTCGTCAAACTCGTTTTAAAAAAAGGTGAATCGGCTCGCTCTTTAATACAAATTAAACGGGTAGAGGCAGACCAATGTTCTTTGAGTGAAATAAAACGCGCCAAGCTTGATTGGGCCAAATAGCCATCGCCAAACAAAAGAATCGTTTGGCCATCATACTGATCAAAGTAGGCTGCAAAATCAGCCAGTTGATATTGAATGCTAAGACAAAATTCAGCTTCACCTTCAACGACAACACGGCTATCGCCTAAGGGCAACGGAGCCTGATAGACACCGCTGGCATCAATGACATGTTCGGCAAACAAGGTTTGACTGCCCTGCTCAGTGGAAACCAGCAGCTTAAAAGCCGCTGCCTTACGTAACGCGATATCTAGCTCATCACGTGGCACACCTGGTTTTGAAATCGCTTCAACTCGGCAATTGAGTTCTAAATTTAAACCACTCCTTTCAACCAAGGGTTTTAGATAGAAATCACGATAAGTTTTAGCTGTCAGATAGCTGATCGATGAGGCTTCCTCAACCCATTCGAGGCCGAGCGGAGTCATGATCAACTGTGCTTCAGGGTATAAAGTTAGATCACCCAGCGCAGATAAGGTCGATGCCAGTGTTGAACTCGACTCTAAAACCAAAGGCTCAACACCCAGCTTTTTGGCATAAATCGCTGCTTCAATGCCAATCGGCCCAGCACCGATAATAATAAGCGGCCAAATTGGCTCACTTTTATCACACTTTATGCTCATAACTCCAACTCTACAATTAATATTCAATAGCTTATAAGTTTAACATACAAGCTTGATTAAAAACTGCAGGCTAGGTACTCAATGAGTGAAACTGAACTAGGCTTGAATCATCACTTTTAGTGCCTGCATTTGTTGAATGATCAGGTCACGGGTTGTTTGATTGGTCAGCGCTCCCTGCTCATTAAAAGCATTAAACGCGTTGGTCACCATAATTTCTGGTACGCCTAGCAAGCGTGCGCCTGGGTAAATCAATATTTCACGCAAATGATACTGCGCGCGCCCACCACCAAATGCACTGGGACTGGCACTCATTAATGCAACCGGTTTGGCTTTAAGCGGAGCATCAGGATGAATCGATAACCAGTCCATTGCATTCTTCATTACCGCCGTCACCGAATAGTTAAATTCCGGTGATGCCAACACCAAGGCATCAGCCTGCTTGACCGCTGCCGCTAAGACATTGACCGCGTCAGGAAAACCTGATTCCAACTGATCGGGGTTCAACAGCGGTAAATCCTCAAGCGTGCGCACCGTCATCGCCACCCCCTCCGGTAACAACCCAGTGGTTTCGCGCAATAACGCGGTGTTTAGAGAAGCCTTACGCAAACTCCCACTTAATCCTAAAAAATTCATTGAATCACTCCTTTAATTGACTGTTTTTTGTTAAACCAAATCAAACAATAAAAACTCTGCTTGAGAATCGGTGGTAATCACCAGGCCTGGTTCATCCTCCACCGCCAACGCATCGCCAGTTTGCATCGATTCTCCATTGACATCTAAAGTCCCCTTAACACACTGTAACCAAATGCCTCTGCCAGGCCTTAAGTCAAACTTTACCTCTTGGCCTTGGTTTAATTCCGCACGATACAAATCGACATCTTGGTTGATAAACACCGCGCCGCCCGTCGGATTTTGGCTTGCTAACAAAACCAAATTTCCCGGCTCGGCTAGGTCATAACGTATTTGCTGATAACCCGGTTGAATGTTTTTTTCTGCAGGCATTAACCAAATCTGATAAAGATGGGTGACCTCAGTACTTGACGGATTGTATTCACTATGAGTAATGCCCGTGCCTGCGCTCATGCATTGAATTTCGCCGGGCTGTATTTCTTCAACATTGCCCATGCTATCCTTGTGCGCCAAACGCCCTTCAATCAAATAGGTAATAATTTCCATATTGTCATGCGGATGGGTTGGGAAACCACTATTAGGCTGAATCCAATCTTCGTTAATTACCCGTAAACTGCGAAAATTCATATGATTACGATCAAAATAACTTGAAAAAGAAAAGCTGTGATAAGACTCCAACCAGTCAATTTTATTGTAGCCTCGCTCCGCTGATGGTCTTAAACGTATCATTTGAGTACTCCTTTTATTAATCTAGACAATAGCTTAACTTTTTCCAATAAGATTGATAAGATGTGATTCATAAAAGCTCTTTTTCTTAATGGAAAAAATATAGGCCAAAGATGATTAATCGCAAAGACGCACTAGAAGGGTTGAGTATTTTTGTCCAGGTAATTGAATCAGGTAGTTTTAGCGCTGCTGCGACGGAACTTGGGCATGCGGTTTCCCACATCAGTAAATCCATTACTAAACTTGAAGAACGCTTAGGTGCGCGCTTAATCAATCGCACAACGCGAAGCCTGAGTCTGACGGATGTCGGCCAGGTTTATTATGAAAAAGCCAGACAAATTGTAGGTGATGCCAGGGAGGCCGAACAAAGTATCCACCAACTTCAGGACACACCCAGTGGACGTTTAAAAATTAGCCTACCGAATAGCTTTGGCCAATCGCATATGCAGCCGGTGATTCGGGACTATATGTTGCGCTACCCTGAAGTGAAACTACAAATCGACTTTAGCAGCCGCCTAGTCGATTTAACGGGTGAAGGCTTTGACCTATGTGTTCGAATGGGGCAACTTAAATCATCTAACCTGATTAGCCGCAAATTGCTAGATTTTGATTTTTATACCGTCGCCAGTCCGGATTATTTAGCCAGCATAGGCTCCCCTCAACACCCTCAAGAGTTAAAAAAACATCAAGCGATCAAATACATGTATAACCAAGTGCCAATTACTTGGGACTTCTGTACGCCTGAGGGTGAGACCCTCTATGTTGAGGTGGAAAACCGCGTAGAATGCAATAATCTACCGATGCTCAAAACGCTGGTTATTGCTGGAGTGGGCATTACTCGGTTACCCAGCTATGATTGCATCAACGAAATCAAACAGGGTAAATTGGTTCGCTTGCTGGCTGACTATGATATGCCAACGCAATGCGCCTATATGGTTTACCCCCATCGGTTGCACCTGTCAGCAAAGGTTCGTGCTTTTGTTGATTTAGCTTTAAATCATTTTAAATAGGATGGCACTCGATGAGTAACGCTGGCTTTTATCAATCCCTACCTAAAATACATCAATTTGAGCTGGCGCTTGATCCCAAGCAGTTTCATGAACTGCCTGAAGATTGGGTGGTGGTGATTTCGGATGTGATCAACTCAACCCAAGCGATTGCAGACGGCCAGTATCGCGCGATTAATGCGGTCGGAGGTTTTACCGTCGCCGCAATGGTCAATGCGCTCAAACCGTTGGAAGTACCCTATGTTTTTGGCGGCGATGGTGCCAGTTTTTGTATTCCGCCCTGCCAAGTCGAAAAGGTAAAAAAAACCCTTCAAGCCTGCCAGCAATTGGCCAAAACCAGCTTTAAACTAGATTTAAGGATTGGACTCATTCCTTATAATCAACTAGAAAAGAAAATTCTGGTTTGTCATTACCAGAAAAACAAAAGCCTCGATCAAGCGATCTTTATGGGCGGCGGTTTAAGCGAAGCAGACAACAGGATCAAGCAAAACCCCGCCCTGCATATCTCACCGGCAGAGCAAGCTGTTGAAGCCGACTATTCCGGCTTTGAGTGTCGCTGGAAACGCCTACCCAGCCCCAAAGAACTGACGATCAGTTTGCTGGTGACCTCGCAACGCCCGCTACTTGCTCAACAGGTCGGACTCTATAAAAACCTGCAACAAATGATTGATCACTATATCGGTGATGCCAAACAACACCACCCCCTCGCCACCCAGCATCTAAAACTCGGCTTTTCTGCCAAAACACTAATGGGCGAAATGCTGGTAAAAACAGCCGGACAATCCTCACTCTGGTCAAAATTCAAAACGCTCTGGATGCTAAGAATCCAAAACCTGCTTGGACTGATATTAATGCGTTTTAACTTAAAGCTAGGTGACGCCGATTGGGGACAATACAAACAAGACTTTCTCGAAAACTCCGACTTTCGTAAAGTAGATGATGTTTATCGTACCGTGTTTAGTTGTACTCAAGCCCAGTGGACACAATTGCAGGCCTGGTTAGAACAACGGGTTAAAGAAGGGCAAATTTTTTATGGCGCACACACCAGTAATGCCGCTCTAGTAACCTGTTTGATTTCTAAAGCCGGGGTAGAACATATCCACTTTGTGGATGGCGCAGACGGTGGTTATGCGCTGGCCGCCAAACAACTCAAACAGCAGATAAAACAAGCACAAAATTAATCATCCCTGCTTACAAAAAAGGCTTCGGTTTATAATAGCGGTTTAGACCTATAAGTTCCTAAACAAATCAAGTGATCGCTATGACACAAAAAGACACCCTATTTGCGCAGCCCTATGAAGCGGTGGGCGCATTTCAATTTGATGAATCGGTGGTATCGGTGTTTCCCGATATGATCCAACGCTCGGTGCCGGGTTATCAAACCATCTTAACCGGCATTGGTGAATTGACTCCGCGTTTTGCACAGCCGCAAAGCCGAATTTACGACTTGGGTTGTTCTTTGGGCGCTGCTACCCTCACAATGCGCCGAAAACTCGAAAATACGCCTTGTCAAATCATCGCGGTCGATAATTCCGCTGCGATGATTGAACGTGCAACGTCTTACCTGGCCGCTTTTCATTCTGAAGTTCAGGTTGATTTTGTGTTGGATGATATTGCCGAAATCGCAATCAGCAATGCCTCAATCGTGGTACTGAATTTTACACTTCAATTCATTTCACCGGACAAGCGAGAAGCTTTATTGCAAAAAATCTATCAAGGCTTAAATCCCGGCGGGGTTTTAATCCTGTCCGAAAAAATACACTTCGATGCACCACCGATTCAAGAGGCTATCGAACATTTACACTTACAGTTTAAACGCGCCAATGGCTATTCTGAACTCGAAATTAGCCAAAAACGCGCCTCACTTGAAAATGTTTTAATTAGCGATAGTGCTGAACAGCATCTTTCTCGGCTTAAAAAAGTGGGATTCGATCATGCCGCTATTTGGTTACAAGCGTATAATTTTGCATCTTTTCTAGCTATTAAAAATGAGAAGGTTCCACGTGAAACATCAACTTGATCGTCTTTGGCCACAGCTGCGAAAAACCCGTATTGCATTCTGGGAAGACGCACTCCCCCCTTTAATTGACCAGGCTTTACACCCAGAATCGAATGGCAATTTACCACGTTGGCAGGCAGCGCTTGAAACAATTCAACAATTCGATCAGGCCGAACAGATTAACTTAACTCAATCGGCGATCCAGGCCTGGTCAGCCAATTTTGACGAAGATCAAAAAACCTCGCTGGAGTCAGCACTGCGTGCGTTAATGCCTTGGCGTAAAGGCCCCTACCAGCTGCAAGGGATTAATATCGATACAGAATGGCGTTCTGATTGGAAGTGGGATCGGGTTCTGCCCCACCTTGCGCCCCTGAAGGATCGTAAAATCCTCGATGTGGGTTGTGGGAGTGGCTACCACCTTTGGCGTATGACCGGAGAAGGCGCAAAGCTAGTTATAGGCATAGACCCCAGCCTATTGTTTATGGCGCAGTTTTTAGCCGTTAGACAATTTATTGGCGAAACCCAAACCTACTTTTTACCCCTGCCGCTTGAAGCGCTACCCGAATCCAAACTCGATGGCGAATTTGATACCGTGTTTTCGATGGGTGTCCTCTACCACCGACGTTCACCGTTTGATCATCTCGACGAACTCAAACGTCAGTTAAGGAAAGGCGGTGAACTGGTGCTTGAAACCCTGGTCATTCCAGAAGATCAGGGGCAATTACTTATTCCGCAAGACCGCTATGCCCAGATGCGCAATGTTTGGTTTTTACCTTCCGTCAAAGAACTGATTCACTGGATGACACGCATTGGATTTGAAAACGTGCGCTGCGTTGACCTGGATCAAACAAGCACCGAAGAACAACGCACCACCGATTGGATGCAATGGCAATCGCTGAAAGATTTTCTTGATCCGAATGATATTAACAAAACCTGTGAAGGCTATCCCGCGCCATTACGAGCGGTTATCCTAGCCAACAAACCAAGTTAAGCGCTAAAAAATCGTGCAACCAGTTGATCAAACGCGGATTTTTGAATGGGCTTAGTCAGGTAACCGTTCATCCCTGCCTGTTTCGCATTTTGGCGATCTTCAGGTGAATCATTACCTGTTAAAGCAAAAATGGGCAGTTGGCAACCCAACTGCCTCAATTTCTGAGTAGTCTGTAAACCATCCATCTTAGGCATCATCACATCCATTAACACCAGATCAAAATCTCGATGATGAAGACACTGAATCGCGGCCTCACCACTTGCTACCGCATAAACATCATGACCAAATTTTGTGATCAGTGCAGACTGTATTCGATGCAAAAATAAATCATCATCAACCAAAAGAATATTTAACGCTAAAGAGGACATACTAGCAGGCCTGGTTATACTATATGTCTAGAATTCTAGCATAGCCTCGTTCGCACCATGTAAAAAAACCGCCTGTTTTAGACTAGGCTGAAACCCACTCACCCACTCAGGCTTGGTTCGTTTTTTGCATTTGTTTTTCAAATAAAAAACTGATGATACGACGACGATCCTGCTCCTGAATATCATCAAAAACCAAGCCTAAATAATGCGGCTCACTGGGGATAATCCTTACCACCTTAGCACGAATCAATATCAACTGGTCTTCGCGATCCAACTTGATCATAATATCCACAGTATTCCCGACTTCGGCACTCCGCGCGGTATGAAACCCTATACCATTTCCGCTCAAGTTGATTTTTCTACTCGGTAAAACCAGCGCAATATCTTTTTGATCCATTGCAGATAAAATCATATTAAGCTTGTTATTTAGGATTTCAAACATACTGGCCAAAGGCGTACTTTTTGTTTTTACCTTAGTTAATAGCTGTAAAAACTCATCGTTCATCTTACAAAGGTCGGTACCAAAATAATCCATGATCTCGTAAACGTCTTGACCTCGAGGCAAGGCTTGAGTTTGTGCCTCTTCTTCAGAAAGAATCCTAAAGCCAAACCCGGCTTTAATATCCATTCTAAAATAAGCACGCCTATTTTTGATTGGCGACACCTGAGACTTAGCGGCCGAAGCAGCCACCGCCGCAACTGAGGTTTCAATCTCTGGCATTTTCTTCAAAGCACTCATCTCACCCTCCTTTACAAATCAACTCCAACTGAACCGACCTGTAAATCTATTTAATACGTTTTAAACACTTTATAACTTATGTTCTATAATACTGCTAGAAATATACCAGGTCAACAAAATCAAACACCTAATAACACCCAATAAAACAAAATCTTATAGTTCAAGCATCAATAATTGTTATGAATAGAAACTAAGAAATAGGTAAATTAAATGCTAAATATGAATCAAATCTATAAGCACAGCGGGGTTGATTGCAATTTTTGCGCAAGTTGCCATAATGATGGGTCTTGCACAGTTTAAAGGATTGCCATGAGCTTAGTAAATCGGTTTCAAGCCTTAGAACAGGCATTAAATCAGGTTATTTTAGGCCAACCGCATTTAATTCAACGCATGTTAATTGCGCTGTTATCTGATGGTCATTTATTGGTTGAGGGGCCACCAGGCCTGGCGAAAACCAAGGCGATTAAAACCCTTGCTGATCAACTTGAAGGGCGGTTTCATCGGATTCAATTCACCCCGGATTTATTGCCGGCCGACATCACCGGCACCGAGATTTATCGTGCGGCGACCGGCCAATTTGAATTTCAAGCCGGGCCGATTTTTCATAACCTGATTCTTGCCGATGAAATCAACCGTGCACCGGCCAAGGTACAATCGGCCTTGCTCGAAGCGATGGCCGAAGGTCAAGTCAGTGTTGGCAAACACACGATGGCGATGGAAAAGCTGTTTATGGTAATGGCGACGCAAAACCCGATTGAGCAAGAAGGCACTTATCCGCTGCCCGAAGCCCAGCTTGATCGTTTTATGTTGCATGTCACGATTGATTACCCTGACCGTGAACACGAGGCGCAAATTCTTGAGTTGGTAGAAAACGAAGCTAAACAACAGCGTGTTGCGATGCCGGACAAAATTGATCAGATCGCCCTATTCAGTGCGCGTGATGAAATCCTTAACCTGCACATGGCGCAAAGCGTTAAAGATTATCTGGTTGAGCTGGTGATCGCCACCCGCCAACCGCACAAATACAACGAAGCCTTAGCCGAACAGATTGCCTATGGCGTCAGCCCACGCGCGACCTTGGCTTTGTCACGCTGTGCGCGGGCGCATGCATGGTTAATGGGCAAGGATTTTGTCAGCCCAGACGATGTGCAAGCGGTGGTGCATGATGTATTTCGCCACCGATTACTGCTCAGTTTTGAAGCCGAAGCTCAGGGCAAAACGGTGGATCAAGTGACCGATGATATTTTGGGTTGGGTAACGCTGGTATGAGCCAATCGGCGGTTTACAGTGATTTAAGCCGCTTAAATGCGTGGCGGTTTCACGTGAAACAATTGAAGCTGGGGCATCAACAGCGGATTGTGATGCAGTCGAATGGCGCACGCCCCAGCCCGCGTAAAGGCCGTGGCATGGAGTTTAGCGAGGTTCGACTTTATCAGCCGGGTGATGATGTGCGCCATATAGATTGGAAGGTCAGTGCGCGAAGCCAACACACCCACACCAAACTGTTCAGCGAAGAACACGAACGTCCGGTGGTGTTTGTGGTCGAACAATCCGCATGCTTATTTTTTGCCAGTCAACACTGTTTCAAGTCGGTGCTGGCGCTGGATATTATGGCACTACTGGCTTGGGCGACCTTGAATCAGGAAGACCGCGTAGGGGGGTTAGTGTTTGGCGAAAGCGCATCTCACTGGGTCGAACCCAAGCGACAAGCCAAAAGCCTGCTGCATTTGTTTAACCATGCCTTAAACCAAAATCAGCAATTAACACGCCCAGGACAAGGCGATAACCAGGCCTGGTTGAATGCATTAAATAAGGTCGCACCGCTGGTTCATCCGGCAAGTCGGATTATTCTAGTGGGTGATTGCTTGAATTTGGACAACGCCTGTCATGGTGTGTTGCGTCAACTGGCAAAACATACCGCTATCACTGCGATTCATTGCGAAGACCCGATTGAAACCAGCCTGCCGGCCAGTCATAGTTTGGCGTTAAGTGATGGCGAAACCGAATTTTATCTCGACGGTCAAAACACACAACAGCAACAAGGCTATCAAAACGCTTATCAGCAGGCCTGGTTAAACCAACAATCCAGCTTATCGCGGTTTGGTATTGCGCTGTGCCGCGTTTCGACCGCTGACAAACCGATTGAAGCCCTGATTAAACAAAGGTTGTTAAGACGATGATGGGGGATCCTTTAGACCTACTCGAAGATATTATTGTGCCTGAACCGATTGGCTGGTGGCCATTAGCTTCCAGTGTTTGGGTCACCTTGTTTATCCTGCTCGGTGTACTGATCGGTTTGGTTTGGTACTTCTGGCAACGCCACAAAAAAGCCGCCTATCGGCGTTATGCCATCGACCAATTAACCGGCTTAAGTCAATTGGACGATACAAGCTTGCTTAATCAACTCAACGCCCTGCTAAAACAAGTCGCCATGACAACCTATGGTCGTGCCAGTTGTAGCGGATTAAACCACCAGGCCTGGTTACGTTTTTTACACCAAAAAGCCAGTTTTGTTGAACAGCCTAAAGCCTTAGAAAAACTCGAACAACGTTATCAAGCACAGCCACCTGCGCTGAGTTCGCAAGAACGTGAAGCGTTGATTTATTTTGCAAAACGCTGGATTCAGGAGCATCATTTATGAGTTTCAGCGCTCTATTTGATTGGTTTGAAAACTTTGGTTTTATTTGGCCGTGGATGATCGCTTTTTTGCCGCTACCCTGGCTGATTCGGCCTTTTTTAAAACCGGCGCAACAAAAACAAATTCCGTTGCTCGCACCGCATTTAATCGAACGCTTGGGCAAACAAACGTCAGGCCAACCTCTGCAAAAACCCCGTGTTGAAAACCTCCGTTTACCGATTTTGTTTTTGTTACTTTGGCTGGTGTTACTGCTCGCAGCCATGCGTCCGGTTTGGTTTCTCACCCCTACGCCCTTTGAATCCAGCGGACGCGATATGCTGCTATCAGTGGATTTATCCGGCAGTATGGAAAAGCCGGATATGCTGTTAAATGGGCGCAATGTTGATCGTTTGACCGCACTTAAAAGCGTCGTCGATGAGTTTATTATCCAGCGCCAAGGCGACCGGATGGGTTTGATTGTATTTGGCTCGGAGGCGTTTATGGTCAGCCCCCTAACCTATGATCTCAGCGCGATTCAACAACTTTTACAAGAAACGCAGATTGGCATGGCGGGCAATAACACCGCGATTGGCGATTCGATTGGATTAGCAATCAAACACCTGCAAGGGGCGCGCAATAACAAGGCCGTGCTGGTGCTATTAACCGATGGTTCGAATAATGCCGGTGCGGTTGAACCCTTGGATGCAGCGAAAAAAGCGGCAGAAATCGGTCTAGTGATTCATACGATTGCGTTTGGCGATGTCCAATCCGGTGCGAGCCGCAACCGCGTGTTTGATATAGATACCGAAGCTTTAGAGGCGATTTCCAGTCTCACTGGTGGCGAAAGTTTTGTTGCCAGTCAAACCAGCCAACTGGCTGAAATTTATCAACGGATTAACGAAATCGAATCGACCCAGTTCACGCTGAATCAATATCGCGCCCGCACCGAACTTTACCCTTGGCCGTTAGGCCTGGCGTTATTGATGAGTTTTTATCTGGTATGGCGAAGCATCCAGCCGAACAAGGAGGTCAAGTTATGACCGAACTCACCTTGTTGCGCCCTTGGTGGCTACTCGCGCTGATTCCGGTTATCGGCCTGTTATGGTTGATCTGGCAGCGTAAAGTCCAAGACTCTGGCTGGAAACAATGGATTGATCCAGCGTTTCAACCCTATTTGCTCAGTCAGCAAACACCCAGCCAAAAAGCTTGGCCGATTGGTTTTTTTGGTTTGACGATAATTTGGTTGGCTGCCGTCATCGCCCTAAGCGGCCCAAGCTGGAAGCAACAACCGATTGCCGCCCAAGCGACCCAAACCGGCAGTGTGATTTTGTTAGATTTATCCTTATCCATGTATGCCGATGACCTACAACCCAACCGCCTAACGCGAGTTCAATTTAAGCTCACGGATTTATTAAACCAGCACCCGGAAATACGGGTCGGCATGGTGGGCTATTCCGCGTCAGCGCATATTATTACGCCGATTTCTGACGATAACAGCACCTTGCGCAATTTATTACCGCATCTTAATCCATTGGTGATGCCAGCTTATGGTGCCAATGCGGTTGCCGGTTTCAATAAGGCGATTGAACTGTTGCAAGGCGCGAATATTACCCAACGGCATATTATCTGGGTCACCGATGATGTTGAACCGGATGAAATCGCACCGATTCGCCAACGGCTTGAACAACATAATATAAAGCTCAGTCTATTAGCGGTCGGCACCCCACAAGGTGGTGCGATTATGATTCCGGAGCATGGCTTGTTAAAAGACCAAAACGACCGCTTAGTCCAGGCGCAAGTCCCGCTGCAACGCCTAGCGGACTTGGCACGCGATGTCGGTGGCCAATTCAGCCGTATGCAATTCGATGACAGTGATCTACCCAGCCTACTGCCGCCGTTTGCAGGCGCAAGCGAGCGCGACCAAGATGACGAAAAACAACTGTTTCAACCGCTGGATTATGGGGTGTATTTGCTGTGGTTGCTGGTGCCCTTGGCCGCTTTAGCGGTGCGCCGAGGTTGGTTGACAGCATGGGTTTTAGTGGCCTTGATACCGGGGCTAATGCTATCAAGCGATCCCAGTTTTGCACAAACCGAACCGTCGTCCGCGCAGGCACAAAAACCGGACATCAAACTGTCTGATCGTTGGCGTGAGATGTTTTTAACCGGCAATCAACGCGGCTACCAGGCCTGGTTAGAACAGGATTATCTCGCGGCTGAGCGTGAATTTAGCGACCCAAGTTGGCGTGGCAGCAGCCTTTATCGCCAAGGGCGTTATGAAGAAGCCGTTAATGCGTTTGCGCGTGATGGTTCAGCACAAGGGCATTATAATCGTGGCAATGCGCTGGCGAGATCCGGTCAGCTTGAAGAGGCCAGAAAAGCCTATCAAACCGCATTAGACCTGCAGCCGGATTTTCCGCAAGCGCAACATAACCTTGCCGTTATCGAAGAACTCCTCTCTCTGCAACAAGACCCTGACAACCAACAGCGCGATGACAGCGCACCGCCTCAACCGGAACAAAACCAACAGGGTGAAGACCAAAGCAATGATCAAGGGGAAGCGAATCCGCAACCGGCTGATCAAACCCCACAATCAGGTAATCAAGGTCAACAAGGCGACAGCGAACAGGACGGTCAAACGGAAGGCCTGAATCAGCGAGAGGAGCAATCTTCAGAGCCAAGTGACGAACAAACCGCCGAATCGCAACCGCAAGCACAACAGCAAACCGAAGCCGATACGCAAACCGAACAAGACGGTCAAACCGGTTTACTCAATGAGCCGAGTGATACTGAGTTAGCGGAACAACAAGCGTTGCAACGCGAGCGCGAACAAGCGCAACAAACCTGGCTGAATCAAATCAAAGACGAACCCGGTGTGTTTTTAAGACGTAAGTTTGACTATCAATACCGACAAAATCCACCGGCCAACCCACAAAAGGAACAAACAAAACTATGGTAAGCAATCGAGTTTGGTTACAGGCATTATTGTTAAGTTTAAGCCTATTTTTATTACCAGGCCTGGTGATGGCACAGCAAATTTTAGTGGCGCATGTCGATCGTGATCAGATTGAACAAGGCGATATTATCCAGCTCAGCGTGATGGCTAATTTTCAAACCACCAGTCGCGGGCCGGACTTTGCGTTATTGCACAATGACTTTAATGTACTCGGTACCCAAGCCTCCAATCAACTGCGGATTATCAATGGTCAATATAGCGCCACCACGCTTTGGGACGTGCAATTAATGGCTAAACGCACCGGTGAGTTGACGATTCCCGCCTTTCGGGTTGAAACCGCCGAAAGCCAACCGATTAGGATTGAGGTCTCACCCGCTAGTCAGCGTTCGGAAGAATTTCGCATTAGTTTTTTAGAAGCCGAGGTCGATAACCGCAATCCCTACGTCCAAAGCCAAGTGATTTATACCCTGCGTTATTACCATCTAGGTTCCTTGATCCAAGGAAATATTAATCCGCCTCAATTTAATCAAATGATTTCAGAACGCTTACAAAACCAGCGCAACTTCGAACGTCGTGTGCAAGGTCGGGTTTATCGGGTATACGAATGGGTTTATGCCATCTACCCGCAAGCCAGCGGAGAACTGGTCATTCCGCCACAGACCTTTGACGGACGACTCCTCTATGAACGCGCCATTCGACTCGACAACCAAGCCTCGGAACCGATTAAGCTACAGGTAAAACCGATTCCGGCAAGTTTCCCGGCAAACGCCACCTGGCTACCCGCCAAACGCTTGATGCTGAAAGACGAATGGACCAATGAAAATCAACTCGAAGTTGGCGATACCCTTGGCCGTAGAATCAGTATCGAAGCCAGTGGGCTACGCGCCAGTCAGCTCCCCAATCCCGACTGGCCACAGGGCGAAGGCTTTC
The DNA here is from genome assembly GCF_023278225.1 of Thiomicrospira microaerophila. GTDB lineage: Bacteria > Pseudomonadota > Gammaproteobacteria > Thiomicrospirales > Thiomicrospiraceae > Thiomicrospira > Thiomicrospira microaerophila_A. Next base: position 2,310,482 of record NZ_CP070959.1, read on the forward strand.
GTTTATACAGCGACCCGGTAAACCAGCGCGACCACTATGAACACGGCGGCATCAGCAGCATCAAAAGCCAAGATTTTATGGCCGTATTACAACAAGCAGGTAAGCTGGACTTTGAGCCGATTGAAATTCCTTGGTGGAATACCCAAACCGATCAGCTCGAAATCGCACGATTAGAAGGCCGAAGCATTCAGGTTGCCACCACCGCGAATAATGAAACCCCTTCTCTGCCAATGGAAAGTTTAACAGCGCCCGAAAGCATGGTTGCGCCCTCACGCTTTTGGCCATTTGTCAGCGCGCTATTTGCGCTGCTTTGGTTGATCACTCTCTGGCTCTATTGGCAACAGCGTCAACAAGCTCAAATCCAACAAAACGCGCGCCTCAATCCAACCCATTCGCCGGACACCCAGGCAAGGCCTGCACTTGAAGCACACAAGTTGCAAGGCTTATGTCAACTGCCCATCGAACAACTTGAACCCGCTGTGAAAAGCTGGCTAAAACAACAGGGGATTGAAGGGATTCACCGTTTAAAAACCGACCACCCTGCGCTATACAGCCAACTAATTGAACTGGAAAAAACCCGCTATAGCCAAAACCAAGACAGCCAACCCGAACTCGACCGCCAAGCGATCGAACAAAACTTAGCCGAATTGATACAACAAAAAACCCAACCCAAGCCCCCCCTCCACCCGCTCTATCCGGAGTAGTTTGCTTTGATTAGGTTTTTTAAGATGACTCTAAATTACTAGAAAAATTTAATAATCCAATTTATTAGTTAATTTGGGTGTATAGGCACTTGGTTCAGATTGATGGTCATAGGTTGGGTGTGCATCCGTTTTGAAAAAACCCATTTCATTCTGCAGCAACTGAGCCTGCTCACTTAAGCTTTCGGCTGCCGCAGTTGTCTCCTCAACCAGGGCCGCATTTTGTTGAGTGACGCCATCAATTTGTACTATGGCTTGATTTACTTGTAAAACCCCTTGGGATTGCTCTCCCGCCGCACCCGCAATCTGTTCAATACGCTGTGCAACATCATTCACTGCCTCATTGATTTGGCTTAAAGTTTCTCCAGTTCGTTGGGCTAGATCTGAGCCACGATTGATACGAGACGTAGTTTCTTCAATCAGGCCTTTAATATCTTTTGCAGCCTCCGCGGATTTTTGAGCTAGACTACGAACTTCACCCGCTACCACTGCAAACCCTCGACCATGCTCACCAGCGCGAGCTGCCTCAACAGCTGCGTTCAAGGCTAACAAATTAGTTTGAAAAGCAATCGTATCGATGAGCGTAACGATATCGGAGATACGCTGACTTGAGTCTTCAATAGATTGCATAGCTAAAATGGTTTCATTCATAATTTCGACACCTTGAAGAGCTTGCTGCCGAACAGCCAGTGCCAATTCCGATGCATTTTCAGCATTTTGTGTTGTACTTTGTAATTGACTTGTCATTTGCTCCATCGTAGCAGAGGTTTGCTCAAGTGAAGCGGCTTGCTCTTGTACTCGCTGACTCAAGTCACTCGAACCTTGCGATACTTCTTTTGCCGCATTACTCACAATATCAGAAACTTCAATAGCCATGTTCACCACTTCATTCATTTTCATGGATGAATAGTTAATCGCGTTCTTAAGGTCATGCAACTCTCCTTTAAACTTACCCTTAGGAAGTTTTATCGTTAAATCACCGGATGCCTGTGCCGCTACAACTTGGCTAATTGATTTAATTGCATCAGCGATACGGCTCAGAGACGCGTTGACTGATTGCTTGAGCGTTGCCAAATCACCGCGCGCTTCTGTTTTAACCTGTCCACTAAAATCCCCCTCATTCATTAAAGCCATTACCTGATTAATTTCAGTAATCACTTCATCCATAGCATTCAGCGCATCCTCAACCTTTTTGCGGAATTCAGCTGGTACCCTAGCATCCATACGCACAGAAAAATCACCCTGATAGAGTCCAACCATTACCTTTTCAAGCTCTTTCATTGTAAATTCAACGGAATCCGCAGACGAATTGACGCCTTGCTTAAGCAAGTCCAAACAACCATTAAATTGTCCATCAATACGCTTTTCAAAATGACCCATCGCTATCGCCATGACAACATCATTAGCCTCGCCCAGCGCAGTCTGTGTTGATGCAAGTAGCTTGTTAAATGCCTCTGACATTTGATCAATTTCATTTCCGTTTGGGCTAATCTTTGCACGTAATGCAAACGAACCCGTTAACTCGGTTTCTTTCATAACACAGGCAAGTTGATTTATCGGTTTGATGATTTTTTGCTTTACAAGCAACAAAATAACTAAAGAGGCGAGTAAAACGACAAAAATAATTGACGCAATCAAAATATACAACTCGTTTTTAGCAGCTTGCAAAGTGCTCACAAGCTCGTCTGCAGGTTTAAGCAAAATACTTCGCCCCATGACTAATCCGAGTTCATCTATAATCGGTAAATCAATTAACAGTTGACCATTAAATAACTGAGCATTGAGTTCTTCACCTTCGACTAATTGATAACTTTTGGTTTTAAGGGATTCAAATAGCTCTTGATCAAACCAGCGATCATGGGCTAACAAATAATCTTGATTAAATTTCGAGTTATTTGCTACAGAGTTAAATACCACTCCGTAGCGTTCAATAAGATAGCGTTGATCTATAAGTGCAACCCAACGAGTATTAAAAGCTTCTAAATCACGTCCAACACTTCCAACCCCTTGAATCGCAACTGCAACACCAACAAAACGCTCATTTTTGAAAACAGGTGAAAAACCTGACAAACCAAAACCACGAATGCCTACGCCTAGTCCACCTGTAACTTTTTTAGCTCGGAATACTTCGTCAATAAATGGATGAGACAATGAATCACCAAAACTTTCAGTATTCCAAGAGCGAACCAAATTGGTTTTATCTAAATCAACCAATTGAACTGCAATGTTTTGATAAGGACTAATGTTGGCAAAATGTTGTCTGATTTGCTGTAGTTTATCTGCAGCTAGCTCACGTTCAAAAGGATCGGCTAAAGCCATCTCTACTTCCGAAAATCCAGCAATTGATGCCGACATGGCAATAACGCTATCAAGTTTATTCTGCATTCGGTCATCCATGTCACGCTGCGCATCGTATGCCGCATTCTGTAACAACCGATCTTCTAACGGAGCAATTTTATTTAGATAAAATAAAGCGCTAAAAACAAACAAAATCAAAATTACAAATGTTGTTGCAACAAAAATAAGATTAAGGATTAAACTTTTCTTCATGATTAAGCCTCGTATAATTTTTTAATTATTTTAACTAGCTTAACCTACATTTTTACACAATATGTATAAAAATCTCCTATCCAACCCCTTTAAAGTCCATATAAAACAAATGAAAAAGTAGTTTAACTTTACTTTGACCCCTGTGCGCATATGCTTGACATATGTGAACAGGTTTAGCTACTATACTGAATATAAGACCTAAATGGGATAGCCTGTTATGAGAACCGTTTCAATATTTAAAAATGCCAAGAATCAAGCGATACGTTTACCGAAAGATATGGAATATGAAGGGATTAGTCAGCTTGAAATCATCAAGAATGGTGATGAGATTATCCTTCGTCCTGTGCGCCCTAACTGGTTATCGTTTTCTGAGATTGAAAAGGCCGATGATGACTTTATGCTAGAACGCCAGCGTTTTGTGGCTGATGAGGGGCGTTTTAACTTTGAGTAAAAAAATCGATTATATGTTGGATACCTGTATCTGTTCGTTCATTATGCGTGAACAACCCTATTGTGTGCTTGAGAAGCTACAAGCTGCTGTGATGAATGGACATAGGGTGGTGATTTCAGCGATCACCTATCAGGAAATACATTATGGTTTGCTGGGAAAAAAAGCATCGCCTAAACATGCTTTACTGGTTGCCGAATTTCTAAAACGAATTGATGAGATACTGGCTTGGGATAAGCAAGCGGTTGATGCGACGGTTATCGTTCAAAAACAGCTTATGGCCGAGGGTCTGATGATTGGACACAATGACACAGCCATTGCTGGCCATGCCATATCAACGGGCAGCATTCTTGTCACAAATAATACTCGCGAGTTTGCTAGAGTGAATGGCTTAACTTTCGAAGATTGGGTTCATTAAAACAATACTTGTTGGCTTTGATGGCATGAATTTATTTATTATTGGGGGCAGTAGTTAAAACTTATCGCACAACAATTTTGCCAATCATCCCGGCTTCATAATGGCCGGGTTCTAGGCAGCCGTAATAGTAGGTGCCGGGTTGATTGAAATGCCAAATCACCGCGCCGCGTTGACGTGGGTTTAGGCTAATCATATTCGGTTCGCTATGATCCATGTGCGGATGATCTTTCATCATTTCGGCATGTTCTTTGAGTTCGTCAAGCGTACCAATCACAAACTCATGTTTTAGCTGTCCCATATTGCGCACAAAAAACCGCACGGTATCACCGACTTTAATTTCAACCTGATCCGGTGAAAATCGCATATCGTCGTTCATGTCAATTTGAATGGTGCGTGTGACTTCATTGGCCTGACCTTGACGGCCAATTTTGGTGGTGTGATCCATACCATGATGGTGTTTGTGTCCTTGGTGTCCATGATTGCCGTGCGACCCATGACCACCATGATTGCCTTGACCGTGATGATGCCCTCCACCGTGGCCGCCATGACTATGATAATGCGCCCAACTAGCGGCGGGTACTAAAGCCAAAGCACTGGCGCCAAATATAAATTGTCTGCGTGATAGATTTTTCATGATCATACTCCTGGTATTCCTTTGCTATTGACTAAAACCAAAAACTAATCCCCGCCACCCACTTTGTTGTGTGGGTTGAGGCGGTTGACTGTTGATTTGCCTTGGCCATATCGGCCGTTTCGCCGAATTTTTGTTGCCATTTGACACCGATGTAAGGCGCAAATTCCGGTTTAATGTGATATTTCAAACGCAAGGCCGCGCTCACGTCTGCCAGGCCTGCCCCTTCGTTAAAATCCTGATCTTTACTGCTAAACGCCTTGGCTTCGAGTTTGGGTTCCAGTTCTAAATCCTGGGTAAATAACAACTCGCGCTTCACTTCGACCTTGGCGGCAACCCGCGCATCGCTGTCGATAAAGGCTTTGGCGGTGACTTCAAATAGATAAGGCGCTAAACCCTGCACCCCGGCCGCTAGCCATTGTCGATCTTTGTGGCCATGATCAAAACGCACCCCAAGCAAACTATCCCAATAGGCCGCATAGGCATGTGACCAATACAACTCGGTATGAGCATTTAGGTCACCTTCTTTAATGTGGCCTTCGCTGTGCAGCGCGAATTTGTTGTAATCGCGGCCAATCCACGCCTGCAATTTATAGGCGGTATAGTCGTGATCAGCATCAAACACCCGCTCCAAATGATCAACAATAAAGGCTTTATAAATATGCTGATCCATCAAATGCAAACGTTGCAAATCCCTGTCGTTAAAACGCAGACCATTCGAATAAGCATGGGGATCACGCGCATCCTCCGGCGCTTTACCGCCTTGCATCGAACTATGATCGTGTCCGGCATGCGGATCGGACGACCAGGCCTGGTGATTGATACCGAATCCCATCACGCCGACTAGGGCGAGGGGTAGCAGTTTTTTAGTTAACATAATGTATTCCTTTTTGTATTTCGATCCACCCTGGTGCGTAGCCTTGTGCTCCAGCGACGCCTCTTTTTTCGCAGAAAAAAGCCGAAGGAGTCGGGGCACAAGGCGAAAGCACACTCGCAAACAAGCGCGTCATTTAAGACACCACCACTTCTCTAAACATGCCGGTATCCATGTGATACATAATGTGGCAATGCCACACCCAACGACCCAAGGCATCCGCCGTGACTAGAAACGAAATACGCTGCGCCGGTTGCACTGATACCGTGTGTTTTCTCACCAAAAACTCGCCCTCTGGAGACTCCAGCTCACTCCACATACCGTGTAGATGCATCGGATGGGTCATCATGGTGTCGTTGTGCATAATCACCCGAATGCGCTCGCCAAAGGCAAAATGGATCGGTTCGGATTTACCATACTCCAAACCATCAATCGACCAGGTATAGCGATGCATATTGCCGGTTAGATGCAACACAATCTCGCGCTCGGGGCCGCGAGGATCAAGCGGCCCATCCAGGGTTTTTAAATCGGCATAGGTCAAAACCCGACGACCGTTATTGCGCAGACCCATTCCCGGATCATCTAAATTGGTGCGCGGCGTATCCACACGCATATCGACACTGGCACCATAGGCCGTGCGGGCGTGATGTACCCGCGTTGAAGGTTTGGCTAGTGAATCATCAGCCATGGCATGATGACCGTGATGCCCATGGTGTGCGTGATGACCTGGATGATCATGCTGCATAGCCTGCCCGCCATGACCCGCGTGTGCATCATCTGTTGGATGTGCGCTATGATCAGCATGATCAGCATGATCGCCGTGCCCCGCATGCCCTGCATGTGCACTGTGATCCATCGCTCCCATCATGTCCTTGTCGGCCAGCCATTCCACTTTATCCATTTCAGGCACCGGTGCGGTCAGGCCTTCACGCACCGCCAGTGTTCCACGTGAAACACCACTGCGATCTATCGACTGCGCAAACAGGGTATAAGCCTGTTGTTTTGGCTCGACAATCACATCATAGGTTTCACCTGGTCCAAAACGGAATTCATCTACCGCTACCGGTTGTACATTCTGCCCATCCGCTTGCACCACACTCATCACCAGGCCGGGTATCCGCACATCAAAATAGGTCGCTGCCGAAGCATTGATATAACGCAAGCGCACTTTTTCACCCGGTTTAAACAGCGTTGTCCAGTTATGATCAGGGTGCAGACCATTGGTTAAAAAGGTATAGGTATAACCGGTGATATCGGCCAAATCGGTCGGCGACATGCGCATCTGTTGCCACATCTGGCGTTTTTGCATCGCGCCTCGGAAACCGAGTTCGCGCACATCACGCCAAAAATCCAGCACAGTCGGTTCATTACGATTGTAATAGTGGCCTTTGATTTTCAACTTTTCGATAATGCGGTGCGGGTCTTCATCCGTCCAGTCTGATAACAACACAATCTGTTCACGATCGTACGCGACAGGATCAGCTTCAATCGGGTCGATAATAATCGCGCCGTACATGCCTTGCTGCTCTTGCATGCCGGAATGCGAGTGATACCAGTAGGTGCCGGATTGTTCGAGCGTGAACGAATAGGTAAAGGTTTCGCCCGGCTTAATACCGTCAAAACTCACCCCCGGCACGCCATCCATATCAAACGGCAAAATCAAACCATGCCAATGAATAGAGGTATCCACATTTAAACGGTTGGTAACCCGAATGGTGACGGTTTCACCCTCTTGCCAACGTAAAGTGGGCGCAGGCAGCGAGCCGTTAATCGTAATCGCGCGACGATCACGACCGGTGTAATTAACCCGGGTTTCATCCACCACCAAATCAATATTGTGGCCTTTGATTTCAGGCGGTGTGCCGAGTTTCGCCCAATCAATTTCGGATACACGACGCGAATGGCCGTGCGCATGAGCCGATGCGGCCTGAGTCGGCATCCAAGGTGCCAAGGCGACTGTCAAACTAGACGCAGCCCCAGCCTGTAAAAATTGACGACGTGTTAAAGCCATATTGAACCCCTTTTATGTGCGCTATCTTAAAGACAGGCTCATTATAAAAAGGGCGTCCTAACCACAAGCTGACAGCCAGATTACAAATTTGTAATCTAAGCGGTGACTTTCGAATTAATGACAGATAAATTTAATCCTGGTCTGCCCCTAATTATTCTTTGTTCAATTTACATTTATCCCCAAGCCTGACATAATGTTACGTAATAACGTACGTCATGAAGGAGGCATCATGTCAACACTCAATAGCACCCAAGCGCGTGCAAATTTTTATGGCTTACTCACTCAAGTCAATGAATCACATGAACCGATCACGATTACCGGTAAAAAAGGCAACGCCGTATTAATTGCTGAAGAAGACTGGCAAGCCATTAATGAAACCCTGTATTTATTGTCGATTCCAAGTTTACGCGAATCGGTTGTCGAGGGGTTGAATACCCCGCTAGATGAATGCAGCACCGATTTAAACTGGTAGCGTTATGGCTTGGCAATTGGTCTATACCAAACAAGCACAAAAAGATGCCAAGAAACTGGCCGGTAGCGGTTTAAAAAAACAAGCCCAACAATTATTAGCACTGCTTGAACAAGACCCCTTTATCACCCCACCGCGCTATGAAAAACTGGTCGGTGATTTGCAAGGCGCCTACTCAAGGCGGATTAATATCCAACATCGGATTGTCTACCAAGTGCTTGAAGAGGAAAAGACGGTGAAGGTGTTGCGCCTGTGGACGCATTACGAATGAGTAGGTTCAAATTCTGTGCCACTCTAGCTTCATAAATATCTAATAAATTCCAATATAAACCTGGACACTCCGATGAAAATTCTGCTGGTTGAAGACGAAACAAAAACAGGTGATTATCTTAAGCAGGGCTTGAGTGAGGCGGGCTTTAATGTCAGTTTGGCGCGCAATGGTTTGGATGGTTTGCATTTGGCATTGGAAGAGGAATTTGATCTAGCGATTATGGATATTATGTTGCCGGGTTTAGACGGTTGGCAGTTATTGCAAACCCTGCGCCAACAGGGCAAAAGCTGGCCGGTGTTATTGCTGACAGCGCGTGATCAAGTGGAGGATCGGGTTAAGGGCTTGGAACTCGGCGCGGATGATTATCTGATTAAACCCTTTGCTTTTGCTGAACTACTCGCACGAGTTCGTGCCTTATCGCGTCGTGGCACAGCGCCCATTCAACAACATTTAAGCTGTGCGGATTTAGCCATGGATTTGGTGGCACACAAGGTCAGCCGCCAGCAACAACGCATTGATTTAACCGCTAAAGAATTTGCCTTGCTGGAACTGCTATTACGTCGTCAGGGCGAGGTGTTGCCGCGCACCTTAATCGCCTCTCAGGTGTGGGATATGAATTTTGACAGCGATACCAATGTGGTTGAAGTGGCGATTCGCCGTTTACGCGCCAAAATCGACGAACCCTTTGAGCCCAAGCTGATTCATACCGTGCGCGGCATGGGTTATAAACTTGAAGCACCCCATAGCTAATTCTAACCTTCTTAAAAGTTAACCTGTATGTTAACATTGTTTTATGAAAGAAATTCATTTCTACCGAACAGAATCCGGCAACAGTCCTGTTGAAGATTTTTTGGACTCGCTTAATGCCAAACAAGCCCAAAAAGTCATTTGGGTGCTTCAACTTATCGAAGAAATAGAGCAGGTGCCTGTTCAATATTTCAAAAAACTAGTGAACACTGATGATCTTTGGGAAGTTCGAGTTCAGGTTGGAAGTAACATTTTTCGACTGCTTGGATTTTTAGAAGGTGACAACCTAGTCATTTTGAATCATGGGTTTCAGAAGAAAACCCAGAAAACACCGAAAAAAGAAATCTTACTCGCCGAAACACGAAAAAAAGATTACCTAAAAAGGAAACAGTGCTATGAGTGACTTAAAAAAATATATCAGCCAGCGTCAAGCAAAAGATGCCGCATTTAATGACGGTTTTGAAGAAGGGTATCAAACTTTTAAGATAGGTGTCATGCTTCGCCAAGCACGCGAAGAATCGGGGTTGACGCAAGACGATCTTGCCGAACGATTAAATACAAAAAAATCGGCGATTTCTCGAATAGAAAATCATGCAGAAGACATCAAGCTTTCAACCTTAGAAAAATTTGCTGCTGTTTTAGGTCGAAAACTTGAAATTTCGATTTCTTAATTAAGTCAAAACCATGAATCTGTCGATTGCCAGTCGGTTAATTGGATTTTTTACCCTGATCAGTCTGTTGGTGTTGGTGTTGTTGGGTGGCTTGTTGGCGCACACGGTGCAGCATCATTTTGATGAAATGGATTTGGCCGAGCTGCAAACCAAACAACAGCAAATCCGGCTGTATACCGAAAATAATCAGCTCGACCAAGTTGAACTGATCGCGCAACTTAACCATCTATTGCCGCGCGAAGCCGGTTGGCATTATCTGCTGTTTAATCAACACACCCTGCGCTATAGCAGCATTGATTCCCCCCATCTGTTCACCCCTGACGATTTTAACGCCAACCAGTTGCAACGCATTATGCTGGAAAACCAAGCCTATGTTAGTTGGTTTGCTCCAGTGGCAGACAACCAGGCCTGGTGGGTGATTAGCCTCAAAAACATCGACCACCATGAGCATTTTATGCAGATGTTTATCCAACTGTTATTGGTCGGTTCTTTGATTGCCTTGATGGTCATGGTGGGCTTGGGCTGGTGGATGGTTCGCCAAGGCCTGCGTCCGCTTAAACACTTTAGCCAACTGGCCACCAAGGTGTCAGGACAACACCTGACCGAACGCCTGGATATCAACACCCTGCCGACAGAGCTGCAACCACTGGGGCAAGCCTTTAATGCCATGCTGGATCGGCTAGAAAATGCGTTTCAACGGCTGTCACAATTTTCGGCTGACCTGGCGCACGAGTTCCGCACCCCGATTAACAACCTGGTGATGCAAAATCAAGTTGCGCTCAGTCAACCACGTGATAAAGCGGATTATCAAGATATTCTGGTCTCGAATATTGAAGAGTTTGAACGCTTGGCACGGATGGTCAATGATATGTTGTTATTGGCCAAAACCGATCAAGGGCTGGATATTGAAACGCAGCCTGTTGAGTTGGAACCGCTGTGTCGCCAATTAATCGACTATTTTGAATTGCCCGCCGCCGAGCGTCAGATTAGGTTTTCACTAGAAGGCGAAGCACAGGTTCAGGCGAATAAAGAATTGCTCAGACGGGCTTTAGCGAATATCCTGGCAAATGCGGTGCGTCATGCTCAAAGCCAATCGACCATTCAGATCCAGCTAAAACAAATGCAAGATCAGGTGCAGATCACCATTTGCAACCAGGGCGAAACCATCCCTGATGCGCACTTAAATAAGTTATTTGAACGTTTTTATCGCGTCGAATCTGCCCGCCCACATCAAGGCGGATCAGGCCTAGGCCTTGCTATTACCCGCGCCATTATCCATGCCCATCAAGGCCACATAGAGGCTTCATCACAATCCAAGCAAACCTGTTTTAACATCCGCTTAAGATCTGGCTCCTAACAACTCTGACACACCATCAGCCTTCTGGGCCTATTCAAGTGTCCAAATACTGAGCATACCACTGGCTCTGGCTAAATCAATACGGCTAGTATTCAGTTGATTGTAGCTTTGAGCTCGTGCCATACGTGCCTGCTCAAGATTTTCCTGGGCGTTTATCCAATCAAAAATCGTCCCGACCCCTTCAATATAACGTTGTCGATTAATCAACTCCGATTGCTCCGCACGTTGGAAAAGTTGATCACTTAACGCTACCAGGTCTTCTGAATCTTGCCAAGCTTGAAAAGCTTGCCATAACTTTACACTGACTTCATCACGAACTTGAGCCACTTCTGCCTGAACCAAGGCTAATTCTGAGGTCGCTCGCTGGGTTTGATAGTGATTACGGAAACCTGTAAAAATCGGCATTTGCAGCTGAATGCCATACTGCGTGCTATTGTCTGCACGCCGTCCTCTAAAGTGCTTGTCATCATCAAACTCATGCATATATTCAGCCGTGGCGACGAGGCTGGGGTAATAGGCCGTTTGTGCTAATCCCAATTGCTCTCGTGCATGATCTAAGCGCGCCAATGCGGATAGCAGTTTAGGGTGACTCATTTGAGCTGATCGCACTAGATCTGGATAACGCTGCCCTGCTGATCCACGCTTTGACATGGGTTCAACCAGTGTCAAGGTTTGTCCTAGAAAGCCACCTATAGACTGATTTAAACTCGCTTGTTTACGTTGAACATCACTGGCTTGTTGTCTGAGCTCAAGCTTAGCTCTTGCAAGATTAGACTGAACTTGAATAAGATCTGCAGCATTTACCGCACCACCTGCAAGACGCTGCTCAACAATGTCAACACTGGACTGAGCCAAGCGTTCTGCCTCAACTCTGGCCGCCATCACCGCTTGAGCTTGTAACAGTTCAAAGAACTGAATTGTGGTTTCAAAAATTACCGCTTGGCTAACATCTTCAAGTTCGACCTTTGCTTGCTGAAGCTGGGCATTATTTAATGCCTGCTGGCGCTGTTTGCGCCCAAAATCAAAAACTAACCAGTCCAGTGACAAGCGAAAACTCTGCGAATTTTGATCGGTAAACTCACTCGGAACCCCATCAATCGATTGTTCTGTGCGATCCAAGCCAACGCGAGCGTTCACATTCGGCAAATATTCCGATTGCACCACACCGCCTTGCGCACGTACCGCTTGAGCTTTTGACCAGGCCTGCTGAATTCTTGGATCACGACACAGCGCCGCATTAACGGCTGCCGCCAGCGTTAAGCTAGGCAAAGATAAGGGCACGCCACATTCTATGTCATTAAAATAGCCTGGCACATGCTCAGCCGATAATGCCTTTTTTGTTTTAAAAGGATCGTAATAATCCTCTAAAACAAATGGATTTGCTTGAGCTGTTATACTCAAACTCGCTAACAGCCCAAGACCTAAACTCAACGCGATAGGTTTATGTTTCATCTTTCGCTTCCGGTTGTGAACGCATCGCTTCGCGAATTGCTTCAAAGTTATCCGTCGGTAGTTCAGCCACAATTTGACCTGAACGTAATACCACTGCTCGTTGTGCACTCATAATCGTTTGTGGTCGATGCGCAATAATAATGCGGGTTAATTCAAGTTGTCGAATCGCTTTATTCACTCGCTCTTCCGATTCGACGTCTAGACTACTGGTTGCTTCGTCAAGGATCAAAATTTTCGGGTCCTGATAAAGTGCGCGCGCAATCAATACCCTTTGTTTTTGGCCTCCAGAAAGCACCGTTCCCATATCACCAATCAACGTATTAAAGCCCATGGGCATGACTTCAATATCATCATAGATGTCCGCTAGTTTCGCACAATGTGAGATTTTATCCGTGTCAGCATTCGGATCAAAAAACGAGATATTATCCGCAATCGAACCTGCAAACAGAATGTCATCTTGGTTAACGGTTGCGACCATCGATAAAGCACGTTTGCTCCCCATTTTCTCAACCGACTCACCATGCAACAGTACTTCACCTGAGGTTATTTTTCTCAGCCCCAACAACACATGCATCAGGGTTGTTTTACCGCTGCCGGATGGCCCCACTATCGCGATAGATTCACCAGGATAAACCGATAAATTCACCCCCTCCAGCACCATTGGTGAAAGTGCACTATAACGGAAATCAACCTGCTTTAGCTCCACAATCGGCTGACCCTGTTTAAGTGCAACGGATGGTTTTTTCGATAAATTGACCATACCATCGTCATCCGGCTTGGCGTTGTCCTGTTCGGGTTCAGTTAACGCAATATCAGCCAAACGCTCACCATGCAAACGCAACATTCTTAGCTCAAACAAACGATCAATCAAAGTACTTGCACGTTGGCTAAACTGATCTTTATAAGCTAGAAAAGCCATCAACGCACCTATCGTAAAATGCGAATCCATTACCAGCATCGCACCAAATGCGATAATCACCACCCGCTCTAAACCAAACATCAAACCATTAATATGACGATAATAGATATGCATTTTTTGGGTTCTGACCCCGGCATTAATTTCATCCGCGACCAAGGTCATCCAGGTTTCGCGACGCGTATGGGTTTTTTGAAACAACTTAAGGGGTTTAATGCCGCGTACGGTTTCTAAAAAATGACTTTGCTGCTTGGCTGCATGAATAATCTCTTCTTCTGTTGCCAAGCGTAGCGGACGCCACCATGCCCAACGCACTAAGCCGTAACCGATCATCACCGCCAACGCAATTAAACCCAGTTTTACGCTGTACAAAAACATCACGACCAGTACTAGGATTGACATAATGCCATCAAGCACGGCTTCAATAAAATCAGTGGTTACACTTTTTTGAATGACATTAATCGATCCAAATCGGGATACCACGTCACCCATATGACGGGTTTCAAAATAATTTAAAGGCAGATTAAGCAGGTGATTAAATAGATTACTTCGCCACTGAATATTCAGATTGGTTGAAACATAAAGCATGACCCAGGAACGCAACAAACTAATAACCTGTTGAAAAACAACCAGCATCCCAAATGCAATCGCCAGCGTGATGAGTAAATCTCGATCGCTCGACACCACCACATCATCAATCACCCATTGCAGGTAGAAAGGAGCCACAATCACAAAAATTTCAAGTACCAAGGCTAAAACAAGAATTTGAACCAAAGAGGGGATCAGTCCTCTAACCTTACCCATCAACTGACCCAGGGTGATCCGCTGCTTCACCGTGGCTTTTTTAAAGCCTTCATTTGGCCAAGCTTCAAGTGCAACACCGGTAAACTGGCGTGACACTTCTTTCATGGGTATTTTCCTAACCCCTGCCATAGGATCATGAATAATAATGTAGTTTTTTGTCACTTCTTTTAAAACTACAAAATGATTAAATCCCCAGTGCAGAACGCAAGGTTGGCGTAAATCTTTTAAGTCCTCAAGCTCTAGCTTAACCGCTCGGGTATTGAGCGACATTGACTCCGCTATTTGCACCAGCTGTGCCATGGTCGCACCCATCATCGATACCGAGTAGATTCTTCGCAAGGTACTCAAATCGATTTTTAAACCATGATAACCCGCCACCATTGCCAAACAGGCTAAACCACATTCTGCGGCCTCATTTTGTAAAATAACAGGCAGTTTCCGGCCGAAACCCCATTGAATCTTATCTGTGAACTGTGCACTACTCATTAAAACTGACCTTTTAGGGTAATCAAAGGCTCAAGCGCCCATTCATAAATACGGCGTGTTTCACTTAATAAGTCAGCCTCAGCGAGCATCCCGGCTTGTAGCCTGCCTGCTTGCTCACCTAACATCGGCATATACTGGCTTGAAAGGCGAACCTGCACCAAAAAAAGTGGTTCATTACTTTGAGACAAGGAAGATAAAGCCAATTGATTGGGGGGAATGGATGTTCGAGAAATACTAATTACTTCACCAGGCAGTTGGCCGTATTTTTGATGAGGAAAGCCCTGCATTCTTAGTCTTACTTGAGTGCCTGGTGTGACAAAGCCGGTACTGCGACTTGGGGCATAAAGATGGGCAATCAGATCCTCCCCCTCAGGGATTAGGCTCACTAAATGCCTCCCCGCATCGACAAACTGCCCCAACTGAGCAAGATTACCTGTTGCAATACCTGGAGCGGGAGCAACAACATGAAATGAACGTCGTCCTTCGCTCATTGACAGTTCTTGTTGATTGTTAGCCATTTCTCGTCGCATTTGAGAAATTTGGTTATCGTATTTTAATGACAACGAGGCCTGTTCATTGCGCGCGACTTCCAATTCTCGCTGAATACTATTGTGCTCTCGTTGAAGAACACTTAACCGACTAGATTGATCTAAAAAGTCAGCAATTCGCTGGTCCGCTTGGTCTTTGGATACCAGATTGCGCTGGAACAAGGAGCGATAGCGTGCTGCAGAGGCTTCTGCCAGATTTACACGCCCTTGCTGTAACTCGATACTCTGCTCAGTGATAGTCAGCTCATTGCGCAATTTTTTCATTCGATCAACAAGCGCCAACATATCTTTTTCTTTTAAACTATTTAAGTTTTGAATTTCTGTTTCTAACAAACGATTTCTCAATTGAACCTGAGCCATCATTTGATTTTCAATGCTCCCTTCCGCACCAAAACGCTCGGTAGAGATATGATAGAGCAGCTGGCCGGGTTCAATCTTATCGCCCTCGTTCACCCACTTTTCAATAATCGTTCCGGCTTGACTAGCCGTTACTTCAATCATACCTGACTGGGGAATAAGCATACCTATCACCGTCGTTCTTCGAGTATAGTCTGCAAATACCAATACACTAAGTATTCCTGCACCTATAAGGATCGCGATTAGGGTATAAACTTTAAAAGTAATCGGTTGAATGAGTAGAATATCGCCCATCCAACGAGGTCGGTGAGCCTGCTGGGCTTCTTTGCGATAGAGCGCTTTTCGGGACATTAAATTTTTTGAGTTTTTGTATGGAAAATTCGATATAGGTTTAATACTAAGAAGATATCAAGCCGCAAAAACATAAGCTTTTACGGCTGATATTCATCTAATTCACAAGTGAAGCTCACTTATAAATTAAAACAATCTTAGGTTGCTTAAGAAACCTGTTAGACCTGCTAATAAACCAGATAACAAGCTAAACACACCAAATGGGGTGATATCAATGTCAGCATTGATAACTGGGTTACGATCGATAATGATACCTAAACCACCAGATACTTCATTCATTTCTTGCTTGTTAAGTTCTTGCATTGCCATGATTACAACTCCTAGCTTATTAAAATAGAATATAAAACATTACCTATTAAAACGACTAATTCGCTTAAACAGTGACTACATAGTAGAGCGAATTGATATTTACTGTCAACAGAAATAACAGCTTAAATTCATAAAATATTTCTATAGCAAAATAAGTTACTTTATCAAAAAAGTATAGTTATTATACTTAATATAAAAACTATACCAAATAACGTATTTTATTATAAATAATATACTATATTCTATGTAAAAAATTAATGAAATACATTTAATTCACACAAAATCATAATGTTATATAACTACAGTCTTTAAAATTAAAATATTAATCACTAAACGTAACAGGGATAAATATTAATAATACCAACTGCAAAACTTATCGTTATAAAACCTAATATATTCAGTATTGATTTTACATATAAAACTCAGTATTTATACACAATAAAGCCACGGATCCTTCATCTAAAAATGACAATTTATACTTTTTATATGTATAAATAATATACCAGCCTAATATAAATCAATTATTTTTTAAATTAACGAACAAATCAATTGACAATACTAAAGATATATACTTAAATGACTATGCTTATCAATGAGCGGACTTTTAACTTAAGGAGTTTTACCATGGCTATAGAAAAATTGTCACAGCAAGAAATGGAACACGTATCTGGCGGCTTACTAAACCTAGGTGGTTTGCTAGGTGGTGGAAACAACCTTCTTGGCGGTTTGTTAGGAACAGTGACTGGACTAGTTAGCAATGTACTATCTGTTGTAACAGGTTTGTTAGGCGGTTTATTAGGTGGTTTGAACCTTTTCGGTCGTAGCTAATCCTATATAACTGGGTAAAACACGTTTTTGCCCAGTTACTCTTCACTACCCTCTATTGCTAACCCAAGTAAGTTAATCTCAATTTATACTTTTATTAGGTTTATATGCCAAAAAACAGTCGTTGTCGGCTTTGCTGATTTACGATGTCCGCTAACGAATAATCCGCCAGTGTTTGCAAGAACGCGTCACGAGCTTGATCAAATACACTTCGTAATGCACAACCTCCATGTAAAACACAGGGTGGGTGGTTACATTCAAATGGTTCTAAACGACTTTCCATCAAACGCACAATCTCCGCTACATTCATCGCTTCTGCCGGACAGGCTAGGTTTAGCCCTCCTTTAACGCCGCGCGTTGAGGCTAAAAAACCATGCTGTACCAGCTTATTAACCACTTTCATTAGATGACTGCGCGAAATGGCAAAGCGTTCAGCGATTTCATTAATGGTTGAACGCTGGTCGTCAGGTCTGGATGCAATAAAGATTAACACCCGAAATGCATAGTCGGTTTGTTTAGTGAGCTGCATGGTTTAAATCCATTTGTTTTTAGTAGGTTTGAAGTATAATCTAAAACATCTATTTTAAATGAATGTTTTAGCGTTTTGCTATCCGCCAGAGGGCTTATGTATTTATTAAACCGTGCGTTTCGTTTGTTTTTTCTCGGGGCTGTTGGTTTTGCCGTGATCTCGATGATCGTTTGGTGGTGGCAATGGCACACCCCGCCATCGGCTTATAGTTCCTTCTCCGGCTTATCCCCGCTAAACTGGCATGCGCATGAAATGATTTTTGGCTATGCCCTCGCCACTGTCACCGGCTTTTTATTGACCGCAGCAATGAACTGGACACGCATGGAAACCGCATCAGGCTGGCCGTTAGCCGGTTTATTTGCTTGTTGGTTGTTAGCACGGCTCGGTTTTATATTGAATTGGCCTTTGGCCTGGGTCGCGCTGTTCGACTTGGCTTTTGGTTTGGGTCTGTTGATCGTGTTTAGTTGGCCGATTTGGCAGCGACGCCTAAAGGCGCAAAGCGGCTTAGCCACGTTGTTTTTTGCGCTTTGGCTAAGCCATATTGCTTTTTATTATGCCGCGGTTTATCAGCAGGCCTGGTTGTCGAATACACTGGTATTAGCCTTGTTTTTAGTGTTAACCATTAACCTAGTGATGATTCGGCGTTTGGTGCCGTTTTTTACCGAAAAAACCCTGGGGCTAACCGAAGTTAAAAATCATACGCGATTAGATCAAGTCGCGCTGGTTGGCTTTTTGGTATTAGGCTTGGCTTGGATTTTGCTCCCCAATACCATTTGGTTAACTCTGATTGCTTGGCCTTTAGCAATCGTTTTCGCTATTCGCCAGGCCTGGTGGTATGACAAGGGCATTTGGCGACAGGTTTTGCTCTGGCCGTTGCATCTGTCTTATGGGTTTATCACCTTGGGTATCGCGTTGATTGGTTTGGTGGGATTGCAGCTAGTAATGCCTACAACCGCAATTCACGCCCTGGCGGCAGGCGGTATTGGCCTGTTATGCTCGGCAATGATGGCACGGATTAGTTTGGGTCACACTAAACGCAACATATACCACACCCCAAAAGGCTTGGTTTGGGTGTTTGTTCTACTGGCTTTAGCGGCGCTGTTTAGAGTAATTATGCCCGTTATTTGGCCCTCACTTTATTCGGTTTGGATTCAGTTAGCGCAATGGGGCTGGATAGCAGGGTTTGCGGGGTTATTTATTCTGTATTGGCCGATTTTGTCAAAACCCGATCCGGTCGAACCGAAAAGTTCATTAACCTTATAGTTATTGATAGCTCATCACATCCAATAGATTTTGATCATTCTGGTTTTTGATAGAGCGCCTGGCTCAGTTGTTGGAGAGCGCGTTGGTGTTTTGCGTTTTGGCCGAACTTTTGTTGATAAGCGTTTAACCAGGCCTGCTGGGTGGGACAGTGACCTAGCCCACGGGCTTGCGCCCAGTGTTGGTAGGCTTGCCATTGTTGTAGCGGGGTTTTAGCTTGCTTGCGGTGCCAATGCCATCTTAGCCATAACCAAGCCAATCGGGTTTGCTGGAGCAGTTTCCACCCAATCAAGCCAAGCATCAGCAGACCGACTAGCCAAACAAAATAATACAAGCCGGCAGGCAATACCCAATAGGCCTGCGCCGGAATCACCAGCTTGTCGAGTTTGCCGGTGGTGGGGTCAAATACATTCAACTGAACTTCCGGCCACTGCCCCCAACCCCATCGTGTGCCAAGTTGGTTAATGCGATAAGGTTGCGTGAGGGTTTGGTGCATTAGCAAG
This sequence comes from Thiomicrospira microaerophila, assembly GCF_023278225.1. Taxonomy (GTDB): domain Bacteria; phylum Pseudomonadota; class Gammaproteobacteria; order Thiomicrospirales; family Thiomicrospiraceae; genus Thiomicrospira; species Thiomicrospira microaerophila_A. The sequence goes on from NZ_CP070959.1 coordinate 2,329,970, forward strand.
CCTGCTTCGGTTAGTTGAGTGCTAGGTTTAGATTGCGGCTGTAGGGTTTCGACTTCAGGTTGATTTAAACTCATAAACCAAGGGTTAAGCTGCGGCAAACGTGCGGTTTGTTCGCCTTTGAGCCTTAAGGTTTGATAATAAAGTTCACCGCGTTGGTGAAAAAATGGCCGTTCAATCTCCAAGCCAAACTTGCCCACCGCGATATCCGCCGGAAGATAATGCGGCCGCTGCATGACGGCCATTTGATGTGGTGGCGCATAAAATAACCAACGCCCGCCTTGGCGGTTTTGCACTTGAATATAAGGCTGAGGCATGACTTTTTCAGTAGTTTGAGCGGGTTCAATGGGCAGCGCATAAGCATAACTAAACACCAAGGTTTTGCTTGAAGCCTGTCCGCTGCGTTGGCTCAAGGTTTGTTGAATCGGTTGTGCCGAAGTGATTAAATCAGCTCGCTCTTCTGCACGCATTTGTACTGGTAAATCGGCATTCTCTAGCCGCACCTGCACATTTTGGCTAACACGCTGGCCTTGCCAGGCTTGGAGTGGCAAGGCTGACCATTTAATCTCTACCTCTGGGTTTTCGCGCACTTCAAGGGTTTGGGCAGGGATCTGTAAATCACCCGCCTGCAACGATGGAATACTAAACTGCCCCGCTCGATAAGGGGTTAACCTCAGACGAATTCGCTGGCTGGTCTGTGCCGAATCATCAATATAAAAATCGCGCTTTAGATCGCTTAAATCTAGTTTTTGATAATCCTGTTGCAGATTGGGACCGGTTAAGCTGATGGTGAAACTTTCACCCAAAAGCAGGCTTCGGCTTTCGGCCATTAAACTGAAACTCCACAACACCCCGAATAGGATGAAGAATACTTTTACCACGGCTGCACTCCTTCGACGACCTGCGGCTCGTTTTGGCGCGCTTGAAAGCCCGCTTCACGTTCAAATAGGTGTTTTAACAAGCCGCTTTGATCATCATCTAATTCGTTTAACTTCAGGCTAAGGCCTTCAACCCGACGCTGGCGTTGTTGTTGATTTAAACTGGCTTGTGCCTGGGTATTGAGTTGCCATTGACCAGCTTGAACCCTTGTTTGGTCTGACAAGGTTGGGCGTTGCTGGGTTTGGGATTCAGCCTGTTGTTGGCCTTCACGGTCTTGCTGCGCTTCGCCCCAATCATTAGGGTCGCCATCGCCACCGCCTCCGGTTGATTGGCCGCCGCGAAACGCGCTTTCTAAGTCTTGGCGTGGTCGGCTTAGGCCCTGTTCTTCCGGTTGTTCAACCGCTTGCGCTAATAGCTCAGCGAGTTTGGCTTCAACCAACATTAAGTTATGTTGCGCGTTTTGATGGTTTGGCGCATACACCAATACGCCTTGATAAGCCTCCACCGCCAAGCCCCAAAGTTTAAGCTGCGCTTGGCTGTTACCAAGGTTATAGAGCGCTTGCGCGCGTTGTGAATCATGATCAGCATGCAATAACGCATCACGATACCAAAACACCGCGCGTGCATAATTGGCTTGACGATAAGCGGCATTGCCCGCCCCCAAGGCGGCCAAATAAGCCTCGACAGTGTTTTGGGTTATGCGTGACCAATCGGCATACAGCCGCTCGGCACGTTCAAAATCTTGTTGCGCAAACGCCTCAAAGGCTTGGTGTTCTAACTGGGGTTGCGCCCAAGCGTCTGGGGCTTGACTGAACAGCCCGATCAGCAATAACAGCGATAAGGCACTCGAAGAATGGCTTGGCCAGCGAACGCTGAAGTTCAGCATCAGTAACAGCGCGGCAAGCAAAATAAACGGCCAAGCCCAATCACGGTATTCAGTTTTGGTTTGCTCCGTCGTTTGCGGCAAAGCCTTGGCTTCAATTTGCGCCACCAGCTGCTGCAATAGGCTGGCTTGGCTGGAGGCATCGACATAGCTTCCATTAAACTTTTGCGCTAAGGCTTGTAATCCGGCGCGTTCTAACGGCACCGAAACCGCTTGGTTTTCATGATGAAACCAGCCTGAAGGATGGGTTAAATCCGGCATAAACACCGGACGATCTTGACCCACACCGATAACAATTAAATCATGTCCGGCCTGTTGAAATGGCGTCACCATCTCGTTTAGCTGATCCGCATCGGCGGTTGCGCTGTCGGTGACCAACACCACCACGCTGGGTTGGTTGAGATGATTGAGCGCAAACCCGATGGCTTGATCAAGCTGTGACCCGGCTAAAGGCAATTGATTGGCGGATAACAAATAGAGCGCACGATTAAACAGGCTTTTATCCCAACTCAGCGGTGAAGCCCAATGCGCCTGCACACCGAAACCGACCAAGCCAAAACGATCATTCGGCTGCACACGACGACTCAGCGATTCCAATAGATTTTGCGCAAACACCAACCGATTCGGTGCCATATCTTGCGCTGACATCGAGCGTGATAAATCCAATAACACCAGCGTATCGACGCCTTGATGTTCGTTTGGCTCGGTTTGCGGCATAGCCCAACGTGGGCCGGCTAAGGCAATCACCAGCAACAGCCAAACGCTGCTGAGCAACCAGGCCGGCTTGATCCAACCGCCACCGCCCTGCCTAACCCAAGGCCAAAAGCGCTTTTCGGCATAATCGGCTTGCTGTTTGTGTTGCCAGGCCTGGTGTAATCCTGCCCAAATAAACGGCAAAACCAACGCCGATAACCACAAGGGTTGCCGCCACTCCAGCGCGCTTAAAAATTCCATCGCTGCCCCCCCAAGCTCAACAACCACCAAAGGGCAAACAAACCGAGCGCCAGCCCCAAAGGATAAACCGCCAGCGATTCTTCGCGCCAACGCGCTTGGCTCATGTCTTGGGTTTCAACGCCTTCATGCTGCTCAATCGCGGCTAACACGCGGCTTAAATCTTCTGCCCCGCCGACCTGATAAAACTGACCCCCGGTGTGTTGCGCGAGGAACTGCAAACTGGCGGTTTCTATCGGCTGATAAATCAACCCGGAATAACGGCGTTGATCCGCCTCCAACGAACCGGCACCAATGCCGATGGTATAAATCGGCACGTCGAGTGATTCGGCATAATCCACAATTGCCGATAATTCAATCCGGCTTTGGCTTTGTAAACCATCACTCACCAATACCAAAATACGTTTTTCAATCTCGCTCTGCTGGTTGGCGACTTCACGCAAAGCTAACCCCAAGGCTTCGCCCATCGCCGGATCAGTGCGTCCGGCCAAATAGGGTTGTAACCGCTGCAAATTCGCGCGCACCGCGTGTGCATCGGCGGTCATCGGCACCAGCGTGTAGGCCTGCTCGGCATAAACTGCAATACTAAACCGATTATGCGCTAAACCGCCAATAAATTGATCTAACACCGATTTCACCACCTCCATTCGGCTGGCGGCTTGACCGTCAAGTTGGTAGTCTTCGAGAATAAAACTCACCGAGCTTTCCACCACCAGCGCAATATCGCGCACCGGCTGGCTACTGATGTTAGGGGCTTGTTCAATTTGACGTTGCGGGTTCGCCAGTGCCGCCAATAGGCTGATTAAAATCAAAGTTTTTAGCACAAAACTCACGCCATAACCTAACCGACTGAATGCGGCTTGAGGTTGCGCCGCCCTGCCGGTTTGACTTTTAAAAAAGGCCGCAATCCGTGGATGAAAAAACACATTCGCACTGTCGCTGGCTTGCGTTTTTGCGCGCCAAGGTTGGGTTAGCAATTGCAACAGCGGCCAAAGTAACAGCAACCAAAACCAAGCCGGTTGCGCAAACTGCCAATCAAACCAAGGACTCATTGATTCCGCTCCTTGGTTTGTTGAATCAACTGGTTTAACAGAGTTTCAAAGGTTTCACGTGAAACACCTTGCGGTGAAAAGCAGGCCTGGTTAAGTTGACTGCGCTGTTCGCTGCTTAATGGCAAACGGCTTTGCACCAGCTTAAACACATCTAACGCGATGGATTGCACCGGCTGTCCCTGCGCTAAACGCCGCTTCAAAGCGTTAAGCTGGAGTTTAACGGAACACCCACGTCGCCACAAAAAAACACTCATCGCTAGCAGGATAAACAACAAACCGACTAACGCCAAGTAAACCCAAAGCTGACTGCTTGGCTCAGGATTCGGTGCGCTCAACAATTCAATATCCATCAAATTCATCACGCACTCGCCTTGGCTAGAAAAGGGTGCCCCAGCAAACTATCCACTGTCGAAAACGAAAAGGTGTCTAACCCGGCGCGTTTTAAGGTTTGCAGCGGGTTATGGCTGCGCGCCCAATGGTTATAGTCTTGTTGCTGTTGCGCATTGAGTTTATAAACCTGGCCTTGCGCCGCCAGCGATAAGCTTTGCTTGGCGTTTAATTGCTGTTCTACTGGATCATAAATGGCGACAGCACTCAGCTGCCAACGATGATTGATTTGCGCTAACCAGGCCTGGTGCGCGGGTTCAATATCGGCAAAATCCGAAATCAACCAAATGCGACTGCCGGAAGGCCAGTGCTGGCTTGAACCTTGGATAACATCCAGAAAACTCGGCTCGATGATATGGTCACGACGTGGACAAGGTTGATTAAAATGCTGCATCACTGCCGGATACAGCTGCCGACCTTCTAAAATCGGCGAAACCTGTAGCTGTTCTGATAACCCAAGCGCTTGCAGCTTAATCCCTTGACGTTGCGCAATCCAAGCCAACCAACCCGCCAGCCTTAAGCCCTGCTCGACTTTTAACCGCCCGCGCGTGGCAAAACGCATCGCTTGACGTTGATCGAGCAAAATCACCCATTGCGCCTGTCGGTCTTCTTGAAACAGCTTGGTTGAGGGTTTGCCGGTGCGCGCCATTAAACGCCAATTCAGATGACGCAACTCATCACCGGGTTGATAACCACGGCTTTCTTCATACTCCATACCCTGCCCGCGAAATCGACTGACTTGATCACCCAGCAAACTCAATTCACTCAGCCGTTGCGAGGGCGACAAACTGGCAAAGTACGCCTCAATCGTCTGCCCCCACTGCCGAATATCGGCTTGCGACATCAAGGGCTGATGCATCGCATGACCCGAATTAACCGAGCTATGGCGCCATTTTTTAAACCAGTCCACTATGCCCATTAGAAAGGGTTCATCCTAAGTCGGAACCTGGACGGTTTCGAGCAGACGTTTTACCAGCTTTTCACTGTCCCAACCCTGCCCCCGTCCAGAGAAACTGACCGATAAACGATGACGTAACACATCCGGTGCAAGTCTGGCAACGTCATCGGGGGTGACATAATCTCGCCCCTGCAACCAAGCATAGGCACTGGCGGCATGCAGCAGCGCCAAGGACGCGCGAGGCGAAGCACCGACATCCAATACCCCGCTTAATGCCTTATCCAGAGAATCCAGTTTGCGGGTTGCGGCGACTAACGCCACCAAATATTTTTCAACCGGTTCAGCCACATGCATTTCCGCCACTTCACGGCGGGCATCCAGCACATTTTGTGGCGTTAAACTCGAGGTATCCGGTTCAACATCGGTGCCATAATGTTTAGCACGATCACGACGCAGGATTTCGAGTTCTTCGCTTTCAGTCGGATAATCCAACACCACATGCAACATAAAACGATCCATCTGCGCTTCCGGCAAAGGATAGGTGCCGCTTTGTTCCAGCGGGTTTTGCGTCGCCATCACAATAAACAAATCCGGCAAGGCGCGGGTTTGACCACCAGCAGTGACTTGCTTTTCCGCCATCGCTTCTAACAACGCCGACTGGACTTTCGGCGGCGCACGGTTGATTTCATCCGCCAGCACGATTTCATTAAAAATCGGCCCTTTTACAAACGTCAGCCCGCCGGTGTTGGGGTCGAGAATATCCGAACCCATCACATCGCCGGGCATCAAATCCGGCGTAAATTGAATCCGCTGAAAACTCGCATGCACCCCTTTCGACAGGGTTTTAACCGCCGTGGTTTTCGCCAAACCGGGTAGGCCTTCCAATAAAACATGCCCACCGGTCAGCATCGCAATCATCATGCGCTCAAGCAAGGCTTCCTGCCCGACAATGGTTTTTTGTAAATGGGTTTTCAGCGCCATAAACGCCTGTTGTGTTGACATGCTACGTCCTTAAGGTTTTTTATTCAACTCTTTGGTTGAATACTCTACTGGATTAAAAAAAACAATGCAATCCAACCAGGTCTGGTTGACCCCTAAATGTTTTTGGGTTGGATTTAATTGGGTTTATAACTAATCGACTTTATACTTTGCATGGCAGGTCATGCAATTGTTCATGATATTAGCCGTAAACTGCAAAAGATCCTCTTTTGGATCGGTCTCGGCCCGAATCACCAATTCTTCAAACATTAAATGCGTCGGGCCGCCGATGGATTTAAATTCGTCATCCAATTTCGCACGCACCGAATCAGGCGTCGCGCGCGCCATACGATTACCTGAATAGCGTGCGGCCTTGATAATCATGTCGCGGTCATCTAACGCAATGCCCTGAATCACGCCTTGAATACTGCCGAGCATTTGTTGCATTTCGGCCAAAAACTCCGCTTTTTCCGCCGGGGTTAAACCCAAACTTTTGCGCAAATCAATCTGCTCCGCCGCCTGCAAAGGCAAGCTAAAAACCACCATTAACGCCACCAGGCCTGGTGCTAAAAAACGGCTTAATGAAATCATAACTTTTCCCTTTAGAATAAACGCGCGATTTTTCTTTTGTTAACGCATCATACTAATCTCTAGCTGGAAAACAGTGGTATGATTTGAATCATACATCTGCAAAAAAGAATACAACCACTATGTTACGAAGCTTGCCCGAACCCTTGCTTAAATTGGCGCGATCCAAAGTGGTAAAAGCCAAGCAAATGTTATTTCACGTCGGTGAACAACCTCAGTTCTTGTATTTCGTTGAAAGCGGTCAAATTCAGCTTTCGCGTTGCCTCAATAGCGGCGGAGAATGTGTGCTACAAGTGATTAATCAGGGATTTTTAGCCGAAGCCAGTGTATTTAATCACCAATATCATTGTGACGCGCACGCCTCGGTTGATAGTCATTTGTTAGCTTTTCCAATCGCGGAATTTAAACAGGATCTTCATTATCCGGCCTTTCGTGACATGTGGATTCAATTGTTATCCCAAGAAATTAAACGCCTCCGCAATCAAGTTGAGCGCCTTAGTTTAAAAACGGCGCAGCAACGTATCCTGCACTTTCTGTTTACCGAGGGCGATGGCGAATGCTACCAGTTAACGCAAACAAAAAAGGCCTAGGCGAATGAGCTGGGATTAAGCCATGAAGCCCTGTATCGAAATTTAAATAGCCTGCAAAAAAACGGCGAAATCGTGATTAACCAGCAACGTATTTGCTTTAATAGACCTAACCTAAAAACAGCTAATTCAAAGGCGGTTAAGAATTGATGATATTTGAAGCCAAATCTATTTATGCGTCCGGTATGCTAAACCCGGTTTCTTTGAGCTTGTCGGCGGGGCAAATCGGCATGATTTCCGGCGAATCGGGGAGCGGTAAATCGCAGTTTTTAAAAGCCTTGGCGGATTTGATTGAGCATCAAGGTGAAACCCTCCTGTTGGATAACCAGGCCTGGTTAAACCAACAAACGATCACGCCTGCACAGTGGCGACAAAAAGTGATGTATTTTTCCGCGGAAACAGCTTGGTGGTTAGACAAGATTAGTGCGCATTTTAATGAGCCTGTTTCGGATAAAACATTAGCCGCCATCGGCTTAGAGCGCAGATTATTTGAACAAAATCCTGATCAACTTTCATCCGGTGAAAAACAACGCTTCGCGCTGTTACGCGGGTTGGCTTATCAGCCTAAAGTCTTATTGCTGGATGAGATTACCGCCAACCTTGACCCGAAAACCGAACAACAGGTTGAGCAGCTAATCCAAGACTATGTGCAGCAACATCAAGCTTGTGCGCTTTGGATCAGCCACGATCCGCAACAACAAATGCGCCTCGCTTCATCGGCATTACATTGGCAGTTTAGCGCTGCAGAGGAGGGCAACGCATGATCTTTATCAGCTATTGGGATTTATTAGCCCTGTCTTCATTGGTGGTATTGCTCGGTGTGGTGCTCTGGTTAAACGGCTTTAAACGCGTGCCTTCGCTTTATTGGAGCACGACACGGATGGTCGCGCAGCTCTTGTTTATGGGCATTTGGCTGACCTATGTGTTTACCTCTGAAAACCTGTGGCTCGTGGCGCTGGTCAGTGTGATTATGCTGGGGGCAGCCGGTTATGAAATTATCCAACGCCAGCAGTATCGTTTTGCTAAATGGCATGCGCTACTGATTGGGTTCTTGTCGATTTCACTCACCTCCTTGGTGTTGCTGGTGGGCGTACTCACCCTGACCATTCAGCCAGACCCTTGGTATCAACCGCAATACGCCATTCCATTACTCGGCATGTTGTTGGGTAATAGCATGACCGCGATTGGGCTGGGCTTGGATACCATGACCCGCAATGCCGTGCAAATGCGCGCACGCATTGAAGCCCAACTTGCCCTCGGCAAAACCGCCAAACAATCGCTGGAGTTTATCAAACAACAAAGTCTGCACGCGGCGATGATTCCGGTGATCAATATGCTGGTGGCCGCCGGGATTATTTCGCTTCCCGGCATGATGACCGGCCAAATTCTAGCCGGTATCGCGCCGATTGAAGCGGTGAAATATCAAATCTTGATTATGCTGCTGATTGTCGCCTCCACCGGGTTTGGCACCCTGATTGCCCTGCACCTAGCCGGCAAACAACTGTTCGACCACCGCCAACGCCTAAGATTGGAGGGATTGATCAAAACAAAGTAAAAAACGCGTTAAATGACTAGCTCAATGGCCTACTTAAAAAAACTTAGTCAAGCAAGGCTAGAATTTTTACGCTAAGATTTAAAAAAACCATTTCTGGATGAAAAATGCGTTCATTATGTCCTCGTTAACTAACCCACCATTGCAAAGTTTGCACCTACTTTGGGAGCATTCACCGGATTCGATGTTTATCATCCAAGTTCGCGATGGGCGCTACTATCTGCATGACTATAACCCGGTTCAGAAAAAGGCCTTCCCGGAAGGCGTGGATATGCAGCAACCCTTGGATGCCATCCTGCCAGCAGAAATGTATCGTGACATCCAAGCGCGCTATCAACACTGCATTGCCAGTCGCGAACCTATGAGCTATGAAGAACCCGGGTTTAATGATGATTATTGGTCCACCCTGCTTATCCCCTTGGTGAATGACGATGGCAAAGTGGAGTTTATCGCGGGCGTATCGCGCAATATCAAAGACCTCAAGCAAGCCGAGCAGCGTATGCGTAAGGCAATGGAACAGGCGAACTATTTAAACACGCAATATGAAAAGTTAAATGCCGAACTTGAACACAAGGTGCTTGAACGCACCCAAGAGCTCGCCCTCAAAAACAAAGAACTAGAGCAGCTCTATATAACTGATAGACTAACCGGACTGTATAATCGCTATAAACTCGATCGCGTGCTGGCAGCAGAAATGCAGCGCGTTGAGCGCTACCCTCACCCGTTTGGTGTCATCTTGCTTGATATTGACGATTTTAAAATCATCAACGATACCCACGGCCATCAAGTCGGCGATCAAACTCTGGTTAGGATTGCGACGCTACTCAAAGAAAACACGCGTGCTACCGATGTCGCTGGACGCTGGGGTGGGGAAGAGTTCTTAATCCTTTGCGCAGAAACCGATATGAATGGCGCGCGCCATCTAGCAGAAAAGCTGAGGAAAGCCATTGCCGGTCATCGCTTTGCATTAAAACAAACGATTACCGCCAGTTTTGGAGTGGCTGTACGGGAAGAAATAGACAGCGCAGAACAGCTAATTTCAAAGGCCGATACTGCGCTTTATAAAGCGAAACAAAATGGCCGCAATCGTGTTGAAATCTATCAACCTAACCAAGCATTGATAGATCAGTAATGGATTAATCGACTAATCTTGCAACCCCTACCAGACCTAAGGTCATATAAAAATAAGCAAACATACAGCTTATAAATAATCCTGATTTATATTTGAGTAACTTTTTAATTAGTACGTGCGTTGGTTTTCAATAATCTTGCGATTAAGTGCTAGGCTTATTCTTCTAAAAATATCTCAGCCCATTCGGGCTGCGATACTGCATAGCGTTTGATGATTTTCCCATGACTAAATCGAGCGATTAATTCGGGAGAGTGATCATCAACACTGTTGTCATAGAGATAAAACCTGTCAACCAAACTTAATGCTCGATAGGCGTTTAGGATGGATTTTTGATAACGACTGATAATTTTTCTAATCGGAACATCATGGCCACCTTCCATAACACGCAATGCTATTCGAGAAGCATTAATCGTCGGGGATGACGTACAGATAAAAAATAATCGAATGAAATAACCTTGTTCTTTCGCTTTGATAATGAAATCAATTTTTTCGTCTGACGAAAATACTGTTTCAAAAGCAATGCTTTTTTTAGCCGTCAGCAGTTCATAGCGCAATGCCGTTGCACGTTTGGCCGCCTCTAGCTGTTATCCGCATTATTCCAGTCACCCAATTCAGACTGAGCAATATTGTCTGGATTGATGTAGGCACACCCTTCAAACCAATCATGCCCCAAGCCTTGTTCAGTAATCGTTGTTTTACCTGAACCATTCGGCCCCGCAATAATAATCAAACTGGGTTTAAGATTGCTGCGCATGCTGAATTTTTTTCAAATTGATTAAATCTTGTTTCAACTGATTCATAAAACTATCCAGCGCCTGCGTTTTCTTTTCTTTTACAGCAATGATGGCGGCATCAGTCAGGGCTTTAAGCTCTTTATCTGAAGGCTCGCGCTCAAGTAAAAAATGATAAGACATCGTTCACTTCACTCCAAATTTTCAATTAATTTAAATTGTAACAGAGAACAAATGTCGCGGAAAATGATACCTCACTATGAAATACAATCTTGATCGCCGTACCTTACTACGGCTCTTCGGTTTTTTTTGCGTTGAGTGTATTTGACCGGGTTTGGCACATTGATGCCCTGCGTCTGGTTGGTAAACAACTATTCGACAGCCCCCAACGCCTGCGAAACCTTGGTTAATCAAAACGAAATTACTAAGGGTTGTTGGCTTCATTTTTAACTGGCCAACAACGCTCTGTATTCAATTTGTTTCACAATTCTTATGTTTTATCGCACCAGCGATTTTACCCAGCTTTCCATGGTTTCGTTCGCAATCGGGTTCGGCGCTTCCATAAAATTGACCACAAAATGCTCACCCATATCCGTTACACCGATTGAACGCGGTCTGACCGCAACCGGCTCCGGTGAAGGGAGCTGCATACCAAAGCACAGAATCATGTTTTTGGCATCCAAAATACCTTCGCCAATCTCGCCACCAATGCTTTTAGTATGGGCGTAATGGTCAAAGAGCGCGATAAAGACGGCTTTGGGGTGCGCCTCAATTTTTTGCTGTAAATCGTCCAAAATAGCATCAACACTATCGAACTTAGATTCTGCTTTGCTAAAGCTTAGGGTGTAAATCGGATACTTTTCTTTAAATAGGGTTTGTTGCATTGGGTTTCTCCTTACCAATAAAAAAGCCATCCTCACCAGGCCTGGTCATTAGGATGGCTTATGCATTATAAAAAATATTTTATAACACAGCTTTAAAATATTTTTATCGTTCTAGTTAAATAACGTTTATTACTGGCGAATAAACTCAGCAACTGCTACCGCACTATCCTCATTATAAAAATCCATGAAGAAATGATCGGCACCGTCAATGGTCACCGTTTGCACCTTGGCCAAATCGCCTAATGCTTCAATCGCGCCGGGTAAATCAGCCACCACATCATCGTCTGAGCCAATAATCACCAAGGTCGGTTTTTTAGCCGATTTTAGTAAGGTTGGGGTATCAAATTGCGGCTTAATGTCATAATAATCGACAAACGCCGCCGCGGTTACCTGCGCATCTTGGCAGTAAATAAAATCAATGCCTTGCATTAACGCATCACCTTTACCGGCACGAATCTGCTGTTGCGCTTGGCTTAAAATCGGTGCAATCGGTTTGCCAAAACTTGCTTCGTAGCTTTCATGCGATTGTTGTGCGCCAGTGGCCGGTGCCCATAACACCACATTCGCAATCGAATCACGATCACGCTCGGTCGCAAACCAAGCGATTTGATTGCCGCCGCGAGAATGCCCCATCAAGGTAACCTGCTGCGCGCCCTGCTGCTCTAACCAATCCAGCCACACGCCTACTTCATCGAGCGCATCAGTGTGTTTGTGGGTATGCGGTACGGCGCAATCGTACTCGCCATCACGGTCATTCAAACCCAAGGATAAATTAATCGATAGCGAGCTAATACCTTGTTCAGCCAAATTTTGCTGCAGCGCCATATAGGTCGAACGCCCTTTATGCGTCAAAGTGCCATGTAGCAGCAGCACAAATTCATCGCTGTAGCTTTTGCCATCAGCCATTTCTAAATTGGCATTCAGGGTTTTACCCTGCCAGGTTTGTTTGATTTCTTCAGCATTGACCAGGCCTGCAAATGCCAAACTGCTCGCTAATAAGCTAGACATAAGGGTTTGTTTTAAACCCTGTTTCATCCGATTTTTCATAGTCTCCTCCTACAGAGATGGGTTAAGCTTTATTTTGTTTTAATAGTTAAACTGATTTAAACCGTTTTATGCGGCTGCAAGGCTAAGTATACCCATAATCCGGATAAAAACATCATGCCGCCGACAAAGTAAAACGGCCAAACGACTGAGCTGGTGTAGAAAGCCAGCAAGCCCATTAACAAGGCACCCGCCGCATAACCAAAGTCACGCCAAAAACGATAGACGCCCAACAGACCTGCGCGTTGTTTAGGCTGGCTGTAATCCGCCACCGCGGCACCGAGCGTTGGGTAAAGCATCGCCATACCGAAACCCATAAAGGCGGCTAACACTGACCAGGCAGCAACCGAATCCACCCAGACAAAGGTTATGCTGGTCAGCGCACACAGCCAAAAACCGCCGACAATCAAAGCACGACGACCAAACTTATCGGACGCCGGACCGGTAATCAGTTGCGACGCGCCCCACACCACGCCATAAACAGCAATAATGCCACTGGCTTGCACTAGCGTTTGGGTTTGCGACAATAAATACACCGGCATAAAAATCCACACCAGCGCATCAATAAACTTTTCCACCAGGCCTGCTTGATTCAGCGCAACCATTTGTTTGTGCTGAAAGGTGCCGACTTTAAACGCCTGCGCCAGCGTTTGCTTTTCACCATCATCGCCATACTGGTCGTTATGTTGCTGTTGATGCAAATTTGACCAAGGTCGGGTATCCAATACTTTCCATAAGGCTAACAACAAGCCGACTAAAATCACGACTAAACCGAACCCGAGTAATGCATCACGCGCACCATAAATTTCGGCCAAGTAGGCGGTTAACCAACCGGCTATACCCACAGCGGCATAACCGGAAAACTCATTCAGACCGTTGATTAAACCTTTTTGATTGGTTTTAGCGAGATCAAGCTTGCTATTCAGTGCCATCGACCAACACAAGCCTTGGTTTAAGCCGAGAAACACCATTGCCCACACAATCCACCACCAACTCTGGGCGTAAAAAATCAAAAAGGGCACCGGTAAGGCCAACAACCAGCCAATCACCAATAATCGGCGACGACCATAGTGTTCACTTAAATGCCCGGCCACCAAATTCATGCTGGCCTTTACCAAGCCAAACACCAAGACAAACATCACCAGGCTCATAAAGGCTTGCGCCGCCAAACCAAACTCCGTTTCTGCCAGGCCTGGAACCACTGTGCGCGTCATCCCCAGCGCCAAACCGACCAAAAAGACTTGAATCAGTTGCTGACTGATTTGTGATAGATTGGCTTTTATACCGTGTTTAATCTGTGTGTGCATCAATCTGCCCTTAATATTCAACTAAGTGGTTGAATATTAGCCGACAAGATCGTATAGTGTCAATTCCAAATGTAAAATTAACCCGAGGTTGCACTATGTTTCTATTCCAACACACACCCGATTCTGAACCCGGTTCCTTGTCTTATTTGCTGTATTGTGTCGGCCAAGGCAAAGCGATTGCGGTCGATGTCCACACCTCAGAAGTCGATCTCTACTTAGAAAAGGCGGCGCAAAAAGGCGTTACGATTAGCCATGTGGTCGATACCCATGTGCATGCCGATCACTTTACCGGCGGCCTTGAACTCGCCAAGCGTGCCGGGGGCGAATACTGTTTGTTTAAGGACTCACCGGCGCAGTGCGATTTTACCCCCTTGGCGGATGGTCAAGTGATTAAAGCCGGTAATGTTCACGCTCAGGTTTTGCATACGCCCGGTCATACCGAAGACAGCATTTGTTTACTGGTGACCGACAAATCCCGCTGTGACGAACCTTGGTTTTTAGTCAGTGGTCATACCTTATTTGTCGGCAGTGTCGGCCGCCCTGATTTGCGCGGACGCGAACAAGAAATGGTTGAAAAACTCTATGATTCGATTCATAACAAACTCTTGGTGTTGCCCGACTATATGGAAATACTACCTGGCGCGCAAGCGGGAAGTGTTTGCGGCGCAGGCATTAGCGGTAAACCGGTTTCCACCATCGGTTTTGAAAAACGCCACAACCCCACCCTAAGCATGAGCCGCGAAGACTTTAAAAAAACCGTACTCGGCGCGATGCTGCCCTACCCCGAAGGTATGGACAAAATCATCGCATTTAATGCCAATCCGGCATTTAAATAAACTGGTGTATAATCGCGTTCATGGCGAATTCTCTTAAATACAATTTGTTTGATCAGTTGGCGCAGGTCAGTAAGGCGCTGGGGCATGCGAATCGGCTGATGATTTTGGATGTGCTGGTGCAAACCGAGTGCGACGTGGATACCTTGCATCAAAAACTCGGCTTGAGTATTGCCAATGTCTCCAAACACCTGCAAACCCTAAAACAAGCAGGCCTGGTGGGTAGCCAACGCCAGGGTCAACGTATTGTCTATGCGCTGAGTGATCCCAGTGTATTTCGTTTGATTGTCAGTTTACGTGAAGTGACCGAATCGCAACTGGATTCGATGCAAACCCTGTTATTAACTCATTTACAACCCAACACGCCATTTGAACCGATTTCGCTTAAAGCCTTAAAAGACATCAAACAACCCTATACGCTGCTGGATGTGCGCCCGGAAGACGAATATGCCGCCGGTCATATTCCGCAGGCGATTAATATCCCGATTGAACAACTGGCGCATAAACTGCCGGAACTCGACACGGATCGCACCTTAATTGTCTATTGTCGCGGCCCCTATTGCATGTGGTCGCAACAGGCGCTCGATCAATTGCAGCAACACGGCATTCAGGCCAAACGCCTGGCCGAGGGCTATCCGGAATGGCAAGCTTACCGCCATGCTCTCTGACAGCCTAATCCACTCGCTGAATAACAGCTTAAATCAAACGCTCGAACTCCAAAACATCACTCCGGTCGCCGGCGGCGATATTCACCAGGCCTGGTTACTCGAAACAAGCCAAGCAAAACTGTTTTTAAAACTTAATCGCGCACAATCCGCCCCGGTGTTTGCCGCAGAAGCCTGGGCATTACAGCATATTCAGCAAAGCCAAACCATTCGTTGTCCTCAGGTTATCGCCCTGGGCCAAACCGACCAGCAGGCCTGGTTGTTAATGGAATATATAGCCTTGTCTGGGCGGGGCGATGATTTTAAACGAGGTCAAGCCTTAGCGGCGATGCATCAAACGCAGCATAGCCAATTTGGTTGGGAGCAGGATAACTTTATTGGTCACACCCCACAGCGCAATACTTGGACGCAAGAATGGCTGGATTTTTATCGCCAGCAACGTCTTGAACCGCAACTAGCCCTTGCCAAACAACAGGGAGCTAGCCAGCGGCTAATCGAAAAAGGACAACAACTGGCCGAAAACCTAGCGGTGTTTTTTGAACACTACCAGCCAGTACCGTCTTTATTACATGGCGATTTATGGGCAGGAAATAGCGCCTTTTCAGCCCAAGGCGAGCCGGTTATTTACGACCCCGCCAGCTATTATGGCGACCGCGAAACCGATATTGCCATGACTGAATTATTTGGTGGCTTTAGCCCAGCTTTTTATCAAGGTTACAACCAGGCCTGGCCGTTAGATGCCAGCTATCAACAACGCAAACCGCTTTATAACCTGTACCATATTCTCAATCACTTCAACCTATTCGGCGGTCACTATCAACACCAAGCCGAACAGCTTATAACGCAGTTATTAGCCAACCGATAGCGCAAAGAGCACTGGGTATCACAATAAAACTTATGAGGTTATATAAAAAACTTTGATTTTATTGTTCAAACTAAAAACCCTACACTTTGAACAGAAATTGAAAAATATTCAAAAATTATGAACGTGTCATCAAAGGAGTTGGGTATGAAAGAAACATCTTGGATAAACTTACCGAGTCTGTCTTTATCGGTTAAAGCCCTATTTACGGGTTATATTCTGGTTGTAGGGGTAGGATTATTAATGGCAGGGCTGCAAATACTGCTTTCACACGGTATGGCGGATGGCAAACCGGGATTATCCATTGATGACATTGTTTACAGTTATCATGGAAACAGAACAGGCTCAACCCTTGAAGCCAAACTTCACGGCTCAATGAAAGACATGGCTCCCAACGAACAAAAACTTGTGCTAATCAAATGGGCGCGTGATGGCGCACCGGAAGAACAATGGGAACCGATTATCAAGCCGATTACGCAACAGTATTGCGTCGCTTGTCACTCAACCATGCCTGGATTGGCTGATTTCACTAAACTCAGCGAAATGCAACGTATTGCAGAAGTGGATACCGGCAAAGCCTTGTCAACACTCACCAGACTCTCCCACATCCACTTATTTGGCATTTCGTTTATCTTCTTTTTTGTCGGTTTGATCTTCTCGCTAGCGGTTGGGTTTAAACCCTGGGTTAAGGCGTTGATTATCTTTACCCCGTTTGCCTTCTTGATTGTTGATATTGCAGCCTGGTGGCTCACCAAACTCAGTCCTGGTTTTGCATGGTTCGTGATGATTGGCGGCATAGGTTACAGTATCGCGGCAGCAATCATGCTGTTTACATCGCTATACCAAATGTGGATTATGCCTTTGCGTGGTCAAACCTCAGATCAAAACGCTTGGTTATCTGAAAAATAATAATAAAAATTAAGGCTTTGCAAACACCAATTTGCAAAGCCTTCTAATCACCTATCCCCCCTTTTAAAACCATCTAATTCCTTAAACTTAATAAGGACTTAGGTCTAATAACCCAGCTATAAACTAGGTTTATCCATTCATAAAACTTATATTTCCTTATAAAAAGTATTGATTTTTCTTGTTCACAAAATTTCTCTAGAATCGAATTGTGCAAAAATAATTTAAGAGCCCTAGATGCAGAGAAAAGCCTAATTAAAAGCTTTGGTCTGTAATACCAAGGGCCACTCATCATAGGATTAAAGAATATGGCCTGGAAATTTCCACAACTCACACGCCGCGCTTTTTTACAAACCACTGCCGCTACCGCTGTTATAGGTGTTGTCGGCTCGTCAAAAATGGCCACGGCAAGCTTACCTTCATGGTCGGATTTAAAGTTCGCAAAAAAACAACGCCATGAAATGGAAGAAAAAATCTCATTTAGCGTTTGCAACTTCTGTTCCGGTCTTTGTAATGTCGAAGTGCGGACTCTGACCAACGGTGAACAATCGCGCATGGTTAAACTAGAAGGCAACCCGATTTCAAAAATGAATCGCGGTCGTCTTTGTGCACGCGGCCAGGCAGGCGTATTCCAAACCTATGATACCGACCGGATTAAAACCCCTTTAATACGCGTTGAAGGCTCTAAACGCGGTGAAATGAAATTTCGCAAAGCGACTTGGGAAGAAGCCTATGCCTATATTGCCAATAAATCCCAAAACCTCGATCCTTGGGAGTGGACCATCGTTGGCGGCTGGAGCACCTGCGTATTCTTCTTAAACCCACTGTTTGCCTTTGCACATGCGAACCGCACTCCTAACTTCTTAGCCTCACCGATGCAACACTGCGTCACCACCGGCGAATTAGGTACCGACTCTGTAACGGGCAACTTTAAACCCCACGGTGAAATCCTGCCTAACTATGACAATGCGCGCTATATCCTATTAGTCATCAATAACTCATCAATTGCCGGTGTCAACGTACCGCGTGCTGTTCAAGTCACCGAAGCCAAACAGCGCGGCGCTAAAATTGTCGCCCTCGACCCACGGGTTTCGGAAACCGTTGCCATTGCTGATGAATGGGTGCGTATTCGCCCCGGTACCGACTTAGATTTCATGCTGGCTTTGATTCGAGAAATCATGACCAAAGATTACTACGATGAAGCCTTCTGTAAAAAGCATACCGATCTTTCGTTCCTTCTCTATAACGACGAAGGTGAATGGCGTCCGATGCTAAATGAAAAAGGCGAACCGATGGTTTGGGATGGCTTTAGCCAATCGATTAAAACCGTGAATGCCTATTCCAACAACAACGATGTCGATGTAACAGGACAACCTATCAATCCATCTCTGCGTTTGCCTAGCAAAACTTTACAGGTAAATGGCAAAACCGTATCAACCGTGTTTGAAGCCCAGCTTGCAGAAATCGACCATTGCACCCCCGAATGGGCGGCACAAAGCACCACCATTGATGCTAAAACACTGGTTCGTATCGCCTATGAATTCACGCATATAAAACCCGCAATCATTGATCCGGGCTGGATGGGGGCGCGTTATAACAATATTCAAATGTTACGTCGTGCACAAGCGACCTTACAAACGCTAATCGGCGGAATTGATACGATTGGGGGTTGGGTGAACTCAGCTAAGTACCATAAAACTGCGGCAAAAATGCACGAAGCGCGGGTCGAAGGTAAAGCCATGGCGAATCCATTAACCAGCATGACCGGCTTACCGGGTTGGAAAGCTCAGGTCGATTTCTTCTCCAACGGCGATAATTTTGATCATGGTTATCCTGCGTGGAGTTTCGCCTTTTCGGAACAAGAAAAAGCGGCGGGGCGTCCCTATGTCTCAATTCCATTTATGGCGGACACGGGGCTGTATGAATCAGTGGAAGGCAAGCTATTGCATAACGGCAAGCCTTATAAAACCAAAGCTTTTTTAGCGGTTGGAGCCAACCCTGTGCATCACTATTTCCCGGCTGGACGCTGGAAAGAAATGCTATCCAGTGATCAGGTAGATCTTGTAGTGGCCGTCGATGTTTTACCCTCCGACACCACCGCCTATGCGGATGTGATATTGCCGGAATCCACCTACCTTGAACGCGATGAAATCGTGATTGGCAACAACGGAATCAGTCCTGACCTTAGCGTTACCACACGCTTTAAAGCCATAGACCCGTTATACGACACCAAATCCACTACCGATATTTTGTTTGAACTTACCCAAGCCATGTCAGGCGATGCCGGACTAGATCGTTTATACCAAAGTTTTGAAGTAATGGTAGGGCCAAAAGCTGAAATGGCCAAAAAACTGGTTCAAGAGTTTAAAGCAAAAAATGACCCGGCTCCCTACACCGCCGCATACCGCCAAATGGGGATGGCCGGCATGGCTCGTGCAGTGAAAACCACGCCGGAAAACCTAGAGCAAGTACTTAAAAAACAAGGCATCTACGAAGTAGAGTCGATGGAAAGCATGCTTGAAAAATATGCCATGCCTAGAAAAATTCCAGCCCTAACCACCTCAGGACGCCTAGAAATCTATTCAAGTTTCTACGATTCACTTCGCGTGGATGGCAAAACTCGCGCGCCTAACTTTAGTGTGCTCGCAACCGATATGCCTTCAGGCGTTCATGGCAATCAACGCTCGTTAAACAAACTAAAAGGCGACGAGTTTTACTTTACCTATGGTAAAACACCGACCGTTTCCCACGGTTCAACCAATGTTAATAATGCCGTATTACATGCCATTAACGTCTTTAAAGAAGACATTCATACCGGAATTTGGATTAACGACCAACGCGCCGGTGCACTTGGAATTAAAACCGGCGATGCTATTAAAGTGACCAATAACGAAACACCCAGTTTGTTTGTCACAGGCAAAGCCTATGTCACCAATCAAATCCATGAGGACACCGCGTTTATGTACTCCTCATTTGGTTCTAAAAACAAGAGCTTAACGCGAGCCGCCAACTTCGGAAGTGCGATCAACAATCTGATTGGCTATAAGGTGGACCCGGTTGTAGCAGGCTTCCGCTCGCAAGAGTTCACCATCAAAATTGAAAAAGTATAAGGAGTTAGGCTATGGCTCGATATGCAATGGTCATTGACCTAAATGCGTGCATAGGTTGTAACGCGTGTATGGCCGCGTGTGCCATCGATAATCAAACCCCATTTTGGTCTGGAAAATGGCGCACCACGGTAGAAGACATTTCCAGAGGCAATTCACCTGAATCGGCAATGCGTCAGTTTTTTCCACGCCTGTGTAATCACTGTGACAACCCGCCCTGTGTGACGGTCTGCCCAACCGGTGCCACATACAAAACCCTTGAAGGCATTGTGGTCGTCAAAGACGAAGTTTGTATGGGCTGTCAAGCTTGTACCCTAGCCTGCCCATATGATGCACGCTATGCGGTCAACTACAAAGACAACACTCAAAAGAAAACGGTATTTGGCGAAGAAACGCTGAAAAAAACCCGCCCATCGGTCGATAAATGTGACTTCTGCCGTGATCGCGTATTAGAAGGTCGTATGCCGGCTTGTGTTGAAACCTGCGTCGGTAACTCTAGAATGTTTGGTGATTTAGAAAACCCCAATGACGAGATTTCAAAAATTGTCGCCAGTGGACAGGCCAAACCTTTACTACCGCATTTGGGCACACGTCCGAATGTATTTTATATTCCGGTCAATAAACAGCGAATTCATCACCTACCCGACTCCGACGCACGCCGTCCTGAGCAACGCGCGGCGATAGAGTTATCTGAACAAATCACTGAACTCACCTAGGAGATAACAACATGACTTATGCAGTTCAAGTAGAGTGGAATTGGTTGGTCGCTGTCTATTTATTTTTAGGCGGCATGGGGGCGATGGTTATGGCTGTGTCAATTTTCGCCCATATTTACAAAATAGGAGGCAGCGATAACGGCCGCCTTGCTTGGTGGGGTAACTGGATTGGGATTCTGATGCTGGCAGTCGGTTCAGCTATGCTGTTTTACCACCTGTTAAACCATCTTGCTGTTTGGCGTGTACTGGTCGGGGTTTTCTATAAACCTGATGCCTGGATTGCCTGGGGTACTTGGTTTATTATTTTTGCGATGATCGGTGCCTTCTGGTACACCCTTCCTCTAACTCAAAAAATGCCTGTGTTCGAAAACTGGCGGATTTATCAATGGTTCAAAGGTTTATGCCAAAAATACCATAAAGCCATCGGCTGGTTTACTGCCATCAATGGCATATTAACCGCAGTCTATACCGGCTTGCTTTTGCAATCCTTTCCGGCTGTTTCCCTTTGGCACAACCCAGGTATTCCTGTACTCTTTACAGTATCGGCAACCTCAACGGCAATAGCGACCCTATTAATCGTACAATATACCATTCTGAAAAATGAACAGGATCGTGCCTTGCGCCATCTGTTCGAAAAAACCGATGCTTGGCTTATAGGTATTGAAATAATTATTATCTTTACCTTCCTCAACTACCTACTAATAGGTTCAGAAGGTGGTCGTGTAAGCTATGAATTGCTATGGGGCAATCCGCTTTGGGTATGGGGCTTTGTAGTGCTTGGATTGATTGTTCCGTTTATTATTGAAGTTGGCGTGCTGCTCAAACGCATCCCTTCCGGTGCGCTAACGGTCATTAGCGCGGCTGTACTGGTGTTAATGGGTGGTTATTTACTTCGCCACTTTATCCTTGCCGCCGGGGTTTATGAATACCCCTGGTAAACAAATAACTTAACATCTTAACGTTCAATGTTTCATGAATTTGCGCTGAGAATCAGCAGCGCAAGTTTGTGAAACAGATCGCTTAATCGATCCGATAAAGGAAAACCATGTCCGAACAAATTCAAGAACTCACCCTCCTGTCTGGCCTTCTCGCTGAACCCTGTGAAGAATCATTAGACGTTTTAGAAGAAGTGGCTGACTCGCTTGCTTGGCTAACGCCCGAAGCACTCGCAGAACTGCGCCAAACTCCGCTAACAGAATGGCAAGCCGAACACACAGGATTATTTGTTAGCGGCCACCCAAAAACGCCCTGTATGCCATTTGAATCAGTATGGCTTGAAGGCCAAATGATGGGTGAAGCCATGATGGCGATGAGCCAGCTCTACCAAGCGACCGGCTTTAAAGCTAACCCAGATCTGCCGGCTGACTTCTTAGGCACCCAGCTTCAATTCTTAGCACATTTAATTGAATATCACCGTGAAAACGAAAAACTGATGCATGAAGTCTTGCTTAATATGGGCAGTTGGATTCCAAAATTTGCAACCAGTGTTCGAATTCATGCCACGCTTAAACTCTACAAAGATTGGGCGAGTCGGCTCGAAGCGCTGTTTACGCTATGAATGCTTTAACCGAGCAAAACGGATTTATCATTAGTAACCTTGAGGCGGCGTTGTTGCCTGAACGGATTATTGAAGCTTTTAACCAGGTTTATTGCGACGATTTTTCTGACGCCTTTATGGGCGTCAATCACCGACTCAATACCGAAATACGCGGCTGGAAAGTCCAACAAAACTGGGCAAAAGGCGGCTTACTAACGCCTTGGATGTTAGCGATTGTTTACTTCCCACTGAATCAAACCGCGCTAAACGGCCTAACCTTGCCCGAAGAGTGGAAAGCAGCGGCTTGTGCGGAACAAGCCTATCAGGTAATAGGCCCACTCATGCCGTTAATGATTGAAGAAAAAGCCTATGCGACTCACCTAAACTTTCACCCCCAACTAGGACATTACTGGCTTCAACCCTTGGTGCAGAACATGGCGCGTTATGATGATAACCAAGCTGCGTTTGGCGCTTGGAACCAAGTCGTTGAGTTTCGCAAGGACGTTCGCGCACAAAAACAAGCCGAAGAAGCGGCTAAGGCCGTGCAAACAGAAAACCCTGAAACCACTGAACAACAGGAGGCGGTAAGCCGAAGAGCTGTATTAGCAAAATGGTTTACACCCAAAACAGAAACCTAATCGATAGGGCGTAAACGAGCAATCTTACCGCTGTCGGTACTGAAATAAACCAGGCCTGCTAGATCAACACTAAGTGAACGAATACGCTCATTTAAATCCGTTAACAACCGCTCTTCACTGATTGCTTTACCCTGCTCATTCAGCGTCACCCGATTTAAATGGCGTAAAGCCAAGGCGCCAGAAAATAACGAACCTTGCCACTGCGGAAAAGCTTCTCCCCGATAAACCAACAAACTACCCGGTGCAATCGATGGCGTAAACACCTTCACCGCATCAACCATACCGGGTTTACTCGTCACGCCAATCGCGCGATCTCCCCAATATTCTTTGCCTTGCGACACTAAAGGCCAACCATAGTTTTCACCCGGCTGAATTAAATTAATCTCATCACCGCCGCGCGGGCCATGTTCGTTTGACCACAAACGACCAGTTTGAAAATCAAACGCCATCCCCTGCGGATTACGATGACCAAAACTCCAAATCTCATCCAACACCGCGGGGTTATCGACAAACGGATTATCCTTCGGCACGCGACCATCTAAATGCAAGCGCATAATCGTACCAATATGATTAGCCGTGTTTTGACTTTGCTGCCGTTCACCACGATCACCGACGCCAAAAAACACATAACCTTGATCATCAAACGCAATCCGACTGCCAAAATGCTGACCGCTGCCGGTTGAGGATTCGCTAATCAACAAATCTTGCCAATTTTTCAATTGATTCAACCGCGCTAAATCCGGCAACTGCGCCCGTGCTAAAGCGGTTCGCGCACCAAATTCATCGGGATAACTATAGGTAAAATACAACCAGGCCTGGTTGTGGCCGTCATTGCGCAGAAATTTGACATCCAATAACCCGCCCTGCCCGATCGCCGCGACAGCAGGCAGGCCTGCTAACCAAGTCACTTGACCGGTTTGAATATCCAACACCCCCGCCTCACCCGAGCGCTGCGTAAACACCAGTTGATGCTCACTGACAAAATCCATCCCCCATACCACACCCAGCCCAGTTGCCAAATGTTCCACGTGAAACCTTTTGTCGGCATGCGCACTGAAAACCATCAAACTACTTAATAAAATGATTAAAAACCCACGCAACGTTACTCGTGTAAAACTAATATTCATAACAGCCTCAAATCCAATTTAATCTAAACTCATTCAGTTCGATTAATCATTATCGATGATCCATTGTTAAACCGGCTATTTGCATTCTAAGATTAGAAAACATTATTCAGCCTAGACTATATCTGAAGCCCCTATAAGCGGAAGCAATCTCTGTAATACTGAATTTAAAACGCCATCCTCTGCCTTAACAATGAATTGAGCTTTACGCTCTTTCCAAGATAGTGTTTGTACTAAACTGGAAGCGACGACAGAAGGCTTATCTAGATTATTCACAGGGACTTCCGTCAATCCTCCTCGAATACTTGAACTAACGGGGCAACAAATCAACAAGCCGGTCTGTTGATTATAAGCTTGGCTAGAAAGAACAAATGCAGGTCTGTATTTGCCTATTTCTTTACCTTTAGTCGGATCAAAGTCCAGCCAAATAATATCTCCCCTGTTAGGGATGTAACCAACACTCATTCAATCCATTCGCTGTCTAAAGTCGCTGAAACTAAATCGCTATGAACGGTATTAGGATTAAGACTGACCAGCAATTGTTCCTCTGTAAAAGGCAATGTGGCCAAAGTCGGTTGCACTTTTTTTACAGTAAAGCCATCCTCTGAAATCTCAACCCTTACAGGCGTATTTTGCTCAAAATGTGGAATATCCCTCATTAAGCCAGAAACCCTTAACCCAAGACCATTGCCCCATTTTTGGATTTTTGTATCAATTGCAAAACTCATTAGATCCTCATTTATATTGGCTAGCATCATGTTTATACATTGTATATATTAGTATTCTAATAAACAACTAGTTCTGCCTAGTTTTGTACAAACTGGAATTGACAACTGATTTGGTTGAACTGAAATCCAACCTTGAATGCATACAGTCAAATAACCAGGCCTGCCTCCAAATAGTTTGTTTTTATCAATCGCACTTTTTTCAATTATTAGTTCGTACAACCAGTCAAAATTTGTAACCAGTTTAGCCTTTAAATAAACATTCTTGGTTTTAAAATACTAAGCCCGTATTTTACGCGCTCTGAAATTGCTGATAAAGGGTTTCTAACTGGGGTATATGCCGATCATTTGAAACCAAGTCTAAACCGTGGTGTTTTGAAACAGCAAAATGGAAAATATCAAAATTGCGTTTATTGATATTACGTTCCGATGAGTTTTCCGCTTGGTTATAATCTAAACGAAATAAATCACTGGCTAACTCAGACACCTTACGCTCAATATCCAGCTCAAGAAAGCCATTCAAAACTTGTTTCATCGCCCTCAACTTTTCAGGCTCCGCCCAAGCGATGCCGCGTAAAACCTCATAGCGAATCAGTGACGTGATTACCAGCACAACCTCATTATCGTTTAGCAGGCCTGTCAACTCAGCTTTAGCACTCGCTTTCATTTCATCGGACGTTGTACCCTCTTGATCAAATACAGCCACAATCATATTGGTATCAAGCAATACTTTTCTCATGCTTGCCCCCCCGCCATCAATTCAAGCAACTGCTTTTTCGCTTTAGCTTGATCACTTGGCTCAACAAGATTTAACTTTTGCGCGTTCATATCAATGCCAAACACATCTTTCAAAATATCCACCATCGACGCATTCGCTGGCGAGCTAATTCGCTGTGTTTTAACGATACCCTCCTTATCGCGTTGCAAACGATACGCCTCGCCTTCTTTCAGTTGCGACAAAATCACCGAAGAATGCGTAGTGATATAAAACGTCGCATTCGGAAAAAGCGTTTTCAGCCTCGGAATAATCTTCGCTTACCACGACAAGTGCAAATGGCTTTCTATCTCATCAATAAACACCAGGCCTGGTACATGTTGCAATTGACGCTCATTCGTAAAGTAGCTAAACCCGGATACAATGCTTTGAATAATTTTTAAAATCGACATAAAGCCTGAACTTAGCTGACTGAGTTTTCTGGCCTGCCCATCAATTTTCAAACTGACGTTTTCATCACCGCTAATTTCCATAAACTGCGGATCAATCCGTGCATCTAGCTGATTCAAAAGTTGCAGCACCGTTTTAATCTCAACTTCACGATTATCTTCACGGCTTTGATAAGGATTCGACGACTGCGCAAGCGTCACAAACCACTGCTCAATATTCGCATTCATATTCAGGTTAGAAAAGTTCTGACTCATCCCGGCAAACAAACTTTTGATATAAGCTCTGTGGCGTTGCTCAAATGTTCCCTTTATCGGCTTAGCATTGCGAGACGGATCAATGAAACCACGGCTTTGCGACCCCAAGAAAATTAATGGCTGACGCACCGGATCAAACTCTTGTTTACGGGTATTTCGAAAGGTGTTTGCATTAAATGATGCATTTGGAACATCCCATTGATTAAAGCTTTTGAAAACCAATACACTCGGGTCCACCACCAACTTCAACCCAGCATTAAACGCTTGATGATGGATCAAAGCGTATTGAAACATCGCCTCCAACAGCTTGGTTTTCCCCACGCCATTTTCACCAATCACCACATAAGCGCGTTGCGCAGGTTCAAAATCAGCCGCAACTCGCCCTACACCTTTCAAGCCGTCTATATCCAGCTGGTCTAACGAAAATGTCATGGATACCCTCCAAATAGTCTATTTTAACTACGCCACTGTATATCAAGCTTTCGGTGAGAGTTCGCACAATCTTTTAGATACAAATTAATCAAGCTTTGGTAAGGAATCCCTACCTCTTCAGATAATGTTTTAAAGTAATCGATTACATCTTCGCCCAGCCGAATGGTGACCGGTTTTTTGAGTTTCGACGCATAAGGATTAGGCTTGGCTTTCATGGTTGAAAAATCATATTCGTCTTTCATTTTTTGTTTCCCCTGTAAAACTGTTTTTCCTTTGAGGTGGCTTTTCTTGCAGAAATAATTCTAATTTTTTCATTATGTTGACCACGCTCGCAATGAACAACAACGAGCAACCTTGATAAACTACTCCTGCCCAACAAAATAAAACGTTCTTCATCGCTTGCAAACTCATCCTCATATAAGGTTGCGAACTCATCATAGAAAACCGTTTTGGCTTCTTCGAACGTGATCGCATGCTTTAGTAGGTTTGAGTCGGCTTTTTGTTGATCCCATTCAAAACTTACCACAAGACCTCCATATTTACAACGTATTTACATTACCACCTGTGATTGCTAAAAATGCATCTTGTCAACATCGGCGTCAACCCACTTGAGCCATAAATAAAAAAATTGACGTGAGTTAAAAATTGATAATAATCTGCATAAGCTTTTATAACTGATTGAACCTTTACCTAGTGTTTTGGTTCGTGGCTGCGCCTCAGTCGCCATAAGACTGGGGCATATCTTTTATCCCCTTCCACATCAAAATTCAGATTACTATTTGACCCTATCACTATCTACCTAGCTAAGTTTTACCTCCACCAGCTAGACCATCCGCATTTGGATGAGGCGTGATCACATCAGCGTTCGTTAAATCAAAACAACCTGACTCTTCCGTTCCGCTGATCGCTTTGATAAACGCCAACTTCATCTCTGGAATATCCTTAAATACCGTCATCCAAACACTGAAAAATCCAACCGTAAGCATCTGCTCAACCGTTATTTCAATAAAAACAGAGTTATTACGCTTATTTAAATAACGTGAAAGTGCGATGTTCGCCTGCCCCCACGCCTCAATTCTTTGTTTTACACGATCAAGCGCGATGTCGCTATTAACCGAATGTGAAGATAGCTTCCTTAGCCCAACTAAAGCCAATGTGTTAAGGGCGCACACTTGTAAATGTTCTGATAGCGCGGGATTAGGGGTAATTGAACCGTCGGCACGATAGTCAAACGCATAGAAAGTGTTGTCACGATCTGGAAAAAATATATCGGCAAAATTAAATGGCTTAGCGCCTTTAGTTGAATTGCAATTCACACAGGCTAATAAAAAATTGGTCCAAGTCCCTTCTAAATCTGGTTTTCCATGCAGCCCACTTTTAGGCTCGATATGCTCAACGGCCAACCCTGTAGTGATTTTTCGCTCACAATAACTGCAATAATGACCAGAAGGCCTGCCGTCTTTTGTTTTACCCGCCGAAATACGCCTAATAAGATGCGGCAGTGCGTCCTTATAGTCTTTAAAATCATGTGGTTGTGGCGAAGTATTACGTCTAACGGGTCTCAAATCGTTCACCAAAAACAGATGCGTATTGAAGTTCTAAAAAAGCTTGATAAGCCGGATTATCAGCATAAGGTGCAATTTGTTCAGCGAGTTGCTTCTTATAAGCTTCCTGCTTTTCCTCAGGTGCGCTATTAGCCTCTTCGAGCAACTCAAGAAAACTTTTAGCCGCCTGCTTCATTTTTTCATATCGCACACTCGTATCAGGGCGCTCAACGCCCATGTTCTTGGCGATTTCTTCAATCCCTTTATTCGCGTATTCGCTCAAGGGTTCGCCATCAAGCATGATGAGCTCATCATCACTTCGTAAAGATTGAATTAGAAAAGGCGAATGGGTCGTACAAATAAACTGAATTTTAGGAAATAACCGCCGCAGATCTTCAATAATTTTGCGTTGCCATTTAGGATGCAAATGCAAATCAAGCTCATCAATCAATACGACTCCCTCAACTTCTTCGCTCGCATCCTCTAAATGCGGGTTTAAAATCGCGGCGCGACGGGCAATATCACAAAACAAACCTAGAATCGTCCGCTGTCCATCACTAAGATGATCAAACGGAATAACCTTGTCATCCTTAAAATTCACCATAACGCGACTGGCTTCAAAGTCAAAACGCAAACCCGTACAATCTTCAAGTGCATACATTGCCGCTTTACGAATCGACTGTAAAATCGGGGTATCTTTTTTCTGCTGTAGCGAAGCTAACTCATGTTTTAAAAGCCACTCACCAATCGCCTGGTGATCCGCGCCAGTATGAAAGCAATCAACATAAGGATCAAATCGAGAGTATTGCGCTTTAGCTGAAGCTTCGATATTCAGTTCGTTTTCAGGTAACCACAGACGATCACAGCCATAAAAAGCAATGACGGGCAAATTAAAGTTTTTACCGCTTTCGATATACTCCAGAATATCTTTTCCAAGTGTATCAAGTCTAAGGTTGTACCATGTTGGAGAACCCGAATACTTTATATCACCATAGGTTAAAGTTTCAGTACTTACTTCACTTCTCTTTCTCGACCAGTCCGCCTCACATTTTTTCTTATTCTTGTAACGGTCAATAATAGTGGCTTGTCCCTCGGCTTTAATCAAAACGTCCTTACTACGATCAAACCGATTATCTATTTGAATTTCACGCATTTCATGGTCTTCAATCGGCCTTAAATTCTGGTCACTTTTTATATACGCGTTCGCCCAGCCACCCAGGGCAACCGATACCGCATTTAACAATGACGTTTTACCCGTACCATTCACCCCGATAATCAAATTGAATTCAGGATGAAAGTTAAACTCTTTTTCACTGAAAAGCTTAAAATTTTTGATTGTTAGCGTATCAATTCTCATTGCATCGACCATTCCAGTGAGGAAATTCTAAATTTGTAATTATAGCTTTCAGAAACCAGTCCTACACCGTTCAAAGCGGCAAAATTCAACCTGTTTAATGAAAATGTATTGGACTGCCTACAAATAGTTTTTTAATTCTGAGTTCATTTCTGTCACTTAATGAACGTAAATTTACAGTTCAAACTTATGCAAGTATCGCGAATAAACCCAGCCTTGGATCATTTTTTCCGTGTCGGTATCGTAGTATTCAATTAAAGACCAAGCTTTTTGTTTTTCAATCAGTTTAACGATTCTTCC
Source organism: Thiomicrospira microaerophila (assembly GCF_023278225.1). Lineage (GTDB taxonomy): Bacteria > Pseudomonadota > Gammaproteobacteria > Thiomicrospirales > Thiomicrospiraceae > Thiomicrospira > Thiomicrospira microaerophila_A. The sequence goes on from NZ_CP070959.1 coordinate 2,359,982, forward strand.
TCTTTTTAAAGTGTCAATGACTTCAAGTTTTTTTCCGGCATCAGCTCGAACATGTAGAACGGTTTTGACATCAACAAAACGATGGTTCGCTAAAATTACAGGGCTCAGGTGCTCACTTGCAGTAGAAATAATCTGTTTTTTTGGTGTTTCTGGTTCGATGCCTTGCCACTTTTCCTGCCAATATGGGGTCGTAACATTGACTAGGATACCAATCGCATACTCCAAAATTTTTAGAAAAATGAAGTAAGAGATTATTTTGACTGGATCAGGTAAATCGTTAAACCACTCTTTAAAATGTTTCTGCCCATCTTCTTCAAGTTCTAGCGGTGGTGAGGCTTCCCACTCTTTCCAAGTTTTTCCAGTTAAGGAATCTAGATTTGCCCAATTAGAGAGGTCAACGTGAGCGATTGATTCACTCATAACTGCATATTTTTCAACTAAATCATTAATGGGGGCATACATTCCCGCAATAGCGTTTGCTCTGGCGATGGCCTCTGCATATTGAGTGTTTGAAAATTCTAGTGACGCTAATATTGATGCGTTTTGACTACTAAGGATTTGTTCAAGGTCGTTTTCGGTATTTGATCCCAGAACAGATAGGTCAAATTGATCCGTTAATTTTGCAATAGTGCTTTCGCCATTAATTAAGGCGAGTTGTTCTTGTATAGAATCAAGACCATAGGCTTTTAAAGGGTCTGCTACAGCTCTCATTGACTGTTCAATGGTTTCCCATGCTTTGACTGCTGCACTATTCATGCTTTCCAGTACAGAGGTTACCGATGAAGTTTTTGAAAGCCACTCTTCATGTTGTGCTTGCATAGCTTTTACGGCTGAAACCGTTGGAGAATCAAAATATTCTTTGTATTGAGACTGTAACGATTCAAGCGACGACAAACCCGGTGAATACAGGCCTTCCACTTGCTTTATCAATTCTGCTTGAGGAGAGAAGGCGTTAGTGATGGCCAATTGTGCTTCCAGTTGTTCTGACCACAGTGCGTTTGATGTTTGACAGGCCGCCAGTGCAGATTCATTGAGATGCGCTAGTGCATTAACAGCCTCAAAGTCAACCAAGCTAGAGGCTTTTGTTAACTCTTCAAGTTCGGAATTGACCGCAGTAATCTGTTTTAACCAGGCTTGGTCAAAATCTTTCATTAAAGTAGACCTTTAAAAGCGGAATCGAGAATTGAGGATTTTAAACTTTGCAAATCTTCAATTTTGGCAAGTAACACTTCTTCCGCATTGTGAGTCTTGCTTTTAAGCGCTTCAATCGTTTCCACTAATTCTTTTTGCTCTTCCAAGGAACACATTGGGATTTCAATCTTGCTTAAACGAGTTAATGCTAACTTTGGTTGCGCAACTGTTTTAGTAGCCAATCCTGCCTGAGCAGAAAAATCTGAGGTTAACGTGAACAGATACAGGTAGCTTAAATCCAGTTGTTGTTTATCTTTGATAACCAACTTGGCTGCGTTTTCCGTCAGGTTTGCACCGTCCAATTCGGGCGGTACAAAGCCTGTTTTACCGATAGTTCCGGCGATACTAATATAAAGATCGTCCTTCGAAATCACATAGCGTTTGATTTGCTCATGGATTTCTTTCGATATGTACTTGATGTCAGATAAATCTATTGTGCCTTTATCAGTAAAATCTGCTACTCGGATATATGGGTGATCAGTCACTTCATCACTTAGCTTTTCGCCTTTTGGCAGGCGCTTGCCGCCTTTTACCTCAGTTAGCGATTCAATAGTCATTCGGTCAGTGATAGCTGCAAACTGCCCATCAAGCGCTGATTGAAGAAGACTACTCTTTAATGTGATGCTTTCCTGTAGGTGTTCGATGGCGGTGTCGATGCGGGTGAGCAGTGCATCGAGTTTTTCGACGATGCGTTTTTGTTCATCAATGCTAGGAATCGGTATTAACGCCTTCTTTAGATTTCCATCTGTAATTGCGGGGTATGAAGCGCCGCCTACATAAGGTTCAATCTGACGTTGAACAAAGTCCGTTGTTACAAAATAAAACAAATAGGCTGGTAAAACTTTTTCATTAGCTCTTAGAACACAGAATCCCGTTGATGCTACAGGTGATTTATATTCATCTCGAACCAACGCAATATTTTTTAAGTTTGGACGCGTAGTGGCAAAGATCACATCGTTTAGCTGTATTTGTTTCTTCGCACGCGATGGGGCATCTTTGCCAAGAATTTCTTTTGGTTCTGTGATGGTAAATCTATTACGATCAACTGAAGATATATCAATATACGTCCACAATTTATTAGTGTCTTTTAATGGATTTAGATTTTCCGTTTTTTCAACCGCTTCAGCCAGCTTGTGCCACTCCCACCCCTCCGGCAGTTCGTATAAAACTTGCTCCATAATCACTTCTCCGCCAGTAGCTGTTCAATCTCATCAAGCAGGCCTGCTACTTGTTGTTCTTTGATGCGGATTTGTTTGAGGATGTCATTGGGCGCAAGATGTACCGTGTCTTTTTGTTTGGCCGGGTTTTTGGCCGGGTTTTTGGCGGAGAGATCATAGTCTTCAGCTAGTTTGCTGGCTGAAACTGTCCATGAGCGTTCTGTAGTGGTTCGGCGATTATAAAGTTCAACAAACTCGGCTAAATGCGCGTCGGTAATGGGTTTGTTTTTGGTGAGTTTTTGTTCGGGTTCGCATTCGTAATACCAGACATCGCTGGTGCCGCCGCTGCGTTCAAAAAACAGTACATTGGTTTTTACGCCGGAATAGGGCAAAAACACGCCAGCGGGCAGGCTTAAAATCGTGTGCAGGTTAAAGTTTTCCAGCAGTTCTTGTTTGACCTGTTTAAACGCGCTATTGGTTTGAAATAGCACGCCTTCGGGAATCACAATCGCGGCTTTGCCACCGGTTTTGAGGGTTTTCATAAAGTGTTGCATAAACAGCAGTTCGGTGGCGTTGCTTTGAATCGGGAAGTTTTGTTGGATTTGTGATTTTTCTTTGCCGCCAAATGGAGGGTTGGCGAGAATGATGTCGTAGCGGTCTTTTTCTTGAATATCACGGATATTCTGCGTCAGCGTATTGCCGCGATATAAATTAGGCGATTCGATGCCATGCAAGATCATATTCATCATGCCCATCACATAGGCCAGCGAGGTTTTTTCAAAGCCGAAAAACGCATCCTGCTGAATAAAATCCCACTGCTCGGTGGTAAGTTGCGATTTATTGGCTTTGAGATGGTCAAAAGCTTCGACTAGAAAACCACAGGAACCCGCGGCGGCATCGTAAATGGTTTGACCAGGCCTAGGGTCGAGCACTTTCACCATCGCCCGCACGACTGCGCGCGGCGTATAAAACTCACCGGCATAACCGCCCGCATCGCCCATGTTTTGTAGTAGTCCTTCGTACACCAGCGACAGCTCAAACAAGTCGCTTTCAGATTGAAAATTCAGCGTGTCGATAATATCCAGCACTTCACGCAAAGTGTGACCAGACGCAACTTTATTGTCGAGGTATTGGAAAATCGCGCCGATTTTATAGGTGAAGGATTTTGGGTCGGCGCTGGTGGCGTTGGCGAAATTTTTTAGGTAAGGAAACAGTTCTTTGTTGACGTAATCGGTGAGGTCGTCACCGGTGCGAACGCGGTTAATATCCAGCTTGCCATCGGGCGTTTTCGGGCACGCCCAGTTTGACCAACGGTGTTCTTCATCCAATACCGGTTGGTAAGGTTTGCCGGATAGAATGGCTTCGTCTTCCTTTTCGGCTTCATAGTCGTCTAAAAACTTGAGAAACAACACCCAAGAGGTTTGTTCGGTATAGTGCATCGCCCCGCTAATGCCATCATCGCGGCGCAGTATGTCGGTAATTCGGTCTATTTTTTGTTGTAGTGACATGAGTTAAAGTTTTCCGGTAATAAAGTTGTACATATTTGTAATGTCTTCACTGATTTCATCAGCGGGTATTAAGTCGATATAAGCTTGAAGCCTTTCAATGTCTAAGCCTTTATCATTCTCAATAATTGGCCTTAGAACTTGCTTCACCCTCTCCGAAGACAATTGAGCTAAACCTTCATTAAAACATGAGCTTTCCTCGAAGTGCCGACTAGCGATTGGAGCTTTATTTCCACTTTCTTCATCAACTTGACATTGATAGTCGCCATTCATTCCTAAATGTAAATGGCAAGCTAAACCAAGAGAATCATTATTTATTTTTTTAAGAGCATTATGGCTTGCTAACGCAGTATAAGAAAGTAAGTAGTGTTTGATTTCACGCCTTCTCCATACCAATATTGAGGATTTAAATTTCGCATCCCTTGCTATTGGAGTTAACAGTGACTTAGTCCCCTTTAATTCTAGGCTATCGGTATTGATGCTCGCCAATGGTAAATTATCCCGGTCACATATTAAATATACACTCTTAGCTTTATAACTAGCTCCGTCAAGGTAACTTGTAAAAGACTCAAGCCATTTCAGCTTTTTAGCTGCAAATGACGATGTATGAGAATCCCAGCCAGACTCAACCGAAACACAGCAGAACTTCTTTAGAAAAGAATCAACTCCGTCATACCTTTCTTCACCTAATTTTTTTTTAACAAGTCGAATGAATATCTGCCAATCATTTTCGTTGTCCATTAAAACTATTCTCTCGTAAAGTGAATAGGTTTTTAAAGCAGTTTTATTGATATTCGAAATTTGCTCTAATCGCTCTTGAAGCTCTCTGCGCTCGGAACAAGGAAGCACTCTTCCCTGACTTACAACAAGAATATTTTCTGCACCAATTTCAGAAATGGAATCTAACTGATGTGTAGTTACTAAAGATCTTCCTTTTGCATTAATCACTCTATCCCATAACTTACCAATATTCTTGTAATGTAAGTGACTATCCGCCTCATCAAAAAGAAATATAGTATTTTCACTATCAAACAGATCGAACAATGAATAAACAAATAAAAGCTGATATTCACCATCACTTATATCATTTAGGCTAACTCCATCAATAAAGTTAAGTTTAAGGCTCGTTTTGGTAATTGGATTGTTTGAATCAATGGCTTGTGTAAAAAAAGCAACTACTGGGTTTTCACTTATTCTGTTTGAATCAGCCTGGTCTTGAATAGGAGATTCAAATGATACATTGAATATATTTTCACTTTTTATCGTTATATCTCGATTAGAAATAATATCTTCAAACTCGTAATTTGAATCAATAGTATTTTCAATAAAGCTAGATAAAGTACGGAAATAAGGCGTATTCCTTATCGTGTCTATTTCACCAAGCTCCTCCTTTTTCAGCGCCTCTGCGACTTTATTTACATAAGGTCTATCAACTCTAAAACCAAAACTCAGTGAGGTACTGATGTCATCTTTGTCCTCTCCACCTTTTACAGTCTGTTCCTCTTCAACAAGCTTTAGAGCCCTTAAAAGCTCTCTAACTTTTCCAGATTTATCTAGCACAGAAGCCAAAAAAATCAAAAGTGGTGCCCACGATTTATCATAATAAAAGCTACTCAGTGAAAACCCAGAGTTCAATTTCCTCGATTTTTTTAAATAGTTTGAAAATACCCTTGAATATCTCTCATTATGTCCCGAAGAAAAGCATACCAACTTCCAAGATGACAATATTTCACCTGATAATTGCCCCTCAAACACACCTTGTAAAATTGATGATTTACCAGACCCATTTTCTCCTATAAGAGCTACATATTTTCCAATTTCAAATGACTGATTTTTTTTGTGTAAAATATTGCTTTTTAGCTCTACTTTTACCATTAAGCGACCTTATATAGCTGTTGTTGTAGTTGTTTAAACGCATCAAGTAAGTGCGTGGCTTTGCCGCCAAAAGCTAGGGATGCGTCTTTGGTGGTGCCGAGTCCAGAGAGTTCAATCAGCGTTGGAATACGGTCACGCGATAGTTCTGTAACCCCTGTTTGCTCGTAACGCTCAAGAACAAAGTGCAAGAAGTCTTGTGCTTTTTCATGTTGGTATTGGGCAAAGAAATCGGCGTTGCTGCGCACTTTATCCGCGCGCGCTTTTCGGGTTGCCATAGGTTGTTCAAACGCTAAAAAAGCGAGAAGATCAAACATATCGCAGGCTTCGGCTTCGAACATGCGGCGTAGTGTTGCGAGTTGCTCTTTATAAAATCCGGCATGAATCAGTTTTTGCAGCAACTGATCGCGTTGATCCGGGTCTGACCAAATTTCACGTAATTCATCTACGTTTTTAAACAGGCCTGGTAGTTGTTGAATCAAACGCTCTACAAATTCTTGTATCGTTAGCGGTTTGCCGTGTTCATCAATATAGCGGGTTTCAATATCAATCACTTTGATTTCGCGGTATTGACCCAGCTTGATTTTTAAGCGTGTTTTAGGAGGTTCAGTGGGGCCTCCAATTGGTGGTTCCGGCTTTTCAGGCGGTTGACCATAAGGCGGCTGGGGTTCTTTTAGGCCGCCACCAACTGGCGGTTCGGGTTCGCCATCCCAATCATCATCGTAAAACTTGTTGGTCGCACCCCTAAAATCAATAATGGTGAAGTAGTCTTTGCCGTCAAACACGCGCGTACCGCGCCCGACAATTTGTTTGAATTCAACCATTGAACCAACGGTGCGATCCAATACCACATTGCGTACATTACGCGCATCCACACCGGTAGTGAGCATTTGCGATGAGGTTAAGATGGTGGGGATGTCTTTGTCATTGTCTTGAAACTTCTCCAGCAATTCGCGGCCTATTTTGCCTTCGTCGCTGGTCACACGCACGCAATAGTGCGGGTCTTTAATCTGTTTGTGTTTATTGATCATATCGCGCATAGTGAGCGCGTGATTTTGGTTTTCGCAAAACACGATGGTTTTATCCATTGGATTGATGTTTTCGAGAATTGATTTAGCAACCAGCTCAGTGCGATCATCGACCACAATTTTGCGGTCATAGTCTTCGACTTGGTAAATGTCTTGCTCAGACTCGCCTTCAATGATTTGATCGTCTTTAGTAAGTACCAATTCATCTAAATTGGTGCGGATACGTTTGACGCGGTAAGGGGTTAAAAAACCGTCGTTAATCCCGTCTTTCAGTGAATATTCAAATACCGGTTGGCCGAAATAGTCATAGGTATCGACGTTATCGGTGCGTTTAGGTGTCGCGGTTAAACCTAGATGCACGGCGCTGCTAAAATGATCTAAAATCGCACGCCATGATCCTGCTTCATTAGCGGCACCACGGTGACATTCATCAATCATCACTAAATCAAAAAAATCTTGCGAATAGGCTTGGTAGTAGCCATCAATATTTTCTTTTTCGGCTATCGCTTGATAAATCGCGAAAAAAATATGTGCATTAGTGGGCACCACGCCATGACGCTTACGCACCTCTTCACCATTGATTTTTATCAAGTCTTTTTCATAGGGGTTAAAGGTGTTGATCGCTTGATCTGCGAGAATATTTCGGTCAGCCAGAAACAGTATCCTTGGGCGACGTGCGCCAAATTGATCTCGATTCCAACGAGCCTGAAACAACTTATGCACGATTTGAAACGCAATAAAAGTTTTTCCGGTTCCGGTCGCCAAGGTTAATAAGATTCGCTGTGCGCCTTGACCAATTGCGTCAGTCGCGGCGTGTACAGCCAACTCTTGATAATAACGTGGTTGCATCGCACCTTCTAAATGGAAAGGCACATTGCGCAATTGTTGGCCAATGTCGGAATTTATGCCAGCATAACGCTGTTCAAGCTGTTCAGGCGTGGGGTAAAACTCAATGTACTCGCCTTGCCCCGTATCTAAATCAAATTCATAGGTTTGCTTGCCATTACTGGCATAGACAAAACGCACCTTGAGTTTTTTGGCGTAATCTATCGCCTGCTGCAAACCTTTGGTGGGGTGTTCAGCTTCTTTTTTGGCTTCAATAATCGCTAAATAGCGATTGTCCTTATGCAACAAGTAATCAACAAAACAACGCCGCCCCCGCACGCCCCCCGCCATTTTTCGACCGTCGGTGAAATAGTGTTCACGGATAATTTGACTTGGATGCCAACCCGCTGCATTTAAGGCGGGATCAATGTAGTTGGCGCGAGTATCGGCTTCGGATTGCATAAGCAGCTCGGTTGTTTAATAGGCAATTTAAGTAGTTTAACCAGGCCTGCTTGTTTGAGCAAGCAGGTGGCTTAAATGAAACTACGCTTGGTTTTCTACCAAGCGTTTAAGGTTTTGGATGTCGGTTTCGGTTAGGCCGAGTTCATTAGCGAGTTGCATATCATCCAGTGTTTCGGTGGGAATACCTTCGGGAGGCAGGTCGGGGAGTTGATAATCGGTGCAGTTGGTTAAGCTATGCTGGAATATATACGCGCCTTCGGTTTCATCAATCTTCGCAAGGCGATAAATTTCTTCGAACACAATATCCGCTTTGTCAGCAGGTACGATCACTTTCAAAAAATCCATGTCCTCCCAGCTATTGATTGCACCGGTGGTTTGCTCATTGCGCACAATTAAAAACTCAGTCGCTAAAATATAATCCGGCTCAATTTGATCTAATAGCTCACTCGAGGTTGCTTGGGTTATCACCGCACCGATTAAGCTCATAGGTTGTGAAAGCAGGTGCGTATTCAAAGGGTTAGCCTGGTTCATCTTGCCCCCTTATCTCTGTTGATGGGCTTGTTCAATACGTTCAAGAATATGCGGCGGAATATAGGCGGCGGCCTTATCCAACTTAGTGACATACATAATCCCCATTCCCGGTGTATCTAATTGACCCGCTTCATACATCCTAACAAACACTTCTTTTTCTTGCTCTTCAGACACCATGATCTGAATCACTTCTTTTTCGGCTTCAACCGTAATACTTAACAAACCAAGGCGATCACGCACCCCTGCCCCACGACCATAGTGAATCGACGCGCCTTGCGCCCCGGCAGCACGCGCCGCCGCAACAATAGCATCGCCCTTGCCTTTTTGCACCATACAGGTGATCAGCGAAACGCCGGTTAACAAGGTCATTTTCTTTTCTATACTCATGCTAATATAAAACCTTTAAACCCTTACATTTAAGTAAGATATTAAAATAATTACACTTATAAGATGTTTATGATTTTATTCGGACTGTCGCATCTCGATAAGCCTGCTCTTTATCACGCTTTCCAATTGCAATAACAAATACCACCACGCGCGCATCTTGCACTTGATAAATTAGACGATAACCGCTTTGACGCAGTTTAATTTTATAGCAATTATCAAGCTCTCTAAGTGCGTTCTTTTTAACTATTGGGTTCTCAATGACCTGCTCAAGTTTCTTTTTTAATTGGCTACGAATACTTCCATCAAGTTGTTTCCATTCTTTAAGTGCACGTTCATCAAATTCAAGGTTATAAGTCATCCAAACTCACCGCAACCGGCTTAGGATCATTTAAACGCTCACGCACTGTTTCCAATAAATCAAAATCTTCCTCACTTAAAAGCGCTGGTTTAAAAGGTAGTTTATGGTTTTGTGCGACATATTTTAGTGTTTGACGCAGTAACTCTGATGGGGTGATGTTTAAATTTTCTAAAGCTTGGTATGCTTCGCTTTTAAGCTCATCATCAACTCTAATTGTTATGGTTCCCATAGCTTTTCCTTTTATTGTAATTACATTTGTACTTACAATAACACATATTATTTATAATGAAAACAGGGCTAACGATCCTTGCAGTCAACTGAGATTAAAACCACTTCAATGTAAAAAACCCTATTTTTTATTTTGCGTTTAATGTTTGATAACACTTTTCTTGCAAACAAACTTTTAAGCGTATCGCTAAACCGGTGAGTTGCACCGTAATAATCGGGCCAATCGACGCCAAGGCTAAAATACCAAAGCCTTCAACCGCCCCCACGGCCAGCCCTAAACCCAAACCCATTGCCAAAACCAGTGGAACCGTTACTGGTCCGGTCGTGACACCGGCACTATCCCAAGCAATATTGACATACTTTTCATCCGAAATAAGGGTTAGCACCATCGCCAGCACATAACCCGGCAGAATCAGCCAAATCAACGACCAATCGAAAATAATTTTCGCCACCCCAAGTGCAATCCCCGCACCGACACCGACCGCAACCGCATACATCAAAGCTTGTTTTTTGAACGCACCGTTGGTGAGGGTTTCCACGGTCATGCCTAACGCATTCAACGCCGGCTCGGCCAGTGTTGAGCCAAAGCCCAATAAATAGGCAAATAACAACGTAATCGCTATCCCTAAACCATACCAATAAAACGGTGACCCCTCGATGCCTTGAAGTTCAGCAAATGCCGCCGGAATGGTTGAACCGGTTTGCGTACCCAGTAGCGCCAAACCATAGCTTAAACCCAAGTTAAAAATAATCATCCCGACAATCGTTAAACCTAGCCCCAGCATAATCACCCGACTATTCGCCAACTTCTCGCGTAACAAAAACACCAAAATCAGGCCTAAAAACCCAATCAGCGGCACAATCGCTCTCAAACCATTGATAATCTCAACCGAAGGCGTCAGCTGATACCAAGCTGGTTCTACCACCTCAACATCTGACACATAAGCCAAAATTTCATCAATGCTAATCGCCGATTGCACGTAAATACCGAGCACCAAAACCGCTAAAATGGGGAACAAAGACGCGAGGGTAACAATCCCAAAGCCGCTCATCGATTGTTTACCGCTACCGGCAGCGGCGGCGATACCGATGCCCAATGCCAATACTAACGGCACCGTCACCGGTCCGGTCGTGACCGCACCACTGTCCCACGCCAAACCAATAATCGCACTAAGTTCAGGATTAAACGCCACATAAACGGTCAAAGCTAAAGTTGGAATCACCGAAGCAAAAATCAGCGGTTTAATACTCCAATCGTAGATAAACCGCAAGGTGCCGATTAAGGCCGCCAGCCCCACCCCAACACCAACCATCAATACCAGCGTTTCAGTATAAATATTCAGCATCGCATATAGATAGGGCGCATCCTGTGCGACCACGTTTGCCCCGGCTTCTTTTAACGCACCAATCGACGGCTCGGCAAAGGTCACACCAATCCCTAACAAGAAAGTGACCCCTAATAACACCGGTAAGCTGGATTTTTGCGGCAGTTTATTACCAATGGTTTCACCAAACGGCATTAAACCCAGTTTAAGCCCCTCAATAAACAGCATTAACCCGATCATCACCGCAATCAACCCGGCGGTGATAATCCCGGCATCGACAATCGGCTGGCGTAAGATAATGAGTTGAAATAAGATCAGATAAATCGATAAAGGCAACACAGCTCGGAGCTGATCACCTAAACGCTCGCTGATATAGGGTTGCAGCAAACGCCAGGCATCAAAACGCGATACTTTAATTTTGGCATAGGCCGCATCCGGTGATTCAACCAACTCGTTATAACGAATCGAGTGGGTCTCAAACCGCTCTTTTTGCACCACTTCGTGATAACGAATCGGTTGTTTTTCCATAAAAAATAAATCTCTAAGGTGATGCGCGCAAAGCGCGATTGGACATCCATTTTGCGAAAATACTGTAGCCCAAGACGGTAATCATCGGGAATACCGAGGCAAAGGCAATCAAACCAAAGCCATCCATCAGGATATTACGGCCTTCAATGTTAGTCGCCAAGTAAATCCCAAATGCGGTAATCAACGGCACGGTAATTTCCGAAGTGGTGACACCCCCCAAATCAAACGCAAAGGCATGCATTTCTTTAGGCGCGAAAAACACTAACACCAATACGAATCCGTAAAGTAGCGTGATTAACAACCAAATATCCATGCCATGCAGGATTTTATAGGTGCCTAGCAAAATACCACAACCCACACCCACAGCGACCAATACTCGAATCAAGGTCACATTTAAACTCAACTCAGAGTATTTGTCGGCTTGCTTGATTACCGCCACCAATGCGGGTTCAGCCATCGTGGTACCAAAGCCCACCAAAAACGCAAACAGCAGGATAAAGAACGCACTGTTCATATCCACTAGGTTACCGGCAATCGATTCGCCTATTGGGAACAAGCCCAACTTGATGCCTAAGATAAAGCCATATAAACCGATCACAAGAAAGACAAAACCAATAATCACACGCGAAAGATTCGGTAAACGCTTACGCAACACCAAGAATTGGAAGATAAAAATCGTTGCCAAAATCGGTAGGATATTTAAAAAGGTATCAAAGATGCCCGCCAAAATAACCATCGGCGCAAAATCGGCAAGGCTATAGGCTTCTTCAATCGGTTTTTCGTAACCCACACCCAACATACTTAAATCATCGCCCAGCGCAAAAATACCATAAAGCTGAATACTGATCATCGGTGTGATTGCCGCCAGCGCAACAAAGCCAAAACCATCACGCAATACACTACGACCACGAATCGACGAGGCAATGCCAATCCCAATCGCAACAATTAACGGCACCGTCGCGACGTTGGTGGCTACACCGCCTGAATCATAAGCTAAACCGATGATTTCTTTTGGGGTAAACGCGGTAATCACCAATACCAAAATATAACCGGAAATAATGATTTTCGACACAGACCAACCAAACAACGAACGAATAATCCCGAACGCGGTGATTGCCCCAACCGATGTAGCGATAATAATCCGCAAGGTAAACGCATCAATCGCGCCTAGGGTGATTTCCTCAGCTTGAAGTGCGACCGCAATGATCGCGGGTTCCGCAATCGAGGCCGAAAACCCAATCGCAAAGCCAAAAAGCGTAAACAATACCACCGATCGTTTTTCAAGGAATTCATTAGACAGTGAATTACCTAGCGGAAACACCCCGACTTCCAAACCTACCAAGAAAAACGCCACCCCAACGATAACAATCATAAAACCGATGGCAATCGACAGCACGTTATCCGGTAAAGTCTGGAACACCAGTAACTGAAACCCAACAATAATAATCAGAATCGGCAATATATTACGAAAGGACTCGAATAACGCATGCTGAAGCTGTTTTAATATTTCAGCCATGCCAAATTACTCAACCATTGACAGTAAATAATCACTCAAATCGGTCACACTTAACACACCTTTTAATTCATTGTTATCTGTAACCAAAACCCGTTTGATATTCAGTTCTAACATCATTTTAGCGGCATACTTAATATCAATTTGTGACGATACCGAAAACGCCGGTTTGTTATAAACATCAAACACATTTAAAAAATCAATATCACCCTCTTCCACCAAGATCGGCTGCAAAATTTGCGAATTGGTGATAATGCCATAGGCATCGCTATCGGACGTTTTTTCTACCACCAAAGACTTTAAACGATGGGTTTTCATCAACTGCAAGGCTTCTTTTAACGTGGCATGAGGTTTAATCGTTACCACCTCAGTTCGCATCACATCCGCTACCAATACTTTTTTATCAGACATTACAAACGCTCCTCTTGTTCAATGTTTTTCTCAAATTTATGTAATAGCACCTTATCTAGTCCAACGATATGATTGATTGGCGTGGTGAAAGCTAATCCATTATTATGGGTTTCATCAATATATAACTTTAACGCTTTTAACACCTTGCGCGACATGCCTTCTTCAAGCACATACAGCAACACCGTTTGATTGCCTTCAAAGGTTAAAGAAAAAAATGATTTCTTTTCCTCAACGCCGCTTCCTTTCGCATCAAAAATCGTCGCGCCAGCTGCCCCAGCTTCCTTGGCGACTTTTTTAATCGCCGTTTCACAATCCGATGGCGCAATCACCACCAATGCAACAAACTTCATATACACCTCGCCAATAGAATAAAAATTAAACATCAATAGTTACAATTCTAACCGTTTAGAAAACTATTTCATTTAAATTTACAGGGAATTTTACTAATCATTATTTTTTGCATAAAGTTCAAATAACCTGATTAAACCTAGTAAGCTTAAGCAAAATTACAATAGGTTGCCAAAGCTTAAATTTTAATGATACTTAATATTTTTAAAAATTGATGGGCTCGATTTAGGCAAGGAACTATTTTTGCAATATTTTGGCTGCAGAACTCAGTTGGTAGAGCAACGGATTTTCAATCCTTTTTTACCCATCACACTAAAATACTTTAAAATCAATTAAAAGCCATAAAACTACACAACCCTTTATCTACCACAGTCCATGTGTTATTAATATCACTATTGATGCGTAGTGCGCAACACGCTATAATCAAACCATGATTAAATCATTTAAACATAAAGGCCTTAGGCAGTTTTTTGAAGCGGGTAGCGTAGCGGGCATTCAAGCACCCCATACTAAAAAACTTAGAATGCAGTTGGCCGCCATCGATACCGCCCAACAGATAGAGGACATTAACCTACCCGGATTTAGACTTCATCCGTTAAAAGGTGAGCGTGCAGGTATATGGTCTATTTCTGTAAGTGGCAACTGGCGCATTACCTTTGAATTTACTGATGGCAATGCTTATATCTTAAATTACGAGGATTATCACTAATGACCATGCACAACCCACCACATCCCGGCGAATTTATTGAAAGTGTTTATCTTGAAGACACAGGTTTAAGTGGACGACAGCTTGCTGAACATCTTGATGTTGCGCCTTCAACAATCCAGCGAATCTTGAAGGGAAAAAGTGGTGTCACACCGGATATGGCGTTACGTCTTTCAAGGGTTTTAGGGCGTACCCCTGAGAGTTGGTTAGCCATGCAAGCCAACTATGACTTGTGGCATGCAAAGCAGAACGCCTATTTTTTAAGTTTAAAACCGATTAGCCTTCATAGCGAGTTCACATAGTTCTAACAATCAGAAAGCTGGTTAAAAGCGATGGTTTAGTCCAGTTATTTTTTGGCTAAATTGGATTTATAAACTGTCCCTAATTCGTCACCAAACTATTTTTGCAATATTTTTGAAATAGTGTTTGACAGGCGCAAAGCCCGTATCTATAATACGCGCACACCGAAATTGGCTGCATAGCTCAGTTGGTAGAGCAACGGATTGAAAATCCGTGTGTCCCTGGTTCGATTCCAGGTGCAGCCACCATATTTGAAATTCCCTTTTTTAAAGGTTGTTTCACAAAAATTGCGAGCGTGGTGGAATTGGTAGACACACCAGATTTAGGTTCTGGCGCCCTCGGTGTGAGAGTTCGAGTCTCTCCGCTCGCACCATAAAATAAACCCCGATATTAAGTACCCCCACTTAGTTTCGGGGTTTTTTTATATCTAAATTTTGTAAATCCTGTGTGTTCGTGGCAAGATATCTTTTTAACTTGATCAAAAGAGATGCGCAATGATTTCAGTCATTGTTATTGATTTAGACGGGACATTACTTAACGAAAATCACTGTATTTCAACCTCATCTATTCAAACTTTACAACAATTAAACTCAGATGGAATTGAAGTTGTTCTAGCAACAGGTCGTCATTATCAAGATGTCTATCTATTAGCTCAACAATTAGCTTTCCCGGTTTGGTTAATCACCTCTAATGGTGCCCGAGTGCATAATCTAAAGGGTGAATTAATTTATGAAAACCATATTCCGGTTCATCTTGTTGCTGAAATTTTAAAGCTTTCTACTGGGTTTGAAGTTCATCGTAATATCTACCAACAAGATTTATGGCTGGTTGAAGAAGCCAATGAACCTTTGCTTAACATCCATCATAGTTCCGGGTTTGCTTATCGTATTTGTGATTTTGCTCATTTAGATTATAGACATATAGACAAGTTTTATTTTAACGCCAGTTATGAACACTTAAAGCCTTTACACCATCAATTAACTCAAGCTTTTGGTGAACAGCTTTATATTACGTTTACCACGGAACATTACCTAGAAGTGATGAATCAAGGGGTTTCAAAAGCCCAAGGTTTATTGAGTATACTAAATCAGATGGATATAACACTGAATCAAGTGATGGCTTTTGGTGATGGATTAAATGATTTGGAACTGTTAAAAAACGTAGCACACCCTGTGGTGATGGCGAATGCTCATCCGGAATTAAAGCGCCAAATACCTGATGCTTATCAAGCTTTATCAAACCAAAATGATGGCGTTGCCAGGTATTTAGAACAGTATTTTTTAAAGGAATAACCAGGCCTGCTAGGTTACTTGCCGATACAAAATGAACTAAAAATACGGCCTAATAGATCGTCTGAACTAAAACGACCGGTAATTTCAGATAAGGCATTCTGAGCTAAACGCAAATCCTCAGCCACCAACTCACCGGCCGCAAAATGTTCAAGTTGATACTGAGCATTAATCATGGCTTGCTGTGCTTGATTCAGCGCATCAATGTGACGTTTGCGCGCCATAAATACCCCTTCCGCCGTTTGTTCTAATCCCATCGATCTTTTTAAGTGATCGGTTAAGTAATTTAATCCAATTTTATGTTTAGCAGAAAGATAGATTTCGGTTTGAGTTTCGTTATTTACCAGGCCTGGTTGCGCATTAATTAAATCAATTTTATTGCGAATAAGTGTAATCGGTAGCTTCGCAGGAAGTTTGTCAAGAATAGCTTGGTCTTCAGGATCAATCGCTTCACCGGCTTGTAGCATAACCAAAACATGATCTGCGGTTTCTATCGCTTGCCAAGCGCGCGCAATGCCAATTTTTTCAACCTCATCGCCGGTTTCACGTAAACCGGCGGTGTCTAAAATATGTAAGGGCATACCATCGATATGAATATGCTCTTTAACAATATCTCGGGTAGTGCCTGCTATATCAGTCACAATCGCGCTTTCTCGTCCTGAAAGCGCATTTAGCAAGCTTGATTTTCCGGCATTAGGACGACCAAGTATAACGACCGACATGCCTTCCCGAAGCAAAACCCCCTGCTTTGCGGATTTTAAAACTTGATCCATCGTTTGCATTAATTGATAAAGCTGTCCGGCAACATGACCATCGGATAAAAAATCAATTTCTTCTTCTGGAAAATCAATCGCGGCTTCTACATAAAGTCTTAGCTGAATTAATCCTTCAACCAATTGGTCAATTTGCCGAGAAAATTCGCCCTGCAAGGACTTTAATGCGCTGCGTGCGGCTTGTTCTGATGAAGCATCAATCAGGTCTGCAATCGCTTCGGCTTGAGCTAAATCTAACTTATCATTTAAAAAAGCTTGTTGTGAAAATTCACCAGGCCTGGCTAAACGCGCTCCAAGCTGAATAACCCGATCTATAATCCATTGCAAAATAATCGGACCACCGTGGGCTTGTAATTCGAGGACATCTTCACCGGTAAAAGAATGGGGACTTTTAAAAAATAAACCTATGCCCTGATCTAGAATTTGATTATTTTCACCATAAAAACGCCCGTAGTGAACTTTTCTTACTTCAGGTTGGGTCTTAAGTATTGATTGAGCGATCGCTTCAGCAAGAGGGCCTGAAACGCGCACTATACCTATTCCACCTCTACCGGGTGGTGTTGCAATCGAAGCAATGGTTTCTTTTTTGGATTGGGTCATCATTTTAATCAAAGTCAAAATCGTCTAGGGGTTGAATCATTGTTACTCCGTTATTAAGCATTCGTCCACGTTGTTGAAAATAACTTTCACGATAAAAAACATAGGGGTCTGGCATGGTTTTTAGCAGATCAACTAGATCTGTGACTTGTACATAGCTGTCAAATCCGTCGGCGATTGAAAATGCTATATGCCCTTGAGTTGTAGTCTGGATGATATAAGAAAATGTTGGATCTTGAGAGTATTCAACCCCTTTTCCAAATAAATCTCTAACGGTATAGGCACCTAAAAACGGAACCATTACAAAACTGGATTCTTCCCATACGCCCCATTTGTAAAGCGTATGGCCAAAGTCTGTTTTTTCATAGGGCAGGCCTGCTGGGGTTGCTATGTCTAAAAGTCCGCCTAGTCCAAATACCGTATTAACCGAAAACCGCATAAAATCCCCCAGACCTTTTTCGAAATTTCCCTGGAGAAAATTATTGGTCATGTTGAGTGGCATTCTTAAGTTAATAAAAAAATTAGATACAGCGGTTTGAGCAGGTTTAGGCACCCCTTTTTTATAAGCATGGGTAACAGGTTCCCCTATATAGTCATGAAACCCCATGTTAAATGCAAAGATACTCCGGTTAAAGTTTTCAAATCTGTCTTCTGAATTGAAGGGCTGTGCGTTGGTTTGAAAACTTAGGCTTATCAATATAGTAAATAAAATAGAATGAAGATTTTTATTCATGGTTAGATTTCGATTTTAAAATGTTGGTTAATTTTTGATTGTACAAGGTATTTGTAGCTTTGTAACCGCTTCAATCATGGTTTTTAATAAATGTTTACGTGGAAAGGTTTTTCGCCAAGCTAAAGCCACTTTTCTTGGCGGAATGGCTGGTTTTATCGGTTTTATGGTTAACATCTCTTCATCATAGGATTGCACTGAACTACAAGGTAGAATGGTAATACCAGCACCGGATGCAACCATATAACGAATGGTTTCTAATGAACTACCATCAAGTGTTTTTTGCAGTTTGTGGGTTTGAAATTGTATTTGTTCTTTGTAGTCGAATGCATCAATCACTTGATCTCTAAAGCAGTGACCTTCTCCCAGCATTAAAAGGGTTTCGTTTTCGATTTGTTTCATACTGATATGTGGTTGATCAGCTAAATGATGTTTTTTAGGCAAAGCGACGACAAAGGGTTCTGTGTAGAGTGTTAATGTTTCAATATTTGGATGGTGAAAAGGCAATGACAAGATCACAAAGTCTAAGTCGCCATTTTGAAGCTTATCAATCAATGAGTGTGTGTAGTTTTCTTGCAGAATTAAAGGGGTTTTATCAGCAAGTTGGTGAAATACAGGGATGAGTTTAGGTAATAAGTAAGGGGCAATCGTATAGATAGCACCCAATCTAACTTCTCCACTATGGTCGCCTTGATCTTCTTTGGCTAGTTGTTTGATAAGTTGTGTCTTTTGTATGATGTCTTCAGCCAGCTTTACAATCTGCTCTCCAATCGGTGTGACTAGAACTTCGGTTTTGTTTCGTTCAAATAGTTCAACTCCTATTTCTTCTTCAAATTTTTTTATGGCAATACTTAAGGTCGGTTGGCTGACAAAACAGGCTTCGGATGCTTTTCTAAAATGACGTTCTCGAGCAACGGCAACAATATATTTCAGTTCATTTAGCGTCATTAAGTTATCCCTATTATGTATTTATATATTTCTTTTTTCTTTTCTTTGTTGTTATTGGTGAAGCTTGCATTTGGTATAAAACCATTAAAATTTTTTATATCAATAACTTAGCTTGTTGTTAAGCTGTATAGAAAATACGACTAAGCTAGGCGCATGGCTTGTGGGTCAATTGTGGATAAGTTTTTGGTTATCTTTAGCAAGCTATCTTATCCACACTCATCCACAAGTTATTATAAAAGTTATTGGCTTGTGCGGGCGAACAAAAAAAGTCACAATGGCAGAAGATTAAAATTATTGAGGTTTTTATGTTTAAAAAATTGGTTAGACAACGACGAACAGCTTATCAGTTTTTGGATAAATCATTAGACAAGGATCTGGTTAATCAGTGTATTGATGCTGCTATATGGGCACCAAATCATGGTTTAACCGAACCTTGGCGTTTTTTTGTCTTAGGTAATCAAACGAAACAGAGTTTGATGACTATTTACGCCCAGCTGCGAGCTGATAAACGTGCCGAACCTGGTTCTGAAGAACATCAGACTATCTATCAAAAAGCGTGTCAGCGTTTTTTGGCTAATCCGGCGATGGTTTTAGTGGGTCAACTGAAATCAAGTAATCCGGTTACCTATAAAGAAGATTATGCCGCTTGTAGCTGTGCGATTCAAAATTTTCAACTTATGGCAACAGAATTTGGTTTAGGTGTGCAATGGAGTACAGGCCCTATTATCGAGGCGAATGAAACCTATTCCATACTCAAAATTAATCCAGAAGAAATTGAATTAATTGGGTTGTTGTATATGGGTTACCCCAGCTGTGACAGCAATCAAATTCGTAAACCTGTTGCTGAAGTAACGCAATATTATCCTTAAAAAACTGTAGTTTCGTCCGACAGACCTTTAGCCCGAATATTTCACAAATTTATAAAATATTCGAGCTAGGATTGCAATTCGGAAATAACATTGCCTAATAATTGTGTGAGCCTGTCATTTTGAGAATAATCGACCGGACAGTCAATGATTGAAACAGTGTTGTCTTTTAGCGCTTGTTTTAACACCGGTAGCAGTTGATCAGCGGCTTCTATACGGTAGCCCTTGGCACCAAAAGATTGCGCATACTGAACAAAGTCAGGATTTTGAAAATCAATATAAGCTGCACGACCATATTTACGTTTTTGTTTCCACTCAATTAAACCGTATTGGCTGTCGTTCCAAATCAAAATTACAATAGGCGTGTTACAACGTAAAGCGGTCTCAATTTCTTGAGAGTTCATCATAAAACCGGCATCACCGGTGACAGCAACAATCGCGCGTTCCGGGAAGGCCAGTTTGGCCGCAATCGCACCGGGTACGGCAATCCCCATACCGGCAAAGCCGTTAGAGATGATACAGGTATTAGGCTTTTCTGCGCGAAACATCCGTGCCATCCACATTTTATGGGCACCGACATCGCAAATAGCGATATCGTCATAATTCATTGCGGTGCGTAAGTCCCAAATGATTTTTTGTGGTAACAATGGAAAAGCATTACTGTCAGAACATCGGTTCATTTCTTCTTTAGTCGCATCACGTAAAGGATGATCAAGCTGAGTTGGTTTGGCTTGATTAAGCAGGCTACGTAAAGATTGAATATTCTTAGCAATATCACCAACCAGTTCAATATCGGGCATATAACTTGAGTCAACTTCAGCCGGTAGGGTATCGATATGAATAATCTGGTGGTTATGGTTTGGGTTCCAAAGATGTGGATGATATTCCACCATATCAAACCCAATACAAATCACCAGGTCTGCTTTAGAGAAACCACCGTTTTCATAGTCGCCTTTTTGTAAGCCCGCTGTACCCATAGCGGTTGGATTTTTATAAAAAGGGATAATGCCCTTAGCCATAAAGGTATTGACGGTAGGAATATTGAGTTGTTTAGCAAAAGCATAAACTTCACCACCCGCTTTTGCACGTACTGCACCATTACCAACCAGAATCAGCGGACTTTTAGCTTGTTGCAAGCTTAATGCGGCTTGTTTAATTAATTGTTCTGATGCGGTTGTTAGCCGGGTTTGAGTTACCTTAAGAGGTAAACACTCCGTTTCCATATCGGCTATGTTTTCCGGAAAGTCTATAAAGCTGGCGCCGGGTTTTTCCGCTTGTGCTAGCTTAAAGGCTTTACGAATGACTTCCGGGATAGTTTCAGGTTCAAGAATTTGAGTTGCGTATTTACTAATCGGCTTAAACATACTCACCAGATCAACTACTTGGTGAGATTCTTTGTGCATGCGATTGGTCGCCGCTTGTCCGGCAATCGCGACCAATGGCGCGTTATCCATATTTGCATCAGCGACCCCGGTTACTAGGTTAGTGGCACCCGGTCCAAGGGTTGACAAGCACACACCGGCTTTGCCGGTTAGCCGTCCATAAACATCGGCCATAAAGGCCGCACCCTGTTCGTGGCGTGTGGTGATAAACTCAATGTCAGAATCGAGTAGTGCATCTACCAGGTCAAGATTTTCTTCTCCAGGGATACCAAAAATATACTCTACGCCTTCGTCTTCAAGACATTTAACAAACAGTTTGGCAGCTTGCATTGAGTTTCCTAAAGTTCTAATAACTGATCTACATTCTGCCAAAGTTTATCTTGGCTACCGCTCATTGAAAGGCTAGTTAAAAATTTGCCGTTCACAACAATACTGGGCACACCCTCAACACCAAAAGCTTCAGTTAATCGCTGTGCTCGACGCACGGCTTGATCTACTTTGAACGAATTAAAGCTGTCTGTGAAAGCTTGCTCGGTAACACCAAATTGGCTATGGAACCGAGCAATCGATGCCAGATTGTTAAGGGGTAGCTTATCACGGTGGAGTGCGTCAAAAAAAGCTTGGTTTGAGCGGTCAATAATACCGAGATCTTCCGCAGCATAATAAACCTTAGCCATAAACACCCAACTTGGGTTGTTGAGAACCGCAGGAAGACGTTCAAAATGCACATCGCGTGGCTTACGGCGAAGCCACTGGTACAGGCTGTCCTGCAGGTTGTAGCAGTGCGGACAACCATAAAAAAACACCTCGGTAACTTGCTTATGATGAGGAGCTATCGATTGTATTTGACGTAGGTTTTTATAATCAACACCAGGTCGAACAGATGACCAGGCCTGTTTGCTCAACCCGCCTAAAAAGGCGAGTCCGCTAAGCTGTAATAAACGTCGTCTAAGCATGGTTTGCTCCTAGAGTTCGCCGTAAGAATGTAAACCGGATAAGAAGATATTAACCCCTAAGAAAGCAAAGGTGGTGATAAACAAACCTATAACTGCCCACCAAGCCATTGGTGCACCATGCCAACCTTTGGTCATGCGGATATGTAACCAAGCGGCATAGTTTAGCCAAACAATCAGTGCCCAGGTTTCTTTAGGATCCCAAGACCAATAGCCGCCCCAAGCTTCTGCCGCCCACATTGCACCTAGAATAGTTGCCACAGTAAAGAACGCAAAACCTATTGCGATGGCGCGATACATAATATCGTCCATGATTTGATGGCTTGGTAAAGCTTTGAGTAAACCACTATTAGGTTTACGTTTTTCTATCGATAGACGCATCAGCATAGCAACACCGACCATTGCGGCAATCGAGAAACCGCCATATCCGACAAAGTTGGCTGGTACGTGAATTTTCATCCACCAGCTTTGTAAAGCAGGAATCAGCGGTTGAATTTCGTGGGCTTGGCGATCAAACACATACCAAAGCACAAACAATACCGAAGCACTCATCACGATCATTACAAAACCACCCATAGCACGGGTTTTGAATTTTTGTTCGTAGTAGAGGTACATTAATACGGTCATAACCACAAACAGGATAAAGACTTCATACAATGAGCTAACGGGGATATGACCATAATCTGGGCTGATTAAGTAGGATTCTTTCCAGCGCACCATTAAGCCGACAAAACCAAAGGTTGCGGCAGCCCAGGCAATAAAGGTGGAGAGTTTATAAATGAAGTCTGAATTTCTAAATAAACCAAAAAAGTAGGTAACCGTAGATACCAGAACTAGAAAGGTCATCCACATGATCGCGGCTTGGCTGGAAATTAAGTATTTAAGGAAGAAGACTTCTTCTTGTGCTTCGTAGTTAAAGTCATTTCGCGCATATAGCCAAATAGCAAACAAACTAACGGCTGCAACCACATAACTAAAGGTTTGAAAACTACGCCAGTACCAGCCGAGCCAAACAGCGGATAAGGCCGTACCGAATAAAATTGCGACTTCATAGCCATCCATTTCATTTTGATAATATTGCCAAGCAATCAATGAACCGACGAATAATGCCAGGGTCCAAAGAATGTCTCTAGGGGTAAACACCTCTAAAAAACTTTGTTTTTTTATTGTCATGTCCATAAGTAGCCGCCTCTTAACTATTAAGCCTTAAAGTTGGTAACGAGTTGTTCAAACTCTTTATCTGTTTCCGGTAGTTTCCGGTTATCGCGTCCTGCGATGGTGATGTCGGTTTGTCCGCCATTCGGTTTTAGATGAATCCACACACGACGTTGACGCACATAAAACATGAAGAAAATGCCGAGTGTCAGTAACGCACTACCAAAATACACCACATTTTTACCGGGTGATTTGGTTATTTGTAAGCCGGTTGACCAGCGTTGATCAAAACTAGTCATTTCAAAAAACATCGGTGGGCCGTAGCGGTTTAAACTGGCAATCGCCGTCATCGCATCTTCAAACCAAACCTGATGTTGTTCACTTATGTCGCCTTCATTTGATACTGCAACACCTTCTTGTTCTAAAACATGTAGATAAAGGGTTTGCAAGGCATTTGCCAATTGACCAAAATAGAAAGCCGCCACCTCTTCTTGTTGGTCTTGGGGTACATTGGTTTGGATGAAATGACTTATGCCATCAAATCCGGTTTCGCGAAAGAGCTTAACTAGTTGTTGCATCAGTTGCATATGCGTTTCATAGTTAGCGCGATCCATTTCCATAGGTTTAGGCATGGCTAGACGGTAAATACGGTCTGCTTTTGGAGCGTTATTAACCAGGGCTAAAAACTCGAAAAAGCGATTTTTACTGCGTAAGTCATCCGCTGGAATAAACAAATAACGGAAATGATCTGCAACCGAGGTACGTACACCGCTCATATAAAACCAGCGACCTTCTTGAAAGTCCGGGATCATATAATTTTCATATTCCCAAGCACGGCCTTCTTCATTACGAACTCGGAATAAAACACTTGGACCATTGTTTTTCATTTTACGACCGGTGGCGAGTGCATCTTCTTCACTGCGCGGCACAATGTTGTGCAGTTTAAAGTCACTAAACTCAACACGGAAACGTCCTGCGGGTGTGGTTAAAGATTCATTGCGGTTAATCGCTGATTCGATTTCAGTTTTGCTGATATGCGGTGAAGCAAGTGCATAAACATTCATATTTACCAACGAGCCACCATCGCCATAGGACGATTGGTAAATCGCATAATTTTTGTAGTAGAGCGGGTGGTTAACTTCTATGGTTTTTCTTAGAGGTTCTTCTAAATCATCCGCATACAGAATTAGATCACTTTCATAGGTGCGTGGCATACCATTGTCATAGTAGTCAATACGGAAGGCTTCAACTTCAATTCTAAATGGCAGTTGTTGAACTAAATAGCCTTCTTTCCAAGGTAAAAATAATACATCGGCATCTCGGCCTTCAGTAATGTTGACATTGCCTCGATAGGAAAAGTTTGATGGAGGAAGCCATGCGCGCTTATCAACTTCGCTGAGTGGTACTGAGCGGGTTTCAGCTTTCATAGTTCCAGTGAGTTCGTAAAACTTGAGATAGATATTGCTATCCAATAATGCGCCAATGCAAATAATGATAATTGAGATATGGCTAAAGAAGTAACCGAGGCGGTTCCAATGGCCTTTTAGACCTGCAACAGTGACAGAACCATCATCACGTTGATTGATGCGCGTTTTAAACCCTTCGTGTTTTAAAAACTCGTTGGCATAATTTTTTTGTTGTTCAAAATCACCGGCAATAGAAAATTCGGCATGGTTAGGTTGGTGTTTGAGGGCGGTCAACGATAGCTTTTCGCTGTATTCTTTCATGTCTTTGATAAAGATCGGCGTATGACGTGTCACGCAAACCCCGGTAGAGATTAACAGAAACAATAAAACGATCATAAACCAAGCGGCGCCATAAACATCATACAGCGACATGCTGTTATAAACTTCGTACCAGAAGGGGCCAAACTTGATAATGTAATCTTGAACGGGTTGAAATTGTTGAAGCACAGTACCTATGACCGAGGCAATAGATAACATCACAAGCAGTGTGATGGCAAGATTCATCGACCCTAAAAATTCAAGCCAAATATTCGGTCGATTAGGGGTTTTAGTTTTTTTGTTCTGCTCAGACATAGTTTTTTATCTTTTGTTCAATGCTAATAAAATATTGCAGGGATAAGAGTATATACTTCTCTGTTCAAGAGTTAAAGACTCGCTTGTTATTAACCTAGTAGATTTGTAGGGTATTTTAAAACCGACTTAATAGGTTAATAAGGATTAAAAAGGGAATACAAAAGGAACGTTATTCGTTATGCAACATCCACTCTATCAAAAAGCGACCTATCTAAAAAGTGCGCCAAATTTAAGTCATTGCCCAGAAGATGTAGGTTATGAAGTGGCGTTTGCTGGGCGTTCTAATGCGGGAAAATCCAGTGCATTGAACGTGCTGACCTCACAAAAAAGTCTTGCGCGAACCAGTAAAACACCTGGACGCACCCAAATGATTAATTTTTTCCAACTCGATGAACAACGCAGTTTAATTGATTTACCCGGTTATGGTTTTGCTAAGGTCAATGTTAATGTGAAAAAACTGTGGGAAGCAGGCCTGGCGGAATATGTTGAGAAGCGTGAAGCATTAAAAGGGTTAATTTTGATGATGGATGTTCGCCATCCACTGCAACCGCTGGATAAAATGATGTTGGATTGGACACATGAATTAAATTTGCCGGTGCATGTGTTACTGACTAAAGCCGATAAGTTAAGTCGTAATCAAGCGAGCCAAGCATTAATGGGTTTGCAAAAAACACTTAAACACAACTATCCTCATGCAAGTGCGCAACTCTTTTCTTCATTAAACAAGCAGGGCTTAGACCAGGCCTGGTCTAAGCTTGATGAATGGATGGAGTTTGAGCGAACAAATTAAATTAGCCAAGTTTATTGCTTTAAACGCGCTGCGCGTGCTTCTTGATAAACTGGCATAAGGCGCGTTGAGTATTTAGTTAAATCTTTAATACGTGAGTCATAGGAAGGGTGGGTGCTTAAAAACTCCGGGGGTTGATTGCCTTTTGATAATTCAGCCATGCGATTCCAAATATCAATCGCTGCTGAAGGATCATAGCCCGCCATGGCCGCCAGTTCGATACCGATGCGGTCGGCTTCGACTTCATGAACTCGGCTATAGGGCAATAAAATACCGACATTGAGTAAAGCTCCGGCAATATCAAGGGTAACGGCTTGGGCACCGGTAAGTTGACCGACGATACTTAAACCCAGTTGTGTGGCTGCTGCTTGAGAAACACGCTCACGCGCGTGCTCACGAAGGTCATGGGCCATCTCATGGCCCATAATCGCCGCGATTTCATCATCATTAAGCTTGAGTTGGTTGATCAGTCCGGTATAAAACATAATTTTTCCGCCGGGCATAATCCAAGCATTAATGGTGTCTTCTTCGATTAGATTAACTTCCCAATCCCAATTGACTGCATCCTTTCTGAAATGAGCGGTATGAGGAATCATATTGGTCAGGATGGTTTGTAAACGTGCATAAATTGCCTTATCGGTATTTAGTTTTCCGGCTTGTTTGGCTTCAGCGAGCACTTGGCTATAAGCCTGTTGCCCACCTTCAATCATTTGGTTTTGAGAAACTAAAAAAGTTTGTTTACGGTCAACGCCAACCAGGCCTGATTGAGTAGTATTGGTTACTGCACAACTGGTTAATAATAATGAAATTAAAACAACGGAAATCCACTTAATGACCATTTTCTGAGCCTCCTAGTCTAGCTACGGATACTATTATAATCAAAACAAGGTTGGGCAAAACGCCAACGGGCTTTATAATCTTCTACAAGATGTTTTAAGAATGGAAACCAATAGAATGAATATAGATCAGGTAAAAGATTATTTACTCGCGTTACAAGATGATATTTGTGCTCAACTCGCAGAAGAAGATGGGTCTAAGGACTTTATTATTGATGCTTGGGAGCGTGAAGGCGAGCAGGGTTCAATGGGTTTAACCGGTGGTGGTCGTTCGCGAGTTTTGGAAAATGGTGCAGTGATTGAGAAAGGCGGGGTTAACTTTTCGCATGTACGCGGTAAAACCCTGCCGGCTTCGGCAACGGCTCATCGTCCTGAACTAGCGGGTCGCTCGTTTCAAGCTTTGGGTGTGTCTTTGGTGATTCATCCTCGTAACCCTTATATTCCGACCTCACATGCGAATGTACGCTTGTTTATCGCCGAAAAACAAGGCGAGGCACCGGTCTGGTGGTTTGGTGGTGGGTTTGACTTAACCCCGTTTTATCCGTTTGATGAAGACGTTAAGCACTGGCATCAAATGTCGAAAAATGCCTGTGATCCATTTGGCGACGAGATTTACCCTAAATATAAAAAATGGTGTGATGAGTATTTTTATCTTAAACACCGAAACGAAACCCGTGGCGTGGGTGGTTTATTTTACGATGATTTAAATCAGTGGGACTTTGAAACCTGTTTTGCATTTATGCGCTCAGTAGGTGATCATTTTATTAAAGCCTATAGGCCGATCATGGCTAAACGAAAACATACTGAATATACCGAGCGCGAGCGCGATTTTCAGTTATATCGTCGTGGTCGTTATGCTGAGTTTAATTTGGTATTTGACCGTGGTACCTTGTTTGGTTTGCAAACCGGTGGCCGCACCGAGTCAATTTTAATGTCAATGCCACCGCTTGCGTCTTGGAAATATGATTATCAACCCGAAGCGGGTAGCGAAGAAGCCAAGCTATATGATTATCTTACGCCTCGTGAATGGCTAGATTAAATTTAGACTTTAACCCGAATATTTCACAAATTTGCACCGACCTTGCTTGTTCCTTGATTCCACAAGAAATATTTTCTCAGTCGGCCGTAATCATGGATACGGCGCTTCTTCGAAAATTTCCTTGTAAAACCAATGCACTGCGCAATCTCAGCACAAATTAATGAAACATTCGGGTTAAATAACCAGGCCTGCTTATGGAAGAACAGAAAATTCGTTGTGATAAATGGCTTTGGGCGGCGCGTTTTTTTAAAACGCGTGGTCTGGCCTCTGATGCACTTAAAGGTGGTAAGGTTGAGCTGAATGGCAGCAAGCCTAAAGCCAGTAAAACCCTTGCCGTGGGTGATAAGTTAAAGATTACCCAGGTGCATAGAAAAGTTGAGATTGAGGTAGTGGCGCTTTCTGATAAACGCGGGAGTGCAGAGCAGGCTCAAACTCTTTACAAATTAGTTTATGAAGAATTATTGCAACGAAAACCCACCGCAGATATGGCGCTGTTGGGTTATAGAGAAAAGGGCAAGGGGCGTCCTACGAAACGTGAAAGACGTCAGATTGAGAGTTTTGTCGGTTTTGAAGATTAAACCAGGTTAGCCTCGATCAGTTGTTTGAGTTCATCAAATTTTACCGGTTTGTGTAGATAACCTACTGCGCCTACCCGATGAGTTTCGTTTTCTATGTCAATGTCGGCATGACCACTCATTACAATACAAGGTAGATTGTTGTTATGTTGTTTAATTGTTTCAATTAAACTTAAGCCATCGACTTTTGGCATACGAATATCGGTCAGCACCAAGTCATAGACACCGGTTTGAATTTTTTCTAAGGCTTCATTAGCATTTATTGCTGTTTCAACTTGAAAGCCTGCCATTTCTAGTCGCCATTTTAAAACCTTTAAAATGGCCAGTTCGTCATCTACTATCAATAATTTAATCATCGGTTGCCTCAGCATTCTGATGGGGAATATATAGAATAAAGCGTGTACCTTTTCCTAGCTTAGATTCAATTTTTAATTCTATATTAAATTCATGCAAAATATTATTGACGATAGAAAGGCCTAAGCCAGTGCCTTCGCCGGTTTCTTTGGTGGTATAGAAAGGATCTAAACAATGCTGTCTTGTCATTTCATCCATACCACAACCATTGTCTTCAATCGTTAAAATGACATGCTTTAAATCGCATTCTAAGTGAACACGAATTTTACGGTGCTGATGGGCAATCTTTTCTAAGGCCTGGCTGGCATTGGTAATGATATTGACAATCACCTGTTCAAGTTTTTGTTGTTCTACCTGTATATTAGGGCAGTCCTCTCTGATTTCTTCTATTAAATCTATCGCATTTACGCGTAATTGTTCTCTAAAAAAAGTCAGTGCATTGTTAATCGGTTTGTGTGGCGCAATCCATTGTCTTGGTGAAGGATTAAGGCGTGCGTAAGAGCGCATATTGTTAATAATGACGCTAATACGATCAACCTGGTTAACAATGTCTTGAGTAATTTCAATTTCAAACGCATCTGGGTTTTGCATGCTAAGTGATTCTTTAATGCCTTCAGCAGCTAAGCGAATCACGGCCAAAGGTTGATTAATTTCATGGGCAATCCCCGTGGCCATTTCACCTAGCGATTTTAAACGACCCGCATGGGCCATTTGAGCTTGATAGGCGAGTTTAGCCTCAGCCAATTTAATCGACTGTATGTCTTTAATAATGACGAGATATTGAACGGGTTGTGTTGTTTTAAAGTCTTTGAAACCTGTGCTGGTTAAAACACCATAATGTTCAATTTGGTTTTTTAGTTTAAACTTAACTTCAATCTGTGGTTCATCTTTATTATTTTCAGCTTTGTTTTGTATTTGCTCAATTAAGCTTGAATGTGTGTCTAGCGGTTTTACAAATTGTTGAATGAGTTTTTTATTTATCTGAGATAAGTCTTTGTTTAGTTGGCTCAGTGCGCTTTGATTCGCATTTAATATTCTTCCGTCTTGATCAATAACGAGTAGCCAATCTTGGATAGTATTAATAATTTTATTGTTGAATTCTTTGGTTTGCCTCAAGGCATGGTTTGTTGAGGTTTGATAAGCATTTAATTTATGAATACTTTTCCAGACGAACCCAATCATCACAACCAATCCGAGTAGAAAAGCGATAAATTGAAAGGTGAATTCAGGCGTAAGATCATCAAGGTACTCGGGTTCAATCCAAAAATTGACTTGGGCGATGACGGTATTATTTTGATTGGAATAAAGTTTTTTTTCAATTTCAAAACAGTCATGGCATTCAATGTTGCCGCGTATCAGAGAGCCGGAGTGATCTGGAAATACCTGCGAGTTAAACCTAATTTTGAGGCCTTTTACGAAAGGGGGTTGCTCGACTTCTGCCGAATAACTCAGCAGTTTTTGGATCTCACCGCTTAATAAATCAGCGTTTTCTAGTACTTCTTGGCGTAATAGATTTTGTACCATCATGTTAATGATCAGCGATGCTTGATTTTCAGTTTGAGATTGAAGCTTAGGTTGTAAAACGCTATAAAAATAAGTGAGAGCAATGAGTATTAAGCTAAGCATCATCGCCAAGAGTATAAAACTTAGTTGACCATTTTTATTCTGATGGTTTTCAGAGATCATAGTAATGAATCCTGTCTAAAAGCATTATTTAATAGAGTATTTGCTTTATTTAGCTAGTAATATAAATGGAATAAAAAGCAGTAGCAAGTTTGTTTGAAAAGAGGTTAGGCGTTGTCTGAAAAGATAGAGTAGTTGTGAAAGTTAGAAGTTATTGAATGTTTAGGGTTAAGTCCCTAAACATTCAATTGAAAACGTGAGCTTAGCCTTTTGCTAGAGCAGCGCGTTTTTTCTCTACTAGATTATGGATAATCGGTGACATCAATAAATCCATCGCAAGCACCATGTGCTCTGAGTTATAAACCAGAGTCTCAGGAGTTTGTAACCAAGCACCGGGAATCTTATCGGCAATCGCTTGTAAATCAATATCCTGATGACGAACATGGGTGACCATCAACGAGTTTTTAGGCTCAGGCACTAAGGCTGCTTCGTCTTTAAGGGTTGAGAAGGGATCCGACGTGTCAACTAGGGGTACACGGTGGAAGTTAATATGGGTACGGTGGAACTGAGGAACGATGTACTCAATATAGTCTTCCATACGCTCAAGAATAACGTCACGTACCTGACCGACAGAATAAGGACGCTCTGAGGTATCACGGTAGATTTTCTGCATCCATTCGATATTGACGACTGGGCAAACGCCAATCCCTAGGTCAACATACTGGGCCACATCATGCATACCTTCTTCCGGGCCATGATCTTTACGTTTAACCATGCCGTGTAAGCCTTCGTAGAAAAGCACATCAGTGCCTTCAGGAATATCTTCCCATGGTGTGAATTCACCCGGTTTAAGATTAGTGCCTAAACGTGCGTTTAATTCAGCGGCTTCTTCATCGCTATGGATATAGTAACGACGTTTGCCGGTACCGGTTTCGCGGTATTGCGCAAATAATTCTTCTAGCTTCTGAAACTCGTTGGCATGCTCAGAGAAGTGAGTGAGTACACGTGTACCGTTCGCTTTGCTTTCAGCGACTTTTTCACGCATCGCCATACGATCATATTTATGGAAGCTATCGCCTTCGATAATCGCCGCATTAAGGTTTTCACGTGCAAAAATTTTCTCCACAGCACGTTTAACAAAAGAAGTACCGGCACCTGATGATCCAGTTACCGTTACGATAGGGTGAGTTGCAGACATAATGCCTCCTTTCTTGGTGAAATAAGCAGACTGGTTAACCAGGCCTGCTTGCTATAATTAAAGTTTTATACTGTTAAACGTCAATGTTTTCAGCGCGTAACGCGTTGCTTTCGATAAAGTCTCGTCGCGGTTCAACGTGATCGCCCATTAAAGTGGTGAATACTTGATCGGCTTCAATGGCATCTTGTACTTTCACTTGAAGCAAGCGACGCGTTTCCGGGTTCATGGTGGTTTCCCAGAGTTGTTCCGGGTTCATTTCCCCCAAGCCTTTATAGCGTTGTACGCTTTGGCCACGTTTAGCTTCGTTGAGTAACCATTCAAGTGCATCCTTGAATGAGTTAACGGCTTGTTGTTTTTCGCCACGTTGCACATAAGCGGATTCAGTTAACAAGCCCTGTAAGGTATCACTTAGTTTAGCAATTGCGCTATATTCTGGCGAACTAAAAAATTCTTCGCCATAGATTTGTGTACTTAAGGTGCCGTGTTCACGCTGTGCTAAGCGAAGATGGAATTGGGCATCACCTTCTAAAGCGGGTTCAACATGAATATTGAAAGTTACTTTTTGTGCTTCGCCCAAAGCTTGTAATCTGGGTTCAACGGCTTTTGCCCAAGCAGTCAAAGCATCAAAGTCATTAAGCATTTCTGATTTGATAACGGGCGCATCGGTTAATAACTCTAAATAAGTTTGGTTAAAACGGCGTGACAAACGGCTAATAATGCGTTTTACCTGTAAAAATTGTTTTGCTAATTGTTCTAATGCGACTTCTTTGATGCTTGGTCCTTGATCGGAAACAAACACACCCGCCGCGTCAAGCGCACTATTTAACAGGTAGTTTTCAAGTTCGGTATCGTCTTTCAGATAGGTTTCTTGTTTGCCCTTTTTCACTTTATAAAGCGGAGGTTGGGCGATATAGACATAACCGTTTTCAATTAAATCCGGAAGTTGACGGTAGAAAAACGTCAGCAAAAGAGTTCGAATATGCGAGCCATCAACGTCAGCGTCGGTCATAATGATAATGCGATGATAACGCAGTTTCTCTAGGTTATATTCATCAGGGCCTATGCCGCAGCCAAGAGCGGTAATCAGTGTCCCCACTTCGGCTGATGATATCATCTTGTCAAAGCGTGCACGTTCTACGTTTAGAATTTTACCTTTGAGCGGTAAGATGGCTTGACGGCGGCGATCACGGCCTTGTTTGGCTGATCCACCCGCAGAGTCACCCTCCACCAGATAGAGTTCGCTTAGTGCGGGATCTTTTTCTTGGCAATCAGCAAGTTTTCCAGGCAGGCCTGCTATGTCTAGTGCACCTTTGCGACGGGTCATTTCGCGAGCTTTACGGGCTGCCTCACGAGCACGCGCCGCATCAACAATCTTAGCAAAAACCGCTTTGGCTTCATTCGGGTTTTCGAGTAGGTACTCAGCGAGCTTTTCGTTCATCGCGGTTTCTACCGCTGACTTCACTTCAGAGGACACGAGTTTATCTTTGGTTTGTGAAGAAAATTTCGGGTCGGGTACCTTAACCGAAATGACCGCAGCCAAACCTTCACGCGCATCATCACCTGAAATATTAATTTTGAATTTTTTGTTGAGGCCTTCTTTTTCAATATAGCTATTCAGCGTTCGGGTTAAAGCCGCACGAAAGCCTGATAAATGTGTTCCGCCATCACGTTGCGGGATATTGTTGGTAAAACAAAAAATGGATTCTTGGTAGGAATCTGACCATTGCATCGCCACTTCGACGGTAATATCGTCTTTAAGCGTAGTAAAGTGAAAAGCCTTGTCATTAATTGGTGTTTTATTGTGATTGATAAAATCGACAAAGGCCAGAATACCACCTTCATATTGAAACACCTGTTTGCGGTCATCACGTTTATCAATCAGCTCAATGTACACACCTGAGTTAAGAAAAGATAATTCGCGCAAACGCTTTAGCAATTGATCGAAATTAAACTCAGTAATGGCAAAGATTTCTGCACTGGGTTTAAAGCGTATTTCGGTACCGGTTTTATCAGAGTCGCCCGTTGCGGTGAGTGGAGCTTGGGGAACACCCAGGTGGTAGGTTTGCTTCCAAACCTTACCATTTCGATGAATGATCAAGTTTAGTTCTTCTGAAAGCGCGTTAACAACGGAAACCCCCACGCCATGTAATCCGCCTGAAACCTTATACGAATTATCATCAAACTTACCGCCGGCGTGCAGAACCGTCATAATAACTTCAGCGGCGGATACACCTTCTTCTTTGTGAATATCAACCGGAATACCACGACCATTATCGGTAACCGACACCGAACCATCGGTATGTATAATCACTTTAATCGTATCGCAATGCCCCGCCAAGGCTTCGTCAATGGCATTATCGACCACTTCGAACACCATGTGATGTAGGCCGGAACCGTCATCGGTATCCCCAATATACATGCCTGGACGTTTGCGAACAGCGTCAAGACCTTTTAAGACTTTAATCGATGAAGAATCGTATAACTTGGGTTCGATGTTGGTTTCTGACATAGCGCTTAGACTTTGGTTACAAAAATAATCAGATGATTTTACCACAATTTTTGTAAATCCGTTTTGCTTGGTTTTTTGTAAGTTTAATTGCATTTTGACCCATAAAAAATAAGCTTAGCGTTGACCGGCTAGCATGGATCAAAATTTATTCACAGTCTTGTGAATTCTAGGTGATAAACTAAAATTGGTTCAGTTAATTTATTAACCTGTTGATATTATTAACTTGATTTATTTGTAAGCAAAAATTATCTATTTTTATTTTGTTCCGTAATAGGTAGAATTGAACTTGAAGTATATGTTTTATGAATGTTTTGTATAGGGTCTTAGCTCGAACAACCATCTGATGACATTACTCAGATAAGAGAAAGGACCCGTTAAATTTTAAAGGAGTCCATCATGTCTACTTACTCTCATGATATTAACCGCGTTCTCAACCAACCCCACACACACGATCATGTTACCGAGGAAGGTGAGCACATTGTTTCAACTGATGTTCAGTTATCCGATATTCCGCGCTGGCTAAAAGGCGGTTGGGAAGATATGGCTAGAGCACCGGGCATAACCTTGTTTTATGGTTCTGTAATGGCGCTCGCTGTTTATGCTGTTTATTTTTTCTTTCAAACTAATCCGATTCACATGTTTACCATCGCCACATTGGCGGTAATGATGTCACCATTTTTAGCGACGGGCTTGTACTACACCGCTCAGAAGCTAGAACAGGGTGAAAAACCTTCACTCGTTTCTTCTATGGTGTCCTGGAAGGTCAATGCTGGGGATATAGGGCTTTTTGCGGCGGTTTTAGGTGTGATTACCGCAGCCTGGGCAACCTTTACTCCACTATTGGCAGCGATTGTTGTTCAATCACACGGATTGCTGATTGTTGATCCTAGTTTGGGTGTAGCAGGCTTTTTGTTGTCGGAAGCAGGTCTAAGTTTTATGGTTTACTTTAGCCTACTTGCGGTTGCCTTAACGGCGTTTGTCTTCACCATCAGCGTGGTTACAATTCCGTTGTTGTTGAAAGATACTAATATTGGTGCAGTTCAAGCCATGATTATTAGCTTTAAAATTGCGATGGAAAACAAAGGTGTTATGGCTGTTTGGGCAATGGTGATTGGCTTGCTTGTCGCAGTCGGTATTTTCTCACTTGGTTTAGGTATGTTCATTGTGATGCCATTGCTCGGTTATGCAAGCTGGCATGCGTTTAATGATTTGGTGAAAATTGTACCTGCAGAAAAATAATTATAAGTTAGCTATGTTTATGCTTTTTAAGCCCAGCGATGCTGGGTTTTTTTATTTAAATTTAACCAAATCGGAGCAACTATGCTAGCAACCCAGTTTATTCAATGCCCTTATTGTTGGCAGCAAGTCGAAATCGTTATTGATCCCTCTGAACCGGAGCAAGACTATATCGAAGACTGTTATGTCTGTTGTCGCCCGATTCAGTTGAAGATCAAGGTGGGCGATGATGGCGAGCTTGAAGTCCAAGCTCGCAGTGAGGATGAGTCGTTTTAGAGTTTACAGCCCCTGAAACACAAATGGTTTGCTGGCTTTAAAATGTTTGCTAGACTCTCCGGCGTAGATTTGTCCGGCATCTAAAGCCAGCTTTTTAACCGATGCATTCGGGCTGAAATCGAGTTTGTTTAGATCGACCCAGACTGTGTTTGGGGTGAGTACACTTTCATAATAATAAACCAGTCTATTTTGATCGGCTACCACTCGCCAGCGGGTGTTGGAGATGTGAGGTTGGTCGGGTGTTGAAATGCCATAGGGAACTGAAACATTTCGAATGACACTAAATAAACTGGCGACTGATATCTGAGGGTCGGTGGTTTGCGGAATCGCATTGACGTAGTAGGAAGCACGAACAAATCGATCTGAAGCGCGATTAGAACCAGGCAGCATGATGGTGCCGGGAATGTTTTCCCAATAGCCTTTAATCGCTAGCTGTTGTTCAAATACTGGGTCATTGGTCATGACGTTATAGTTTCGGTTATGGTGAATAACCAGTTTACCTTCGATATATTCAAAAATAGCATTATCTCCGGTCGCATCCGATAGGGAGAGATGAACCGTGGTAAATTTATCGGTACCGGGTATAAAGTCGGTCACCACTGCAAATTCT
Organism: Thiomicrospira microaerophila; assembly: GCF_023278225.1. Taxonomy (GTDB): domain Bacteria; phylum Pseudomonadota; class Gammaproteobacteria; order Thiomicrospirales; family Thiomicrospiraceae; genus Thiomicrospira; species Thiomicrospira microaerophila_A. The sequence goes on from NZ_CP070959.1 coordinate 2,396,432, forward strand.
TCTTTTGCTAAGGCGCTAACCGCTTCATTAACTGTCGCGAAGTTATCAAGGGCGTATTGTGCCCAAGCTGCAATGGTTAAGCCGGGTTGGTCACCGTCTTTTTCAAAAGCAGGGTATTGTGATTCAACCAACCAAAGCAGGTTAGCAACCAGCCCTTTTTCATTCATGCCATCGGTAGTAGCTATATCCCAAGAACTGGTCACAAGACTACCATAGCGTGAGGTCCATTCAATCGAGTTTTTGCCTACTTCACCATTGCGACTCATACCGCGCGGAAATACCCATAGGTTCGCCGGAATTTCGATTGAAAAATCCATGCTGCGACCAGTAAGAATGTTATTTTCAGGACCCTGATAAACAACCCGCGTACAGGCATGGGTTTGGCTCAGAGGTACTAGGGATAAAGCGATTAAACTGGAAATTAGTGTTGATTTTAAAAGTCTCATTGTTTTGGCCTGATTGGAGTTTTAATTGTAACTTAGGAGATTATCACTGTTTTGTTTGGTGGTAAACCGTTTAATTTTACGGTAACCTCTTGATTCATCAATCTAATGGTTTTGCAACCCTGGCTTAGCAAGAGGGCCGTTTAATGTCTTTTAGTCGTAATTTAATCAGTCAGTCCAAGTTTCAGGCGCTATTTATCGTGCAGTTTTTCGGTGCGTTTAATGATAATTTGTTTAAAAATGCCTTGGTGATGCTGATTACCTACCGAATTATGGTCGATAGTGATGCGGGGTTAGCTATTACTTTAGCTGCAGGCTTGTTTATTTTGCCGTTTTTTTTGTTTTCGCCCTATGGCGGCTATTTGGCAGACCGTTGGGATAAGGTTTGGTTGATGCGCAAAATCAAACTGGCTGAAGTCTTAATTATGTTAATGGCGTCTTTAGCCCTCGTCAGCGGCGAAATGGGTTTGATGTTAATGGTGCTGTTTTTATTAGGTTTGCAGTCGGCGTTTTTTGGGCCGATTAAGTATTCAATATTGCCGGAGCAGGTACCTTTAAATCAATTAATGCAAGCGAATGCATGGTTTAGTGGTTCCACCTTTGTGGCCATTTTAATCGGCACTGTTATCGGGGGCTTGGTGGTGCTGATGGACGGCGGGATTTTTTGGTTGAGCGGTTTGATGCTGGGTTTGGCATTGTTGGGCTATATGGCAAGTCGAATGATTCCGTTAGCGAACGCATCACAACAAAAGATAGAAACTACGCCTGAAAAGGACGCTGAAAATAACGCAGACAACAACCAGGCCTGGTGGACAATCTTTAAAAATACCTTTCAGCATTTTGCCGATGGGCGCGGCTATATTGTGGTGGCGATTTCGTTTTTATGGTTTATTGGTGCATCTTTGTTGAGTCAGTTTCCTATGTGGGTTAAGGATTTTTTGTACGCCGATGAACAGGTCGCGGTGTTGTTTATGGCGTTGTTTGCATTGGGATTTGCGCTCGGGGCATGGTTAATCAATCAACATCTTAAAGGGCGAACTCAGTTGCGTTATCAACCATTTTTATTGTTGTTGATGGCGGTGGCATTGGTCGATGCGATTTGGGTGACGTCTCAAGTCCCGCAGCAAAGTCAGTTGCTCAGCTTAACCGACTATCTAAGTCAGTGGCCGGGCAATCGGGTGATGTTTGATTTATTGCTGCTCGCGCTGTTCGCTGGGGCGTATGCGGTGCCGCTTTATACCCAATTACAACGTCAGGTCGTTAGCCGTCAACGTGCCCAAGCCTTTGCGTTAAATAACGTGATGAATGCGCTGTTTATGGTGGCTTCGGCGCTATTGATAATGTTGGGTTATAGCTTAAATTTTAATTGGCTAGAAGTGGCAGCAGGCCTGGTTTTTGCGATGCTGATCATGGCGATTATTGAATGGCGTTGGCGAAATAATATTACACTATTTGATCATTAGGGAGATCAAAAATGAAAGCACTGGCTAGGTGGTTGTTTAAGTTGTTGTGGCGAGTTGAGGTGCGAGGTCTGAAGCATTACGCCAAGGTCGATCAAACCAAAACGCCGTTGCTGATTGTGGCGAATCATCAATCCTTGCTGGATGGGCCGTTGATTGATTTGTTTGTACCTGGGTCAACCACCTTTATGATTCATGCCGACCATACTGGGGGCTGGAAACGCTGGATTTTAAAGTTGGCAAATTTTATCGAAGTTGATATGCACAGTCCCTTGGCAGCAAAACATATGATTGAGGCCTTAAAAACCGGTAAACAGGGGATGATTTTTCCGGAAGGACGGATTAGCACCACCGGCGGGTTGATGAAGGTCTATGAAGGCACTGCGCTGGTGGCAGATAAAACCGGGGCGATGATTTTACCGGTACACATTGAAAATGCCCATTTGAGCCGGTTTTCCTATTTAGATGGGCGGGTGCGCTGGACGCAACGTCGTTGGTTTCCCAAAATCACCCTAACGATTTTAGAGCCACAACAACTTAGCATTACACCTGGGTTGAAAGGTCATGCGCGTCATGCTGAATTGAAATTAGCGATTTATAAGTTAATGCGCGATAGCCAGTTTTATGCGCGTTTTCAACCGAAAAATTTAACCCAGGCTTTGTTGGATGCGAAACAGCAATTCGGTTACCAGGCCTGCTCGATTGCCGACGCGCAGGGTAATCAACTCGGCTTAAAAAAACTGGTGTTGGCGGCGCGGGTGTTGGGTTTAAAGCTGGATCAAACCCTGCCAAATCAAAACTACGTTGGCGTGATGTTGCCGAATGTTGCCGGTATGGCAGCGGTATTTTTTGCGTTGCAGGCCTATGGTCGCGTGCCAGCGATGTTGAATTTTACCGCCGGACAGACGGCGTTGCTGTCGGCTTGCCGGACCGCGCAACTCAAAACGGTTTTGACCTCACGTAAGTTTATTGAACTCGCTGGGCTGCAAGTTTTGGCAGAGGGTTTGGCGCAAGAGGTTGAACTGGTGTATTTAGAAGATTTGCGCGAACAAATCGGCACAGGTTTAAAGCTCACGGCGCTTAGTCGTTCTGTTAAACAGCTACCAGGCCTGGTGATAACGCCCGACAAACCGGCGGTGGTGTTGTTTACGTCCGGTTCGGAAGGTGTGCCCAAAGCGGTGTTGCTATCCCATGCAAATATTGTTGCGAATATCGAACAGGTCAGTGCGATGTTTAGTTTATTGCCGGGTGATCCGGTGTTTAACGCCTTGCCGACCTTCCACAGTTTTGGTTTAACCGCTGGGTTGTTATGGCCATTACTCAAAGGCGCACAGGTAGAGCTTCATCCTTCTCCCTTACACTATGGCATTATTCCAGAGCGGATTTATCAAACCAATGCGCGCTTGTTTTTCGCCACCGACAGTTTTTATCGGGGTTATGCTAAAAAAGCCGATGCCTATGATTTTTATAGCATCGATGCGTTGGTCGCCGGGGCAGAAAAACTTAAACTCGAAACCCGCCAGCTTTATAGTGATCAATTTCATAAACCGATTTTTGAAGGCTATGGCGTGACAGAAACCTCACCGGTGCTGGCCGTCAATATTCCGCAAATGTGTCAGCATGGCACGGTCGGGCAGTTTGTTCCGGGAATGGACTATCGGCTGGAACCGGTAGCAGGCCTAGTTGAGGGAGGGCGCTTATGGGTAAAAGGACCGAACGTGATGCTGGGGTATTTTAAGGCAGACAACCCAGGTGTGCTCGAACCGGTTGAAGACGGCTGGTATGACACAGGCGATATCGTCACGGTCAACCAACAGGGCTTTATCACGATCCAAGGGCGTGCCAAACGCTTTGCCAAAATTGCAGGTGAAATGGTGTCCTTATCGGCGATTGAAAGCGCGGTGGCAGGTGTGTGCTTACACGGTCAAGCCGTGGCGGTGCGGGTGCCGGATGAGCATAAAGGCGAGCGCATTGTGCTGGTGACCGATGATAATCACCTTAATAAACAGCAGGTCGCACAGGCGATTCGGCAGGCCGGTTTAAACGAATTGGCGATACCTAAAACGATATTATTTGTCGAACAGATTCCCTTGTTAGGCACAGGTAAGATAAACTATCCAGCGGTTGATGAACTGGTATCTCATTAAATTTTTTAGAGAAGCGCTATGTTAAAAAAAGTATTACTGCCCGGTATTTTAGTTTTATTAGCCTATGGTTTTTGGGTTAGCCCGGACTTTAAAGATATTGCAGCCGGTATCGCGCTGTTTATGTTCGGTATGATTTTGCTCGAAGAAGGCTTTAAAGCCTTTACCGGCGGCGCACTTGAAAATGTACTACGCAAATCCACCAGCCATCAATGGAAAAGCTTTAGCTTTGGCGCGGTCGCTACCACCCTGATGCAATCGAGCAGCTTGGTTTCATTGATTACGATTTCATTTGTCGGCGCGCAAATGATTAGCCTTGCCGCCGGCATCGGCATTATTATGGGCGCGAACATCGGTACCACCACCGGTGCCTGGTTGATTGCCGGTTTTGGTTTGAAAGTCGATATCGCCAGCTATGCGATGCCGATGTTGGTGTTTGGTGTCGTGCTGTTATTTCAAAAAAACAAAACCTATAAGGGCATCGGCTCGATTTTAATGGGGGTGGCGTTTTTATTCCTCGGTATTCATTACATGAAAATCGGTTTTGAAGCCTTTCAATCCGGTTTTGATTTAACTGCCTATGCGGTACCAGGCCTGTTAGGTGTGTTGCTGTTTACGCTAATCGGTATGGCGATTACTACGATTATGCAATCCAGCCATGCCACCTTGTTGATCACGATTGCCGCCTTGGCGACAGGTCAAGTTACCTATGAAAACGCCTTAGCCTTGGCGATTGGCGCGAACCTCGGTAGTACCGTGACCGCGTTACTTGGCGGCGTGGCATCGAATATCTGGGGCAAACGTTTAGCCTTTGCGCATCTTACGTTTAATCTTATTACTGCGGCCGTTACGATTATTTTTATCAACCAGTTCGTCTGGTTGGTGGACCATCTCGCGGCGTTGATTGGGATAAATGATGACAGTTATTTATTAAAACTCGCCCTGTTTCACACACTGTTTAACCTATTGGGTGTGGTGCTGCTTTGGCCATTTGTTCCAAGATTAGAAAAAGAATTGATTAAGCGTGTTGATTTTAAACCCGAGTCTTCAGAACAACCACTTTACCTTTATCCTGAAGCGTTGGAAACACCTGCCACCGCGGTCAGTGCGGTGCGTCAAGAGGTGGGTCACCTCTATGACAATGCCTATGGTATTTTGGTGCATGGCATCAGCTTGCGGCGAGCGGTGATTGAGTCGGATGAGTCTTTAGATGAAGCGGTTAAATACACCCGTCGGATTATGCCACTGGATTTAGATGACAGTTACGAAAACAAAATTAAAGCGTTACATAATGAAATTGTCGATTTTATTGGTCAAGCGCAGGTGCGTGAACTCACCCCCCAAGCGACCGAAGCGCTTTATGTCTTGCGTCAAGCCAGTCGTGATATAGTCGAATCGGTTAAAGCGATGAAGCACCTGCATAAAAACCTGAGTAAGCACGGGGTGTCGGGTAACTTAGCGATTCGTGAAGAATATGATGCGATGCGCTTAATTTTGGCAAAATTATTGCGTGCCTTACAGCAGGCGCGTAATGATTCAGCTGAATCCATTCCACTATCAATGGACGCGTTAAAGCTCGAATTAGAAAAATCATCACGTGAGCTGATTGCTCAGCTTGATGACAAAATTCGCCATAGACGTATTCAACCGGCTATTGCTACTTCAATTATGAATGACGAGGGTTATACGGTTGAATTGGGAAGAAATTTAATTGACGCATTGCGTGTTATATTAACTGAAGAGAATGTACAATCAAATCAAGACCTAGCACTGACAACCGATGAAATTGCACAGCTCGCTAGCGATAGCGAATCCACACCGCAGGTTAAGGCTTAAGGAGTAGGGCATGAAGCTGAAAAAAATGTTAGAAAAACTGGTTAAGCTGTTGGACTCAGAAAAACGCGAATGCAAAAAGACCATTAAATCGCTAAGAGAAGTGCTAAAGAGCTTAAAGCAAAAAGAGCAAAAACTACGCCTAGAGCTGGATCAGATCACCGATGAGCAAGCCAAACAAACGCTTCAAGATCAGCTGAATGTCATTGCAGCCCAGCGCGCAAAGGGCAAAGACAGATTATTAGAATTACGAGCGCAATCGCAAGATAAGGGCTGAAACCATAAATAATAGAGACAGCTGTATAAGCTATTCAATTTTGAGATTTTAATTATGATAAAAAGAATAACCCTAACATCTTTAATAGCCCTGTTTGTTTTAGCGGGTTGTAACGGTGCCGATGAAGAATTGCTAAGCAAAAAAACGGGACAGCTTCCTGTACAAACGCCACCCGAGCAACTAGATCCAGACCTTGAACCTGAACCTGATTTAACCATACCCATTTCAATTCAATTAACTAATCCAAACTTATTTGTTACTGGAGTTGGTGAAGCGGATACCACTCAAGTATTAGTAACGATTATAGATGAAACGGGTCAACGCATTAAAAACCCTAGTGGGAGCCAATCAAATGTTCGGGTAAGTTTTGAGTCAAGACCTAATGGTGGTGAGTTGCTAACCAGTATTGGTAAAAATGGAGCAACAATTCAAGGGTCAGAATTTATTGATCTAGCCAGTCAAGATGGGCGAATCGGGTTTAACTTGAGGTCGGGTACTTTACCCGGAGTTATTGAAATAAAAGTTTCATTGATTGACCAGCCTTCTCAATTTGCCGTGTCACCCAAAATAAACGTTTCATCGGGTCCTGCTGAATCCATTACATTTAGCTATCCTTATGATTCGATCACTAACCTTGGTAATGGATTTTATCAACGTTTGATTGGTGTTTCGGTGAACGATAAATGGGGTAATAGTGTTCCTGATGGTACGGTTGTCAACTTGACGGTTTTAGATAGTGTGGTTATGTCTAATATTATGCCTGTGGTTAATGCAGAATTAAGAACCAATGATCCTGCAACCGCAGCCGAGATTGAACAGAATGAATCACGCTTAACCATAGGTACAGCAACCGTGGCTGAGAATGCGACCATTAGACGTAATAACACCGATAGATTTATCGAATCAGGTGATCGTGTATTGCTTTGGAATGCATTAGCAACGGATAAATTAAGATTTGTTTCTAGCTTAGCGGTCAATGACATCTCGGTCAGTAAAAACTATTTATCGAATCAAGATGATTTAGATTTCATAATTGGCGCCTCTTTATTGGGAGCCTCGATTGCCGGAGAAGATGGGCTTGGCAATCGTCTAACTGGCCAACTCAGGGTTCAAAATGGTATGGGACAGGCTTATTTAACCTATCCTGCTAATAGCAATAGTTTAAACCTAGGTTGCGGTGGGGTATCGGCGATAGATTTACGTTATCAACCCTTAGGTTCTGCGCAAGTTTGGATTTCAGCGGAATCTAATCAAGGGAAAGCCACCACAATTAATAATCAAGCTTGTTTTGCCGCGCTTTCTCCGTTAGAAATAATCAATTTTAATGAGATTTCTAGTATCTCATCGACGAGTGCTATTAGTTTGAGTGTTAGGGATGCGGGTAATGTCAACCTGCCTTATACCCGTATTAGCTCAATGGTAACAATTGAAGAGTCTGCTCCAGGGTTTGCGGTTTCCGTTACGCCCTGTTTTGAAGGTACGGTTTATGAATCTTTAACAAACTTAGCCGGTGCTTGTACGATGACCATCAACGTGGTCGCGCCGATAGACCCGGATGATACCGCTTCTGCTAAGGTGGTGTTTAGGGTGGATGAATCTACTTCGGTAGAAATTGATGTCAATATTGACTAGAAGCTGGTTGCGCTGGGTCATCCATTGACCCAGCAATATAACTGACTATTAGAAATAAGCCTTTATGCTATTACTTTTTTGGCTAAAGCAATTTGGTTTTTGACTTGTTCCGGTGCGGTGCCGCCTAGGTGATTTCGGGCGGCAACCGAACCTTCTAAGGTTAAAACCTCAAACACATCTTCAGAAATCTTATCGCTAAAGCTCTGTAGGGTTTCTAGTGACATCTCAGAAAGATCCAAACCGTTTTTTACGCCATGGGCGACTGCTAAACCGACCACCTCATGTGCATCACGAAAAGCCATGCCTTGACGAACCAAGTAATCGGCCAAATCGGTAGCGGTTGAAAAACCGCGCTTGGCGGCTTGGTATGTCACCTCACGTTTAACCTGTATCGCCGGTACCATGTCGGCAAACGCGCGCAGACAACCCCGCACGGTATCTACCGTATCAAACAAGGGCTCTTTGTCTTCTTGGTTGTCTTTGTTATAGGCGAGGGGTTGTGACTTCATCAGCGTGAGAAGGCTAATTAAATGCCCATAAACCCGTCCTGATTTACCGCGAACCAATTCTGGTACGTCCGGGTTTTTCTTTTGCGGCATGATGGATGAGCCGGTGCAAAAACGATCGGGTAGATCAATAAACTGAAACTGCGCTGATGACCAAAGAATTAATTCTTCCGAAAAGCGGGTCATGTGCATTAACAAGGTCGCAGCCCAAGCCGTAAATTCGATTGCAAAATCACGATCCGATACCCCATCCAGAGAGTTTTGACTTATACGGTCAAATCCCAATAGTTTTGCAGTGTATTCGCGATCAATCGGGTAGGTGGTACCTGCCAAAGCCGCCGAACCAAGAGGTAGGGTGTTGACTCGTTTACGACAATCTTGCAGACGTTCGACATCACGCACCAGCATTTCGTACCAGGCCATCATATGATGGCCAAAGGTAACAGGCTGTGCGGTTTGTAAATGGGTAAAACCGGGCATAATTGTATCAGCTTCACGTTCTGCAACAGAAACGATGCCCTGCTGTAGTCGCTTTAACTCGGTCAGAATGAAATCAATTTCATCACGTAAATAAAGGCGAATATCGGTAGCGACTTGATCATTGCGCGAACGGCCGGTATGAAGTTTTTTTCCGGTCACCCCAATCATTTGGGTTAAGCGTGATTCGATATTCATATGAATATCTTCTTGTTTAATCGACCAATGCATTTCACCATTTTCAATTTCTTGTTGGATGTGTTGCAATCCTTTGATAATCGCATCTTCTTCTTTTGCATCTAAGATGCCTACCTTGTAAAGCATCCGTGCATGGGCGATTGAGCCTTGGATATCTTGGCGATACATACGATGGTCGAATTGTATCGAAGCGGTAAATTCTTCAACAAACGCATCGGTCGATTCGGTAAATCGACCGCTTGATAATTTTTCTTGGTTAATATTTTGAGTCATAGCTCACCTTATTTAATTAGAAGCTAAAGGGCGCCGCATTTGATCAGGGCTAATTGGTAAGCGCATCGGATTTCCCATGTTAGCATAGGCAATATTTAATCGTTGATGGATTAAACCCGCATACAACTGAACATCCATGGTTCCCACTAGCGGCTCCGCCACCGGTACACCCTTGGCATTAATAAAAATTACAGTGGGCGTAACCTGCGCACGGTACATTCTAGCGAAATTGCGCTTTGAAATGGTTTCTTTATCGGAAAATTTTATTGGACGTTGAAGGTCTAGATCGACCTTACGCATGAACATGGCGTAACCGTCATAAAGCCCACCGCGAATCATCGGATTAAGCACATCGCGCTCAAGTTGGTGGCAGAAGTTGCAGTGTTCAGCGGTAAACATAATCATAATCGGAATATTCATTTCTTGAGCAGCTTGAGAAACAGCGTGGAAATCATCCATCTCTAGTATTTTATGCGCATTGGCTTGTTGGCTTGAACATCCACTCAGTAGTAGGGCAGTCAACAGCAAATAGATAATAGGCATGGCGTAAGCCCTTTTTAAAATGGTAATAAGTTGTTGTCAAAGCGCCGATTAAGTGATTCGCTCGGCGCGATGATTGATATGTTTAATGTGCGGAAGGTAGTGGGCGCTGCATTTGATCTGGGTTAACTGGCAGGCGCATAGGATTACCCATGCGTTCATAAGCTTGATTTAAACGCTGATGAATCATTCCCAAATAAAGTTGAACCTCCATCGAACCAATCATTGGCTCAGCGACCGGAATGCCGCGAGAATCAACAAAAATGACCGTTGGGGTCACATCTGCTCGATACATTCTGGCAAGATTACGCTTGGTAATCCGCTCATCAGCATTAAACCTAATTTCTTGATGCAACTCACTGACTTTTCGCATATGCAAGGCATAGCCCTCATACATGCCGCCGCGTAGCATTGGATTAAACACCGTGCGTTCTAACTGGGTGCAAAACTCACAATGAGGCCCAGTAAACATTAGCATAATCGGAATATTATTTGCGCGGGCTTGTTGTGAAAGCCAGTGGAAATCAGATAGTTCTTGCATGTTTGCATGGGCTTGGCGATCAAAACACCCTGCTAATAAAAACAAGCTAAAGCCAAAGATAAGTAGTTTTTTCATTTTTATCGCTCCTGAAGTTAACTAACGAGGCTTTATAGCCTTCTTTTAATTAATCTAATAATTAGATTGGTTTGTTATTTTAACCAAAAACAAAACTAACCTTTGAGTAAAATCTAAGGTTAATTTCAATCCCATTCAAGCGAAAAAACGGATATAGCCGTGCGAAATTTATCGGTAGACTGAATTATGAGTTCTTTCTTTACAACGTGATACGAATATTCATCAACTTAAGGATTTACAGGCAGTTAAAGCTTGAGTTATGTGCAAAAGGGGGTTAAATGGAGGCTATAATAGCGAGTAAACAAGAACGAGGTTAAATAAAACGCTATGAAAAAAAAGTTAACGATTGCAACCCGTAAAAGTCCGCTTGCGATGTGGCAGGCAGAGTTTGTTAAAGCAGAATTAGAAAAAGCGCATCCAGGCCTGGTGGTAGAGCTAGCGCCAATGAGTACCAAGGGTGACAAAATTTTAGATGTTCCTTTAGCTAAAATTGGTGGTAAAGGTTTATTTACTAAGGAATTAGAAGACCGGATGTTGGCCGGTGAAGCCGATTTGGCGGTGCATTCGATGAAAGATGTGCCTATGGTCTTGCCGGAAGGTTTTGCATTGAGTGCCATTATGAAGCGCCATGATCCTACGGATGCGTTTGTATCCAACCAGTATGCGTCGCTTGATGACTTGCCCCAAGGCGCTATTTTGGGTACCTCTAGTTTACGTCGTCAGGCTCAGTTTAAAGCACTGCGCCCAGATCTTGAAGTAAGGTTTTTACGCGGAAATGTCGGTACGCGTTTGGGTAAATTAGATGCCGGTGAATATGATGCGATTATTCTTGCGACCTCCGGGCTTGAGCGTTTAGGCTTAGAGGGTCGTATTCGTGCGCGTATGGCACCTGAACTTTGCTTGCCGGCAGTGGCACAAGGGGCGTTGGGTATTGAAACCCTAGCTGGTGACACGGAAACCCAAGCCTTGATTGCGGTTTTGAACCACCCGGATACCGAGATTGTGGTGAAAACTGAGCGAGCAATGAATCATACTTTGGATGGCGGCTGTCAAGTGCCTATTGGTGGATTTGCATTACTTGAGGATGGCGAAGTTTGGTTGCGTGGGTTGGTTGCGGAAACCGATGGGTCATTGATCGTGCGTCAGGAAGGCCGTGCGCCGGTTAATGAGGCGGAAGCCATGGGGCGTCGCATTGGGCAAGCCCTGCTGGACAGTGGCGCGCGTGAAATTTTAACAAAATTGTACGCAAACGAATAAACTACAATGAACCAGGCCTGCTTGTTAAATACTCGGCCGCAGCATCAGGCGGCTGGACTTTCAAGTTTAATCAAAGCTGCTGGTTTTAATGTGATCGAGTGCCCTGCATTAAGGATGGCTACTCAAGTTTGCCAAACGCCTCCAAGTTGGTCCCAACAGGATGTTTGGGTTTTTGTCAGTCGCAATGCGGTGGTGCATTTTGCCGAGCAGCTTGGCCACGAACCTCAAGGTGATGCAAGATTAGTCGCTGTTGGTGCGGCTACTGCACAGGCGATGATCGAGAAGGGTTGGCAGAAGATTGAACCCCTGCCGCAAAGCTTTGATTCCGAGGGGATGTTGGCTATGAAGGTCTTTAGTCAACCCTTGGGTTTAAAGGTCGGTATTGTTCGGGGTGATGGTGGCCGCGAGTTTTTGTCGGAAAGCTTAGGTAAATCGGGTGCAGAGGTTCAGTTTTATGAGGTGTATCAACGCATCATTGCCCCTTTTTGTAACCAGGCCTGGTCTAGGTTTAAACAACAAGACCAAGCGGTGATATTGTTTACCAGCAAAAGCAGTTTGGATGCCTTTATTCAACAATGTCCTATTAACGACCAGGCCTGGTACTGCCGACAACCCCTTATCGTGTTCAGTCAGCGTATTGCCGAATATGCACGCCATCAAGGGTTTAATGGCTCTATAGAGGTCACTGCCAATTCGAGTGATCAGGCTGTATTAGATAGTTTTCGCCTATTCCTTAATCGTCAAGGAGAATAAGATGAGTGAACCCATTACCCCTAAAGCCGATCAACATGCTGTTGAAGGTGAGTTTATCGAAGCCGATAAACAAGAAAAGGCGGAACTAAACGCCGAAGAAAAAGCGAGCAAGCCAACTCAAGCTGATCGCCCCGCCAAATCCAAAGCCGCTCGACAGTCTTTTTTATTGACCCTGGTCATTATGCTGGTATCCGGTGGGGCTTTGGCTACCGCGCTAGCCACTTGGTTACAGCTCCAGCCTCTAGTACAAACTCAGATCGCCGAATCAAGTGAGTTAAAGCATGAAAGCCAGCCATACCCGATGCTTGATCGAGTGATCGAGAAAATTAACTACCAACAAAATCAAATTCAACAAACGCGCCAAGAGCTGCAAGCCCAGCAAGGCCAAGCCCAGCAGATTGAGCAGCAGTTTGCGGCAATAGAGGCGCAGTTGAGTGAAATGCAGCATCGTATTGTTGCATTAGGTGAAGATGTTGAGCAGGCTGCGGGTGTTGAGTCGGCTGTGAAGGGCTTGGCTAATAACGAGGTCATTCAGGAAAATGAAGCGTCTTCGGTCATTCATATTCAAGACCCGCAGTTACGCCAAGACTTAAATCAGTTACGCGCCCAACTTGAAAGCGCACTTGATCAAGTAAATCGTGAGCTGGAACAGCTTAACCAGCAGAGTCGGCAAGGCTTGGAGCAGTTGAACGACTACGTTAATTCTGAGCAGTGGCAACAGGATAAGGCTAAAGTGCAAGCGCAGGTTGAGGGCATTAGTGAACAGTTGTCTGAATTAGCTTCACAACAACAGCAATGGATAGAGCGAATCAAACCTCAAATTGAACAAACGCTTGAAGAAGTCACGCCTCAACTGGAGGGTTTCCTGTCCATTTTTAATCAATTATTTAGTATTAAGAAGCATAACGAGGCTGAAGAATGAAAAGCCTAATTAAGTTGAGTTTAGTGCTGATCGTCACGGTGTTGCTGACCAGTTTAGCGTTATTAAATTTGGGCGAGGTTAACTTACGCTGGGATATATGGCAGATTGAAACCAGTGTAACTTTTGTTTTGGCCTTGTTAATTGTTTTGTTCATTTTGTTTTATTTAATAATTCGGGGTTGGCTATGGGTTTTTAACTTACCTGCTGTTTGGCGTAATCATCGTCGGATCAAACGGTTTCAGCAAGCGGAAAACTCTTTGGCGAGAGGTTTAATCGCTCAAGAATCGGCGGACTGGTCGCAGGCCGAAAAGCAGCTAATTAGAACAGCCAAGCTCAGTCAAAATGGGGTCATGCACTATCTGACTGCGGCCAAAATGGCATCTATGCAACAAGCAGACCAACGTCGTGATCAATACTTGAGGCAGGCTAAGCTTGATTACCCGGAACAAGGCCTGACGATTGGTTTGGTTGAGGCACGTTTATTGACTGAAAAGGATCCTGCATTGGCCGCAGTGATTTTAGCTGAACTGCATAAACAAAACCCAAAGCACAAGGTGGTGTTACAGGAATACGTTGGGATTTTGCGACAGCTAAAACAATGGATGCGTCTTCGTGAACTCATGCCGGTGATAAAAAAAGTCAGTGGGTTAGCGCGCCAAGATATTGCTCAAATCGAGACTGAAGTTTTAGCCATGCAATTGGCTCAGGCCGAGAGTTTTTCAGAAGTTGAGAATCTATGGCAAGCGCTGAATGGCAAACAAAAACTCTATCCACAAATAATGGTGGAGTATGTTAAAGCAGCTATGAAAGCTGAACAACTCAATGGCTTAAGTGAGTGGATTGAAAAGGCATTGAAGGCGGAATGGGATGAAAGTCTGGTTTATTATTATGGTCGTATTCAGTTTGGTCCGGCTTATGATCGTCTAAAAAAAGCCCAGGCCTGGTTAAAGCAACATCCTCAATCGGCGGTTTTGTTTTTAAGCTTGGGGCGCTTGGCTTGTCAGAGTCAGCTTTGGGGTCAGGCGCATGAGTATTTTAAACAAAGTCTTAAATTACAGCCTGAGTTAGAAACCTTTCATGCCTTTGCCCAATGCTATGAAGCTGAAGGAGAGGAACGTGAAGCGGCGTTAATTTATAAGCAAGCCATGCTGGCATTGGATAAACCCGAGTCCTAGGGGTATGGAATATTTGTATAATAATTAAGTATACTGGTATAACATGTGTATAATTTAGTTTAATGATTGTCTTAATTGGGTTTAAATATGGATTTAAGCAAGCAGACCACACCGGAGGTAACACCTTTTTGGGTCATAATTGGTGCCTCAGCGGGTGGACTCGATGCTCTCAAAGAACTCCTATCTGATCTGGATAACGAACTGCCAGCAATTTATCTAATTGCTCAGCATTTAGACCCTAAGCACCCCACTATTTTGCGTGACTTGCTTGCGCGTATCACCGATATTCCTGTTGAACTTGTAGATCATGATCTTACTCCAAAGCCGCGAGGCATTTATATTGTATCCCCTGGTCATAATGCGATGGTCAAGCAAGGACAAATTAGGTTGACCCCTGCTGCAGAAATTGGCCCTAAACCTTCTATCAATTTATTGTTACATAGTGTAGCTGAAGACCTGGGTGAAAAAGCGATTGCGGTGATTCTATCTGGCACCGGTACCGATGGGGCGCAGGGTGTGAGTGCAATTAAAGCGGCGGGAGGATTAGCTATTGCTCAAACCGAGACTAGTGCAAAATATTCCGGCATGCCGAATGCAGCGATTGATACTGGCGCAGTTGACTTAATTTTACCCCCGGAAAAGATGGCGGAAGAATTAAAGAGCTATATCCAATCTTCAGGTACGCTGTTGCAAAAAATAGCGGTGCCGCAAGCTAAAACGACCTTAGAGTCGATTTTTCAGAAGCTGTTGGATCAAACTGGTTATGATTTTAGTGGTTACAAGTTAAAAACAATTCAACGGCGTATTGCTCGGCGTATGGCGGTACATAAACTCGTTGCAGTGGATGATTATTTAACGCTGCTAAGTTCTTCAAGTGTTGAGATCGAAAGTCTGTTCAAAGACCTGCTTATTTCAGTAACTGATTTTTTCCGTGATCCAGAAGCCTTTGCCGATCTTGAGCTCGTGATAGACCGCCTTGTAGAACAACACCAAGAAGGCGAACAAATTAGGGTATGGGTTGCTGGTTGTGCTGGTGGCGAAGAGGCTTACTCCATTTCAATACTATTTCACCAAGCAAGGCAAAAATATAAAAAAGGCGTGCATTTTCAGATTTTTGCAACCGATATTGATGAGGGTGCGCTTAGCACCGCTCGCAAGGGTCAGTTTAGTCTTTCACAAATTAAAAACCTAGCCCCTGAGCTTTTGAAGCAGTATTTCATTGAAAAAGATGGTCAGTTCATTATCCATAAGTCCATTCGTGATCAAGTGGTTTTTGCCCGTCAAAACCTGGTTATGGATCCACCGTTTTCTCGGCTAGATTTAATCAGTTGCCGTAACGTATTGATTTATTTTTCACTTGATTTGCAAAAACAGGTCTTCCAAACCTTCCATTTTGCTCTGAAGCCGAATGGCTATTTATTCTTAGGAAAATCGGAATCTGCATCCTCTACCACACCTGAATTATTTGATGCTTATCAAAAACGTAGCCAACTATTTATACGAAAAAAAACCAGTCTTTCTAACCGTATGGATCATGTATCCAGTGCAGTATCGGTCGCGCGAACCAAGCAGCGCCGTGATATTGGCAGACCCTTGATGCAAGATAAAAACAGTATTATCACTCAGCTTGATCAAATCCTTCTCGATCAAATGGTGCCGACCGTGGTGGTGGTCGATACATCGGGCCATGTAATGCATATTCGCGGTGATGTCAGCCGCTATCTGTGCTTTCCACAAGGGCGTATTGATACCAATATTTTGACCTTAGTGCGCGATGATATTAAAGTCGATGTCAGAGCCTTATTACAAAAAGCAAAACGTGATGGGCATGCTTCGACCCAAGCCTTGTTTTATAAGCATGATGACGCAGAAAGTGCGCTGTTTATTACGGTCAAAAGAGTTGAAATTCAGGATGCTGGCCCCCAAGAAGTTTTTATAGTCAGTTTTACTCTGGTGGATTTATCGGATGCGTTTGTCAGTGGCACAGGGTTGTTGACTGAAGATGCAGTGATTAGTAATGACAACCTGCGAAAAGAAGTGGCGATTTTTAAAGAACGCCTGCAAACCTCGATCGAAGAATTGGAAACCACGAATGAAGAGTTGCAATCAACCAACGAAGAATTGCAATCGGCGAATGAGGAATTGCAATCAGCCAACGAAGAGTTACAAACCGCCAACGAAGAAATGCAGTCCACCAACGAAGAGTTATCTACGGTTAATCAGGAATTAGAAGTTAAAACCTACGAGTTGGAGCAGGTTAACAATGATCTTGAAAATATGCTGGCTAAGATGAATGAGGTCATTGTGTTGGTAGATAACCGACTGCGTGTTCAACGTATGACCAAGCTGGCCGGTGAAGTATTGGGTATTGATAATCGTGCTTTAGGTCAAACTTTAACTACGCTGGGTATGCAGATTGATATCCCGAACTTGCGCCAAGAATTACTGAATGTGATTGAAACTGAGCAGGAGGTGACGGTTCGAGTGCGACGTGGTTCGGTTGTCTATCATTTGCGCATGGTGGCCTATAAGTCGGATGTGGTTAAGGTGGTGGGTGTGATGATGTTTTTTGAAAATGCGATGCACAAATCTAAAATTGATCCAACTGTGGATTGTCATGTGACCTTGAAACATCTCGCTGATTATTTACCTTTTACCTTGATTAGTATTGATGAACTGGGGGTGATGAGTTTTGTCAGTCCTAAAATTAAAGCCTTGTTAGGTTATGATGCGTCTGAATTACTGCATCAGAATGTGCGGGTGTTGATGCCAGAACCCTATGCCAGTCATCATGATGGTTATTTGCACGATTTTATCTCAGGAAAAACCAAAGGGGTCATGGCAAAATGGCGTGATGTGACCGCTTTACATCAAAATGGTGAGCGAATACTGTTAAAGCTTAAAGTTGAAGATACCTGGATTAATGCAGAAAGGCATTTTTTAGGCTATTTGTGTTTGCCGGAGCAGTGTGATGAACCTTCCCAATCAAGCTAGATTTAACGACGAAGACTGCACCCATCTAGCCCGAGATATTGTCGCTTATCGTGAAGAAAACTCGCGTTTAAATGAAGAGCGCCAAACTTTGGAGCAGGCTTTCGCGAATCTTGAACAGCGTATTAGCGAGTTAGAAGCTGAACTTGAGTTGCAGTTAAGGGAGGAAAATCGGGCTCAGACCGAAGATTCATTTTATAAAGTCTTATTCCAAGATGTTCCGACTCCTCTAATATTAGTCAGCCCTCACGGTGAGTTTTTGAAATTAAATGCTGCCGCTGCCGAGTTTCTTGGTGTGAGTGCTCAAGAGATTTTGAATAAAAACTTTCGAAAATACCTAAGCCGAGACAGTCGGATACAGTTTATTAAACTTTTACAGCAATTACAGCAATTTAATCAAACCCTTCGTTATGAGAAAGTACTTACCTTGACTAATGAACGTGCATTTACGATGAGCGTTCGTAAGTTGTTTGACCTCAATCAAAAAGCCCCGCCGATTTTGCTATCCTTGCTTGAAGTGTCGCTAAAACAGATGACTAACCAAT
This sequence comes from Thiomicrospira microaerophila, assembly GCF_023278225.1. Lineage (GTDB taxonomy): Bacteria > Pseudomonadota > Gammaproteobacteria > Thiomicrospirales > Thiomicrospiraceae > Thiomicrospira > Thiomicrospira microaerophila_A. The sequence continues at coordinate 2,414,474 of NZ_CP070959.1, forward strand.
CAATGCGTTTAGCCTCCACGATTATTGAGCAAATTCGCGAAGGTTTAATGATTACCAATCATAAAGGCCAGATCATCAAGGTTAATCATGCCTTTACAGAAATCACAGGTTATGACGAAGAAGATGCCCTCGGTAAAACGCCGAACATTTTGCATTCTGGACGTCACGCTCAACAATTTTATCGGGACATGTGGTCTGAGATTCACCACCATGGTTGGTGGGCGGGTGAGGTGTGGAATAAACGCAAAACCGGGGAAATATTTCCTGAGTGGTTACAAATCAGTCGGATTAAAGATGAGGTGACCGGTAAGATATTTTTTGCGGCTACCTTTTCGGACATCACAGACCGGAAGTATCATCAGAATCAGCTAGACCGTTTAGCTTTTTATGATAGCTTGACGGGTTTGCCGAATCGTACCTTGTTTAATCAAACATTGGATGCTCGTTTAGCTCGGATCAAAACCGAGCAAGCGCATCAAGTGGCAGTTATGTTTTTAGATTTAGACAAGTTTAAAGACGTGAATGATCATTATGGTCATGCAGAGGGAGATTTGGTATTACGCGAAGCGACCCAGCGTATTGTATCTCGTATTCGTGAAAATGACATGACCGCTCGGATAGGGGGTGACGAGTTTGTACTGGTATTAAGCCGTATTCAGCACAAACAGGATGCCGAGCAGGTGGCAAAAGATCTACTTAAATTGCTTGCAAAACCTTTTATTACCGAAAAAGGGCGCCATTTTTTAAGTGCGTCGATTGGCATTGCTTTTGCGCCCAATGATGGGCTGAATGTGGAAGATTTGATGCGTCGTGCAGATGCGGCGATGTATATGGCAAAAAACAAAAGTCGCAATACGTACCAAGTATTTGAATCGGAGCAAGAAGAAAAGTTAATTGTGTCAAATGCGATGTTGAAGCTAGTCAGATTGGCGATTGATCATCCCAAACAGCATATTCAAATGCATTACCAACCGATTTTTAGTGCAGATCAACCTGATAAACCTATTCATTATGAAGCCTTGATCCGCTTAGTAGATACGCATGGAAAACTTGTTTATCCCAATCTATTCATTGAGCTGGCTGAACAACATGGTTTGATTGGTCAGTTGGGTATGGCCTTATTTAAAAAGGTGTGTGAAGACATTGCTAGCCACGCGTTAGATAAAAACGTTAAGGTTGCAGTTAATCTGTCACCCTTACAGTTTTATATTGAAAACCTGGCTGAAAAATTATCGAGCATTGCTGAAAAATCAGACTTAAACTTGACGCGTTTTTATTTTGAAGTTACTGAAACCGCGACCATGCAAAATCTTTCGTTAATGATCAGTGTGCTCTCAGAGTTAAGAAGTCAAGGCGCTCAGATTATGCTCGATGACTTTGGGACGGGCTATGCTTCGTTATCAATGCTAAAAAATATTCCGGTTAACGTGTTAAAAATTGATCAGTCCTTTGTGTTTGAGTTGGCTGAGTCACAGCAAACACAATCTTTGGTTAGGGCGATGATCGGTATGGCGCAGGCGCTGGGGTTGCAAACAATTGCGGAAGGGGTTGAAACGCAGCAGCAGATGGATTGGTTAATTGAACAGGGTGCCGAGGCGCTTCAAGGCTATTATCTGGGGCGACCCAATGCTGAGTTTTTGGCTTGAGGGTTTTGGATTATGATATCTGAAAATGGAAAAGGCGTGGAAAAAACCTTTCAGGTTGCGTTGGTGGTGGATCGAGATAATATAATAAAAACTGTTTCATCCGGTTGGCAGGCTGTAGCGGAACAAGGTGGTGCAGGTACCAGCCTTCAAGAAAGCAAGGTGGTTGGCCAGGATTTATCGCGGTTTATTCGAAGTGACTCGACTCGCATGTATATCGAAGCTTGTTTAAAGGTCTGTCGATTAAAACAGCAGGTTCTTTTTCGTGAATATCGCTGTGATAGTCCAACTCACATGCGGTTTATGGAATTACAATTGACCCCGTTAAAACAGGGTGAAGTTGAAATGGCCCATTTTTTATTACGAGAACAAGCGTTTGAGCATCCGGTGAATATTGAAGATGTGACGCCCAGCCCTCATCACAATTCGCCTCCGGCTTATAGTTATGTGCGTTGCAGTATGTGTAATAGCTTAAAGCCGTTAGGTGCAGATCAGTGGATAAAGCCTGAAAGTCTGGGTGATCAGCTTGTTAAACAAACTCCGGTCATTCATAGTGTATGTCCTGAATGTTTAAACAAAATTTGGCAAAAGCGCTAAGGTTATGACCAGGCCTGGTATAGCGATGTTTCACGTGAAACCTTTAGGATAGGAGGTATAAATCTCTTTGAATTACGATTTGATAAACCTAGAAACCGTTGATTCAACCAATGCCTTTTTAAAACAACACCTTAAGGTTAACAAGGTTTATCGACCTCTAGTCTGTGTTACACAGCGTCAGACCGCTGGCTATGGTCAGCGACAACGCGCTTGGCTCACCAATGCGCAATCCTGTATTTTTTCGATTGCTTACCCTCTCGTGCAGGGCGATCCGATAGCGCCTAGCTTAAGTCTTAAGCTCGCCATTTCATTGCATCGTTCCTTAACGCAACTGGTACCTGAAAGCTTATGGCTTAAATGGCCGAATGATCTATATGATCTGCAAGGCAAGGTGGCAGGCATATTGATCGAGGTTGCGAAAACATCAGAGGCACAATCCTGTTTGATTATTGGCATCGGTATCAATCGACACGCTTTATTGTCAGCACAGCGTCAGGTTGGAGCCAGTGCGTTGAGTTATTTTGATACAGAAGATCTGTTAGCGCTTTTGATGCAAAATCTGAGTTCGTTAGTGATGCAGCAACATGATTATGACTACTGGGCTTTGCATGATTACTTATCACTGGGAGAGGCAGTAAGCCTCATTTCGCATGATAATGCCACTATTCAAAAGCAGGGTTTATATCAAGGGATTGATAACGATGGTTCGGCTAAGATCGACACAGGACAGTCTGAATTAATGCGGCTATCAAGTGGCTGGTCAATTAGAAAACGGTCTGAAAAAGCCAAGAGCCTGTCGGGTTAAAGGCCGATTGGCCTTAGCTCAACAGGCTTCTAGAGGCTCCTAGGCAAAATATTTAATTCAGCTTATGCGTTTTATCCTAACATTGAAGTAAAATACCCACGCGGTCGTTCGACTCGCGCAAAGGTCTATTTCTTTTATTTTTTTATATGAGGTGGCGTATGGATGACTATAATCCATGCTTGTCTTGTGGTGTCTGTTGTACGCATTTTCGCGTTTCGTTTTATTGGGCCGAAGCGGAAGCTTTTTTGGGCGGCGTCGTGCCGGTGGACTATACCGAAGATATTAATGATCGGTTTAAATGTATGAAGGGCACTAATCCGCAAAACGGTGAGCCACGTCGTTGTATCGCGTTGCAAGGTGAAATTGGTCAATCCATTTATTGTTCCATCTATGAAAATCGGCCAAACCCTTGCCGCGATTATCCATTATGGCTGGAGGACGGGTCGATTAACCCCAAGTGTCAAGAACTGCGTGCGCTTTATGGCTTGCCGCCGGTAGATCCACCGTTTAATCCACCGCAAAGTCCAAATACCCCGCCGATTGAGCCACAAGTCGCCTAAAATAGCTTAAAGTTTTAAGGAGAAGCGGATGCAGGATCTGATTGAACAAGCAAAACGAAAAATTCAAAACGGTGAAGTGATTGCTTATCCAACCGAAGCGGTTTTTGGTTTGGGTTGTGATCCGTTTAATCAGCAAGCGGTTGAACAGATTTTGCTGTTAAAGCAACGCCCGGTTGAAAAAGGGTTGATTTTGGTGGCGGCTAAACCCCAAGCCTTGGCCGATTTAACGGAATTATATCACCAGGTCTGGTCGCAACAGGTATTCGATTCTTGGCAAAATCCGGCGCAAGCGATCACTTGGATTTTACCGAAAACCGCCTTGTGTCCAGACTGGATTAGCGGTCAGCATGACTCGGTAGCGGTGCGTGTCAGTCATCATCCGGTGGTGCAGGCATTGTGTGCTGAGGGGGTATTGGTGTCTACCTCAGCCAATCCAGCCAGCCTAGAACCCGCACGCTCATGCCACCAGGTTAAAGATTATTTTGATGATCAAGTTTGGTGTTTGCAGGCAGAATTAGGCGGGCTAACCCAACCCTCACAAATCTGGCACGCCCAAACCGGCAAGCGATTACGCTGAGTTTTTATTTTGCGTGATGAATCAGTTCGATGTTTTTTATCCAGTTAATATCGTTGATCTGTGATTTTAACAATCTTAACGTCTCGTCTGAGTTAAAACCGGTGTTTTCGTCTAGATGAATAACGAGGATGACGCCACCGTTTAGATAATGTAAATCTATATCCTGAATGTCATTCCATAGGCTGAGCGCCTGCCAGCGTTCTTTTAATAAGGCTTCAATTTTAGGTCTTAGCGGTAAGCCGGGCTGCAGACTGGGATCACCACGGCCTTCATCATCTTCCGGGTCAATATGAAAGGTTAAGTCGGTAATTTTAGAGAATTGTTTTCGTAGTCGTCTGCTGACTTCATTACCAATTTCATGGCCTTCTGAAATGCTGATTCTTGGCGAAACCACCAGGTGAAAATCAACCATCGTGCGTCCAGCGGACTGACGTGTTCGTAAATCATGAACCCCCAAAACTCCCGGCACGGCCCTAGCTAATTGACACATAGCTTTTTGAGTTTTTTCAGGTAGCGCGGTATCCACTAACTCTTTACTGGAGTCTAAAATGAGATTTAAACCAATTTTCCCTACCATTAAACCGACAATCACTGCCGCAACCGTATCTAACCAGCCATAGCCAAATTCTGCACCTATTAGTGCAATCAAAACCACGAGGGTGGATAAAGAATCAGAACGCGAGTGCCAAGCATTGGCCTCTAATAACTTTGAATGAATACGTCGGGCCACACGCATGGTGATGTGGAACAGCACCTCTTTTAAAAGCAATGAAATCAGCGCAATGGTGATTGCCCAAATGCCGGGTTCTGGAATGCTTGTGCCGGAAAAAAAACGTTGAGCACTGGCAAAGACAATACCCAGTGCAACCAGAATCAATACCCCGCCCATAAACAAGGTCGCAAGGGTTTCAATCCGACCATGACCATAAGGGTGGTCCGAGTCAGGTCCTTGGTTGCCATAGTGATTGGCGGCGAGTACAAAAAAGTTAGTTAACAGATCAGAGAGAGAATGAATGCCATCGGCAATCAGTGCGGCAGAATTAACCAGCAAACCGGTAATCACTTTGACAAGTCCAATGGCGCCATCGACCCAAATAGCCAGAAACGTGACTTTTTTAGCTTGTTGTGCTCTCTGTTTTGCTGTTACTTCCATTGTGCTGCCTAAGATTGTATTAACTAAATTCACTTGCCAATCGAATACTAACGAATAAAAGCCGTTTAGCCAATAAAAAAGCTAATAAATATTTTATAAAACAATAGTTTAGATATAACTAATTATCAAGGTTCAGGGTTTAACACAGCGCAGTTGAATTTGGTTTACGCCGAAAATAGATCGAGATAATGTTTAGATTTCATTTGGTTGGCAGTCATTTAACGCGCGCGGATTTTATAGCGTTTGTTAATCAGGTGAACCATATACAAGCTGGCTAGGCCAAGCATTAACAGCATCAAAGACGGAATGGCGGCACGATCATACAAGCCTTCGGAGCTGAGTTCATAGATACGAATCGCGAGTGTGTCCCAACCGTAGGGGCGCAATAAATAGGTTGCCGGTAATTCTTTCATTACATCGACTGCGACCATAAAGCCAGCGATTACCAGGCCTGGCTTTAATATTGGAAAATAAACATGGGATACCAATCGAGATGTTGTTGCGCCCAAACTACGTGCGGCCTCGGTCATCGAGGGGGTGATGGTATCAAAGCTGCTCTCGACCGGGCCATAGGCCACGGCTAAGAATCGCACCATATAGGCTAACAACAAAGCAAATACGCCAGAGCTTAACCAAATACCTGTTCCCGGACTGATCAATTCACCCAGGTCGATAATCAATAACATAATGCCAACGGCCAAAACCGAACCTGGCAGGGCATAGCCTAAATTGGCAAACCGAATACCGACCTTTAACGGCCAGGATAATCGCGCCTGCATCCTGACACTGTTGACAATCACCGCTAAGCCGACGGTTAAAAATGCAGCCCCAAATGCAAGCATAAAACTGTTGCTAATCCAATCAAGATATCGGCTATCCCATTCTACAGTGAGCGTACTAAATGCCCAAACCAATAGCTGAATAACCGGTAAAACAAACGCTAAGAATACCAGGCTGCTGACTAATAGGGTTACAGACCAAGCTTTCACGCCTTTAAGTTTGTAAGGGCGCGAGCTCATGCGTTTACTGGTATCATAACGCGCACGGCCTCGGCTCCAGCGTTCTATCAGGATCAGTAAAATAGCAATACCCAGTAAAGCAGTAGAAAGTTGTGCGGCGGCTTGAAGTGAGCGAAAATCTTCCCAAACACTAAAAATGCCGCTGGTTAGAGTGGAGTAATTGAAAATAGAAACGGTACCAAAATCAGCAAGCGTTTCCATTAAAGCAAGCATAACTCCAGCAGCAATCGCCGGACGAGCAAGGGGAACCGAAACTCGCCAGAACACACCATAGGCGTTATATCCTAGCAAACGAGCACTCTCGATCAAGCCATTGCCTTGGCTATAGAAGGCATTGCGTGCCAGCATGTAGACATAAGGATAAAGCACCAGTGTCATCACGATAATAATGCCTAAGCTGCCTTGACGAATATCTAGCCCCGACCAGGCGGTATGCTCACGAAGAAAGCTTTGCACCGGACCAGGAAAATCAAACAACCCTAGGTAAACAAAGCCGAGCACATAGGCGGGAAAGGCAAAAGGCAAAAACAACATCCATTCTAACCATTTGCGACCTGGAAATTCGCACATGGTGACAAACCAAGCCATCACCACCCCAAGTAGCGTGACACCAATGGCAACACCAAACAATAACCAGAGTGTATTGCTAATCAGGTTAAACAGCAGCGTTTGATAAAGATGTTGCCATACCTCGGTGCTGGGTTCAAACCATGCCGACAATAAACGCAAAAGGGGCAAGCTGATTAAAATAATCAGTGCCCAAAGTGATAGTTGCCAGGTTAGTTTAGAATTCATTCCGCTATTTTAAACATTATTTAACGCGAGCGGAATGCAATGACCATTTATTCATAACCGACGCGGTTGATCAACATGGTAGCGGTTTGTTGCAAAACACCGACTTGGCGCAGATTCAACTGATCTTGTTTAAACTCACCCCAAGCGGCAACCTGAGGGTCAAGAGCGATATTCGGATTAGCAGGGTATTCACGATTCAGCGCGCCATAAATTTTTTGTGCATCTTCAGAGGATAACCATTCAATTAACTTACGCGCATTGTTGGGTTGGTTAGCATGTTTTAAAATTCCTGCGCCCGAAACGTTAATGTGGGTACCTGTGGTCTGTTGATTTGCCCATGCTAGTTTGAGAGGAGTATTCGGGGTTTCGGCTTCTAAACGACCATAATAATAGGTGTTTACTAAACCGACATCACATTGACCTGCCAAAATTGCGTCCATAACATGAACATCTCGGGCGGTAGGTTTTGTTGCAAGGTTGTTTACCCACCCGGTTACCAAGTCGGCTGTCGTTTTTTCTCCATGATGATCTATCATTGCAGCGACTAAAGACTTATTGTAGACCGAACCTGAAGTCCGCAAACATAAACGACCTTGCCATTTTGGATCGGCTAAGTCTTCATAACTCGACAAATCTTCAGCATTGACCTTGTCAGAATGGTAAACAAAAGTGCGAGCACGCACCGAAAGTCCAGTCCAAAGTTGTTCCGGATCACGCAAATGAGACGGAATATTTTGCGCTATGGTATCGCTGTTTAAAGACTGAAAAAGTCCTTGGTCTGCTGCATACCAGAGGTTGCCTGCATCCACGGTCATTAATATATCTGCCGGTGAGTTCGCGCCTTCAGCTCTTAGTCTTTCAATTAGCGCATTGGCATTACCTGTTTGAAACTGGACGTCTATACCGGTTTGGGCAGTGAATTGGTCAAATAGAGGTTTAATCAAGTGTTCTGCACGTGAAGAGTAAACAACAACCTTGTTAGCTTCTTGTTTAACATCCAGCTCGCTTGAATTGTTTTGGTCAGCGTCTTTGGAGCATGCGCTTAATCCAATAACACTGGTCGCCAAAAGTAGTGCGAAGAGTTTTTTCATTTCGGTTCTTCCTAGATTAGAAATAATTTACTTTTACAGATAAAAAAACGCCATGCTTTGGCGTTTTTTTAAAAAGGATTTAAGCAGCTCGTTGCATGGTGCCCAATATACAGCTCTCTAAGGTTCCATAGCGATCACACATCAGTTGCGCTTCGCGGAAGGTATGGGTGACGAGGATGGCAGCCGTATTTTGCTGTTTTAATAATTGACGAATCTCAACCGCAAGATGTTCGCTTAGCGTGGTATCCAGGTTAGAGAAGGGCTCATCAAATAAAATTAAACTGGGTTTGGGTGCCAAGGCGCGGGCAAGCGCAACACGTTGTTGTTGACCTCCGGAGAGCTCATGTGGATAACGACCTTCCAAACCTTGAAGCTGTATCAGTTCAATTAACTCAGCAACTCTTAGCTTGCGTTCGGTTCTTGAAAGCTTGTGAATGCCAAAGGCAATATTTTCTTCAACCGTTAAATGCGGGAATAGGGCATTGTCTTGAAACATCATGCCAACACCGCGTTTTTCAGGAGGCACGGTACATTGACATGAGGCTAAACAGTCATTATTTAAACAAATTTCACCCTTAGCAATATCAACAAATCCGGCAATCGCACGTAATAAGGTGCTTTTTCCACAGCCGCTTGGGCCTAGAATGCCAACGATTTCACCCGCTGCAATGTCAAGATTGAACTGATCAAGCACCGGTGTTTGGTTGTAAACGACTTGGATATCACTGAGTTTTAACATGGTTTAAACCTAACGCTAAATTGTTAGTGTCTAATTTAAAATAAATGATAGTAATTTGCAATAGCAAGATAGCAAAAATTTTTTATAGGCTTTGAGATTTGTAAGTAACCAAGCTATTAGGCTATAAAACTCATTAAATTAATAGCGCCAGACTATCTGGGCACTGAGGATCGAAATAGCGGCATCCACCTTAGCCCGTAATTGACTGTCGCCCAGGGCAAAACCAAACTTTATGTCTCGGAATTTTTGTAACCTAATGATGACGAACATTGTAAACTAGCAGCATTCGTCTTAAATAATCTTAATAAACAGGTTTGAATCATGCCGTTATTACAAAACTCGAATCAGCCTAATTCTCCTGCTTCGATAAAAGCTTTACAGCTAGAGCTGGTGAACAATAATACGCTTGCTGGTGCGTTAGGTAACCTATTTGTAGCGATCGGTCTGGTTTATCTGTTGATTGATAGTTCTGTAAACTTTCTTTTTGTATGGTTGGGTTATATGTTGGTGGTTAACCTGATACGGATAGGTTTGTTTGTTTATTTAAAAAGACAAGTAAGTCGGGTTGGTTTAGTGGCTTTGGAACAGCATGCTACCTTTACGTTTGTGTTAACCCTTTTAACCGGATTTGGTTGGGGCAATGCCGGCTGGTTATTTTTTGATATTAATGACATAACGACGCTCAGCTTTTTGGTTATTATGATGGCGGGGATCAGTGCGGGAAGCTTAGCTTCACTCGCGCCGCTAAAAACCTTGTTCTATAGCTTTATTGCTTTGACACTCACACCGTTGTTTTTATCTTTTTTATTAGTTGGTGAACCTTTGGGTTATGTGTTTGCTGCGATTGTCCTAGCCTTTGCGTTGTTTCTGATGAAGTCGGGACATAGTTATGCCAGTGCAATATGGCAGGCGTTATCGCTAAACGAAGCGAATCAAAGTTTGATAGCTGATTTACAACAGGCCAAAGAACGTGCGGAAGAGTCGAATCGACTGAAAAGTCAGTTCTTAGCCAATATGAGTCATGAAATTAGAACACCGATGAATGGTGTACTCGGCATGACCCACCTATTGCTTGACAGTCCGTTGAACCCTTCACAGCGTGCCCATGCACAAATCGTTAGAGAGAGTGCGGAGTCTTTGTTACGAATTATCAATGATATTTTAGATTTTTCAAAAATTGATGCCGGCAAGTTGGAAATTAACCTTGAACCGGTTCAGCTTAAAACGAAGATAACAAATCTCACTGAGTTACTTCAAGCCGCCGCGGATGCGAAAGGTCTAAGTCTTGAGCTGGATTTAGCTGAAAACTTGCCGAACTACTTGTCTACCGACCCGCAACGACTTCAGCAGATATTGGTTAATTTAATCGGTAATGCGATCAAGTTTAGCCAACAGGGTTCTGTTACGCTGAGGGTCACCAGGCCTGCTGAAGATCAATTGTTATTTGAGGTGATTGATACGGGGATGGGAATATCGCCACAAGGGGTGTCAAAACTGTTCAGTGCCTTTACACAGGTCGATGGTTCCTCAACGCGAGTTCATGGTGGTACAGGGTTAGGTTTGGCGATTTCAAAGCAATTGGTTGAGTTATTAGGCGGGGAGATCAATGTTTCGAGCGAACTAGGAAAGGGATCGAATTTTTATTTTACTTTGCCAGTTGTTGAGGTCGAACCTGCTCAGGTTTTAGATGAGGTATCTTTGACTAACGCTGACCCTGCACAACAGAATTTTTCATCAGCTCGAGTTTTGTTAGTCGAAGATAATCTTATTAATCAAAAGCTGGCTTTAGCCTTGTTAAAGAAACTAGGTATTGAAGCTGAATGGGCTGAAAATGGTCAGCGTGCGCTCGATAGGTTGGCTGAGCAACCCTTTGACCTTGTGTTGATGGATTGTCAGATGCCGGTTCTGGATGGCTACCAAGCCACTGAGCAATTAAGGGCTTGCTCTGGAATCAATCAAACCACACCGGTAATCGCGTTAACGGCTAATGCGATGCAGGGCGATAAGGAACGGTGTTCAGCAGCAGGGATGAATGATTATTTAACCAAACCGATTAACCCCAATCTGCTGGCCAGTGCGTTACAAAAATGGTTAAAAGTGAGTTGAAATCCATTGTTTAAACTGAATTAAATCCATCGCGCCTGAGATACGGTCTATTTCTTTGCCGCCTTTAAATATCGCCAGGGTTGGTATAGATCGAATATTAAACTCAGCCGCCAGTGCCTGCTCTTGTTCGGTATTGATTTTAATAAACCGGTTTTGTGGATATTGAGCTTCAATCTGTTGAGTTGCTTGGGAAAAAGTAGGGGCAAACATTTTACAAGGCCCGCACCAAGGTGCCCAAAAATCCACGATCAGGGTTTGTTCAGTTTTTTCCAACGCACGTTTGAATTGAGAGCGGTTCATTTCTATTGGCTGGCCGGTAAAAAGCGGTTGCTGGCAATGCCCACATTTGGGTTTTGCCGCTAATTTTTCTGACGTCACGCGATTTAAGCCAGCGCAATGAGGACACATAATAATCATTCTAAAGCTCCAAATTCATCCTGCTATTTTAGCTTTAATAAGGATAAAAGTGGAAAATTCAATGCTATATTCTTAGTAACTTTTAGTCGTCTAGCCAATCTGGTTTTGGGCTGACTTCGCCAGATTTTTCATAACCAAAATCCACAAATTGATGTAGGGTTTGATCGTGACAGTGAATCAGTTCGATTAATTTCGGGTCATCACTGGTTAGCAGAGCCTCAACACCATCTTTAATACTGCGATATTCCATATTAATTTGATGGCGAAATTCAAACAGTGCAGCGAATAGAGGATCCCAAGAGCGAATCGCACGATTGGATGCGAAACGTTGCTCCATTCCTATCACATGCTGTTGTAATATTTTTGCCAGTTGCGGATTAGAAGAGGTAGTGCGAGCAAGGATGCCATTATCTAAGCGATGAGTTTCGCGCTTAAGTTGGTGGTGTTGTTTTAAAAGTTCGGCAAATAAAGCTTGATCGCGTTTATGGGCTTCATCCGTTCCACGTCCAAACTTATAAATCAGTTCTGTCACTTCAAAATCCTTTTGTCTGACAATAAAAAAACGCGGCTTGAATGCCGCGTAAGATTCTGAGGAGTTGAGTTGAAAACAACTCATAGCTTGGACAAGTTTTGTCCAAAGGGTCCAACTTGATTAATGAACTTAGGTGCCACTTAACAAATGGCGAGTTAATCAAATCTTAAAGTTAGTTTAATCGATTAAATTAACAAGAGTATTGAGAAAGTATGACGATAAATAAAACGACCTACAAAGCAGTAGGTCGTCAATAGGTCAGTTAAGCCTCGTTAGCCCGTTCACTTACCGGTTCAGCGGCAACCTGGTTAAGTTGCTGGGCATTGAAATTAGCCTGTGCTTGTAAGCTGGTTGAATAGGTTAAACCATTGGTTACATCGTTAGATTGGATGTTTTGCTCTTGCACCGGATTGTTTTGATTAACTGTCTGGCTTGCGGCAAGGTTTAAATAATCATTGACCGCATTCAATCCTTGATTACTTGACGACAGGGTAACGGTATCGTTGCCTGCTGCTGACACCGTTGGCGTTGAACGATCAGTTAATCTATTCTGCTCTTGTTGCGCCGCTTGGTTTTGCTGCGGAGCCATCGACAGGGCCATCGACTGCATGTTTGGGTTTATTGCGATACTCATAATAACCTCCTTAGGCTTTTCAGCATCTTCCTTGTGTATTATGAATTTTATACATCATCTTTATTTGGTTCAATTATGTCATTTTTTTTATTGAAAAATCAAGCATTAATCGTGATATTGAATTACAGAACGAACCTTCATGTTGTTGTACTCAAAACTATTCAGCGCGGCTAAATCGACCAAACAAGCCAGCCCGATGATGTTATAACCTACCTTTTCGGATAACTGACAGGCTGCGTTCATCGAGCCACCGGTAGCAATCAAATCATCCAGCAAAATAATATTAGCACCACAGCCTTTTTGCATTTCAAGTTTGTCTCGTCCATACTCTAAGCCATATTCAATCGAAGCATGAACATTCGGTAATTTACCCGGCTTACGGATTTTGATAAAGCCTTTGTTGTGTTTAAAGGCAAGAGCTGCCGCAAAAATAAAACCGCGCGATTCAATACCGGCGATATGGTCTATTTTTTCCCATTCTTGTTCGCTAAATAATGCGCTAAGGGCGTTAATGGTATCGGTAAAATGATGTTTTAACAGCGGAGATATGTCACGAAACAAGATGCCTTTTTTAGGAAAATCTGGAACATTTTTCATGTATTGAGCTAAAGGGTGTTGACTCATAGTGTGTCCTCTAGGGTTTTTAAAGGTTGAGGTTTGCCATAGTAGTAGCCTTGAAATAGGTCGCAACCAAGTGCCAGAAGCTTTTCAGCTTGCTCTTGGGTTTCCACGCCTTCTGCGACTACTTGTAAGCCTAAGGTTTTTGCCAGTGCAATTACGGTTTCTACGATTGCGGCATCGTTGGGGTCGATCAGCATATCTCTGACAAAAGATTGATCTACTTTCAGACAGCTCAAAGGCAAATTTTTCAGGTAACTTAATGATGAGTAACCTGTACCAAAGTCATCGAGCGAGAAGGTGATCCCGAATCGGTTGAGCTTGCTCATTTTTTGAATGCTGACTTGAATATCATTCATCAACATACTTTCAGTGATCTCAAACTCGAGTTTGTGGGGGTCAATTGAGTAGCGTTTTAACAGTTCAAGAACTTGGTCAATAAAGGCATTGTGTCTGAATTGAAAGGCGCTTATGTTAACCGCTAGGGTTAGATGCTGTTTGTCCGCTTGGTTTTGCCATTCGGCTAAACGCTGGCAGGTTTGTTCGATAACCCAATGGCCCATAGGTAAAATTAGGCCGGTTTCTTCTGAAATAGGAATAAAGTCAGCGGGTGAAATCATGCCTTCAGTGGGGTGATTCCATCTAATTAAAGCTTCATAACCTTGCAGTTTTTGCTGTTGATTAAATTTAGGTTGGTAGTAGAGTTCAAATTGATCCTCTTCCAATGCGCGTCGCAAGTTGCTTTCAATTTCGATACGTTTACTGGCGGCAATTTGCATGCTGCTGTCAAAAAATCTTAAAGTATTTCGGCCTTCCTCTTTAGCTTTGTACATTGCCAAATCGGAACGTTTCATCAATTCATCGACCGTCTCATAATGGTCGATAAATAGGTTAATGCCAATGCTGGCGGTCATAATAAATTGACCGTCACTTAATGCAAAAGGTTGACTGAAGGCCAATAATAGTTTTTCTCCAACTTTTTGGCATTCCCGAGCGGCTACAGTTTTATCGCGACTTAGATTTTCCAGCAGAATAATAAATTCATCACCACCAGGCCTGGCAACCGTATCGCCTTCTCTAACACATTCTAGCAAGCGCTTGGCAACTTGTTTTAAGAGGTCATCGCCAATTTTATGGCCTAGGGTATCATTGAGGTTTTTAAAATGGTCAAGATCGATAAACAGTAGCGCACAATAGTGCTGGTTACGTGCGCTGGATGCCAAGGCTTGTTTGATATGGTCTTCAAGTAGACGGCGATTGGCTAAATCAGTTAGCGGATCAAAAAAAGCCAATTGATGAATTTGCTCTTCGTTTAGTTTACGTTGAGTAATATCGCTAAACGTGGATAGGTAATGCGTGATCTGGTTTTTTTCGTTTTTGATCGCAGTAATGGTTTGGTACTCAGGAAAAATCTCGCCATTTTTTCTTTTGTTCCAGATTTCACCACTCCAGCCTCCTGTTAGCGTGATGTCATCCCACATGGCTTTAAAAAAGTGCTGATCTTGACGTTTAGAGCTAAGAATTCGAGGTGTTTTTCCTAACACTTCTTCAGGGCTATAGCCGGTGATATCGGTAAAGGATTTGTTAACGCTTATAATTTTTTCATTTTGATCGGTAATGAGAATGGCCTCTTGGGTTTCAAAGGCGACTGCGGCCAGTTGCAAATCACTTTCTTTTTGCTTGAGTTGAGTAAAGCTAGATTTTAATCTGAGGTAGAGTACAAACAGCAAACTGCTGAGAGCCAAGATAATCACTAATGCGGTTAACATGGCCTGAATCGTAAGCTTATGTGAGTGCCAGATGTCCTCGAGCGTAATCTCAATTTCTAGGTCATAGGGTGGTAGTTTTAGCGTGCGCATCAGTTCACGAACCGGTTCGTATTCTGCCGGAATACTAAAGCCATAGACCCCAGCCTGTTGCATGGCTGAACCGGCGTAGGGTAAAGCTAAAAGTGCACCGGCGAGTTGACCGGCATGTTGTTCGTTAACGTGATTCATCGCAGCAATCGGCCATTCTGGATAAAGTCTTGTTGATAGATAAAAGGGAAAACTGCTTAGTTGTTGAGCATTGAGTACGCGAATTTGATCGGGTTGAATTAAACCGCGCTCTATCATTGACTCAAGCAAGCCGGTTCGAATGAAGGCGGCATCGGCCTGGTTGTTTAGCACCGCCATCACCGCTTGATCATGGGGCATATCAGTTTCGATCAATTCAATTTGTTGAGGGATGCGCAGGCCGATATTCATTAGTTCATAGGCTTGGACCATATAGCCGCCCAAAGATTCTTGACTTGGAGTGGCGATACGTCGGCCTTTAAGGTCTTGAAGATCTAAAATGTCTGTGCGGTCATTTTTAACCATAATGACGCCACCAAAACCTCTTAAAGCAAGTCCTTTGTCGTATTTAATTAAGCTGACTAGAGGGCTGCTCAGTCCGCTTGAATGACTCAGTTGGATAAAGTGTCCCGAGTTAGTAAATACAAAGTCAATTTCTCGTTGAGCCACAGCCTGGTTAAGTTCCTGGTAGCTAAGCGGCAGGATATTGATTTGAATACCCTGTAGTTGTTGATTAATTCTATCTTCAAGCGGTTGCCAGCGGGTTTGGGCAACTTCTTTAGGTTCAAATGCCAAGAGGCCGATAATCAACGGCGGTTGGCTGCTGGCCCAGCTTCGGGTTAAGCTTAAGCTAATAAGAATACAAACAATCAGCCATTTCATAATAGATTTCTTGATAGATAGCGCGGATTAAATAGCTTATCAGTGTCACATTCTCCGTCTAGGATATCAGCGGTTTTCATAATTTGTAAAAGCCTGGAGACAGCCTCGGTGAGACGCTGGTTTTGATTTGATAAATAAGTATAGTTTAACGCTTCATCGGCGAGTAATAAACCTCTGAACACCTGTAGCACCTGTTCCGGTTGTAGTTTTAGACGATCGGCCATCCGATGGCTGGCATCCATCGGATTGGTTCTGAAATAATACAGAGCTTTAAAGTGTTGTTGAAGCAGCTGCTTTAAAAGCTGACCCTTATAGTGGGGCAAATCTGAGCGTATGACCAGCACATCAAAAATCATATCCGGCATTTTGCGGCTATCAAACAGTCTAAATCCACCCTGTTGTTGTAAAATTTGGCTGGCGACCGGTTCATAGGTAATGAGTGCATCGATATCACTTCTTAACCAGGCCTGGTGATGATCGTCTATCGTAAAGTTGACGGGCGTCACCTGTTCTAGAGAAAGCTGGGCGGTTTTTAGCAGCTCATTAAACATGACGGCACCTAGTGCTGTTTTTTCAAAACCAACTCGTTTGCCTTCAAGTTGATAGGGCTCCGTGATATCAGGACGACTGATCACGACGTCTGCGCCTAACGAGATATTAAAGATAAGCACAACTTCTAGTTCGATTCCCTCAACACAAAGTCTTAATACTTCATCCAAGGTGAGTTTGGCCGCATCAATTTTACCCTGGCGAAATAAATTCATGGTTTCAGTGGCGGAGCGGGTGTCTATTAAACTGATTTGCTTTGAATTGAGCCAGCCAAAGTTTTGCGCAAGTTGAATAAATTCATAACCGGGCCAAATATGCCCAGCGACGTTTAGTGTCTCTTTTTGGCTGCATCCAGAGAGCGTAGCGAGAGCGGCTAAAGGAAGGAGGGCACTGAAGCGAATTAGCTGGCGTCGGCTGAGTGTCAGATTGCCTGATGGTTGATGCATGACTGAAAGACCACAAGTTAAGCAAAATAATGGAAATCAGTTTACCAAATAACCTTTTAAAGGTTAATTTTATTATCGTATTTATGCGAAATTATGAAACTAAGCCATTTTATTTGGCTTAAGGGGCTGGGCTTTTAGTTTAGCCTGAGTGGGTTATAATCAATCTTTCATTTTGATAAAGAGAGAGACCGTGGATGGACATCGCTTTTCTAAAAAACCAATTACCGGATTTTAATGCGCTGGATGCAAGCCAGATTGAAGCTGTGGTGGATGATTTACTTGCTAGCAGCCGAGGTGCTTTAGCCGAGATACTGAATTGTGATGCTTTACCGAGTTGGTACAATCTAGTCGAACCCTTGGAAAAAATCGACCAGCAGTTTGAGCGGGTTTGGGGCCCGATTGGCCATTTAGACTCCGTGCGTAATAGCGATGACTGGCATACCGCTTACGATAGCTCAATGCAAAAAGTAACAGAGTATTACACCGAGCTAGGTCAGAACGCAGGCTTGTTTGCGCGTTTTGATGGCTTGGCAAACAGTGAAGCCTATCAAGCGCTCAATCTGGCACAAAAAAAGGTAGTTGATAACGCCTTGCGAGATTTCCGCTTATCAGGGATAGACTTGCCGAGTGAGCAGCAGGCTGAGTTTAAACGTATTAGCCAAAGATTGTCGCAACTATCCAGCCAGTTTGGCAATCATGTGTTAAAGGCCACCCAGGCCTGGTCAAAGCAGATTACTGATTCGGCACGTTTAACGGGTCTGCCGGAATCAGCGATGGGTCTGCTCGCCCAGTATGCGCAACAAAAACAAATGGAAGGTTGGCGTATTACTTTAGATTTTCCGAGTTATTTGGCGGTGATGACCCATGCGGATGATCGCAGTTTGCGCGAAGAGGTTTATCGAGCCTTTGCTACCCGGGCTTCCGAACAGAGTGAATTCAAAGAATTTGACAATAGTGGGTTAATTGAAGAAATTCGTCAGTTACGTCAACAGAAAGCCTCTTTATTGGGCTTTAGCAGTTATGCCGATTATTCGATTGCAACCAAAATGGTGGAGACCACCGATCAGGTGATTGGTTTTTTGCGTGATCTTGCAGGCAAGGCGAAACCCCAAGCGCAGTCTGAGCTGGACAGTTTAAAAGCCTTTGCTGCTGCCGAGTTAGGCCTGACGGATTTACAGCCCTGGGACATCACCTATGCCAGCGAGAAGCTCAAGCAAGCAAGCCTTAGTTTGTCGCAAGAACAGCTTAAACCTTATTTTCCGGTTGATCATACCTTGAGTGGCATGTTTAAGATTGTTGAACAGTTGTTTGGGGTTAAGGTCGCGCAAAAAACCGGGGTTTCAGTTTGGCATGATGAGGTCAGGTTTTATGAGTTACATAATCCAGCGGGTGAGGTAATTGCCGGGTTCTATCTGGATTTGTACGCACGCGAGAATAAACGCGGCGGTGCATGGATGGATGTGGTGCAGAGTCGTTGGCGACATCCTCAGGGTGATTTGCATTTGCCTGTGGCGTATTTAGTTTGCAATTTTACACCGCCGATCGGCGATAAGCAGGCCTGCTTGTCGCATGACGAAGTCACCACGTTATTCCATGAATTTGGTCATGGTTTACATCATATGTTGACCGAAATGGAGCATTTAAATATTTCAGGGATTGCCGGTGTGCCTTGGGATGCGGTTGAATTGCCTTCACAGTTTATGGAAAACTTCTGTTGGGAGCGCGAGGGGTTGGATTTAATTTCCGCGCATATTGAAACAGGTCAAACATTGCCTGATGATTTGTTTGATTCGCTTAAACAAAGCCGTCATTTCCAATCAGCAATGATGTTGGCACGTCAACTGGAGTTCTCGCTTTTCGACTTTTTATTGCACGCCGAATATGATGCAACCAACCCAGAGGCCTTAGCTGACTTGATGGCTCGAGTTCGCGATGAAGTTGCGGTGGTTATTCCGCCGAGCTATCAGCGATTTGCCCATAGCTTTAGTCACATCTTTGCTGGTGGGTATGCAGCGGGTTATTTCAGTTACAAATGGGCGGAAGTGTTATCGGCGGATGCTTTCAGCTTGTTTGAGGAAACCGGTGTGCTAAACCAACAAACCGGGTTTAAATTTAAAAACACGATTTTAGCGGCGGGCGGTTCGGTAGATCCGATGGTATTGTTTAAGGCATTTAGAGGGCGCGAACCCCAGATTGATGCGTTGTTGCGTCATTGTGGAATTAGTGATCAGCCTAACGCAGCCTAACTAAAATGGTGTTTTCCCAGAACCAGGCCTGGTTCTGGGAATTAAATCCGACTAGATTTAATTTAAGCGCTTTGTTTGTGTTTCCGTTTTAAAAAACGCCATGTCATTTTTAAGCGTATTCGCTTGTGACAACATGCTTTCTGCCGCAGCAGAGGTTTGTTCAACTAAGGCCGCATTTTGTTGGGTTACCCCATCAATATCTGCAATCGCCTGATGCACCTGGTGAATCCCTTCGGCTTGCTCTTTAGAAGCTTGAGCGATTTGGTAGATCATTTTACTGACATCGTCAATCGATTGATTAATCTGTGTCAGCGCGTCGTTTGATTTTGACGCGAGTTGAGTTCCTTCATTGATCCGTTCAACACTGGTGCTAATAAGATGGTTAATGTCTTTAGCCGCGTCAGCGGATTTTTGCGCTAAGGCGCGCACTTCACTGGCGACCACGGCAAAGCCTCGTCCATGCTCACCGGCACGCGCGGCTTCGACTGCAGCATTCAACGCAAGCAGATTGGTTTGGAATGCAATACTGTCGATTAGGGTAACAATCTCAGCAATCTGGCTGCTAGAAGCTTGAATTTCATTCATCGCTCTAATCGTTTGCTGCATGACCTGAGAACTTTGATTAAGTTCCTGTTGTACTTGGGTTGCAAGCTGCGCGGTATTTTGTGTGTTTTCGGTGTTCTGCTGCACGGCGGCATTCATTTCGCTCATGGTTGCCGAGGTTTGCTCTAGAGCCGCCGCCTGCTGTTGGACGCTTTCACTGAGTTGATTAGCACCGTCAGCGACTTCAGAAGCGGCTGAGCTTACCAGTTCTGCAGCATCAATCGCGGCGCTGACCACGGTTTGCATTTTACTGATACTTTGGTTAATGGCTTGTTTAAGTTCATCTAACTCGCCTTGGAATGATTGTTCGCAAAGTTGAGTTAAGTCTCCTTGGGCTAGGGCATGGATTGTGGTTGCATAGGCTTCAATCGCCTGCTGAGTCACCTCGACGGCGGCATTAACGTCTTGCTTGATATTATTCAGTGCGCCCTCAGCATGGTATTCGACTCGACGATCAAAACGACCTTCAGTCATCCCTTCAATCACCTCTGCAATTTGTTGGGTCACTTTGGCTTCAGCCGTTCGGTCTAACCATTCAATCACATACCCCAGATGTTTAGCATCATGAACAATCGGTACCAGAGTCAGTTTCAATACCAAGTTGCCAAGATCAGCTTCTTCTGTCCAGGGTGCGGATAGGCTGCGCCATTCTGAGTGATACTTGCTAAAGAAGGGGGTGATGTCGAGTAGGCTATGATCAATTAGTTGATCTGGATTAAACTCAGGCACAAGTTGAGTCAACTTCGTCTGATTGCGTTGCAGCATGGTCTTAAGTGATTGGTTAATATTCTGAATATCAAATTGAACATCGGTTACCATAATCCCGGTACTGGCTGAATTAAGGGCGGCATTGAGTACGTGGGAAGCCTTAAGGGCATCATAGTTGCGAGCTGCTTGTTCTGCAACTCGCGATCGCACCATATTAAGTGCAAACCCCCAGTCATCGTTTTTTTGAATCCGTTCTTTAAAGTACCCATTGGCTAGGTTTTCAATACCACGGCTAAGTTCATCAGAGATAGCATTGGCCTTGATCGAGCTGTAAAGGAGATAGCTAGCTGAAATAAAAGTTAAGAAGCCTGCAAATATTGAAATAGGATTAAGCCCTGTTTGAACCCATAGCAAGGTGGCACCCAATAAGGTCGCAGAAATCGGCAGAAAAGTTTTGATAAAGTTGAATGCTTTGGATTCTGTGCGTGTCCAAGGAAAGGGAGTGCTACCATCTTTAACCGCTTTATAAAGTTTTTCAGCGCTTTGCTTTTGTTCTTGCGTTGCCGGATAACGAACCGATAGATAGCCGGTAATTTTTCCCTTTTCTATAATCGGGCTGGCATTGGCAGCGACCCAATAGTATTGGCCGTTTTTGCGCTTGTTTTTAACCATGCCATACCAAGGGCGGCCTGATTGAATGGTCTGCCAAAAGTCTTTAAAGGCTTCTTTTGGCATGTCTGGGTGGCGTAATATATTATGCGGTTTGCCCTTGAGCTCTTCGTCTGTATAGCCAGAGGCTTCACGAAACCCCTTGTTGTAATCAATAATATTGCCTTGTAAGTCAGCCGTGGAAAGAATGACCAGGTCATCTGGTAATTCATATTCATTTGAATGGGGGGTCATGATAGCAGCTCCGGTGTTTCTGTTTTTGAGTGTAATGAAGTTCTTTTTTTGTTTACTTAGGATTGAGCTTTATTTTCAATTTTAGGTATCTAGCCTTATTTAAGCATAAATTTAGGTTTTGGCAAACGGGGCTAGGCTAGGTTTGAGTTAAATTATAAGTGCTTGATTCAACTAGCTACACTTTTTTTCTGGTTTTCTATAAAATCACTCATGATGGATGAAAAGTGCATGGCTTGATATTATACTTTTTATACTTACCAGATATTTAAATACGGATTTAATCTAATATGTTCATGTTTGTTGGCATCACCTTAGCCTTTGTTTTCATTATTCTTGCCATGATCATCGGTGGGGGTTTGGGGGCATTTATCGATGTACCCTCGTTTTTAATTGTTATTGGTGGAACGGCTGCCGCAACGATTGCAAAGTTTCCGCCCAAGGACGTTGGTAAAGGCTTTAAAACCGCAATGTTGGCTTCCAAGGGTCGAAAAGATATTTCTGATCTGAACCAACTTGTGGATACGACCGAGGAGTTGCTCAAGAAAACCCGTAAAGAGGGTTTGATTTCGATTGAAGGCCAGTCGTCCGGCAATGATTTTTATGACGATGGCCTAGCTTATATGTTGGCCGCACCGGATGCCAAAGCGCTGGAACGTTACCTTTCAGATCAGATTCAAAACGTGATTAACCAAGCGCAGCGAGGCAAAGCGGTATTGGATGCACTCGCCGATGCTGCACCTGCTTTTGGAATGATTGGTACGGTCATCGGTCTTATTTTAATGTTGGGTAACCTAGATGACCCTTCGACTATCGGCCCCTCACTTGCAGTTGCTTTGTTAACCACCCTCTATGGCGCTATTGTTGCCAATGCTGCTTTTATACCTATGGCTGAAAAGATTTCTTCATGGCAAGCGGTGACGGTGCATGAACGTGAAATGATTGCGATTTGTTTAATGTATATTAAAAATGGTGAATCGCCGATGATTATGCGTGAGGCGGTGAAGCCTTATCTAACGCATGATTTTTATAAGTTGCCAGAGGTTTAAGGTTCACTTATGAGTGAGAATAAATGCCCACCGGCTAAGCCTTGCAAAAAGGGCGCGCCTGGATGGATGGTAACCTTTGCCGACCTAATGAGTTTGTTAATGGCGTTTTTTGCGTTGCTTTATGCAATGAGTTCGATTGAGGATCATAAGTTTCAAGAGGTTGCCACCTCCTTGCAAAGTGTGTTTGGTGATGCAAAGAGTGGTATATTTGAGTTTGATGGTAAAACGATTATTGAAATGCATCCTGACTCTCCGGTTGAAAATGATCATGAAGAAAATGAAAAATTCGAGCAGATGGCAGAAACCATTCAAGAGATTTATGAGCAACAAGAGAATGTTCAGGTCGATATAAATCCTGATGAGCAAACGGTGCAATTAACCTTTGAAGGTGAAGCCTTGTTTCGTTCAGGTAGCGCTGATCTTTTGCCTGAGTTTCGCGTTGAGTTAAGAAGGATGTTTCCGGTTCGCGATATTGATAATGCCAAGGTTTTGGTCAGGGGCCATACCGACCGTGTTCCTCTTACCGGAAGCCGTCGTTTTAGAACTAACTGGGATTTGTCGGCTTCTCGTGCTGCTTCAGTCGGTGAATATTTGTTAGACTTGGGCTTTGTGAAGGCTGAAAATCTTAAAGTCGAAGGCCGTGCAGACTCGATGCCGATTTCTACCCTCGGGGATTTCGCAAACTACGCAAAAGATCGACGGGTTGAAATTATTATTTCTTTAGAAGAAAAGTAGATGTCTATGAAAATCGGAATGCAAAAAGTTAATGACAATGAATGGTTGCTGCAGATGGGTAATGCCATTTTAAGGCTGGACAGGTTTACAACTCATTTAATGCGCATTAGCTTAAAACATAGCTTAAGATCCTCTGGTCAGGATCAGGATGCGGTGATTAAAAGCTATTTAAAAATGGCATTGAAGTTGAAGTTTATTTGCCAAAACGATTGGCCTCAATTTTTAAGCCGAGTGGATAAAACCGATTTAAGAATTTGGCTCGCACTGTTGCAAGACGAGGATTTGAAGCGCAGTGTATTGCGCAATATGGGACAGGCTCAAGAGAAACAGATGCTTGAAGATATTAAAACATTGAGCTTGCCCGAGAAAGTTGATCAAAAACACGCATTAGTGAGGTTAATACGCTTAGTGTATGAGCTTGAGGATATGGGTCTCATTGAATTTCATTATGAATCATCAGCGTATTTATAGGTCAGACAAGTATGGATATTAAAGTAAAGCGAAAAGATGACCATTTTTTAGTTGAAGCGGGGTTTGTTATTTTGACCCTTGAGATGGCTGCCGCGAATGCGTTGGTTGATCAGATGGATTATCGTTTAAAACAGCTTACCCCTGAAGATGAAGCGGCTTTGGAGCGAAGCTTGGAAGCCCATCGAAAAATTGTGATGAAGATGGTCGATATTGAAAACCCGGCCATTCAATTTATGCTTACCGAGTTAACGTCTATCCAAAAAGTGATTTTGTGCAAGATTGATAACACCGGGAAGGTGCGCGATAAAATAATGAGTAATCTGCCAAAAATAAAAAGAAAAGAGCTGGAAGAAGACATCCAGCTTTACCAGAAGATTACTGTTAAAAAAGCACTTAATCAGATGGATCAGTTTATTATTCCAAGCCTAAAAAAAGCGATCCAAATGCGCAAGAAAATTCGGGCGGAAGACGATTTTTAGCAAGGCTAGTTGATCGGCTTAATAACCCCTTGATGGATTTGAAACGCACGACATTCATTTGGGTTGGGAATCAGATCTAATGCGGTGGTGGTGATCAGGTGTTGAATTTTTAGTTCGTCTAGCAGCTTTAACAGATTGATTCGATGGCTGAGATCGAGCTCGGCAGGCAGGTCATCAATCAACATAATCACTGAGTCTTGCGTTTGCTCTGCTAAAAAACGCGCCTGCGCTAGTAAAAGCGCACAAACAAAAAGCTTTTGCTGACCACGTGATAAGCCAATAAGTGGCTCATTTTTGTTAATCTTTATCTTAATATCCGCACGATGACAGCCGTACTGAGTAAAACCCAACTGAATATCACGTTGGAGATTATCATGGAGTAGGTTTGCAAAATCCGGTTTTGTTGCTGGCCAGCCAGGGTAGAATTGGAATTCTGCTTGGGTATGGAGTTCAGGCATTAGTCTTTCGCAAAAAGCTAAAATATAGGGCGTTATCTCTTTAAGATAGCGTTGTCTGAGTTGATTAATGCTGTGTCCAGCCTCAATCATTATTGGATTCCATATCGCAGCATCCCGTCGATTTTCCGGATTTTTTAGATTCATGTTGCGCTGCTTTAAAGCACGGCTATAGTGTCGCCAGTTAGGCATAAACTCTGGATAATGATAAAAGCAGCCCCAATCTAGGAATTGGCGTCGGGCTTTCGGACCTTCTTCTAAAAGTCGATGGCTTTCCGGTGTCAAAAGTTGAATCGGTAGGTGGCGAGCAAATTCAGATTGACTGGGTTGTTTTTCAGCGTTAATTTTTAGCGTTAAGCCTTGATGGTCACGTTGTAAACCCAGCTTGTAGTGTCGGTCGTGCTGCATTACCTCGCAAAACAAAACCAATTGTTTCTGCTCAAGTTCGATTAACTGCTGTGGTTTGTGGCTTCTAAAAGATCGGCCAGACGCGAGTAACCACAGGGATTCAATGACAGACGTTTTTCCTGCTGCATTATCACCGACTAATAGATTCAGTCCAGGGCCAAAATGAAGTTCAGCTTGGTGAATATTACGAAATTGATGCAACTGAAGGGTTTGGAGGTGTGCCATTGAACTCTGTAAGTTTGAATAAAAAAGCATTTTAACATGCTAAAAACCCAACAGATATTGCAAATTTTAACAATTTACTTGCGTTTTAAAGACAAAGGCATTAATATTCGCTGTTCTCTTTTTTCGATCGAAATGAAATAGGTATTTAGACATGAAACGTACATTTCAACCAAGCGTAATCAAACGCAAGCGTAATCACGGTTTCCGTGCTCGTATGGCGACCAAAAATGGTCGTAAAGTACTTGCTGCACGTCGTGCAAAAGGTCGTGCTCGTTTAACTGTATAGCAGTGAGATGAGTTTTGATCCGCTAACCGCTCAAGCGTTACCCTCGGAGCAACCGCCACATAGGTTGCCCCGATATGATTTCCCCAAATCCCTCCGTTTATTGACTCCCAACGATTTCCAATTTGTTTTTGCCCAAGCCGAAAAGTTTGCTAACCGCCATTGGACATTGATTGTTCGTGCGAATCCTTTGTCCGAAGGGCGTCTGGGTTTGGCGATATCAAAAAAGCAATTATCGCGCGCCGTTTGGCGAAATCGGGTAAAAAGAATCGCACGTGAGGGATTTCGTTTACATAAAAACCATTTATGCGGTTATGATATTGTTGTTTTGGGACGTCGAGGGATGCAAGACATTGATAACCCGACACTCGCGAAAAGTTTTTTTCATTTGATTAACAAAATTGCCAATAGCGATTTAAAACAGACTAGCGTTAAGGAATAAGCATGAATATGAGAGCATTTTGGTGGATAGCCCTGGCCTTCACCGCCATGTGGCTTTGGTTTCAATGGATGAAGTTTAGTGCTTCACCGCCAGTGGACCCCAATCAAGTTGCGATTCATGCTGATCGGCCTGCTGATGTGCCGATGGCGAATATGCCGGTAGAAGCGGGCACTGTCTCGTCTCAAGCGGGTTCTGACGTGCCGCAAGCGGTGACGGCGATGGCGCAACAACAACGTATTCGTGTTTACACCGACACGCTTCATCTTGAAATTGACACGCTGGGTGGCGATATTCGTGATGCACGCACCCCGTTACATGGTATGCCGCGTGATCGCAATACACCGTTCCATCTAATGGGTGATCAAGGGCCGCTGATTTATTATCATCAAAACGGTATTGCGACACCTGCGAATGCAGCGTTGCCTGCACCGACGCATCGTTCGGTGTTTGAAGTAGCCCAGACTGAATTCCGCATGGAAGGCGATACGCTACGTGTACCGATGGTTTGGCGAGAAAATGGCATTGAAGTGACCAAAACCTATATCTTCACCCGTGGCTCGTACTTAATTGATGTTGAATTTGAAGTCACCAACCAGGCTGACCAGGCCTGGTCAGGTAGTTTGTATTCACAGTTTGTCCGCACTGCGCATGATCCTTATTCCTCGATGATGATGTACACCTATACCGGTCCGGTTTATTACAATCACTTTAGTGATGACAAAAAATACAACAAAATTTCGTTCAGTGACATTCAAACATCACCGCTAGAAAATATGCCGATTCAAGGCGGTTGGGCGGCGATGATTCAGCATTATTTTGTCACCGCGGCCGTGCCGAATCAAAATGTCACCAACAGTTATTTTGCCCGTCAGCTTGAGCAGGGGCGTTATGCAATTGGTGTCGTTGAGCCGGCAGTGACGGTTGCGCCAGGTCAAACCGGTTTGATTAGCAGCCAAATTTATATTGGCCCGACTGAGCAAAATGTATTAAAGCAAATTGCACCAGGCCTGGAGCGCACGATTGACTATGGCATGTTCACTATTTTGGCCGAGCCGTTGTTCTGGTTATTGAACCATATCAATAATATTGTGGGTAACTGGGGTTGGTCGATTATTGTTTTAACGATTTTGATCAAGCTGGCCTTCTATTGGTTGTCGGCAAAGAGTTATTATTCGATGGCTAAGTTACGCAAGTTCCAGCCTAAGCTTAAACAGCTTAAAGAGAACTATGGCGATGACAAGGTGCTATTCCAACAGAAGATGATGAAGCTCTATAAAGAAGAGAAGATCAATCCGCTGGGTGGCTGTTTACCGATATTGGTGCAAATGCCGGTGTTTATCGCGCTCTACTGGGTGCTCATCTACTCGGTCGAAATGCGCCAAGCGGAATGGATGTTGTGGATCACAGATCTTTCAACCAAAGACCCGTATTTTGTATTGCCGATTTTGATGGGCTTAACCATGTGGATTCAACAAAAGTTGAACCCAACCGCGATGATGGATGAAATGCAGCAGAAGGTGATGCGCCTACTGCCGTTTATCTTTACGCTGTTCTTTATGTGGTTCCCGGCTGGTTTAGTACTTTACTGGTTAATGAACAACATTCTTTCGGTTTCTCAGCAATATTACATTACGAAGAAAATCGAAAAAATGGATGCCAAGGAAGCGGCCGCAGCCAACAAAAGGTAAGCCGAACGCGCTTGCTTAACATTCAAAAAAAGCCACGTGAATTCGTGGCTTTTTTTGTTAAGGAGATCGAATGATTATTGAGATTGCAATTTACCTGGTCGCCGGTGCGTTTGCCGGATTGTTGGCCGGGTTGCTAGGCATTGGCGGCGGCTTGGTGTTGGTACCGATTTTAAGCACAGCGTTTTTGATTTTTCTAGATAGCCCGTATAGTGTTCATATGGCGATTGCTACCTCATTGGCAACGATTTTGGTGACCAGTTTGTCATCGGTGAATACCCACCATCGTCATCAGGCGGTGCGCTGGGATATTTTAAAAACCATGATTCTTGGCGTTCTGCTCGGTGCTTTTTTAGGTGCTTGGAGCGCACAGTTTTTTTCAACCTCCATACTGGCCAAGTTGTTTGGGCTGATGGAATTATTGGTGGCTTGGCAATTACTGTCTAACCGTAAGCCTTCACCACAGCGTCAACTACCAGGCCTGCTTGCGCAGAATAGCGTTGGTGCCGGTATTGGGGGATTATCTTCGTTATTAGGTGTTGGCGGCGGTTCGTTGAGCACACCTTATTTACTTTGGCACAATATCAAAGCCCACCAAGCGATTGCCACCTCAGCGGCTTTGTCTTTGCCGGTGGCCTTATCCGGCACCGCAGCTTACATGTTGGCAGGAATTAAACTGGAAGATCTGCCGGATTACACCAGCGGTTTTGTCTATTGGCCGGCGTTTTTAGCGATTGTGACGATGAGCGTGTTTACCGCGCATTGGGGCGCAAAACTGGCGCACCGCACGTCGGTTGATCTGTTGAAAAAAGCCTTTGCCGTGCTTTTGATTATCTTGGGCGTTAAAATGTTGTTTTTTTAGCCCGAATGTTTCATGAATTTGTGCTGAGATTGCGCAGTGCATTGGTTTCACAAGGAAATTTTCGAAGAAGCGCCGTATCCATGATTACGGCCGACTGAGAAAATATTTCTTGTGGAATCAAGGAGCAAGCAATGTCGGTGCAAATTTGTGAAATATTCGGGTTAGGGTAGGCTT
The DNA here is from genome assembly GCF_023278225.1 of Thiomicrospira microaerophila. Lineage (GTDB taxonomy): Bacteria > Pseudomonadota > Gammaproteobacteria > Thiomicrospirales > Thiomicrospiraceae > Thiomicrospira > Thiomicrospira microaerophila_A. The sequence continues at coordinate 2,443,197 of NZ_CP070959.1, forward strand.
GGAGAAAAAATTAATTTATAAAATTTTATTCACTGATTTTAGTTTTTTATAATCAATGAGTTATTAAAAAAGTTAATAACTTATCCACAGTG